>NZ_LATZ01000001.1 GCF_000981385.1 Bacillus sp. SA1-12
GCCGCTCACTTCCTTCAGATTCCATGTCACCATAGACACCCTTGTGTTAGGCTAACTGTTACTTCTGTCTTCACAGTTCGGGACTTTCACCCTATAGATTACACCCATGCTGGGCGCACTTAAAGAGCCGTCTCAAAAAGAATTTTGAGACGGCTCCTCTTTATTAGAAAAGCATTCCCCTTCATACTTTTCTATGAATCTACCTAAATAACAAATGTTGACTATGAATACCCGCCTTTTTTAATAGCGCTTTCAATTCTTTTTGCTCTTCATCAGTCAGACCGGAAAATGCCCGGGCCATACGAATTGCGTGAATTGGATAGATCTCATCCATGTATGCTTGACCTTTTTCCGTTAGTTTTGCATAAACAGAACGTTTATCCTTTGGATCTTGTTCTCTGTAAATAAATTCGTTCTTCTCAAGCTTATCAATGACATATGTAACATTGCCGCTTACTAATAATAGCCTTGAACCAATTTGCTGCAGTTTTTGCGGTCCCCTTGTAAAAAGTAATTCTAATACAGCAAACTCTGTCGGGTTAAACCCATGTTCCTTACTATCACGTATAGAATGCTCTGAGACGCTTTTGAAAGCCCTTGCAAAAACTCGAAACAAATCTAACGCATTTTGTAATTCTTCTTCCGTGTATGATCTCATTCCATCGCCCTCTTGTATTCAAAATTATTCAAAGATAAACTTTTTGCCATTAAAACCATTAAATTTATTTAGTGCAAATTTTATTTTACTATGAATTTTAAAATATTTGAAGGTTTTTAACTATAATAATTTGAAAATAATAATAAAATGAGACTTTAATAAATGAGGATGGTTTCCACCCTCAAAGATGATTAGCGAAACTTATCTCGTTTAAACGCCACGACCTTATGTTTCGCCTGCATTGGATGACAACCCTTTACCAAGTGTTTCAAGCAGTCTTCCCCAATTATCTTTTTTGCTTTATTTGAATCTTGGAGCGGTGTTTAATTGCCAGTTTAGATTTTAGATAAAAGTTAGGATTGGATTGGGTCTCTTGCTGCAATCTTTAATAGTTATGCAGCCATTAGTAAAGCTTCATCCCCCATACTTCATACAAAGTATCTAAAAAAATTCCATTTAACAAAGCAGTCGAATTTTCAATGGTTTCATATAGATTTTTAGTATATTCATCTAAGCGGTTAATCTCACTTTCAAAAAATTCTTGAAGTAATGAAATATTAGTAACTTTCTTCTCCCCACTTCTTTTTTTAGTAAAGATTGATGCTATTTCTTCTTTTATAAGTTGCTCTAATGCAGTATTCTCAATAAGTTTGGCTAAATCCACAGGAGGAAATTCTTTATAAGTTTCGATCCACCTTGCTGCGAGCAACGGTCTAAGTATATTTATATAATATTTTACTTCATTGCTTACCATTTGTTTTTTAGTGTTTTTTTCAGCCATATGAAGATAGTGATATAAACATGCTTTCTGCGAGAAAATATTATGTGTATGTTTTCTTAATCTTTCAACGGTTGAGAAACCGTGCATGTACTGCAAAGGACTATATATATATTCTAAGAGGGATGGGTTCGATTTTCGATATAACTTTAGGCATTTTTGCAGATCCCACCCATTCACATCCAGAATTTCATTAACAGGTAATTCTATAACGTCCCTATGATGATCAATCTTTAAATACCAACATGGGCGATGAATATAAATAAAACGAACATCATAATCACTGTTCTCATCGGAGTACCCCCATGCCCTAGATCCTGCTTCACATGCATATACTATTTTAATATCTTTTTCTATTTCAATTTGCTTAAGAATCTCGAATATTTTTTTCTTCATAATAACCACCTGCTCTTTAAACACTCTTAATGGCTATTCTTCCCTCTTATTAAGTTTTTATTTTTCCCGGCAGAAACTCAGCATCTCAATTAACAGCTGCTAAAATTCTGAACTAAACGGCATAGCCAAAATCACCTAAACATTATGATTAAAAGGACAAAATCCATTTGATTTTGCCCTTAAGCTATTACCTGTATTTTACCAATTACCCGCTTGTAAAGGAAGCATTTACTAATAGCAGACTCCTCCAAAGTTAAATTGCATTTCTGCTAGATGTTGCTTTTTTTCGTGTTACTTTGGGGACATTATGATAAAAATAATTATATTCATTCTTTAATTCAGTTAAAGTCATGTTCGTCAATACTTGGACATCATATACACCGATTGCAAGTAATTTTTGAGAGTAATATTTTCTTTGCTCATCCAGAGCATTTTGCAACATTCTGCTCATGGCGTTCAACTCCATTTATTATTTTCTACCTCTAACTTACCTTATAATTGTTAGCGAAGAGTTAACTTAATGTTAAGATTTTCTTTCGAGTTATTAAGTTTGTTTGAAGTTGTTTAAACAATTGAAAAAATGTCGACACTAGTTTTTAACTTTTAAAGGAGTTGAAACTAGTGAATATAAGAGTAGTAGCCAAAAAGGATCACGGTAAGGCGACAAAGATTTATTTTTTAAATTTAACAGAGCCTAAGCATCAGCAATTATACATGGCTATTATGGATGATTCAGTCATGAACATTCTAACCGTATACAACCTAAAATCAAATATGTTCGAAGATGTAACATGTTTATTTTCACAATCTTTCTTACTCAGCCTTTCCCACCAGCTTTTGAACCAACTAAGAAGTCCTCAAGCAAAAGCATTATAATTTTTTTCTTTCACATAATTAATAATTTGAAATATTCTCAATTTTTTGTTGTTATTTCTCCACCTTTATTATATATTTTAAATGTAAAGAAACCTAACATATTCCTTACATCTGATAAATCATGTTAGATTTCCTGACAAAAATAAGGCAAAATCTCACATATAAAGTTACACTTGAAGCAATAAGTTTCTTGAACAAGGGGTGGAAGAATGAATCAGCAAGACCGCTCTTATAAGGATAAGAAGGTAATATCAATTGGGACAGTTAGCGAATTAACCGGGCTCACCTTGAGACAAATACGTTATTATGAGGAACGGAAATTAATTGCTCCGTATCGGAATGACCGAGGTACAAGAAAATACTCATTTAACGATATTGAGACATTAATGGATATTGCTAATAAGCGCGAGGATGGTGTTCAAACGACTGAAATATTAAAGGAAATGAGGTTAAAAGAAAAACAGCGTGAAAGCGAGGCAGATGTAAAGAAAAAAATGCTTCAAGGTCAATTAAATGCTCAGTTCAGATTTGGCAAAGGCAGAAATTAATGTAATGCTGCAGCATCCCTCTCCTCTTTTGTGCTGCAGTGTTCACCCTTTCCTCACAAAGTTCTCCGAGAAATAGGTCTTCACTTACTAAATTTCAGAAAAAATAAGCTTATCAATAGTTTCATAAGAATATTGTAAAAGTTTTGCGAGCCCATTATCACATTTAAATTTTTAATTAAACTTGTTTAAACACAAAGTTTATTAAAACGTTTCACCACAAAATATATCATCTCTCCGTTTACCCAAACACAAAATATAGTATTTTTTACTCAATTTTTTATAAAAATCAGAAAAAAACATCCTAAATACTTTACAATAGGAAAAAATATCCGATAATAGAAGTACTAGGACTTTTCCACCTAGTAAAGCCTAATGCGAGGTGGTTTTATGGAATCAATTGATGCAGTTATCGAAGAATATCGAAAAAGAATGTTTATCATCGCAAAAGAAAATGGGATAGACTCGCATCCAACATTAATTGCAAGCCAAAACCTAGATCAGCTATTAAATATAAAAATGAGTGAAGATCAAAAAAACGTATTTGAAAAAAATATTAGTATGATTAAATACACCTATGATATTGATTAAATAGGGTCTGACTCACAACTTATTTGGGACTGACCCTTTGTTTTGAACCATTGGAATTGGATGTGAAGAAATGAAGAATGAAATCATCTGGTTAAGTAAAGGAAAACCAAAAACCTTATTTCATAAAGGAAGAGAATATCGATCAGGTATCTCAAAAGACCAAGTTGAATGCTTTAAATGTAATTTTGAGCGTGTTTCTGGTGATGATGTAGAAAACCACGAATTTCACGGCGGAGCTGATCGAGTTGTATGTTTATATCCTTATGAACACTACAAATATTGGGAAAGCACCTACCAAACAACATTACGAAAAGCAGCTTTTGGTGAGAATCTTACCGCCAAAGGGATGCTGGAAGCTAATGTTTGTATTGGTGATGTGTATCAAATCGGTGATGCCGTTTTACAGGTTGCACAGGGCCGGTTTCCGTGTGCAACAATCAACAAACATACTAACATTAACACAATTCTAAATAAAATGATCGAAATGGGCTTTACGGGCTATTTTTTTCGTGTGCTTAAAGAAGGGACTATCACTGTCCAATCTGACATAAAACTGCTTGAAAAGCATCCTAAGCAAGTGTCGATCGCACACATTCACCATACATATTTTCATAAACAGGATCTCTCGCAAATTGAAACAATTCTCTCTATAAATGAATTGTCACTTGAATGGAAAAAACGCTTAATAAAGCTATATAATCAATTACTTTCAAAACAAGCATCAAAAGAGCAAACGACTTGGTCAGACTAGAGCATATAGATGTTCATGATAGAAAGTGTTTCCTCGGTTCAGCATGTCGAATCGTTTATCCACATTAAAAGAATTTTATAATTTCCTTCACAATTGAACTAGTCCAAAATAATCAAATCGAATTCAGAATAAAATAATGATTGACTAGTTTTTACATTATGATATAGTTAAAACTGATTTTAATAGTATTACCAATTTCTACTAGGGGAGTCCAATAGCCTGGACTGAGAGAGGAACGCGTTTGAAGTTCCTTGACCCTTTGAACCTGATCTGGATGATACCAGCGTAGGGAAGTAGTAACAGTTGATAAGGAGTTCTTCTCATATAAACACCTTACAATTATTACCTTCATTAATCGGGTTCTGATATTCAGAGCCCGTTTTTTATTTGCCTTCAGCTGTGATCTGAAAGAATTCTTGTTCATTTATCTAGAGGAGGAGAATTATGAAGATTAACATCAAACAACCATTTCCAGGAAGTAAAAAGGTTTATGTCCAAGGAAGCACAACAGATATCCAAGTACCCGTTAGAGAAATTTCTCAAGGAATAACAAAGAATTCATATGGTGAAGAGTCAAATCCCCCAATCAAAGTGTATGATACCAGCGGTCCCTATACGGATGAGAATGCCGAAATCGATATTCGAAAAGGCCTGCAAAGAGTCAGAGAAAACTGGATTTTGGCACGCAACGATGTTGAAGGCTATGCAGGGCGTACCGTTAAGCCAGAGGATAACGGTTATAAAACCGTAAGCAAACAATCCGATATCGAGGTATTTCCATCACAAGGTATTAAGCCATTAAAAGCAAAGGATGGAAAAAGAGTGACCCAGCTACACTATGCACGCGGCGGAATCATCACTCCAGAAATGGAGTTTATTGCGATAAGAGAACAGATGGATGCTGAATTTGTCCGCCAGGAGGTAGCTGCAGGACGAGCGATTATCCCTGCAAATATCAACCACCCGGAAAGCGAACCAATGATCATCGGCAAGAACTTCCATGTGAAAATCAACGCCAATATTGGAAATTCTGCTGTATCCTCATCAATTGAAGAAGAAGTAGAAAAAATGACTTGGGCAACACGATGGGGAGCAGATACAATAATGGACTTATCGACTGGTAAGGACATTCACACAACGAGGGAATGGATCATCCGTAACTCCCCTGTTCCTGTTGGTACTGTTCCAATTTATCAAGCTTTAGAAAAGGTCAATGGCATAGCCGAAGATTTAACATGGGAAGTTTATCGCGATACATTGATCGAACAGGCTGAACAGGGTGTGGATTATTTTACGATTCATGCTGGTGTTCTGCTCAGATATATCCCGCTGACTGCTAAGCGGACAACAGGAATTGTTTCACGAGGCGGATCAATTTTGGCGCAATGGTGCCTCGCCCATCACCAAGAAAATTTCTTATACACACATTTTCATGAAATCTGCGAAATTCTTGCAAAATATGATATTTCCATTTCTTTGGGAGATGGTTTACGACCTGGTTCTATAGCAGATGCTAATGACGAAGCACAATTCAGCGAGCTTGAAACGTTAGGTGAACTAACAGAGATTGCTTGGAAATATGATGTACAGGTCATGATTGAAGGACCCGGCCATGTCCCAATGCATTTAATTAAAGAAAATGTTGAAAAACAACAAGAAATTTGTAAAAACGCTCCATTCTATACATTAGGGCCATTAACAACTGATATCGCTCCAGGCTATGACCATATTACATCTGCGATCGGCGCTGCTATGATTGGCTGGTTTGGCACAGCAATGCTTTGCTATGTTACACCAAAAGAACATCTAGGTTTGCCAAACAAAGAGGATGTACGCGAAGGAGTTATCGCCTATAAAATTGCAGCACACGCTGCTGATTTGGCAAAAGGTCATCCAGGAGCACAAACTCGAGATGACGCTCTGTCAAAAGCACGCTTTGAGTTTAGATGGCATGACCAATTCAATCTTTCACTGGATCCTGAAAGAGCAAGAGAATACCATGACGAAACATTGCCTGCAGAGGGAGCAAAAACCGCTCACTTCTGCTCAATGTGCGGTCCAAAATTTTGTTCGATGAGAATCTCACAAGACATTAGACAAATGTCATTTGAAGAGAATTTCTCAGAAGAAGAAATTAATAAGGGTATGAGAGTAAAGTCTCAGGAGTTTGTCGAAGGCGGCTCTGCCATTTATCGATAACAATGATAGATAAACTTATACTATTCTATTTTGAGCTGAACCATATTTTTTAATCGGAAGCGACTAATTAATCATACAAAAAATTCTATAAAAGCAGTGCGATGTTATTTAAATCCACTGCTTTTATTCATGGTAGATTTACCGTTCACAAAAGGATCCTCCCCTACAATATCAGAAGTTTTCCCGCTAAACCGATGATTATGTTTCGGATAAAGTGCATCCATTTCCTCTTGCTCTCCTAAAGTAATTTTTAGCGGTTCATCGAGGTTTACATACGTCTCCCCTTCAAACACATGGTAATGACTGCCATCAGGCAGTGGAATTGCAGGTCCTGTTTTCCCATAAAAACGATGAAAATGCTTGTTGTCATATGATGTAACTCCTCTGAACAGATGAAAATGCCGATCAAAGCTATTACCATTTACAGATCTTGTAAAACTGTTAATTATGTGAAAATGATTATGACTAACAGATGTTTTTGCGACAATTAGATGGGCATGATGAGGTTTTACGGCACCTATAATAAATCCCATTCAAATCCCTCCATTAAACAAAAATTAGGAATAATTTCTTATTATGCCGGAAACAAACAATTGGAAAGTTGTCTGCTTAAAGGTCTTTTTTCAAGCAAAATCCTCTGAATAAAAAGGAAATAACCACAAATAATACCAACATGATCAATAACTTACAAACCTGGAGGAAAACACATGAAAAAAGGTATCTTTTTAAGTCTTATCTTATTCTTTGTCATGAATCAGTCTGCCTTTGCAGCACCTCCTCAAAATGAGGTGGACCAAGTGCTTGCTGAACTAGGTTGGACAAATGAAGATTTAACGGAATATCTTGACTACTATGAGCTAACAATCGATGATTTTGAAACGATTGATGATCTTAAAAGTATGTTAGGTACACCTATTAACGACGAAAATTTAGCCGAGCTGCTTGCCCAATACGAAATTACAAGAGCAGACCTAGATCAGTTATTAGCAGAGTTTGGCGAGAATCTTGAAGATTATTATTTCATTGAAGACCTTGATATTGCCCTAAGCTTTTATTTAGGTCATGATGAAGAAATGGCTGACCTTGAAGAGTTTTTGGCATTAATCGGTTTAACTGAGGCAGAAATGGATTCCCTTTTTACTCATTTTATGAATCTTGATGAAAAACAACTAGAGCAGGAAATGGAAAATATCATCACTCGATTGGATCCTTTCTTGATGATTGAAGATACAACAAAGTTAACAGAAGCACAGCAGGATGAGCTTATTTCCGTTTTACAAGACATGATGAATATTTTACAACTTGATCCTCGCTTTTATTTGGTAGATAGAAATGGAGTCGAAACAGCAGTTACCTTTAAAGAACTAATGGGTATGGAAGAATTATATGGGAATGAGTTATTGGTTCAGCTTTATAATACAAATGGCGAATTGCTTTTAGATATGCAGCTATCTGAAGATATGCTAACCTCTGATTTTATCGTGAATTCAGGTATCGAATTTGCTGAGGTTGGAGATTTAGCAGGTGAACTTACGACACAGCTCCATAATCGTTTACCTGACACAGCATCATCTCTATGGACAAACATGCTTTATGGTCTAATAGCGATTGGATTAGGTTTTATCGGACTCCATTTCTCGAGAAAATTCTACAGGTTAAGTAATTGATAAGACGCACTTTACCTTACCTCTCCATTATTGTTCTATTGTTCGGCTTAAGCTTATTTAGTTACCATGCTTATTGGATATGGATAGGGATGCGCTCGACCAATGATATTACAATTGAGAAATCCTATATTGCCTCTCCAAAAAATGGGGATCCTTTTCTGCCTGTTGCCGCTCCTATGCCAGAGGAAGGAGAAACAATCGGAACCCTCTCCATCCCAAAACTTAAGCAAAATTTTGCGATCTTTCACGGCGATAATGAAACCATTTTAAGAAAAGGGATTGGCCATGTTAAAGGCACAGCATTGCCTGGAGAAGAAAGCAACTCTGTATTAGCCGGACATAGAGATACCTTTTTCCGTAAATTGGAGCAATTAGAACAAGGCGATAAAGTGATCGTTCATAGATCTGGAACAAATTATCTTTACAAAATCAAAAAAATACGAATCGTTGATAAAGATGATAGAACCGTCATTGTTCCTAAACCAAGGAGCACTTTAACATTAACAACCTGCTATCCTTTTAGTTTCATCGGTCCTGCGCCACAGCGCTACATCATTGAGGCAGAGCTTATCACAAAGCCACAAAAAGGCACCAGTTAAAGGTATAGTAAGAATAATTAATGTTTCCTAGGAAAAAAGGTTCCCTCAAAAATAAAAAGGCCAGACCCCTCTAACACAATATATATAAGATTTAATAGAGTAAGAAATCAAATATAATAGTGTTTATGTAGGGGTCAGACCTTGACAGCCTCAAGAAAGTGACCTCATAGTAAATTTATTATTTCCCAAATGACGAAAGAAATTTTACTCTGTCTCCCATTGGCGGTATGTTTTGATCGACCAACTCAACCTCTAAAACAGCTGGTCCGCCATCTGCACGAAGATATTCAATAAGAAGCGGATTAATATCCTCTAATTGTTGGATTCGAGCGGATCGAATACCAAGTGACTCTGCCATAGCAGAAATATTAACAGGTTGCTGTTCAAAGCAAGCATGCGAGCGTTGATATTGGAGGTTATGCCCATGATAGACCATTCCCAAACGGGCATTATTCATCACAACAAATATGATCGGAAGCTGATACTCTTTTGCCGTCAATATTTCCATTCCGTGCATAAAAAAGCACCCATCCCCTGTAATACATATCACATCACGTTCGGGCTCAGCAAGCTTACTTCCTATTGCAGAACCTATTCCCGTTCCCATGGCACCAAAATGAACATTGATATCAAATGTATGAGGGGCTTTTACTTTCATATAATGGATGACATAGGACATAAACTCGCCAATATCTACAGTGTATCGCGTTGTGTCAGGCAGCAGAGTTTGCAAAGCACTTAAAACATTTTGTGTATTAAACTCCTTCTTTTCCTCATCATCAATAAAAGTCTCTACTTTTGGAAAATAAAGATGTCTATCTGTCACCCTTTTTTTCACTTCAGCAATAAGAGCCTTTATACTAAGACCTGCATCCCCAAAAATCGGGAGATCTACCTGGTACTTTCGGTTAAATACAGACTGATCAATGTCCACTTGAATAGAATAACGATTTTTTGTCAGATTAATATTCCAATTATTTGTTGCCGTTTCACCAAGACTTGAACCAATGACAAGCAGCGTTTCTCCGTGACCCTCATTAATTAATCTTGATGCTTGCTCATGACCCGCAAAGCCAAATACTCCCTTAAATAATGGATGTTCATCCCTGATTAGCCCTTTTGCTTGCGGGGTTGTCACTATCGGCATATTTACTAACTCTGCTAATTCAATCACTTCATCAACTGCTTCCCTTGCTCCTTGTCCGATAAAGATGATTCCATCCTTTTGGTTGATGAGTTGATCCGCCGCTTTAAGTATTGCAGTTAAATCAGGCTCATGTTTCGTTACATTTGGAAACGCCGGAATTTCTGCATCTTCAATCAAATCAAGCTGAATATTAATAGGAATGGCAACATGAACAGGTCCCGGTATCCCGCTTAATGCAATCTCCACTGCTTTCACAATCGTTTCCAGCAACTCTGCAGATTTTTCTACAGTTGCACTGTATTTGGTGACAGTCTCATAAATTGGTTGGGCATTAAGCTCCTGTGATGCATTAAGGCCTTTTGTTTGAACTGGAACAGCACCCGTTATAAATAAGATTGGTAAATGCTCACGCATGGCATTTGCAGCACCTGTAACTAAGTTCGTACCGCCAGGGCCGCTGCAACCAATACAAACACTTAATGATTTTGAATACTTTGCATAGGAAGCCGCCATATATGAAGCGGCACCCTCATGTTTTGTCACTACCGGTGTAATTTCCGGCATATCATATAGTTCATCAAAAAGGGCATTTACAGAACCTGCCGGAATCCCAAAGACATATTTCACTCCGCCACTTTTCAAATAATTCAGTACTGCACGTATTGCTTTCACTATTAACGCCTCCTGTTTATTAGATTGAATCTCGCATCTATATAAACCTATTAAAAATAGTTTGCTACTAAATCATCAGGCTTAATTGGGCGTGAATAATAATACCCCTGTATACGGTAGCAGTTATTTGAAGATAAGAATTCAATTTGTTCGATCGTCTCTACGCCTTCTGCAATGACATGGAGATTTAAATTATGGGCAAGCGTAATAATGGTATTGGTGATCGCAGCATTTTTAGGGTCGTGGCAAACTTCATTGATGAACGAACGATCAATCTTCAGGGTGTTTATCGGGAAATTTTTCAAATAACCTAAAGAGGAATAGCCTGTACCAAAATCATCTATCGATATTTTAATCCCTAAATCTTTTAATCTTGACATTTTATGAAGGGTCTCTTCCGTATTTTGGATGATTAAATTTTCAGTTAGCTCTAATTCTAAATATTGAGGTGATAACTCCGTCTCTTCAATGACCTCTTTTACCATATTGACAAAATTAGGTTTGTTAAATTGTTGGGCTGAAACATTTACTGAAACTTTAATATCAGGATATCCTTGTAATTGCCATTCTTTTATTTGCTTGCAAGCATTTCTAAGCACCCATTCACCAATTGGAACAATTAACCCTGTTTCCTCTGCAAGAGGAATAAATTCCCCTGGCGAAATCATCCCCTTTGTACGATGATCCCAACGGAGCAGCGCCTCAACACCAAAAATCTGATTATTCTTTATATCATACTGGGGCTGATAATAAATTTGCAGTTCATTTAAATCCAATGCTTTATATAAGGAATTTTCAAGTTTTACATGTTCAAGTGAACGATGATCCATTGCGGATGTGTAAAATTGATAGTCATTTCCTGCTAATTCCTTCGCTTTATACATAGCAGTGTCAGCTTTTTTAATTAAATCCTCCGCATCTTCACCATCTTGGGGATACATGCTAATCCCGATACTGGTTTTTACAAAGACTTCATTCCCTTTTAAATCAAACGGATCTTCAAACGCAGCAATGACTCGTTCCGAAAAAGTCCTCACTTCATTCTCACATCTGACAATTGGTAGAATAATTGTAAATTCATCTCCACCTTGACGAGAAACGGTACATCCTTTATATGCACATTCATTTAAACGTTCAGCAACCTTTTGAAGCAGAAGATCTCCATAACTATGTCCTAAGGTGTCATTAATTGTTTTAAAACGATCCAAATCAAGAAATAAAACCGCCAGCTGTTCCCTATGGAGCTGCGCATAAGCCAAGCCTTGATTTAAACGGTCATGTAATAAAAGGCGATTAGGTAAATTTGTTAAACTATCATAATAAGCATGGTAGTTTATTTTTTCTTCCATCTGTTTTCGTACGGTGATATCTTTAAAGGTAACGACATAACCAATTATTTGATTCTTCTCATTAATTGAAGTAATCGCATACTCAGCCGGAAATTCTGTTCCGTCCTTACGAATAAAAGTTTCATCCGTATAAATGGTATTTTTTTCTGGGCCTTTAAGAAAGGAAGCCTGATGAAAATTTTCAAAAGAATAAAAGGATCTGTAAGATTTACCGATTAAGTCTTCCGATATATAACCTAAAATCGTTTTAGCTGCAGGATTGCAGAATGTGATATTCCCTTCCATATCCAACCCAACAATGCCATCACCAGCAGAGTTTAAAATTAACTCTTTTTCACGACTTAAGCGTTGCAATTCACCTATCACATCCTCAAGCTCCTGATTTTTCTCAGTTAGCTCCATCGTCCGTTCCTTTATGATTAGCTCCTGTTTTTCCATATAAACGATATTTGATAATACTGCTGCAGTCGCTTCTACAATTGATTGCGCCAATTGGATATCAGCATGTGGATATATATGATTTTTTTTATCTAAATTAACAATGGCTAAAAGACCTAATATCTCTCCCATCGTAACAATAGGAAGCATAAGCACCCCTTTAATCCCAAACGTTCGACAAGCCTTATGATTCGGACGAGGATCTGAACTTACATCTGGAATTAACACAGCCTGTTTCGTTCTAATCACTTCTTGAAACAAGCGATCTGTCGTTTGATCAATTCTAATGATGCTATGTGTCTTCTTCCAGGCTTCTTCCGTCCAATCACTTTCCTTGCTTAAGCTTACAGGCTTTAACAGTTTACCAGCAACCGGATCTAATAAATGCGCTCCAATGTTTGTATTCTTTAATACCCTGCCAACATAATAGAAGCATTTATCAAGAACCTCATTCATGGTTGAGCATAAGGAAAGTTCTCTTGTAACATCTAATAATAATTGTTTTTCTGAGATTAGATTCTCTTTTCTCGTTAAATTTTTCGTATTACGAATGGCAACAGCAGCCATATTTACATATGCTTCTACTGATTGAATTTCAGCTTTTGTTAAATTCATACGAAAACCGTGATTAAATAGAAAGACAAGACCATATACCTCATCTTCATAATTAATCGGTAAAACGAATAAAGAATTAATTTTAAATGCCTTTATAGGACCTGGGTCTGGCCTGGGATCTTTTGAGGTATCAGGAATATAAATGCTTTCTTTTGTTTCAAGAACCTCTTTAGCTAATAAGTCAGTTTCCGGATTTATGACCATCATGTTAAGAGTCATTCCATTTATAACATCCGGTTTGCCTACATAACCACGATATGTTCCATCTCCTTGCGGCAAATAAATCCCTACGGAATCACAGCGAAATATTTCATCAGAAATGGCAGTCACAACGTGTTCTAACACTTCTTGTAACTCTAATTTTGTATTTATAAGCTTAGTAGTTTGGGCAAGACGAGAATATCTCGTGTGTTCTTCAATCATTCCTTCCCCTCCAACAGTACGTGAACTTTCTCCAAAAAGATTTTAATAGGCTTCCAATCCTTCTTTTTCCAAGCAACCGACAAAATCATACAATTTTCCTTAAAATAAGCATATTATATAAGAACCAATAAAAAAAAGGTCCTAAGGACCAAATTTTATTTTTGGTATAGGTTAATAGCCGTATATCTTAAGGGATATTTTTCCTAAAGATGGCAAAACAATAAATTACTCAATTGATATTTTGAAACAAATTGAAAAAAATAACATATCCTGTATAATATTAGACTGTTTGCTGCAAAATTCACCAGCTATGAAAAAGTCATAAATAATTGGCTGTCATGTTGATATAAAGGATCCGAACCAGTTACATAAAAGCAGGAGCCTATTGCGAAAATCAACAACAAGTATAGCAATGTGAAAAAATAGAAGAATGGAGTTTATTATGTTTTATCAATTACTTGAAAAAGATTCACGCAGCTCTGGGGAAATAAAGAAGGAGTTAGAAGAATTAGAATTCCAGGTATTTCGCCTGCAAGATAATCTAAAAGAAATTGCCAAAAAGAGCAAGGTATTAGGTGTTGACCATACTAAAGACGATAAACTAGTTATTGTCTATACACCAGAAGACAGCCAATCTTGTAAAATCATGTTAAGTGATTGCGAAAGCTCCTACAATGGGCAATGGGATTTTTCCATCCAAGCAACCTATACTGAAGACAAAACGATTCATATTGGTGATATTAAAGGTCCAGCGGATAAAGGCTATGGTTCCATTTGCATGGATTACCTAAAGGAGCTTGCAGTCGAACAAAATATTCCTGAGATTACAGGTGACATTGCAGAAAGAGATTGGGACCATGTAGAGCGTCTCGTGCATTTCTATGAAAAGCAAGATTTTGAAGTAGATATCGATTATCAGGATAAATCTGGTGAGATAAAATGGATATGTAACAGATAATAAATGGATCATTTTGAATTAGTTCCGTCTTCAACTTATTCAAAATGATCTATTTTTTATAGCCCAATAAACTTCCCTGTTATCTCTCTAATCATAATAGTGCTATAATCAACCATGAGTATTACTAAAAGTTTTAAAAAATAGCAGATTTTTTGAAACCTTTTTCTCTGCTTTACGTATTACATGATGACATAGAATATTAGGAGGAATTTGCACCATGTTCAAAAAACTATTTTCAGCACTGCTTGTACTTACTTTGCTTTTCACACCTATCAGCGGCTTTTTAATCGGTGATCAGGTGACTACTGTAAGTGCAAAAGGCTATAAATCTGGTAAAAAATCTTTTAATTCAAATTCAAATACGACCAATAGTCCTTCCCTTTTTAAAAAGGAAGATTCCCAACAAAAATCATCTACAGCCACAAAAAGCAGTACAACCACTAAACCTAAGGCTGGAAGCATTATGAAAGGTTTATTTTTAGGTGGACTAGCTGGTTTATTACTTGGCGGATTGCTTAGCAATTTAGGTATTTTAGGTTCAATTATCGGCTTATTTATCAATATCTTTGCTATTGTTGCTGTTATTTTTATCATTCGCAAACTGTATACTTTTTTCAAAAATAAACGCAAGCATAAGGATGAAACAGTATGGGGAAAATAAAAATAACTGAGCAGGACATTGTAAACGCACTTTGTTTACACATTGCTCACAAAAGACAAATCACACCTCAGGAAATAGAAATCGAATTAATGTATGATGATGATTACGGATTTTCCGCTGAAGCCTATGTGAATGACCGCAAACAAATTCTCATTACAGCAAATATCATCGAAGCGATACGCTTTTGGCTTGATACTGTAATGAAAATTGATCCTTTTTCTGCAGCACTCGAACTTGTTCTTGATGATGAAGAAGGCGTTATTGCTTACGTAAAATAAAAGTGTTGGCGAACAAAAACTCTGGGCGCCTTGCTCGACCTAGGACAAAGAAGACGTTTTAGAATCGAAAAGGAGTTCATTGCCTTCAATTCCAAATTGGCAATACCACCTAGAGGCCCGAGATGCTGGCAGTCAAAAAATGCGAAGTTTTCGCCCTGACTTCACTTGCACATCTACATTTACAAAACTAAACAAAGGGTCAGTCCACATAAACACAATATGCAGGATTCTAATCCATATATTCGTGTTTTAAGAGAGGACAGACCCTTTGTTGTTTATAATGATAAGAAAGGAGAAAAAAATGCGTTCACCAAAATTATTTTTTATCGGCTCAATTTTTACGGATATTGTTCTTATCGTCTATCTTTTCACGATTTCAGATAACATTGGCTTTCCTCTTGTTTTACTCTTGTCACTCCTGCTTTTGGGAGGTACATTTTTAACCTACAAACTTGTCAATCGATGATAAGAAATGCGCTTAGGTGCTAAGCATTTTGCGACAAGCATAATCATAAACTAGGCTGTTCTTATCTCTTAACTGTACTTGCACCTCCTCTGCTTATGCTTGTGGCACCAAGAACTAACCAAAACCAAGTAAATATTTATTCTTACTTAGTTGTTCAAAGGGGTTGCCTCGCCTCACCTCTTACCAAGTCATTTCCGATTGTACATAGTAATACAGTAGTCTTGCAGTATTCTCTAATGAGGAGGCATGGGTACGCTCAAATGCATGTGATGAATCTATACCTGGCCCGATTAGTCCGTGGACAATATCATTTCCGGCACGAATGGCTGCTGAAGCATCTGATCCATAATACGGGTAGATGTCTATTTTATAGTCGATATTGTTTTCTTGTGCAATTTGTACTAATTTTTTTCGCAACCCATAATGATATGGTCCACTTGCATCCTTTGCACATATGGATACTGTGTATTCATCAGTTGCTTGCCCATCCCCAATCGCTCCCATATCTACCGCTAAATATTCAACCGTTTCGGGAGGAATATTTGAATTTCCCCCATAACCAATTTCTTCATTATTTGAAATAAGGAAATGGGTCGTATAAGGCAGGGTAACTTTTTCCGTAGAAATACGTTTAATAAGCTGCATCAATAGCGCGACACTTGCTTTATCATCTAAATGGCGAGATTTTATAAATCCACTTGGTGTAACTTCAACTCTCGGGTAGAACGAAATAAATTCCCCGACCTCAATTCCAAGCTGACGCACATCCTCTGCATTATGTACTTTTTCATCAATTCTTACTTCAATATTTTTTTGATTACGCTCAAGCTTTCCTGATTCTTTATACACATGGACTGATGTTTGATGCATCAGAATTGTACCAGTATAGATTTTGCCGCTTGCAGTTTCTATTTGACAATATTCACCTTCAATTGAGTTATAATTAAAGCCTCCTATTAGATCAATCATCAATCTGCCTGTTGTTTTAATATCTTTCACGATTGCTCCTAATGTATCCACATGTGCCGTCAGCATTCTGTGCTGACTTTTATCATGACCAGGAATCGTAACGATTAAGCCTCCTTTTTTGTTTCGTTTCATCTCAAATTGAAAATGACTCATAAAGTTTTCAACAAACGTGATCACCTGGTTCGTATTGCCTGAGGGACTTGGTATTTCGACAAGCTCCTTTATTAGCTGGATTGTTTCAATCATCTTTGTCATGAAAAAACTCCTCCCTTAATAAAAACATGACTATCTATAGTGTACCAAATTCTTAGTTATCCTCCTAAATAATCCTAAAAAAATGGATAAATTATGAAAATCAGGGAAATTTAAAGATGCATATTTCTAAATGGAGGATAGCTAGCATGGAACTATACGATAATATGGAGTTTAAACTAAAAGGAAGCTTTATTCCAAATATCAGTAATTCAGATAAGCTAAAAATTTTAGAAGTGACCGGAAAAAGTGTTGTAATCCAGATGAACAACTCTAAAAGGAGAGGTGTCTTTCCTTTGGACAGCTTTCAATACTGGATTAAAAGAAACTCATTAATTCATATTGATGAGAACGAGAAAAGAACTTCCTAAGTAACACAAAGGGACTGTTTCAAAGTTTTAGACAGTCCCTTTCCTATTGTTTTAAGCAGAACAGGTTCGTTTATTTCTAATCTTGACAAGAGACTAAACCCAACTAATGGAAAGCAAAATATTCAATACATCACTCACAGTAGATCCACTTGTCGACAGAAATTCCTTCTATAGTCCATTCTTCTGGCATTGGCACATCACTCAATATATAATCAATCTCGTGTATACTAGCAAGACGATAACTCGCTTTTATACCAAGCTTTGAATGGTCCAGTAACAAAAAGCTCTTCGTTGCGTTTTCCAGGTAGATTTGCGAAAGAACCGTTTTTTCCATATTATAGCTCATAACGCCTTTCTTTGGCAGTAGTCCATCAGCAGATAAAAATACTTTATCAGGAAAAAATTCTTTCGCCATTTTTTCAGATAATGAGCTCGAGGACCGATAATGATCAAATTGGACTTTTCCTCCAATGAAAATTAGCTCGCCATTAAACAATTGCCTGTTCGCATGTGAGATTAATAAAGAAGAAACAGGGAATGAATTGGTAATGACAGTTATTCCATTTTTCTCACAAAGTCCATTAACCATTTGGTAGGTGGTAGTTCCTTCGTCAATTACAATGACATCACCGTCTTCTATAAACGATAATGCTGTATGTGCAATCCGCTTTTTTTCTTCAACACGCAGTATTTCTCGTTCATATAACGATGGCTCTTCATTTGCTTTTGCAATTTTCACGGCACCGCCATATACCTTTTTCAGTTTCTTCTCTGATTCCAGTTCTTCTAAGTAACGGCGGATGGTTTCTGTTGAAACTTCAAATTGATCGGCAAGATCAGCAACCTTTACTTTTTCATTTTCTTCAAGCAAACCAAGAATGATCCTTTTTCTTTCCTCAGCTAATAAAGACATGACTGTCCCCCTAATAACAAAAATTAAACTGCAGCGGGTTCCTGTAACATATCAATTTTTTCATGTACAAGTATACCACGTTTTTTTAGCTCCTTAAAAAAGCTTTCAGGCTCAATAAAGGCTTCTTCTGGAATAACGATACCGGTTTTCTCCACTTTGTGGTTCGCAATCATATCTGTGGCAATTGCAAATGGTATCGCTACATTTCTGGTATAAGCACGCAAGCCTTCCCATCCTTCTACAGAGCCATCTGATCTAGGATGGGTATGGGTGAGAACATGCTTCATTTTTTGACCATTTTTTTCACCAATGACTTCAATGTGAAGAGCATAGCCATAGAGCTCTGTTTCTGAGCCTTCTTTTGATTCATATAAATACTGTGAAATACAATCCATAATCCCTACTTCAGAACCATTAATCGTAATTTTTTCATTACGTAAAATCCCATATTCATATAATGCTCTTACTAGCCTCATATTTTGTTCTGGCCATGTACCGCGCACTTCAATTAAACGGACACCTTTATGTTGTAAGGCCTTAGCCAAGGTTTTAGTCTCAGCATGGGGAATAATATATTGAACTCCTTTTCCATAAGGCTCTGGCAGCTCAATTTCTCTTGGTCTTGCAAAAGGAGGCACTTGAACAAACTTTCCATTTTCAAATACAATCCTCCCTGGCAAATCAGGGTCATATTCATAGGTCGTCGTTTCTGTTATTGATTTCGAAAAAGCAATTGGACGGTAGGAGCCGTGACTGACTCTTACACTTTTAACTGAATCGAGTTGATTCGCTGCATGCATGGCCATAAGCTGTGTTAAGCCCGGAGTCATACCAAAGCCTGGCAAACATGTTTTTCTATTTTTTTTAAATGTTTCGTGGTAAGCATCCTCCTCACCAAACCCATTTAAATTGATGCCATGGCAGCCCGCTTCAGCAATACATGCGGTTGTTTTGCGATTTAAGGTAATTGTTGTTCCATCCATAACAATGTCATAGCCCTTCATTTTTTCAACAGTATCATGATGGTCATGAACATTAACTTTGACAAAGTTTACTCTGCTGTCATTGAGACACTCCACAACTTTGCGGCCTTCTTCTTCATTGTAGTCTGCAACTGTAATTTTTTCAAAGTTTGAAAACTTTACTAAATCTAATACCGCCTCCCTTGCAATTTTCCCTGCACCTCCTAAACAAAATACCTTCATTTTATTGACTCTCCTTTTAACTTTTCTATTTTATTAATTGATTTGATCAAGCGCTTGATATCGTTTTTATCCACTTCACCAATCGTTCCAATCCGAAATGTCATAACTTCTGATACCTTTCCAGGGTAAATAACAAACCCTTCCTTTTTGAGGTGCTGATAAAAAGGATTAAACTCAAAATCATCATTTGGATATAAAAAGGATGTAATGATTGGAGATTGATATTCTTGCATAACGAATGATGTAAAACCACACTCTCTCATTCCTTCAGCTAAGATTGTCTGATTTTCACTATACCGTTTATTCCTTGCTTTCACTCCGCCCTCTTCTTCTAATTCGATAAGAGCTTGGTAAAAGGCTCTTACCACATGGGTAGGTGATGTAAATCTCCACTTCCCATTTGTCTCCTCCATTGTTTTCCATTGATCATACAAATCTAGTGATAAGGAGTGGGAAATCCCTTCACATTTTTCAAGTTCTTCTGTTTTGGCAATGACGAATCCAAAACCAGGAACTCCTTGGATACATTTATTAGCACTGCTGATTAAGAAATCAATTTTCCATTCATGTACATCCAATTCAATTCCGCCAAAACTGCTCATTGCATCGACAATTGTTTTTTTGTTATATATTTTTGCTAATTTACACACGGCTTCAACTGGATTTAGAATACCTGTCGTTGTTTCACAATGAACAACAACCACATGTGTAATTGTTGGGTCTGTTTGTAAGTACCGTTCGATTTCATAAAGGTTTGTCGGTTCGTTCTCCTTTGTTCGGCTTATCACCGTCTTAATTCCGAGAATATCTGCCATTTGCGCAATTCGGTTTCCATATGCACCATTTGTAGCAACAAGCAGCTTTGAATGTTCGCGCGGAATAACAGACCCGATAACCGACTCAACTGTGAACGTTCCACTTCCTTGCATTAAAACGGACGTATATTCGTGGCGTTGATGTGTCGCAAGGTTTACCAAATGTTGCCGTATTTTTTGAACTAAAAGCATATATTCATGATCCCATGTGCACCAATCTTTTCTCATTGCTTCCCTTACAGACTCAGATGTGCTTAATGGACCTGGTGTTAATAATAAGTATGGATTTTTCATAACTGGACCTCCATATGGTTAAACAAGAACTTCTTGTTCGCTCTCTTCTATTTTTTCGATTAATTCAGGCAGCTCATTGATTGAATCTATAACAAAATGGGCCCCTGCTTCAGACAATTTTGTTCTAGCTGTTTCCATTTTTTCTGCCAAAAGTTGCGGATCAATTGAAAGAACCTCTTCTTCTGTTAGTCCAAGAGTACTGCTGCCTAACACAACTCCAATTGTCCACATACCCGCATTTCGGCCTTCTTGCATATCTGTCGTTGTATCCCCAACTTTTACGAGCTTTTTCATAGGAAATATCCCTAATTCCATTGCACAGTAATAGCACATCCAAGGATAAGGTCTTCCCTCTTTAACAAGATCAGATGTGACGATTACATCAGGAGAATAACCCTTCTCTTTCGCATTTTTTGCAACAATCTCGATCATTTCTGCTGTGTAACCAGTTGTTGAACCGATTTTTAGACCTTTGCTGCGTAATTGATCAATAACTTGTAATACTCCAGGTATAGGAGTAGTAAAAGTTTCTAAGCTTTCAAAAAGCTTTTCCTCGAATTTTGGATACATATCAAGAACATCCTCATCTGTTGGCGCTGCCCCATGTACCTTTTCCCATTCCTGTCTTACTCGAGGCATTTTCATAATTGCCCGAATATGTTCGATTTTTAATAATCCCATTGGTTTTCTCGCTTCGTCTAATGTAATCTTGACACCTTTGTCCTCAAATACTTTGAGAAAAACATGTAAGGGAGCAAAACAACCATAATCAACTGTCGTCCCTGCCCAATCAAAAATAATACCTTCAATTTTATTCATTTCACTCATCCTTTCCGGTCTTAAGCCGCTTCCTGATACTTGCGATTTTTCGAATTTGATTTCATTCTTTTTACAGCTATTTCATACAAGACTCTAACTAAAATATTTGTTAAAACAATCAAAACACTCATTGCTGCGGCCGATGCCAAATTTCCGGCATCATCCATATTTACGATTGAAATAGCGGCGAGCTTAAAGTCTGCTGTGTATAAAAATACAACAGCTGAAATTGTCACCATTGAATTAACAAAGTAATACATTCCCATTTCCAGTATTGCAGGAATACACATCGGAACTGTTACTCTAAAAAAGGTTTTATAAAATGGGACACCCATTGATTCTGATACTAGCTCAAACTCTTTATCCAACTTTTTTAAAGCAGTTGTTGCTGTAACAAAGGCAACAGAGTAGAAATGCAAAATGTTCGCGATCACGATAATCGCAATTGAACCATATAAGAAGTGCAATGGATTCCCAATTGTCATGCCAAATATTGAAAATTCAGGTTTACTAAAGAAAAAGATATAGCTTATCCCAATAACTAATCCTGGCAGTGCTAACGGAATGATAGAAAAAAGGTTTCCAACTTTTCTTAAACTTTGATGTTTTCTTGATTTTTCGATTACATAAGCAAAAATAAAGGTAATAATCGTTCCAAATACTGCTGTTAAAGCCGATGCAATTAAACTATTCTTAAACGCTATTAATCCATCTCCTGACAAACTGGTAAAAGTGAAGTGGTCAAGTGTAAAGCTTAAGTTATATGGCCACATTTTTGTACAAGCCGCGATCACGACTGCCAGAAACATCAGCAAGAAAAATCCTGAGATGATCATGCAATAAAAGAAGGCAAATCGATCTCTTAATTTGTTTTTTACTATTTTATATGGAATTGATTTTGCTGATAAATAGGATGACTGTTTTTGCTGTGTTAGTTGATCAACTAGAAAAGCAAGCAATGCTGGCAGCATTAAAAGAACGCCTACAGCAGCACCCATTGATAGGTTTTGCTGACCTACCACTTGCTTATAAATATCTGTTGCAAGCACATTGTACTGTCCGCCTACTACTTTAGGTGCTCCATAATCCGTAAAGCTTAAAGTGAAAACAATAAACATAGAGCTAATCAGCCCATATTTTGCACTTGGTAAAGTGATGGTTAGAAATTGCTTACCTTTTTTTGTCCCAAGAGAATCAGCAGCTTCATATAGACGATAATCTGTTTGTTGCAGTGTGATGAACAAAATTAGAAAGGCTTGCGGAAAGGTATAAATCACTTCTGCGATAATAATGCCTGTTGCACCATATAACTCAATATCTATGCCTGGTAAGTAGCCAAAGAATCCATTAGTAATAATTCCTTGATTACCAAACAAGTACATTAATGCAATTCCATGCATCATAGTTGGTGCAAACAAAGGTAATAGTGCAGAATACCTGAAAATTGTTTTCCCTGCTATTTCAGTTCTAGTTAGCGAATACGCATAAAAAAAGGCTAAGCTTACTGAAATGATCATCGTCATTAATGAGATAAATAAAGTGTTCTGCAATGATGTAACAAGTGAAGCAGTTTGAAAATAGGCAATAAAATTTTGCAGTCCGACAAACTTCCCCTGATGATCAAAGACTGTCTGTGAAAATAGTGCACTTAACGGTAAAACTAGTAATGCTATGAAGGTTAACAATATAAGGATGATCAAAAATGTTTGCAGTCTCTCGTTTAAACTATCTTTTTGCTTTAGCCTTCTTCTTAACACAGTAGCTGAGGTTAAATCCATTTTATATAACCACCTGTTCTTCATAGGTTAATAAATGGGGCTCAGGGAATTGTATGTATACATTTGCATCTTTCGTAAGTCTATATTCACTAATAATTGCCGCCGAAACATCAGCTTTTATAATTTGATTATTCAAAGAGGATAAACTGTCTTCCACGCTCAACTGAAGGCGATAGATCGACCCTCTAAATTCGAGGTTTTCGATTCGTGCATTTACTCCTTCAGTATGTGAAAGCTGAATATGTTCTGGCCGAATCCCAACAATCCTGTTTTTTCCGGACATTTGTTTTTCAGGCTTCCACATATTTATAGATCCGATAAAATCTGCTACAAATGGATGGCACGGCTGATTATAAATTTCCTGCGGGCTGCCTACTTGCATAACTTTTGAATTGTTCATAACAACGATTTTATCTGCCATCGTTAATGCTTCCTCTTGATCATGAGTAACCATTATCGTGGTAATGCCGATTTTTTCTTGAATTGAACGAATTTCATAACGCAGCTTGTCTCTTACTTTTGCATCCAGTGCAGACAAAGGCTCATCTAAAAGCAGAAACTTTGGTGACAAAGCAATTGCTCTTGCCAACGCAACGCGCTGTTGTTGTCCTCCTGATAATTGTGCCGGATACTTATCTTGTATATGCAATAAGTCAACCATCTCAAGTGCTTCTCTCACTCTATCTTGCCTTTCTTTTTTCTTTATTTTTCTATTTTTCAAGCCATACTCAACATTCTGATATGCAGTTAAGTTTGGAAATAAAGCATACGATTGAAAGACAATTCCAAAGTCCCGTTTTGCTGGAGGTAAACTTGTTAAGTCCTTACCTTCCAGTCGAATTAACCCATTGCTAGGTGTTTCTAATCCAGCAATAATTCTTAACAAGGTCGTTTTTCCACAACCGCTTGGACCTAACAAGCAAACAAATTCATTTTTATTAATTGTAAAACTAATATTATCAAGTGCTTTAAATGAGCTGAATTCTTTTGAAATGTGACTTATTTCTAAAAATGGTTGTTGTTTCATGAGGACACTCCTCCTTAAAATTTAATGAAAAATGCATATATAGTAAGCGTCAATGTAAGAACTGGGGTGATCATTCCTACATTGACAGTAGGTTACATTATTATTCTTTTGGTTCAGCCTTAGAATTAAATTGAGAATCCCACTCTTTTAAGATGGCGTCACGATTTTGAGCTGCCCAATTCAAATCATTATCTGAAAACATTTTATCTTCTACACCTTTTGGGAATTCTTCAGGCAATGTAAAATCATTTTTCATCGAAGAGAATCCATTTGCCTCATAGTATTTCTTCATAACTTCATCAGAAATTGCCCAATCAAGAAAGGCTTTTGCTAGTTTTTCATTCTTTGAATCTTCTTTATTAATTAAGGCATTAGCTTCAACTTCCCAACCAAGACCTTCAGAAGATAAGATGACCTCTACTGGTGCTCCCTCTTGCTTGAGTTGAACACCGCTATAAACTAAGGAAATGCCGATTGCATATTCACCTGTAGCTGCTAATTTAGCTGGTTTTGAACCAGAATGGGTATATGTAGCAACATTTTCATGTAAATCGTTCATGAATTTCCATCCTTTATCTTCACCCATCATTTGCAGCCATGCTGATACCGTTAGAAAGCCTGTCCCAGATGAAGCAGGATGCGGCATTACGATCATATCCTTATACTCTGGTTTCACTAAATCATCGTAGGATTGCGGGATTGGCAGATTCTTTTTCTTCAACTCCTCTTTGTTTACAACAACTCCAGTCATAAATGCAGTGTTTCCAACCCATTTATGAGGTTCATTTGAATCCTTGAAAGAAGGAAGAATTTTGTCACTTTCTTTAGGTATATATCCAGCAAGCATATCTTTTTGATCAAGTGCGAGAAGACTTGATGCTGCCAGTCCCCATACAACATCTGCTTGTGTGTTTTTTCCTTCAGATAAAAGCTTAGCTGTGATAATCCCGGTTGAATCCCTAACAATATTCAATTCAACATCAGGATATTTTTCTTTAAATGACTCTAAGTATTGAGGAACTAATTCTTCTTCTATTGCTGTGTAGACTGTTAGTTCTCCAGATAATCCCCCATTTGGATTTGCAGTTGAAGTCTGACTTGATTTTTGACCGCAAGCGGCTAATACAAAAAGTGATAGTAAGAGAATCAATAATTTTGAAATGTGGTTTTTCATTGTTTTTCTCCCCTTTCTTATGTTTTCATTTTATAAATACAATATAAATCCACAATGTAAAGAAAGTGTGAAGCCAATGTAAAGATTTTGTATTATGTTGTTTTCAGGGAGATTTTTATTGTTTCCTGTGGTTTTCAAAACACACCAAAGCAAGTTTGCTCTTTCCGGAGTAAGTCAACAAGCAAGTTAAACAGAGCCAAAAATAAAAAGGGCTGATAATCAGCCCCTTATCTTTCCTTATTTTTAGTAACCAATGAAAGCCGCTCCAACAATAATTAAAAGAATGAACAATACAACAATTAACGCAAAGCCTTTTCCATATCCATAACCGCCATATCCATAACCGCCGCAGCCGTGGCCCCAGCCACCATATCCGTAGCCCATTGAAATTCCTCCTTAAAAATAAAATTTACTAAAAATAACTGTATTTTTAGTAACAACGAAAGCAGTTCGTAAGATAATTAGCAGGATAAATAGTACAACGATAAAAGCAAATCCACCACTGAAACTCACTCATTTACAATACCTTTCTTTCGTTGTAATACTACAATATGAAAATAGGTTCTTGTCCGTAAGGGCGTTCGCACAGTTCCTAGGAATTTTTCATTTTTTTCAAAAATTTTTCAAACGCTTATTTGTTTGCTAAATTGTAAGAAAGCATTATAAAAAAGAAAGCTGTTAATGATAAAATGAGACGGTAAAAGAAGAAAATATTAAACAGTTAGGATGAGAATATTGAAGAAAATTATTTTTATATTAGGGCTAATTTTAACCATGCCAATTATTGCATCCGCACATACAACATTAACCTCCTCAACTCCAAGTGAAGGAGATACAATAACGGAGGAATTGAGCGAACTTAAAGTCGAGTTTGCTGGAGAAATAGAAAATCAAAGTACATTAACATTAATGAAGGACCAGCAAAATATTCAGTTCGATTCGATCACAGTTGGAGATAAACAAGTTGTAGGAACTTTAGCAAAACCATTAGAAGATGGGAATTACACGTTAACCTGGAAGATTGCTTCAACGGATGGACATGTTTTATCTGGAGATATTTCATTTTCAGTAGATCTTCCAGAAGAAGAAAACCAAGAAATTACTCCAGAGGAAAGTGACCAAACGTCTGATAGCCAAGAGAATAAGGCCGAACTAGCTTATGAAAATACTAAAGTAGATACTGCAACAGAAGAAGTTACAGATAACAGTTCAATTATTTCCACAATATCTATCATAGTATTAGTAATCCTTCTTTTAGTTGGAGTTTGGATTCTTTTACGTAAAAAGAGGTAAGGTATGACCCAATTAATACCAATTACTGAATATATAACATACATGCTTTTTTCCTATTTAACAGGCCATGTGGTATTGAAATTTATACCAGCGGATAAAAAACCGACCATCCAGGTTTCTAAAAGCAGTTTACTATTATCCGTATTAGGTATAATTATTTTCACATTTTTCCCTGTCCTTCAGGTCATTTCATACTTTTCGACTGAAGGTTTATTTAGTTTAAGTGCATATGCCATTCTTACCGAATTTCAAGTTGGTATTTCTTGGCTTTATGGAAGTTTCTTTGCTGTTTTTTTATGGATGGTTATGTATGTAGAGGGTTCAAAATATTTGCAGGCTTTTTTTCTTCTCTTGATGATGATCTCGATTGGTTATGCCAGCCACTCTGCATCACTTGATTTCGGGCCAGGACTCCTTTCCCATTCCATTCATTTTTTAACAATCACAATATGGGTCGGCATTCTGATTCATATTGGGTGGATTGCCAAAAACATTGAAGACTGGCAAGTTTTTTTACGATGGTTCACCCCGCTCTCAATTGTATTATTTTTGATCACAACAGTAACAGGAATCTTATTAATGTTTTTTGTCGTTCAGCCAAATGATTATGTTAATGCTTGGGTTTTGCCTTATGGTCAGATGCTTTTATTAAAGCATCTAAGTATTATCCCTGTGTTAATGTTTGCATTTGTAAATGGAATTTTATCTAGAAAAGCTAAAAAAGATTCAACGTTTGATGCAAAAAAATGGATACAAGCAGAGACTGTTATTCTCATGATTATCTTTTTTATAACCGGAGTCTTAGGAACCTTGACCCCTCCCCACCAGGTAAATGCCACGGTTATTCAGGAAGGTGCTGCATTTTGGGTTGAATACATAATCGGCCATGACATCGCAGCACCTCTTACCGTTAACCTTAGTACCGGGTTTGATGGAATGCTCTTACTTTGTATAGCCTTATTATTTTTGGCTCTGATCATCATTAGCTTTTACAAAAAGGTATCCGCCTGGATTCCTTTAGGCTTTGGTATTCTCTTTATTTTCGCAGCATACCTCGGCTTAATGTTGTCGGTCAGTATAGGATAGGGTTTAGCTTTCATGACAAGGGGATAATAGTAAATAAAAAAGGAAGCATACTACATGTACACTTCCTTTTTTTCTGGTTTAAAGAAATTATTAAATTCTTATTGTGCGGCTTTACAAAAAACCTTACGTTTTGATGTTTATTATTTAAATATAGTAAAAAGTTAATGTTAATTGTCAGATAAGTATTGACATTTGAAATATTCGACAATATACTACAATTTGTGCGTTTTTAAAGAAAAGACTTAAACATTTTCATTTTGGAGGATTTATGAGTTCACTACTTCGAAAAAAATCAATTTCACAGCTAATCCAACAAAGTAAACAAAAATCACTTAATCGAACCCTTAGTTCATTAGACTTAACTTTACTCGGTGTTGGTGCAATAATTGGTACAGGTATTTTTGTCTTAACGGGAGTAGTAGCAGCAGAAACAGCAGGACCTGCACTAATCCTTTCGTTTGTTTTATCGGGGATTGTCTGCGCTCTGGCCGCCTTCTGTTATGCCGAGTTCGCTTCAACCGTTCCCATCTCCGGCAGTGTTTATACGTACACCTATGCAACTCTTGGAGAAATTTTTGCCTTTTTAATCGGATGGGACTTAATGCTTGAGTATTTACTAGCAACAGCAGCCGTTGCCACGGGATGGTCCGGTTATTTCCAAGCGCTTCTTGAAGGGTTTGGGGTTGTGCTTCCTGCAAGCCTTACTTCAGCTCCCGGATCAGGTGAAGGCGGATTCATTAACCTGCCTGCAGTAATCATAATCTTTCTTATTACAGCTTTATTATCAAAGGGTGTAAAAGAAAGCACACGTGTTAATAACATTATGGTATTTATAAAACTAGCGGTTATTATTGCTTTTATTTTAGCTGGGATGTTTTATGTTAAACCTGAAAACTGGACTCCGTTTGCACCATTTGGCTTTGAAGGAATTCTAACTGGTGCAGCCACTGTTTTCTTTGCCTATATTGGATTTGACGCAGTTGCTACTGCGGCTGAAGAAGTCAAGCACCCACAGCGTGATGTACCGATTGGCATCATTGCTTCTTTAGCAGTCTGCACGTCCTTGTATATGATTGTTTCCCTCATTTTGACTGGAATGGTGCCGTACACACAACTAAATGTAGCAGACCCAGTAACATTTGCCCTGCAGTTTGTCGGTCAACATTCACTCGCAGGTATTATTTCCGTTGGAGCGATCACAGGGATAACAACCGTTCTGCTTGTTATGATGTATGCACAAGTCAGGGTTTCTTATGCCATGAGCCGAGATGGTTTGTTACCTAAAAGATTTGCTAAAATTCATCCAACCTTTAAAACACCGTTTCAAAATACTTGGATAACCGGAAGTATCGCAGCGATCATTTCAGGTTTTGTTGATTTAACAACATTAGCTCATCTTGTAAATATGGGGACGTTAGCCGCCTTTACGTTAATCTCAATAGCCGTGATTATCCTTAGAAAAACACACCCTGAGTTAAAACGGGCTTTCAAGGTGCCGTTTGTTCCGGTTCTTCCGGCTATCAGCGCACTTTTATGTATTTATTTAATGACAAGCCTTCCCTCAATTACATGGGTCGCTTTTGTCATTTGGATCTGCATTGGATTGATTATTTACTTTGCATATGCAAGACGGAACAGTAAATTAAATCAAAGCAAATAAAACCTGATTTCTTGAAAAATAGTTATTACATGAGCTGAGGCTGACTCCACCAGGAGTCAGCCTCAGTAATAATAGCACTCGTCTAATTCTATTACCCCTGAAATTTTAATCAACAAATACCTTTTCAATAACTTTTTTCTGCTCAGTTTTGGCAATGGTAATTCCCGTTGACTCTTCAAAATTATAAAGACTGGTTGGTAAATCAGTAAAGCGTTCTAGTTCATTATAGGCAGGGATGCCATGATAGGACATATCTAGACCTTCTTCTTCGTCTTCTTCTGTTGCACGCAATCCAACCGTTGCTTCCGCTATCTTTCCAATAACCGCTCCACCGATTATCCCCCAGACAGCCACAACAACTGCACCTAAAAGCTGTACACCAAACAAGGAAACTTGCCCTGTTGTTATTAATCCTGCTGTTGAATCAAATAACCCAACAGCAATGGTTCCAAACACACCATTAAAACCATGAACAGCAACAGCACCAACCGGATCATCAATTTTCATATTGTCGATCAAAAGAGTTGCGTAAATGACAATAACTCCACTAATACCACCTATGATAATCGCGCTCCATTGATCTACAAAGGCACATCCGGCAGTGATCGCTACTAATCCTGATAAAACACCATTAATCGTCATACTCGGATCGGCTTTTCCAAATTTTTTCATTGTCAGTAATAATGTAACTGTTCCCCCGCTAGCTCCTGCAAGCATGGTATTAATAGCAATTGAAGCTAAAGAGGCATTTGACGCATCCAATGTACTTCCGCTGTTAAAAGCAAACCACCCAAACCATAAAATAAAAGCTCCACTCGATGCGAGTGGGATATTACTAGGTGCAAATACATTCACACTGCCATCAGTGTTAAATCTCCCTTTCCTTGCCCCTAATAGTTTGGCCATTGCTAACGCAGCAAAACCGCCAACTGCATGAATGGCTGCAGATCCAGCAAAATCTTTCATCCCCAGCTGCGCAAGCCAGCCATCACTATTCCAAATCCAATGTCCAGATAATGGGTAAATGATAAGTGTAACAAGAGCGGCAGTGATAATATACGCTTTAAAATTCATTCGTTCAGCTACAGCCCCAGATATGATTGATATACACGCTACTGCAAAGCCCATTTGAAAAAGAACAAATGCTTCGCTTGGAAGTTCCATATTTAATGAGATTTTTTCAGGACTTCCAAACAGGCTTGTCCCAATAAAGCCGAATGCATCTTGACCAAACATAATTCCAAATCCGATCATCCAGAATACAAGAGCGCCGATCGTTAAGTCTACAAAAATTTTCATCGTTACGTTAACGGCATTTTTTGTTCGTACTAATCCAGCTTCTAATAAGCTAAAGCCGCCTTCCATAAACAAAACCATCGCGGCTGCAATGACAATCCATACTGTATTTAAATGAATCAGCTCCACCTTACTCACCCTCCTTAACAGAAAGATCATCAATAGTTATGTCAGGTTCACCTGTTCGAATGTTATATGCTTCAAGAATAGGATAAACATATATTTTTCCGTCACCATCTTCCCCAGTTTGCGCAGTCGAAATAATTGTATTGATAGTTCTGTCAACCATATGATCTGACAAAACAATTTCAAGCTTGATTTTCGGATGGAGGGTGACATGATAATTTTTACCGCGATAAACACCTTTCGTATCCTTCTGCTTCCCTCTTCCTACAACTTGAGAAACAGTAAATCCAGTGATTCCGATTGTTTTTAATCCCTTTATTGTATCGGTAATTTTCTGAGGCCTTATAATCGCTTCAATCTTCTTCATCTTTATCACCTTCAGTATTGTTAGCTTTTCTAACATTAATATGTTAAAAATTATAACATTAACAGTAAAAGAGTCAACAGTTTTTATTGTGAAAATTTTTAGAAAAATAATACAATGCATTTTTGCGCAAAAAAAGGCTGTTTCACAAATGCAGAATCTTGTGAAACAGCCTTTTCATCAATCTTATTCTATTATCGTGTTTGGCCATTGCCTGACATCATAAATTTTACAGTTGTTAATGCGGGCAGCCCCATTGGTCCTCTAGCATGTAGCTTTTGTGTTGAGATGCCAATTTCAGCCCCAAAGCCAAGTGCTCCCCCATCTGTAAACCGTGTTGACGCATTATGATAAAGTGCAGATGCATCCACTAAACTCATAAATATCTTTGCTGTTTCACGATTTTCAGTAACAATTGCTTCAGAATGCTTTGTACCATATGTTTCAATATGGTCAATCGCTTCCTCTACATTCCCTACAACTTTTACAGCTAGATCTAAACTTAAATATTCATTTGCCCAATCATCTTCATTTGCTAAGATTGCATCAGGAAGGAAGGATCGTGCATCTTCGTCCCCATGGATTGTAATCCCATACTGTTTGAAGGCCGCATGTAACACTTCATGATTTTTCCTAAGCCATTCCTTATGGATAATCATCGTTTCTAGAGCATTACAGACTGCCGGACGGTCTGTTTTTGCATTGATCAGAATATTTAACGCTTTTTCAAGATCTGCTTCCTTATCTATAAATAAATGGCAGTTTCCGACACCTGTTTCGAGTACAGGTACTGTTGCATTATTTACTACAGCATTAATTAATGAGCTTCCGCCTCTTGGAATTAGCACATCAATATGCTCCTTCATGGTATATAGCTGCTGTGTTGCTTCACGATCTATACTTTCAATAAATTGTACAGCATCCTCAGAAATTTTTGTTTTTTTCAAGGCCTCGTGCATAATTTGAACAATTGCTTTGTTTGATGATAAAGCAGAGGAACCACCTTTTAACACAATTGCATTGCCTGATTTAAGCGCAAGACCTGCAGCATCTACGGTTACATTTGGACGTGCTTCGTAGATCATCCCGATCACACCTAAAGGTACAGTTACCTTTTCAACAAGCAGTCCATTTTCAAGTGTCCAACTTGATTGAATCTTTCCAATCGGGTCTTCTAAGGCAGCTACTTGACGCAGTCCTTCTGCAAAGTCTTCAATCCGTTCCAATGAAAGGGCAAGACGGTCCATAAAAGCTTCATCATAGCCTTTTTCTTGGCCTGCTTGTAAATCCTGCTCATTTGCAGTCAATATCATATTTGCACTCTTTACTAACTCATCAGCTATAATGTGTAAGGCTTCATTTTTTTCGTCTGTTGTTAATAATCCTAACTTTTTCGCTGCTTTTTTTGCTGCAATTGCTTGTGCTTTAACATTTGTTATAACTTTTGTAACAGACATCCAATTCCTCCCTTTATACTCCTACAGGCAAAGATAATTCAAGTTCACATACAAGGTCATCGAAATGGACTACCTCTAATCTTTCTACATCTTTACCTGAAATTTTATTTAATCTTTCTAAATCTTCATTTGAATAATTAACTACACCTAAGCCGATTCTTACTCCATCTTGATCAACAATTCGAATAACGGCACCTTTTTCAAATTGTCCTTTAACCCGGATTATATCTGAAGAAAAAATACTATGCTTGTGATCAGCAATTGATGTTCTTATATTTTGATTGATCACAATCTCACCTTCTGGTCCAGAGTGGAAGGCAATCCATTGTCTTTTCTGATTTAAATTAATTGTCTCATTTGTTACTTCAAAGTAAGTCCCTCTCGCTATTCCATTAACCGCATCACCTAAAATATTCTGAATGCTTGCCTTGCCTAAAAAAGTCGAAATTCCTGAAGCCATTGCAATTTTCACAGCATCAATTTTCGATTTCATCCCGCCAGTTCCAACATTGCTGCCTGATTCTCCAGCCCCTTCTTCAATTTCTGGTGTGATCTCATATACCTTTTCTAGCAATTTTGCCTTTTCGTTTTTGCGAGGGTCAGAATCATATAGTCCATCAATATCAGATAAGATAATCAATTGGTCAGCTTCAACAAGCCCAGCTACTTTAGCAGATAATGTATCATTATCACCAAACTTTAATAGGTCAACTGTCACCGTATCATTTTCATTAACAATAGGAATAATTCCTCGTTCCAATAATACATTTAATGTATTTCGAACATTGTGATAACGATATTCATCCGAAAAATCACTGCGAGTAATCAAAATTTGTGATGCAACATAACCGTGTGATAAAAAGATTTCCGAATAGGCTTCAATTAATAAGCCTTGACCAATTGAAGCTGCAGCTTGTTTTTCCGGTAATGAGGTTGGCCGCTCAATACACCCCAGCTTTCTGTAGCCGGCAGCAACCGCCCCAGAAGATACAAATACGATTTCGTATCCTTCATCCTTTAATAAAGCAATTTCATCAGCTAATTTCTCTAGTTTCCGCCGACTTATTTCTCCATGTCGACTTGTTAACGAACTGCTTCCTACCTTTATTACAACCCGTTTTTTCTTATTTTGCAGGGTCGGCATTCTATCACTCCCGAATATGTTTTCTCTCTATTTGTGGTTTGCTTCTTAATTAAACTTAACTTTCATAGTGATCTGGGTTCAGTTAAGCATATCTGTTAAAGTTCGCTCCAAAAGCTTATCTTTAGCAGGTGGTCTTGGAGTCTCTTTGCGTTATCTATGCGACAGCTTAGGTCTCCCCTATCCTGTTTATCCCGCAGGAGTCTCTTTGCTCTTTTAATACTCCAATCAAAACGATGCATAATCAATGATGAGCTTTAAACTGGCTATTATTTTACAGCTTCTGCTAATAAGCTCTCTTGAATTTCTTCGCTAATTTGTTTTGAACGCTTAGCAGCATGCTCAACAGCCTGTGCAATCGCGTTCCCTCCGCCATTTTCATCAAGCGCAGCCAGCCCGGCAGCTGTTGTGCCATTTGGAGATGTAACATTCCCTCTTAAAACAGCTGGCGATTGATCCTGTTCTTGTATCATTTTTGCTGCACCGACAATCGTTTGGGCAATAATTTGTCTTGTTGCTGCAATATCTAAACCAGCAAGAACACCTTGCTGTTCCATATGCTCCATTAAATAATAGAAATATGCTGGCCCGCTTCCAGCTAAGCCTGTAAAAATATCCATATCTTTTTCATCAATTTTGAATACCTCTCCAATGCATGTAAGCATACTTTCCGTTAACTTAATATTTTCATCGGCTGTTTCAAGGCCTGGGGAAATGGCTGTAGCTGATTCGCCTATCATACTTGACGTATTCGGCATGACTCGAACTACTTGCTGGCCTTTATGAAGGTTTTTCTCTAGATATGAAGTTGTAATCCCTGCTAAAACAGATAATATGAGTTGATTTGGTCTTATATGACTTTTAATGTCGTTTAATGCCTTATCTACATCCTTTGGCTTCATTGCCAAAACGAATATATCTATTTGATCAAATTGTAAATTTTTATGTTTCATTGCCTTAATTCCATATTTAGCTTGCAAGTAAGCTAATCGTTCTTCATTGGAACGATTGGTTGCAATAATTTGTTCCGATTGGACTTTCCCTGATTTAACCATTCCGGAAATCATTGCTTCTGCCATCGAACCTGCACCTAGAAAGGCAATGGTTTTATTGTTTAACATCTCATCTCTCCAATACGTTCGTATTTTTGTTCGTATTTTTATTAACGATTTAATAGTAACATGATGAGTTTCATATTCAAGGTCTTATCGAAATGTTGCGTGTAATTCTTCCATTTAGTAAGTGTAAGCGTCACCATTAGCAGTTATATGTTCTTAAACGCTTCTCATACTGTTTAAACGCTCCTCATCCCTTATTTTCAATGATCATGTTTACCGTTATTTGTAAATTTTTATTCAATTTATATTTAATGGAGAGCACTTTTAAGATAATGGCTTAAAAATTTGTCTGTCGCATGCTTCTGCTTAGGCCCTCCCTGTCCATTGCTTCCGAAGGAGTACCGTGCCTTCAACTCCATTCAATATTATATAGAGTATAAACTTCAGAGGAAATTTAACATTGGTTAAGACAAGTATAGATCTAATTTAAGGCAATCTTTTATGCAGATCACATAAAGTCCTATTACTCAACACGCATTTCAAGAAGAAACTAATAATAAAAAGCTCTCAAAAAAGGATTGAACTTTTTGAAAACGATTGTATAATTAACCTCTAAAAACAGTGACGGAGAGGATGTTTGGGCATGTTTAATAAATGTACATCGGCTGATCAAAAACAGGTTATGGACTTTTTACTAGAAGAAAAGGCATTTAATCTTTTTATTATCGGTGATATTGAAAATTTCGGTTATGATGCTGATTTTCAGGACATATATGCTCAATATAACAAAAATGGAGAAATTGAAGGTGTCTTACTGCGTTATCAGCATACTTATATTCCATATGCGAAATCGGAAATTGATCTAACAAAAATGGCAAACGTCATTTCGACAGATCCTGAGCTTGTGATGGTATCTGGAAAAAATGATATCGTTAAAAGAATCCAAACACTTACCCCTTTAAGACGAGCAAAGCTAACATACTTTGCCGAGTTAAAAGACAACAAAGAGCTAAATAAAGAACTTCAAAATTCCTCCCCTGAATATGAAGTAAAGAAGGCAGCATTAGAGGATGTTGAAAGAATTTGCTTACTTAAGGAGCAAATTAGCGAATTTGATTTCAATTCCTTTTCAAAACAAAGCTATAAAAGAACTATTGAGACGGGAACTGGACGTTCGTTCTATATTGAAAATGCTATGGGAGAGGTGATTTCTATAGCCTCAACAACAGCGGAAAATCAGTACTCTGGCATGATTGTTGGCGTTTGCTCACATCCTGCCGAGCGTCAAAAAGGACTTGCATCACTTGTGATGCAAGAACTTTGTAACGAGGTTTTAAATGAAGGGAAAACTCTGTCCTTATTTTATAATAATCCAATGGCCGGGCGGATCTATAAAAGGCTCGGTTTTAACGATATCGGATTGTGGCGGATGGCTTATCCAAAATAAGGTGAGACTAAAATGGATAAATAAAAACAGGAAAATTGTAAAGAAGATCGAATAGTTATTTTATGCTATCTTTCTTCTTTCCCCTTTCATTTTTCTACTAACTGTTATACAATTCCAACTATGCACGCCTTATAGGACCATTTCTTCCTAAAAGCGAAAGGAGAACAACACATGAAAAAATTTCTGCTTACATTATTTATTGGGCTGCTCGCATTCTCACTAGCTGCCTGCAATAATGATGAAGACAAAAAAGACTCTGCAAACACTGATAAGTCAACTGAGGAGAAAGCTGAGGAAAAAGCTGAGGAGAAAACTGACGAAAAACAAGCTGCTGCTGATGCAGAAGAAATGCAAAAAAAGCTTGAAGCCCAGAAAGTAAAAGAAGATACTGTTGTAGCGATTGTTAATGGACAGGAGATAAAAGGGGCTGAGTACAATGACGCCTTAAGTATTTCTCAAACTCAGTTTCAATCAATGGGACAAGACCCAACCTCAGAGGACATTGCTAAACAACTGAAAGATTATACACTTGAAAGCCTTGTTGGCCAAACCCTGCTGATGCAAGAAATTGAAAAAAAAGGTTATAAAGCAACGGATGAGGATATTAACAAGGATTTAGAGACATTAAAGGCTCAGTATAAAGATGAAAAAGCTTTTAATGAAGCTTTAAAACAAAACAATCTCACACTTGATGAGTTGAAAGTGCAGATTTCCGATAAGGTAAAATATGGTCAATATATAGATAAGGACTTAAATATTGAAGAAGTAACCGAAAAAGAGTTAAAGGAATATTATGATTCAATGGCTAGTCAGGCTGGAAAAGATACCGAGACACCAAAATACGAAGATGTAAAAGAACAGCTGAAACTGCAACTTGAACAGCAAAAAACACAAGAAAAACTTGCTGCAAAAGTCGAGGAGCTTCGCAAAGGGGCAAAAGTTGAGTTAAAAATTTAAAAAATAAAGAAAGGACGTGCTCCATAGGATGCACGTCCTTTCTTGTTTTAGAAAAATTCTTATTGTGAGCAAGCGGACGTCATTCAGCTTCGAAGCAAAGGACGAGCACTGTCAGGGCAAATAACGTCGCGTTTTTGACTGCCGGTGCCTAGCCCTTCTAGATTCTAGACAAAATAGCCTTCAATACAAAATTATCTTATTTGTCCGTACTGACTAAGGCGCTCTGAACTTTTATTCTTACTCCGCAATATTAACAAAAATATCATCTACAGCAGGTTCTTTTTCAATTAAGTCAGCATCCTTCATCCAGCTAATGGTTTCTTCCCATTGTTCTTGGCTTTGACTGCCAAAGCCTTCCTCTGACTTCATAAGCGGTAATAGAATGTCCAAACTTTCCGTCTCTACTTCTTCTACTAATGGAAAGTTTGCTTCATCTTGATTCGTTAATAAGATGTTTAACGCTTCTTCTGGATTTTCTGCAGTAAATTCATATCCCTTTGTTGCAGCACGCCAAAAACCTTTAATACTTTCTTGTTCTATCTCCCAGGTTTTATCACTCGTTACTGCGATAAGCTCATTATAGCTTGGGATACCATAATCTGTTGGGTTTATATTACGAGTTGCATGGCCTTCATGTTTTAATACAGGTACCTCATGATTAATATAAGCCCCAACGACGGCATCTACCTTTTTACTAACTATGGATGATCCTAGCTCAAAGCCAACATCAATCATTTCTACGCTTTCTGGATTTCCGCCATCTGCTTTCACCATTGATTGAATAAGAGATTCATTAAGCGGAATTCCAGGATACCCTACTTTTTTTCCTTCTAGATCCTTTGGTGATTGAATTTCGCTATCCTCTGGAAAAACAACCCGATTTAAAGGGGAACGGACAATTGCCCCTACAGATTTAATGTTCACATCTTGATTTGCACGTGCAATAATGACATCTGGCTGATAGGAAATGCCTAATGTCACTTGACCGGCAGCGGCTAAATTAATAGGATCTGTCGGGTTAGCTGGAAATTGAATATCAACATTTAAGCCTTCTTCTTCAAAATAGCCTTTTTCCTGTGCCACATATAAAAAACTGTGAACGGCATTAGGATACCAATCCAGCATAATACTTATATCCTTTAACTCTTTTATTTCTTTTTCTCTGCTCGCAGTTTGCTTTGATGTGCTGTTCTCTCCGACAGAACATGCTGTCAGCAGCACAAGCATCATGCATAATAATAGCAATAAATATTTTTTCATTTTGTTTTCCTCCATCTTAGTGTTCTTCTTTCCATCCAGCCGACTAGCAGAAAAAGTAAAACCCCTACTGCTGATAACAAAATGATCGGAGCAAAAACACCAGCTCCATCAAATTGTGTCATCATTCTCCGGCTAAAATAACCTAACCCTGCTTGAGCACCGATCCATTCACCTATAGCAGCCCCAATGACACTAAGAGTAACGGCAACCTTTAATCCGGAAAAGAAATGCGGCGCACTTGCTGGAACTTGAAGTTTAAAGAATAAATCTCTTTTACTCGCACCCATTGTTAATAATAAATCCCGGTATTCCTTGTTTGTTGAGCGAAGCCCATCATATGTATTAACAGTTATTGGGAAAAATGTGATAAGGACAGTTACAACAACCTTGCTCCAGATCGTATAACCAAACCAAAGGACAAAGATTGGAGCAAGAGCAATGATTGGAATGGTTTGTGACGAGATGATGATCGGATAAAAGGTTCTTTCAGCCGTTTTACTTAGGCTCATCCAAACAGCTAGGCCAACTCCAAAAACAATCGAAATTATAAGGCCAATCACAATGATTAATAATGTTGCCGGTAAATGTTCGAAAAATAAGGGAGCTTTTATTTCCCATAACTTATAAACAATATCGGATGGGGCCGGTAAAATAAATCCCAAATCAACAATTCTTGCGCAGAATTCCCAAATGAATAGAAAGCCGATAACAAGAAGACTTGCAGCAGCATACTTTTGGAAAAACTTCATGATTTCCTCCTAGCTCGAAGCTGGTCAATTAAATAATCCTTCAGCTTAATCACTTCAGGCTTATTTAAATCCTTTAACTCTCGCGGGCGCTCAAGTGGAACCTTAACTTCCTCAAGTTTGCTTGACGGCATATCTGTAAAAATAAAGATTCGATCTGATAAAAACAGAGCTTCGTTGACATCATGTGTAATAAAAAGAATCGTTTCCTTGCGTTTTTCCCATTTGGATAGGAGCCACTCTTGCAAGGAAATTCTTGTAATGGCATCAAGGGCACTAAATGGTTCATCCAAAAGCAGAACCTCTGAACCGCTTAATATCGTGCGCAGAAAAGACACCCTTTGTCTCATCCCGCCGGATAAGTCACTAGGGAAGCAGTCTTCCACACCTTTCAGTCCGAATTCTTCAAGTAGACCCAGGACCCGCTTGTGTGCTTCTTTTTTGTTAACCCCATTTATTTCTAAAGGAAGTGCAGCATTTTCGACAATTGTTCGCCACGGCAGCAGCAAATCTTGCTGAGGCATATAACCGACCTTCCCAAGTCGGTTTGATTCTAATTTATTCCGTAAAAAGATTTCACCTTCTGTTGGTTGTTCCAGACCTGTCACCAATTTAAACAATGTGCTTTTGCCAGATCCGCTTGGACCAATGATACTAACGAACTCCCCTTCATTTACCTGAATATCAAAATCTTTTAAAATTGGCGTTTTTCCTTCTTCATAGTGAAAGGATACATGTTGAAACTTCAATACTGAATTACTCATCGATTGGCCACATCGCTTCGTTATAAGCCATATCCCAAAACATGTATTCAAATCGTGTGGTATTAAGAAAAATCTCCTCCAATTTTTCCAGCTCCGCTTCAGGCTTACCCTCTGCTACTTGATCCATTAACTCTATACACCATGTTGCAAGCTGCCCAAATTCATCTGAAGCATACATGTTTATCCATTCTCCATAAAACACATGCTCACTTGCCCCTTCGATTTTTTTAAGCTCTTTGCCGATCTCCCAATAGCTCCACATGCAAGGAAGCAATGCGGCAACAAGCTCTGCAAGCGTACCATTTTGGCTTACATGTAACATATAATGTGTGTATGCAAGTGTTGTTGGTGAAGGTTTTGCTGTTTCCAGCTCCTCATCAGTAATTTCAAATTTTTTCGCATATTGGCGATGAAGCTCCATTTCTTCATTAAGCGTTGAATCTAGTAATTTAGCAAATTTCCCCATCGTCTCTAGGTCTGTCGCTTTTACAGCACCTAAAGCAAAAACCTTTGCATATTCAATTAAATATAAGTAATCCTGTACCATGTAAAATCGGAACTTTTCCTTCTCCAATGTACCATTTCCCATTTTCTGAACGAACGGATGGGCATGATTTCGATTCCATATTGGCAGTACCTTATCATAAAGCCTTTGACTAAGTTTCATCCTTTTCCCTCCTAAATTTCTTTAACAAATCGAGTCAAGCTCGTTCTGTATGACACCAGTCATAAATAAACGCCAAAATAACCTTTGTATAAGAAATAAGCTGTTCTATTGGAAGTTTCTCATTTATGGCATGCGCATTTTGTAAGTTTCCTGGTCCATAAATCGCTGTAGGAATTCCTGCCTCACCTAACCAGCCGCCATCTGTTACTGAAGGAGAGACATCGACAATCGCCTGATCGTTTAATATGGCCTGATGTGCTGAAGCTAATTGCTTCACTCCGAGATGATCAGGATCAACCTCCAGTGAAGGAAAGATTTCTCCGCGATCAACAATCATTGATTTCCCGCCCCATTCGAAAGTAGGCGGATTTTCTCTAAGCCAAGGATCAGCGTTCGCCACATTTTGTATATGTGTTTCAATTTCGTTTATGATTTGCTCATACGTTTCATTTGGATAATAGTGAACCGTAATCCATAGCCTGCATTCGTCAGCTATAAAAGCTGCATGCCGTCCCCCTTCAATAACTGCAGGATTTATTGTGTTTGTCCCTGGCATAAACCCTGGATAACATTTCGTCACAGCCCAATGCCGTTCAAGCTCTTGCAGCCCCTGAATAATGTTTGTCATTTTCTCGATTGCGCTTGCACCAAATAACTTTCCTCCTGCATGAATCATTTGTCTACGTGTTGCATCATGAAAGGTTTGCGGGCTCTTTACCGTAATCCATCCTGTAATGACACCGCCTTGACCTTGAATATGTAAATCACTTGTGTCAACTACAACAGCAAAATCTGCAGTATATCCCCTTTTGCAGCATTCCAATGTCCCAGCCTCGCCGACCTCTTCACCAATGACCGACTGGAAGGTTAAATTACCAGGGAGTTCAATCCCTGCTTCATGTATTAACTGTATAGCGAACAATGCACCGGCTAAACCGCCTTTCATATCAGCAGCACCTCGACCGATAATATTCCCGTCCTTTACAACAGGATAAAAAGGGTGCACCTCCCATTCTTCATCCTCACTGACTTCTGCTACATCAATATGACCATTAATGATTAAGCTGTTAAAGCGATCTGAAGCAGTCCCAATACGAACTCCAACAACATTCGGATCATTGGGATAAACATCCCACATATCAATCGTGAAGCCTTTTTCACTTAAAAAATCAGCAACAAATTGTTGGGCTTCCTTAGTGTTTCTTGCAGGCGGTGCTGGTGTTTTATATTCGATTAGCCTTTTAAGCAATTCAATCAGCTCATCTTTTCGGGAATCAACTTGTTCTACTAATTGCTGAATATGATCTGCTGCCATTGTTTTGCCTCCCCATCCTTTTTTCAGAAATGAAAAAACCACTTCTCATTTGAAGAAGTGGTTTGAACATACAAAATTATGTATAAACATCCAAAACAATAATATTTTCCGACGTTTATCAAATATTTTCAAACACCTCTTCCCTACGCTAGTATTATCTAGATCAGGTAATAAGGGTCAAGGCTTCATGCCTCTCTCAGCTTTTAAAAGCTCCCCTAGCGGTGAATTCTATTAAATTATGCTACAATCATTTCAATCATTGATTATATTATTTTTAACACAATCTATCTTTTTTGGCAACAGAATTAAATTACGCAAGGCTTTATAATCCACTCACATTGTCCACAAGCTGTTTATTTGAATGAATGATACGGTCCTCATATCGTTTAAACAAATAACCAAATATGGATGCCAGGACTTGCTGAAACAGCATTCCGATAATTACAGGGACTGCGACAGCAGCTGGAAAATATTGAACGGCTATAACAGCTCCAGCACTAATATTGCGCATTCCGCCAGTAAAGATCATCGCTACTTTTGTTTCCCGATCTCTTTTTAACCAGTTCGCTACCATCCAAGTTAGTAAATATCCGAAGAAAGCAAGAATAAAAACAGTCACAGCTATTATAACAAGCTTCGCCGTTATATTTGATAAATAAGGGGCTACAACAGCTCCATTGATCATAACAACCAAACCAAGACCAAGTTTAGAAAATGGGGCTAATGCTTTCCCTGCTTGAACACTTTTCTCTTTAGAAAAATGATTCAGCGTCATACCTAATATAGATGGTAAAACGACCATATATAACAATCCGTACATAATCGATAATATACTAATTTCTACTTTCTGCCCAACAAGAAAAGAAAGAGTATGAGGCACAAGGAACGGAGATAAGATCGTATCAAGCAAAATAATCGAAAGGGCCAATGCAATATTGCCTTTGTAAATCGTTACCCAAATGAAGCTGGTTATGCCAGTAGGAATAACAGCAGCAAGCACAAGTCCGGTCGATGTAAAAGGGTCATTTGCAAAGATTAGATGTCCTGCCCCCCATGCAATGACAGGCATTCCTAAATGCAAAACAAATAAAATAATAAGTAAGGGAAGCGGACTTTTTAGTGCACCTTTAAGGGAAGAAAAGTTTGAGTTAAGACTACCTGAGAAAGTTATTATAGCAAAAATCCAAGGGATTAAAAATGATAAAGACGATAAATGATTAGCAAAGATCACACCCAATATGACGCTTACAGGTGTAAGGAATGGCATAAATCTTTCAAGCTGCCGATTAAATGTTTGAAGCATTACGCATTCTCCTATTCTAAAATAGAACCAATTATTTAAGGAAAATTCTGAATTCTTTTGTATTTTCCTTCCCTTAGTGAATATTTCTTTACATAAATTTTAACACAATAACTTAAAAAAAGTAGCCTCATTATTCCTTAAAGAAGAGCTACTTTTTTTATCGTTTACTGTTGTTACACGAAAAAAATTAATCGTCAATTGAATTGCAGACTACATTGATAAAATGACTGATAATGTCAATGTAAGCCTCCCTGGAAGATTAGAGGGAAAACTAACACAAAAATTATTAACCCTTTATATCCTTATATTTTTCACGAAGAATGTCTTGGAAATCCTGTTAATTTTCCAATATAAATTTGCTTTGTTGGAAAAGTTAGTCTTGCCCCAGTTTATTAAAATAGTTGGGAATATTTTATATGTATATTGTAAGACGATTAGAAATGTAAGTCAATTTAATTTCATCACTCTAATCAGTAGGTTTAAACTTATCCTGTTGAAACTTTATTTAGACCAGCATGTTCATTTTCTTCTTCAATTTTCCATTTTAATTCAAGTAATGTTTTTTCTAACTAAGCACAAACTATCATTATTAAAAAAATGAGTTACGGAGATGACATGTTATTGTGAAAAGCTTTATTGTTACCATTGGATTATTCATTTTTATGAATTGTTTTTGGAACGAATTTACATATGCTGCTTCTAATGAAAATAGACAAACTCCAATAAGTTTCCAAATAACCCTTCAAAATTGGGAAGCTGTTAACAAGATTTTGCCCAGGAAATCAATCTTTACAGTTATTGATGTAGAAACTGGTAAAAGCTTTGATGTACAGCGAAGGGCCGGCAGCAGACATGCAGATGTTCAGCCCATTACCAAAAAAGACACGAAGATTATGAAAGAAATCTATGATGGAAGATGGAGCTGGCGAAGAAAAGCTGTCTTGATTCTTGCCAATGACAGTTTAATCCCTGCCTCAATGCACGGCATGCCGCACGGTGCGGGAGCGCTTCAAAATGGATTTCCCGGCCATTTCTGTATTCATTTCCCTGGAAGCACAACCCATCGCTCAGGAAAAGCCGATCTATCTCACCATGTGATGATATTGAAAGCCGCAGGGAAAATTGACGATTATTTCACAAACCTTCAAGCAGAACAATTATTAAATGTTTTTCTAGTGACGATTAAAAACCACGATAACGAATTAGCAGCAAAGCTATCAATAAGTAATCAAAAAAAATGGAAAAATAAGCTTAGTACTATTAAACAGATTGAAGCCATTCAGTGGACAATTTCACAAACAAATGAAGAAGAGTCTCACTATTCAATAGTCACTCAAATTCCTGTTGAGGTAAAAATGTTTATTAAGGAAAATGGAGCTGTTAAAGCAAACCTTGTTTTTACATTAGTGAGAACTTCACCTCTTTCACCATGGAAAGTTAATATTGATCCATTGCTAACTACAATTAACTAATATTAAGAAACGGAAAAGGGGTAGGGCATATATGAAGATGATTTTAGTGCTATTATTGCTGGCTTTACAGCCTGCCAATATTTCTGAGGATATATCATTAACCTATGAGGGTGAAAAAATACACAGCATACATCGCTCAGAGTATGCTCTGCCCCCTTTTGGCCAATCCGTGATCGATCAGGAAAAATATAGTCAACTCGAAAAACAACTGGAAACATCAGTTTTTAAAAAACCAACAGATGCAACCATTGACGAACATGGACATTTAGTGAGTGAAAAAATGGGCTATCAGCTTAACCGAGAGAAATTCAAAGAAGCATTTTATCAGTCTTTTTTTAATGAAGGAACAACTTCTATAGAAATCCCTGTCAGAACGATCTACCCGAAGGTTGACAGTGAATTATTAACAAGCATTAGCTCAAAAAAAATCAGCCAATATATTACCTTTTTTAATAGTAGAAACAAAGAACGCTCACACAATATCCAATTAGCGTCTAATGCGATCAATAACTATGTGGTGTTTCCGGGAGAAACATTTTCATTTAATGCTGTTGTTGGAAAACGGACAGTTGAAAAAGGGTACCTGCCAGCACCTGTGATTGTAAGAGGAGAATTATCGGAAGGTGTGGGCGGCGGAATATGCCAGGTTTCCTCCACCCTGTTTAACGCAGTAGATCGAGCAGGGGTAAAAATTCTCGAACGTTATTCACATAGCAGAAGAGTGCCTTATGTTCCGCCAAATCGGGATGCAACAGTAAGCTGGTATGGTCCGGATTTTGTCTTTAAAAACCTACACAACCAGCCTCTGCTAATCCGCTCAAAAGTAATCGGGGGCCAGTTAATCATTGTCATTCTCTCTTCCGATTCTTTTTCGGATACTAAACGAGAGGTACCAAGTGCACCAGATACTTTGCCTAAAGAAGAACAAGTGAACAAAGATCCTCATTAGGGCATTTTTAAATAACTGAAACTAAATCAAAGGGTTCCGCCACAAACACTTATTTAAGACGTAAATAGTGCTTAACGATCATCGTGTCTGGACCCTTTTCATTAGTTCATTTTCTAAATTTCGCTAAGCCTTCATTCAAGCCTTTAGTTTGTTGATAAACTTCTCTATATAGAGTAAAAAGTTCCTGATACTTTTCAACGTTTTCTTGAATTGGCATATATGTTTTAGCCGGATGAATAAAGAGATCAGCTATTTCTTGAAGCGAGCTTGACCAACCAGCACCGTATGCTGCAAGAATAGCGGCTCCTATGCCTGGCCCTTGCTCGCTTTTTAATTTAATAATTTTTGCATTGAAGATATCCGCTTGAATTTGAAGCCATGTTTCATTTTTTGCACCGCCGCCAATGGAAGTAATCGTCTCGATTTTCTTGCCGCTGTCACGGAAAATTTCAATGGATTCATGTAAGGAGAATGTAATTCCCTCTAATACGGCACGAACAAAATCCTTTTTTGTATGAGAACCTTCCATACCGATGAAGCTGGCACGAATAGTTGGATCAGCATATGGTGTTCTTTCTCCAACTAAATAAGGTGTGAATAATAATCCATTTGAGCCAACCGGAACTTCTTCGATCCCATCCAATAATGCTTCAAATGTCTCATTTTCAGCAAACACATCTTTAAACCAGCTTAAACTATATCCTGCCGCTAACGTGACTCCCATTGTATAAAAAGCATTTTCTTTACCATGGTTAAAATAATGAACCTTTCCAGCGAAATCACGATTATTCCTCTCTTCATAAGATAAAACAACCCCAGATGTTCCAACACTGCAGAGCGTATTTCCCTCTGATAAAATACCAGAACCAATTGCTCCGCAGGCATTGTCTGCTCCTCCAGCAAAAACTTTTGTGGCAGGAGAAAGTCCTGTTTCATTTGCAAATTGTTCTGTTAACGTTCCTACACATTCATGTGATTCGACGAGCGGCGGACAAAAATCATGCTTGATTTCAAAAAGATCGCAAATTTCCCTGCTCCATTCTTTTTCTCCGACATTTAATAATAATGTTCCGGCTGCATCAGAGTATTCACTGTGTATTTCTCCGGTCATTCGAAAACGCAAATAATCCTTTGGAAGCAAAAATACTGATGCTTGTTCAAAAATATGTGGTTCATGTTCTTTTACCCATAATATTTTTGGCAAGGTAAAGCCCTCTAATGCCGGGTTTTTTGTAATTTCAAGTAATCTTTCCTGACCAACAACATCATAAATCTGTTTACATTGAGGAGTCGTTCTCACATCATTCCAAAGGATAGCATTTCGTAAAACATGATGTGATGGATCTAATAAAACAAGTCCGTGCATTTGTCCTGAGAAACTTATGCCCTCAATATCATTTACATCACCTGTAAATTTTTTTATAAGCTCTCCAAGACCTTCACGTGTTTTATCTACCCATTGTTCCGGTTCCTGTTCACTATACCCAGATTTCTCATGGATTAAAGGATAGGATTTGGAAATTTCATGAGCAACATCCCCATTTTTATCCATTAATAAAATTTTTACCGCACTTGTACCTAAATCAATCCCAATCACATATTTCATTCTCAAAACCCCTTATGATAAAAGATAAGGATTTGCGCTTAGACAGATCCTGAAAGTAAACCCTTACAAATAAATTGTTTTTAAAATCTGAATCTAGTATTTAACGTTACTATAATTTGTAGAAAACTAATTAAAATTATATCATTGGGAAAAATGTTTGTCTATCCAATAAACTAAGTTTATACTTTTAATGAGAACGTTTATAATGAAGGAATACCTCATAAGAAATAATTTGCTCTACTAAAAAATAAAATGACATGTTGAAATTAGGTGACGTATTTGAAATCAATAACTTGGAATCAGCAGGTAGTAAAGAAAAACAACACATCATTAGTCTTTCAAACCATCACACAGCAAGAACCAATTTCGCGGGCTGATATTGCTCAACAATCCGGCTTAAATAAAGCTACTGTTTCCTCACTTGTCAATGAATTGCTGGAAAAGCAGCTTGTATATGAATCTGGACCGGGAGAATCCAGCGGCGGCCGCCGACCAGTACTCCTCCACTATAATCGTGTTGCAGGATATTCAATCGGAATTGATGTAGGAGTAAATTATATTTTAGGGGTTGTAACGGATTTAAAGGGAAAAATCATTACTGAACACCATGTACGGATGAAAAATTCTTCTTTTGAATCAGTAATTGACCAAGTAAAAACGATTATTAAAACCTTAATAAAGGATGTCCCTAAAAGCCCTTATGGAATTATTGGAGTTGGGATCGGCATACCTGGTATCGTTGATAAAAAAGGAAAAGTACTGCTTGCGCCAAATTTAGGCTGGAAGAATTGTGAAATCAAACAAACAATTGAAGAGGAATTTAATCTTCCTGTCATTATTGAAAATGAAGCAAACGCTGGGGCCTATGGTGAAAAGCAATTTGGTGCAGGGCAATCTTTCCATGATATTATCTATGTTAGCGCAGGTATCGGGATTGGTGTAGGACTGATTTTAAATAACCAGTTATACCAAGGTGTAAATGGCTTTTCAGGTGAAATGGGACATATGGTTATTCAAACGAATGGCGCTCCATGCAGCTGTGGAAGCAATGGTTGCTGGGAAGTATATGCATCTGAGCATGCCCTGCTAAACAGGGCAGAAGATGAACAGACACTGGAGTCATTGATTGAATTAGCCAAGAAGAAAGACAAACATGCGATTTCATTATTTAAAGAAATCGGTCAATATTTAGGATTTGGAATAAATAATATTATTAACACCTTTAATCCTGAACAAATTATTATTGGAAACCGCTTAGCAATGGCAAAAGAATGGATTGAGCAGCCACTGTTAGAAATCGTTTATTCTCGTGCTCTTTCATTTCAACAAAAAGACCTGCAAATTAGCTTCGCTAAGCACTTAACCCATTCAGCTGCTCTAGGTGTTGCTGCCTTTACAGCAGAGGGCTTTATTAATCGAGAATTAAAGGAGTACTAAAATTTGCGGCTGGTTTGTGACAATGAAACCAGCTTTTTTATCTTAAACCACTGTGAAACTTTCCTGTTCTTTCTGCTACAAGCACTCATCTTAATGTGTGGTTCCAATGCCTTTGCACTCTGGACGCTTAGTTAGGTCTCTCCTGCCCTTTATCTCTCACAGGAGTCTCACGTTTGCGTTCCAAAGTTGTGGAGCGCTTTTCCATAGTTTTAAAATTTTATCATTTCAAAAAGCATAAAAAATCCGGCATCCATATAGGAGACCGGATTAATTATTGAGATAAGGTGCCGCGATTGCCGCATCATCATTATAGAGTTTTAGACCACCACTCCTACAAGTGGGTGTTCGCAGAAGCTTTCGTATCTTCCTCTACATGTGGAGGCTTGATATTCCGTCTTCAATGTAAAACTCCCTATTTCAGCTTAAAGGTTAAAACTTTATAAAAAATGCGTACAGCGCAGCTTGTATTGTTATAATACTAGATTAATGCAATAAATGCAATAGGGAAATCTCCTAAAGCTAATGTCATAATCATCGTGTTTTTTAGATAAATGCTGATTACCACCTAGAACCATTTGGATTCGGACATGTTTTAGCAGAAAATTTCGCCCTATATTCAACAAGACATCCACTATGTGAACAGGTAGTGCCATAGACCAACGATGGACAGGCTGTACAAGTATTAACTCTCTGGTCGTATATGGTTTTTGTCACCATAACAGTTGGGTTAATTTTGCTCTTTGAAAGGATCTGATCCACTTCTTGCCTTTTTACAATAACATTTCTCGTACATCCCTTACAAATCGTCGTGTTATCTCTCATTGAAGGTCACCCCTTATAAGAAAAGCGCAAGCGTCTTGCCTAGCCTCGGGCAATAAGATGAATTGAATTAGAGGGCGCGTCCTTTGCCTTCAATTCCAATTTGATTAAGACCCTAGAGGGGCTAGGCTCCGGAGCTAGTCACAAAAACAAAAACTATGTTAAAAATTAATATTTACTATTAAAAAAGGTCTGCCCTTATATCCCAATCTTGGTGAGCAGTAAAACCCCAATGTTGGAAGTCTTACACTATTTATAGACAGACCCTTACTTCGTAAAAACTTCTTAATTATTCAATTGTAAGTAACACAACAGACATTGGCGGTAATGTAACATCCAATTGTTCATTCTCAATTGATGCTTGAGTAAACTCAGTTGGCTTTACAACCTCTGGCTGTTCAAACGTGTTATGAGCATCAATTGTATCAGCTGTAAGAATTTTACCTGATAGACTTGAAACTTGTTCTTTTAATCCGCGCAGCTGAATTGAAAGAGATGCAGATTCTTTATGATCGATATTACACAAGCTAATGTTAATTTTGCCATCCTTGTCTTTTGATGCAGAAACGGTTACTTGCGGAAGCTCTTGATCATTGTATTTAAAAGTACCAACAGCTGCTTCAACTGCTAAATTTGTCGCGTCCTGATGAACCTTATACATATCAAATACATGATATGTTGGAGTAAGAATCATTTTTTCTCCTTCTGTCAGCACCATTGCTTGCAGTACGTTTACAGTTTGTGCAATGTTTGTCATTTGCACACGATCACTATGCTTTTGGAAAATATGGAAGTGAACCGCAGCAACTAATGCATCACGAATTGAATTTTGCTGGTAAAGGAATCCTGGGTTTGTTCCCTCTTCAACATCAAACCATGTTCCCCATTCATCTATAATCATACCTACTCGTTTTTCAGGATCATATTTATCCATAATTGTGCTATGCTTTGTAATTAACTCGTCCATATGAAGAGCTTTTTTCATGGTGATAAACCATTCATCTTCTGGGAAATTGGTCGCTGAACCTTTGCCTAACCAGAAGTCTCCTGGGATTGTGTAATAATGAAGGCTAAGACCGTCCATGAAACGGCCAGCCTCACGCATAAGTACCTCTGTCCAATTGTAGTCATCTACATTTGCTCCACCGGCAATTTTATAGATTTTGTTGTCACCATAGTTTCTTACATATGTTTGGTAACGGCGATAAAGATCTGCATAATATTCAGGGCGCATGTTTCCGCCACAGCCCCAGTTCTCATTTCCAACTCCAAAGTATGTTAATTTCCAAGGCTCTTGTCTGCCATTCTCTTGACGCCAGTTTGCCATTGGAGATTCGCCATCAAATGTCATATATTCTACCCATTCAGACATTTCTTGAACAGTACCACTGCCTACATTACCACAAATATATGGCTCACAATTTAACATTTCACATAGCATCATAAATTCATGTGTGCCAAAATGGTTATTTTCAACAACGCCGCCCCAGTGTGTATTTACCATGCGTTTACGATTTTCTCTCGGCCCAACGCCATCTTTCCAATGATACTCATCAGCAAAGCAGCCTCCTGGCCAGCGAAGAACCGGGATCTGAATTTGTTTTAGCGCTTCCAAAACATCATTGCGAATTCCATTAGTATTCGGGATTGGTGAATCCTCGCCTACCCAAATTCCTTCATAAATACAACGACCTAAATGTTCTGCAAAATGACCATAAATATTACGGTTAATCGTTCCTTTTTCAACATCTGCATTAATTACGATTGAATTTTTCAATTCTGATCATCCTTTACAAAAGATTATAAGAAAACGAGGTTGAACCAAAGCTCTGCTATTTTCATAGACTTTTGTGTTTATTTCCATCGCTTTAGTCAACCTCGCTGTTTTTTGGCTAATTATTTATAGATAACATCGTTCCAACGTAATTCATTAATGAATGCATGTTTGTTTGTGTCATTATTAATAAGTACACACTCAATTCCTACTAAGTCAGCCCAGTCTCTTAGTTGTTCTGTTGTCACTTTATATGAATAGACTGTGTGGTGGGCACCGCCGGCGATGATCCAATTCTCAGCTCCCTCACTTAAAGAAGGCTGTGGAGTCCATAATACTCTTGCAACTGGTAAATTTGGCAATTCAATTTCAGGCTGTATCGCATCAACTTCGTTTACAACAAGGCGGAAACGATGGCCAAGGTCAATGATTGAAGCGTTAAGGGCAGCACCGCTTTTACCGTCAAAGATCAGGCGAGCTGGATCTTCTTTTCCGCCAATACCTAATGGATACACAGCAATTTTCGGTTTTGTTGCTGTAATAGTAGGACAAACCTCAAGCATATGTGATCCAAGCACAAGTTCATTTCCTGGCTCAAAGTGGTACGTATAATCCTCCATAAATGAAGTGTCTTCATTATCAGCAATGATTTTAGAGATACGAACAAGTGCAGCCGTTTTCCAATCACCTTCACCAGCAAAACCATAACCTTGAGCCATTAAACGTTGAACGGCAAGACCTGGTAATTGCTTCATACCATGAAGATCCTCAAAAGTAGTTGTAAATGCAGTATAATTGCCTTCCTCTAAAAATGCCTTCATCCCCAGCTCAATTCTTGCCTGATAGCGAATTGACTCACGGACTGATCCATCAACAAGTCCTTCAGAAACAATCTCATACTCTTCTTCATATTCCTTCATTAAATCATCTACTTGTTGTTCAGAAATATCATTCATACGTTGGACTAAATCACCGATACCGTATCCATTAATAGTCCAGCCTAGCTTAATTTGCGCCTCTACTTTGTCGCCTTCTGTAACAGCAACACGTCTCATGTTATCACCAAAACGAGCAACTTTTAGATGCTGGCTTTCAGAGAATGCGACTGCTGTACGCATCCAGCTGCCGATTTTGCTTCTAACGTCGCTATTTTCCCAATGTCCAACAACTACTTTACGTTTAACATTTAATCTAGTTGCCATGAAACCAAATTCACGGTCACCGTGCGCAGATTGATTGGTATTCATAAAATCCATATCAATGCTATCCCAAGGGATATCACGATTAAATTGTGTGTGTAAATGCAGCATTGGCTTTTGTAAGGCAGTAAGGCCTGCGATCCACATTTTTGCGGGAGAGAATGTGTGCATCCAAGTAACGATACCCGCACAGTTTTCATCTGCATTTGCTTCTAAGCATAATCTGCGGATGGAATCAGCCTCTTTTAATACTGATTTAAACACCAATTTGTACGTAACTGCAGGATCACGATCAAGCGCTTCTGTAATAACTCTTGAATTTGCTTCAACCTCTTTAATTGTTTCTTCTCCATATAAGTCTTGACTTCCTGTGACAAACCAGAATTCATAAGGTTTTACTGTTAACATGTTGGTTTCCCCCTTGAGATATGATTATGATTATAAATTTATCTTTGAAGTTGTTTGGCCATAGTATGCGTTAGCACCATGTTTACGTAGATAATGCTTATCTAATAGAAATTGGTCAATTGGCTGGACACTCGGATTTAATTGAAACGTGTGTAAAGCCATTTTTGCCACTTCTTCTAACACCACTGCATTATGGACGGCTTGCATGGCATCTTTTCCCCAGCAAAATGGTGCATGACCTGATACTAGCACACCAGGCATAGCTGCTGGATCAAGTCCTGCCTTTTCAAATGTTTCGATGATAACATTTCCTGTTTCCAACTCATAAGCACGAGTTATTTCTTCCTCAGTTAAAGGTCTTGTACATGGGATTTCCCCATAATAATAATCAGCATGTGTTGTGCCTAATGCAGGAATTGCACGACCAGCTTGTGCCCAGCTTGTTGCCCATGGTGAATGTGTGTGAACGACACCACCTATTTTAGGAAATGCTTTGTATAACGCTAAATGAGTAGCAGTATCTGATGAAGGTCGCAAATCACCTTCCACAATTTCTCCTTCAAGATTAACAACAACCAAATCCTCTGCCTTTAACTCATCGTAAGCAACCCCGCTTGGCTTAATGACTACAAGACCTTTTTCTCGATCAATGCCGCTTACATTCCCCCAAGTAAAGGTGACCATTTCATATTTTGGTAAAAGTAAATTTGCTTTAAGTACTTGTTCTTTCAATGTTTCAAGCATTTTTTCATCTCCCCTCTTTATAAGGTGGGACAATCGATCAGAATGATCTTTTGCTCCACCGTCTCGATTAGGATTGTCTCTGTCATTTATTATTGTGAAACTTCTATTTTTTCTTGAGTTTTAGAAGAACTCGCTTTCTTAATTTTCTTCAGGTTCTTCATGACGTTATTTTCGCCGCGGCCGAAATAATCATATAAACGTGTATACTCCGCAAACAATTGATCATAAACGTTTACATTATCTCGTTTTGGCTGATAAACCTCATCTTTTAATCTAGCCATCTCTTTTGCAGCATCTTTTATATCATCGTAGCCGCCGCGCTCTTTACCAGCTGCAACAGCCCCAAACATAGCAGATCCTAAAGCAGGAGTTTGTGAAGAGGCTGAGATTTTAATTTCCATATTTAAAACATCAGAGTAAATTTGCATCATTAGCGCATTCTTTTCAGCAATACCGCCGCAGGCATAAACTTCATTAATCGGAACCCCGCTATTTCTGAAAGCTTCAACAATTGTACGTGTTCCATACGCTGTTGCTTCAATAAGTGCGCGATAAATTTCTTCAGGCTTAGTGAGTAATGTTGCTCCAAGTAAAACACCTGTTAAATCAGCATCAACTAATGTTGAACGATTTCCATTCCACCAATCCAAAGCGACTAAACCGCTTTCACCAACCTCAAGCTGGGCTGCTTTTTCTGTCAACAACTGGTGAATGTTTACTCCTTTTGCCTCTGCCTCTTTGTAGTAGCTAGCAGGAACACAATTTTCAGTAAACCATTCAAAGTGATCTCCTACACAAGATTGACCTGCTTCGTACCCCATTAATCCAGGGATGACACCATCTTCAACGACTCCGCACATACCAGGAACAACCTTTTCTTCGTCACCTAATAAAATATGGCAAGTAGATGTTCCCATGATCATTAGCAGTTTTCCAGGTTCCGTAATACCTACAGCTGGAACCGCAACATGCGCATCAACGTTTGCAATTGCCACTGCAGTTCCTGGGTTAAGACCAAGTAACTTCGCAGCTTGCAAAGTTAACTCCCCCGCTTTTGATCCAATTGGGAAGATTTCATTTGATAACTTTTCTTCTACTACATTTTCTAAGCGTTCATCTAAAGCTTTAAAAAACTCTTTCGTTGGATATCCTTCTTGCTTATGCCAGATCGCCTTGTAACCAGCCGTACAGCTATTTCTTCTCAAATCACCAGTTAATTGAGAGATAACCCAATCAGTTGCTTCAACAAATTGGTCTGTCGCTTCATAAACCTCCGGCGCTTCATTAAGAATTTGCCAAAGCTTCGGAACGAGCCATTCAGAAGAGATTTTTCCGCCATATCTTTGCAGGAACTTCTCCCCTCTTGTTTCAGCGATTTCGTTTAAGCGATTAGCTTCATCCTGTGCTGCATGGTGCTTCCAGAGCTTAACATAGCCATGTGGATGATCTTTAAATTCTTCTGTTAAGCATAAAGGTGTTCCATGCTGATTAATCGGTAAAACGGTACAAGCCGTAAAGTCAATTCCAAGGCCGATTACATCATTTGGAGAAACATTTGCTTGTTTTAATATTTCCGGTATCGTTATTTCTAACACTTCCATGTAATCTGTTGGATGCTGTAAGGCCCAATCATTTTCAAGCTTTGTTACACCATCTGGTAAAAATTCATCCATCACTCCGTGTGTATATGGTTTAACGGCAGTAGCAATCTCTTTTCCAGTACCAATTTCAACAAGAACAGCTCTTCCAGACTGTGTTCCATAGTCTACACCAATTGAATACTTTGCCATTTTAATCCCCCCAGCCTTTTTCTATTAATCAATTAATCTTCATTTATAATTAGTTTCATTTTGCATTATCCGTACAAGTTAGAGAAGTAATTAACAATCATTAACAAAAATCCGCTTTCATTCCGTAAATATCTTAAAAATCACTCAACTTATACGTATAACCTTAAGTTCATTTTAGCACTTCTCTCATTTTTTTCAATACAAATTTCAGATTTATTTTCGCAAATTTGTACTTTTTATTTATTCGCCGCCTAACTCATCCTTACAAGTTGGTTTTATTGTTTTAAAGTTAATTTTTTCCGGTCATTAGTCATTGTTTAGTGGTCTTTTTTTGTGGGTGAATCTTTGGAAGATGTAGAAGAATAAGGGGATGCAAAACTCTTTGATGAGCAGCATATTTAGGGGAAATTTGTCAACCATGCCGATTTATTTAAAATATATAATCTATGATTAATATTAATCGGCTAAGAGTAAAAAGAGACTGGATCAAACGTTTAAAGCTCCTCTGAATACATTGTCTTAAATGTTGAGGAATTCCTAACGATTTTGAATCAGTCTCTTTTCTTTCTTCCCTCTATGAAAAAACACCACGGTAATCTGTAATTATTTTATTTGGAGTATGAGTAGTTTCCGCTTCTCGATTTCGATGATTAAACCAAATACAATTCCATCCTGCCTCAATCGACGGTGCAATATCATTTTCCCATGTATCACCTATATAGCAGCATTTATCAGGCTCGATCTGTATTTGTCTGTCCACATATTCAAAGATTCTTTTGTCAGGCTTAGCAATTCCTATTCCATTAGAGATAAAAATCAGCTCCGCCGGTATCACCTGATCAAGTTTTAAAGCAATTATTTTATTCATCTGGTGATTAACAGGACCGTTTGTTAATATGCCGACAACAGATTTACTTTTCTGTAAATCTTTTATCATTTCAATTACTCCTGGAAAAGCATGTATCTGTCGTTGCTCAAGTTCATAGCGTTCCTGTATTGCCAATGCTTGTTCTGTTGTTATATTATGTTCAAAATCTTTAAAAGCATTTGTTAATCTCTCAACTCTTAATGCTTCCAGACTGATTTGTCCCTTCGTGTGAAGCTTCCAAAGAACATCACTAAAATGCCGTACCCTCTTGAATAACGCCTCGATGTTTATGGATGATGCCTCAATCTGACAATATTCCAAAGCCAGTTGAAAAGGTGATAATTGATCATATAGAGTGTCATCCAAATCAAAGAAAACAGCCTCAATCTCTTTGCAATTAAGCATAGTGATGATTCCCTACATGCTCATTCCAAAATGCAAGCATAGTATATCGGTTTTTCCTTAATAAGTGTGCTTCGCTTAAGCTGTTCCGTACAAGGTCTGTGCTAATTTCAAGATGAGAAGGATGGACAGGACCATCTAATTTTTGTAATAAATCAGAGAGCATATTTGCTTCTGGCAGTGAATGTAACACTTCGAGAACAGCTTGCTGCTGTTGGATTACCATATCAAGCTTTTCCCTTGTTTCTTGTTTCAGCTCCTCTAATTGCACTGAATTAGATACGAGCTGTAACACATCATTTTTATATAAATCTAAAATTAATTGTGCTGAAACGCCAACTTTAGCTCCGTGCAGTACTTGGGGTTTGTTTTGCTTTAAAAATTCCATTTCCCAAAAATGGGATAAATGATGCTCCCCGCCCGAAGCTGGTGAAGAATGTCCAACTAATAGCATAGCTAGTCCTGATTGAATAAGGGCTTCTATTAAGATTTTTATTCCTTCCTCATCTGCTGCCGAAATTTGTTCAATATGCCTCACACATTTTTCCAATGCTTCTTCAGTTAATTTGGCAGAGAGCGGACAATAAGGTTCACCTGCAATAAGATGCGAAAACTTCCAATCTGCTAACGATGTGTATTTGCCTATCATATCTCCAAAGCCAGCAGCAATCAATTCCCGCGGCGCTTTTTGCAAAATCCCGATGTCAGCAAATAATGCAATTGGCGACTGCATTTGAAAGGTTGTTTTTATTCCTTTAATCACAACAGGGGCTCCCATTGAATTAAATCCGTCAACAGAAGGTGCAGTCGGAATGGAGATAAACGGTTTTCCCATCTTAAAGCTTGCAAATCTTGTAATATCGTGAATGGTTCCGGAACCGACTGCAATAGCCACATCCGTATCCTGCGAAATACCTAACATTGCCTCTATTAGCGCTGCTTCATCTGCTACAACATCATTTTGTTCATTAGGTTGGATGATCACAACCTCAAAGTTAATCTTATCTTCTTCTAAAAGGGCTGAAAGTCTTTCTCCAGCGATATCATAGGTAGTTTGGTCCGCGATAATGGCTGCCTTGCGAAACAATTTTTTCTGCAAATAAGCAACCGCTTCTTTTAATGCCATATGGCTGATCACAATTTCTTCAATCGAAATCTTATAATGCTGGTTTCCACATGTACATGCTTCGGACAGGTTTGATAATTCATTTAAAGCGATCATTGATATTTCCTCCTTATTGGTAAAATACTGCCTAGTAAACTTTTAAACTACCTATATATCACTCACAATAGCTGCCATTAAAATGAGGTAGACCACAATCCGTGTTACCTCATTACCCTGATGCAATGTGAGATTATATACCATGTGTAATATTTGAATGATGTTCTTTCACTTCACTTGTTGAGTTCCTTATAACTAACTCTGGCTCATACTGCTTCTGCCTGTTTTCAACTAACTCATTGTCTCTATTTTCTACAGCAGCAACAATCCATTTTGCCGCTTCAACTCCCATTTCCATCTTTGGGTGTGTAACAGAAGTAATTTTAATTTCTGAAGCCTCAGTTAAATAGGAATCATCATAGCCGACAATGGAAAGATCTTCAGGCACTTTAATTTCAAGCTCTCTTAATACATTCAATACATTGATGGCAATTTCATCGTTATAGCAAATAATTCCTGTAGGTCTATTATCTTTTGACATTAAAAGATGTTTTATCTTGTGCAGCAATCCCGTCTCTTTTTCTTCAGTTGTAAACGTAACGATCATCTCAGGAAAAAAGGGGATCTGATTTTCCCTAAAGGCCCTGATAAAACCTTGCATCCGGTTTAATCCTTGGATATCATCACTTTTAAACAGACCAATTATTTTTTTATGACCTAGCTTAATTAAGTGATCCGTTGCAATAAACCCGCCTTTTTCATCATTTAAAATAATATTTGGCGGATTTAATTGCGGATAATATTGATTAATCATTAAATATGGAATATGATTCTGTTCCATTTCCAGGTAATAATGGAGATTTGGGTTATAGCTGCTGCTTCGCGTAGGTTCTACAATCAGCCCATCGATATTCCGATTCAGCATCGCTTCTAAACATTGCTTTTCTTTTTCAGGATCATTATCCGTACAAGCAAATGTCAAAGAATAACCGTGTGAGGATAAATATGATTCAATTCCTTTTATAATCGAAGGGAAAATATAGTCAGATATATAAGTTGTTATAACTCCTATGTTTTTTCCCGCTGAACGCATTGGTTTTATTTGAGCTTGATTCGTTCTATTTGCTACAAACGTACCTGCGCCCTGCTCTCTATATAACCAGCCTTCATGAACAAGATCACCGACAGCTTGGCGGACAGTATGCCTGCTAACCTGAAACAATTTTACAAGTTCATTTTCTGAATATATTTTTTCACCAGGAGAAACCGTTCCCTCGGTAATCCAGTCTTTAATTTTTTGTTTAACCATACTGGCTTTTGTTTGTTGAGCCATTATGTCACCACTTTCAGCTTGTATGTTACTAATCAAACTTATTCGTACAACTATATTGATTATACACTATGTACATACAAATTTAAAATGGTCTTTCAATTGAATGTTTAAAAAGATTGTTTGTTTTATTGTTCCAACAACTCATGTTGTAATTGCCTTTCCAACTCCATCAACAAATGCTCTCCAGTAACGATTTTTTCACCCCCGCCTTGGGCAAAAGATTCGTTTCCTCCTCCTTTCCCATTGATCAAAGGCAATACCTTTTTGACTAATTGGTTCATATTTAATGCTTGATTACTTGAACATACAAGTTGTAACTTGCTTTCATTCTCCGTAACAAATAAGACAACACACTCGTTATTTTTTGCTGTTATCATTCTTGCTAATGGCTGTAAGTCAGAAATTGGACGGTTCTTAAATAGTGATTTTATCATTTTAATGCCGCCATTTTTGTCCGTCTTATCAATCAATCTGATTGCTTCATGCTCTATTAGCTGAGAGGTTAACTCCTCTACTTCCTTTTCTAATCTTTTAGAATTCTGTAAAAGCCGATCCGCAGCTTCCTTCATTTTTTCTTGAGGGGCATTTAATATGGTAGTTAACCCTTGAATAACCCGTTGTTTTTCACGAAGCTGCTTTAACACTCTGTCTCCGCAAACAAAATGAACGCGAATATTTTTCTTTTGTTTCTCCCAATTCAAGATGCTAATTGAGCTTACCTGCCCAGTTGAAGCAGGATGTGTTCCGCCACAGCCGTTATAATCAAAATCAGGTATAATGACAAGACGTATATCGTCTGATACGGACAACTCTTTTCTTAGAGAATACTTGGAAAGCTCTTCTTCTGTTACCCATTTCGATTCTATTGGCCGATTTTCTATGATAATATGATTGGCCATTTCCTCCGCTGTTCTTGCCTCATGTTCAGTAAGATTGGCAATCTCGAGATCAATCGTACAAATCTCATTCCCTAAATGAAAACTTACTGTTTTAAAGCCATGTTTATTCTCAAAAGCAGCAGATAAAATATGTTGTCCGGCGTGCTGCTGCATATGATCAAAACGGCGTTCCCAATTTAATTCTCCAGTGACATGATCCTCACCATTCAATGGCACCTCGATAAAATGCCGAATTTCGCCATCAATTTCCTCTACATCAAGAACATTTACGCCGTTTATTGTTCCAATATCATGAGGTTGTCCGCCGCCAGTAGGATAAAAAGCAGTTTTGTCTAACACTGCATAATAGCGTCCCTTTTGGTCCATGTCCTGTCTTGCAAGCTTGGTCGTAAATGAACGCAAATATGAGTCTTGATAATATAATTTTTCAGATACCATTTCCCCACTCCTTTATACATCATTTTAACTTTACTATAGCATAAAGGATAACACGATTTACTCACCAATATTGTTTTCAAACCATTCTTGTAGGTCTTTTACAGATGTAAAGCTAAAGATTTCTTCTCCATTTTGGCCGTTGTCAAAACCTGTGTTTCCTCGAAACGTAATTTGTCCTTCTGTATCAGAAATCAAGATTGCAAATGGATGATGAATGTTGATATATCTCCCATCTAAATCATGATCAAGCCATCTTTTGCTTTTTAAAAATTCGTGACAATTCTTCACTTTTAACTCCTCCTTACTTTCTTTTATTGTTTCTTTATCAATGAAAAAAATGTGCTGGCATACAGCGAGACTACATCAGTTAGTTTTTTCTGTACATTAAGATTGGGATAAAACTTGTACTAATCTGAAAAACTAAAGGTAAGGAGGGATTGTTTCATGGCAAGAAGAAGAAATAAATTACTTGTACCAGAAGCAAGAGATGGGGTAGATCAATTAAAGGCAAAGGTCGCTAACACCCAAAAGCCTGAAGAGGCAAAGTTTGAAGTCGCAAAAGAAGTAGGTGTTCCGCTTCAGGATGGCTATAACGGAGGCTTAACCTCCAGACAAGCAGGGAAAATTGGCGGCAATCTCGGGGGGAATATGGTCAGAGAAATGGTGAAGATGGCTGAGCAGCAATTGAAGAATCAAAAATGAAATGGATAACCCACTCGACCACTTTGGATAAGGAATAAGTTGTGTTCGAGTGGTTCCTATAGTAATCTTTTTTAATCACGTTGAGTTTTTCCATAGTCAATTCAAAAAATACAAAATGGAGTTTTACAAATGGACCGATTATGCGCTTTTCAACAGTTGTGGAATCTACAAAATGATTGCACTGCTCCTTCCCCTCCATGCTATTAGAGGCTTTACATATTCCGCTTCAGGGAAGATCTCTTTAAAGCCATTTTCGATTGCTTTTGAAACTTCTATAGTTGATTAGCTTTCTTTAAATAAATCAGTGGCAATCACAACCTTCATCCTTTTTCCTCCTCATGGGATCCACTTATACAAAGAAAACACCACCCTTTTCATTAGTAAAACGTTCGTCCTGATGAAAAGAATGGTGTTATGACTACTACCATTCAACTAAAAAATGATAGTTCTTACTTGATTTTTCTTAATATCAATTGAAATTTCATTGTCTGCAATCTCTATTTTATTTATTGGCAGCTCATTTAAGTTAGCCAAAAAAGCAGCTGAAATCGTACGATTTAATTTAAATGAAGCCGTTTTTTCTTTATTCGTTGGGTTGTAAAAACGCAATACAAATTGATCTTCCTTTTCAGATTTTTTTAACGTGCTTAATACCGTATCCGAATGTAGTTCCTGTAAGAAGCTAAAGCTTAGCGGTGTTTTGATTTGGGCCTTATTTAGCTTCATTGCGTCATATGGAATTTTATTATATAGATGAATCGGTGTTAAATATTCCTTCGCCATGCGGCCAATATTTGCCTTTTCTGTTGATTCTTCATGGGTGACGATGGCAAATTCGAATGATAGGTTGCCAAGCATCTGTGAATCAGGAGTCGGTAGTTTTATCCCGGACGGACGACCTGGTCTTCTCAACAGCTCTTCCTTTCCTAATACCCCAACACTGCGGAACAGTGTAACAGCGATTGTGTCATAGTTTTCGCCAATAATTTCAAATTCTCTTGTACTATTAGTTAAAACACCCACACCGTATTCGTCTGTTGATAACCCGACAAAGCTTAACATAGGGTAAATAGAGTCTGGACGCTCATCCCAGCCTTCATCTTCCCACACATCCATCGCAGCATCATATACATCACGCTTAATTAAACCAAACTGGTTATCAGAAAACGAGAAGGAAGATGCGATACCAGTTGGAATAAGAGCTCTTAACCGATGATCTTCAGCATGGTTAACAATATCAAATTTCACTTCAATAATTGGTTTATGATTAGCAATTGATAACTTTAGACGAATATCAATTGTGCTATTCATTTTTTGCTCTTTTCGATCTGTTAAATTAGCTGGTACCTCTAGTGTATATTTGATATCAATGGTAGCTGCATATTTATTTTGTTTCATTTCAACCTTTGCTTTTACCTTGTCACTATAGAGGATAGGATCATTTGGCAGTGGTGAAAAATCATACTCATCACCATCATCACCGGAATTTTCAAGAAGCAGCACATTTTTAAATTCTTTATCAAGCTGCTTATTATATATATTTAAGGAGCCATTTGAATTAACTGTTATATTATAGAAGTTAGTTTCAACAACGTCTTTTGAAACAATTGTATGGTTCAGCTCTTTTTGATCTTCTTTTACAAAATACGTTTTATAACCTAGAGAAGGAAGATGATCCTCTAATTGAATGGTATATTTAATAAATGGATCATAATTTCCATAATGTACAATTTGACGATCAATTAATCCCGGATCTATGATTTCTTGAGCGATGACCTCAAAATCAATGTTATTTCCAGCATCGTCAATTAAATGAAAGGATTTGAGCTTAGAAATAATGGATGTTGTAATAACCTCTTTACGTTCGTATGGAAGTAAATTAAAAGCTGCTACTCGATCGACATTTAATTCAGTATCCATTGAATCAACAATTTTACGCTTGTAAAATTTTATCAGTTCATCAACTTTTTCCTCGGCAATGAAGAAACGATTATAGATTTCTTGATGCACTTTATCTGAACAGCAGCAGCCAATACTATCATGAGCATGATTTTTCATGATCTCCTTCCAAATAAGCTCGATTAGCCCATGCGGATATTCAAAACCAAGACTGTATGCAATAGATGCCAGTGGTTCTAAAATATTGGTTATTTTATTTTCAATTCTTGTATTTGCTGCTTTAATGTCCATGCGAGTTGAAAAAATACTGCGGTGGACACGCATATATTTTCCATCTAAAAACTCACCCTGTAAGGCAGGCAGATTTTGCTTTTCTAGTTGATCAAAAACATCCTCATACTTGCTTAAAAAGAATTCCCGATCAGGATATAGCTTTTGAAGTTTTTCGATAATAGTAAAGATATTTTTTTGAATCGGCATTTGATCATGACCATTTGGTAATATGATATGTTCAGTGGTTGCACCGCGATCTAAAACAGGAAAATATTTATCCATCCGTTGTTTAAGCTTTTCTTCATCCTCCGGCAAATATTTTCCAATTGCATAACCTAATGGAAACAGCTGGACAAGCACTTTCGAGCCGTCGTCTGATTCCCAATAAAATTCTGTCTTATTTGTACCATGCCGTTCAGATGTCCCTCTCCAAAAAATGGAGTGTTTAATATCAAATCCATTTAAAATTTGCGGCATTTGCGCTGATTGTCCGAATGAATCAGGCAGGTAGCCAATTTTCATATAGCTTCCAAATTCTTCACTATCCTTTATTCCATATAATAGGTTCCTGACAATGGATTCGCCTCCGACAACCATTTCATCTGTTTGGGTATACCAAGGCCCAATGATTAGCTTTCCAGCTTGGACAAGCTTTTTAATTCGTTCCCGATTCTTAGGCTTAACTGCAAAATAATCTTCTAAAATAGATGTTTGCCCGTCTAAAACATAATAGGGATAATCCGGGTTGTTTTCTAGCATCTCCATTATTTCTTCCATATTATTTACTAATAAAATTCTCGATTCTTCTGTTGAGAAATACCATTCACGATCCCAATGCATATGTGGTACAATATGAACCTTTTTCATGTTGACCTCCTGTTGTTTTCGTATTGTTTACTTAATAAATGAAGCAATTAAGAAGGAAAAGTACTAGGCAGCCAAGAATATGGCGCACGTAGTACTTTTCTCCTCTATCAGTTCCAGCAATTCTTCTAACTAGTTATGCTGCCTTCTCTATACGGTCACGCTTCTCTTTTGCTAATTTCGCTTTACGTGTAATAATTAATAAAACCATGGATATGAATGCACCTATAAGAGCTGCACCAAACCAAATACTTGCTGCAATTAACAATGGTTGTCCCTCTACTAAGGCAAGTGAGAAGATACCTGCTCCTGGAACCGACAGTCCGATATTGAAGTACGCAACGATTGCACCAGTAACCGCAGAACCGGCAATTAGTGACGGAATGACACGGAAAGGATCATTCATCATAAACGGAATGGCTCCTTCAGTAATACCGGCTAAGCCTAACAACCATGTTTGCTTGCCTACCTCTTGCTCTTCCTTTGTAAAATATTTTTTCGCTACTATTGTAGCTCCCGTTACGGAAAAGGCTGAAACCATTTTTACGGAAGCAAACGTTGCATAAGGAACAATATTACCACTAGCCATCGCTCCAATACAGAATGTATAAGCAGCTTTATTAACAGGGCCGCCTAAATCAAATGAAACCATTGCTCCCAAAACGATTCCTAAAATGATTGCATTCGTCCCTGAAAGACCTTCAAGCCAGTGAACTAAACCTTCATTTAGAAATGCAAGCGGCTTTCCAACAACAAACAGCATAATTGAACCAACTACAAGTGTTCCGACAACCGGATAAACCCAGAAACTAATAAAGCCTGCAAATGTTCCTCTTGGCTTCACTTTATGTTTCAAAAATTTAAGGAAATAACCTGCTAAAATCCCTCCAAGCATACCACCTAGGAAACCGCTGCCAATCAGGTTAGCAGCAACCCCTGCTGCAAAGCCTGGTCCTAAAGCTGGTTTATCAGCTATGGAGTAAGCCATATATGCTGAAAGAATTGGCACCATTAAAGTCCCCAAAAGTGTTCCGCCCAATTGCCTTAATAACCACAGCCATGAGCCTTCTTCTGCATACACATCCTGCAAGCCAAATGCTTGTGAAACAAGGACCGCGAATGCTAATGTCATACCACCAGCTACAATAACCGGAATGATATAAGAAATCCCTGTCAAAATAGAATCTTTGATTTCTGTTTTAAACGATTTTTTATCATGATCAATTTCTTCATCTGTATTATTTTTTGAAGCAGTATACGCTTGCTTCGGGCTTTTTTCAGCTTTTTCTAATGCTTGTGTTAAGATCCCTTTTGCATTTTTAAGTGGTTGTGCAACAGTTGTTTTCACTTTAGGAAGATGAGAATACCTTTCTTCGTCTTTTACAGCCACATCGACGGCAAATATGACAGCATCTGCCTTAAGGAGCTGATTTTTTGTATGACGATCTTCAATACCATTTGCTCCTTGCTTTTCAACAAAGACTTCTACACCTAATTCTTTTCCAGCCTTTACTAAAGCTTCTGCTGCCATATACGTGTGAGCGATTCCCGCCGGACAAGCAGTAATAGCTAAAACAGTTTTATCCGTGGTACTTGCTTCTTCACTCTTTTCTTCATTTTCATTTACATGATCTAATGCTTCAAATAGCGCTTCGTTTGAATTAGCTTTTAACAAACGATTTTTATATTCTTCATTTGATAATCTCGTTACAAATTCAGACAGTAATGAGAGATGTGTTGAGCCTGATTCATTTTCTGGTATTGCTAGCAAAATAACAAGTTCAACTTGATTATTCGGATCAATGCTCTCCCAATCTGATAATGGCTTTTGAAGTGTTGCAATCGCAAATGCGGCTTCTTTTACCGTAGCCGATTTGCCATGCGGAATAGCCAGGCCGCCTTCAAATCCAGTAGGAGATAAGCTTTCTCTATCCATAACCGCATTATAAAAATCTTCTTCAGAATGTAATTTACCTTCTTCAGAAAGCTTTTTTATTAAAAATCTAATGGTTTCTTCTTTCGACTGAAAGCTCTGTTTTGTAAACAGTAATTGTGTCGATGTAAGAGTTTTCAACAACATGTTCTAACCTCCTTGGCTTATTATGACCAACTGATGTGTTTATGTTAGCATAAAAAAAAATAAGAAGAGTTTTCTTCTTATTTTTCCACGGCAAAGATGCTAGATAGCGTTTTCATGTGTATTTATACACAAATTATTCTGATATCTCCCAAAAATATTCTGATAATCTTTGCAATATAATCATCATCGGTGTTTTATCTGTAACGTTGTATCCGTTAACATTCTTTCGAGGAGAGTAGCAATACAAATTAACATCGGTTATTTGCTGTAAAGAGTTTCGGTTAAAATGTGTAAGGGAAATCGTTTGTACTTCTCTTTCCTTTCCAAGCTGGGCCATTTCCAATACTTCCTTCGTTTCTCCTGATAAACTTAGAAAAAATACAACATCTTGTTTTTCAAGCTGGTTAATCCCGTACAGAATTTCGTGGCGATGGACATAATAATCTGCTTGTTTTCCAACGATTCGCGTATTTTTTACCATCAGTTCACAAAAAGGCGCTGTATCTCCTACACCAAAAAAAATAATTCTTCTTGCACGTTGAAGCATTTTTGCAACAATCGATATGATCTCCATATCAATTAGGGAAATGGTTTTATTAATAGTAAAATAAAAGCTATCTTCTTGTGTATTTACCGTCTTGTTAATTTCTTCTTTCAAACTATTTTTTAACTGGGAGTAACCATCATATCCTAATTTTTTCGACAACCTTGTAATCGTATTAGGAACAGTATACAAAAGGGAAGCTAAGGCTTGAATTGAAATGGTTGTCACATCATTTTTATTTTGCATGATATATTCGACTATCTGATCGTCTGTGTCATTTAATTTATATTCATATTTTTGAACCCGTTCTGAAAAAAGCAAACACATACCACCTCTATTCGTTCCTTTTAACAAATTTCTTCTGAAATTATATCAAAATACAAGAACGTTAACCAAATACTTACCTCCACACAAAAAAAGGGTGACGAGTGTTTTTCGTCAACCCTGTTTCCGTATTAGCATTTATGAAGCTTTGTTTTTATTATATATATCAAATGCAACAGCTGCTAATAATACTAACCCTTTAATACCTTGCTGCCAGTCCACTCCTAATCCTAGCAGGGACATTCCGTTATTCATGATCCCCATTACCAGCCCGCCGATGATTGCTCCCGGAACAGTACCGATACCGCCATATGCAGATGCACCGCCGATAAAGCAAGCTGCAATCGCATCTAATTCAAACAAATTACCAGCCTTAGGTGTTGCTGCATTTAAACGTGCTGCAAATAGCAAGCCTGATAATGCTGAAAGAACACCCATATTGACAAATACCCAAAAAGTCATTCGTTTCGTTTTAATACCAGATAATTGTGCTGCTTTTTCATTACCGCCAATCGCATAAACATGACGTCCTGCTTTCGTCTTGTTTGTTACAAAAGTATAAATGACAATTAAAACTCCAAGTATGATTAAAATATTTGGAATTCCTTCATATGAAGCCAAAACATACGTAAAGACATTCAGCAACGCGATCATACCGATAAGTTTTAAGACAAACATGCCGCTTGCTTCAACATCAAAGTTGTATTTTACTTGAGTTCGTCTATTTTTCACCTGAGTGAAAATAATAATAACCGATAAAACAAGTCCAATAATAATCGTTAATAGATGAAGTGATCCGCCGCTCGATACATCAGGGATAAAACCTGAACTTATTTTTTGGAAAGATTCAGGGAATGGCGCTATTGATTTCCCCTCTAGAACGATCATGGTTAACCCTCTAAATAATAACATTCCTGCTAATGTTACGATAAACGCTGGAATTTTGACATATGCAACCCAAAATCCTTGCCAAGCACCAATAATGGCACCTACTAATAACGAGATAATAACTGCTAAGAATGTTGGCATTTCATAGTTTACCATCAGGATGGCAGATATTGCTCCTACAAATGCCGCGACCGAACCAACTGAGAGATCAATATGGCCGGTAATGATAACGAGCACCATTCCTATTGCTAAAACCAGGATATAACTATTTTGCAAAATAAGATTCGTAATATTTAAAGGTTGTAATAACAGACCGTTTGTTAAAATTTGAAACAGCACCATAATAAAAATAAGGGCAATGACCATGCTATATTGCCGCATATTATTTTGAATCATTGATTTGAATGCTGATTCTTTTTTCAAGCTAGTTTGATTATTTTGTATCTGTGTTTGCATAATGAACTACCTCCTTACCTTACTTTTGGTCATATACGTCATCAGTTTTTCTTGACTCGCTTCTTCTCTTGTTACCTCACCAGTGATGCTGCCTTCATTCATTACATAAATACGGTCACACATTCCAAGCAGCTCTGGAAGCTCTGAAGATATAATGAGGATTCCTTTGCCATCCATCGCTAAGTCATTAATAATCGAGTAAATTTCATATTTTGCCCCTACATCTATCCCCCGAGTCGGCTCATCAAGAATTAAAATATCAGGCTCTGAGAAAATCCATTTGCTTAAAACGATCTTTTGTTGATTTCCCCCACTTAGATTGCCTGCTTTTTGAAAGATGCTTGGTGTTTTAATTCTTAATTTTTTTCGGTATTCTTCCCCTACGATCATTTCTTTGTTTTTATCTAAAATCGCTTGCTTTGAAATTTTTTCTAAACTTGCCAGCGTGATGTTCTGTTTAATATCATCCATTAATATGAGACCGTTTCCTTTTCTGTCCTCAGAAACATAGGCCATTCCATGGTCGATTGCTGTTTTGACATCATGGAATTGAACGCCTTGTCCATCTTTGATGATTTCCCCGCTTATTTTTTTGCCATAAGATTTACCGAAGACACTCATCGCAAGTTCCGTTCGGCCAGCACCCATCAGACCGGCAATCCCCACAATTTCACCTTTGCGGATATGAAGGTTCACATCATCAATCACTTTGCGATCTGAATGCAACGGGTGATACACATTCCAATTTTTTATCTCAAAGAAGGTCTTGCCAATTTTAGGAGTTCGATCAGGATAGCGGTTTGTCAAATCCCTTCCGACCATTCCCTTAATAATGCGGTCCTCTGTTACATTGTCTTTCTTCATATCGAGTGTTTCAATTGTTTGGCCGTCGCGTAAAATCGTAATGGAATCTGCAACCTTTTCAATTTCATTTAATTTATGGGAGATGATAATCGCAGACATTCCTTGCTTTTTAAACTCTAATAATAGATTTAATAGGTTCTCACTATCGTCTTCATTTAGAGAAGCTGTTGGTTCATCTAAGATTAAGAGCTTTACTTTCTTTGACAGCGCTTTAGCAATTTCGACTAATTGCTGCTTTCCTACACCAATGGCATCGACCTTTGTATTTGGAGACTCTTTAAGACCTACCTTTTCTAGAAGCTCCTTCGTCTTGATCGTAGTTAGATTCCAATTGATGACACCGTTGTTTGCAATTTCATTGCCTAGAAATATATTTTCAGCAATTGATAATTCCGGTATAAGCGCAAGCTCCTGGTGAATGATGACAATCCCTAGTTCTTCACTTTGCTTAATATCCTTAAAGCTGCAAACTTGACCATTAAACAAAATATCTCCGGTATAAGAGCCATATGGATAGACCCCGCTAAGCACCTTCATTAGCGTAGATTTTCCTGCCCCATTTTCACCGCATAAGGCATGGATCTCTCCTTCCTTCACCTTTAAATTAACGTTTTCAAGAGCCTTTACACCTGGAAATTCCTTTGTTATCTTCCGCATTTCTAGTATTATGTTTGACATTTTTTCACCACACCTACATTCGTCGTTTTAACTAGAATTCTAGAAATCCATTATTTTTGTCCAAGCTGTTCTTTCGTATAGTAACCGCTGTCAACCAAGACAGATTCATAGTTTGTTATATCAACAGAAACAGGGTTTAATAAATAAGCGGGTACGATTTTCTTGCCGTTATTGTACGTCTTCGTATCATTAACTTCAGCTTTTTCTCCATTTAATAAGGCATCCGCCATTTCAACAGCCTTTTTAGCCAGCTCGCGTGTATCTTTAAATACAGTTTGTGTTTGTCGTTTATTAATAATCGATTTGATAGAAGCAAGCTCAGCATCCTGGCCAGTTATGACCGGCATCGGTTTATCTTCACTTCCATAGCCTACACCTCTTAATGAGGAAATAACCCCAATACTTATCCCATCATATGGAGAAAGAACAGCATCCACTCGTTCTGAGGAATAATAGGCACTTAAGAGATTATCCATTCTTGATTGTGCCAGTGCTCCATCCCATCTAAGTGTGGCACCTTGGTTAAACTTTGTCTGATTGCTTCGAACAACTAACTTTCCTGATTTGATATATGGCTCAAGGATTGACATCGCCCCATCAAAAAAGAAATAGGCATTATTGTCATCTGGAGATCCTGCAAATATCTCAATATTAAACGGACCTTCCTCTTCTTTTAGCCCTAATTTTTCTTCAATATACGTTCCTTGTAATACCCCTACCTGAAAGTTATCAAAGGTTGCATAGTAATCGACATATTCACTGTGCTGAATTAAACGGTCATAAGAGATTACCTTAATCCCTTGTTTATTTGCTCTTTCTAAAACACTTGTTAACCCTGAACGATCATCTATTGGCGCGATAACTAATACATCAACACCCTTTGTAATCATGTTTTCAATTTGTGCCGTTTGGTTTTCAATGATATCTTCTGCATATTGTAAATCTGTTTTATATCCCAGCTCCTCAAAAAGCTTTTTCATATTTTGGCCATCATTCACCCATCTTTCAGATGATTTTGTTGGCATTGATATCCCGATAAAACCTTTAGACTCTCCACTCGTCTCTTTGACACCACATCCGGCCAAAGCAACTACCAGTACGATTAAAAGAAAAAGTGTAAACGATTTCCTTTTCATCTAGTTGTCCCCCTTTCTTATTTCTCACATGGCCAATTCAATTAAGGAATTAGTACTAAAAATATAACACTATAAAAAAAAACCGTCTTTTTAATAAAACAACTATTTTTATAAAAATTTAACTTAATTTAAACCGCTTACATCAAAAAGCGGAAGAGCCTTGCTCAGCGACGTAGAAAAAAGAGCACTCCGTATGAGATAAAGGAAAGAGCGTAAGCGATTCGATGTTGACTTAGCGTAAGGAGGGGGAAGTTCATTAGTCGCTAGGCGCCGGAGCTAGACACCAAAGCTAAAATGAAAAAAAGTCTGCCCCTCAACCACAATGTAGAGAGCTTCTATACATCATGGTTTGTAGAGGGCAGACCCTTTTAACTTTTAAATTAATATTCATTTGGTACCTTTTTCTTTGCAGAAACATTTAAAGAGATTAGTTGCCGCTTATACAATGCCGCTATCCCATTTAGTATACCTTCTGGTAATTTCTTCGGAAAAAGGGGATGGCGATAAAAACGGTAATAGGCATTTTTCAAGTCACGCCATTGCGTGCAATCCTTCTTTTGTTTAAATCTTGCCACATCAATCATTTTTATATGATTGTCAGGAGTAATAATGATATTTCGCAGGTGGATATCTGATGGATTCAGTCCAACTTTTCTAACTAAATCCAATATATGATCGACTTCCTTAATATGATGCTCCTGAATAATGATTCCTTTCGTTAAACAAGAAAATAAGGTATTTCCATTTATATAATCCATCGTGATAAAATTTTCTCCAGATTCATAAACAGCAGGAAAATAGGGAATATGCGGGATCTTATGATAAATCTCTATTTCTTCCTTCGCTATATGAGTAAACTGGGGCGGAAATACTTTTATTACCTTATCAGAATCTTTTATTTTAAAAACACAGGCACTTCTTCCTGTTCCGATTAGTTTAAGATCCTGATGGTGTTGTTTTATATGAATTTTTCCTTTGTTCATTTCAAATACAATACTTTTAGCATAATCATAACTAGTCATTTATACTACTCCTTTCAGGAGAATAGATCGAACCATATTTTTAATAGATCATCAGCTTGCTAGATGAATATAAAAAAGACCTCACCAAATAAGTGGTAAAGGTCTCGCAAACAACGATTGTTGCCAGCAAAGCCGAGGTAAGTATAACCCGTATTGACGACTTTCCTGTACAGCTACTCCCCTTTAGAAGGAATCAAAAATGAATTTATCATTATTATAATTTTTATTCAAATTGTGGTCAATTAATTACTATCATTCCTTTTTTTCTACCTATCAATGGAATCGCCTTCATTAGGGCAAAATACCGGTATAACTTCCATTAGCGGGAGTTTAACTGTTCAAATTGGGATAAATTACTATAACATATTCAGAGGCTTTAAAGCATGATGAAGCGAATATCAACTGATGCAGTTTATGTAGAGGATCAACAAAAGGATAAATCTTTTTGGACGGATAAGGCAGGCTATGAGGTAACGGCATATAGGCCGACATGCATATAGGCTAGAAGTTTCCCCATAAGGTGCCGAGTAATGTTTAGTTATTTATTCTAAATCCATAATGAACGGATCAGAGTATATGAAAGCATCTTAGTCTTTGAATGTGAGGACATTGAAAAAGATATGAAACGATGAGGACAGATTTGCAAGTAAATTGAATAAAATGGAGTGGGGAATTTCCCTTTCGTTCAATTTTAAAACGAAGATGGAAATGAATCTTTAGTAAAAGGCTAATTTAAGCGATCCTTTCAAAACAAAGAATCTGTCCCTCCAAACACCAATTATAACTGGAGGGATAGTCCTTTTTACTTATCTTCCACTAACCCTTTCCGATATTTAATCGGAGATACGCCCATCACCTTTTTAAAAGCAGTACTAAAATAGTGCTGTGTATCATAGCCAACTTGCTCTGATATTTCTACAATTGGTAAATCTGTAGAATTTAGTAGTTGGATCGCCTTTTTTATTCTCAAATTGGTTACCAAATTTACAAAAGACATGCCAAGTTCCTGTTTTATTACTCGACTTAAATAAACAGGTGATACTTGTAAGGTTTGTGCGACAGCTTCCAATGTAATAGAGGGCTCTGTGTAATGCCCTTCAATAAATAGCCTTGCCCGTCGAACAACAGGAGAGATAACGGACTCTTGATCAACTGCCTCTTTACAAAGTCTATACACTTCAGGAATAGTTTCCAAGTTGCCATCAATCGTTTCCACGTACAAATGGACAGTCATTTTCAGGCATTCTTTAATCGCTTCTTCCACTTTTTTAACCAAGGTTTCAGTAACTTCTTTCCATACGATCAAGTTGATTCTTCCAGTGTCGTCTCGAAAAATGACAGGAATATAGGATTCAAGTATTTCCAGTATGATATTTTCAATTGAAAAGAAAAACATCTGCTTGTCTTTATCGTTTAATAATGGTTTATTCGCGAAGTATTCTGGACTTTGCATGATTGCGAACAGCTTTGGACTTTCTAAAGGTAATTCCAGAAATTCTAATTGCTTTAAAATATCTGATTCTTTTAATCGTCCCTCTACCCATTCCCGGCAAAACCTTTCCCTTAATATTGAAAGATTCTTTGATATTTGGTTGGAAGCCATTTTTAAATATTCATCCTGCTTTACTGTCTTTTCAAGTTCATTTCGTACACCCTCCAATACTTGTTTTAATTGATCTGGATCAGCCGGCTTTAAAATGTAGTCTGTGACATTTAATCTTACAGCTTCTTGCGCATAAGAGAATTCATCGTGTCCAGTAATAATGACTATTTTACAATGTGGCAGCTTTTCACGTATTTCCTTTATTAAAGTAATCCCATTCATAATCGGCATATTTAAATCTGCTAAAAGAATATCAACAGAGTGCTCTAATGCCAGCTCTAACGCCTCCTCACCGTCCTCAGCCTCAGCTTTTACATCCATTTGAAGTGATGACCAATCAACAGAATCCCGAATCCCTTCACGAATTACAGGCTCATCATCAGCAATTAATACCTTCCAAGTGGTTTTGTTCATCACGTTCCCCCCTTGACTTTTACCTTTTTATACTATTTCTTTGGATTGGCAGATTAATCATAACAACAGTCCCTTCACCAAGTATGCTGTCAATTATTAAGCCATATTGGTCTCCGTACGTTAATTTTATTCTCGCTTGGACATTCATCATTCCATAACCAAAATCTACCCGTTTTCCATTCTCCTCTTTTACCTTATAGAGGCTGTCCATTTTTTCCCTTAAAGCATCAAGTTTATCCGATGGAATGCCTTTGCCGTCATCTGTTACTTTTATAACTAATCGGTCTTGTTCTTCTTTTGCATGGATATGAATATGACCAGGTCCTTTTCTTTCTTTAATTCCATGATATATGGCATTTTCCACAATAGGCTGGAGAACAAGCTTAAGTATTGTGACATCATGGATTTTTGGTTCCAGCTTAATTGAATAGTTGAGCTTATCACGATATCTTGCTTTTTGAATACTCAAATAGCTTTGGATATGGGTTATTTCTTCTGTCAATAAAATAATGTCATTTCCTTTACTCAGACCAATTCGAAACAATCTTGATAATGAGGCAACAACCTCTGAAACATCATCAGCACCTCGTTTTCTGGCCATCCAATTGATCGTGTCCAATGTATTATAAAGAAAATGAGGTTTGATATGTGCTTGAAGACTCCTAAGTTCTGCTTCCCTTTTTTGGCGTTCTTGCTGTTCAGTTAGTGAAATAAGATCATTGACTTTAACGATCATATGGTTGAAGCTTCTCCCTAGCATCCCTATTTCGTCTTTTCGATCACCTTTATAACGGATCGAGAGATTTCCTGATTCTACTTTTCTCATAAATGACATCAGCTGGACAATTGGCTTTGACATTGAGTTAGAAAGATAGTATGAAGCTGTGATCCCAAATAAACAAACAAAAAAGACAAACGAAATGACATATAAATGAATCGTTTTTACTTCAATAATTGATTCATCGGTCGAAAAAATACCAACCGTCGTCCAATTCGTAAATGGCTGTTTTTGATAAATAAACTGCAAGGTGTTTCCTTCCAGCTCCTCTGAGAAATAACCAGATTCCTCGCTGTTAAGCAACCGCTTAGGTATTTCCTTCACTAATGGATTTGCCGGCGAATAAATTTCTTCGCCATTTTCATCAATAACCATTAAATATCCTGATTTTCCCAATCTGACATTCTTTGTCGCTTCGGCAATCACCCGGAGCTTTAAATCAATTAAAACTACACCTCTCACCTCTTGGGTTTCAGGTTCAATAATGGAACGGACAACAGTAACTACTTCACTGTTTTTGTAATTAACATGACTTGTAATTGCACGATTAGCCGGATGGCCGATTATTTTAAAAATCCCTTCATTTTGAACGGCTTCCTTATACCATGATTCTTTAGTTAAATTCTCGTTAGATCTTGAGTAAAGTTCGTTACTTATATAATCTCCGTGGCTATTAACGACTAAAATCCCAGCAACTTCAGGATACAAAGTTGAAAGCCCTTGCATGAATTTCCGAATTGAGTATACCTCATCCTCTGATTGATTGGTAGTTGGTTGTTTCTGAGAAAAGAAAGTTTTTATTTCAGGGTCCATTGAGAGCAAATAACTTATATTCTGCATATTGCTTGCATAGGTTTCCAATGTTTTATTCACTTGTCCGATTAACTGCAGCGTATGCTGTGTTGCTTGGTTGTCAATAATCCTCTCTACTGTAAAACCGGTTAATAAACCAAGCCCCATAGAAGGCAGAATACTGATTAATAGAAGGAGCGTAATAATTTTATAGCGAATTGGAAAATTATTAAGTTTAAAGACTGGTTTCTTCATCATACTTCAACTCTCGTCCTCTTGAAGTTTTTAGTCTGCATAATACTCTTCAATATTCTCTTTCGTGACAACCGAAATCCCTGTATCCACATATTCAGGTAATATCGCTGATTGCTCGCCTTGCTGTGTTGGGGAAAATGAAGAAGTTCCATGATTATGCTGGAAAAGGAACTGCATGGACCAATAACCCATATTCCAGGTGCCTTGAGCCAATGTTGCCGAAATAGCGCCTTCCTTTATTTTATCAAGAGTTCGTTTATCCGTATCAAAACTAATAATTCTTATTTGTTGTTCCTTTTTTAACGATTCTGTTGCTTGAGCAATACCAACACCGCCATTTGCTTCTGTTGTAAAAATCCCCTGAATATCTGGATGTTCTTTAATAATATCTAATGCAGCTTGTTCTGAACGCAATTGATCACCTTTGCCATCTTTTATTTCTACGACCTCCATACGAGGATATTCTTCCTCAATGGTCTCAACAAAACCATCTGTTCTTTCCTGATGATTCAGCTGATCTGGCAGGGTGATAACCGCTACTTTTCCATTACGATTCAATAAATCAGCCATTTTATGAGCTCCAGTCTCACCCGCAACATAATTATTTGTTCCCAAAAAGGATAGTGCCTTGCTTGAAGGAGCATCGGAATCAAACAAAACAACAGGAATTCCTGCTTCAATCGCTTTATTAATCGTTGTGTTTAATTCATATGGATTTATTGCTGATATCGCAATTCCCGCCGGCTTTTTAGCGATGACTTGTTCCAAAACTGTAATTTGTTCATGGGAATCATACTGGGTTGCGCCACGGTATTCAACTGATACATTCAACTCATTGGCCGCATCTTCGAATCCTTTGATAGCACTTTTCCAGTAATCAATCCCTGCTAAAAACGTAACCATTACATATTTTTCTCCCATATCTCCTTGTAATTGCTCTTCATTTTTTCCAAAAGGATATAAAAAGGATTCTTTTAAGTAATAGTTATATAGATAAATGGAAAAGATCGAAAATAAAATGACATAGACAAGTAAAAGCTTTTTCACATGTCATCACCTCTAATGAAAAATTATAACTATGGCCTAAAGGCTGGGTATGTTTAACCTATTATACACATGTACGTACAATCTGCATATTAAAAATTATTCGCTGTTTATTGTTATATTGTATACCATATAAACCATTTTTACTTTTAAATCAGAAAAAACCTTCCCTATTTACTAGGAAAGGTTTTTGTTAGTAGGCTTATTTCGCCAAGCGAATAACATTCCATGAAAGCTTAGAAAGATTCGCAGATAAACGTCCATTGTCCATACTCGCATCTCCATTGCTATGTGGTGTAACATTGGATCGATCATACTGATTTGTTGCTTTAACATCATCATTTTCAAGGACGATGTGTTCGACAACCTTATAGCCCTCAAAGCTTCTAACATCCGCATCAAGATTAAGTGTATCTGTTTGATGACGGTTAACAGCAAAAATTGTTAATGTTTCATTTTCTTCATCGTAAACAGAAACCGTATCAAGATATGGAACATCGGTGAAATCCTTACTGTCATATTTTGGTGAGGATACAATTGAATGTAAAGCAGTTCCTCTGCCAAAGATCGATGCATGCATGTACGGATAGAAGATTGTTTGTTTCCAAGCTTCCCCGCCTTTTACAGTCATGATTGGCGCAATAACGTTTACTAGCTGAGCAAGACAGGCAATTTTCACACGGTCTGCACGTTTTAGCATCGAAATTAACATGCTTCCTACTAATAAGGAATCCTCAAATGTATAAATATCTTCAAGCTGCGGAGGTGCAATAGACCAAGGTTCAATCTTTTTATCGGCTTCATTTGAATGGAACCAAACATTCCACTCATCAAATGACAAGTTGATCGTTTTCTTGCTGCGCTTTTTCGCTTTGATGTAATCCGCAGTTGAGATGATAGAATAAATGAATTGATCCATATCTAATGATTGAGCTAAATAATTTGCTAAATCATTGTCACGATTCCCATAATAAGTATGCAGGGAAATATAATCAACGTGATCATACGTATGTTCTAAAACAGTTGCTTCCCACTCCGCAAATGTAGGCATATGACGATTCGAGCTGCCGCATGCTACTAATTCAATTGTCGGATCAACCCATTTCATCGCTTTAGCTGTTTCAACTGCAAGACGCCCATACTCAGCAGCTGTTTTATGACCAATTTGCCAAGGACCATCCATTTCATTTCCCAGACACCATGTTTTAATTTTATGTGGATCCTTATAACCATGAGAGATGCGGAGGTCACTCCAGTAAGAACCTGATGGATGGTTACAATATTCTAATAAATTGCGTGCAGCATCAATGCCGCGAGTCCCCAAGTTAACAGCCATATTTACTTCTGCATTAATCTTTTTTGCCCAATCCATGAATTCATTTGTACCAATATGATTCGTTTCAGTTGTTCTCCATGCGAGATCTAACCTTCTAGGACGGTCGGCAACCGGACCTACTCCGTCTTCCCAATTATACCCTGATACAAAGTTACCGCCTGGATATCTAACTAACGGCACTCTTAATTGTTTGACTAATTCGATCACATCTGTTCGAAAACCTTGTTCATCAGCAGATGGATGATCAGGCTCGTAAATTCCTTCATATACAGCTCTTCCTAAATGTTCAATAAATGAACCATAAATTCTCTCGTCGATTTGTCCAATTCTAAATTCTTTATCAATTGTCATTGTTGCTTTCACTGTCATTTTTTATCATCCTTTCTCAAACCTTAAAGTATGAAATAATATCAATATACTAATCTTTGAATCTAAGAGAGCTACACAATTATTACCGAACGGATTTACTTGATGAGTTGTTTTGAATCAGCAACAGGCTCACCAAAGATAGGAAGTCCATCTTCCCCCCAAGTAAATTCTTGAGCCCGAGTATGTCGGTTCGGATCATAAAGTGGGTTCCCTTCAATTTCTTTATAATTCCTTGCATGATAAACAATAATATCTTTCGATCCATCCTCTGATACTGTAAAACTGTTATGTCCAGGGCCATATTGTCCCATGTTCTCACTCGTTTTAAACACTGGCTCTGGCAGCTTAGTCCAAGACTCAGGATTAAGTAAATCAGCGGAGTCAGAAGCATACAATAATCCCATGCAATAATGATGATCTGTTGCGCTGGCTGAAAACGTAATGATTATTTTCCCATTCCGGTTTAAAACCGCAGGTCCTTCATTTACTAAATATCCGATTTTTTCCCAATCATATTCTGGAGTTGTGATCATCACCTGTTCCCCGGATAAGGTCCAAGGGTTGCTCATTTTTGAAATATAAAGATTCGAATTCCCCTTAATATTAGGATCTTTTTGCGGCCAAACTAAGTATCTTTCCCCATTATGTTCAAAAGTTGTCGCATCAAGCGAAAATGATTCCCACTTTGCTTTGATTTGACCCTTTTCCACCCATTCACCCTCTAACGGATTTGCGGATTTCGTTTCAAGTACAAACATACGATGATCAAATAATCCTTCATTTGTTTCAGTCGTCCTTGCTGCTGCAAAATAGATGTACCATGCCCCATCAATAAAATGAATTTCTGGAGCCCAAATATTAGCGCTCATTGGACCTGTATCATACTTTCTCCATACAATTACCGGTTCAGCACTTTCCAGGCCCTGAATGGTTGCAGATCTTCGAAGCTCGATTCGATCATACTCTGGTACAGAAGCTGTAAAATAGTAGTATCCATCAACATGTTTATAAATCCATGGATCTGCACGTTGTTCGATTATCGGGTTTTTGTATAAATAATTCTGGTCCATATCCTGTCTCCTCATTTGTGAAATGTCTAATAAAATTTGTTACTATTATCCTTTGACCCCTGTCATTGTAATTCCCTCAATAAATTGTTTTTGTGCAAAGAAGAACAATAGAATCGTAGGAATCAAGGCTAAGACCGATCCTGCCATAATTAACGTCCATTCTGATGTGTAATAACCATTAAATGAAGCTAATACTAATTGCAGTGTGAACTTTTCAGGTGTATTTATATAAATTAACGGTCCCATAAAGTCATTGTAGCCCGCCAAAAATCCTAGAATCCCTTGGGTAACAATTGCAGGCTTTGCCAAAGGAAACATAATTCTTAAGAAAATCCCAAAATAACTTAGACCATCTATTTTTGCTGCCTCAATTAATTCATCAGGTATTGTCATAAAAAATTGTCTTAAGAAAAACACAGTCATTGCAGCCCCAAACATACCCGGGATAATCAATGGCTTCCATGTATCAAGCCAGCCTAAATCCCTAAAAATGATAAAAGTAGGAACCATGGTTACAACACCAGGAAGCATAATTGTTGCAAGCAATAAGAAAAACAGTTTGTCCCTGCCTGGAAATTTTAATTTAGCAAATGCAAACGCTGCCAGTGAGCTTGTAAACAATCCGACAATTGTTGGAGGAATAATGACCAAAAAGGTATTAATAAACCCTCTTAATAGGTTTGCTTCTGTTAAAACAATCCAATAATTTTCCCAAACAAACTTCTCTGGAAGCCATTTTGGCGGCATTTCAAAAACGGCTCCTTCAGGTTTAAGTGATGTTGACAGCATCCAGAAAAATGGAACAGCCATAATGAGTCCGCCGATAATAAGAAAGGCATAGGCACTTATTTTTTTGATAAGCTGGATATTTTTCATATTTTTGTTCCAAGAAATGCTTGTAGTAGACATGTTTTCACTCCTTTATCAGTAATGGACCCAACGCTTGCTTAGTTTGAAGTTAATAAATGTGATAATTAAGATGATGATTCCCAGCACCCAGGCCATAGCGGAAGCATAACCCATTTCCATATAACGGAATGCATTCAGGAATAGGTAATAAACAACAGTTGTTGTAGAATAATCAGGTCCACCCTCGGTCATGATCATAAAGCGTTGGAAATCTTGCAAGGCTCCAATGATTGATGTGGTTAAAATAAAAAACGTTGTCGGTGAAATTGACGGGATGGTAACATATCTTAATTTTTGCCAGCCATTTGCACCATCAATATCTGCTGCCTCATATAAACTTCTAGGCACTGATTGCAATGCTGCAAGATATAATATCATGTTAATTCCCAAGCCGCCCCAGACTCCTTGGATAATCATCGCCGGCATTGCCCAATTTTCATCACTTAACCATGAAGGACCAGAAATTCCTACATATCCGAGCAATACGTTTAACAAACCAAAATCTGAGTTAAAAATCCATCTCCAAAGTAATGAAATCGCGACAATTGAACAGACAGTAGGTAAAAAGAACGCTGTTCTAAAAAGGGCAAGTCCCTTAACTTTTTGATTCAAAGCGATCGCTATTAACAAAGATAATGCCATTCCAAACGGAATTCCTATTGATGCATAAAAGGTATTAATAACCGTTTTCCAAAACAAATCATCTTCAAAGAACAATCTTTTATAGTTATCTAAGCCATTTAATTGTGCTGGAGTATATAAATCAAATTGAGTAAAACTAACATAGACAGAGAATAACATGGGTATTAAGGCAAAAAAGAGGAAGCCTAAAATTGGTGGAGCTACAAATATATATCCCCACATATACTCTGATTTGAATTTACGCTTTTTCTTTACATCAGTAGCAGTTTTGCTAGTCTTGGCAGAAGCAGTCTGAGTATTCATTGTCTCACCCTTTTCAAATATAGGATTTGATTCTTACCTTATGGAAAATTGAAAGGGGCTCAAAAGCCCCTTTTATAAAAACTCAATTTTTATTCAAAAATTGCAGGGTTACCTTCTTTTAAATGTTTATCAATTTCAGGTTTAATTGCATCTAATAATTCCTCAGCAGATTTCTTACCATTCCAAAGGTCACCTAACTTTTGGTTCATAGTATCCAACCATTTATTATTTGTTGTAAGTGTCCAAGGACCAGGGCGTTGATTTTCGGCAGCTTGGATAAACACTTCTGCATGTTCTGGTTTTTGACCTGGCTGTAAAAATACATCTGTATTTGACAGTGATTTATAGGTTGGAATCGCAAAGCCTAATTCTGTTTGTATCTTCTGACCTTCTTCACCGGCCAAGTATTCAATTAATTTAAATGACTCGTCAACAAATTTTGTTTTCTTATTAATCGCATAGCCAACTGATCCGGACCAACCTGATGCTACTCCTGTTTTACCTGCAGGATATGGTGCTACATCCCAATCGAAGTTTAATTTACGATACGTAGGAACCATCCAACGGCCATTGAATACCATTGCCACTTTTCCAGTTTCAAACATTTGATCCGCATTCATTGCTTCTAAGGCTCTTGAGTCAGGAGCAACTTTATGGACATTTGTTAGGTCAGCTACATATTGCATTGCTTCTACTGCTTCAGGGCTATTTAGGACAAATTCCTTTTTATCTTCACTTAAAACGTTTCCGCCATTTGACCATAATAATCCTTCCCACCAAATAGAACCTACTCCATATTGTTCTGGTTTTCCATCGCCGTTTTCATCGATCGTCAATTTTTTAGCCGTCTCTACAAACTCGTCAAAGCTCATTGGCTTGTCAGGTGATGGATATGGAACTCCAGCTTTATCAAATAACTCTTTGTTGTAATAAATAACAGAAGGTCCGATATCTTTTGGCAAGGCGTACAAATCACCTTGTCCTAAAACTTTTCCATCATATTTATATCTGCCTAATGCTGATTCCCACATATCTTCCGTATTAATATCACTATTATCTACTAGCTCTTGCATATTTAAGAAAAGGTCTGCAGATACCCAGCGACCAAAATCTCCATCAGTTGCAAAAACGACGTCAGGTGCTGTTCCTCCAGCTAACATAGTGTTCATCTTTCCAGCATAATCATCCGGGATATGAGTAATTTTCACTTTAATGTCCGGGTTGTCTTTTTCAAAATTGCTAATCAGCTCTTTAAATACTTTCACCTCGTCTGGAGATCCCCAAGTTGAGATTCCGATTGTTGTTGTTCCATCTTCATTTTTTCCTGATTGTGTTTCAGGTGCAGATCCATTAAATGCTGAACATCCGATTAAACTTACAATAAGTAAAAGAGCAAGCGAAAGTGTAGCTATTTTCTTAATAAACATAGTAATCCCCCTCATGATTTAGTTATTAAGCGCTTTCAATCAAATTAAAAAAATTTTTTTCTACAAAACATTTGATCTACCATATGACTTATTACATAAAAACCACATCACTTTTCCTAATCATTCTCTAGCCAATTTTAACAAAATTACTTTTCTATTATCCTTAACATAATTATTAATATAATTGCCGGTGATTAATAATTATATTACTAATTGATAGTATATTTATGATCGAACAACCTGTCAATACTTTTTCGTTAACTTATTAATATAAACATTAAAAATTAAATCAGCAGGATTTATCCGTTTTCATGCCCTAAAATCAACAAATTATGGAAATAACTATGTATTTTAATCAATATAAAGAAATTATCATTAATTTATTTCTTAATCACTAGACGGAAATAAGGGATTTCAATCATGTTTCCCTGAAGATTTTTCATTAATTATATGTTTATAATCCTAATTCTTTAAGAAAATCAACAAATTTCACTAAAGTTGTTAATATATTTGTTTAATTATTAATAAAAGTATATATTATAAGTAAAGCGAATCGGAATATGGGGGATTATTTTAGATGAATATCAACACATCAAAAGAACATTTACTTATTTATGAAGCACTTGCAAGCTCGGTTCGAATTAAAATTATACAATTATTGGCACAACAATCGATGAATGTTAGTGAATTAGCGGAAGCAGCGGAATTAAGCAGCGCAATCATGACAAAGCATGTGAAAAAACTTGAAAAGGCTGGACTTATCCGTACTGATCTTATTCCTGGGAAAGCAGGGTTGCAGAAATTATGTGTACTTAATATAGATAGAATTGAAATCAAATTTCCTACTAAAAATCATATTAGGGAATTTCAACAAATCGATGTTTCGATAGGTCACTATACAGATTTTCATGTTGAACCAACATGCGGTCTGGCAACAACAAAGAAATTTATTGGAGAATTAGATGAACCCAGGTATTTTCTTGATTCTGAAAGAGTTAATGCAAATATTCTGTGGTTTGGTAAAGGTTATATCGAATATAAGGTTCCAAATTTTTTACACACTAGCAACTGTCCAGAAGATCTGGAAATTTCGATGGAATTGTCTTCAGAAGCCCCTGAATTTAACAAAAATTGGCCATCTGATATCTCTTTTTATTTAAATAACGTTTTTTTAGGGATATGGACCAGCCCTGGAGATTTTGGTGATTATAAGGGGAAATTTACCCCCGCCTGGTGGCCAAGTGAAATCAATCAATATGGCATATTAAAATCTTTGCGAATTACTGCAAATGGCACCTATCTAGATGGAAATAAAATATCTGAAGTAACAATTGATAAGGTTGGAATTCGTGAAAAGCAATGGACATTCCGGATTGCTGTTGAAAAAGATGCAGAGCATGTTGGTGGAGTAACTTTATTTGGCTCCGGATTTGGAAATTACAATCAAGATATCATATTTAGACTCTATTATTCTAACGATAAAGAGAAGGTTGAATCAGAAAGGAAAGAAATGTCAGTTGTAGAATAGGAGAATTTTTCTTAGAAAATCGTTTAGTAGTTACGAATAAATTATTTGCGAATTTTCCATGTACGTATATTTCATTCAAATAAATACGTACATGGAAAATTCTATATTTCGAGGAATGCCGATTCACTAGGAATCCATAATCATTATTTTATTCTAGCAGAATTTAATTTAACTATTTACTTAAAATAAATAAACCTTTCACCTGGAACCATCATATGAAATTTTTGTGTTGGATAATGATGAAAGAGATAATCAACAAAATAAGCAGGGTTATCCCTGTTATTTGGAAACATATCAAAATGAATCGGTATGGCAAGGTCTGCTCCTACAGCTGCTGAAAAGTCAGCAGCTTCACGGAAACTCATATTGCCAACAATTCCTCTTGACGTCCGAAAGTAATCTCCCCCATTAATGGGCAGGAATGCAACATCCGGTTTAAACGCTTTTACCTTTTCGATAAGCAAAGGAGTGATAACTGTGTCACCGCTATGGTATAGTTTGACACCATTAGCTTCAATAAAGTAACCCAAGAAAGCGTGATCATTATTTTCATCTACTACATATTCTGTATGTGCTGCCGGAACTGGTGTAATAGTAAAACCTTTAATTGTCAAGGGCTCATCTGCTTTAGCTAAGTGAAGTTTCATTTGTCCCACTTCATTAGTAACAGAAGCTTTACAAGGTGCCGGGACAATTAAGCTAGTCTTTTCAGCCACTAGGTCAAGTTCCTTTAATGTCCCTAAATCAAGATGGTCACCATGATCATGTGTAATAAGCACCCCATCAATATTTTTTAACATAGCAGGTTCAATAACAGGAGGAAATGCTCTTTTAAACTCCGATTGTGGTTCTGCTTCTTCAATAATTGCTGTCAAATATGGATCTATACAAATCCAACCATCTTCCTGTTGCCCTTTTATTAAGACTCCTGCTTGTCCTAGGCTCCAAAATGCAATGGTTTGATCCATTAACTTTGTTTCTAAAACCTCATTCATTAAAGCTTTACCGCTTCTATAAAGCTTTTGCACGCTTATTCACATCCTTCTAATAATTATGTATTCCTTACTAAAAAGAGTAGATTGATAAGTTGTAAGTGTCAACCTATCTTTTTTGAAGATCCAATTGGTTGTTGTTTTATTGATCATTGAGGCTTAGATCAGCGCGTTGCAAGCCCTATAAATTTAGAAGCCCCACTAATTAATTCTCTTTTTCTTAGTCTTCTCCTATCACTTCAAACAAAATCGCCAGACCAATTCCGCCCCCGCTGCCAATCGCAGCTAAAACATAAGTACAATTTTTTCTCCTTTGCACTTCATAAAACAATCGGGTAATCAATATTGCACCAGATGCACCATATGGATGTCCAATTGCTAATGCACCGCCATGGACATTCAGCTTGCTATACGGAATTGATAAGGCTTTTGAACAAGCGACAATCTTTGCGGCAAAGGGCTCGTTCAATTCAATTAAATCAATTTCCGCTATTGTTAATTTATTTCGTTCAAGTAATTGCTGAATTGCTGGGACAGGACCAATTCCAGGAAAACATGGGTGTACCCCGCATACTTCACTATCTAAATAACGCAGTACAGGCTGCAGGCCCATTTCTCTTGCTAGCCCTTCTTCCATTACTAATGCTGTACTTGCTCCATCATTAATGCCGCAGCTGTTCGCAGCTGTAACAGTTCCACTTTCTTTTTTAAAAACCGGTCTCGCCCGCCTTACCAGTTTCTCGATGTCACGCTCTTTCAAAAATTCCTCATCCTGGTTATATTCGTTTACAGCAAGGATTTCTTTTGCAAACAGAGATTGTTTAAATGCATGAAAACTGCGTTCATAGCTTAATAGTGTATACTCATCCTGGAGTTCCCTCGTAATACCATATGTTCTGGCAACATTTTCTGCGGCAACTCCCATATCAGGATCACCTATTTTATCAGGAGAAAACCTTGCTCTTGATAGAAATGGAGATGTACTCGTACTTTCTACTCCACCCGCAATATAGCATTTACCAGCTCCCGCTTGAATAAAACAGCAGGCAATTCGTATAGCTTCTAATCCAGCACTGCATTGCCGGTCAAGGGTTAGTCCTGGAATGCTAACGGGGAGATCTGCCTCTAAGACAGCTAAACGCGATACATTTCCCCCTGGTCCAACCACATTTCCGATGATCACATCATCTATTTTATTATTTGACATCTTTGCTGCATGATTAAGGAGGGGGATAAGTAATTCATGTGGTCCAAACCGATGCAGCATCCCATTCTTCCTGCCAATAGGAGTTCGTTTCGCTTCTACGATGACCGCTTTGTTAATCGCCATTCACCTTCCTTTCCAACATCTCGATTATTTTCGGCCGGGCAATTTTTCCGCTTGTTGTCAGAGGAAGCTCATCTAGAAAATACCATTTCCGAGGGATCTTATATGGCGATAATTTCATTTTACATAGCCTTCTTAATTCCGCTTTTTTTGCTCTTCCCTGGATCACAGCTGAAACGACCTGTCCCCAATATGGATCAGAAGTTCCGACTACAGCTGCAGCATAAACTTCAGGGTGTGAAGCCAGTACAGCCTCAACCTCCTCAGCGTAAATATTTATTCCTCCGTATAATATCATGTTTTTTTCTCGTCCAATAATATATAAAAAACCCTCGGCATCAATATATCCCATATCATCAACCGTCATCCAGCCATTTTCAGTCAGGAATGGGTGAATGCCTAACTTATTCGCCTGAAGATAACCGCTAAACAGCATGTTGCTTCTGACGAAAATTTTTCCAATTTCATTTGGTGCAAGAACATCGCCTGTTGATGTGCGTATTTGAACGTCTACGTTATGACATGGCTTTCCGACTGAACCAGGTTTTCGTTTATTGTCATCATCTGTTAAGACCGTCACAAAACTTAGCTCACTTGCACCATAAAATTCATACATAAATGAATTTGGGAACATTTCCTTAATCCTCTGTTTTGTGAATTCCTCCCACTTTGCACCAGAGGAGATTATTTTTAGTTGTTTTTTCGTCTGACATCCATCCTTTAAAAACGCCTCCAGCATGGTAGGAACGACATAAATAACGGTAATCGGCTTAGTCTCGATAAATTCTAGCGATTGTGCAGGTGAAAATTTACTTAGTAAATAGACAGAGCCACCTAAAAATAACGTACTGATTGCGCCAAATAAAAAATGCGAGTGGATCAGTGATCCTGGAATAAGTACATGATCATCCTTACTGATGTGAAAATCAAACTGAGTACAGGCAAAGCTTTGAACCCATGATTCATGAGAGCGAATAAAAGCCTTCGGTTCACCTGTTGATCCAGAAGTAAAGCCCATATAAAAGGGCAAATCTTCCTTCATTTCTGTTTCTCGATAAACCGGCATCCTTTTAATCTCACCTAAACACTCCTCCCATACTATGACATTTTGATCGATTTCCTTTATCTTTTGGTATTTATCATTCATTGTAATGATCATGGATGGCTGAGAAAGTTTTATACGTCGTTTAATTTCTGTCGTTGTCCATTTTACATCAAAAGGGACGACCACTAGCCCTGCTTCCGATGCAGATGAAAAAAGCTGTAAAAAGGGCAAGCCATTTTGCATAAAAACCCCAACAACATTATTTGGCCTCTTTATAGATGCAAGCCAATTAGCAGTTTGACAAATAAGTTGATACCAATTTCGGTAACTTATGCTTTCATCCTCTGTTTGTAACGCAACTTTTTCCGGAAATTGTTGTGCATTCTTTTCATAGGCAGCGGTGATTGACATATTTCTACTCCTTTCTATATACTAAAAAAGTGAGACATTAAAGTGTCTCACTAGATTTAGCTAGTTTCCTGGAAATGACTGGGGATTTCCTTAATTGATAGACCAAATAGGAAGCAAAGATTGCCTTCAAAACATCACCTGGAATATAGATAAGACTTAGTTTTATTGCTTGAATAAGTGAGAGTTTCATTATAAACGCTTGTATGGGTATGCCAATGCAATAAATCAATAAAATCCCTACTGTAAGATTAATAAATAATATCGATTGTATTGATTGCGTTCGGAATTTAGTGAGCAAATAGCCAATGATAAACGCTGTTATAGGATAGGCCACCAAGTATCCGGCACTTGGTCCAAAGAAAACACCAATTCCGCCGCGTCCACCTGATAAAAGCGGTATACCTGCAGCAACGAGCAATAAAAATAAAATTTGACTCAAAGCTCCTAATCTAGCACCTAGCACTCCGCCAGAAAGTAAGACTCCTAATGTCTGAAGGGTAATTGGAACCGGTGTAAACGAGAGCATGATCGGCGGAACAAGTCCTAACGCCCCCATTACGGCTGTAAATAACGCTATGTATGTCATTTCATGTACTTTCATTCTAGACCTCCAAATTATTTTTAGCACAACAAGTTTCTAGTTCATTTTATAGGCAAAAAAGATTATATGTCAACTAGTTTTGTAATTAAGTTAACATAAAGAAAGTCTAGAAATGATTGATTCTTTCAAAAGGAAGAGGCTGTCCGCAAAGGGGCATTCCCCTAAAGACAGCCTCTCCTTTAGTTTTTTCTTCAATCCGATAGAGTTTTCTCAGCTGTTACTGCATAAAGAGCATTGGAAACCACCCCATATTCACTTGCATGTGGACGATCTTCTCCATCATCATAACCATAATCAAACATCCTGTTACGATTAAGTGTTAATTTCGTAAATGTCGGGCGCAGAAGGTCAAACAGCTTAAATCGTTCTTTTAAATGCGGGAATCTTTGCTGATACAATATGATTTCCTCGCGGACAATTTCCCAAAAACGATGTTCGCTAAATGCTTCTTTATCCTCAAGAAGACTGCTTAAATAACGGAAGTGGCAAATAAATAAGCCAGTAAAAATAAACTGTGTCAACCCTTCCGGAGGTTCACTGCGCAACACGCTTTTCAGATTCTTTGAAAGAACAGAAAGCTCTGGCAGCGGTTGATCACTAATATTTACATCATCAACAAAATCCTTCATAATGGTACGTTCTGGTACATAGTCCTTCAGAACAAGCACTGTATTTTGTCCATGTGGTGAAAAGACAGTCCCATATTGATACATGTAGTGAAGCAATGGCGGCAGAATCGCTTTTACTAATTTTTTCACCCATTCTTCGACCGTCAAACCTGACTTTTCAATAAGCTTTGAGACAAATGGCGTTCCCTCATGATCGACATGCACTAATGCTGCAAGTGTGATGGCTTGCTCACGACTCGTTAATTGATTATAAATACTCTCTCTCCAGACAACACCAAGTAATTCAAGATATTGATATGGTGTGCCTTTAACATTCTTAAATACTGAATGATCAACATTCATCGTTGCTACTTCTCCTAATAACCCTAGGCGGCATTCATCCTTTAAAAACGGATCTTTGTCGAGAATGTTTTTCATAAATGCGGTTACTTCAGGTGCAATGACCGTTCGCTCGCCAGGCAATCCGCGATAGACTAATGTGTTTAAAATGCTCATCGGCAATTTCACATGATATTTCTCTTTATTTGTGACATTCACAAAGGTTCTGATCGATTGCTGCGGGAGGTAAAGATCATCTGCTTCCCCTAACGGAATTAACTCGTTTTTTGCAATCTCTGCGGCAAACATGGTGACAATTGAATGATTCCACTGCCATAGATGAATTGGCATAAAATAATAATCCTCAGACTGCAGATTCAACGATTTTATACGATTAATAAACTGAGTATGAGCATTCTCTTCCAGCTCCTGCTCAATCACCTTGTGATAATTCAATTCTTCCACAGAATGAAAGGTTGCCAAATTTTTATGTACAGCAATCCAGGATAACTTCACCGGCTTCTTTTGCTCGGGAGCAAATTGGGTATAATCATCATAGCCAAATCCAATCCGTCCTTTATTATAGGTAATCCATGGATGGCCTGTCATCTCTCCTTCAAGTTCTGCATAATCAAGCTTAACTAACTCCTCAGATGAATTTGAGCGTTCTTGTATATGTGTATCTGCAACCAATGTGTGCAAATATTCCCGAACCAAATGGCCCGCCGTTGATCCCGACATATTCCCTTCGCCTTGGATGCTGATTAAAAGCGTAAGCGATAAAGGGATGCGCTCTTCACACGGGATTACAACAATCGTTTCAGGGATGACAGAAACACTATCGAATAGCCGGTTCTTTGCTTGGAATCGATAAATTCTTCCATCACGACTTTTCCATTCATAGTGCCCAATTTCGTTTTGTTCAGTTTTTAGCTGAGGGCTAATAATTTCTTCATACATAAATTCTTGAAGCATCTTTGCGATTAATTGCTGATCAGCTAGTTTCCAATTTTCCTTTGTTAACATGGTTAATGGTGTATCACAAATTTTCACGATATCCAACTCCTTTTCGTTATTAGCTACATTCCAAAATTCTGAAATACATTATGCTCATAAGTTTTGTATACCTTTTTTCCTGCAAGCTGATTGATGATTGCCGCACTTCGGAATGCACCCAGCCCTAAATCCGGTGCACCTACACCATGTGTATGAAGCTCACCGTTCTGAATAAATACATGGTTCTTGGTGTTATTCTTTGTCTTCAGCTTATAGTCTTCCTCAATCATTAATTGTCCGTTATCATCCCATTCCAGCAATGCCTCAATCCCTTTTAAGCATTTAGGTATATATGGCTGATATCCTGTAGCAAGAATAACAAGATCACTCTCTGTCTGCTTGCCTGCTTCTTGTTCAATTTGATAGAGTGATAGACGCAAAGTATCCTCCCAACCTTCGATTGCCACAAGCTCAGTTAATGCCTGCAAATGTACGTTAGGTTTGTTTGTGCCAATGGATCGTTCATACAATAGATCATAAATATCCTCAATTGTTGAAAAGCTAATCCCTTTATAAAGCAATGCCTGATTTTTAAGAACTGCTCTCTTCTTTTCTGCAGGCAAATGGTAAAAGTAATTTGTATAATCTGGCGAGAAATGCTCTAAACCCAGCTTAGAATATTCCATTGGATAAAACCCTTTTGATCTTGTATACCATGACAATTGATAGTTATGATCAGGCTCCCTTGAGAGCAGGTCATAAAATATTTCCGCAGCACTCTGTCCCGATCCGATTATGGTTACTGATTTAGCTTGCAGGGCATCTTCACGTCTTGTTAAATAGTGAGAAGAATGGATGATTCGATCGCTAACACCAGAAAACCTTTCTGGCATATACGGTTTTGTTCCAATTCCTATAACAACATGCTTCGTTTCATATGTTTTTTTGATAGCATTACTTTGAGATTGGACCGTCACCCGATAATGGCCTTCTTCCGTTTTTTCAATCGTTTCCACCTCATGATCAAACTGAAGATGTGGCAGCTGTTCAGCAACCCACTGGCAATAATGATTATACTCATTGCGCGGTATATGAAATCTTTCTAAAAAATAAAACTTATATAATCGCTTATGCTCATGTAAATAATTTAAATAGCTAAATCGGTTCGTTGGGTCAACCATTGTTACAGCATCAGCCATAAAAGGCACTTGTAAGGTCGTCCCTTCAATCAGCATACCTGGATGCCAATCAAATCGCGGCTTTTTATCAAAAAACAATGCTTGGCAATCAGTTTTTTCAAGCAATGCCGCTAATCCAAGATTAAAAGGACCGATCCCTATGCCAATCACATCTAAAATTTGTTTTGAAGCCAATCGGCCCATCTCCTTTCGAAATTTTCCCGTTCACAGAACATCAAAAGTCCTGTTTTATCAGGAAGCACTACCTCCTTTATTGAGGTAAAGCCGCATTTTTTAAAGACATGAATCATTTTTTCATTACGGATATCTGGTTCTGCTATTACCTTATTTGTTTGATAAACTTGAAATTTATGAAATAAGATCGTTAACAGCAAGGGATAAATAAACCCTTTTCCCAGATAGTCCTTATTTCCAATGAGCAGGTGAATACCCTGGTCAAAAGGTTCAAACTCATAAAATCTTTCAATAATATCTCCTTCCACCCAATATGACTCCCAATAACTAACAGGTACTCCATCGACCTCGCCAATTAATAACGTTTGATGCTGATCATTCAAAAAATTCTGTAAATGAAGCTTATATGCTTCTAATGAAATATTAAGCTTCCAAAAAGGGATGACATGCTCTTCATGCATCCATGAATGCAGTAAAGCAACATCGTCGTTATAGCTTACATGGCGAAAAGAAAACTTTCTGTTAGTAATAGGATCATTGTTCATAAATGGGTAGGAAGGTTTAGCTGTTAGTTTAGACACCATGCAGCTCACCTACAATATTGAACAAAGGATTTTGTACCCTAGTGTATACTGATTGTGTTTCAAGGGAGCCGACAAGTTCATCCAAATCATGAATCCTAGTTAACAGATTGGCCTTACACGGCAGGTTTTCCTTGTTTAATAAGGAGTTCAATAAATTTGTTGAATCGCCATACTCATTTTGTAAACCTTGTAATTCATTCTTAAGCAATTGCAATAAATGTTCTTCATCAATTAAACGGTTGACGCCAAAAGCATTAATCAGACCGAATAAGTGGTTAAAAAAGTAATAATAGCGAAAACGTTCTTCTGCAACTTCATCCGCACATATGGTGTTGCTCTTTTCGTTTAAATCCGGGAGCACTTTCCTTAATTCTGTTGCTTTCGATTCCATGAAATAATATCCTTGGTTATCACGGTAATAAAACGTCTCAGGATATCCCTTTTCATCGAAAGTAACAAGTGAATTTTGCTGATGTGCTTCAAGGGCAATACCATATGTCGTATACATCCAATAAAGCGGCCGCAGACTAATGGTCAAATAACGGCGGAACCACTCTTCACACACATCTGTAACTGTCTTTTGCTCAACTTCAGCTAAGGCATGAATGAGATTTACAAGTTGGGATGCACCTCCGTTAATATGATCCTGACATAAACCTGCAAGCAAAGTTGTTCTTGCTCCTTCGTTATGCTGAAATGGATTTTCACGAATAACCACTTCAAAACCTGATTCTTCTGTGTCAAGCTTAACCGTGATATAGGCAGGATCTTGAACAATTTGAAAGTTAGGGTGAAGAGCTGATAGTTTATCCTTTAGCACCAGCCCTAAAATACGGCTAACCTCCACTCCGCGATCAAGCTCCTTTCGTTTATTGATCCTTAGTGAGTTTGTGATCTTCACCGGAATCGAAAATTTATACATAAAGTCAGCATCTTGATGATAAACAGTACGCACTGAAGACGTTGGGTAATAGTTTCTGCCGTGCGGACCAAGATAGGTTAGTTTGCCAGCTTGAATCAGCTGACAAACAGCTTCTTTTCCCAACAGCTTTCTTGCCTGCAATGGATGAACAGGAATCAAAGAATAACCATCTTCCTGGCAATACTTCACTTTAAAGGATTCAGACACATCAGGATCTTTCTTCATTTCTTCCTTGATAAGTGCTGCTGCCGTTTTGGAATGGATCGAGTCCTCTTCCACAATGTCATTTATTGCTCGAAAATAATGAAGCTGAAACGATCCTTTTCTTTCAGGAGCAAAGATATGCTCCTCTTCATTATCAATCCCTTGCCTGCTTTTCGGAGTAGGATGAACTTGATGCCCAATTAAAAGGGACTGTTCAGATTGCAAAAAATTCTTTTCCGCTTGATAACATTCTTCATAATCCTCAATATGGTGCGAAAGGATGCCCTTCATATTTTGATAGCTTAAGATCGTTCTTAGAATAAGCTCTTCAGAATCGATAGGTTTTTCGGCTGCTTCAACTAAATCCTTTTGCAAATAAATAACCAATGTTAAATAATCAAGCGACTTAACTTCATCACTTTTCCATTGATAAAACAGAGAATGTGAAAATAAATGCCTTCCTGTAATAGAGTAATAGCGAACAGGAACGTATAAGGTAACCGCCTGACTTTTCAAGGTAATGACAAATACATTCTTGCATTCAGGATCATCTAAAAGAAAAGGGATTTCTGCTGCTTCTTTCAGCACACCTTTACCCGTTTCCTTTATGTAACAATTAAGCAGATTTTGCATAGTAAGATGATTAGAAATGAACGGAATATTCATTGCTTCTCTCTCCTTTCTTCTTTGTTATGATTTCGCCTATCTTTTTCATGTTTTCGATCTGAACCTCCATGTTGCGAAGTGTATTTAACGGATTCAACATCGTAAATTTCAAAAAAACTTTTCCATTTTGCCTTGTTTTAGCCATGATCAGCTCACCACTTTGATAAAAATAACGCTGAAGCTCAAGATTGATTTCATCAACAAAGAGGTGATCTTCTGCATGCCGATCAGGAAGATAACGAAATAAGACAGCGTTTATGACCGGTTCATTCAGGACCTCAAACTGTGAACTGCGCTGAAATAGCTCAGCAGTATTCTTCGCAAGCTGAATGGTAGAATCAATCATATTGCCAAAGACCTCCGTTCCAATAAGCTTAAAGGTCATTAAAACCTTTAGCGCATCAAACCGTTTTGTCGTTTGAACACTTTTTTCAACCAGGTTGATAATGCCATCCTTCCGATCCTCTTCAGGGTTTAAGTATTCTGCATGATAGGCAATATGACGAAACGACTTACGATCTCTTACAAAGAATGCTCCACAGCTAATCGATTGGTAGTAAAGCTTATGAAAATCAATTGTGATAGAATCCGCTAACGATAAATCATGAAGCAAATCCCGGTATTGCTGGGAAAACAACAAAGCCCCGCCATATGCGGCATCAACATGAAGCCATAATTGATAATCATGTGCCAGCATAGCTATTTCCGTTAGGTTATCGATACTTCCAAAGTCAGTCGTTCCCGCAGTAGCAACGATCATAAATGGAAGAAGTCCTTGCGCATGTAATTCTGCTAGCTTTTGTTGTGCGTCCTTCAGGCAAATCTGGTTTTTTTCATTGGTTTTTATCGTGACGACTGATTGGATGCCAAGGCCAAGCTGTGCCGCAGATTGCTGAACTGTGAAATGAGCATGCTCTGAACAAAGAATCCTCAATCTCCCTGCATCAGAAGGAAGCCCTTGCTCCTGAACGTTTATTGAGAAATGCCTTTGACAAGCCTGGTTTCTTGCAAGCAAAAGTCCCATATAATTAGACTGTGTTCCTCCGCTTGTAAAAACGCCATCAGCATGTTCCGTAAAACCGATTTTCTTTATGAAATACTGCAGAACCTCTTCTTCAACATAGGTAGCTGAAGGACTCTGGTCCCATGAATCCATTGATTGATTAAGCGTGCTTATCAGTACTTCAGCAGCGATGGCGGGTAAAAGAGGCGGACAATGAAGATGTGCCATCGCTGCAGGATTGGAAATCCATAAAGAGTTTCTGACGACTGTCTTTTGGATTTCGGTCAAGACAGCCTCTGTCTTTTGGCCGCCAGTGGTTATATTCGTGATTTCCTTTACCCTTGCTTCGATGTCTTTACGAATTGCACCTGAATACGGATTGGTGGCCCTGTTAGTTTCTTCAATAAGTAGCTTTACTGTCCTAACCATTAAATCCATAAACAACTGCTGACTTTCCTCGCTGGAATTTAGGAACCACTGCTGAAATTCATTTTTCATATCTATCACCTTCTATCGCAATCCGAAATGGTCTTCCGCGCATTTTATTGCATCGTAAAACCGCTGGAGTACATCATCTACCTGCTCTTTTGTTATAATAAGCGGCGGAAGCAAACGAATCACTGTACTGAATCTGCCGCCCACCTCTAAAATGAGACCTCTGTTAAAACATTCCTGTTGAATTTTACTTGCAAGCTCAGGAAATGCCGGGTAGCTTCCAAGATGATTGGCTGTTTTTGCAGGGTTAATGATTTCAATCCCAAGCATCAATCCGCGCCCTCTAATATCTCCTATAGAAGACATACTCTTTTGTATCGAGTGTAATTGCTGCTTTAAGTAGGCTCCAATTTCTTCAACCTTATTTGGTAATTGATTTTCTTTTATATACTTTAATGTTGCCTGTCCTGTTGCCATCGCCATTTGATTGCCTCTGAAGGTTCCTATATGTGCACCTGGCTCCCACTGATCAAGGCGGCGATCATAGATCATTACAGAGAGCGGGAGACTGCCGCCAATCGCTTTTGATAAAACAAGTACATCTGGTTCAATTCCTGCATGTTCGAATGCAAACATTTTTCCTGTACGGCCAATTCCTGTTTGGACCTCATCAATGATCAAAGGTATATTTCGTTCTTTTGTGATCCTGCGCAGTTCTTTTAACCACTCAATTGGTGCGGGTATCGAGCCCCCTTCACCTTGTACGACTTCGACAATAATTCCCGCAGGACGAACGATTCCGCTTTCCGGATCATCTAATAAATTCTCAATATATGTACTGCTGACTTTGTGACCATCCTTTCCAATTCCAAATGGACAGCGGTATTCATATGGGTATGGCAGAAAATGCGTATCTGGAACAAGAGCGTGAATCTTTTGTTTAGGACTTAATGTACCGCTTATACTTAAGGTTCCATGCGTTGATCCATGGTAGCCTCCTTGGAACGCCAAAATCGCACGATTTCCAGTTGCTGTTTTTACTAGTTTTAAAGCTGCTTCGATTGCATCACCGCCTGTAGGACCGCAGAATTGAATTTTTGCTTTTTCTGCAAAAGCTTTTGGCAGTGATTCAAACACCTCATTAACAAATGCCTCTTTTACCGGAGTTGTTAAATCAAGGGTGTGCAATGGCAAGTATGATTCAAGGACTTCTTCAATTGCTTCCCTGATTACGGCATGATTATGACCAAGAGCTAATGTCCCTGCTCCTGCTAAACAATCAATATAGGTTTTGCCATCCATATCGGTTACAAAAACTCCCTCTGCCCGTTTTATGGCCAATGGCAATCTTCTTGGATACGACCTTGCATTTGATTCTCTTATTTCCTGCATAGTCAATAATGATTGATTATCCATCGATGTCGTCAAAACTGCTTCCATTTTGATCCGCTCCTTTATCATGATTAAAATTTATAATTGATAATGATTTTCATTTTCTTTTACAAAGATATGTTAATTGATAATGATTATCATAGTCAATTGCTGTTTGCAAATTTAATGATATTTACCTAAGATAAATTTTCTTTGTTCAACCACTCATGGTTCTATCGATCTATTCAATAGGCCTTCTGGTTCTACTAGTCGATATAGAATAGAAGGCGCTCTTTGCCTTCAATTCTATATCGACTACTAGAGGGGCTAGGCGCAGTAGCTGGAACCGGAAACGCTTATCCACAGTTCGAGAATTTAATAGTTACGCTACACAATAAAAAAACCACACACTTTGTGTATGGTTTTCTATAATGACAAGGGATATCAAAATTGTTTTCCTTTTATTGTTCAGATTCTTCCAAAACCCGCTTAATCCGTTCTAATGCCCAAGCTGCCTCCGCTTCCGTAATAATAAGAGGCGGCGCAAAACGAATAACATTATCATGTGTTTCCTTACATAATAACCCATTTTCCTTTAACTTTTCACAGTACGGTCTTGCAGCTTCTGTCAGTTCTACACCAATAAATAATCCTCTTCCTCTAATCTCTTTTATTTTTGGATTCTTGATTTCTATTAAGCTGTCTAAAAATAACTTACCTAATTTATGTGATCGCTCCACAAGCTTTTCTTCTTCAATAACATCGAGTGCAGCTATTGATACGGCACATGCAAGCGGATTTCCCCCAAACGTTGAACCATGTGAACCAGGATTAAACACATTTAATATTTCACGATCTGCAACAACACAAGAGATAGGGAACACACCACCGCCCAGAGCTTTTCCTAAAATATACATATCAGGGACAACATCTTCCCAATCACAGGCGAACATCTTTCCAGTTCGGCCAAGACCCGCTTGAATTTCATCTGCAACAAAGAGAACATTATTGGTTTTACATAACTCAAACGCTTTTTTCAGAAATCCTTTCGGCGGGAGTAAAATTCCCGCTTCACCTTGGATCGGTTCAATAAGAAATCCAGCCGTATTCGGTGTAATAGCTGCCTTTAAAGCATCTATATCCCCATATGGAATCAATTTGATGCCCGGTAGCATAGGGCCAAAGTTTTTGCGGTACTCTTGATCAGATGATAAGGAAACAGCCGCCATCGTACGGCCATGGAAATTACCTGTACATGCAATAACTTCTGCGTGATTGTCAGTAATCCCTTTTACCTGATAGCCCCAGCGCCTTATTGCTTTTATCGCTGTTTCAACTGCCTCAGCTCCTGTATTCATCGGCAACGCCATTTCCTTATTAGTTATTCTGGTAATTTTTTCATACCATGGTCCTAATTGATCATTATGAAATGCTCGCGATGTAAGTGTTACCCGATCTGCTTGATCCTTTAGCGCCTGAATGATTTTCGGATGACAATGTCCTTGGTTAACCGCTGAATATGCACTTAACATATCCATATAGCGATTGCCCTCTGGATCCTCAACCCATACACCTTCTGCTTTGGAAATGACGATTGGAAGCGGGTTATAGTTATTTGCACCATACTTTTCCGTTTGAGTAATGATGCTTACTGTTTTATTCTTCATCCAACATTTCCTCCTTCTTTGATAATTAACCTAACTTAGCAGACAGAAAGGCCTCAATATAGGGAGTCTCGCTTATCCCATCTTTATGGGCAGTATACCTTCACTAAGTAGATTATTTGAGATAACTGCCACTATAAATCCTATTATTCTCGCTAACCAGCAGTGGGAAATAAAGTACCCCCCTCACTGTTAGAAGTCTCGCTTTATAATAATTTTTCTCCTAATAATGAGCCCATTAGTGCGACTGCAACGGAAGCTGTTTTGTTTCTTTCATCCAAAATCGGATTTACCTCAACAAATTCAGCTGAAGTAATGATATTTGCCTCCTCCAAAATTTCCATTGCCAGATGGCTTTCCCGGTAACTAATTCCGCCTATTACAGGCGTTCCCACACCCGGAGCATCACTCGGATCAAGCCCATCTAAATCTAAAGAAAGATGAACTCCGTCCGTTTTATCTTTTAAAAAGGCTACCGTTTCTTCCATTACTTTCGCCATCCCCAGACGATCAATCTCATGCATAGTATATACTCGAATGCCTTTCTCACGAATTAACTCTTTTTCTCCATCATCTAAGGACCGAGCACCAATGATGACAATATTTTCAGGCTTCACTTTTGGAGAATAGTTCGCAATAGCTGTTAATGCCGGGTGGCCGAGCCCTATGCTTACAGCTAAAGGCATTCCGTGAATATTTCCAGAAGGCGAGGTTTCAGCCGTATTCAAATCGCCATGTGCGTCATACCAGATTACTCCTAGGTTCTTATAATACTTTGAAACCCCTGCTAATGTTCCTATTGCAATACTATGATCGCCTCCTAGAATAAGAGGAAAGGACCCGGCCTCTACAACATTATCTACAGCAGCAGCAAGTTCCTCACTCGCCTTTGTTACCGCTTTCAAATATTTTAAATTTCCATCAGAAGCTTCTTCATTTTTACCAGGTCTGCCAATCTCTATATCTCCTTTATCATGAATCACATAATCTAGCTTTTCCAGCCTCTCTATAACTCCAGCATACCTCATTGCACTAGGCCCCATATCTACCCCGCGTCTTGATTGTCCTAGATCCATTGGTACGCCAATAATTGAAATATGCTTTTTTCTCATGTGATTTTCCCCCTTTGCTGATGACACAATTGTATCTTACGATTAAAGGATGACTCAACTGAACATATTTACGTATAAATATTCACAGTTATTCAGAAAACATTTTACTAAAATATAAATTTTTCATTTAACACCCTAACAAAATAAACAATATTTATATTTTAATCTTATTTTTTATTTTCTTATTATAACTTCGTTCCAACAAAAAAGTCAGTTGTCTCTTTTATTCTTATAGAAAAATTTTTTTCGTTCAAAATTGCTCAATCTTTAACTTATTTCATAAGTTACTATACTATTGTAAATATATAACTTTTAGTAATTAATTGTTCTTTCACAATTATATTATTTGAAATAATTTGGTATAATATCATTTAAACAAGGAGTGATACTACATGAATAAATCTCTAATTTGTCCAAGGTTCGAAAAGGCAATGGGCATTTTAAGCCAGAGATGGACCGGACTCGTTATTTATCAATTGCTTAATGGCCCCCAGCGATTCTCCGAAATTGAAGCTGCAATAGGAATTACAGGCAGAGTTCTTTCAGATAGATTAAAGGATCTTGAAAATCAAAACATCGTTAAAAGGGAAGTTTATCCAGAAACACCCGTGCGAATCGAATATTCCCTAACAGAGAAAGGGTTATCTTTAGAACCACTATTGCGTGATATTGAAAAATGGTCCCAAACCTGGCTCGAAGTAGAAGAGATTGAAAATAAAGAATAAGAAAGAGGCTGTCTGTAAAAAGGGAAAAAACCCCACAACACAATATATCAGATCTAATAATTAGATTAGAATATATTGTGTAATAGGGTCAGTAATCCTCTTGAGACAGCCTCTTATTCATTTCTTATCTTTGGAATTGTACGCGATGAAGGTTTGCAAAAATACCATTTTGTTCGATTAGTTCATCGTGCTTTCCTTCTTCAGCTATACCGTTTTCGGTTACAACCACAATCCGGTCTGCATTGCGAATTGTAGCCAATCGGTGTGCAATCACAAGTGTTGTACGATTTTTAGAAAGCTCTGTCAATGCCTTTTGAATGATCAATTCTGTCTCTGTATCCAATGCTGATGTTGCTTCATCCAAGATTAGGATAGGAGGATTCTTTAAGAACATTCTTGCAATAGCTATCCGTTGCTTTTGGCCTCCGGACAGCTTTAAACCTCTTTCACCAATCTGTGTCTCATACCCAAATGGAAGAGAATCAATGAAGCCCTCTAAATGGGCTCGTTTTGCAGCTGCTTCTATTTCTTCTTGTGTTGCATCTAATTTGCCATAGGCAATATTTTCTCTTAATGTTCCTGTAAACAGGAACACATCTTGTTGCACGATACCGATCTGTTTCCGAAGCGATTGCTTTGACATATTGCGAATATCGATCCCATCAATCTTAATCGAACCAGCATCAACATCATAAAAACGAGGAATCAGCGAACATATCGTTGTTTTCCCAGCACCAGAAGGACCAACAAATGCAACGGTTTCCCCTGCCTTAATAGTAAGATCAATTCCTTCAAGTACCCGCTTATGCTCATCATAACCGAAGGTCACTTCGGAAAATTCGATATCCCCGCGGAGTTCAGCCACTTCAACAGCATCCTTTACATCTACAACATCTGGATCCATATCCATCAGCTCTGTAAATCGCTTAAAGCCTGCCATACCTTTTGGGTACAGCTCCATTAATGCACTAATTTTATCAATCGGCTTAAACAAAACATTAATATATAGAACGAAACCAACAAGTTCCCCATAGGAAAGCTGATTTTTATAGCTTAACCATGCTCCGACAACAAGGACAGCCAGTGTTACAAAACGTGTCATCATATAAATGCCTGACAAGCTAAAGGACATGACCTTATAACCGCCAAGTTTTGCTTTACGAAACTTTTGATTATTATTCTGAAATCTGCTATTTTCAAATTTCTCATTTGTAAACGACTGGACGACACGAACACCTGAAACACTATCCTCGACCCTTGCATTAACATCAGCAATTTCACTATACATTCTCTTCCAAGCTTTATTCATTTTCAAATTGCTGACGACAATCAGCCAACCAAGAAATGGCAATATAATCAATGCCACTAATGCCAGCTTTGCATTAATGGAAAACATAATCCAAAAAGCGCCGATGAACGTCATGACCGAAATGAATAAATCCTCAGGTCCATGGTGGGCAAGCTCGCCAATATCCATAAGATCATTAGTAATTCGACTCATGATATTACCTGTTTTTGTATTATCAAAAAACTTAAATGATTGCTTCTGAACATGGTGAAACAGCTGCTTTCTCATATCTGTCTCAATATTAATACCAAGCATATGCCCCCAATAGTTGACGATAAACTGTAAGAATGTTGAAAAAACATAAAGCAGCAGCAGTCCAATACTTACAGATACAATAGCAGACCAATTTTCACTCGGCAGCAGCGAATCAATAAACCATTGGACGGCAAGCGGAAATGCCAGTTCTAAAACAGCTACAATGATAGCACTGCTAAAATCAATAATAAAAAGCTTTTTATGTGGTATGTAATACGAAAAAAATCGCCTGAGCATTTTTGTTTCTCCTTTTTATTATTTAGGCTCTGGTAAACTATTTGTTAAATTCCCTTCTGATTTAACATCTCGGAAAAAAACAACAAGAAGGCTTAACAAAGCTTTTATTTAAATTCTATTATATTCGCATTACGAAATAAAATATATGAAAATGTTGTTGATTTTTTATTACAAACGATATAATGAAAGGTATCGAATAGGAAAGGAGCAAAACTCTTGTCAAAATTAATCGGATATATTGGTACATACACAAAAGGTGATAGCAAAGGTGTTTACAGCTTTACACTTGATACTGATAATGCCAAGCTTGGCGATGTAAAAGCTGTTGCTGAATTGGATAACCCAACTTATGTAAACATTAGTCAAGATAACAGTACTCTTTATGCAGTTGTAAAAGAAGGTTCTAATGGCGGTGTTGCTTCCTTCACAATAAACCATGAAACTGGTGACTTAACAAAGCTGAATCACCAATTACTTGAAGGTGCATCACCTTGCCATGTGAGTGTTGACAGTCAAAACCGTCAAGTTGTTTCAGCAAACTACCACAAAGGAACAGTTGAATCTTACTTAGTAAATCCAGACAGCACACTAAATCCTCCTGCTTCTATTATTGAGCATAGCGGAAATGGTCCACACGAAAGACAGGAAAAACCGCATACACATTTTTCAGGATTTACTCCTGATGAAAAATATGTAGTTGCTGTTGATTTAGGAATAGATAAGGTCATTACCTATAAAAATGCAAACGGAGAATTGGCGGAAGCACATAGCTTATTAGTTAAAGCAGGCAGCGGTCCAAGACATATTGCCTTCCATCCTAATGGAAAGTTTGCCTATGTGATGACAGAACTTAGTAATGAGGTCATTGCGTTAAGCTATAATGGTGAGAATGGAATTTTCACTGAACTTCAATACATCCCAACGATTCCAGCAGATTTCACCGAAAACAGCCAAGGAAGCGCGATTCATATTTCTTCTGACGGTCGATTCATTTATGCTGGAAATCGCGGTCACGACAGTATAGCAGTATTCAGTGTAAATCAAGATAACGGTGAGCTATCCTTTGTTGAATACACATCAACAGAAGGAAGCTGGCCGCGTGACTTTGCAATTGATCCAACAGGTAAATTTGTTGTTGCATCTAACCAGGAAAGCTCAAATCTTGTCTTATTCTCTAGAGATGGAGAAACAGGTAAGCTAACATTGTTACAATCCGAGATTTCTGTACCAGATCCGGTTTGTGTAAAGTTTTTATACGTATAATCATGAAATAAGCGCGCATCTATACAGGATGTTAAAGGGGCTTTGCACACTGTAAACGAATGGATAAGATAGTAATAATCACGGAAAGGGCTGCCTCAAAACAAAGGCAGCCCTTCAAATATAAGCATTCAAAAATTCTCTCGAAAAAGTCTCTATTTATTGATTGCTTTTTTTCACCCATTCAGCAACAGTTACTGTTCGTTTCGCCTGGTGTTTAACTGCAGCTTCAACATCTTCAACCATTTTTCCATTTTGGTCAACTGTCACACTTGTTCCATATGGATTTCCTCCAGCACCAAAAGTAACTGGATCTGTATAACCAGGAGCAGCTACAATAGCACCCCAATGGTACATGGTGGTATATAAAGATAAAATCGTTGCCTCTTGCCCGCCATGAGAATTTTGTGCTGAAGACATCGCACTTACTACTTTGTTCACAAGCTTTCCGTTAAACCATAAGCCACCTGTTGTATCTAAAAATGCTTTCATTTGCGAAGGCATATTCCCAAATCTAGTAGGTACACTAAAGATAATTGCATCTGCCCATTCCAAGTCATTTAGCGTCACTTCAGGGACATGGCTTGTTGCTTCTGCATGTGCTTTCCAAGCTGGATTAGATTCAATTGCTGCTTGGGGTGCTGTTTCAGGAACTCTCAATACTTTTACCTCAGCACCTGCTTCTTTTGCTCCAGCTTCTGCCCATTGCGCTAATTGATAGTTTGTACCAGAAGAACTATAGTAAATTACCGCTAATTTTACATTTGCCATTTGATTCGACTCCTTTTCATTTGTGTTTTTGCCAAATAACTTATCTAAGAATCCCATTTTTTCACCTCATATTTCATCTTTCTAACGGAATGAACTTCACCTCCTTAACGGTGGTCATATCCTTTTTTAAGAAAACAAATACTTGAACCAGTTTACATTCCTATTATTTGTCTTTCTTATTAAAATAAATCGTATCTATTTCTATCTATCCCTTATTCCATCCTAAGTAAACCAATTGCGTGTAATTAAATAATTATTAATTCAAGATAGATCCATAAATCTCAATTCCATATATTTTTAATTCGAGATAATCATACGATAGATTAGAACATATGTCAAATGATTATCTTTCAAATAATATGATGGTATTATTAATAATAAAAATAAATTAAGGTCCCTATATAAAAATTTTAAACAAGGTTTTATTTTTGCATAACAGGTGTTAAAATACAAATCTAATTACTGTTAAAGTTATTCAATCCCCCGTCTTATGGGACAAAGCAATATCAGCTACCATACGCAGTGTTGTGGGAATGGTGTTTCTTCAAAATTTCATCATTATTTACGAAAAACACGGGTACCTAATTCTTCGGCAGATTCAAGTACCCCCTCCTAGCCAGGATAACTTGTAGAGATCCTACACTATGTTGTCCTTATTTTCTCCATCTTTAATGCATTCTTCACAAATTCCATATACATCGTGTTTTACTTCATCATGTTCTTCAATCTTTCCGCAAACTTCACAGATTTTGAATACCATGTCATCACCTCAGATTTTTTTATTTGCTCTTATGTATCTATTTAAATTTATACTTATTGAAATTGTTTTCATTGTTTCCACATAAAAGCTCTCCTAAACCTTTCATTTATCAACCTTTTTAACTCCGTGAAAATAATAAAAAGGATAATCCTCATGCAGGAGGATTATCCTCTTATTAAGAACGACTACTTACTTGAGCATTTTCCATTGATAACAAGGTTTCCTTTTTTTCCTCCAGCCATAGAATGCTAGTAACTCCTCGAGGATAATACTTGCTACCAGTTATTTTACCGGAAATAATTTGGTCACTCCAGCTCCAAACTGATAAGGTAGGGTGCGTTAACCAGGCAACATGAGCGGCATCTGCTCTTTCCCCTTTTTCATCCCACTCAATTCCTAATAGTTTTCGAGCAATGAACTGACATAAATAGATTTTACTTAGCCAGGAGTTATTACTTGTTGATGAGATTTTCCAGCCGCCATCCTCAAATAAGCAAATCCCTTCAACCAAGACCGTTTTCAAGTGCTTTTTCAATGCTTGGAGATAAGGACCAAAACGTCCATTTTGGTCAAGGGCTTCTTGACAATTAGTAAAATAAGGGAAAATCAACCCCTCAATCGCAGGGATAATTTTTGAATCATTGTTTTCTCCTACAACCGCAGGGATATAACCATCTTCTGTTACGTAGCTGACAATGCTAGCTGCACATTTTTCTGCTTGAACACCTGCTTGTTTTGATAAGTCTTGATACCCATTTGCAGCAAATAGTTTTTCTAATGCTACATAGGAAGCCCAGCACTTACCAGCCAAGTATATATTATTTCGTGCTTGGCCGAGTGAGACATCTAAACTATCATATGTGGTGATTTCTGCACCGCCCATTACCCGTGATGAATCTAGACCCATGATGCCATTTCGTTCATTTGGATCCGTATGATCCCGATTTAGCATGCTTTCAAAGCAGCTTATGAAAATCGTCAGGTTATTTTGCAGCCAATCAGTATCATTTGTTTTTTCTACGTAAACAGCCGCACATAACACCCAGTTTACGAGCTGTTCATGAGTCATATGTGAAAAACAGCCATCAAGACCATATAATTCATAAGAGGAAAAGTGAGGTCTTGAGATCGTATTCGCCACACCCATATCATGGGTGAAGCTGATTCCTCCAGGATAAACAGTTTCGTCATTTGGAAAACGAACTTCATCCTCATAGCTAAAACGTTTAACAAACATATCTAATTCATTTTTAACTGTCCATGGATTCATTTTCATTTCAAAAAACAACTGATCAACAGTAAGATCAAATGTGTTCATCATTCGATATTCACCTTCATTGACAACCCAGAATGGTTCTCCTTCCACATCGAGCAGTTGTGTAGAGCCATAGTAGCTTCGGATGGAATGGGCCATCATAAAACGTTGATCCTCTGATAAATGGTCAGCATGTTCAATTAATTCATTTGCTTTTTGTGCTCGTTTAATGATTTCTTCAGTGTTCTCTAATGAAAAGGCGGCCACCTCTTCAATATTTTTAAAATAACGAGTATAAAAATAAGTTGTATCCAATCCTGCAGTTACAAACCCGGAACGATGGAAACAGATTGCAAATTGATAAGTCCTGCATGTTCCAGCCGGCACCTCCATCATCATCGCCCCAATTGGCCCTAAACCAAACGTCCAGTTCTCTTCAAATGGTGTTGTTAATATATTTTCCATACTAAAGTGCAATGCTGACTTTACATCAGGATTGGCAGATGCTATTGCTGTGATTCTTCCTTGACCAACACCGGAAATTCCTTCACATGTATCATCCAATCTTCGCATTGAGCTATATTGATCATTTCCTTCATAGCCGAAAAAAGCTCGCCTGCTTTTACTTCCTTTTGTATTATCAACCGTAACCTCTGCGATGACCGATGGTACAAGTGTTAGCATAAGCTCCTCTATAGAAGCAGATGAAGGATCTGGTACAGACTGTGCTTGTGAATAAATAGTAAAGGTCAAATCCCCTGCTTTCCATGTATCTGTACCAAGCTTGAACTCACGGACTATCTCATCTTTTGCAAATGGAATTATGATTTTTGGCTTATTTGGGTCCGGATCTGGATTTTCAATATCATAGCGTTTACTTTCGTCTTCACTATAATCAAAAAATGGAAGTGCTTCATAGATTCCTTCATAAGGTAACGACTCTACACCGATAAAGATATTTTTTCGGGGTGGGCGACCCAGCTCCAAATCCAAGCCGCCTCCGTTCCCTGGAAAACCTAGTGTGAAGCTGGAAAATGCTCCAATCGGTGAGTGATGTGCATTAAAAAATTGATTTATAACCATCATATTACCCCTTTCTGCCATATTAATATGGTAATGAATGATTTATCCTTTTACAGAACCAGCAGCAATTCCCTCAACAATTCGATTACTAAAGAAGAAGAAGGCAATTAAAATTGGGATGATACTGATCATAAGCGTTGCACCGATTGCTCCCCATTCAGTCATATACTGACCAATAAAGTTTTGAATCCCGACCGTTAATGTTTTATACTTATCAGAACTGATAAAGGTATTGATGAACACAAATTCATTCCAGTTGTAAATCATATTGATAATCACTGTTGTTGACAAAACTGGAGTGGTCATTGGCAGCGTAATTTGAAAAAAGATCCGATGTATTGAACACCCATCGATGATTGCTGCTTCCTCTACCTCACGCGGCAGCGTATAATAAAAGCCTATCAAAATCATGATTGTAATAGGAAGGTTAAAGGCTGTATAAGACGCAACAACCGATAAAGGATGATCAATCAAATTAATTTTTTGGAAAAAGCTAAACAATGGAATTAAGGTAGAATGCACTGGAATCATTAATCCTACCATAAACAAGCCAAGGACCAGTTTGCTTAACTTCCATTTCATTCTCGTAATTGCAAACGTGACAAAGCTAGCTAAAAGCACTGTCAATATAACCGATAAAACAGTAATCCAGACACTATTTAAAAAATATAGACTAATATTTCCTTCCGTCCAAACCTTTAGATAATTTTCCCATTTTGGATTTACCGGTAACGCAAACGGAGAGTTATTGAACACTTCCTGGTTATCTTTTAATGAGAAAAAAAATAACCAAATAAGCGGATAAACCTGAAATATGGCAATCAAGCCTAAGGCTATATAGAGCAGTCCAAATCCGATTCTAGTTATCATTTTGTTCGATTGCTTCCCAGTTGAAAGAGGAGTAGTTATGTTTGATTGTGCTTGGTGATTTTGTATGACACTCATGTTTTATTACTCCTTTCTTAATATTGAATTTCTTCGTCAGTTGCTGTTAATTTTCGGATCAGCCATGTGACAATAAGACAAATTAATAATAGGAAGAAACCAACCGCGCTTCCGTAGCCAAAGTTATAGGTTCCAAAGGCTTTTTGATACATATAAGATGCCATAACCTCACTGGCGCCATTTGGTCCTCCGCCTGTCATGACGTAAATTAAGTCAAAATATTTTAATGATCCAACAATCGCTAAGACAATCGTCACTTTAATTACACCTGCAATTAATGGCACCTTTATTCTATACGCAATTTGAAACGCATTTGCACCATCAATTCTAGCAGCCTCAATTAATGACTCAGGAATATTCTTTAAAGCTGCATAATAGATCAAAATGTAGAAGCCTGCATACTGCCAGATAATTGGTACGAATAACGCAGCTAAGACAAGATTCGGTTCTGCTAACCATGCAGGCGGATTTTTTGTGCCGAAAGATAGTAATAAACTATTTACTAATCCGTTTGAAGGGTGGTAGATTTTAAGCCAAAGCTGGGCGATTGCCACTGACGATAACAGCATCGGTATTAAATAAATCTTTCTTAAAAAATTTGCCCCTTTTATTTTTCCGGCAAGAATTAACGATATAACTAAATAACCGATTAAACTAACTGCAGAAAAAATTGCAAGTAAAAACGAATGATAAGCACTTTTCCAAAATTCCGCATCCTTAATGAGCTTTGTATAATTTTCAAGACCGATAAAAGTCATTTCTCCAATTCCATCCCACTTCATTAAGCCGTAGTAGCCAGTTAATAGAATGGGTACATAGATTAAAACCATGATTAATAGAAGTGCAGGTAATACATATAAGGTTATAACCAGTTTATTGGACATCACTTTATCCATGATGACCCCCCCTTTCTTTCCACTTTCATCTTTTTAGGCATAGAAAAGGACATATCACCTTATTTATCGATATGTCCTTTTCATCTTTACATCCTTACAAGATAACTTGAGATATTACTCCTCATTTGCAAGCGCTTCTTCGTGCTTGCTTGTAAATTCTTCAGGTGTTACTTCCTTTCCGAACAAAGCTTGGATCAAATTCAAATGTTCTTGTGCAACAGATGCACTCATTTGAACATCTGCATATAACGTAATATTGCTAGCAGAATTTAGTTCATTTAATACATCAATGTACATTTGCGGTAAATCAACTTTAGATGTATCAACCTTTGTTGCAGGAATAACTCCAGCATCTGTTACAGAGCGTTCTCCCCATTTTTTCACAAAGAATTCAACAAATTTCTTCGCTTCTTCTTTAACCTCTGATTTTTCTGAAACGAATAATCCTACACCAGGACCGCCAACAAAGCTGTTGATGTTCCCTTTCCCACCTTCAACTGTTGGGAATTTAAAGAAACCAACTGAGTCTCTAAACTCTTGTGGAACATCTTCGTTCGTTGTATAGTTTGGTAATTCCCATGATCCCATTAAGTACATGGCAGCTTGTCCGTTCATAAACGGGCCTTTCGCTTCATCATTTGACAATCCATTGAAACCCTTTACAAAAGCATCCATTCCTACTAAATTCTGAATCTCTTCGGCAGCCTTTGTTAATGCAGGCTCTTCAAATGTTCCTGTACGATTTATTGCATTTGTTAATGTTTCAGAACCACCGATACGGTCTGCTAAATACATATACCACATAGATCCTGTCCAGCGATCTTTGTTTCCCAATGTAATTGGTGTTACACCATTATCAGCAAGTGTTTCCACAACATGTTTAAATTCTTCATAAGTTTTTGGTACTTCTAAATTATATTGTTTAAAAATAGCTTTATTATAATAGACTGGAGCAATATTTAACTCAAGCGGTAACCCATATGTTTTACCATCGACTGCAAATGCTTCTGTTGTTCCAGAAATAAATTGATCTCCCAGCTCGCCTTCAAGCAAATCATCCAGCGGAGCAAACTTATTTCCCTTGACATATGGCTCCATAAAACCGGCAGCCCACGTCATACCGACATCAGGCAGTTCATTTGATGCTGATAATACCTTTAATTTTTCCTTGTATTGCTCATTACTTAAAATTTCCTGCTCAATTTTGACCCCCGGATTCTCCTTTTCATATTCTGCAGCAATATCGTTTACGATCTGATTATGCTGTTTAGAGCTTCCAGCAGGCCATAAATGCATTAATTTAACGGTTACTTTGTCACCTGAATCACCTGCACCCCCTGTCTCACTTGATTCTGAACAGCCAGATAATACTAATCCAAGGATCATGGTTAGAGCAAATAGCAGTGTAATCGCTTTCCTTTTCATATAAAAATCCCCCTTTGAATTGATACAAGATGCTGTATTCGCATTTACAAGCTCATTATAGCATCGGCATAATGCTGAAATAAGGTAACACTGATTGGGGAAAGTTCTACTTTTTTTAGTTTTCTCTCTCACTAATTGTGCTAGTTTTTCGAAAGCGGCTTGGTGTCTGCCCTTCATACTCTTTAAAGAGTTTAATAAAATATTTTGACGTATTATAGCCAACCTTCTCTGCAATTTCCGTAACAGATAAATTTGATTCTAATAATAAATTCTTTGCCTTTTGCAGTCTGCTTCTTGTCAAATATTCACTAAAGGTCATATTGACCTGCTCCTTAAACAGAACACTAAAATAACTTGAATTTAAGTGTACATAATTTGCTACATCTTTCATCGTGAGCTGCTGATCGATATGTTTATCAATATAAACCAATGCTATTTGAATAGGAGTGTCCTCCTTGCGGTCCCCCTGTTTTACTACATCAACAAGCTTTTCATCAACAAATTTATAGATTCTGCCTTCACGCTCTCTTTGTTCCTTTACCTCAACTGCTTGCTCTACGGCTTCTATAAGTTTTCGTTTATTCAAAGGCTTTAATAAATAATTGAGAACACCTAATCGTATAGCTTCCTGGGCATATTCAAATTCTGAATAAGCGGAAATGATTATCACAACTGGATTTTGCTGATGATCTTTTAAGAGCTTCAGCATTTCAAGTCCGTTTATCTCAGGCATTGAAATATCAGTTAGTAAAATATGAATCTCTCTTTCCTTCAGGATTGAAATGGCTTCATTTGCCCCTTCTGCACTGATCACTTCATAATTGACACTTGCCCATCCTTCAAGTGTTTTTTTTAATCCTTCCCGTGTTTTCGGTTCATCATCAACAATTAAAATCGTCTTTTTTTGCATTAGCTGCTACCCCCATTTATTGGCACCTCAAATGTTAAACAAGTTCCCTTATTTACTTCACTTGAAATAACGATTTTCCCTAGATTATTTTCATTATAGTAAAGCTGTAACCGTTTGTTTACGTTAGCAATAGCCATTCCATTTCCCTTAATAGAGGACACCTTTCCCGAATCAATGACAGTCATAATCCGGTCAATCGTTTCTTGATCCATCCCTGGACCGTTATCTTTTATAGATATGACCAAATTGCCTGATGATCTTGAAGGCTGGACACTGACTAGTACATAGCCTTTGCCCGCTTTGTTTCCTACTCCATGTAAAATAGCATTTTCAACTATTGGCTGAATTAATAGTTTAGGAATTTTAACATGTTCAAATTGTTTTGGTATATCAACGCTCCAAGTAAAGCGATCTCCAAAGCGCATTTTCATAAGCTGCATATACATTTCCACATGCTCAAGTTCCTGTTTTATCATCACCCATTCATCTTGATGATTTCTGCTGATTGTGTAACGGAATAACTCAGACATGGCAATAACGGAATCTGCTAATTCGTCCTCTCCTTTTTCATCAAGTGACCAATATAAAGCATCTAATGTATTAAACAAAAAATGAGGATTAATTTGTGATTGCAATGCTTTTAACTCAGCCTGCCCCTTTAAGATTTCTTTTTCATAAACAACTTGGATTAAATGATTTGTATTTTCTACTAATTGGTTATAGGTTTTATTTAATTCATTAATCTCAATTGTCGAGGCAATCTCTGGATTCAGCTTAAGCTCACCATCTCCTGCCTTTTTCATCGTCGTGGTTAATTTTAATATTGGACTAGTAATCATCGAAGATAACAAGATGGACGATATGAGAAAAATGAAAAAACCAAGTGCACCAGATAAAAGGATAGCCGTTCGTAATACTGGAGTCCCTTTCATCAATGTGTCAACAGGTGTTAAGATATGCAGCGTCCATCCGGTAACCTCTGATTTTTCCTTAACATGCATGAAATCGTTTCCATTTATGGGTGTGACACTCGTTTTTTCTGAGATAATCGGCCTGATATCTCCTTCATAATTTGATGTAATTTGATGACGATTTTGATCAACCAAAATCATATATTCATTAGCCTTACCGGTGTCGTTAAACTCAAAATACTTTGAATGGATTTGTATTAATAGATAACCGCCATTTGAAAACCAGCGATCCACTAAACTAACCCGCCTGATTGCCAGAAGAAACTCAGGCTCTTTTGGATCTTGTCCAATCCATACCAACTTCCCTTCTGCACGATCTGCTTCAATAATCCATTTATAATCAATCCGAGAAAACAGCCCATCACCATCTAGCGGGGTGAGTTTTCGAAAATCCTTAGAATAGATTTCAAAAGCATTTATTCCATTTGAAAACACTTGAAAGGTGTTACCAACCTGCATTAATGCTTGCCTCTCACTAAAGCTTGCAAGCTTACCTTTTGTTTCAGCCAAAAGCAGCTGTTGAACATAAGAGTTTGTTGCCACCTGTTTAGTCAGCATATCAATTTGTTGAAATAATGATTCCATCCTTCCGCTTGCTTCGATAGCGGTTTGTTGAATTTGCTTTTCAGCGTTGCCTTTTAATAAATTTGATACAATGTGATAGGTCATAATCCCAACAAAACATAGGACAATAATCATGACAGTTAAAAAAACAAGTAAGATTTGATTGCGCAATGTATTGTATTTTCCCAGCTTTAACCACATATACATTCAACCTTTCAAATACTATATGATAAAAGTTTCTACTATTATCTCTACTAATTTATCACATAACTTTTTACTTTTATAGATTGAAAACGTTGGAGAATTCTTTTTCTTCTTTCTATTATTCTATTAAAAAAACTATTCAACTTATTTAGTCATGAATGAAATAACTGTAGATAATGAGGGAATAATAAAAGTGGTGGAAGACACCACAAACTTCAATGTGGAGGGATATACTTTGAAAATGTTTCTTTTTCACTTAAGCCCGTCTTTAACAATTAACGTTTATCGAACTTTAAAGCGTTTACGTATGTTAATGCACAAACTAAGTTGGCTGCTTACCGCTCCAACTATTGCTAAGTGATAATCATTTTTAAAAGATGTTAAAACTCACATTGTAAGCTTAAAGAAAGAGGTTGTCTAAGAAGGTTCTAACCTTGGTTTTAGACAGCCTCTTTCTTTGCCTAAATAATAGAGTTTTTGTTGATACCAAATGGCCCGTTTGCCTGAATAAAGTATTCATATTCTGAAAATTGGTTTATTGCTTTTTGGTCATTTCCCCATACCCATTCATCCATAGCAGATTGCGTTTGGTGTGCTCGAAAACCATATAGCTTCTCTAAAAAATATTTTCGAATCGTAATCTTTAATAGCTGATCTTGGGAGAAGCCGTAACTCGTTGGGTCTTGAGCTACATTTGACCAGCAAACGTAAAACAGGTCGGCCCTAGGATTTTCCGTTTTATAAACAGAATAAGCTTCTTTCGCAGCACGTCCTATAGCACAATGATCTGAATGACCACCTAATATTTCATGAAATGTTATAATTGCATCAGGCATAACCTCGGTCATATGAGATAAAACCATTTGTTTAAGTGTTTCAATAGGTTGAATTTCCAATAACTTATCTCGAAGCCCTAAAAAACGTAAATCACTTATTTTTAAAGCCTTGCAGGCATCGATTAATTCTTGTTCCCGAATCACAGGAAGACTTTCCCTCGTTGCAACAGGAGGAACGCCCATTCTCCTTCCCATTTCCCCTTTTGTTGCACATAACAGCACAACACGATGACCCTCACTTGCATACTTTGCCAACGTGCCCCCACATATAAATGTTTCATCATCAGGATGTGCAAAAACCGCTAAAATTGTCCCCATATGTACCCCCCTTAAAGATCCTCATATTGAAAAAGGTGAAGTGCTGATTTCTAGTGTCCGGGCTAAGCGGTCAACATGGTCAAAGCTGCTGATCACCACTAACTCCTCTGACAACATCATATGTGTTAAACCATCAACTTGAATAATTGATTGCTGCTGATCAAGTTCTAAATACACCCTATAGATTTGATCTCCTTTTACATGAACATCAAATAACGTAGCTTTTCCGTTACGAAAATAACCGCCAGGATTTACCTCATGATGCAGATAAATCTTCCTTCCGATCCATTGCCTGAGTTTCTCCAACAATGCCTCTGAATTAATCGGCACCAATTACCCCACCCCGATTCCATTAATATCACACTTCATCTAATCTACTTAAGATCCTGTTGATCGACATTAAGTTCAATCAAATTCAAATCAGGATCCATGCAAAATATTTGCGCAAAACCACTAATACTATTTGGCTTTTCGATTATTTTTATCCCTAGAGTTTTAAGGTGTTTCAAAGTCTTCTCATAATCCTTTACACGAATTGCAAAATGGCCTTCCTTTGAATTTATTTCAGGATCAGATCGGAATGTTGAAGACTCCTGCTGTACGATTAAATGAAGCTGCTGATTTCCCACTTGATACCAGGCACCTGGAAAATCAAAATCAGGACGATCAAGTTCTTTAAAACCTAACATATCCCCATAAAAATGCTTTGCTTTTTCCAAATTCGTAACTGAAAGACTGACATGGTGAATGCTTTCCACTTCAATCAATATGTAACAACTCCTTTTTCATAACTGTATTTAATATTTGCAAACGCATTCAATCGGCGGTTACTTAACATTCTACTATGGTATGTTCATGACTAAAAATAATTTGCCTTCATTTTATATGTGATTTTTTCAGCTTGTGTCAGAGGAAAATAGTGTATGAAAACCATAAAGAAGGAAAGTATAAAAACAACTTGCAAGATCAGAGCCCCTAAATAAATGGAGAATAAGACATGAAGAGTGCATGGAACCGCTTATTTAATATACAGAAAAAGGAGCAGCATAAGGTATTTTATGATAATACCGATGATGCTTTTAACAAACAACTGCTTGTCCAAACTTTAGAAAGTAACATCCATAAAATTAAAGAAGCATTAGGCAGGAGCGGTGATTTAATTATACGTCAGTTTAATATGGGAGAGCCTTTTCACCAAAAGGTTGCAACGATTTATATAAATGGATTAACAGATAAAAAATTGATGGGTAACTTCATTATTGAAAAGCTAATCAATAAAGCTTCCGTTCTTGAACATGAAAAGCCTTGGTCACCAGTTGAATTAGGTCAATATATTTTAGATGGTATTTTATCGACTACTCATGTTGAGGAGGTCACGGAACTAAATAAGCTTTTTTCATTTCTTTTGTCAGGTCAAACCATTGTAATAGTTGATGGATTAGCCCAAGCGTATGCATGCGCCTCACAAGGCGGAGAGCTGCGGTCCATTACAGAACCTATTGCAGAACCTTCTGTACGCGGGCCAAAAGACAGCTTTACTGAATCACTCATTACAAATACTGCGATGGTTCGCAGAAGAATTAAAAGTCCTAATTTATGGCTTGAAACAAGAAAGCTTGGCAAGATTACCCAAACAGAGATTGGCATTATGTATTTAAATGGGATTGTTAATGACAAAATCTTAGAAGAAGTAAGAAAACGAATTGATCGGATCGAAGTGGATGAAGTTATTGGTTCTAATACGATTGAAGAATGGATTAGCGATGATAATCTAACACCTTGGCCGACTGTTTTTTTAACCGAAAGGCCAGATGTTGTGACAGGGAATTTATTAGAAGGACGTGTGGCCATTTTTGTTGATGGAACTCCAATTCCCTTGATCGTACCAGCTACATGGAACCAATTTTTGCAAACGGCTGAGGATTATTACTTGCGGTGGAGTGTAGCTGGCTTTTTAAGATTTTTACGAATAGTTTCCTTTTTAATTACACTTCTTGGACCATCACTTTTCATAGCGTTTGTTTCGTTTCATCCAGAATTAATTCCTACTCCTTTGCTGATTAATCTGGCAGCACAGCGACAAGGGATTCCCTTTCCAATCATCGTCGAAGCATTATTAATGGAGTTAACTTTTGAAGTATTAAGGGAAGCGGGGGTACGAATGCCTCGTCCGGTTGGCCAAGCTGTTTCAATTGTTGGTGCTCTTGTATTAGGTGAAGCAGCGGTTATGGCAGGAATTGTTTCAAGTGCTATGGTAATTGTAGTAGCAGCAACAGCTATCGCCAGCTTTACTCTCCCCCATTTTTCATTAACAGATGCTTCCCGTTTACTAAGATTTTTTATGATGATATTAGCAAGTACATTTGGGCTTTATGGCATTGGGCTGGGGGTAATTATATTGGTTGCGCACACCGTCAGTTTACGTTCCTTTGGAATTCCTTATTTGGCTCCCTTTGCTCCTTTTATAATCACAGATCAAGAGGATGCGATTTTACGTTTGCCTAAGCCTTTTTTGTCTAAACGTCCGCGTTTAATCAGTCAAAATCGAACTAACAGAACAGCCACTAAAAAGAACAAAAAAACAAAGAGGGATCCAAATGCAACATAAACCATTTATGATCTTTTTTTTATTCTTTATTCTCTTTAGTTTATCAGGATGCTGGGACAGTGCTGAGCTTCAGGACCTTAGCATTATTTCGGGTATTGGCATCGACAAAGGCAGTGATGATGTCGAAAACAGATACCAAACAACCGTCCAAATTATTAATCCCAGCCAAGTAGCCGGCGGACAACAAGGGAGTAAAGTCCAAGCATCTCCTGTAACAACCTATACATCAACTGGCAGTACGATTTCAGAATCATTACGAAAAATTTCTCATGAGGCTCCTTCTGAGCTTTTTTTTCCACATATCCAGGTTATGCTTATCGGTGAGGAAATCGCAAAGGAAGGGATTATGGAGATTTTTGATGTGATCGAACGCGATTCTCATTTCCGGGTTCTGTTTCCGGTTTTGATTGTAAAAGGGCAAACGGCTGAGAATGCCCTTAAGATCACAACTCCATTAATTGCCATCCCTTCCCAAAAAGTCTTACAGAGTCTTCAATCTGCTGAAAAAATATGGGGTGAATATCCAAGTACTCGTGCCGATCAGGCCATAGCAAAGTTGGGAGAAGGAAGTTTAGCAATAACAGGAATCCAAATTATAGGAGATGTAGAAAACGGAAACAAGACAACAAACATACAACAGGTTTCTGAAAAAAGTAAATTAGAAATTATTGGATTATCCGTTATAAAAAATGGGAAACTTGAAAAATGGATGGAAGGAGATTCTGCCCGTGGATTCATGTGGATTAATGATCAAATAAGCCGAACCGTTATAAGCCTTGATTGTAAAAAAAGAAAGGATGCTCTTGCCATCGAGGTTGCGCGTGCCCAATCAGATATTAAAGTCCAAATAAAAAATGAAAAGCCTGTTATTTTTATTGACATTGAGGCTGAAGGATCGGTATTAGAAACTCAATGTCCCATTGAGCTTGATAAAGGTAATATCATTGAAAAAATGGAGGAACAGCTTGCTAAAGAGATAAAAGAAGAGGTTTTCTCAACAATTAAAGCCACTCAAGAAGAAAAAAGTGATCTTTTTGGTTTTGGCGAATATGTCAACATTGAAGATAAAGCTTATTGGAAAAAAAATAAAAACAAATGGGAAAATGAAATTTTTCCTGAGACGGAAATTAACATTAATGTGCATGCAGCAATCAGGCGCAGTGGAATGAGGTCAAAATCTTATATAAAATAAGACAAAATATAAAATAAGAAGGGGCTTCTATGGATGGAAAAGGCAAAACTTAGCGGTCTTCAGCTATTTGTTTTGATGTTTATGTTTAATATGGGTACCTCTATCGTCGTAAGTTATGGAATTTCTGCCAAAAAGGATGCTTGGCTGGCCATCTTACTTAGTATGTGTATGGCTATTATCTTATTTTATATTTACTATTATTTATATCGTCAATTTCCAAATTTGCCTTTAACAGGATATGCCAGAAAAATATTCGGTAAATACATTGGCTGGATTATTGGAATATTATACCTCCAATATTTTTTGTATATTTCTGCTAGACAAGTTCGTGATTTTAGCGAATTGCTCGTGTCCTCCACTATGACGGATACACCTATATTAGCTATTCACATATCATTTGTGTTAGTGATCTGTTATGTACTCTATCTTGGTATTGAAGTACTTGGAAGAACAGGGGAAGTATTTATCGTTATTTTACTCTTATTTGGAGCAGCTGCAAACTTTTTTGTTCTTGTTTCAGGGAATATTGAGATCAATCATTTACGCCCATTTCTAGAGCATGGTTGGAAGCCAATCATATCAACAGCGTTTTATGATACATTGCATTTTCCTTTCGGTGAAATGATTGTGTTTACAATGCTCCTTCCCTATTTAAATAAACAAAAGTCTGTAAAAAAAGTCTGGTTATCTGCCGTCATTTTTAGCGGACTTGTCTTAAGCTGGACAGCGGCTTTAAATATTACGGTTTTAGGTGTAAATGTTATGGAAAGAGCTACTTTTCCAACATTAACAACAATTGGAAAGGTAAATTTACTTGAGTTTATCCAACGGCTCGATGCCATTGTTGTGTTTACTATGCTAATGACAGTATACTTTAAAGCGTCTCTCTTTTTGTATGCTTCACTAATTGGAATTGTAGATCTATTTAACCTAAAAAATCATCATCGAATCGTTTTTCCGATCGGAGGAATTATTGTCATTTCATCAATGATGATCACCCCCAATTTTTCAGAATATATGGAAGAGGCAAAAAAAGGATTACGCTATCCCGTCTTCCTCTTCTTTATTATTTTTCCTTTCATCATGATGACCGTTACTTTTCTTAGAAACCGTTTCAAACATAAGGCTAATTAGAACCCTTTTGATTATCAGCTTTATTTTTCATAACCATAAAAATTTGTTGAACAATTATTATCAAGCACATCATCACAAGCATGACATACTCTCCAGTCTCAATGACCCAGAACGGATTTAACAGGTTGAGCATTGTTTTTGAAAGCTTAAAACCTGAGAGCAAATCAATTATGATGTTTGTTGAAATCGATAGAAATAAGACAAAGATGATAGTAATGAATACCTTCATTATATGGCCCCTTCTCAAGCTCTTTATATCTTCATTATTTGTCTGTGCTTAATATTTTATGAATACTGGACAAACAAAAAACCCGCCAAATTGACGAGTCTATACTTTTAGTTTTCGGAAGTTGTGAATTTTTTCTTCCCCTCAGGATTGGAAAATAACGAACGCTTTTGTTGGATTTTATGAAAGGCAATCTTTGTGTTCCATGTTAACCAAAAAGCAAGAGTGCTTCCTAAGAAAAAAATAAACAATCCGGCAAATTTAGAAAATACAACAAAAATTGTTATGCATCCAACAACCATTACAGCACTTTGAAAGATTCTTGTAATACTCATAAATAAAACATTTTTAAAAAATTCTCCAAACGATAATCTTGCTTGCACATAAAGCGGGAACATAAACGGCACCATGATCACAAATAAAAACCCTACAGTAAGCATAAGATAACGAAGCAAGAAAAAGAATGTTCCTTCTTTTTGAAAAAAGAACTGAAGATCAAAATAAAGGAGTCCAACAGCTGCAGTTAGGATAATCCCCAGCAGCTGTGAACGAAAAAATTCTTCCTTGAATTTAATGAAAAATGTTTTAAAAACTGGGATATCTTTATTTCCGCTTACCCATTCATTTGCAACATAGAACATTGATACTGTGGAAGGGAAAAGTCCGAATACACCCAAACCCGCAATGGTAAATAAAACCCACAAAGCATTTAGGTAGAGTAAGCGATAAATCCAATCAAAAATATTCATTAATTTATTCATATGAACCACCCCATTCCACAATAATTCCTTATTAACTCTTCGAACCTGTTAAAGCAATACCTTCAATAATTTGTCTTTGCGCAATGACATACACGACTAGGACCGGAATAATGGAAATAGTTGTTCCTGCCATCATTAATGACCAGTCTGTGAAATATAGACCTTTAAATGTATTTAATAATAATGGGACTGTAAAGTTTTCAGGTGTTGATAAGTAAATTAAAGGCTCCAGGAAACTATTCCAAATCCCCATGAAAGAGAAGATACCAAACGCAGCCAAAGCTGGACGTATTAACGGTAAAATAACACTCCAATAAATACGTAATGGATTTGCCCCATCTATAACAGCAGCTTCTTCCAACTCATTTGGTATCCCTTTAATAAATTGACGTAATAAGAACACACCAAATGCATTAAATAATCCTGCAGGTACAATTAGAGCCAAGTGAGTATCAATCCATCCAAGTTTATCCATGATAATATAAAGCGGAACCATTGTGACTTGCTTTGGAATCATCATCGTCGCTAAAAATAAGATGAATAAAACATTTGATCCACGGAAACGAATTTTTGCAAAAGCATACGCTGCCATAGAGCAAGTCATGATATTTAAAAATACGACAAGAGCTGTGATATAGAAACTATTAAAATACGCTTTACCAAATGGCATGGCAGTTAATGAATTCGGATAGTTTTGGAATGTCACAGGGTCTGGGAGCCATTTTGGCGGGACAAGAAAAATTTGTGACATATCCTTAAGTGAACTGCTAATTGTCCACAAAAATGGCGCGACCATTAAAAAAGCACCGATGATTAACACAATGTGAAGCAAAATCGCTGTTGGTCTAATCTTCTTACCAAGGCTCACTGAAACATTTCGATCTACAACTGTTTTCGTTTGAACATCACTAGTCTTCATAATGAACCCACCTTTGTGACATCTTAAACTGGAATAAAGTAAACAATAAAATGATAACGAATAGAATCATTGCAGCAGCAGAACTCACGCCCATTTTAAAGTCCACAAATGCCGCTTCATAAATGTGATATACGAATGTATAACTCGATTTAGCCGGTCCACCACTTGTCATGACGAACGCCTGGTCAAAGACTTGGAAGGATGAAATAATCGCCATGATTGTGATAAAGAATGTTGTTGGTGATAATAGTGGCAATGTGATATGCCAGAATTGCTGCCATTTATTTGCACCATCAATTTCAGCTGCTTCATAATAGGATCTTGAAATCCCTTGGAGCCCCGCTAAGAAAATAACCATGTTATGACCTAATCCCCACCATATACTTAATAAAGCAATTGAAGGCATAACCCATTTTGTATCTGTCAGCCATTTCGGCCCTTCAATTCCAATATTTGCCAATAGTTGGTTGAGGATACCGAAGTCACCGTTTAAAATCCACATCCAAATGACACCGATTGATACAGAGCTTGTTACTACTGGCATGAAATAAAACAAACGATAGAAGTCTTTTCCTTTAATTTTGTTTAAAGCAATGGCAACAGCTAAAGATATTCCAATACTAAAAGGAATAACAAGAATTGTGTAGTATGCAGTATTGATTAATGCTTTCCAAAAATCAGGTTCTGTGAATTGATCTTTATAATTTGCCAGACCGACGAATTCTTTTGCTCCAAATCCGTCCCATTTCATAAAGCTCAACGTTAATGTAAAAAGAACTGGAATTAATGAGAATGCTAATAAACCAATTAACTGAGGTGCCAGAAATGTATAACCCCAGAGATTTTGACGATTTCTCAATGGTATCACCTTCTTCTGTATTGATAAGAAGGTGGAGAAAAGAATGTTCTCTCCACCTTAATTGACTAATTACTCACCTTTGTGTTCAGAAATCATTGATTTTGCTTTTTCAGATAGTTTGTCCACTGTTGATTGAGCATCGTCCTTACCAAGATACATTAAGTCCATAATGTCATTAACCTCTTTATCTAATCCTGGTATAGTAGATTGGATTGCGTTCGCATACCCTTGCTCACGAGCATTAATGATTACGTCCACGTGTTCAGGAACTTTTGATTCAGTCACAGCTTCATCAATACCGCTGATTGATGGAATCGCATTACCGATACCAGACAGACGATCTTTTTGTCCAAGTGTAGAAGTATAGTAAGATGCAAACTTCATTGCTGCTTCCTTATTTTTTGAATCGTTATTTACAGCCATATATGCTGTTGGAATTCCCACTGGCTCAGTCTTGTTCTCAGTATTTGAAGGCCAAGAAATATAATCCCATTCTAAAGATTTGTTTTCATGGAACAATGGAGTAAACCATCTGCCTGCAGCAACCATACCTACTTGGCCAGACATAAACATGGCTTCAGCACCTTGACCTTTTGGAAGAGATCCAGTATACGTAAAGTTTTTGTCCTTAACCATTTTTGCAAGGAATTCCATTGCTTCCATTCCTTGAGGATTTTGATCTAAAACAAAGTCACCAGTTTCTTTGTTATAAATTTCTCCGCCATTTGCCCAAATCCAGCTAAATAAAGAAGCCCAGCCATTATCTGCGATAAATCCATATTTCCCGCCATCACGTAATTGATCCGTAACTTCCTCCATTGCGGCAAAATTCCATTCACCAGCATCGAAATATTCTTGTGGAGTTTTAATACCTAATTCAGAGAATAATTTTTTGTTGTAGTAGAGTAACATTGGGTTACAGTCAACAGTAATACCATAAATCTCATCGTCTTTTTTCGCAGCTCCCCATAAACCTTCAGCAAATTCATCAGGTTTTGCATAGCTTTCAGAGCTATTCATATATTCACTAAGCGGAGCTAATTTTCCAGTTTCAATAATTTTTGAAATATCACCGTCACCCACGTAGAAAACATCCGGGGCTTGACTTCCTTGAAGTTGTGTCTGTAATTTTTGAATATACCCATCACTTGGGATTGGTACAAGTTTCACTTTGATGTTTGGGTTTTCTTTCATGAAACCATCAACAGCTTTTTGATAAACTTTAATCTCCGCTGGATTTCCCCAAGCAGAAAATGTCAAATTAACCGTATCACCAGAACCATTTGAGCCTGAATCAGATGAACTAGAACTGCTAGAATCACTGCACCCTTGTAGAACCGGTACCATTACAAGCAATAGTACAAGAAATAAAAATGCAAGTTTTGTTTTCTTCATACATTTACCCCCTATTTTATCATTCGGTAGCTATTGATTAGATACTTTCTGGAAACATTCCAAGGTTGATTCAGTCTTTATGTATAAGTGTGCCTCACCTCCTAAACTGCTACTAACAACGGAAAGCGTTTTCATTTTTAGTAAATTATCATAAAGAGACCGAACATATCGTACATATAAAACCATACAAATAAATCTACTAAACTAAAGATTTTACAGTCTCTCTTTCAAAAATCGAATGCGGGAGAATACAGGTTTGATTAAATGATTCTTCCTTCATGATGGCAATAAGATGATTTACAGCTATTTCTCCCATCTTTTCTAATGATTGCGTTAACGTTGTTAGCCTCGGAAACGACATTTCGGCAAGCTGTGTGTTATCATAGCCGATAATTGAAAGCTGTTCTGGTACGCTTATGCCAAATTGATGTGCTTTATTTAGAGCACCGACGGCCATTTCATCACTTGCCGCAAAAACAGCTGTAAATTTACTATTTTTATTCAATAATACCTCCATGCAATCGCTTCCACTTTGATACGAAAAATTACCAAATTCAATTAACTCATCATTCAGCTCTATTTTATAATCAGCCAATGCCTGTTGATAACCTTTTAACCTCGGCTTGCCAGCAATTGCATCTTTTAACGTTCCGCTTATCATGGCAATAGAAGTGTGACCTTTTTTGATTAAGTAGCTTGTTGCATCATAAGCAGCCTGATAGTCATCAACTTTTACAAATGGATAAGGAAATTCCTCACTTATTGATGATACAAGAATGACTGGTATGTCTGTTTTTTCAAGTGCCTGGTGTACATGATCCGTTAATTTCTGACTTAAAAAAATGATGCCATCTACTTGTTTTTCTTTTAAAAATTCAACATATCTTAGTGTTCTTTCACCGTTCAGGGATGTATTGCAAATAATGACACTGTAATGATGCTCATTAGCTGTTTCCTCAATCCCATGCAGGACCTTTGTGGAAAATAAAGAAGAGAGCTCAGGCATAATGACAGCTATTGTTTGCGTCTTTTTCCTAACAAGTCCCCTGGCAATGGCATTTGGTGAAAATTGCAATTCAGCAATTGCATTTAAAACTTTTTCTTTTGTTTTTATTGAATAACCCTTTTGATTGTTATTCAATACTCGAGAAACGGTTGAAATAGAAACACCAGCCTTTTTAGCCACTTCTTTTATCGTTGATTTCATTTCTTCACCTTTCGAGAAAACGTTTTCTTTTAATCTATTTAACTAAGAATATAATCGAAGGTGAGAAACAAGTCAATACTATTTTTTCCTTTTTTCAAAAAATTCACTTTAAATGCTTAGTTATGAAATTGGTTAACAAGTTAACTTAAATACTAATGTTTTTTACTATTTATTAACTAATTTTTACTTCATACTTAGAGATTAACAGAAAAATCAAACGCTTACAACTACTTTTTTTATTTTTTACTAATAAATTCCTCCTATCTTATTGTATTCTAGTCAAGTAAATTTTAACTTTATTATAGTTAAATGCTCCTATATTTTTCAATTTTATTCAATATAATTCATTACCGAATTTACTAAATAAATTATTGCGTTTTTGACCTTTATTTTGCCCTCACAGTATAGCTTTTCATCAGGTTACCCTTGATTTTTTCAAGAACAAATTAATGTTTAGATGTATGAACAATTTAGTTTTTAGTTAAACTAAACTTAAGGGAGGTAATGTAAATGAAACAATTAACGATTTTACTTATAAAGTTTGTTACATGTATGATTGCTTTTGGGCTTGGTTTAGATTTATTTTTTGATGCAACAATGGTGGATATCGTTTCATTTAGTTTATTTGTTACCATTGTTTCGTATGTATTAGGAGATCGTATTATTTTGCCGCAAATAGGGAGACGAGCCGCAACAGTTGCAGATTTCGTGTTAACTTACTTAAGTGTTTGGATTTTCGGAAGTATCCTCTTAGATAACTACATGCAAATTGCTTGGGGGAGCATTATATCTGCCGTGATTATTACAGCTGCTGAAGTTTTTGTTCACTTATTTTTACAGGAACGTATTTCAGGATCGCTTCCAGAAAGAAGAAATACTGGGATAAATCCTTCTTTAGCGTTTGGAACAGAATTTGGTGAAGAAGAAGATTTTACAGAGCTAAAAAAATCTGACAAAAAATAAATTTCGTTAGAATACAAAAAACCAACTGCTTTTTTATCATTACAGTTGGTTTTATTGTTGACAGATTTTTAATTTAGCCAAAAATTTCTTTGGCGAGACGCTTCCCTGTTGGAGTCGCTGCTAACCCGCCTTCCGCTGTCTCCTTTAGGGCAGTCGGCATCGTTTGGCCGATTCTATACATCGCATCAATCACTTCATCACAAGGTATTTTACTTTTAATGCCAGCTAATGCCATATCTGCTGCTGTAATTGCATTTGAAGCACCCATCGCGTTGCGTTTCACACAAGGCACTTCAACCAAACCAGCAACAGGGTCACAGACTAAACCAAGCATATTCTTTAACGTAATCGCCATCGCTTCTGCAGATTGCGCAGGGGTTCCGCCAGCAAGCTCAACAATCGCTGCTGCTGCCATTCCGCTTGCAGAGCCCACTTCCGCCTGACAGCCGCCAGCTGCACCTGAAATTGATGCATTATTTGCCACGACAAACCCGAAGGCTGCTGCTGTAAATAAGAATTCAATCATTTCCATTCGTGTCGGATTTAACTTTTCTTTAACGGCAAACAAGGTACCTGGAACGACACCTGCTGATCCAGCTGTAGGTGTTGCACAAATTGTTCCCATTGCTGCATTGACCTCATTTGTTGCAACAGCCTTGCTTACCGCATCCAATAAAATATTCCCTGCCAAGGCTTTTCCGGTTTTTAAATAATTTTGAAGTAAGACGGCATCACCGCCTGTAAGACCTGAAAAGGATTGAACACCTTTAAGTCCGCGTTCAATTGCCTGCTCCATAACCGTTAAATTTCGATCCATCTTATCAATAATTTCTTCTCTTGAGAGACCTGTCACTTCAATTTCTTGCTGTATCATCACTTCTGCTATTTTCACTTGTTTGCTTACTGCAAGCGCAACAAGTTCTGCTGCGTTCCTAAACATTATAATCCCTCCAAAGAATTATCATTATTCAACCATGCGGATCGTTTGGGTAATATTCGGCAAGCTTTCAATCTCCTGTATGACAACGTCTTCGATCTTTTGATCCACTTCAATGACCATCATCGCCATATTTCCCTTTTCCTTACGGGATACTTCCATCCGTCCAATATTTAATTGATATTTTGCTAAGATATTTGTTACTCCTGAAATCGCTCCATATCGATCTTGATGTACAACGAGAATCGCAGGATATTCGCCAGACAATTTGAGTTTAAAGGAATTTAACTCTGTAATTTCAATTGAACCGCCGCCAATAGAAATCCCTACGATATCTAGCATATGTTCTCCCTTTGTTAATTGAATTCTCACTGTATTTGGATGATCAGTCACAATATTTTCAACGATAAATTCGATTTCAATTCCTGCTTGTTTCGCTAATTGCAAAGCTTGGGGAATTCTTTCATCAAATGTATCAAAGTCAAGCAACCCCCCAACAATTGCTACATCTGTCCCATGTCCTTTGTATGTTTTTGCAAAAGATCCGTATAAAGAAATAACTGCTCGCTTTGGTTCACAGCCAAATAATGTTCTTGCAACACGGCCGATGCGTGCTGCTCCAGCAGTATGTGAGCTCGATGGCCCAATCATAATCGGACCGATAATATCAAAAGCAGATTTATATTTCATTTCGTTCTCCCCCCTTGTAGTTTATGCAACATTTTTCACAGATTGTGAATCCTCTTGATTTATTCTAATTCTCTACCTACTGCAAATTTTAAATAACCTTAACTAAAAAAGCAGCTGCCTTTCAGTATTTTCTAGGGCGCCAAATTCATACTTCCTATTTGCTGAACTTTAGCTGAACAATGTAAATAAAGACGAAGGCAAATAATAAAATGTATCCTTTTGACCCTCCATTATTCCCATCTCTAAATTGTTATCTTTTAAACTAGCGATTGATTTTGTTCATACATATATTTAGGATATATTTGTAACCGCTTACATAAGGAGACAACATGAAAATGATAGTTTTTTTCCATATCTCTTCCACAAAAGTATCTTAACATAATATAAACGAAATGAGAATGATTCATTAAATATTTGTAAAATTCAATCAAAATACAGTAATTAATTGAACGTACCATGCTCCCATTTTATATAGTAAGGTCTATGATAAGCTGGATTTAATATTATCCCCCTAAAATTATTTCAATTTTACATACTGAAAAGCCGCTAAAAAGTATTTCATCTTTAACGGCCAATTATTCAACTTTTCTATTTTAAAAGACAGATTTATTTGCTGCTATTATTCTTTCGGTTGTCTTCCAAAGCTTGGGAAGAAACTGGTTTACGTCATTTCCTCTGCGAATAAGATCACTTGTAGATGTTATACCGATATCTGCAAGGAGTGCTTCAAAGGCTGGAGTTTGTTCACGTTGCAAACTTGGCGGTGCGTCTGCGGCTAAAATTTTATGACACCGCGCAAAAGTTGCTATGATCCAAAAAATCGTTTCACGATGATAGCCAGTACGAATAAGATGGCGGCTTCCATCAATCACAATCGGTCTGGCAGAAGGAGTAATGTCAGAGCTAAAAAAGAATGGTGTCTTTGAAACTGCTGCTGTTAGATCAAATGTTTGAGCAAGCTGATCTAGGTGTCCTTCAACTTGCTGCGGAGTTAAACGGGCACAACCGAGCAATTCCAATAATTCAGTATAGACATCGGTAAATCCATATTCCATAAGGACTTTTCGTGCAGCAAGGTAACGAAGTCGGACTGTTGGATTCTTTAAGGCTGCAACAAGAATAACATGCGTAGTGATACCAGCCGGGAACACCCATGATGTCACTTGATCATGAAAGGGGGCAGATTGATCGAACCCACGAAGACCATTTTCAATTTTACTTCGCGCATTTTCACAACGTTTTGTTACCCATTCCCTTTTAGCAAATTGTTTAACCACTTCAGCATAGAGTTTATGAAAATGTCCTGTTGGGTCAGCAATAATTGTATTCACTCTGAAACTGCCTGCAAGGTGATAAGAGGTTAAGACCTCCTCGACTGCAGCAAATAAGTCCCATGATAAGTAGGTGACTTCCAACAATACATTCTTATATACAAATTTACCTAGCTTAAGCGGTATTTCCTCCTGGGAAGTAACCACGACAACATCCACATCCGAATACGGTGACATATCTGCATCTTCAGACATTACCACCGTTGATCCGCTGAAATACGCTCCCATAAACCATTTTTCCTTACTGGTATTCTGTAAGACCCATTCAGCTGCAATTGACTTGGCCTTGCTAACCTTCATCATGAACACCTCTCATAAATATTTGACGATGGAATAAAGCACATGTGCGATCAATTTTTTACAACACTTCGTTTCTTTTTTGCAAATAACGAAATAATATCACACTCGCTACTGAACAAAGTAAAGCGCAAAATCCAATAAACATAAAACCTGCCTGAAATCCTATGGTTAAACCAACTTTCGCACCATAGATGCCGCTATACCATTCTTTGAAAAAATCGATAATGACGCCAATCAGAAAATTCCCCACTACAACTGCAATACCCATAAGGGTTACTGTAAAGGAAATCGCTGCATCAATACCATTTGGATAGCGCTTTGCTAATAATGCCATCACAGTAGGATAGATAGGTGCAATTCCGAAACCTGCAAGGGCAAATAACCATACTGCAGTTGAACCAATTAACGTTGCAAGAATTGTTGCAAGTCCTGCAAGGGCAGAAAAGATGATCAGTGAAGTCATAAAGCCAATCTTATCGGTCACAAACCCAAGCAAAAGCCTTCCCAGCATAAAGCATAGGAAAAATACTGATAACATAACAGATGAAGAGGTTGCGCTCCACTGATAAGATTTCTCTAAAAAATTGACAAGCCAGCCGGCAATTGATAACTCAGCAATCACCCCTAAGGAGAGGATTGTGATGATTAACCATGCTGCAGGGTCTTTTATATACACTTTTAAGGGAATTCTTTCCTCAATTTTCGCATGATCCTCTGGAAACCTGCTGAAAATAGCTGGAATCATTGGAATTAGACAAAGGGACAGCATTAGCACATACATCCCGCGCCAGCCTAATTCACCGCCAAAAAGATGCATCCCCATTAGGCCTGTAGCCATGATTGGAGCAGCGGTTGAGCTTAATCCATAAAAGAAATGAGATAAATTCATCATAAATCCGGTATTCTTCGTAAAAACCCTTGCAGCCAAGATCGCTAAAGCGATTTCAAGCATTCCGTTGCCAATATACATTAAGAAATAAGAAAGCGAAAACATAGCATAATGACTTGAAAAATAAATGAGAAATCCAGATAAAGTCATTGAACCAAAAGCTAATAAGCTCGAAAGCTTGATCCCATACTTAGAAGTTAAAATCCCTGTAAAGCTGCATGCGAGCAAAAATCCAAGTGAATTAAACGCCAAAAGCATGCCGATCTGCAATTCATCAATCGCAAAATCCGTTTGTATTCTCGGAATTGCCGGTCCCTTAATATTCTCAGAAAAGCCAAAGACTAAATACCCAATAAAAATCACGAGAAAAGGGAGTGGTATGTATCGCCTTCCTGGACGAACCTGTTGTACTGTTTCTAGTTCCATTCACAAAAACCTTTCTATACATTATTTTTCTTTTCAATCCATATTCTTACTATTTACTAGTATACAAGGTTTTTAACGGAGGGGACAGTCCCCCTCCACTTTAAATTGGTGAGGAACTGTCCCCTTCATAAAGTTCGTATCCCCGTATTGTTTTTTTCATTTTCACTTGTTCTTTTAGTGTGTTTTCTTTCTTGCGTTTGTTTATTTCTTTGTGTTCGTTCACATGTTCTTCCCGTGAGATCCAAGCTTTAAAAGCGTCTTGAGATTCCCATTTTGATACATAAACAAATTCTACGGTATCCTTGTTTTCTCGGCGCCAGCATTCAAAGTTAAGCAGTCCTTTTGCCTTTCCAAGCTCTAATTTATCTTTTTCATGCTTTCTTACAAGTCGTTCCTCATAAGCATGTTCAATTTCAAAAACTGCAGTGTTAACAAACATGTCTTTCATCCTTTCAATTTTTTATAAAATATGATGCAAGAAATCTTAAAAACTTAAATTTTCAACTGATTTGCGTATAGATCATGATAAAACCCGAATTGATTCAGCAATTCCTCATGATTTCCTTGCTCAATGATTTCCCCATCCTTGATGACTAATATCCGATCAGCCTGCTCAATTGTCTTAAGCCTGTGTGCGATCACAAAGCATGTTTTTCCTTTAGTCAGATTGCGAAGCCCTTTTTGTATCTCTACCTCTGTTCGAGTATCAATATTTGCCGTTGCTTCATCAAGAATTAATATATCGGCATCAGACAGAATGGCCCTTGCGATAGAAAGCAGCTGCTTTTGCCCTTGACTAATATTTGATCCTCCTGATGTAATCACCGTATTATATTGATCTGGCAAATGTCTAATAAACCCGTGGGCTGATGCTGTTTTCGCCGCCTTGATAACCTCTTCCTCTGTCGCATCTAATTTGCCATAGCGGATATTTTCCATCACTGTACCAGAGAATAAATAAGGATCCTGCAAAACAATTCCTATTCTTTTGCGTAATTCTCTTAATCTATAGTCCCTAATATTCCGGCCATCAATGAAAATTTCCCCAGATTGAATATCGTAAAAGCGCATAAGCAGATTTATGATTGTTGTTTTTCCAGAACCTGTTGGTCCAACTAAGGCGACCATTTCACCTGCTTTTGCGGAAAAATTAATATTCGAAAGAATTTTATTCTCATTATGATAGCTAAAATCAACATCAATAAATGAGATATCCCCATAAAATCGATTTACTGATCGTGCATCTTTCTTATCTTTTAGATCAGGAACTTCGTCCATTGTTTCAAAAACACGTTCGGCACCTGCTAAAGCAGCTTGAATCGAATTGAGCAGATTTGACAACTGATTAATTGGCCGAGTAAATTGTCTTGAATAGGTGACAAATGAAGCGATAATCCCAACCGTTGTCATCCCTTTTAATGCCATAATTGCCCCCACTCCGATAACTAGCCCTAATCCTAAATTACTTAAAAAGTTATTAAGCGGACCAAGAAAGCCTGAGAACATATCGGCTCGCATCGCTGATTGGCGTAACCGTTCATTCACTGAATGAAATTGTGTAAATGTTTCTTCCTCCTTACCGAATAATGTGATCACATCACCGCCGCTAATCGATTCCTCTATAAAACCGTTCAGCTCCCCTATATCTTTTTGCCGTCTTGAAAAATTTTCACGGCTGAACCCGATAATCTTCCTTGTTACAAACAGCATAAGCGGAATCGTCACAAAGGATACAAGCGCTAGTATCCAATCCAATGAAAACATGGCGATCGTCACTCCTGCTATAGTTAAGATAGAAGAGATAATTTGGATTACACTTTGACTTAATGCCTGATTCAGGTTATCAATATCATTTGTAAACCTGCTCATCAAGTCACCATGCTTATGACGATCAAAAAAATGTAAGGAAAGCGTCTGAAGCTTCGTAAATAAATCTTCGCGCATGTTCCCGATTGTTTTTACCGATACACTGACCATCATATACGCCTGCAGCCATGTAAAAAGGGATGCACCAATATAAATCCCTAACAGCATCACTGCTATCCTTATTGTCCCATTCACATCCACAGGAATAATATAATGGTCAATGATCACACCAATATAATAAGGACCTAATAAGCTTAACAAGGAGGAAATGATAACGAAAACTCCTGATAATAGCAATCCTGCTTTATGCCTCTCCATATAATTCCACACGCGCAAAAGGGTAGTTTTCGGGTCCTTTGTTTTAACAGCTGGTCCTGTCATTCTTCCTTTTGGCCCTGTACCAGTTGATTGTTGTATTCGTGATATGCTGTTGGCTTGACTGCTCAACTCACTACGCCTCCCTTCTGTACTTGTGTGTGGTAAATCTCTTGATAAACAGTGCAATTACTAAGCAATTCTTGGTGTGTTCCAAGTCCGACGATTTCCCCTTCATCCAACACAATAATTTTATCTGCTTGAATGACTGATGAAAGCTTTGAGGCAATGATAAAGGTTGTTGTTTGATGATATCCGATTTCCAATGCCTCCAGGATACTGGCTTCTGAACGTGCGTCAACTGCAGAAGTAGCATCATCTAAAATCAAAATTGCCGGTTTCCGAATAAATGCTCTTGCAATCGAAAGCCGCTGCTTCTGCCCGCCTGAAAGATTTGTCGCACTTTGTGTTAACTGGTGGTCAAAATCTCCATCTAATTTCTCAATAAACTCAGCTGCACATGCATCCTTTGATGCGGCTGTTAAATCTTCAAACGTTGCAGATGTTTTCCCAAATTTGAGGTTACTTTTGATACTTCCTGAAAATAAAAATGGTTTTTGAGAAATATATCCGATGGAAGCACGTAAATTTTCTAGATTCATTGTTTTAATGTTTTTTCCATCTATTAGAATCTCTCCCTCATCTGGGTCGTATAATCTTGGCAAAAGCTTCATGAACGTCGATTTTCCGCTGCCAGTCGGACCGATAATACCTATCTTTTGCCCGTCATGAGCAACAAAGGAAATATTCCTAAGAACCTTTTCGCCATTTTTACTATAGGAAAATGAAACATTCTTAAACTCAATTGATCCATTAATTAGATAATCATTATTAAATGCTGTATTGTTTTCAAGCTTATTTTCTGTATCCAGCACTTGCTGAATCCGATCAGCCGACGGGACAGCGCGGACTAGCTGCATTAACACCATACTGCTTGACATTAAAGCCATAAGGATAATGTTCAAATAATTAATAAACGCAAGGATCACACCAACTTGAAGACCTCCTCCATAGAATGGCATGACACCTAGTACAAGGGCAATTACGATACCGATATTAATGATGAGCAGCAAAATCGGCATAAGAACAGTAATGATTTGATCAGCTTGTATTGTTGTTTTTGTCAATGAATCATTCACTCTCTTAAACTGGCTAATCTCATAATCCTTACGGACAAACGCTTTGACAACCCGTATTCCTGCGATGTTTTCCTGCAGCTTTGTATTAAGGTGATCCATTCCTTCTTGAACCCGCTTAAACCAGATACCGGCCTTTTTTGAAAGAAAGATGATAAAAAACAGCAGAATCGGGACTAGAATTAACAAAAGAGGAAAAAGCTCTCGTGCCTGAAAAAAAACGATGATAATACTCCCTATAAAAAGCAGCGGACCCCTGACAAAAACACGGAGCGTCATCATCAATGCTGTCTGAACAACTGAAATATCACTCGTTAAAATCGTGATTAATTTTCCAGCACCAATCTGATCACGATTTTCATTAGATAGGAATGTTGCTTTTTTAAATACATCTCTTCTAATATCAGAAGCAAAATTGACCGCAGCGCGTGTACTGTAAATTGTGCAGCCAGCACCACCAACTAGACCAATTACCGCAGCACCAATCATAAGGATGCCCATACTTATGACATAATTCATATCTTCGTTGGCAATCCCATTATCAATTATCTTTTGCATGATCATTGGCTGCAGGAGATCCATTGTGACCTCCAATGCCATTAATAACGGAGCAAACAAGACAAATAGTTTATATGGCTTTGTGAACGATAACAGTTTTTTGACAGATTTCATAGTCTATACTCCTACCAATCAGTTTTCCTTTTTATCGGTTTCTTTTGACCATTGAATGAGCTCGTTTCTTCCCTTCCTAATAATTGTTACGAGCTCGTTTGCTAATGCTGGATTTGTTAAAACAGTTCTCATCGCATAATGAAATTCAAGCTGAAATTTATCCATTTCCTCTCTGACCATTGCTGCTTCATTTGACTGCTTCCACATTAAACGGAGCCGCCATTCCTCCCAAAATACATGAGCCTCGTCCTGAACTAGATCTTCCAGAAATTTCAAGCCTTCCTGTTTTAGGGAATACACCTTTTTATCAGCATGTTCATTTACTGATATCAGCTCTTTATCTAATAAATCCTGTAAAGCAGGATACACAGTACCTGCACTGGGGGAATACAACCCGCCACTTCGCTCTTCCAACTGTTTCATTACTTGATAACCATGTCTCGGCTCTTCCTTTAGAAGCTGGAGAATCGCTAGTTGGATCAGCCCCCGTCTTTTTGCAAATTTTGATTTCATTTTGTCTCTTAAATGGGCTGGCTTTTCAAAAAAGTGACGTGACTTTTTCAAGCCTTTTTCAGATAAGGACAACATATTCTTCTTTGATAAGATGATTTCTTCCTGAAGCAAAAAATCAATAACCTCATCTACAATAGGTATGTCATTTTTTAAAATTTCTTGTAATCTTTCCCTGCTCATATCCTCACGGCTTATATGTATTAGGATAGTAAGAATATCCTGTTTATTAAAAACTGACACCATGAAAACCTCCATATTGATTTATTACGAATAATCATAATCGATACATCGAAGGAATACAAGATATATATCGATTATTTTTATCGACATAAAAAAACGGCCTCTTTTAATAGAGCCGTTAACGTTACGTTCTCCTATCTTTGAATAGATTGAAGCAAATCCAGAGAGTTAGCCATCTATTGCCATTTGTACTACATCCAGTAATTTGTCGAAACCCTCCTGTGCAGAAACTGGATGGTAGTTTGGAGAATAAGGATCACTAAATCCATGCAATCCTTCGAGTTTAAGGACCTCGACATTTTCCTTTTCTAATTTTTTTATTAACTCATCCACTTGAAAGGAATGCTCCGTTTCCGGAAACAAAAGCAATGTTGGGCTTTTTGGTGATATTTCTGTATAATTTCTTATTCTGGAACCATAAAAGCCAATGATTCCATCAATCTTTTCATCCTCACTGCAAAGCCAAGCAATAGTGGCACCGATGCTATACCCTACTATAAGGATTTTTTCATATTTTGCGTTGTGGTCCATAATAATTGAATTTACTTTCTTGATTGCAGTGCTAAATCCAATATTCTCAGTAAAATGATGATAAGCCTCGTCTGCTTCCGAATAATCAAAAGGAACTTTACGATCAATTAAATTAGGACAAACAACATCTGAACCTAACTCTGATATCAACCTGCATGTTTCCTTCATAAATTGGTTCATACCATAAATTTCATGAAGAACAATAACTAGTGTCGAAGAACCTTTTCCTATGAATTCAGTTGTCACCCCAATTTCCTCCTTTTCTATTCGTTACACAATCAAGATCTGAATAATCCAAAATGCTCCTTTGCTGCTTCTTTAAATCCTTGTTCATCAACTTCAGTTTTTTTCATTACCCCATCATTCCATTCTGTTAATGAAGTGTCTGTCAATATTTTCATTCCATTTTTCGTTAACCTTGTCACAAGCTTTCTTTTATTGAATGGCGATTCCTCATGTTCAAGAATCGTTTGTTGGATCTCATTTAATTCTGAAAAGGTGTGAACTGTTTGGTTAGAATCAAAAGCATACCCGAATGTCCACTCTTGATCTTTATGCTTTCGTTTCATTTCAAAAACATAATCACCATGCTCAGTAACTAGTTTTCTTACTCTAAACTCCCCGTTGTTAGAGGCTATACTCCTGCCTTTTAACGGAACGGGCTTTAACGGCAAATTCCCCCCGAAGCCGGTATCAATTAAGTATGTCTCCCCCTTATATTCAAGCAGGTTTGCAACATGAGTTCGTCCTACAGAATTCCAGCTATTCTTATGATCATTATAGACAACGCCACGAATTAACCGGATATTAAAATCATTATCTAAAAGAAAGAAATAAAGAAAAGCATTTAGCTCATAACAAAGACCACCTTCGTTTTTTATGGAAATTTTTTTCAACAAGGATTCCTTTGTTATTTGGCTCGTGTCATTTGCAATGATACATAAATTTTCAAAGGGGATAGCTGTAGCTGTTTTCTCAAGGATTTCACCCAATTTTTCAAAGGTAATCATTTCATTTTCTGGATAACTGATTCTTTTACGAAATAATTGATCAACATCATACTCATGTGGATTCATCTAAAATCCTCCTTCAATTTACGCTATGTAGATAGAAAGACTTATTGTCCAAATGAACAACATCCCTATCCATTATCATGTTACAATAAATAGACAATAGAAGGTTTTTCTCAAGGGTGTCGGCACACTCCTAGTAAAGGGGGTGAGGCCGATTGACGATTTTTGAATCATTGATGTTTTCGATTGCGTTTGCAAGTCTAATCGTAGCGATCCTATCATTTGACTCAAAAAAATAATCCACCCTTGAGTTAGTGGCTCAGGTGGATTCTTCTACCAATTTGGCCGACTCCTTTAAAAAAGGAACCGTCTATTGCATGACCGTTCGGTGTTCCAGCACCAGCGGTCTTTTTATTGTATTCTGTATTAATTACTATTATTATACAACAGAGAACATAAAAGGCAATCTTCTAGATGCTTGCTTAAACAAATATCAATGTACGTTTTATCTTAGAATTTGAAAAAACGACATATGAAATAGATCAATAGTTTATACTTCTTTCTTTTTCGAAAGTTTTTCTTTATCTAACGTTCCTGGCGGCTGTTCCAACCAATTGTTTTGAATCATTATATCAGCGCCATCCTTGGCATATTGAGCAATTTCTAATGATAAACGTTCATAATTTAAAACAAGATCGCTTCTTTGACTTGCAGAAGCAGCTGTTGCATAGTTGCCAATTCCAGCAGTGCTTAACAGGGACATATGAAACATGGCCAGCTTATCTGAAAATGGTGCTATGGTTGAATCTGTTATTGATATATCTGATGAAATAGGTGGTTGGATATTATTATTTATTAAGGCTTTTGTAAATATTTGAACATGTTTTTTGGAAATTTCACTGCCTCTGATCATCCATTTTTGAATTTTTTCTTCTGAAGAGATTTGGGCAAAGCCAAGGGCTAGTTTACTTCCAATCACGTTTGTTTGGATATTCATGAATAAATGAGAAATTTCAATTGTATTTAACGGACGTTGCTTACTAAATATTGTAAACCCGCTTAAATATTTTTTATTATCGACAAAATCAGTTTGGGATGGATAAGCGATATAAGGAGCACGTATAAATATTCCTTTTGAAAGGGAAACATCTGTACTTTCATCATACAAATTTGATGTTTCTTGTAATCCCTCTCTAAAATAGGATCTAATATCCTTTCTCGCACTCATGGAAATAAATCCGCTATATGCAAATAAGCCTACTTTTGCCATATGATTAATATAAGTAAGCATAAACAAATCGGTATAAAGCCTGGGAGCATTATGATTTATGTCCTTTTCAATTGTAAACCCGGTCGGTAACGGAATTCCTTCCTCCTGAAATAAGCTTGTTAATTTTTCAATATGGGTTGATGAAAGGTCATATGTAAGTTGAACAATTGAACGAATTTCCGCATCTTCCACATGTTTTAAAAAATAACTTAGAATACACTTAGACATACTATCGTTCATAAAAGCAGTCCAAATACAGGCAATTTCAGCAGATGTCAGCATTTTATGATTCTCTGTCATAGATATACTTCCTCCAAGGGATACATTTTCGTTATGATTTTTATTCTTTACAAGAAATCAATAAATTATTTAAATAATGGAATGAAAGTGAGATTCCGGGTGGTTTTCTAGAAATATTGGTCTTCAAGCGCAGACTTTGCCACATACTAATGATAAAGTTTGCCGGCAGCCACTTAAGGTTGAGCTCAGACTTATCATACTTATACCATCATATCCTTATGTCTCTCCTGACTTGGAAAACCTGGCCTTTCTGGGAACTTTACGTGCAATTAGTCCTATTCTTATCTTTATAGTTTCTCTAAATCTGATTTAGGTTGTACATTCCGTTAAAGTGTGTTAAAAAGGCCAAGTCTCATTTGCTTGCGGAAGAGTCAATTGTGGATTGAATTTTGACCAAATCTAAATCGTTTATCTTTTCTTGGAGCAATCTCTATTTTTGAATTATTTTTTGATTAACTTGCAAAGGAGATGTCCTCGTTTCCCCTAAAAATAGCATGAAAGCAATAATCATTGCAGCCAACCATATTAGTAACAGGATTCCTGTAAGGATCGGAAGCAGAGTCAGCTCAAAAACAGAATGGCCAAATGCAGTATGAATGCCTATTATAATAATTGACAGCATCCAAGCTATACTGCCAGAATGGAGAAGCACTTTTTTCATTGTGGTTTTACCTTGTACTCTGTCCAAAAGCCACCCCAGTAAAACTAAAGTTTGTAAAGCGTGAAAGCTTATTCCATGAAGAATAATGATATTCCCTGCATCACCTGTATATCTGCCTTGAAGCAGGATCATCCATATACCAGCTAAATTGGCAATAAAAACAGATAAAAATGCATAACGAATCCCTAAAATAAGTAATGGCCGTTCAAATGGAGGTTTTATTCGAAAAAATTGAAGCATCATCAAACATGTTAAGATGATAAGCAACAAGGAGACGAGGGCAAATAACATTCCTGAAATGCTGTCAGAAACAGTACCATATTGGGAAAAACGAGGATTAAGGCCCCGAAAGTTTTGAATGGTTTCAACTCCATAAGAATAGAGAGAAGCTGTAATTAATAACCGCCTCATCAGCTTTCGATTTTGATTTCTTAGTCCTGCAAATGGCAAAATAGCTGCAATTGATAAAATAAAGATTCCGATTGCCGCATTAAATGAAAAAGCATTCCTTACATTTCCTTCTGGCAAAATAATTGGATCATGAAAACAGAGATAAATGGCTATCCCTGCTGCAAGGACAAAACCGAGCACCCCCGTAATGATTAGGTATCTTTCCCCTTTGAATAAATATTCAGTTGACTGATGATCAAAATCTCTGGTTTTTAACATAATATTCCCTCTCTTCCATTTTAATTTATTTATCAATCAATAAATAACGGGGCAAAAAAAGAAAGCCTAATCACTTTCTTTTCAATTTTCAGCTTCTTTCCCATGGCATAGTTCCGGTAAATTCAACACCTCTGAAACCGTAATGAGTAACCCTGTGCCAATAAAATTTGCTGCTGTTTCCTTTGCGTTTGTTATTCCAGCACGCTCAAATTTTAATGTTAATGATTCAAAAATGGTGTGAAATAAGCTGCGTACATGTTCCCTTATACCTGTCTCTGATATCGCATGAGCTTGCATGACCATCAAAATTTCAGCACGGTGGGTTTGAATAATTTGCGTAAAGGCACGGCCCATCGTTTTAATTAGTTGATCAGCTGGTGCATTAACTTCTGCAAATGTCTTATAAATCCGGCTAAACGCACGATCAATCACAGCCTTAAATAATTCTTCCTTATTAGCAAAAAAATGAAAAACATATGGCTGTGTAACTCCAGCAGCTCTTGCCACCATAGCAGTTGTTGCCTTATAGTATCCGTTTTCTGCGAAAACCCCTACAGCATTATCAATGATTCGTTCTTTTTTATCTTCCTTGACAGCCAACAGTATCATCCTTTTTTATTTATTTATTGATCGATAAATAAATAATATGTTAGATGAAAAACATTGTCAAGGTCATATTATTAAATTTAGAATCTGATCACTAGTCCTGTTGTTCTTCGATTATTTCGTTTCGTTCTCCCCCATCAGCCAGTTCCTCTGAAAATTCATGTACCATTTCTTGCTTGGCTGAGCTGTATGATGTAGACCTTTTTTCTTTTTTATTATTTCCTTTTTTCTTTTTATCCAATTTTTCCACCTCCCTTTTTAATTAGTATTGATCGAATTATAAGCGTGCATTCATTAAATAAAGACAGTTTTTTCAAACTTTATGACATTTACCAAGTAGTGCGGGGAGCTTCCTCGCAGTAAACGACTGCATGAGTTTCACCTGCGCTGCTGCTAGCAAGGGGCTCGCAACCAGCTCCAATCAACCTTAAACAGCTTTCGCCATTGAACCTGTTTAAAACAATAAACTCATATAAAAGAGCCTAAATAAAAAACGGCAACATCATAAAAAATGTTACCGTCTTTCCCCCTAGAGAAACTGCCTATAACAATTTAGCGGCATTTAAATAGCCATGACCCTGAATATTAGGCGGTTGTCCCAAATCATCACAAGCGCTTATTAGTCTTTGTTTTACCTGATCCGGAGTTAATGTAGGTTCTTTTTGAAGAAGTTGTGCAGCAACACCCGCACAAATAGGTGTGGCCATTGATGTACCAGATAGTGAGAAATAGTTTGTGTCGACACGAGCGCCAGCATTTGTTTTATCAATAAAAGAACGCGGTGACCTTAACGAAATAATATTGACTCCGGGTGTTATTAAATCTGGCTTTACCAGCCCGTCAATTGTAGGTCCGCGACTAGAAAAGTCTGCCACCACATCATCAGCACGATCAACGGTATTATGGTCATTTGCAGCCCCTACAGTAATTACTTTAGGGCTTATTCCCGGGCTAGCTACAGTTCCTTGCGAAGGACCAGAGTTTCCTGCTGCAACACATATGACCAACCCATTATCCCATGCTTTTTCAACAGCTTTTACTACTGGATCTTCAGAAGCTGGCTGTGTAGCTGTTGAACCTAATGATAATGAAAGAATCTTGATATTTAATTGAGTTTTATTTTGAATACACCAATCAATTCCGGCAATGACAGTAGAAAGGGAACCTGAGCCCATTTTATCAAGAACCTTTACTCCTACAATGTTTGCTTCAGGTGCAGGCCCTCTATATTTTCCGCCAGATAAAAGACCATTTCCAGCAGCATCTCCTGCACAATGGGTTCCATGGCCATTATCATCATAAGGAGCTGTGCGATTATTAATAAAATCTTTAAAACCGGTGATTCTTCCTTCTAAATCTTGGTGGGGATGCACCCCTGTATCAACAACCGCAATGGTCACATTTTTTCCGGTTAGGCCGGTTTGTTGCAATTGGTTTGAGTGAATAGATGGAGTAGCTGTATCAAGAAGTGTTGTAATCTTTTTATCATAGTAAATTTTCTTGATATGAAGTGAGTTATCTAGTAATTTCTCTATTTTTTCAAGTGATAGCTTTGCAGAACAACTAGACATCGAAGGGAATTGATGAAGGGAGCGGCATTTCGTGTTTTTCACATCATTGATACCAATATCAAACGCATCCTGCTCAAACTCAATAATCACCGGCAGCCTTTTCGTTTTTTTCTTCATCGACTCATAGGGACGCTGTAAAAAACAAGGGATTTTACGAAAGGGACGGTAAAATTGAACGAGCTCCTGGCGCATATCACGATCAAGTTTTCCGCCCATACGGCGGACGAGCTGAATCATGGATAAACCTAACATAACATTCATCCTCTCTTAATAGTTTATTGTTCTCTTTATCGTACGCAACACATTAAGAGAGCGAATGATGAATACGTATAGAAACTAGCAAAAAAGGCGAAGGTCTAATAAAATGATAGATTAGTCTTAAATTTCTTCAATGATCCCCTCTAATTGTTGAATCGTATAGTTCACCATCTTTTTATAGACCTCTAAGATTAACTGTCCATAATTTGTACCTGGAACAGCCCATTTACCGTTTAATGCAATCCAGGTTGGAGCAATACCTCTCTTTACCACATTAAAACGCGGGTCAACCAGCGGGTACTCATTTGGTAATGAGTTAGTGGTCGCATAGGCGAATAAATGCTGAATATGTGCTAATACTCCATCACTTTGTGAAGCAAAGCTTGCCCCTGGTTGTTCAGGACCTGTAGCTCCCAGTCCGCAAAAATTATTTTGTCCTGCTTTAACAACACCAGTAAAGCGGAAAAAATTTGTTTCATGCAATGCTTGAGCAAAGGCAAGGTCTCCTCTTATACCATAAACCTCTCCATACTTTGCATAAAAATGAGCAAGCTCTAATGCATTAGGGTTTATGGATTTGGCAAATTGATTCATTTGTTCTGCAGATAAAGCTATATCACCCATGACCGTATATCCGGTTACTTGATTTGCGCCTCCGCCTTCAGTAACAATATAAGCATCCTGAATTCCTGCATTTTTAACCTTTGTTAGACGTTGCTCCGCATTTTCTCTATTCGAAAAAGCGCCGGCTTGTACACGGTACCAAGTAGCATCAGATATGGTGACCGTATCAACAAATGACTCAATTCCTTTTGATCGTAAATAGGCGAAACGTTCCTCAGCATTTTCTCTTGACTGAAATGAGCCGGCAACAATCTTATAAACTGTTTCAGGATTCTCTGTTTGTTTAGGTTTAAGATTAAATGCCTTTGCCAATCCGTTTACATGACCTTGCGCAGCCTTCTGACGCCATGCGTGATCTTTCATTAAAGCAGCATCATGGCTGTTATCAATAAACCCGTTTTCCGTTAACAGCGCAGGCATGGCCGTTTCTCTTAATACATAAAAATTTGCCTTTTTCTGCCCTCGGTCCTGCAGCTGATTGACTTTTACCGCTTCAGCATGAATAACATCTTGATAAGCTGCAGCTGTCGATGTATTTTGGAGGCTATTATGAATATAATCCTCATAACCCCCAGCAGATCCATTAAATGCATTACAGTGAATTGATAAGAAGAAATCAGCCCCCCACGAATTCGCATCACTTGTTCGTTGTGCTAAGCTAACTGACGTATCACTTGTTCGACTCATCCTCACTTCAACATTTTGATATCGATTTAATAAAATTGTTCGTATCTTAAGGGCAATATCCAACGTGATTTCCTTTTCTCTTAGTCCATTACCTTGTGCTCCTGGATCTGTACCCCCATGACCAGGATCCAAATAAATTTTAACCACTACATACTTCCTCCAATCTAGTAATGATGATGTTTCCATACTAGCATATGAAAATTTAAAAGTTTGGCTTGGACCAGACTATCTAATTCTATTAATTAGGAACTATGAGGTACATCTCCTGTATTTCAAAACAGATTACGTCTCAAGCCTTAGAAACAATTAAACCTTGAGTTCATTGTATGAAGACCATAAATTACCTAAAATCAATTTATGTTGATCCATTAATAAGGATTTAGTAAAAACAAGGATGAAAGAAGGTATTACATTGAAAAAACTTTTAGTTCTTTTATTTTTTATTGTCGGTCTTTTTCTGTTAATTATTACAAACACGTCTTGGTTACCATTTGGCCTAAAGAAAGAGCAAACAAAAGTGACAGATAAAATCGAACTTATAGAAATAGATGTATCTGGAGTAAGGACAACCATTATCCCTGAAAATAGAAGCAGTGTTAGCACAGAATATAATGGAAAAGGAAAAGTTACTGTGAAGGAGAGCGGTGATAAGATAAAAGTCGAGTTCACCTCAAAAAATTGGCTTAACCTTCCTTCACTTTTTAAAAAGAAAGACTTAACCATTTTTATACCGGAGGATTATAATCGGGATATATTGATCAATAGCGGATCTGGCAGACTTACCTTTTCTGGAAAATCAAAAAAAGAGCCTTTTAAACTTGAAAACTTATCTTTAAACATGACTTCTGGACATGTTCAATTAAGCAACATATCAACTGATTATTTTGAACAAGTCGGCTCTTCCGGCTATATAGGAATCAATGATTTTCTAGCAAACACTTCTTCATTTAACATGAGCTCAGGCAAATTAGATATTAAAGGTTATTCAGGTAAAGTTTCTGCACAAGTATCGTCAGGAAGAGTAGATATGCAGTTTGAAAAATTAAATGATGATATCGATCTTGTCGTGAAATCAGGCTTTACAACACTTGATTTACCATCAGATGCCGACTTTGCATTAAACGGAGAGATTGGCAGCGGAGTTATTACAACTAGCTTTACGTTAACCAATTCTAAAAAGGAAAAAAACAAATTAGAAGGAATTCATGGTTCCGATAAACATGCTCTAAATTTAAATGTTAGCAGCGGAAAGATTGAAGTAAATTAAATTGTTTGTTCCCCATCATCGCTTCATAAGCTTGTGATGGGGATATTTTTCTTATCGTATTATTGATTATTACTAGCTTCCTGGTAATCCTTTTCATAAACAAGCCAGCTGGAATCTTCAATTTCATTAGAGACGTTAATGATTTTCTGCATGACCCGACCAGATTCGGAATCACTTAATAAGGTTGGCTGGTAATTATTACGATCAGACACGGAAGAGATTGAAAAAGGAACAATGTTTATCTCTTTTTTATCCGTCAATTCTCCCTTCTCCAAATAAAAGGTTTGCTGGAACACAAATGTATCCTTGTCACTTGGATTTCTGTTTCCGCCAAACATAAAGTTTCCGAGACTATAAACAATAAATTTCCCATTATATTCTTCAATTCCTTGAACAACATGTGGATGATGACCAAGAATTAAATCAGCCCCGCTATCAATCGTAAAGCGGGCAAGCGACTTTTGTGAATCATTCGGCACGTACTGTCTTTCCGTTCCCCAATGATAATGAACGAGAACAAGCTCAACCCCATCTTCACGCATTGAGTTTATATCTGCTTCAACTTTGTTACGGATTTCAGGGGTATCTTCCCAGCCTTCATAACCTAATGCACCGATTTTTACACCCTTTATCGTGGTAACAAATTGATGATCATAGCCAAAATAACCGATCTTCTCCTTGTTTAACGATGATATTGTATCCTCAAATCCCTCTTCTAAATAATCATAAATATGATTGTTTGCTAGATTTACAGCTTCAATTCCTCCTTGCTCTAGTATTTTGGCATAGGATGGGTCTCCTTTAAATGTAAATTTCTTATCAGCTCTTGTAGTTGCATTTGTTAACGTCGTTTCCAGGTTAACTGTTGTTAAATCATCCTTTTGAAAAATGCCATTCAATCCTTCTATAAAATAATCAAGGCCATTTGCTGAAGCTTCATCAACAAAGGAATCGGTATATTGAAACCGCTCATCTGCCCCAAGGGTAAAATCCCCGGCAGCACTAATTTTTATCACTGCTTCTTTTATAGGTTCCTTAGTCAATACTTTTGATTGAGTTCTCATACTAGCAACCTTTAATGAGTCCGTTTTGGCCTTCTTTTCAGGTATCTCTTGTGAAGCAGGTTCAGTCTCCACTAAATTGTATATCATACTGCCGATAATGAATAATGAAAGCACAAGCACAAAGCGTCTGACAGATTTTTTTAACCGTCTCCTCTTTCGATGAGCCCTTGATCTTTTCATGTTGTTTTCCCCATTCATTCTCCCATTCCACCTTTAATCATCGTCAAAAAATAGTTTAATACTTTTATAACGAAATAAGGTTTGCCTTTGTTACATATTTTGTGAATTTTATCATACTTTAGAGGGGAATTTGTAAAAAATAAAAGCAGGACCTGAAAGCGATTACTTTTCTTTCCGATAAAAAAGATTATAATAAAACTGTATGATCTTTTAGGGAGAGAGGGATATTTTTATGCAAGATTTTGTCTTTCATAACAGTACTAAAATCATTTTTGGTAAAGATAAAGAACAATTAGTAGGACAAGAGGCTGCCGTATTCGGAAAAAAAATTCTCTTGCACTATGGTGGAGGAAGTATAAAAACGAGCGGCTTATATGATAGGGTTATTTCCTCATTGCGTGAGCAGCAGATCGAAATTTTTGAATTAGGAGGAGTAAAGCCAAATCCCCGCGTGAGTCTTGTGAGAGAAGGCATTTCACTTTGTAAGGAACATCATATCGATTTAATTCTCGCTGTGGGCGGAGGCAGTGTCATTGACTCTGCAAAGGCGATTGCTGCAGGAGTATATTATGATGGAGATGTATGGGACTTTTTTGATGGAAAAAGCAATGTTAAAAACTGCTTGCCGCTCGGTGTTGTCCTAACAATTCCTGCTGCCGGAAGCGAATCAAGCTCAGGGACGGTTATTACAAATGAAGACGGCTGGTATAAGAGAGCAACAGGCCATATAACAATGCGGCCGCAATTTGCAATTTTAAATCCTGAGCTTACATATACATTGCCATCTTATCAGACAGCCTGCGGGATTACCGATATGATGGCACATATTTTAGAGAGATATTTTACGAACGAACAACACGTCGACTTAACTGATCGCTTATGTGAGGCAACCTTAAAAACAATCATTAGCAATGCACATACGGTGATCAAAGACCCAACGAATTATGCAGCAAGGGCTGAAATTATGTGGTCAGGAACAATTGCCCATAATGACTTGTTAGGAACGGGAAGAATTGGTGATTGGGCAAGTCATGATATTGAGCATGAGTTAAGCGGCATTTATGACATTGCACATGGCGCCGGCTTAGCGATTATATTCCCCGCATGGATGAAATACGTTTATAAACATAATCTTAATCGTTTTGTTCAATTTGCAAATCGTGTATGGGATGTTGAAATTGATTTAAATGATTTAGAAAAGACAGCTTTAGCAGGAATTTATAAAACTGAGCATTTCTTTCAGACGATCGGTATGCCAGTGAGATTGCATGAGGTTAATATCGATACTGAACATTTTGAAGAAATGGCTAAAAAAGGAACAGAAAACGGACCATTAGGAAACTTTTTAAAGCTGCACCAAGAAGACATAGTGAAGATTTATTATCAGGCAAAATAAGCAGAAAAACCAAGTGCTCTCACTAAAATCAACTTTTTATCTATTATATATGTCCAAACTACTTGCTAGATTATTCATATAGTATAGTGTAAGACAATTTAATAGAGAAGGAGGGCATTTTATGTTTTGCTGCGATTTTTGTAGATTAAACTTTATAAACAATAACATGAATCGTAATTTTAACAATTTTTGTCGACCAAATATGGTAAACGATTTTTGCAGATGTTTCGACCCGTGTGAGTGTGTAGAACGAGTTGAGATGAAACAAAAGAAACGTGAACTATGTGATCCATGTGAAATCATGGAAGAATTAGAATGTGTGGAACCTGTTAAAAAGAAACTTAAGAAAAAAAAGGTTGAATGCGAACCTTGTAAAAAACGAATTCGATAAGATCAAAATTTTAACTCCTCATTTAAAAGTGTAAAGCTTGTTATGAAAATGACAAAGCTTTGCACTTTTTCTTGCCCTATCAGAACATGATGCTTCCTGCTAAAAAAGTTGGTAAAGTAAAAGGAGTTTCGTAAATTTCTGTGCCGTTTCATTCTTAGAGTTCCTCTATCTTTACCCTTTTTACATTCCCTTTCCCAGTCATTTTCTACCACCTGTTTTTAGGAAAACAGTGTCAGAATTCTCTCTTATATCGTTTTTTACTCATATAAAATGGTAACGGGAAAATGTAAACCGTCTATTAAAAGTGTTAAGTTTTTCCAAAATGATAAATATTAGATTTTTCTCTGCGTTTTCCAGAGATGTTTGGATTTATGCTATAACCACTAGACAAATTAATTCACTAAGACAATTAGTAAACTTCTGTTTGAGTAACAAATATCCTATAACTAATCTTAATTTTCTAGTTGAAAAAGGCTAAAATTACGAGTTAAGAAAAGCTGGTTAATAATTGCATGCAAAATGAAAATATAACAAATAATAGATTGGAAAAAAAAAGTTGGATGTGTCCCTATGAATACAGAATTGATTTCAACTGAGCATATTGTCATGATTGTAACGGCTATTATTATTGGAACATTGGCGCGGATTTTGACTGTTAAAGAAGACTTTAGGCAGTATCCCAGCTATCCTAATGGCTATTTAACAAATTTGGTTACAGGATTTGTAGCTGCAGCATTAGGAGCTGTTGCTATTCCTGCCCTCATGACCAAAAATTTTGTAGCCGTGACTTTTTTAACCCTAGCCATCCAGCAATTCAGAGATGTTAGGAAGGCCGAAAGAGAAAGTTTAAAAGACCTTGAAAAATCAGAATATGCTCAACGTGGAGATGCTTATATTGATGGAATCGCGAAAACATTTGAAGCAAGAAATTACTTTGCTCTAATTGTAGCTTTTTTTTCTGCCCTTACCATGCAAATTGTACATAGCAAACAGATATATATCGATATCATCGCTGGATTATTCGTTGGAGGAATTATTCTTTATTTTCTAAAACGATTTTCAAAAGGCAAAACAATCGGTGACATAGCAAAGGTAGAACAAGGAATGATTGAAGTAAAAGATTCAGATCTTTATGTAGACGGACTATTTGTCACAAATGAGCTTGGCTCAGAAACAGCCGCAAATTTGTTTCAAAATGAAGGCCTGGCTGTGGTGATTTCCCCTAATGAACAACGATTTCGGATTACATTAGATCATTTCGGCCAGCGGCAGGCTGCATTATTTGAAGCGACAAGAACCCTCGGTCTCAAACGCTATCATTTTACCCGAAAGGATTTTGAAAATGGAAGAGTTGTGATCACTTTTGTCCCGATTATCCGTGATGTTGATAAATTAATTGAAGCTGTCAAAAAAACCCCACTTTTGGAAAGTGTAAAAAAGAATAAAGATGTCTTAAAGTCAAACATGTTTGGGAGAGAATAAAATGAGCGGAAATAAAGGCAGTCTGTACAAAGTAGATATCCTCGCAATCGTCACCTTAAATAAAGACCGCATTCTGGGCGGAAAGCAATTATCATTATTAGCACAAAATGAGGAAGAGCAAAAAGCAATGGCACAAGATATCGCCATATCTCTTAAAGCAGATATAATAAAATTACATTTCGGCGATTATCTTGTCATTAGGAAAGAAAATTAACAGGCAACTCAGAATAAGTGGGGGTTTCACCATCCCTCACTTATTTATTTTTCCTGGTAAACCACTCATCCTCAAGAATACTCATTTCCCATAAACTCCAATATTCATCACCTATTTTTCTTGCATCCCTAAGTAAGCCTTCTTTTTTAAATCCCACTTTTTCATAGCAGGCAATCGCAGCTGTATTAAAATCGAAAACACCAAGACTCACTCTGTGTAAGTGAAGGTGATTAAACGCCACTTTCAGAACTTCATTCATCATTTGTTGCCCGAATCCTTGTCCTCTAACCTGCTTATCCCCTATTAACACCTTTCCTACTCTTGCAGATTTATTTTTCATATCAATTTGGCCTAATGAAATATGGCCAAGAACAGCAGATGTTTCCTCCTGTACGACCTTATACACAAACATATTGGCATGTTCACTATTCACGTTCTTTATGTATGTTTCTAACTGCCCTTCTGTTAAGGGATAATCAAAACCAGGTCCTCCCCATTGAAGTAAAAACTCTGGTGAATCAATCCATGATATTAACTGTTTAAAATCGGAATGCTCGAAATAACTGAGTTTTATCATTGTACATTCTCCTTCCCTTTTAGGTAACAATAACATTAACAACTGAAAAGGGGTATAGAAATGTATAATAGTAAAACAAGGGATGTTATAAGCGTAGAAGATGAAAACGGCATTGAAATGCAGTTTTCTGTTGAGGCTCTATTAACGATGGAGGAATGCACATATGCATTACTAAGAGCGAAAAATGATCTTACTAATGCGATTCTCATGCAAGTTGAAAATGAGGATGACGGCCAGTATCTCGTAGGAATAGATGATCCTCAAAAAACAAAATTACTACTTGATGCATACGAAATTGCTGTAGATGCAAATCCTGCAGATTAAACAGAAAGGAAAACTAGAATGAGTGATAAAATTATTGATGTTATCGATGAAGAATTAAAAAAACAAATTGATGAAGAAATCAAAGGAATGATCTTTACAAAAAATTTCCGTTCTCCTACCGCTGAAGAGTGGTATGTTTTTTTGCCCAGTTTTAAGGATCCAGTTACAGGAGGCGCTCCCGGGAAAACGATTATTCACTACAATCTTTACGATACAAAACATATCTTCATAAACACGACGATCATTTTCGATGATCCTGCATTACATAAGAGCAAATTGCATCGTCTTGTTTATGCGCTAGCAGATGAAATTGTCAATCGCTTAGTCGGCTATGCCGATACCCTATTATCTGTTCATTCAGGCGAGAACTCCTACAATGCCGAGTATAAGCAATGAATATTATCATTCCCCCTATCTAAAAAACCCAATAAAATAGGTGCTGCCTTAAAGCTTAAGACAGCACCTATACCTTACACCTCTGGAGTTGGAGTAGGCTTTGCATACCCCTCTTTGTACATAGTATCTATGTTTGAGCGAATTTCTTTTATGCTTTTTCCATCTTGATAATCTAAGATGGATTGGGCAGCGATTTCAAGGCAAACTCCACATTTTGTTCCATGATCATCCCAGACGACGGCACCATTCTCCTTGTTCTCATACACAAAACAATCATAATTATTTTTATGGTTTGCCGTTTCACCGCATCCGCAATAGCATGGAATTTTTTCAAGCAGTTCTCTATTTTTTGCTGCTGCTAAATAGAGAACTTGCATATCCTCTGGTTTATCTTTTAAAAATTTCGGCATTTCATCACTATTTTTTGTTTCCTCACGTATATCATGAATCACATGCTCTTGATGAGTTGTATGCTCGTCCTCTTTTTCATCAACCTTTTCTTTTCCTGAACATGCAGAAATGATAATTGTTATGAGTAAACTTATAAATAAAATTTTGACATTCATATTATCCCTCCTTTTTAACGAATCCATTTTTATTAATAAGGTTACTTATCATTGCGACTAACATCCTGCTTCATAAGTATAAAGGTTAGCGCACCTGATAAAATCGCCCCTCCAAGTGCAATGAAAAAACGTAAATGTATTGGTATAGTTGAATGATCCTTTTCAAGTAACCACTAAGCCATAATCAAAACAGCAATCATAGTCGGAATAACGATTTTTAAGCGGTTCATGACGCCACATCCTTTGTCCAATCTTCTCTCCAACTATTTTAGCATAACATCCTTCTAACTTTTTCTAAGATTCTTATATTTTTCATATTTATTAAGTTTTTTAACAAATTGTAAATGTGCAGTTTGGGGCTAATTATTTTTTAAAAAAGACTGGAAATAATTTATAACCTTGTTATAATGCATATAGTACATTACATTATCTTAAGGGTGAGCACTATGGGGAATACTTGCAGGTATGTTGTCAATGCAGTTGGAAAAGGTGGAGAAACATACTATACCCAATTTAATAATAAAAAAGAATTAAAAACTTGGATTACAGACAACGAAGAGAAACTAATCATGGATGAATTAAAAATCGTTGATAAGGAACTTCATCCATTAATTAAATGGCTCTTCTCTAAAAAATGACTAAAATAGATGCTATTCTGCTGTGGATGGTGTCTTTTTTACTTATCGGCGGGTTGGTCCTCTAACTCCCGCCTTTGCATTAGCAAGAGCAATTAAAATTTGATTGGATAAAACCATAATGAAGGCTGTCTTAAGTTATTTTTTCATTAAGACAGTCTTTTTTATGCTTGGCAAAAAAACTTCAAGTTTACAAGTTTGAGCAGTCGGAGTATGATATGTAAGGGATTCTTATTATTATTTTCCCGACAAGGAGTTGAAATTTTATGAGTAGTCAATGTTGTAATGAACCAGAGCCCGGATCGACAAATGAGGAAGTCATGAACGAACCAATCCTCTTAAGGGTGAATGCTGATAAAAATTCAACTCCTTATGTATGACAGGGCCTTTTTTGACTTCCTCTAAAAATTGAGGAGGTTTATATGATTAAAATTTACTTAACGAATGAACACGGAGTTCATCAAGAAACAAACGAGATTTGCAATGGATGCTGGGTAAATCTCGTATCGCCAACCGAACAGGAAATTAGTGAGGTAGCTAATAAATTACAGATTCCTTTGGACTTTTTAAAAGACCCTTTAGATGAAGAGGAACGTTCAAGAATCGAAAAAGACGATGACAATATGCTAATTATTGTTAATATTCCATTAGTAACACAGGATGAAAATGATATTCCAATCTATGACACGATTCCATTAGGAATGATTATCACGAAACAATGCTTTATTACTGTTTGTTTAAAGGACAATCCGATTTTTCATTTATTCGAACAAAATAAAGTGAAACAATTCTTCACATACAAAAAAACTAGATTTTCACTGCAAATCCTCTACTTGATGGCAACATCCTTTTTGAAGTATCTAAAACAAATCAGCAAAAAGACAGATACCATTGAGAATGAACTGCACCAATCGATGAAAAATAAAGAACTTTTTTCCTTATTAAATTTGCAAAAAAGCTTAGTTTATTTTACAACTTCTCTTAAATCAAACAATATAGTGATGCAGAAAATGCTAAAAAGCAATTATTTAAAAATGTATGAGGATGATCAGGAATTACTTGAGGATGTCATTGTTGAGAATCAACAAGCTATTGAGATGGCGGAAACCCATACGACCATTTTAAGTGGAATGATGGATGCCTTTGCATCAGTCATTTCAAATAATGTCAATATTGTCATGAAGTTTTTGACATCAATTACGATTATCATGGCATTGCCAACTATGGTGGCAAGCTTTTACGGAATGAATGTACCGATACCGTTTCAGAATTACCCATTCTCCTTTTTTGTAGCGATTACCATCTCTTTTGTCTTATCAAGCATTACAGCCATAATCTTCTGGAAGAAGCGGTTCTTTTAATAAAAAAAGGATGACCCACTTATGGTGTCATCCTTTTTTTAATTAAACCAGCCTTTCTTTTTAAACCAAAAGAACATAGCAATGCCAATGCCGAACATGATAAACAGTATAACGAAATAGCCAATACCCCATCTTAATTCAGGCATATTTTCAAAATTCATGCCGTACACCCCTGCAATAAACGTAAGGGGCATGAAAATCGTTGTAATAACCGTTAGCACCCTCATAATTCGATTGGTTTGATGTGAATTTAATGAAAGGTAGCTATCTCTAATGTCGTTTGTTAATTCCCGATTTGCTTCAATCATTTCCGTTAACTTTAACAAGTGATCATAAATATCTGCAAAATACTCCTGCTTTTGCTTGATTCCCTTTAAACGATGTGAATTTAACATCCTATAAAGCAAATCCCTCATTGGTATAACAGTATGCCTGAGCTTGAGTAAGTAGTGCCTTGTGTTAAATAATTGTTCAAGCAGCTGCTCCATCGATTTTTCTGCAGTATTGTTTTCAATTTGATCCAATGCTTCCTCCAATTGATAGACGATTGGAAAATAATTATCAACCAAGTTATCAATAATATGATAAAGGACGAGGATTTGGTCCCATTTGCTTATCTTTTTAGCAGCTTTTAAACGTTCCCATACATCATAGACTGGCTTGGATTCTTGATGGTGAAATGATACAATATAATTTTTTCCTAGAAAAAAGTTGATTTCCTCCTTCTCAATCTCATATGGATTTAAACTATGTGTGACAAAAAAACAATAATCCTCATAGTAATCCAATTTTGGTCTTTGCAGTTTGTGAATACAATCCTCAATTGCTAACGGATGAAAATGCAAAGAACGATCGAGCTCTTCGATTTCCTGATCAGTCGGTTTATTAAAATCAATCCAAAACCATTTAATATGCTCTTGATTAAGTTCATCTAGCGGGCAATTCATGATTAATTCTAGATTATGACTTACTGCTATACAATTTATCACTGCTGTCTCCCATAAAAGCTTTTTCTTTTATCATAAAACATCAAGAGGACAAATTTCAAATTTAGCCTTTTTTTGGAATGCTCTGACAAACTTCTCAATGGAGCAAGTGTGTATCAAATTAAACGGCATGATACTTTAGCTATTGAACATTCAAGGGAAACTCCCGTTCCGGTTGAATACAAATTTGAAATAATATAAAAGCAAGAAAATGCTCCTTAATCTAAAGCTGAATTAAGGAGTTTCATTCTTAATAAAAAGAACATCCAGAAACTAAAAGTAAAGGAACCAGTAATTGGAACTTCCCCTTTCACTCATTCCCTATTATAATAACCTGTTGGGGAGGGTGAAATAACATGGCAGAAATAAAGCAATATGTCTTTTTTGATTTTGAAATGCTTTGTTCTAATTTCGGTATGGCTTTTGAAAATATGGAAGCTATCCGTTTAGGTGCTGTAAAATATGATCTTGAAACTGAAGATATCAGTTATTTTGATCGTATGATTAAACCGGAAAGTCAGGAGCCGCTATCGGAATTTTGCAAAGCACTTACTGGAATCGAAGATGCTGACTTAGAAAATGCTAGCAATTTTAAACTCGTTTTCGCAGATTTTCTTGACTGGGTCGGCGGTGTAAAAAAATCACGTTATTTTTCGTGGTCTCCAAGCGATTTATCTCGCTTGAAAATCGATGCAGATAAACACGACATCCCTCTTCGTACCATTACTAAGATTGAAAAACGTTATATTGATTTTCAGGAGATATTTAAAAAAAGAGTTGCCAAACAAAATGTATCTGTTGAAGATGCTTTAGCTTTCTATGGATTAAAATTTGTCGGGGAAAAGCATCACCCAATGTATGATGCTTATAATACCCTGAGGATTTATTTGAGCTTTCTAAACGAGCCGGTACAATCAGATTTAATTATGCTGAAGCAATTTATCTTTGAAGAAGAGCTCCCACATGATGCCGATCTTATCAATAAAAAACTCGAGTATCATTTAAAACAAGATGCCAAACTGTTAGCAGAACAGCTTCGGGAAGTCTATCAAATGAGAGATGCAAAAAAATTATTTAAACCAATACGAAGAATCGTTGAGAAATATGAGAATGTACTAATCAATCGTTCAGGTTTGTTTACAAAAGAGAATATGCACCATGCTGAACGGTTGGTGGCTTTTTATCATCAATTACTGCTATCATACAATGAGCATATTTCTTACTCCTCGAAAATTATTATCTTTGATGAATATTTACTTAAGCCATTAAGAGACCTATCTAGTATACGATAACAAAATGAGGAGGCTTAGACAGCCTCCTCATTTTTTCACTCTAAATTGCTATGAAGGCGAAACGCCTCCTGATGACCACGCTCTTTCAAGTTAGAATAAAGCAAGCAAATGCTATCAAACACAATGTGAACTGATTGATCATATAAAGAACCAAGCGGCTGTATGGATCGAGTTTCCCCTTCCGCCCGATATTTAGTTGATGCCGGTATATGAAGCACATTTGTTGAATGAAGGGCAAGCGGTGACTCTAGGTTTGTTGTGAGAGTTACAACCTGGCAATTTAGCTCAATCGCTTTTTCTGCTGTCGAAACTACACTCTTTGTTTTCCCAGATCCTGAAACGGCAACAAGAAGGTCTCCCTCAGCAATAGAAGGAGTAATTGTTTCTCCTACAGCATAAACCGTTGCACCCAGGTGCATCAGTCTCATGGCAAATGATTTTCCCATAAAGCCTGAACGCCCTTCACCAATTACAAAAATTCTGTTTGCATTGGCTAATTTTACAGCAATACTTTTCAGGCTTTCCTCTCTGATTTGAGTTATGACACCTTGTATTTCTGATAAAATGCTTTCTGCTGTTTTCATCCTTGCTCCCTCCATTGATTGATCTTATTCTTAAACAGTTCCGCAGCCAAGCGCTGATCCTGCGCCTTGGTAATCGCTGAACCTATAATCATTACATCAGGCTGTAATTCTTTAAATTTTTCAATTGTTTCTAAATTTATTCCCCCTGCTACCGCTAGCATTCCAGTCCAGTCATACATTTGGCTAATATCAATTGCTGCTTTACCAGACATCTCCTGCTCATCTTTACTGACATGTGCACAAAAAATAGCTTGTTTGTATTTAAGCAAATCTTCTTTTTGTTCTTCATTTGTATTCAGTAAATCAATCATTACCTTCTTGCCCATTTTTTCAGCTGTTTCGACACATGCCTTAATCGTTGCATTTGGAGATACTCCCATTACTGTGGCAACATCTGCCCCTGCACGAAAGCACATCTCAAATTCGTACAATGCATTATCGATTGTCTTTATATCGGCAACAATCACCTTATGTGGAAAAGCTTTTTTTATCCTACTTACACTTTCCACTCCGTACTCTTTGATTAAGGAAGTTCCCACTTCAATCCAATCCACAAATTCCTCCGAAGTCCTTGCAATAACAATCGCCTCATCAATGGAATAACGGTCTAACGCTAGTTGAATATACATATTTTCTCCTCTAAAGCTTTATTAAAACTTTTACTAAACCGATTTATGAATCTATTATATAGCAGATGAAAGGGCTTTACAATAAGAAATGTGAAAGTCAATATGCTAGCACTGGAAAGCCGTTGTTATTCTACCTTGGAACGCTGATTATCTTCCTCGAAACGCTTTTCCTCTCCCCAGCGTGATCCCCTCTTGCAACGCCCTCCTATTATCCAATAACACAAAAAAAGAGCCAACCATCAAGGTTGACTCTCAGAATCCTTAAAACGTATGAGCTGCATCTTTTGCGCGTGCAATTGCATTTTCTTTAATTTCTTGTGCTTTATCAGGCATTGCGTTATGGCCTTCAACAAATATGCCTTCAAATGATGGCACACCATAGAATTGCATCATAATATTAAGGTAGCGGTGTCCCATTTCCATTTCAGCTGCTGGCCCTTCTGAATAAATGCCTCCACGTGCTTGAATATGTAAGGCTTTTTTATCAGTTAAAAGACCGATTGGACCTTCTGCCGTATACTTAAATGTTTTACCTGCTACAGACACGGCATCAAGATATGCTTTCATAACTGGAGGAAACGAAAAATTCCACATAGGAGTTACAAATACATATTTATTTGCGGTAATGAATTGCTCACATAGTTCTGAAAGACGTCCAACCTTTGCTTTTTCTTCATCTGAAAGCTCCTCAAACCCTTTTCCAGTTTGAAGTTTACCCCATCCGCTAAATACATCGACATCAATTTGAGGAATATTTTCTTTGTAAAGATCTAGATTGACAATTTCATGATCTGGATTTACCTCTTTATATGTGTCAATAAATGCCTTCCCTACTGCCATACTGTAAGATTGTGTATCATCATGAGGATGAGCCGTAATGTACAATACTTTTGTCATGTTTATACCTTTCCTTTCAAATTAATTGACCATCATATTTTTCACAAAAAATGATGGTTTATTCAATACATTGAATTAATATTTTTTTAATTCGAAGTAATTTTATAAAAGATTGCTGTTCCAAGCAAATTTTATGCTTAAGCTTCTTCTATATATTTTTGTTTTTTAATAGGAAGGCTTTGTTTTCCACCGCTCTCGGACCACCTTGTTTTTTTGCACACTTCTTCTCCATACTAGTCAACATATACAAAGAAAAAGAAGTTTTAACATAGTTTTAATAAAAATGTTTACGTTTATTTAATCGGTTATTCGCCAATTATTCAATAAACAAAAAAAAGATTTGCCCATATTTGGACAAATCCTTTTTCCAAACTATTGATTATTTTCCATAGAGTAAGGGTTACTGCTAATTACATTTCTCATTTCATCCGTCAATAGAAACGGTTCTGTTGTTGAGTCATTTGAAGCTTCAGCATGTTGAACACTTCCATCGTAATGCATCGGTTTTCCTTCCATTGTCAATCACCTCCATTTATAGCAGGGGATAGATATACATAATTTAACTATTTACTTAAATAAGAATTACTATTCCCCCACCTTAGTAAATTCTAGTTCTTTAGGTGTGTTCCAAAAACAGAAATAAGAATTATTTACTCGTTAAGAAAAAATAGATTCTCAAAATTGATTATATTTTACTATTAATTAAATGGATATTTTGTCACATTTTGTAAATTAATAAAATTTTTTTAATAGCACTCACTTTTCTGCTAATTTGAAAAAGTAACTCTAAAAAAATAAAAGCAGTGAATTCCAAAATGGAATCCACTGCTTTTTCATTTATTTAATTATCGGGAGTCACCTGGACCATTTGTCGATTCTCTTACATACAGTTCACACGAAAAAACAGTATCCTGAGAGTTTATTCCCTCTTTATTAATCAGCTTTAATAACAGCTCTGCTGATTTTTTCCCCATATCATAAGCAGGCTGGCTGATGGTTGTAACTGTTGGACTAACCAGGTTTGCAAAAGGAATATTATCAAACACAATTAATCCGAGTTGCTTCCCGATATTGATATCGTTTTCTTTCGCAAATTTAAGCACTTCTAAAAATACTAAGTCATTTGCTGCAACAAGTGCAGATGGAGGTTCTTCTAATGAAAACAGCTTTTTAAGCTCTTTTGCCATCGATTGAATTGGAGTACTTAACATATATTCTTCTATTATCGGCATATTGTGGTCCTGAAGTGCTTCAATATAACCTTGCCTCCGTTCATGTCTTGTGGATATTGTTAATTCTTCTGTGGCAATAGCTATTTTTGTATATTGATTCTGGATTAAGTGCTCTACCGCGTTCTTGGTTGCTTCCTTGTTATTTACTACAACTGTTGGAACGATTAGATCCTTTACTTTCCTGTCCATAAAAACAACTGGATATGTAGCATTTATCATTTCCTGATACAGTTCTATATTTTGACCGGTTGGAAAAATGATTAACCCATCTACCTGTTTGGCACGAAGCATCTCAATATATTTACGTTCCTTTTCAGGGTCATTATCTGCGTTGCAAATGATCGCATTCATGTCATAATCATTAAAAAAATCCTCCAAAGCCCTGCAAACTTCAGTTGAAAAACGGTGCATAATATTGGCGACAATGATGCCGATCATCGATGTTCGTTTTTGCTTTAGGCTTCTTGCCACATAATTTGGCTGGTAACCAAGCTCCTTAATTGCATCCCTAATTTTATACCTAGTTTCCTCACTCATATATTCATATCGTTTATTTAAAAATTGTGAAACCGTGCTTTTTGAAACTCCTGCATGTTTCGCAACATCCGCCATTGTTATCGCCATGAAATCGTCCTCTTTTTGTTTTTATTCTTTTATTTTATCCCATCTTTAACGGGCAGTAAAACCCCCAATTCCAGATTCTAGAACAGCGAAGAGGAAAAAGGGATTACTGGCCGTAAAAACCGGACAAGCCGCACTATATCCTTTTAATAGTAAAGCAAGTTAAAGAAACAAAAAGAGGATATCCGTCTGTGAACTGCACCCCAATTGTAAAATACATCTAACAATCGGGGTACAGTTTCATTTTGGGTCATCCTCTTTTAATTGCTATTCCTTTTTAGTCGATTATGAAGCGACTATCTTACCGCTTTTTGTATCCTGTGGCTTTTTTGCCGCATTTACCGCCCATATGGTAAACAGTGATGAAAGCAACAGCGATCCTGCCATAAAGATATATGATGCGCCAAAACTTCCTGTTGCTCCATTTAAATATCCGACAAAATAGGAGCCAGCAAACGAACCAAGTGCACCCATGCTATTGATCAATGCCATTGCTCCGCCAGCTACATTTCGCGGCAGTATTTCTGGAATTATCGCAAAAAACGGACCGTATGGAGCATACATTGCACCGCCAGCGATAATTAATAAGACGAATGATAACCAGAAGTTGCTTGTTCCAACTAAATAGGAACCATAGAAAGCCAGTGCTCCAATTAATAAAAACGGCCAAACAAACGCTTTTCTGTTTTGCAATTTATCTGAGAAGTGCGAAACCGTTAACATTAGGATTATGGACAAAATATAAGGGACAGATGAAAGCCAGCCTGTTTTAACGATATCCATATTTGGTGCAGCCTTAATAATGGATGGCAGCCACATGACAAAACCATATACTCCGACACTCCATAACGCGTACTGAGCACATAATAGAATAACTGCTTTCGACTTAAATGCCTCTGCATAATTTTTAACCGGTTTCAATCCTTGCTGTTCTTTCTCAAGCTCTTCTTGAAGCAATGCTTTTTCACGTTTTGAAAGCCATTTTGCCTCTTTTGGTTCATCACTGACGACTTTCCACCAAATAAACGCCCAAATGACTGCTGGGAGACCTTCAATAATGAACATCCATCTCCAGCCATATGCTTCCAAAAGGTAGCCGGAAACAATCGACATCCACAAAACTGTTGCCGGATTACCTAATATTAAAAAGGTATTTGCACGAGAACGCTCTGCTTTTGTAAACCAGTGGCTAAGAAAAACAAGCATAGCTGGCATCACTGCGCTTTCAACAACACCTAGCGTAAACCTAATGACAACTAACCAACCAATATGGCTAACAAGGCCGGTGGCAGTTGCCAGTCCGCCCCATAAAATTAGTGACCAAAAAACCAGCTTTTTCGCACTTTTATTTTCCGCATAATGGGCTCCAGGAATTTGGAAAAAAAAGTAGCCAAGGAAAAACAAGGAGCCTAATAATGAGGAGATAGCAGGTGTTATTTGTAAATCCTCTGCCATACCTGCTGCTGCACCAAAGCCATAGTTTGCACGATCTAAATAAGCAAGACTGTACGTAATAAAAACAACAGGAATTAATCGAATCCATCTTTGTTTGGCTAATTTGTTCTCCATTTTACTTCACTCCCTGTAAATGGTTTTTCATATATTTCTCTAATTGATGACTAGTTGGATAACCATCATTGTCCCCAGGTGATTGGACAGCCAAAGCGCCAATGGCATTCCCTCTTCTTACAGCCTCAGGGATTGAAGTATTGTTTAATAATCCGCTGATTACCCCAACTGCAAACCCATCGCCGGCGCCAACCGTATCAATTATTTGTTCAACTTTACATCCGTTTATTTTTCCTTCATCGCTTGCTGTTTTATAATAAGCCCCTTCTTCACCAAGCTTTATTATGACTAACTTGACGCCCTTATCTAAATAATAAGAAGCAATATCTTCAGGGGCCTTGTAACCGGTTAAAATTTCACCTTCAGATTTCCCTGGTAAAAAGATGTCTGTTTGAAACGCTATTTTATTTGTTTCCTTCACCATTTCTTCTGAAGACTGCCAAAGTGACGGTCGTAAATTCGGATCAAAGGTTACACTCCTGTTATTGCTTTTCATTATGTTAAGTGCATGTTTTGCAAACTCCCTTGTCTCGCTGGACAATGCAAGCGGAATTCCGGTCATATGCAAATGCCGTGCTTTTAAAAAATAATCTTCCTGAAGGTCATTTACACTCATATGACTTGCTGCAGATCCTTTACGAAAATATTGTACTTCAGGATCTCCTTCTGCTACCTTTGACTTCACTTGAAAACCTGTTGGGTGAATTTCATCTACGAGAACATGATCAATATTAACATGCTCTTCTTTTAATCGTTGAATAATAAATTTTCCAAACGAATCATTGCCAACCTTGCTGGCCCAACCTGAATGAAGGCCTAATCTAGCAAGGCCAATCGCAACATTTGTTTCTGCACCGGCAAGACCTCGCGTATAATGATTTACTTCATGAAGCGGACCTTTTTCATCAGCCATAAACATGGCCATTGCTTCACCAAATGTAATAACATCAAATTGATTCATATGATAACCCCGCTTTCTCTAAATATTGCTTCTTGAACCAAGTTAATAAAATCCTTTGTTTTTGAAACTGGATCAATTGGAAACTCCAATGCCTTTGGCAAATGATTCGGGAAAAAATTTACTATTTTTCGCCACTCTGCGTCATTTGTATCGATAAGCGGCAATGTCACGAGAGAACCTCCATGATTTTCAACATGCTTTAGATGCAGATAACCTACATATGGAGATAGCTGTTCAAGAGCTTTTGGAATCGATTGTTTTGCATAATACCAATTTCCGCTGTCAAATGTCATTTTTACTGATATATTTTGATTCAAAGCGTTTTCAAAAAAGGATTTTAATCTTTCAACTCTGCCTCCATGCTCCGTTTGGTCATTTTCAACAAATAGTTGGATAGATTCATTTCTTACTAGATTCTTTAAATCACTAAGGTTCGATTTTTTAGGGGAATAATATCCTAATGAGACTTTTACCCAATTGGCTCCTAGAAGCTTCGCCTCCTCAATTGTTCTTTGAAGAAGCAGTTTATTTAACGTATGGTCTGCTTTCCATACTTCTACAGGAGCAGAGAAAACAGTAAATAATTGTTCGTTTTCAATTTCCCTTCTTATTTGTTCAAAGGCTCCATTCCCTTCAAGAAATAATTCTCTTCGGATCTCAATGCCGTATGCACCAGAGTGTGCAATATCTTTAACAAATGCTGCCTGGCCTTTCTGAATCACTTCATCTCTATTAAAAGCATTTAATGGAACAATTACATTATTCATGGGCAATTCCTTTCAGTTTGTTTATAAATCGGTTTAGTAAATCGGTTTATAAACAGTATAAAATAGATGTAAGCGCTTTTCAAGATCTTTTTCTCATTATTTTTCATAAATAGAAAAAAACCTTAAAAAGTATTAGCTTTTCAAGGTTTTACTTTCATTTTTCTTTTTCTGTTTTTAACTGATCCCTGAAATTGGTCAGTTCTTCTTTATAGGAGAGATACTCCTTTGCTTGCTGTTCAGTATCTTTTTTTAACTGGAATACATTGCTTGCTTTGTATGCTTTAGAATTGAAATGTATGGGAGAGATCTGAACTCCTTGACTTGAGGCTTGTTGGAGCTGCCGAAAAAGCGAAGTCACATATTCTTCGTCTCCATTTATTAAATGGTATTCGCTCATAAGTTCACGATCCAAGTTATCTAATGAAGATAGTGTTTCTCTTCGCTGCTTTTCAGCACGATCCTGACTTTCTTCAAAACGATTGTTTGAGAATGCATCTATTTCAATTAAATCCTCTATCTTTTTAAGAATTTTTGTTAATTCAACATATTGGTTTAAGACAATTTCTTCAGAGAGATTTGCTCCGTTTGGCAATTCATTTTCAAGAAATGGAACATGGATGACCGTGTTTCCTGCTAAATCTAGGTCTTCTATCGTTCCTTCAATACCCCAAAAAAAAGCAATCCGTTTATTGATAAGACGCAGCCACGCTTCTATTACATCGATTTGAGCTTGATAAAACCCTTTAACGGCCTCAGCGCCTTCCCCCTTAAAATGTTCTCCCAAATTCACGACATTCCAGCATTGCTTTTTTACTTGTTCAAGGTTATCGCGAAGTTCCTGGTACTGCTTGGCCCTTGCTTCCATTGCTTCAATTAATTTTTTTGCTTCAAAAACCCTCACAGGTACCTTTCCCTTCTATACTTATACATTTTTCATTTTTTTAGGTAATTAAAATTTAACTAGGTTTAGGTAATATTATACAGGGGTATTTCCATTCAACATATGGACCAATTTTCCTTAATCCCTTTACATGATAAGTACTATTTTCATCCATTAAAAGTAGGAAAAAGGTATGTCACAAAAATATCAACATGATATGAAATGAGGGGATTGCTCTATTTTTTGGAAATAAGAAGTGGAACTGGAAAGAAATATTGAAGATCGATTGTTTTTTGAAAAAATAAACAAATTCCTTAAGAGAAACAAAAAAATGAACCATCCTCCTTTTTGAAGATGGATGGAATAACAATTAACCTATTTTATTATGAACTAATGTCGTTAGCTTGGGACAATGTTTTGCAAGAATCAGGAGGTGTTCCACACCAGTCCACGATCGTTAGCGCAATAATTTCTGCGACTTCAAACACCTTATCAATCTCAATATACTCATTTGGGAAATGAGCTTTCTCTGTAACGCCTGGACCAAATACAATCGTTGGGGTAGATCCGACCTTTGTTAGCAATCCCCCGTCTGTCCCCCATGGAGAAGCTTCAATCACAGGTTCATGGCCCAATACCTCACGAAAGCTTGCTGATAAATACTTGACTAATTTGTGCTCGATATCAATGGAACCTGGAACCCATCTTGCACCAAACCATTCAATTGTAACTGGATGCTCAGAAAACCAGGAATCGATTTCCTTAAGTTCGTCCATCCAGCTTTCTAACTCATGCTTTGCTTCCTCCATTGTTTCTTCTGGAGAAATCCCCATCCGCCCTTCTAGTTTAACAAGATCTGCAACAGATGATGGCCAATCTCCTCCCTCAATTTTCCCAACATTTATGGGCAGCGGTATTGGGATTTTACTGTAAAGCGGGTCGGTAATACGTTCATTTCTTCGCTTTTCCAGCTTTCCTATATGTTCAACAACAAGCAGGGCTTTTTCTATTGCGCTAACTCCCTCATACCTTGTACCTCCATGAGCTGAGCGTCCTTTCACATGAGCTCTAAACCACATTGATCCTTGCTGCTTTGGAAAGATTCTCATGTTTGTGGGCTCAGGAATAATGGCCGCATCTGCCTTATAGCCTCGTAAAATAGCAGCTAATGTTCCCAAGCCTCCACTTTCCTCCTCAATGACACTTTGAAAAATAACATCCCCCTTCAAAGGAATTCCAAGTGCACGCAGAGCTGACAAAGCTAATAAAAGAGAGACATTACCGCCTTTCATATCCGTTGCTCCTCGTCCATATAATCTTCCATTGCTGATTTCACCGCTAAACGGATCATATTCCCATTGCTGGTGATCTCCTTCAGGTACGATATCAATATGACCATTTAATATGAGGGAACGCCCTCCGCCGATGCCTTTTAGCAAACCTACAACATTTGGACTCCCTTTAAATTCATTGCGCGGCGAAGTAAAATAGGGATGCTTTATTACTTCATCCCCTTCTGGCTCCCAAACATCAACCTTCAAGCCAATTTTATGCAAGGTTTTCATGACAATTTTTTGCGCTTGAACCTCATTTCCTTGTGTGCTGGCGGCCTTTACTAATTTTTGCAATAGCCTAATTCCTTGTTCACGATTAGCAGTTAACCATTGGTTTATATGGTATTTCAGCATCTTACGTTCCTCACTCAACCGACTCATCCCCTTTTATATGTCCCTTATCTTTTTATTTCACCACGATGAGATTTTCAGAAATATTTAAAGCGGCGCCAGTTTTTTGAGCAACTTCTTCTGCTGTAAACGGAGCCATCACCTCTTTTAAAAGCAGACCATGATTTGTCACTTCTATTACAGACATATCCGTAATAATCATGCTGACACATTCCTTGGCTGTTAAGGGCAATGTACAGGATTGTAAAATTTTTGGTTCTCCTTTTTTGTTACAATGATTCATAATAACAATGACTTTCTTCGCTTTTTTTGCCAGTTCCATTGCTCCGCCTATTCCCGGTACTCTTTTTCCAGGTACAATCCAGTTGGCTAAATCGCCCTTTTCACTTACTTCAAGTCCGCCAAGAATCGTAATATCCAAGTAACCAGAACGTATCATTCCAAATGCTGCAGCACTGTCAAAATAGGATGCTCCAGGGGTTATGGTTACAGGAAAACCTCCTGCATTACATAAAGTTGGATCCTCCTCTCCTTTTTCTGGTGATTTTCCCATGCCGAGAATACCATTTTCCGCATGAAACATGACATGTACATCTTCAGGGAGATGGTTGGGTACTAAAGAGGGAATTCCAATTCCAAGATTAACGATCATCCCATTTTGAATTTCCTGCGCAGCTCGTTTAGCGATTCGGTTTCTAATCTCTTTATCCATGCTCACTCTAATCACCTCATTAAATAAAAGCGCAAGCTCCTTGATTAGCCTTTGGCAAATTAAACGCTCATGAATAGAAGGCGATCTTTGCTTTCAACTCATGAGTGGCTTAGCCCTAGAGAGGCAGTTGCTGAAGCTATACCCCTTGGAGTTAGTTCAAAAAGTTATCGTTTCTTTTCTCATCACTTTTCCAACAATTCGCTACTCCCAAGCCCACTTCCAATCAACTCCATTGCTTTGAACAACAAGATCTACATAAATCCCTGGCGTCACAATCTTTTCCGGATCAATTTCACCCATCTCAACGACTTCTTCCACCTCTGCGATTGTAAACCTTCCTGCCATGGCAACTAAAGGGTTTGTGTTCCTTGCACTTGTTTCATAAATAAGATTGCCAAAGGTATCGGCTTTTTTAGCATTTACGATGGCGATATCGGCTCTCAGCGCGGTTTCCAGTAAAAACTCCTTGCCATTCACCATTACCTTTTGCTTGCCTTCCTCTACCATGCTATCAAGGCCCACATCGGTTAAAATCCCGCCAAGACCAACACCACCAGCTCGAATTCGTTCCGCTAACGTTCCTTGCGGAGAAAATTCAACCTCTAATTTTCCTTCCATCATCAATTGTCCTGCGATTGGATTTGAGCCGATATGGGATACAATTATTTTTTTGGCTCTGCCTTGGCTTACCAGACGTCCAATACCGATATCAGGAAATCCGGTATCATTTCCGATCAAAGTTAAATCCTTTATCCCTTTATCGAGAATACCATTGATTAATGATGGCGGATTCCCAATTCCTCCAAAACCGCCAAACATGAGGGTACAGCCACTATGAATATGTGATAATGCTTCTTGGAGGGACGCTATTTTATTGATTGATTTTTTTGGAGTTGTCACTGTCTTTTCCCCCTATCAACCTAATTCTTTTTGAATTTCTGCTACTGTCTCTTTTAAAAGATGTACTAGCTGATCAATTTCCTGTTTTGTTATAATAAAAGGCGGAGAAATAATAATTGCATCACCATGTACTCCTCCATCACCCGCTGAAGCAGGGTAAATTAGCAATCCCTTCTCCCGTGCTCTGTCAACAATTCGGCTTGTGACTGTTTCAGTTGGGCTGAATGATTGCTTCGTCATTCGGTTGGCCACAAACTCTACACCAATCATCAGCCCTTTTCCTCGCACATCCCCTATTATGTCAAGTTCTTTGGAAATCCCATCCAATTTCTGCAGTAAATAATTGCCGTTTTCATTCACCTTATCTATCAGTCTATGTTTTTCAATATAATCTAATACTGCTAAAGCAACAGCTGCAGACTGAGGATTTGCACTATAGGTATGACCGCTCATAATCGAACCGGACCCTTTTAATATTGGGGTCATCACCTTCTCACTTGCAATGGCAGCTGCCATCGCGGTATAGCCTGCACTCATTCCTTTACCAAGTGCAATAATATCCGGCTTGATGCCCCAATGATCCATCCCAAACATTTTCCCTGTGCGCCCAATTCCTGTCATCACTTCATCGGCTATAAATAGAATATTATATTGTTTACAAATTTTTGAGATATGTTGATAATACCCTTCTGGCGGTACAATAACCCCGCCTGCAGCACCTACGAGTGGCTCAGCTATAAAGGCTGCTATATGCTCGGCACCTATCCGCTTTATTGCTGTTTCTAAATCATTGGCACAGCTTAACTGGCAGTCAGGATAAGTCTTGTTAAACGGGCAGCGGTAACAATATGGAGCCGCTGCACTTGGAAAGTCTTCCAGCAGCGGTACAAATCGTTCTCTGCGCTTGACATGGCCTGACATTGATAATGCACCTAGGGTGATACCATGATAGCTGATGAATCGTGAAAGGATTCTTGTTTTTCTGTAATCTCCTTGCTCCTGCCAATGCTGAATCGCTATCTTCATCGCTGTTTCTGTTGCCTCTGATCCGCTATTGACAAAAAATGACCAGTAATCTTCATCAGCATCTACAAGTTCATTTAGTTTTTGGGCCAGCATCTCTGCAGGCTCCGAGGTAAACTGTGAACGATACACAAACGAAACTTTTTTTGCTTGAACTTGCATGGCCTCAATGATTTCCGGTACCCGATGGCCAATACTTGCTGTTACAGCACCTGAGGAACCATCGATATACTTTTTACCAGTGTCATCATATAAATAAATGCCATCACCATGGGTGGCAGTTGGATAAGCCTCTTTCATCATCGGTTTAATCAACAACGAACGTTTCATCCAAGTCACCGATTCCTTTCGTTTTAATACGGGCCATGTCACTTAGCTAAAACCGAAAATAATTCCTTTTTAAAAATTTCGGCTGCGCCATTAATGCTTCGTATGTGATTCCCTTGCCAATCTTTGTTGTATCAATTAATAAGAGTTGATCTTCGAGCTGCTGAATCGTCTCTTCTGTTTGATATTCCATTCCGCATGCCGTACACTTCATCCCCGGTGTTTCTGTTATTTCAATCGCGCGGGTACCGTCTGGCAACTCCCAATAGACGGTACAGGTGATTTCAAAAGCATCCGATTTCTCACACCATTCACAATTCATTTACAAACCCCCTTACCGGCTCATTCATTCTTTGCTATTTTCCTTTTTTAATTGTGCCTGATATTTTTTCTCTTTCAGTTCATCACGCTTTTCCCGTTTTTCTTTTAAGGTTGAAAAGGTTGGGCTTTGTTTAAAGCTTTCTCTGCGGTTATAACGATCAAGTGTCTCTGGTACAAGATTAAATTTTTCATCGTTTAACAAACCGCTGATTCCTGTTTTAGATGGCTTTAGATCATGGGATTGATAAATGGATTGAAAATAATCATCCGCCCGACCTGGAACGTAATTTTCCGGTTCAGGATAGGTGGTAATAACCCCTTCAAAATTACGAAGAACTGTCTTTGTCGGACTTTGAGAAATCAAGTAGTTCGGTTGTAAGGTAATTTTCCCGCCGCCACCAGGTGCATCAACCACAAAGGCTGGTACTGCATAGCCGCTTGTATGTCCGCGTAAACCTTCGATGATCTCAAGCCCTTTGGAAATCGGTGCACGGAAATGGCCGATCCCTTCGGAGAGATCACATTGATAGATATAGTAAGGGCGGACCCTTATTTTTACTAAATCATGCATTAACTTTTTCATGATCGGAACACTATCATTGATCCCCGCCAAAATAACGGCCTGATTTCCTACAGGAACTCCTGCATCAACAAGCATTTCACAAGCCCGTTTTGATTCCTCTGTTATTTCAATCGACGTGTTGAAGTGTGTATTCAACCAAACAGGATGATATTTTTTCAAGATATTACAAAGATTTTCGGTAATACGTTGCGGAAAAACAACCGGTGCTCTTGTTCCAATCCGGATAATTTCTACGTGAGGAATATCACGGAGATTTTTTAAAATGTACTCAAGAATATTGTCATTAATTAATAACCCATCACCGCCTGAGAGCAGCACATCACGAACTTCAGGTATATTTCGAATATAGTCAATGGCTGCATCTAATTGCTTTTTAGGAACGCCCATTCCAATCTGACCTGAGAAACGTCTCCGCGTACAATAACGGCAATACATTGAGCACTGATTTGTAACCAAAAATAACACGCGATCTGGGTAGCGATGTGTCAAGCCTGCAACAGGGGAATCCTCATCTTCTTCAAGCGGATCCTCTAAATCATATTTTGTTTTGTAAATTTCTTTTCCAATTGGAACGGATTGCATCCGAATTGGACATCTTACATCATTGGGATTCATTAAGGCTGCATAATAAGGAGTAATGTTTAGCGGAATTGTTTTTGTAGAAATCCTCACCCCCTCCTCTTCTTCAGGTGTGAGGTCAATAACTTTTTTTAAGTCATCCAGTGTACGAATGGTATTAGTAAGCTGCCATATCCAATCATTCCATTTCTCTTCGGGTACATCTTTCCACAATTCAATGTCTTTCCAATGGCGCTGCGGTTTATATAAATCATGTAGCATGATTATTCCCCCTTTTTTGCTGTTCACAATTTATCTTGCAAATTTCGTGCCAACAGCTATATAAGGGGGCAAGGCCTTTAGGAATATTGCTACTTCATGCTTTTTTACAATTATCTTCAATAACCAGATATAATTCTTGGTTTCACTGCTGAATTTTTGGCATATCTAAAAGATGAATCTGTCTTTCTCCCGCCAGGAAATCGGCACTATGCTTAAAAACCGGCAGATCATGTGTTACTTCACTTTTTTGATAAATCCTTTACCCATACATTCATATCCTCTAACTTGTCAAATATATAGCAGTTGTTTGTTAATCTGCCGTTGTATTCATAACCAAGCTGATAAAAAGCGGCATTCATCCCAAAAGAAAGGGCACGGGCAATCGAAAAAGAACAAAATATACCGTTATTCCTTAATTCATCTTCAAGCTGAATAAGGAGTTTTTTCATCAATCCATACTTTCTATGATTCGGCAATGTCGCACAATCTGTAAGTTCTGCATGTGAGAAAGTTTTGTTGATATCTGCAGAGGCAGCACTAACTAGCTGATTGTCACATTCGACAATATAAAAAATGGTGCCTGACCTAATCATTTTTTTGACATATTCCGAGTCATTCATAGGTGTTGGATAAATGGCAAATACAGTCCCATATAATTTTGCAAGCTTATCAGCATCCAGCTCAGCTGCTTTCCGGAAGTGATATCGCTCAGGGATTACTTCAGCATCTTTCGGACTTTTTTTCTTGATCGTTTGAAGAACCTCATTCTCTTCAATCCAATATTTACTAGTTCTTCGTTCGACATCTTTATAACAGGTCATAATATAGCTGTCAGTGCCATTGAAATAACCCTTTATAATCGCCTCTAATTCGAACCCTTTTGATAACAGCTGCAGCCAATGCTCAGGCCTTGCAAAAAAAATCACCTTGGTAAACGTGTTCTTATTTACCAGCTGATCAAGCTCTTCTAAAATCAGTGACATATTTCCCTGATAATGATCGACACGAAGGCGCTCATTAAAATAATCAAGATAAAACTGGAGAGTGTAATAAGGGGTTTTTTTGTTTATCGTTTCATAGGGTGGATTCATTCTTATCCTCCTTTCACGATGTCGGTTCTACTACTATTTTATATTTTTTCATTTTATACTGAAGTGTTTGTCTGGGAATTTCTAAGATTACTGAGGCTTTGAGGACATTCCCCTTTGTCTGCACTAATGCCTGTTGAATTAACTTTGCTTCTATCATTTCTACCGTCTCTTTTAATGGTTTTAGGTTTATTTCTTCTTCTTGCGATGTTTCTTTTAAAAAAACAGGTAAATCTTTTATTGTGAGGATATCACCTTCAGCCATATTCATCGCATACTCAATTGTATGTTCTAATTCACGTACATTCCCTTGCCATTGATGTTTTACAAGCCTTGATAGCACCTGATCATCGATATGGATGACCAGTTTATTAAATAAATAATTATATTTTTTAATAAAATGACCGACTAATAATGGGATATCTCCATCCCGCTCTCTTAATGGGGGAAGCTCAATAAAAAAGACATTTAGACGGAAAAACAAATCAGAGCGCAGCAACTTCTTTTCCATACAGTGGTAAGGATGTTCATTCATGGCAACGATAATTCTAACATCCACAATATATGACTCTGTACCACCAACTCTGCGGATAACGCCATCCTCAAGAACACGTAATAGTTTTGCTTGAAAATCCAAGGGCATCGTATGAATTTCATCAAGAAAAAGCGTTCCTCCATGGGCAAGTTCAAACAACCCTGCTCGATCAACTGCACCAGTAAAACTTCCCTTTGTCGTACCAAATAAAATGCTCTCTAATAATGACTCCGGCAAAGATGAACAGTTTTGAGCAATAAATGGACCAGATTTACGTAAAGAGGCATTATGAATAGACTGAACAAGCAACTCCTTTCCTGTTCCGGTTTCTCCATAAACCATCACAGGTGAAGAACTAATGGCAGCCCTTTTACCTTGATTAATCACCTTTTTCATTGAATCACAATTTGTAATGAGGTCATCCCAATTATATTTAGCGCCAGATGACGATACAGGTTTTCTTTTTTTATTATTCATTTTTTGCTGAAGCTCAAGCAGTTTTTCTGAAAGTTGCTTTACTTTTGTTAAATCCTTGGCAATCTCAACCGCTCCTGCAATCCGATTTCCTTCTTTTATTGGAATCGTTGTATTGACAGTATCAATCAATTGTCCTTTGCTATTTTTATAGGTTTGGGATTGTTGATAGATCGGTTTGCCTGTTTCAATCACTTTCAAAAGGGTGCTGGTTTGCCTTGTTAATGATGGAAATACGTCAAGAACATGCTTTCCAAGCACCTCATTAATTTCAACTCCATCATGCATTGCTGCAACATTATTATAATAGATCGTAATCCCTTCTGAGTTTACAGCATGAATTGCTTCATCAATACTTCCCAAAATCGCTTCTAACATCTGTTTTGTTTCAAATGATTCCAAAAACATCCCTAGTCCACCTCGTTTTCAAGCAAGGTTATTCCATTTTGTAAATGCCCTTTATTTATAGTTATTAAAACTTGATCATAACTATTCTTTCAGATATAAAGCGAGACTCCATCTGAGGATGGTTAGCGAGACTTATCGGATCTTTACGGACAGTTAACAACACTTATCTTGTTAGATTACCTTGAATCTAAAGAAACGTTTACTGCCCGTTAAGATGGGATAAAGCGAGACTCCATCTGAGGATAGTTAGCGAGACTTTTCGGATCTTTACAGGCTGTTATCCCATCTTATCTTCATAGCTCCCCTTACGCCGATTATGTTTTTTCAGACTGTTAAAAGTTGTTATAAAACAAAAAGACTGCTAGACATAATCTAGCAGCCAAATATTACATACTAATTCACCTTAATTCCAGATATGATTTCTTCAATAAGCTTTGTTATCTCCTGCTTGTCTTGATCTGTCACCTGTTTACTCGGAAGTTGTTCAATTTTCTTTTTCACATCATTTAGAATAGAAATCGCTTGTTTAGGGTTAACAGGAAGAGTTCCTTCAGCCCTTTCAAGATGATTTTTGTAGGAGCGCTTAAGACCATTATTTAAGTCCTTTTCTAAAATTAAGTTTACTATATCCTTTATAGATGATTGTTTAATTGTGAAAGGAACTGTTTTCAATTCTTCTACGTTATGAACTTTATCTTTCGCTCGGTAAGATAGTGTGTATTCACCTTCATTTGCAATAGTTAAAGGCTGCTCGTATTTCAGCCATTCACCATCATTCAGCTTATACTCAATATAATTGACCCCAACACCTGCATCTGTTGCAGAAAGGGTGACTTTGACTTCCTTTGAGTACTCGCCATTTGTTTTATCAGGCTGTGACAAAGTGTGATTTGTGACTGGAGCAGTGAAATCCTCTGAAATTCGCCCTTCTGCTGTATAGAAAATCTCATGATCAAATCCTTTTACAAAATCAACAGTTGCTTGTAAATCCTCTGGTCCTTGAACAGTGTTTACACCAAGTTCGCCTAGAAGATATTTATCACTGCTATGAGGGTACATATAGTTATTAACAGTTACAGTATATGTGTCACCGGGATCAATTTTTGAACCGTCTGGTAAATAAATATCAATTACTTCACCATACGTACCTTTTGTATGGTCCCATGTATAGCTGAATCCTGAGATACTAACATCAGGACCATAACTGCTAAATTGGCTGTTAAGAATAGCTCTCAAATCAGCGCCTGAAATTTCAAGCTTGACTAATGTATTGCCAAATGGCTGAATATTAAATAATTCATTCCATGTAATATCTCCAGCGTTTAAATCATCCCTAATTCCTCCGCCATTCATTAAAGCAAAATCACTATCCATCGCAGCAGCCATACCATCTGCAATTAAATTACCTAATGCGTTATCACCAATTAATCCTTTTTGTGTATAACCGCCAGTCATTTCTGAACCTGCTTCGCCAACAACTTCATTAAGCTTTGGTCCAACTGCATCCAGGTATTGATCTAAAATTGTTTTTACCTCTTGATCCGGTTCTGTTTCTGTTTGGATGACATCAACAATTTCTGCTGATTTTTTTACAATGTCACCTGAAATACGGTCAATCTGTAAATCAACATCAGAAAATGCCTTTCCATATTCCCAAGCTTGTACTATCAATTTATTATCGACAACTGCATTTAGTTTTACATGATTGTGAGCAGCAAAAATAACGTCAACTGCATCATTTATTTTTGTTGCGATACTGGCAATGTCACCTGAAGCGGAATCCCCTGATTGGTTCCCTGGTACGTGAGCAAGGATAACAATTGCTTCAACACCTTGCTCCTGAAGCTCTGGAACATATTTATTAATGGCTTCTGCTTCATCGGTAAAACGGATATGTTCATTACCCTTTGCAATAATCATGTTTGGGGTTTCCGTTGTTGCTACACCAATAAAACCAATTTTTGCACCATTTACTTCTTTAATGGCGTATGGATCTAATACTAAATTTCCTGAGTTCTTATACTCTACATTTGCCGCAACCATCGGAAAATCAATTCCGTCATAATTCGGTGTTCCATTTGCATGATCTCCTCCATTTATAAGGCGGAGCATTTCATCAACACCTTCATCAAATTCGTGGTTACCCACAGTTCCGACATCAAAACCGATTGATTCCATCATTTCAACTGTTGGCTCATCCTGTAATAAAGCAGAAACCGGTGAGCTGCCGCCAACCATATCTCCAGCATGAACAATCAGTGTATTCGGGTTTGCTGCTTCTCGCTCGCGTAAGTATGCAGCAAGATAATCCATACGTCCATAATTCACTCCGTTTACAGTTCCGGTTACGTCCACTTTTCCATGAAGGTCATTTACTCCTAATAACTGAACGCTGATTGTGTCAGTTTCTATAATGCCAGCTGCGGTATAGCCATTATCTTCCGCCTCTTTTACACTAGCAAAGAAAATCCTCTTTTCTACAGGAACCTCTTCCCACTCTTCTGGAGTTACATACGTTTTTGTTTCTGAATTCCCCACAAATCTAGTAAAGCCTTTCCCTTCATCTCTGGCACGAAAGGCAAAAGGCAGCTCCATTAATGGATTGGCTGGATTCCAAATTCCGAGTCCGGCATCTTTTGCTTCTTTAACAGCAGCCTGGAACTTGTTATAATCTGCTTCATCACCTACCGGCCAAATGAAGTAGGTTGATGCATATCCTTTTTTCACCATTTCTAAATTCGTGTTCAAACCATCATGTTTACGAATAACTTGTGCCAATAAACGGCCGTAATCATCCGTTGCTTTATTCCCAAGTTTTACAATTACCTCATCACCAGGCTTTAATAATTCATTCAGATACGCTTTAGCCTTATTGCCATGATCTAACTGGTTTTGATCTGCTTCATTTTGGGGTGTATGATAGGTTTCAGGTGTATCAATATTGACATAACGAACTTTTGTTGACCCTAATACTGGGGTTTTTAAATGGATGGTATCGCCGTCAACTACACTTGCTACAGTTGAGATATATTCCCCGGCAGATTGAGGTGCTTCAGGCTGAGGATCCAGTAATTTAATATCATTCGTTTTGCGTGGCATAACCTGAAAGGAATCGTATTGACTCAATACTCCGGTAAATTCATACCATTTTCCAGCTTCAACAGCAGATATCGCATTTGTTGCTTCCATGATGCGAATGGTTGTACTGTTAAACGCTTCATCAATCACGGTTACATTGTAACCCCCGCCTGCTGGTGAGCTTGGAACACTTTGAACAAAACCGCTTGCTTTAACAAGCTGGCCTTCTTTTGGTTCTGCAAGTTCAGCGTTCGATAAATCTAATAAGCTCATTTCTGCCGGAGCAGGTAATTGGTTATTTTCTGAAAGGACTTCAATCCCATCTGTGTTCGGTTCAATTTCGGTTAAGCCTCGATAAGATGTAATCGTACCTGTCACTTTAATTTGCTGACCTTCTTTCAAATCTGGAAAACCGGCAGCAGAAATAGAAAAAAGATTAATACCGGCTGTTTCATCTTGAATAAAGGTAGACAATCTTCCGCCACCAATAGCAGAGTTATCAGCAGTTACCGTCCCAACAACCGTTACCTCTTGTCCTAATTTTGTTCGCGCATCTGCAATAGAAATTGGGTCACCTGGTATGACGGGATCAGGATCCACTGGGCCCGTACCTTCTGTGAATTCAATTGCAGTTGGAGATTTTATTCCAGGTTTCACAAAATATTCATTTAAACTACCAGCGATTCTTACTTTTTTCCCGATGATACCAGGATTTGCTGCAAGACCAAATGTGGAACGAAACGAAGATGGTAACTGAACAGGCATGATTTTCTCTCCGTCCTTTTCATTTGGTGAATCTGCAATAGCAAAATTAAAATCATTAGTAAATGGCGCTTCAAAATCAATTGAGGCAGAGCTGACCGTATGCCCTATGATATATCCTTCTACCGTCGCATTCTCTCCACTATTATTTTTAGCTATTGCTTCGGCTACAGTTAGCGGCACTTCTTGCGCCTTTGCTTTTTGTGTAAAATTTAATAGAATACTAGGAAATACCAACGATAAAATCAAAAATAAGGATAAAATCCTCCTAGCGTATTTGTGACCCATTTTTCTCCTCCTCATTGTTTATCAATCTAGTCTAAACTTACTATAATAATATTTAGCCATTGTAAATATTATGTAAATTTTCACAGAAAAATGAATAATTGGGATAAAACAGGTCGAAATTACTGGATTGGCCATTTTAAACCAATTTTAGTTTTTTTGTCATTCAAAATAGACAATATATTTGCATTTCATCCTATATCTCCTAAAAATATTCATAATATCTCTCTTTTGTCATTACGTCGCTCGACTGTTTTTTATTTGTACCACATAGATTTGAAATAAACGATGTTGATTTCTTTCTCTTTGTGTACATTTCCTTTAACGATTTAATAGCAAATAATCTTACTATCCACCTAAGATAAATAGAGAGCTATTGTTTAAACAAATCGTAAAACATTCAGTTTCTTCGGAATATACCTGATTAAAAAAGTAATAAAACGAAATGAGAGGATGATCTCCTTGATCATCCTCTCATTTCATAAAAACAATTTTCAGACGGCAATCGATGATTGTTTTTTCTTCCCCTGTCTTTGTTTACGAAAATCTACCAGTGTCATAAAAATAACGATAACAAAGCAGATGCTTGAAAACTGGAATACAGTACCCAGCCCGACAAATGCCGATACCGCTCCTAAAATAATGGCACTTAAACCTAAACCTAAATCAATCGATGAATAAAACATCCCATTGGCAATCCCGCGCTGCTCAGGCTTTGTTTTGGATAATACCCAAGCTTGAAGTGCAGGCATCATTGAGCCGTAGCCTATTCCGAATAATGATCCGGCTAAAATAAGCATCCCAACAGAATATGTATAGGATAAAACCCATAGGCCCGCTATCGTTAGCAAGGCACAAACCACAATCAATGACCAAGGTCCTCTTGCATCAAACCATCTTCCTGAAATTGGACGGACGATGGTGGCCATTACGGCATTACAGAAATAATATAGAAAGATTTGATCAATTCCCCGTTCTTGGCCAAAAATGACAATAAACGTCACAATTGCACCATAGCCAAAGGTTGAAAGAATTGTAACGACTGCGGGATACAAGCTATCCTTATCGATTAATGATTTAAAGAAAGAAAATTCCTTGGGATTAAAAGGCTTTTCCAAAACGGCTTTAGGTGTATGATACGTTCCCATCGCTAGAGTGATAATAGCAATCAGTCCTAAAATCACTGAACCAATGATCAGTGTTCCAAAACCAAAGTTTTGATACAAAAAGATTCCTAGGCTCGGTGCAACTATCATTCCAATGGTTACCGATAAGCCGAAGTAGCCCATTCCCTCACCAATTCGCTTTTGCGGTACCAGTTCAACGGCAACAGTTCCATTAACTGTAGTTGATACCCCCCATGCAAAACCGTGAATAAATCTGACAGCTAGGAAAAGCAAGATGACCGATGTATATGTATAGCTGATTGTTAAAAATAGTAAAATAACAGCCCCGACAACAACAAGCCATTTACGGCTGGTGGATTCCAGCATAAAGCCAATAAAAGGCCGTACGATAATGGCAGCAACGGCGAATAACGATGTGACCAATCCAATTTGCACATCAGATGCACCAAGTGCTTTTGCTTGTGGTGGCATTGTAGGCATTAACATCATAAAACTCATAAATAAAAAGAGATTTCCTATGATAAGTAAAAGAAATGATTTTGTCCAAAGAGCAGGAGCTTCCTTGTTTTCCATGTTCATTCCTCCCTTCTCTTGTTGTTTTATACCTTTACATTTTACAATAAGTATCGACCTCTCAGGGACCTTTTTATATGTATTCCACAAAAAGGCTTTTATACCTGCTTAATGTTTGACCAAGTTAACAGTGTTCTTAAATACAAAAGGCTTTTTTAAGTTTGACCCTTTTTCATTCAACGATCGTTTTGTTATCAAGTTTACTTGTAAATCTGTTACATGCGATAAGGAAAGGAGTGTAAAAAAGGGGCATGACAAACGCATTTAGCAGCAGTCATTCAAATTGCATATATCTGTTACTTAAAAACACTTATTTTTCATATTATTCCCCTAGCCAATTCAAAAGGTAAACCGAAAATCTAAACTGCTTTTTGAAGGTTATCATATCTTTTTATAACTACTGTTTGTAACTATATATATCCATTTCGTATGAAGCTAAATTTTAAAAAAGGTAAGGTGGTTAGTAAAAAAGGCTGACTGAAAGATGAAATAAATACCTTGTGGTTTCCTTTTAAGTAAAAAAGGGCAATCCTCTATTCTGGATTGCCCCTTCATCATCCATACAATTTGTTATATTACTCGTCTATAGGAGATTATTTTGATAGATCATTGCTGCATTTTGTGCTTCCTGAAGTTTCTGTTGAGCAATTTGGACATCCTCTTGTGCTTTCTCAACTTTCTGTTGGGCTTGTTTTAACTGGTGTATTTCCGTTTGTACCAGTTGCTGGGCTTGTAACAATTGTTGATTTTTAGCTTGCAGTAGCTGATGTGCTTTTTGAACCTCTTGCTGAGCTTGCTGTAAATTTTTTTGTTGTTCCATACATGCTAGCCTCCGATTATGAATAATATTCCTAATCCATATCGTGCACATTTCTTAAAAATTTATGCCAGCTATAAATAGTACTTGCACCAACTTAACACAAGTTCCCACTTTCCAATAATGTAGTTAATTTGGTTCAACATGTACATGCACATCATAAACTCCATGCTTATCCTTAAGAACCTCTTCAACCTCTGTAGATATATCATGTGCATCACGAATCCCTAGGTTTGAATTGACGAGAATGACAACATCGACCACGGCATTATTCCCATAATTCCTTGCTTTAATGTCCTTTACACCCTTTACCCCGAACTGAGATAATATGGTTTCTTTGTAAGCATCCATTTTTTCAGTATCATATCCATCTGTTAAATGATGTGAAGCATCTCTAAATATATCCCATGCTGTTTTACAAATAAGCAAACCTACAACAAAAGCAGTTAACGGATCCAGCCATGGCAAGGCAAATTGTGAACCGATAATCCCTATCACAGTGCCAATACTAACCCACGCATCTGAAAGATTATCTTTTGCTGCTGCCATCAGCCCTTGACTATTAATTTTCTTACTTAAATTTCGATTGTATCGATAAACCAAAAACATTATGATGGCACAAAAGATTCCTGTCCATGCGGAAATTAAATCTGGTGCCTCCTGCTTGCTATCAAATACAGATTGAAACGCTCCAAATAAAACCTGAATACCAACAACAATCATGATAAATGATGCAACCATAGAAGCGACTGTTTCAGCTTTCCAATGTCCATATGGATGATCTTTATCAGCCGGTTTTTGTGATACTTTAAGACCTATTAATACGGCAACTGAAGCAATGATATCTGTGGCATTATTTAAACCATCAGCCTTTAGTGCCTCTGAATTTGCTATGTATCCAATAAATAATTTAAGCGAGGATAAGAATATATAAGCAATAATGCTTATGATAACCCCTCGTTCTCCTAATTTTAAGTCGTTATATTTTTGTTCCATTCAATCTAGCCTCCACAATTCAATTCCTTGAACATCATAACAATTAATAATCGTGTGAGTCTAGAGCAATCTTGTTTCACTATTCTATACTAGTAATGCTCAGGCAAAAGAGTTTCCTAAAGTAAACTTTCTTCAACAATTTCCTTTGTTATGATCTCTATTTACCTGATAAAAATGTACTCTATTAAGTTACGACGATCGTCTAATAATCTACTAAAAAAATTCATCCAATAACTGATAGAATTCTATTTTTTCCTCATCCACTTTCTCTACCCCATATTCCTGTAGGAAAATTTGCACCATTTCCTCACCATAATTATAAATTATGCTTCGAACAGCCAAAGCTAAATCTTGATACCTGTCTGATATCCCAGCTCTCCCCAAATCGATAAATCCGCTAAATTGCCCTTTGTCGATGATAATATTTGGCAGGCAATAGTCACCGTGGGTAAAGACTAAATCCTCATTTTTTGGCTTACTTGAAATAAGTTGTTTAAATAATGCCTCTGCAGATGCTTCCTTTCTGCAATCATCAACATCCTCTAAATCCACAAGTCCATTTTTTACTCGTCTGTGTGCCTCAGCTATTTTTTTGTCTGCTCTTTCATCAAACGGACATTCTTTTATCTCTATTTCATGCATCATTCTAAGACCGGCAGCCAGCTGCTTCATTAAATTAGAAAGGTCACTTATATGGGTTTTGTTTGAGGCATCCTTCCCTCTTATTTCTGAAATAAGCAAGTATTCATTTTCCACGTCCTTTTCATAACAAAGAATAGCTGGTACCGGCAATTTTCCTTGCAGCCATTTTAACCGTTCCATTTCATCTGCTAAGCATTCAATTGCAGCTAATGATTGAATTTTTAGATACTGATTTGTTTTATCGCTTTGCAATACAAATGTTTTCGATTCTGACTGTCCAATCGTAATTCTCTCCCAGGTACAGCCCTCAACAAGTTCAGCTATTTTGTTTGGCAGTTTCATTTGTGTTCATCCCTTCCTCTTTAAAAAGATGCTTTAAATTAAAACAACTCTTGGTAACTAGCCAGGTTTAACAAAGAGTACAAATTATGCAAGGTATATTCCGGGTCCCACTCTTCGCCTTGAAAGCCTTGATCCAAATAAAACAATATTTCAATCATTCTTACTGAACGAATAAAAGGAATCAGAAGCTGCAGTTCATTTGCCGGAACAGGACCTCCTGCATTTTTATACGTTTGAACAAATTCAATTGCCCATTCTCTATTCAGAGTATGGAGCTTTTTATCCTTGCAAAGTTCCCAGGTCGCTCGTGCCAGTTCATAAGACAGCCAATCTGGTCTGCACTCATCCCAATCTATTACCGCAGAAATCTGATCATTTACTACTAATAAATTGCCGCGATAATAGTCACCGTGTGTTGGGGCAAAAAGTAAATCAGGATTTGCATTGGCTAGCTGAACAGTCCATTGTGAAATGTTACCCTTTAGTCGTTCAATCTCGTTTTTCATCTTAATCAATTTGGCAATACAACCATGCTGGTCTGGATGATCAAGATGGGATGTAAAAAGCTGTTGTGAATGCTTCTCTAACTGTTGTTTAAGCTTTTCCCAATTCCACATATGATTATGATTCCAATTGAGGTTTTTAATTGATGTATGAGCTGGATTTTTCTTTTTATTTGGAAATCGTTGGGCTGCCATATGCAATTTTGCCAGCATTTCTGCGGCTGCGTGTCTTGTTGCTTTCGTTATTTCGGGAATTACTCCTTCCATAAAGGGGTATAAGGATATGATTCTCCCTTCATGGAAAAAGAATGTTGTCCCGTCGACGAGCATAATTGGAGCGGGAATTTCCTTTATCTGCTTGTTCATATAATGCAATAACATATGTTCATATACTATGCTTTCTTTTTTCGTGGAACGGTGGCTTATTCGTAATACGTACCTTTTATTTTGCACTTTAAGGGAAAAAACGTCATTCCAATAACCGCCTTCTAAACGGTGGAATTCGACAATGTCTCCAGTTCCATAACTGTTCTTAATAATATCTAGTAGCATTGCAGATAACTCCATAGTATTGCTCCACCCTTTTTTTATATAGATCAAGTATTTATACCTCATCATTCTTCTACTTAACTTATCTAATTCCTCCATAAAAAAATGAGGAAATCTCAATAGAAATTGCCCCCTCAAACCACCAATGGATATGTTTGAGGGGGCAGTCCGCTTTCTTTGAGACAACCTCATCATGATAAATTAATCTTTTTATATTAACTGATCTACAATAGCTCTTAGCTCGCTAGCACGTTCTGTTGGATTTTCTGCAAGACTAATCGCTGAAATGACGGAAACACCGTTACCGCCGCTATTGATAACTGGTGCTGCATTTTCAGAAGTAATCCCTCCAATTCCAACAATTGGGAGATCGATACCTTTTTCACGGATCTCCTTAATAAGTGTTGTTCCTTGGGCTGTATTTGCATCCTCTTTTGTTTTTGTCGTGTAGATCGGTCCAATCCCTGCATAATCTGCTCCATCAACAATCGCCTTTTCAATCTCTTCAAGATTATGAGCGGATACACCTAAAATTCTGTTTCCGATCTTCTGTCTTACTTCCATTGCTGATGCATCATCTTGTCCAATATGAACACCGTCAGCATTAAGGGCAAGGGCTAGTTCAACATCATCGTTCACGATAAAAGGGATAGAATAGTTTTTACATATAGCTTGTAATTGTTTAGCGAGGAGAACTTTTTCATCACCGGTAAAAGAACCTGATCCTTTTTCTCTAAACTGAAATAGTGTAATCCCCCCTTTAATCGCTTGTTCAAGCACTGCTTGAGGGGCTATTTTACAATTATTGCTTCCCATAATAAAATATAAACGCAATAACTCATTCATTTGTATTCTTGAAATTCTGTTCAAACACGATCTCCCCTTTACTGACGAATCTTTGCGTGCTGTTGTTGATAAGCCCAGTGGTTTGTAGGACCATGGCCATTTCCAATTTCTAAATCCGCTTCAATTGCAGCCTGGATAAAGCTTTTGGCTGTTTGAACAGCTTGTTCAACCGTGTTACCTTTTGCAATTTCTGCCGTGACGGCGGCAGCAAATGTACAGCCTGTACCATGAGTGTTTTTTGTTGCAATACGCAAGCCTTTATAATAAGTAAACTCTTTGCCATTATATAAGACATCGACTAATTCTTCCCCATCATCATGACCGCCCTTGATTACAACATACTTTGCACCAAGTCGATACAAGCGTTTAGCTGCTTCTAACCGGTCTTCCATAGTTCGAATCGACATATCAGCCAGAACTTCTGCCTCAGGAATATTTGGAGTAATGACCATCGCTAATGGTATAAGATATTGTTTAAGCGCAGCTACAGCCTCATTTTGCAATAAAGACGCACCGCCTTTAGCTATCATAACAGGATCTACCACAACATGCTCCCATTGAAACTTTTTCACTGCCTCAGCAACAGACTGGATAATTTCACTGCTAAATAACATCCCTGTTTTTACTGCATTTGTTCCTAAGTCATTCCCAATTGCTTCAATTTGATTAACAACGGCTTCAACGGATAATGGATAGACCCCATGAACACCAAGGGTATTTTGTGCGGTAACCGCGGTTATGGCTGACATGCCAAATACGTTTAGTTCTTGAAAGGTTTTTAGGTCGGCCTGAATACCGGCACCACCTCCGCTATCTGAACCAGCAATAGTTAAAGCTTTTTTTATAGCCATTTCCAAAGTCTCCTTTAACTTAATTTACAGTTTTTCGATTTTAGCGAACTGATTTACATCTTTTGGTGAAACATTTGCCAATTGATTCAAAAATTCAATTTGAAAGCTTCCAGGTCCGGCTTGAGCCGTTTTTTCAGCTGCTAATTCAGCAGCCACCCCATATGTCGCAAGTGCTGCAACTGCAGCCTGAAGCAAGTCCTTTTCAACTGCCGCAAATGCCCCAACGACTGAGCTTAATAAACAGCCAGCTCCCGTTACTTTTGTTAACAGCTGGTGACCGTTGTATACAACAAAAGTATGGTGTCCATCTGTTATGACATCTTCTTTACCAGTTATTATGACAAGTGTTTTTAATTTTTGAGCTGCAATTTGCGCCAATTCAATTGTATTGCCAGCACCTTCTCCTGCATCAACACCTTTAATCGTCCATGTTTCCCCAATAACATTGGCAATTTCAGCTGCATTTCCTCGTAAAATTGAAATCTTTAATTCTTTGACTATTCGCTGGGCAGTTTCTGTTCGATAGACAGTAGCCCCTGCACCAACTGGATCAAAAATAACTGGTACATCATAAAGATTTGCTGACTTCCCAGCAATCACCATCGCCTCAACTTCATCAGATGTCAATGTCCCAATATTTAAAACTAATGCACCTGCCAGTTTTGCCATATCGGCAACTTCTTCCTTCGCATAAGCCATAACAGGTGATGCACCTAATGCCAATAACCCGTTTGCTGTAAAGTTTGTAACAACAACATTTGTTATATTATGAACAAGCGGATTTTGCTGTCTTACTGCTCCTAACGCAGTGTTGATTTGCTCGTTATTCAATTCAATTTGCTCCCTTCACATGATCCATCGATTCATAACAAGTGTAAAATCATACAAAAAGAGCACTTTGCCTTCACGCAAAGTGCTCTTAGTTTCCCTAATCACATTCCCTACGCTGGCATTATCCAACAGGTTCCAAACGGTCAGCAGCGGTATAACTGCAATCTCAGCCGGTTTCCACCAGCACCCGAAAAAAATTGATTTTACAGGTAGTTTACTTAAACTAGAGGAAAAAGACAAGGGGTATAGAAATTCTTAATCTGAAAAATCCTTTTTTAATAATTAAGAAATTAACCTATCTAATCTATAAAACTATTGAACTTTTTTTATTTTCAATATTCATTTTTCAGCCAATTCTCCCCATTTATCCTTATAAATTAGACTTTTTAATGACTTCCTTTTTTCCCAATTTGCTGTTTCAAGCAAAGGAGCCTTTGGGTATGCATTTGTATAACCAATGGATAATAAAGCTACTGGCTCAATATGGGGAGGAATCGTCAAAATTTCTCGAATGTCTGACTTTTTATAGAAACTAACCCATCCCATGGCTAATCCTTCAGCACAAGCTGCTAACCACATGTTTTGTATGGCACACGCAGTTGACATGATATCCGTTTCCGGAATTGAATTACGACCCAATACATGTGCCCCGCCTCTTGTCGGGTCACATGTTACGCATATCGTCAATGGGGCTTCTTTTAATCCTTCAATCTTTAGTGTCAGAAACTTCGATGCCCGATTATCTGCTTCATAATGAATAGCAAGAGCTCTTCTTTCCTTATCTGCTGCCCATGCTAATTGCTCTTTGATTTCGTTCGATTCAATCAAAATAAAATTCCATGGCTGCATGAATCCTACAGAAGGTGCATGGTGAGCAGCTTCTAATATTCTTACTATTGCCTCTTGTGGTACGGGATCAGTTAAAAAAGTGCGAATATCTCTTCTTGTTGAAATAACCTTAAATAGCGCTTCTTTTTCTTCATTTGTGAACATAGGAAAACCACCACCGGACTTTTTGGATTTTTAATAATGTTTTTTTAAAAATAAGATATTTGCAAAAACATTAACTCCTCTCTTATTTGCCTTTTTTTAATAAATTCGGAAAGGGCAGACTAAAAAAGACGTTCATCTAGAACGCCTTGCAAAAGCTCTCGTCTTTCCAATTTGAATTTTTTGATAACTTCTATTTAGTAAAATTTATTAGACATTACACTGATTTTTTCTAGAATGATGGGCGTGATGATGTTTTTTTTCTTCATGACTTCTTCAGTTCTATTTTCATAAACTCTCTTTGCATCGCACTCCGAAGGTCGGAAGCAAACAATTAAAAGCGATCTTCCTGACTTGTGTCTAAAACTTACTTTTGTCCCTTCCTTGAATTATTTTCCAATCGCATGACAATTTCATCGACACATACAGTAACAGGTGCTGCATCAGATTCTCACTGATTTCCCTACTATCTTAAAAGGCAATTAACTTGTGGGCACTTTTAATCTTTACTACACAGTCTATTAAACTATTCTTTATTTTATTTAGCAAGCATAATAAATGACAAGCTTTTTATCACCCTTTTTCATCGACCGAATAGACGTTGGAATTTATTTCGTTTTCAGGATAGAGCCCGTAATAAATTGCAGCCATGCATATACACCGATCTTTACTGTTTCAGAAACATGCGAGTCTTTGCTTGGGTCTAAACAAACAAAATCAATATGCTTAACTTCAGAGTGTTTTCCAATTTCTAATAAGCTTTCAAAAAGTTCAATCGCAGACATTCCTCCTGGTGTGGATGCAGGTACACCAGGTGCAACAGAAATATCCAATACATCCATATCAACCGTCACATAAATTCGGTCAACTTTTTTTGCTAAGTCGTCTAATGCTCTCTTTATTGTTTTTATTAACCCCTGCCTGCGCGCTTGGTTAAGAGTTACCATTTGTATTCCATGATCATTTGCATAATCGATTAGCGGTTTTGCATTAAAATAGCCATGCAGGCCAATATTGATAACATGCTCACCCATGACATGGCGGCCATCAATGAGTTGACGGATCGGTGTTCCATTTGCTGGTCCTAATTCGTTTGGATCCCTTACATCTAGATGCGTATCAAGCTGTAACACCCCAATCGTCTCTTCTGGAAATGCCTCTTTTATCCCGCGAACCGCACAGGCTGTTGTTGAATGGTCACCGCCAATCATGCATGTTCGTGTGTTTGGATAGTGTTCGGCAAGAAAAGCAGTTGACCTTTGGATGCGCTGATGTGATAAAAGAATATCAGTGGTATGCATCATAACATCCCCCGCATCACCTACATGGAAGAAGCTCAAATCCACATTTTCATCTAAATTATAAGTTGCAAAACTTTTCCACATCCTGCGAAATTCTGTTGGGTATAAAGAAGCTCCTGATACACTGATTGAAGACCGGGAAATTGGTGCTCCGTATAGGATAAAATCAAATGGTTGGTCATGTTCGCTAAGTGGTTTAACCCAATGATGAACATATGTCGGCTTTTCATTCAACGGTACATTCCACGACCATTCAGGCTGCTTTAAAAAATGTTCATTCAAGCTGCTACACCACCTTTACACCTTTTTTCCACACCGAATTGACATGGTTGACACCAAATAAATATTGCAATTCCTGATAATTTTTCACATTCCATAAGACGATATCTGCCTGCTTTCCAACCTCAAGTGAACCGATTTTATCGTGGCGGTTAATCGCACATGCAGCATTATAAGTTGCTGCTGTTAATGCTTCGGCAGGTGTAAGACGCATTGAGATACAGGCCAAGTTCATCACTAGAGGCATGGAGGTTGTTGGTGAAGAACCTGGGTTACAATCCGTTGAAATGGCCACTGCCACACCCGCATCAATCATTTTTCTTCCCGCTGCTGCTGTTTCTCGTAAATAAAGGGCAGTTGCCGGGAGCAAGCAAGCTATTGTTCCTGATTGAGCCATTGCTTTAATGCCTGCCTCTGAGGCTTTCAATAAATGTTCAGCAGATATGGCTCCTATTTTCGCAGCTAATTCAGCACCACCATAAGACTCGATTTCATCGGCATGGATCTTAGGGATGAACCCAAAACGTTTTCCTGCTTCCAGCAGTCGTTCTGATTGCTCAGGTGTAAACACACCTTTTTCACAAAAAACATCCTGAAATTCTGCCAATTTTTCTTTTGCTACCACAGGGAGCATGTCTAAAATTATATGTTCAACGTACTCATTTTCACGGCCTTTAAATTCTGGAGGAACAGCATGGGCCCCCATAAATGTAGGCACGATTTCGATCACATGCTGTTCCTGCAGTTTTTTCATGACTCGAAGCTGCTTAAGCTCTGTTTCTAAGTTCATTCCATAGCCGCTTTTTCCTTCAATCGTTGTCACACCATGTGCGAGAAAGGAATCAAGTCTGCCTATTGTTTGTTCCATTAACTGTTCTTCAGAAGCTTCTCTTGTCATGCGGGCAGTCGCATGAATTCCCCCACCCGCATTCATAATCTCCATATAAGCAGCACCTTCAAGGCGCATTTCAAATTCACGTTCCCGACTTCCTCCGTAAACAACATGTGTATGAGGATCCACAAGTCCTGGAGTAACCAAATGGCCCGAGGCATCCACAACTTCTGCTTCATCAAGTTTGTGAGCATACGCTTCCTTTATTTCTTCTGTTGTACCAACAGCCTGAATCACACCTTTCTCAATCCATAAGCTGCCATCCTCTATTAAACCAAGTTCAGACATTGCTTCTTTCGAACGCGGTCCTTTTACATCAGAAGCTAATGTTGCCAGTTGAGCAGCATGTTTTACCCAAATTGGCCTACTCATTCTTGATCAGCCCCTTTATCTAGCATTGGCATCTTAATACCTTTTTCACGTGCTGTTTTTTTGGCAAGCTCATATCCGGCATCAGCATGCCGAACGACTCCCATGCCTGGATCGGTAGTAAGTACTCGTTCTATTCGAGCTTCCGCTTCCTTTGTTCCATCCGCTACAATGACCACACCAGCATGAAGAGAGTAGCCCATCCCGACACCGCCGCCGTGATGCACAGAAACCCATGTAGCGCCGCCAACAGCATTTACCATAGCATTTAATATCGGCCAGTCTGCCACAGCATCTGATCCATCCTTCATTGCCTCTGTTTCACGATTAGGCGATGCAACAGAGCCTGAATCTAAGTGATCGCGTCCAATCACAATCGGCGCTTTTAATTCACCGCTTGCAACCATGTCATTTAAAATCTTTCCAAAACGGGCACGTTCACCATATCCTAGCCAGCAGATACGGGAAGGCAGGCCTTGAAATTGAATTTTATGTTGGGCCAATCGGATCCAGTTGCATAAATGCTCGTTATCACTGAATTCTCGTAAAATCGCTTGATCTGTTTTATAGATATCTTCTGGATCACCTGATAAGGCCACCCAGCGAAACGGTCCTTTTCCCTCGCAAAATTGCGGACGAATATATGCTGGAACGAAACCAGGGAAAGCAAATGCATTTTCGATTCCTTCATCTTTTGCGACCTGGCGAATGTTATTACCATAATCAAACGTGACAGCACCCTTTTCCATCATGATAAGCATTGCTTCAACATGTTTTGCCATTGATGCTTTTGAGCGTCGTACATACTCATTAGGATCATTGTTTCGCAGGGCTTCAGCATCTTCAAGCGACATACCTGATGGAATATAGCCATTAAGCGGATCATGTGCAGATGTTTGGTCTGTTAAAGCGTCAGGAATAAAGTTTCTTTCAATCATTTCTGGAAGAAGATCAGCAGCATTCCCTAACAAACCTATGGATAATGGTTTCCCTAACTGTTTCGCTTCAGTAGCCAATTGAATAGCTTCATCCAATGTTTGCGCTTTCACATCTGTGTAGCGTGTTTGAATTCGACGATCAATTCTTGTCTCATCCACTTCAATTGCGATGCAGACACCACCGTTCATTGTGACAGCAAGCGGTTGTGCACCACCCATTCCGCCAAGACCAGCTGTTACAGTGATTGTGCCTTTTAGAGTACCGTTGAAATGCTGTTTCGCCAGCTCCGCAAACGTTTCATAGGTACCTTGAACAATTCCTTGTGAACCAATATAAATCCAGCTTCCTGCTGTCATTTGGCCGTACATCATCAGTCCTTTTTTATCAAGTTCATGGAAGGTTTCCCAATTAGCAAAGGCCGGCACAAGATTTGAATTTGCAATAAGAACACGCGGTGCATCCTTGTGGGTTTTAAAAACTACTACAGGTTTACCTGATTGAACAAGCAATGTTTCATCATTTTCTAATTCCTTGACTGATTGAACAATGGCATCAAACGCTTCCCAATTTCGTGCAGCTTTTCCAATTCCCCCATATACAACAAGCTCATCCGGTTTTTCAGCAACATCAGGGTCTAAATTATTCATCAGCATACGAAGTACCGCCTCTTGCTGCCATCCTTTTGTATTTAAATCTGAACCTCTTAAACGTGTAATCTTGTTATTTGTTATTGCCTTCATTTCTTTCTCCTCCTCTTTTGTTGTTACTATCATTTTATACTGAGTCATCTTTAAAATAATTTATAGTTTATTGATTATTTTATAAATTGTTTCACTATATTTTATTAATTTATATTTCTTATAAATTATTTCATGGTATGTTCAACACACATAAAAAACATAGAAAAAGCGACCTTGTCAATTTTTAATCAAAAGATAAAGGGCCGCTTAATTTTAGTTGAATAACCCCTAGGTCATTTTTTTAAGGACAGCGCGTACTGGACTTCCATCTCCTTCAACAAGCGGCAGGGGAAGAGCCGCCATTTCATAATCACCAGGGAGCACATTTGTTAAGACAAGCCCCTCTAAAATATGAATGCCATGGGCAGAAAGTTGATGATGGATTAACAATTCTTTACTTTCCAATGGGTCAACTGAGGGCAAATCAACACCAAGAAGACGAATTCCGACTTCAGAAAGGTAATCAGATAGCTCCGGCTGGAAATAAGGAATTGATTGAGGAAACTTCTGCCGGTCCTTCCAAGCATCCGTACGTATTAACAGACGAACGACACCTTTAAGGTCTAAACCAGATAATTCTTTTACTCCAATATAACTTTTATTTGGGAGGTGAATGACCTTTGCTTTTCCAATAAAGATGTTTACATCCAAGTCAATCACTTTTTTCCCGTCATTATCAAAATGAAAAGGGGCATCAACATGGGTTCCCGTGTGTGTACTCATATTAAGTTGACCAACATTCACTGATCCACTTTCTTCTTTATTGGTTATCAATTTGTTAGAGAAAGGTGTGTCACCTGGCCAAACTGGCACCTTTTCATCCAAGGCTTGTGATATATCAATCCATTTATTCATGTCTCCATCTCCACTTATAGTTTCGTTCTTACACTCCATAGTTCAGGGAAGAACTGTTGTTCCAGCACTCTTTTTAAATACGTTACGCCAGATGAACCGCCCGTACCTTTTTTATGGCCAATTATTCTTTCTACCGTACTCATATGGTGAAAGCGCCATGTTTGCTGATGATAGCCAATATCCACAAGTTTCTCAGCAAGCTCATATAAATCCCAATGATGATCAACATTGCGGTAAACAGTCAGCCATGCCGCTTCAACGCTGTCATTCGGTTCATAGCTTTGTGCGAAATCCCTTTCGATTACTTTTTTATCGACAGGCAATCCATTTGCAGCAAGTGCTTGAATGGCCACATCGTAAATACTTGGTTTCTGAAGAGCCTTTTGCATTTTCTTAAATAGGTCTGTCTGATGTTGATAGACTGATAGTGTGTGAGCATTCTTATTTCCCAGCGCAAATTCGATTAATCGATTTTGATAAGATTGAAATCCTGAGGAGCTCCCCAATTGATCTCTAAACTCCATATACTCTGCAGGCGTCAACGTGGAAAGTACGTTCCATGATTGAATCAACTGCTGCTGAATTCTCGAAATACGCGACAGCATTTTAAATGACGGTTCTAACTCATTTTTGCTGATGCAGTGAATAGCTGCTGATAACTCATGCAAAATGAGCTTCATCCAAAGTTCACTCGTCTGATGGATAATAATAAACAGCATTTCATCATGATGACTTGAGCATCGATGTTGGCTTGCTAAGATTTGATCAAGCTTCAGATAATCTCCATATGACATTGCATGCTGGAAATCCGTTCGAATTCCTTTTTCCAGCTCCTTTCCACTGTTTGAATCATTTTTTTTATCGCTCATTTTGGATTCCCCCTTTGTCATACCTATGCTCCGATTACCTGCTAAATCTCAAAACCAATCATTCTCCTATTTATTTTTAAAGTGGTTTGTAAAAAATATTCCCTTTACGAAACTACTTCACGCTTATTCTCGTATTTTTCATACTGTTTTTCTAACATAATCTTCTTAAGAATTTGCACCACTTTCCAAACATCCTCGTATGACGTATAAAAGGCCACAGGTGCTAGCCGAATGATGTTTGGTGATCTGAAATCTGGAATGACACCGTTATCTTTTAAAGCTTTGCAAATGCGGGCAGCCTCATTATGTTCAAGACATACATGGCCTCCTCGTCGTTCATCCTCTCTTGGATTTCCAATAAAAAAACCGCAATCTGCACATTCATATTCAATTAAATCCATTAAATATTGATTGATGTTTAGCGACTTTTTCCGAATCGTTTCTATCCCGACCTCAGCGAAAAGTTCCAAGCAACCTATTAATGGGGCTAGGCTTAATATGTGTGGTGTTCCAATTTGATACGCTCCTGCCGATTCAGCTGGAGTGAAAATATGGTCCATATCAAATTGCTTATCTTTTCTAGATCCGAACCACCCCGCCAGTCCAGGATTAGTTCCAAAATGTTTTTTATTGACATATAAACCGCCAACAGCGCCTGGTCCTCCATTTATATGTTTATAATGACACCAGTAAGCAAAGTCAACTCCCCATTCACTAAACAAATGCGGGATGGCACCGACCGAATGACATGCATCAAATCCAATTAGAATTCCTCTTTTATGCGCTTCTGCTGTTAACCGTTTCATATCAAGGATTTGACCGCTGCGATAAAGTACCGTAGGCATAATCATGACCGCAATTTCATTTGTCATCGCCTCGATGATATCATCCTCTTCTAAAAATCGGCCATCTCTGCTTTTTACACAAATGAGATGGGTATCAGGATCATATCCACGAATGCGAAGCTGACTTTGAAGGGCATATAGATCAGAAGGGAATGTTAGTTCATCAGCTAAAATTTTTGTACGCTTTCCTTTAGGCTTATAAAAAGTTGCAATGAGCTGATGCAGGTTTACAGTAGTGGAGCCTGTTACAATCACTTCTTCAGGAGAAGCGCCTACTAACGGGGCACACATTTTACCTAGTTTCTCTGATAAATAAAACCAAGGTTGTTTCCCTTGAGTCCAGCCATCGATTCCATGCTCCTTCCAATCGTCTATACATTCAAGCAGAGTACGTTCAGCTCTTTTTGAAAGAAGGCCCAATGAATTCCCGTCCATATAAATGCTGTTAGGCTTTACATAAAACTCCTCACGAAACCGTTGAAGACTATCTTCTTTGTCAAAATGTTTTGCAAAATCTAAAGTAGGTTGAAAGAAATTCGAAACCATGGATCTTCCTCCTTTTTTTGATTCATATTAATGTAATGAAATTCTTACTTAGAAATATGACAGAGAGCATAAAGGATATAACCTATTTGCCATAAAACGAGGTGGGGTAGGGAGTATTTACATCATAGAAAAACCAGGTATCTGGCCTATTACACAGATATACCTGGTTCGAATTTAGTTAAAGCACCATTGCGGCAATAATGCCAAAGACGAATAAAGGGATATTAAAATGCAAAAAGGTTGGCACACATGTATCCCAAATATGATGGTGTTTTCCATCTGCGTTTAACCCTGAGGTTGGGCCTAGCGTGCTATCTGATGCTGGTGAGCCAGCATCCCCAAGTGCACCAGCAGTTCCAATTAATGCAGCAGTCGCCATTGGAGAAAATCCGACTGTTGCACAAATCGGAACGAACAGTGCAGCAATAATTGGGATTGTTCCAAATGAAGAGCCAGTTCCCATAGTAATAAGCAAGCCAATTAGCAGCATTACGACAGCAATAACAAATTTATTGTCACCCAATATTCCTGTTGAGTATTTCACAAGCTCATCAATAGCACCAGTTTCCTTTAAAATTGTCGCATATCCTGAAGCGATTAACATAACAAATGCAATCATTCCCATCATTTTAATCCCTTCATTAACAACATTTTCTCCTTCTTTAAATGGGACAACCGTGAACAGAAACATGAGAATAATCCCTGTTATGCCTCCCAATACAAGGGAGCTGGAAACTAGCTGGACGATCAGCGCACACATAATAGAGACAATTGTAAAGAAATGACGTTTCGTAAATGATAATCCGCTCTCTACGGACGCTGCTGCCTCATTAATGAACACATGATCACGTTCAGGGATTCCACGAGCCTTTCCATAAGAGATAAAAATCGCAATTAACACTCCAATAATCATGCCAAGTCCTGGTAATAGCATTGAGTATGCAACAGATGAAAGCGGGATGTCCATACCGCTTGCTTTCATTTCGTCTGCGATAATCCCATGAAATATTAGCCCAAACCCGGCTGGAATCATAATATAAGGCGCCTCTACTCCAAACGTTAATGCACAAGCAACACCTCTGCGATCGATCTTCATCGTGTCAAATAAATGGAGTAAAGGAGGAATTAAGATCGGAATAAACGCAATATGTATCGGAACAATATTTTGAGATAAACAAGACACTCCTGCGATTGTCAACAGCAAAATGGAGCGTTTACCATTTAAAGCGCTTACAAGACTTTTCACTAGAAAGCCTGTAATTCCCGAATAACCAATCATTACAGCAAAAATACCTAGCATAATATAACTTAATGCTGTATTCGCCTGGCCTCCCATGCCCGAAATCAGCATATTTGTCGCTTCCACTAATGACAGCCCTTCCATCAAACCAGCTATACCCGCTGCAATTAAAATTGCAAACATGACATTTACACCTAGAAGACTCAATGCAGACATTACAATGACTGAAACTACTACTGCACTTACCATTTGATCATCCTTTCTAACGTTTCGAATGCATTACATTTTGAGTTATTACTATATGGAAAGGGAACAGAGCTTTACCTCATCACATTAACAATAAATGGATCTGTCCCCTTGATATCTCTACTTAATTTTTTGTTTGAGTCTTCTTTTCTCCTAAATAATCAAAGTGGAAAATTCCCTCTTTCAACCATTCGTTCATTGCTTCAATATCCTTAGAGAAAATTCGATCTTCACTAATAAATGGGATGATCTTTCTGCCTTTTTCTAAAAATGCTTTTGTTGCTGTTGCCATTTTATCTATACCGCGTATTTCAGCTGCCTGCATCCCGCAAATTGCTTCAATCGCCAATACTCTGCGTGTATTTGTAATGACTTGATAGGCATGCCGCGAACCGATTGTCCCCATGCTGACATGATCCTCTTGGTTTGCTGAGGAAGGAATGGAATCAACACTTGCTGGATGCGCCAATGTTTTGTTTTCAGAAACAAGTGATGCTGCAACGTACTGCATGATCATTGCTCCTGATTGGAGACCAGGCTCCGGACTTAAAAATGGCGGCAAATCATTTAATTGCGGATTCACTAAACGTTCAATTCGTCGTTCTGAAATATTAGCCAGCTCTGACATTGCAATCGCTAAAAAGTCCATTGCTAGTGCAATCGGCTGTCCGTGGAAATTTCCCCCTGATAAAACCTTATCACCATTGTCAAAGATTAATGGATTATCTGTTGCTGCATTCATTTCAATCTCCAATTTTTCTTTTACATAATTTAACGTTTGCCATGTTGCTCCATGTACTTGAGGGATACAGCGAATTGAATAGGCATCTTGGACACGTAGTTCTCCTTGATTTGTCGTTAGATGACTATCACTAAGAAGTCCGCGAATTCGCTCTGCAACTTCTACTTGCTCTTTATAGCCCCTTGCAAGATGGATATCTTCATCAAAGGCATCAATAATTCCTCGGAGCCCTTCGATGGTCAATGAGGCAATTAATTCCGTTTGGTAAGCTAGTTTTTCAGCTTCTATATAGGCTAAAGCCCCCATTGCTGTCATCGCCTGTGTTCCATTGATCAGGGCTAACCCCTCTTTTGCTGTTAATGTGATTGGAAAAATCGACTCTTTTGTTAAGGCATCAATCGCAGGTACTCTCCTGCCTTTATAGAAAGCCTCACCTTCGCCAATTAAAACGAGGGCAAGATGGGAAAGCGGTGCTAAATCACCACTTGCTCCAAGTGATCCTTGCTGAGGAATAACAGGATGGATCCCTGTGTTTAATAGGTCTAATAACCGTTCAATCACAACTGGACGGACACCAGAAAAGCCTTTTAGCAATGCGTTGGCACGAAGCAGGATCATCGCCCGTGAAACGACCTCTGGAAACGGTTTGCCAATTCCGCAAGCATGGGAACGAATGAGATTTAGTTGCAGAGCCTCTACATCTTCCTTGCCAATAAGAACATCACTAAATTTTCCAAAACCTGTTGTAATCCCATAGACAATTCTTCCTTCTGCAACAATTTTATCCACCGCTTTACGGCTTTCTTGCACTTTTCTCATACTTTCTTCCGAATACACAACCTTTTCACCATCAAAAAGAACTTTCTTAAGCTCAGAAAATGTAAGTGTTTGACCAGTTAATATAACCATCTTTATTTCTCCCTTCAACATCCTTTATTTAAGTAAAGAGGCAATAGAAAAGGGGGCTATATCAATGAAATCAAACATGATTTCAAGATATAGCCCCCTATTTACTAAAATACTATGGGCAAATTATATATGATTAATGCCTAAACCAATGGTTTCATGCTCAGATCCCTTAACCGGTGCACCAATTGTGCCATATAAGGAAACAGCAATCCAATCTCCCTCTTGCTCATTATCATACGGATTCCCCCGCAATACCGCAAAAGATAAGCCAACCGTTCTCAGTACGGACCCTAATTGAACCTGGCCTCTTGTTACACCATGAAGCGCCTCGATTATTGCATGGTATAATGCATGTGATTCTCGATAAACATCAGACTGGATGATCTCATTTTTCTTTGCTGCTGTTTCAATAGCAGCAACTACTTTATGTGCATCCATCGACCCCACTTTCCCTACACAACCCTTCCAATTCGACTGCTCGAGTTTTGCCAGCTGTTCAGTTGAATCATCGGATAGTAAAAGAAGTATGGCGTGCCGACCGATACGACGATCTTTATTCAATGCCATATAAACAACTCTTTCTCACTTACTACTTATCTAACATATTCTAATAGCTAATAACTAGTTTCATTGTAAGCGCTTGAAAATAGAGTGTCAACCATATTTTTGTAAAGCGAGTCTTATCAGATCTTTACGGGCAGTTCTTTTACTTGAATTATGAAGTCAGGTTTATTGCCCGTTTAGATGGGATCTATCGAGACTTCCTTCTGTGGGAGGTTTTTATTCCGCTGCATGTTGTGCAGAGACTTATTAACAACTGGTAAGATTAAAGTGCCATATCTTCCACTATGATATGAAAAAGACTCAGTATTTGTGAAAGATGCAGATAATAATTATTGTATGCCTGAACGATAGGCAAATGGTGTACAGCGTTCCAACTGTTTGAACTTGGCATTAAAATATGTTTGATGTGTATAGCCTGTTAACCGAGAAATTTCCTCTATCGAAAGTTCGGTATCGTGCAAAAGCCGTTTTGCTTCTCGAATCCGCATTTGATGCAGTGTGTCTCGAAACGACTGTCCAGATTCTGCAGCAAAGCGCCTGCTCAGTGTGCTTTTGTTTATCCTGAGTGCTTGAGCACATGCAGCCAAATTCCACTGTGCATCCCAAAAATTTGCTTCCATCATGTCTTTTACCTTTTCGACAAGTGTCTCTGTACCTTTCTGGAGACTGTCATTCCTTGCTGCAAGCAGATGAGTGACAAATGTAAGCAGTTCAGAAACAATTTGATACATGACCGGATTTCGAATAATTTGCTGAAAGACATTGTGGTAGGCTATTTCCCAGTCCGCTTCATCTGTTTTATATGCCTTCATATACCTGCGGATTTGAGCCAAAACACTTGTCAATCTGATTCGTACCATGTCAGGGCTTGGATAAGGTTTTTTATAGGTAAAAAATTCATGCTCTACCCATTCGCGAATCGCTTTAGTATCCCTTTTTTCAAGCATTTCAATCCACTGGCGCTGTTCGAGCGGTGTCAGAAAAGGATCCATGTCCCGCCACCTTACTCGTTCATCTCCCGACAAAATAATGTCATACCCTTCAAAAAAAACTTGCTCAGTTAATTCCATTGTTTGTCGATAGATTTCTTTTAACGTACTCTTACCAGCAGGCGAATTCAACACAAGGGCTAGGGGCTCATCCATTTGATCCTTCCAGCTTGCGAGAAATGCTCGACACTCCTCCTTAAAATAAGACAGCTCCTCTGTTTCATGAATCCCTAATATCGATTGTGATAAGGCAAAAAAACGAAACTTTCCAGTAAACGGAAACACTTGGAGTGTTTCATATACATAAGGCAATGTATGCCCATTTGGAGTTATAAATGCCGACATGATAACCGGTTTCGGATGGATTTTGTCAGTCAAGAAAAAATCAGCATAATCGATATAAACTTGATCAGCCTTCTCCTTATTACTGCTAACAGGAATTTGCTTATGATTACGAATTTGAAAACGTAATTGCTGGATTTGTTTAATTAAATCTGCAGGAGAAAACGGCCGGAACAAAATATCCTCCGCATGCAGTCTTAGGCCGCGATAGGCAACCTGAAACACTCTCTCTGAAGAGATCCCTAACCAGCGAATTTGTTTATTATGCAGCACTTCTTTTAAAGGATCATCATTCAAAGCCCATTTATCCATATCTATGATGACAAAGTCTGGCTTCTCATGCTTAATTGCATTTGAAAGTTCATTTACCTCTTCAAATGACGTCAATTGGATTCCAGTTACATGTGATTGTATAATCCAGCGTATCCCTTGTGCTTCAAGTCCATCTTTTGCTACCAGATAAATCTTCATTTCTGCAACTCCTAAAACTTATTAAGAATGAATCTACTGTTTTCTCCTCAAACTAGCTCGTCCATTTTCCCAATTTACGAAAACATCAAGCTCAAAAAGCTGTGAGAGCTTTTCTTCTGATATCATCTCATTCGTACACCCAGAAGCGAACACCTCACCGTTTTTCAACAAAAGCGTATGAGAAAAAATGGGTAGAATTTCTTCTATATGATGTGTGACATACAAGAAAGTCGGGGCATTTTCACGTTTATTTATCGTCTCTAATGCTGCCAACAGCTGCTCACGTGCTAGAAAATCCAGGCCTGTAGTCGGCTCGTCTAAAATTAATAGCTCAGGATCAGCCATTAATGCTCTGACAATTAGTACCCGCTGTCTCTCCCCCTGTGAAAGTGTTTCATAGGCTCTGTCAGCATAGGACAAACAATGAAGTTCCTCCAGAAGTCCAATTGCTTTTTGTCTCATTTCATCTGTAGGTTCCTCATATAAACCTATAGAAGCAAAAGCCCCGCTTAAAACGATTTGAAATGCCGTATCAGAGGGATAGAGCTTTTGCTGTAAATTCGAAGACACCAATCCAATTTTCTGACGCAGCTTTTCTGCTAAATAATCTTTTCCAAACACTTTACCTAAAACAGTTACACTTCCTGTTGTAGGGAAATAGTATGCACAAAGCATGTTTAAAAGCGCTGTCTTTCCTGCACCATTCAATCCGTAGAGCACCCAGTTTTCATGTTTATGTATGGTCCAATTTATTTCTTTTAAAAGCCAGTGTCCGTTTCTTTTTAACGATACGTTAGAAAGTTCAATTATTGCTGACACATTTGCCTCCCCCTTTTCTTTAATGTCTATAAATTACAAACATTATATACTGATGTTTCATAATTTAAAAGCGACCTTTAGAGCCGCTTTTAAATCTATATTCATATTAAGTTATTTATCTTTAGATTTTTCTGACATATGTACTTAAAAAAGATAAGCAAATATTACTATAATGACCATATGTCTTCAATAATGGACTTTAGTTATAGAAAAGCAATGACTAAATATATTTCTCCTAATTTTGTAAATTTTTCATTGCTTTCTTTTCCTAAATTCTTTATAATCGCTTAAAAGATCATTTCGTTCGATGACGAAGAGAGTAATTTTACAAAAATTCCAAAGCGAGTTAGGGTTGGTGGGAGCCTAATGGATTATGTAAAATGAAGCGCACTTCTGAGATGCTGTTCTGAATTCATAGTAGGTTCAGCCGGGGTACTCCCCGATATCAAGGGCAAAGAAGGTTCAGGTTGAACAACAAGAGTGGTACCGCGGGCAAATCTCGTCTCTAATTTAGAGGCGGGATTTTTTTATTTTTGGTCTGATCTAAAAGAATGTTGTTTTTTACGTAAGAGACGTCAAACTTGTCTGTTGATTTTCCCCTATAGGCGCTTGCTTACTAAGAGTGGTCCGGGAGCCTCCTCAGCGCTTAGCGTCTGCTTGGTCTCCCCAGTCACGTTCATAGAACTGTTTACGTAGGCACAATCAGTTTTTTGCAGACTATAGCTAACATTTTATCCTCGTATTTCAAGGATAATCTTAAAATCACTTCTTTGCCTTATTAACAACAAGTCTTGCGAAAACAGTTTTATTTTAAAAAGAAAGGTGATAAAGATGGATTTACAAACCATTTATGCAGAAGAAATAACGAAAAGCTTAGACGGTATTCTCTCATATGAAAACATTATCAAGCTAATCGAGAAGCCTAGATATGCCAGCCAAGGTGATATCGCATTCCCATGCTTCACTTTGGCAAAAATCTTAAAGAAACCACCAAATAAAATTGCCAATGAACTTGCAACCGGCTTCGATCATCCAATGTTTGAAAAAGTTGTCGCAGATGGACCTTATGTCAATGGATTCTTTCAAAAGAAACTGATCAGTAAAGAAGTGATTACCTCCATTATTGACCAGGGAGAGCACTATGGTTCAGCACAGATTGGCAATGGCGAGAACATTACCATCGACTTCTCATCGCCAAATATTGCAAAGCCCTTTTCAATGGGGCATTTGCGTTCAACGGTTATTGGAAATTCTCTTGCTCATATTTTTGAAAAATGCGGTTTTAAAGCCGTTAGAATTAACCATTTAGGTGACTGGGGAACTCAGTTTGGTAAATTGATTGTTGCCTATAAGCTTTGGGGAAATGAGCAGCGCGTAAAACAGAACCCAATAAAGGAGCTGCTAAGCCTTTATGTAGAATTTCATGATGAGGCTGAACAGCAAAAACACCTCGAAGAGGAAGCGAGAATTTGGTTTAAAAAGCTAGAAGATGGAAATGCAGAAGCAACCAAGCTATGGGAATGGTTTAGATCAGAATCGCTTCAGGAATTTTCAAAAATCTATGGGTTATTAGGAATTACCTTTGATTCCTATCATGGTGAAGCTTTTTATAATGATAAAATGGAGAAAACCATTCAATTACTCAAAGTTCAAGAATTACTTTCATCCTCTGATGGTGCCGAAGTCGTCCATTTAGATGAATATGAACTACCGCCATGCTTATTAAAAAAATCAGATGGTGCAACCCTTTATGCAACAAGGGATTTAACAGCAGCGTTATATAGACAAGAAACCTACCATTTCAAAAAAGGAATCTATGTTGTCGGTCATGAACAAAGCCTGCACTTTAAACAAGTATTTCTCGTTCTAGAAAAAATGGGATACAGCTGGGCAAAGAATTTAGTCCACGTTCCATTCGGCTTCATTTTAAAGGATGGCAAGAAAATGTCGACAAGAAAAGGCAAGGTTGTCCTTTTGGAGGATGTCATTGGTGAAGCAGTTTCGTTAGCTAAAAAGAACATTGAAGTAAAAAATCCAGGTTTGCAAAATAAAGATAAGGTAGCAAAGCAAGTTGCAATTGGAGCATTAATTTTTCATGACTTAAAAAATGAGCGATTAAATAATATTGAATTTTCACTGCAAGATATGCTGAAATTTGAAGGTGAAACAGGGCCATATGTACAATACACGCACGCAAGAGCTTGTTCAATCCTGCGAAAGGTTCATGAAGCGGCAAATCTTCCTTTTGTAGGGTTGGACGGAGATGAATGCTGGGAATTAATTAAACTGCTGATGGACTTCCCAAATGTTATTAAGAAGAGCATGAATCTTTATGAACCATCACAAATCGCCAAATACTTGATTGACCTTTCTCAAGAGTTCAATAAATACTACGGCCTGGTAAGAATTTTAGCAGAGGATGCTCAGAAACCGCAGCGTATTGCTTTAGTAAAATCGGTTACGATCGTATTAGACGAGGGGCTTAGATTGCTAGGTATTCAAGCGCCTCAAGAAATGTAGCTGCTCCATAAAGCATGACTTATCACTTTTTCCACCTCCTCTTTAGACTCAATCAGTGAGCATAGTTGAATGGGATAATTTCTCCCATAGCGGTCAAACTAACCAAAAAGAAATCATGGAGGTGCTAAAAATGTTAACGAATGATGAAGAGTATACTGATTTTTCAAACGTTGAAACCCAAAGAAACTTCTTATCAGCTGAAGAATTCCCGGAAGGGTCTTTCGGCTCACCAATTGGCAAGAATAAAAAGGTCGAAAACAAAAATACTCCTTGGCAGCATGGGCAACAATATTATAGTAATTTTGCATACGAAAACCGTATCTTACACGAAGATATGCCAAGACAATTCCCAGGTGCACATCCAACACATGATGAAGAAAGTAAGAATACGGAAGAACCATATAATGACTCTCGTTAAACTTTAGGCAATCATTTGATTGCCTCTTTTTTATGAACCTATATATTTTTGCTAAAGCAAAAGAAAATTGTTGTTTATTTTTTTCACCAAATATAGGAAAATAGCTGTTGTAAGTGAATAAAAAGATTTAAAGAGGTGATTTCAAATGGTGAATATGAAACCTTCACCTAAGACTTCAAACGCCCATGCAAAGCCTGGTATTAGGAAGGCGATTCTTTGCATGGGCCGATCTTATTATTAAATATCGCCCCAGACTTATCAAATGCTTGACTAATATTTCGGCTTTGCACTTATTTTTTGTTTTATAAAAAATAAGGAGCTGAGCGGAAAATGAAATATGTTAATGCAAATCATGTGTTGCCTGAAGAATTGATTAAAGAAATCCAAAAGTATGTACAAGGAGAAACCGTTTATATTCCTAAACCAAAAAGGAATCATCAAAAATGGGGATCCAACTCGGGCAGTAGACAATTAATTGATGACCGAAATACAAAAATAAAAAATTCATTCAAAAATGGGAATGCGATTGACCAATTAGCTGATGAATTTTTTCTCTCTATCGAAACGATAAAAAAAATAGTCTATTAAAATGAATACCATTCGTAAGCACTGATTCATAAACAGTGCTTTTTTATATGGCTATTTCATTTCTAAATTGTTTTTCACCTATTAATTTGCAGACTAAGATTTTAAAATTAAAGGTAATATCATTAATATTTTTACAGAAGGAGTGATAACAATGGAACCCTTTATAAAAAGTTATCAATTCCATTTTATCAAAAAACAAACCCAAATACTTTTGAATGGTCAAGTAAGTACAAAAGATCCTAATGTTTTATATGCTCTTCAATTATTGGCAATCGAAAAAGTATTTGAATTATTTCCTGACATAGATAAGGAACAAGAACAAATACTCAATTTCATTCAGAGTATAAAAGAAAGAGAACAAGCAGAAACATTTTTACTTGAATTAAAGCCTTATGTTATTCCTTTTAAAGACATAAATGATAAATTCTTGAAAAATTTATTTCCGAAGGTAAAAAAGCTAAAGCTCCCAAATCTCGAAATAATCGATTTTAGAGAAATCTCCTATTTAGGTTGGACAGATCAAGCTTCGGAAAGAAAATATCTTGTTTTTGTAAAAGAAAATAAGTTTGTAGGAATAAAAGGGGCATTTAAAAACAGCAATAAAAAAGGAATTTGTTCATTATGCAATTCCCTTGGACAAATAGGAATGTTTATTACTGAATCTAAACCTTCTGTAAAGGGTACCTACATTAATAAGGGAAGATATATATGCCAAGATAGCATGGAATGCAACCAAAAAATAATCAACGAAGAGAAATTAATTGAATTTATCGAGCACATGAATCATTAAACAATAGAAAAAGCTGTTAGCTGGATGATCATTTACCTAGTAACGCCATTAACCCTTGATACCCAAAGTAAACTCCAAATCCAATTAACGAAACCCCTGAAATGATAGAAATAACCTTTAAACTTGTATCATCTAAAAAATTGCGAAAACCGGTTGTTAAAGCTGCGACAAATAAATCCCATACTGCTAAGCCAACAAAAATCATGCAGCTGTAAATCAAAAGCATACTTGCACTGTTGGTCTGGGCGGTTTTCGCTAATACTGACCCATAAATCCCCAGCCAAAATAAGATTGACAACGGGCTCGTACTTGACATGAAAAATCCTGTTAAAAAGCATTTTGATAACGATTCTTTTTTCCTGCTATAGGTAAGATTAATCTTATGTACTCCCAAAATACTTTCTATTCCTGAATAAATAAGGATAAAACCGCCAAACAGCCATAAAAAGATTTGCACCACTGGAATATCTAAAAACTGAACCATCCCTAAGTACACCAAAAACATAAATAAGGCGTCAGCCGCCATTGAGCCTGCCCCCACAATCCACGCATGCCAAAATCCATTTTTAAGACCTTTATCAAGCCGAGCGGAATTAACCGGCCCTATAGGTGCCGCTAAAGATAATCCTAAAAAAATATAACTGATTAATATGCTGATACTCAAAGAACCACTCTTTTCACCGTTTATTTAACTTGTACATTATATGAGAAGAGTTGTCCGCTATGACTAATTGACTCTATTCACAGAATACTCCGAAGAATAGGTCTAAGGTTTAATTTTTCTATTAAGGGCATGATATACATACGAATTTCAATAATGAGGTGGATGTTATGGCCGATAAGGAAAAACAAACTGGCACTGATGATGCCATTATTCTTATGTTTTTAGATCTGGTTGAAGAAGATGGAATCGAAGTAGATGTAACCCTCAATATCCAAGGTGCGATTATTTCTGGGACACTTATTGGAGCAAGCGCCTATTATGAAGGCGTAACAGAAGCATCCAAAAACTTGCCTGACAGCACAATGTCAAAAATCATTTCAAAAAAATTCGGTGATTTAAAAGAAGCTTACGCCAAACAAAAACAAGAGGAAGCCGAGCAGGAGCAGAAGGGAAGTACTAAAACCTTCATTCACTTAAAACATGCCAAGTATCATAGTAAAGCAAACCAACCACCTAATGGCACCTGGTGGAGAGGCAGAATTTCATCAATCGATGGCTTTTCTTTTGATTCACTTAGTTAATTTTTACAAAAAGGAAATCCCCTCCAAATTGTTTGGGGATTTTTTTACTTGATATGTAAAAGAATACCTCTTCTCCTTTAACATTTCATACATATTCACGGCATCCATTTCGAACAATAATAACCAGGGTATAGAGGAGGTAGAAAATGAGTAATGTAAGTTGCAATAATCCGGGCGGTTCCAACCAAGGATCAAATACAGGTTCTAAAGAAGGAAATTTAAAATGGTGGCAGCTATCGTTGATTGGTATTGGCTGCACAATTGGTACCGGATATTTTCTTGGCTCGAGTATTGGTGTAGAAATAACAGGACCCTCTATTGTTTTTTCCTTTCTTTTAGCAGCCTTAGGAACATATATTGTTTTTAATGTTTTGGCAAAGATGACCGCTGAAGATCCTCAAGAAGGTTCATTTTGTTATTATGCCGGCAAGGCTTTTGGAAAATGGGCGGAATTTAGCTGCGGATGGAATTATTGGTGTTCTAATATTCTTATTATGGGCAGTCAACTGACGGCACTAGCCATCCTTTCACAGTTTTGGTTCCCAAAGGTTCCGTTATGGATTTTCGCAGCAGGCTATGCCATTCTTTCAATTTTAGTGGTTATTTCCGGAACAAAAGGGTTTGATAAAATTGAAAATTTACTAGCAATTGTCAAGTTTTCAGCAATTGTGATGTTTATTATTTTAGCTGTTGCTGCCCTATTTGGATGGATAAATGGCGAAAAAGCAAATCCACCCGGGCTTCCAAACTCAGGAAATGAACTATTTACTGGAGGATTTAAAGGATTTTGGGCGTCGCTAATTTATGCCTTTTATGCGTACGGAGGAATTGAAGTCATCGGGATCATGGCGATGCAGCTTAAAAAGAAAGAAGATGCCCCTAAGTCAGGATCTGTTATGCTCTTTGTTTTAGCTTTCGTTTATATTGCATCATTGGGTTTAGCTACGACAATGGTTTCGGTTAATGTTTTCCATGAAAAAGAAAGTCCCTTTGTGACCGCATTGGCGGACTATAACCTTGCATTTTTCCCGCATGTTTTTAATGGTGCCATCATCATTGCCGGATTTTCAACCATGACCGCATCCCTATACGGAGTAACAAATTTACTCGTCACCTTAGCAAAGGATGGTGATGCACCCTCATTCTTTGCAAAAAAGCTTAAAAAGTTTAAAAGCCTTCCCCTCCCCTCTTTGGGGCTTGCAATATTGGGCTTGCTTGCATCCATTATTACAGCCCTGTTATTGCCAGGCAAAATTTATGAGTATATTACAACTGCAGCCGGAATTTTATTATTATATAACTGGTTTTTTATTATCATTTCTGCCTTTCGAAATTTACAGCTGAAAATATGGAATAAAATCTTTGCTTATTTGGGGATGGTTTTAATTATTGCAGCTATCAGCGGAACCTTACTAGAAAAGGCCATTAGACCAGGCTTCTTTGTCAGTATATTATTTGTCGTGATCATTGCCCTTGTTTGCTTAAAAATGAAAAAAGGGTGGAAGAAGCCTGAGAATAAGATTCGTTATTATTAGGTTTTCCTATAGACTGGTCAGCCTTATTTTTTGGTTGACCAGCTGTTTTTGCATACTTAATTGCTCATTACCACTAATGCAGAATGGTTGATTTCCGCTACAGAAGCTTGCTTTCGGAACAGATTTCATGAAAGAATCTATTTAAAAAAATTAGAAAAGTTCCTTTTATAAATGGCTTTAGCTTTATAAAGATGATGAGAAATCATTTCCCATCACCATTTACCTCTTTAGCTTCATTTTGCTCCCAATAGAAATCAGCGAGAACATCTGAAAAAACATCAACTGTTCTTCCCAACTCTTCTAAGTTATTATCGACACCGCCAACTTCCAAAAGCATGGCATTATTGGAAACATCCTGATTGTAAACTCCATTTCCGTCACTTTTAGACTTAAGAAACACACCTCGGCTTATCCCAGGGTATTTAGCCTCAAGTCTTTGATGCAGCTTTTTCGCTAAGTCGAGATTTTCCAAATAATCCCCATGTTCCTTACCAACGACAAAATAAACCCTTGCATAATTTTTTCCACTAATTGTTTTTGTTGTGATGTTTCTTCGAGCGGAATCACGATGAATATCTATAAAAAAGTCTAGACTGGCATTTTTCGCAGCTGCAGCTTCCTCAACAATTACACCTGAAACTGCATAAGCTTTGGTCGATTTCCACCCTTTCTTACTCAATTCCTGTGTCATATTGGTTTTATCATGAATGATACCAATTCCTCTTTTCATGAGATTTTCCGCTAATCGATTTCCAAGACCGATTACATTTACCCTTTGATCAGAGCTTATAGCATCATTTGGGTTATTTGCATTCTTTAATAACGGTAAAAATGATTCCCAGCTATGGCTTTGATAAATAAAAACGGTTTTATGCTCAGGATTTATGACAGGTTTTTGATCTTTTTCTGGGCTTTGGTTATCCTGAAGCTTCTCCTCCGCAACTTGTCTTTCCTTTAGTAAAATCTCAGTCGGCGGGGGTGATTCATAGGGAAGATTACTAAGATTTGTCCCCTCCCCTGCAATAGCTATTTCTGTTTCATACAATTTCAATCCCGGCAATTCATTACCTAAAAACGTTCTTACATCCGTTGGTTTTATCCTTGTTGCTAATTGGATAGCTAATGCTGACATATTAGATGCGGTAAATAAGGGGTTATCGGGATTTTGGTAGAAATATTGATTTTCAGCTTGGAGAAAATGAACAAATAATTGCTCTGTGCTAAAATCACCAATGGTTCTTTGAATATTTTTAGAATCAACTCTCACATTTAACGTAATAATAAGGCCAATTAAACAGAAAACAAAAATCACGGTCAATGCGGGAACATAGAAAATCTTAAATAAGAAAAGATCTTTTGTCCTCACAGCACACCCCCTTTTATTCTTCATTTATGTATATGAAAAGAAAAAGGGGGTATAACATCATTTATCTCATTTTCGTTTTCTATTCATTCTTGCTTTATAGATAATTAAATTGTGTCATCCTCATTTATAATGGCCAGTACTTGATGGTCTTCCCATTTCCCGTTGATTTTAACGTTTTTCCTAGCGACGCCCTCCTTGTGAAAGCCTGCTTTCTCTAAAACCCTGATGGAGCCAATATTATGCGGCATCACACCAGCTTCAATTCTATGTAGCTTTAATTGATTAAATGCAAAATCTACGATTAAACGGAGGGCTTCTGTCATATATCCCTTTCCATTATGGTTTCGGTCTAAAAAATAACCGACATAACAGCTCTGCAAAGCCCCCCTCAATATTTCTGATAGCATGATGGAACCAATTTGTTTTTCTGACTCATTTAAAAAGATTCCGAAAAAATAATATTGGTCAAGTTCCTGCAGTTCTTTATTTTTCTTAATTCTCGTCAGCTGGCCGTCTAACGTATAAAAAGATTCCTCCCGGCGTGAAGCAAACTTTTGAAAAAATTCTCGATTGTTCAGCTCAAGATGCAAGGAGGCCTTAGCATCATCGGGTTCTAATGTTCTGACAAATATATTTTTGCTGCTAATTTTCATTTCCTAATTCCCCCTAATTGAATTTTATCTCATACAATCTGCAAATAGATATTCCATTCACAGCATCCATTAAGAACAGGAAGTGCGTCTCTTTCTAATTACTACCTTCATTAGTTTAACATATTTTTCCTTATTGTAAGTTCTTGATATAATAAAAAACGCCTTAACCAAATGATAACGATTCTTTTCTAATCAAATAAACGACATATAACTTTGTTATGATTGTAACTACCTGATTTCACGCAATTCCGAAAAAATTAAAACCTCTTCCCAAAATTTCGATCAAGGCAAATATTAATACATATAAAAAAGGCACCAAAGCTATTTAGAGAATTGCTTTGATACCTTTTTAATCACTTGTTATTTTAGTTAAAAATCAAACCGTGTTTGCTTCATCATTAACAAAAGAACCATGGTTGATTCATTCAGATAGTCTTAGAGGGGGATATAAGCCCCTATCAACTTTTTTGTGACAAAAACGTCTTAAAATGCTGTGGACAATATGATTCTTTCTCGGTTTTTTAAGAATGTTTCTTTACAAATCTGCTTAATGCCGGAGTAATTCTGCGAACAAATTGCTTCATAAATTAATTTATTTAATTGATTTGCAGAATAATGCTTTTGGTTCGGGGTTAATTTCCAATTCACCATAGCCATTCGTACAAATTTATCTTTCAACGAATCCATGAATTCTAGCATTGTTTTATTGTTTGCAGATGAAATCATACACCGAGTAAAAAGAAGATGGTATTGAATATACTTATAATAGTCATCATTCATTTCTGCCTCAAGTTGCAGGTCTAAATACATTTTTAAATTATCAAGATCGAAGCTGTGTCCCCTTGCTTCTACTTCATCAACAGAAAACTCTTGCAAAAAAAAGATCACTTGCGAAATGTCTAGCAATTCTTTCATAGAAATCTCTTTCACAATAATTCCACGGTTTTTAATAGATGTGACAAATCCCTCTGACTCTAAACGGGAGATTGCGCCTCTAATAGGGGTACGGCTCATATTTAGTTCTTTTGCTAATACATTTTCCGATAGAAGCAGACCTGGCATATAATTAGCAGTAATTAAATTTTCACGGATTGTCGTATAAGCTATGTCAACAAGTGAGTTTTGGGTCATTTTTACAATTCCTTTCAAACAGAATTACACACACTAATTCTAAATTACCCTACAGTTATCCGCAAGAACAATTGCCCTTACATAGCGGGTTTAATGGAAAGTAATTAGCTGTCTATAGTAAGTTAAATGGTTAAAACCATCATTAGAATATTGTTGTTCATCATTTTCAACATAGAGAGAACAAAAAAAGAAGTGCTCTAACACTTCTCCTTCTACCTTATAAATATCTCTATAATGCAACAGTTTCACCTATTGTTAAAAACCGTCGCTTCACTCGATCAATTACATCCTGCCCTACACCTTTTGCCATCAAATATTGATCGATACTATGATAGGTATGAAGGATGTACTCATAGGCTCTTAGGATATATTCTCGATTTGAATACAAGTACTCCTTGGGAATATTTCCATACGGACTTTTCATCTGATGAATTGACTCCAAGTTGGAATAGGTTACTTCATAATTTGAGATAATATCTTTCTTTTCTACTCCAGCTAAGCCTAACAGCAGCATGGCTAAGATCCCTGTTCGATCTTTTCCGGCCGCGCAATGAAAGACGATGCAGCCTTCTTCAGCCTGATCAATCACATCAAAAATTCTCTTTATCGAATCATTGTTTTGCTCCATTAAATCAATATAAAAGTCTCCCATAGTAGTCTCAAATGAAGTTAAAGTAATATCAGAAACGCGCTCGGTTATAAACGGGATGTTATAGTATCCGCAAAAATTCTCTTCTGCAAGTGGATTTTTATGTGTTTCAATTTCATCTTCTCCTCGCAGATCAATGACCGTTTTCACCCCATACTCTTTTAAAAAGACGATGTCCTCTTTAGAGAGATTGCTCATATCACTTGATCTTAAAAAGGAATGCCATTTTGTTTGTTGCCCAAATTCAGTACTGTACCCCCCTAACTCCCGACAGTTTTCTAGACTATTAATGGGCAAGCGTACCCAATTTAATTTTGCATTCTTCATCATCCACGTATCCTCCTAAATCAATAGTTCCCAAATTTTATATTATTTTTAATTTTCGTCATCACCAGTTCAAGTACCACCATAAGGAAACAAATCATAATGACAATCGTCGTTGTTTGTGCATAGTTATACGTATTTATTGCTTGTGTCAATAAAAGACCAATGCCGCCAACCCCGATGATTCCTAATCCGATGGATTCAGAAACATTGGATTCGAAGCAAACGGTAATCCAAGCTACAAAAGCGGTAATACAAAGCGGAATTAATCCGTGATATACAATTTTGAACCATGATGCCCCTGTTGACTTCATCGCTTCAATAATCTCGCCGCCTGTTTCTTCAATACTCCCTGTAAACGTTTTAACCAGATAGCCGACAGCAGAGATCAGAATGGCAACAAAGCCTGACACATTGCCAAATCCTAGACTCGCAATCACCATTAACCCCCATACCAATGAAGGGACGGAGCGAATGATGGCAAAAAAACCTTTTATGAAAATCGCTAAATAACGATTCGGTGCAATATTTGCTGCTGCTAAAAAACTTAAAAACATAGCTAAAAAAACAGCCACAACCAATGTTAACAAAGCCAATGCTAAACTAGTCACAATATTCAAAAGAGCATCTGGAACAATTGAAAAATCGACAGCCATCATTCGACTTAAGACGTCGGGAACATTTTCTAACCGTTCATAAAATTTTTGCATATTTAAGTTGATAAGCTTCACAGCTGCAATAAACACACCACCCAATATAAGAACAAGAAGAATCGACTTGCCGACACTTCCTTTTGAAGTGACTCGAATGTGCTCCATTATGTCTTCAATCTCCTTACTTTAATTAAACGAAACGTTTACGAATCGAATTGGTTACTAACTCTGTTAATAAAATAATCATGACAACGACCGCAATAATCGTAATCGCTTCTCCATATTTAAATAAATTAATATTTGTATCAATTAAGACGCCAATCCCGCCAGCTCCAACTAGACCTAAAACAGCTGACGCACGGACATTAATTTCGAAGGCAAATAATGTCCAATTAATCCATGCTGGAACAAACTGGGGGATGACTCCATGAAACAAGATTTGAAAATAAGAGGAACCATTCGCCCGTAACGCTTCAAGCTTGTCTCCAGAAATTTCATCGATCGATTCTGCGTAACTTTTACTTAAAAATCCGATAGTCACAAGAATTAACGCCAAAACGCCAACAATCCCGCCTATTCCAAAAATATAAACCAATAAGGCTCCCCAAATAATAAAAGGGATATTTCGTAAGATTGATACAAAACCGCGGGTAATCACCCGCAAGGTTTTAAATTTGTTCGTATTTTCCGAGATTAATATCCCGAAAATAAAGGCAATAATCGTAGAAATGTAGGTTGAGATAACCGCATAACCTAGCGTATCGACCACCGCTGGAATATAACGTTGTAAATTATCTGCGTTTGGCGGAAAGAACTTTTCAAAGAAAAACATAATAAAACTTGGTAAGCCCATCAGCATCTCTATAAAAGAAATCTCTAAATAAAAAACGGAAAATATCAACACGGCAAGGATGGCTGCAACAACTGCATAGATTCTTTTAGAATCTCGATGATCAAGCGGGATCTTAGGAATCGTTTTTTTACTCATCGTTTTGTCCTACCGCCAATTGCATTGACTGTGTTCCGCTTACACCTTGAAGCGTCATTTGCGATTCTTTTCCTTCATATATATCTAGAATCAATTCATCTGTTAATCGTGAGGGAGCGCCGTCAAAAACAACCTTGCCTTTTTTAATCCCAATAATTCGTGTGGCATACTTTTTGGCATAGTCCACTTGGTGGAGATTTACAATACAAGTTAATTTCTTTTCATGAGAAATCGTATGAAGCTGCTGCATCACAATATTGGCAGAAAGCGGATCTAGCGATGCAATCGGCTCGTCCGCAAGCAGCAGCTTCGGCCGCTGCAAGATTGCTCGACAAATGCCAACCCGCTGCATTTGCCCTCCAGAAAACTCATCAGCTCGTTTATAAATTTGGTCTTGAAGACCCACTTTTTTTAGAAGTTCCACCGCTTCTTTCTTATCTTCATAACGATAGAGCCCGAGCAAACTTTTGTATAAAGGAATGTTGCTTAATTGGCCATGGAGAACATTTTTAATCACATTCGTTCTGCCAACTAAGTTATAATGCTGGAAAATCATCCCGATTTTGGACCTTTCTTTTCGTAGATTCCGCCCGCTCAGTTTCTCCAAATGCTGCCCATCAAAAATAATTTCCCCTGCAGACGGATCCACAAGGCGATTGATGCATCGGATAAAAGTGGACTTTCCAGCACCAGATGGGCCAATGACAACGATAAATTCACCTGGGTAAAAATCTAAAGATATTCCATTCAAAGCACGTGTTTCTTTTCCATATACCTTCACTAAATTTTTTATTGATAATAATGGATTCATTTTGCTTCTTCCTCTAAAGCATTAATAGCATCAAGCATTTCAATCGTAGGATCATAATAATCTTGTTCAGTCGCTACAAAACGAGCCTTTGTATCATTATGGACCGCTTCAAAATATTTCTCATCGTCAAATGATACAAACGCATCTCTTAATGCTTCTTTAAAATCTTCTGGTAAATCTTCACGAACAATATAAGAAGCATCAGGAATATCATCTGTACGTCCGATCGTTTTAAATTCATCTTCCTTAATCGTTCCTGCCTCAATCATACTATCAAGCTGACCTTGAGCTACTGCTGCTGCGTCAAAGTCACCCATCTGTACACCCATGACACTATTTGCGTGGGATTCGGAAAAGGTTACATTTTCAAAAAAGTAGCCTGACTGTTCGATCAAATCTGGATCTAAATCAAACTCTTGAACCAAGGTTCCCTTTGGATAAAGATAGCCTGAAGAAGATGCTGCATTAACAAACGCAAAGTTCTTTCCTTTTAAATCCTCCATTTTGTTGATTTCTTTATTATCCTTTTTTGTAATAAAAGCCGTATAATACTCAAAGCCCTCTACTTGAGGAGTAACTAACAATTCCGCTCCAGCTTTTTTGTCTGCTTGGTAATAGCTCATTGGACTAGCGAGCATAATATCTAAATTCCCGCTTGCAAGGGCCTCAATTCCAACAGCGTAACTTCCTCCTTCGAATTCTTTCACTTCAATACCTAATTCCTCAGATAGGTGATCTCTCAAAGCTGTATGCATAGAAGCTGCATTTGGATTGTTTTCATTTGGCATTTGAACCAATGTCAGTTCTTCCGGCCACCCTTTGTGTTCTGTTCCTTCAGAAGCTGCAGATGATGAACTCGCTTCATTCCCACACGCTGCCAAAGTGGATACAAGTCCTATTGTTAAAAAGAATTTAGATAATTTTTTCATCATTTTGTTTGTCTCCTTCATAGAGTTAATAAAAAATGTTAAATGAGTACTTACTTGGACTCTTCTTAAACCTAAAAATCTTTAGCTTCTTTCATTAAACTATTAGCAACCCTACTAATTCCCTCTCACCTAATTAAAAACTAAGATTGGATTTTCTTTAACTCCACGTGGTATCCAACTTGTATACAACTAATAATATAAAGATGAAATGTTAAGTGAGTTTTTTCAATACGTAAAGAATCGGTAAATAATTGTAAAGAGAAATAAAAGTTTCTTCCTAATGAAACGCTCTGCAACGAATTGAAAATTGTATTGACTATCCAGTAACCTTGTTACTACTTAAATAAAAAGTACCCATTTGAATGACAGTTTTACATCACATTCAAATGGGCATAAAAAAACTCAAAAACCCTTAAATAAAACCGGCGGGATTTTGAGTTTATTCATTCTAACTACTTTTACCGATAACTATTCCATTTAGCATTGTTGGGCACTCTCATATTTTAAGCTTAATTCAAAAGATGCATTCCGGTCACATATCAGCTTTCCATTTACAAAGTCCAGCTTTGCCGCCTGAATAGATGTTCGTTTAGATTCATATGATGTTTCATTTAGACTTTCAGTTCGTTCAGGATGTGTAAAATAAAAAATATACGCATTGTCTCCTTGAACATGGACATCTGCATGAAGACCGATAGTTCCATCATCCTTTCGAATACCTGGCTTATTTAAAATAGTATTATTAAGAACCCATTTTTCACAATCTGAAGATTGATAGACTGCTTGACCAGACCATTTGTCAATAATCATCCAATAGGAATCTTTATAATTAAAAACATTTGGTCCTTCATGTGGAAAATCCGTAATGACTGGTCCTACAAACTCCCAATTGTATAAATCATCGCTATCGGCAGCATATGTATGAGAACCTTTAGCTTCATCTTTATACCACATACGAAAACGGCCATTAGGTAATGAATGTACACAAGCGTCAATCACATAATCTGAGCTTAATGTTAATATTGATTCAAACGTCTAATCCCAGAGATTTTTACTTGTCTAGTGGATGATCTGTCTTTTATGTCCTTTCCACTCAGATGGAACTCCTTGTATATAGCTTACATACATATGGTAGATGCCACCATGGTACAGAACTTCTGAAGCCCAAAACGTATTTCTGCCTTTTTCAAAATCAAGCCCCTGAATAACACCCCTGTAGTTCCATGTTTTTCCTCCATCTGATGACGAAGCAATTCCCAAATCTGTGCCATGAACCCATGAAACCCCTTCACATTGTATATTTGCACGACGATTCGTATAAATAATCCACCATTCCTTTTCCTCACCGTTCCATATAATCGTTGGATCAGCAGAACCGTCATATATTGGATCACGAAAAAGCGGAGCCTTCGGTGAACTTGAATAGTTCAAATTGACAACCTCCTTTTGAAGAAATCCTCTTAAATGAATGTTGCTTTTGCAGAGCACAAATAAAACGATAATAACGTAGTCTAAAAAGGAGCTAGTAATCTAGTAAAAGACCCTACTTCCTAAATTTAAGCACATTTTGGATACGCTGCCATTTTACCTATTATAACAATTATAAACACAGAAATTACAATGAAATATTTCTAATTAATAGAATAAATAATTGGATCCTTCATCAGGTAATAATTAAATAATAACAGGCATGTGATCTATACATAAATTAATATTTATCATACATTTCCATCAAGTAAAACATTATTGCTGATGATTCAACGCATCAGATTTCTCATTCCTAATAAAACGAAAGGGTTTAAATTAGATATTAAACATGAAAAAAGACTCATTCTTCTTTGAATGAATCTTTTTTTCATATAGATTTACTTACTTGGTTACTATAATCGGGCCATTTTTTGTAAGAATAATCGTATGCTCAACTTGGGCAACATAGCTTTCATTGGTAGCATAAGTCCAGCCGTCTTCTTTTTGAAATACTTCCTCTTCCAGGTTCGAGATAAAAGGCTCAAATGCGATGACCATACCTTCCTTTAGCAGCTCATCATCAAAGGTTTCATTATAATTATAAATATGATCAGGCGCTTCATGAATTGTACGGCCAACCCCATGTCCTGTCAGGTTTTTGATTACCGTTAGTCCATGCTGTTTAGCCGTTTGAAAAACAGCTTTACCAATTCTGCTTTTTTTAGAGCCTGGTTTGGCATTCTTGAGACCTGCTTCAAATGCCAGTTGTGCTACTTCACATACTTTCTTGCTGATTTCTTCTCCTTCACCTACGACAAAGGAAATACCTGTATCTGCAAAATAACCGTTCTTTGAACCAGAAACATCTATATTGACAAGATCCCCTTCTTTAATTACCCGTTTTCCAGGAATGCCATGTGCCACTTCATCGTTGACGCTAATGCATGTATAACCTGGAAAATTGTATTCACCTTTAGGAGCAGAAATAGCACCGGACTTTTCAAAAAGCTCTCCGGCAATTTCATCAAGCTCCTTTGTTGTAATACCAGGTACTGTTCTTTGCACTAATTCGTTTCTAATACTGGCAACAATTTTGCCAATTTCCTTTAAACCACTAAAATCTTCTTCAGTTTTTGCAATCATTGTTTCCTACCTCATTCTTCAATAATATATATATTAATTGTACCTTTCTTCTAAGTTCAATCCAAGCAATGAATACTTTACAAAAAAAATAACGGAAAGGAAGGGGTTCACTTAAAGGGGGGGCAACAGACAAAATTAAAGCGTGAATCCCCTAAGAATCCACGCCTAAAAAATCAGAAGTCGTTAATAGACTAAATTTTATTTTTTACCTCTTCTCTTAGTGATTCTACTATATTTTCTGACAAATTCGCAGGTAATGAAGTTCCGTTTTTAAAAATCCAGGAGTTTAGGATTTCAAAATCTGACTTCTTAAAAGTAATACTATGAACATCTTTGTTTAGGGTAAAATCTACTGTTACCGATTCTTCTCCATCAAAGTTGTCATCAATAATCATGTCTGTTATACGGTACGGCTTCAACATGCTTTCTCCTTTATTGTGCTTTTTACTATGTAGAATGTTCCATCTGACATTGTTTATTCACTTTACAGGTAATAAAAAAAGAAAGGCATCATTCCTAATAAGTGAATGGTGCCTTTCAAGTTCATTGATTTATTGCAATGATACTCGGTTTAAAGCTGGTGGTTCAATAACTTTCTGTTCCTTTAAATACTGTAAGAATGCCCAGTAATCTCCTTCAACCCTGACTGGATCGCGATATTGTGTAAAAGTCGGGTATCCGTCAGCTCCAATAACCAAATAGGCTAATGCAGCAACTCGATAGGATCTGTTAACATCAAGAGGCTTGCCGTTTATCATAACATGCTGCGGGTCGATTCTGTTATTTATCGGTTTGCTGTCATCATAACGCAAGGAGACATTTTTTGAAACGGCGAGCGGATGGAAGCTTTCTGTTCCGTCTGCTTTTTTTCTCCATTGTTCCTCAAGGATTTGTTTTATTTGTTGGCCGCTTAATGATACAACTAAGACAGGGTTTGCGTAGCCATGTGCTTGCCATTGCTCGCCAAATAGGATCTTACCATCACTATCGGCTGGATTTGTTCCTTTTTTATATAGTAGATCACCTCGCAAAGGACTTGCTGCGGTCAAAGCGAATTCAGCTGGATTCGCTGCTTTTTTCCCTGCTTCATAATGTACATCTGCAGCAAGATTGGCAAGTGTACTTTCACCATTTGCATTGCGTGCCCGAGTGATATCACCTGAAAGCTTTGCAACCGGCTCAGCCCATCGCTTTTGTCCCCGGTCAACCCAGTAGGAAACCATTTTTTCTATCTCTTTATCAGCAGGAACATCACGTGTGACTGGATGATTTATTGCTGCTGTTAAATGACGAACAACGTCCTTCGTTTCAGGATCAATCGATAGATTTATTTCACTAAGGAGACGTCCGTGGTTAGCACCTTCTATTACAGGTCTTGGGTTACCTGCAGGATCGTCAATGGAACAGTTGAATTTTGCATGCCAATGCCCTGATATGATGGCATCAATGGCTGGTGAAGCCTCTTTTGCAAAATCAAAGATAGGACCAAAAGGGCTGACACAACCGTTGATGTCATAGCTGTCACTTTGTGTTGAACCTCCCTCATGAACAACCGCAATAATTGTTTCTACCCCTTTTTCCTGCAATTCTTTTGCATATCGGTTGGCAGATTCAACAAGAGGATCATTTATTAATGTTCCATCCTGAAACGATGTGGACCCCTTTACTGTTGTAGGTGTCGTAAGGCCGATAAAACCAACAGGGATCTTGCCGCCTTTTCCATCGCTGACCTTTTTGATTATGTATGGCTTTAATACAAGCTCACCTTTGTTCTCATCACGTATATTGGCAGAAAGATAGTCATAATCTGCTCCTTTAAATTTCTTCCCTGCTGAATCAGTAAAACAGCTATCAACATCACGAACCCCAAAGCACTTGCCCTGCATCATATGGTTTGTTAAAAACTCTTTTGAAACATCAAACTCGTGGTTGCCCGCAACGGAAAAGTCTAAATTAATAGCATTAAGAAATTCAATCGTAGGCTCATCTCTGTGAGAGGCAATTTCGAAAGGCCAGCCGCTAAAATCATCACCGGCCGAAAACAACAATGAGTTTTCATGTCCGTCCTTCAGTTTCTTAATATGAGTTGCCAAATAGGCAGCTCCTCCAACAGTAAGTGGTCCCTCTGTTGTTATGATTTGACCGTTTGCCTTGTCATTGAATGGCTGAAGATAACCATGTAAGTCCGTTATACTTAATAATTGAAGTTGAACTAAGTCATTGTTGTCTTTACCGTTTTTGAACACAGCATTTTGTTCAGCGTGTCCATCTTTTTCCGTAGCTAAAATCTCTGATGATCCAATAAATCCACTACAAATAAACACTAAACTTAAAATGACGAAAAAAAGCTGTTTAACTGGCCTCTTCATAAATCAATTCCTCCTTATTATTTTTTGCATACAAAATAATCATAGAAAATCAATATGAAATCGTTATTTCGTTAATGTGAAATTCATGTAAATTTACTAAAACATCTATAAGATCCCACTATTCTGGAAAGCTTGAAGATCCGATATATAATCCCTTTATGATCTTACGGTGATGGAGTTCATGACCGGCAAGGATATATACATAGGCACGGACAGTAACCTTAGAGTTTAAAGCGATCCCTGTTCTTACCCAATCCTTTGATTGTAAGCTCTGCAGTAAATGCATTGTCGCTTTTCGAGATGTTGCAAAATGAGCTAAAAGACCTTTCATCGACTGTTTATCAAATTCTGCATGTTGAATGTAAACATCCTTATCATATCTTGGAAGGGGAACTGGCTCACCTCTCGCAGTACAAAGAAGAGTGTAAGTCAAAATCCTTTCTGTATCTATCAAGTGACCAATCACTTCTTTTATGCTCCATTTTTCAGGAGAGTAGCGAAATAATCCTTGAGCATCCGTCAGTTCGTTAAGCAAGCTGTCCGTTTCCTTATGCTGCTCCTCTAGCTGCTGGACGATATCCCCCTTAGGAACAAGATTTACATATTTTTCAAAATAGGCATCATATTCACTTACTTTTGGACTTTCTTTCATCTTTATCATCCCTATCAGGTAAAATGAAATTTATTTTTGACTTTGTGTGCTTTATTAGCTTGACCTCTCCCCAAAACATTTTGTCTCAATATTAAGGTTCATCCTTCTCAAAATTGTGTTTTTTGAAGTTAAAGGGGCAGAGCCCTTTTTGAGACACCATCACTTTTAGTTAACTGTTACTTTTTAATATTCATCAAAGCGCGATAGGCATTCGCTTCTCCCGCACCAAATAAAGGATCCTTCCCGGTTTTTCCATAATCAAGCGCAGTTTGTTGAATACGTACAGCAACTTGTGAAGGCTTAAATTCAGGGTTTGCCGCTTTAATGACACCCGCTATACCAGCAACTTGAGGAGTCGCCATTGAGGTACCGGCATTATAAGCATATAAAGATCCTAAATAGGATGGCCATGTGTTCATAATCAAATAGCTTGGATCGGCGGTTGCAGGATCATTTGTTTCAGCATATTTTGAGCCATAATCTCCTCCAGGGGCAGCAACATCTATCGCTCCATTCCCATAGTTTGAATAGAAAGCGAGCTCTTGATCTGACCATTTTATTGAGGCAGACACATTAATAACTCCTGGCAACTGTGCAGGAACAACAGTTGCTGGACCTTTGATTTTCATTCCGTAAGGTTCATAGAGCTTTGTTAAGAAATCATTAACCTCGTTTTTGTCAGCAAGGTTTAAACTTTCATTCCCGCTTCCTGCTACTAAGGTCACTCCATTATTCACTGCATACTGGATCGCACGTTTCCAAAGTAATGTTTCGGCCACCGTTTTTTCACTTTCACCTTCTATGATCATTTTCGTATTGTAATAGAATCGCAAAGACATATTGATGACATCAACATTATCGTTTGTCGCAGCAATAATTCCATCAATGATCCAAGATGGCTGACCAAGAGCTAGTTCCGAATAAAGTACACGATATGCACGAATCCCTAGATCTGGTCCTACGCCCTTTATTTTTCCATTTGCTGCAATAATCCCTGCCACATGCGTCCCATGCCCATTTCTGTCTTTTATATCATTTGGATCACCTGTTTCAGTTGCATCCATTCCAGCTGGAACCAAATTACGTCCGCCAATTAGATTATTCTTTAAATCTGGATGGGATGGATCGATTCCGGTATCAATTACCCCAACTACTGCACGATGTGTAATCTCTCCGTCATCATTTATATATCCTCCTGTTTCAATCGCATATGATTTCCCATTATTCGTAACTCTTTGAATATCCCATTGAGATTCCCAGTAGCTTTCCTTTTCACTCTGTTTGATGATCGTTATTTGTTTATTATAAGGAATCGCTCCCGACGGTTTAATCTGCAAAGATATTTCTCTATTAGCTGCCACAATAGAGGGTATTTTTTCCAAATCAGAAAGGAAGGATGCCTGATTTGATTTCACTTCCAATCCACTAACCTCGGGGAGCACTTTCGTAACTACTCCACCAGCTTTTTGAATGATTTGTTTATAATCCTTTGGCAATTCATCTTTAAATGCTATGACATAAAAGTTCTCTTCATTTTTTGCTTCTTCACCAGCAAGTGCATATGTACTGTTTCCAGCAAATAGACTTACCCCTAAAAGAAACAAAAGTAAACGATGTAGCAAAATTTTCTTCAACAACACTACCTCCTTTTGATACAAATAATAATTCTCATAAACTATGTTACTATTAAATGGATTTTATTCCAAATTTTACATTAAAAAAACACAACAATAAAGGCTGCTTTAAGAGATTAATGAATCTATTAAAACAGCCTTATTTTCTACATTTATTTACTTAAATCTTTCCTTTTAAAACCTTTTGGCACAAGATGAAAATAAAGTACCCACCAGCACTAAAGCTGAGAAAGAAATATAGTCATTGGCTTTCACTAAAACAAGATAAATACCAAACTTGCCATTCATTACATTCATTGTTTGATCATCTCGACATTCTTTGGATTTACCAGTACAATTTTTCCATCCTCAAGCTCAACTCTAAGCTTATTTGAGTCTCCTAGCTCAATCGAGTCTAGATAATCACGAGGGATTTGAATTCTTCCAGCACGATCAATAACAGCAAGCTCAACATGTGTTTCTTCCTCTTCCATTGCTTGTTCCTTATTATGTTGTTCCTCAAAATAGGTCTTCCGCAAAATCTCACTGGACGTTTTTCCGTCTCGTATGGCAACAACACGATCGAGTTTTTTCGTTAATTCCGTATCATGGGAGACAATCACGATCGTCTTTCCCAAAGACTGATTTAACTCCCTAAAAACCCCGAGGATCACATCAGCTGTTTTTGAATCTACGCTTCCAGTCGGTTCATCTGCCAATAGAAGATTAGGATTATTCGCAAGTGCGATCGCGATCGCAACCCGCTGTTGCTCGCCACCTGAAAGCATCGTTAATTTATTGTTATATCGATGCCCCATCCCGACTAATTCCAGTAATTCCTTTGCTCTTTCTCGTTTATGTCGTCCTTTTAGCAGCATTGGAAGCTCAACATTTTCAATTGCCGATAAATATGGGATCAAATTTCGTGCATTATTTTGCCAGACAAACCCGACCGTTTCCAGCTTATATTTGACAAGCTCATTCGATTGCATCCTTAATAAATCCTTACCGTCAACGAGACATTTTCCCGCTGTAGGCCGATCTAAGCCGCCTAGCATATTTAATAATGTTGACTTTCCGCTGCCGCTTGATCCGATGATCCCCATTAATTCTCCATTTTGTACATCTAAGTCAAGCCCTTGCAGAGCCATCACTTCATTTTCTTCGTCTACCTTATAAATTTTCACTAAATCTTTACATTGAATCATCTTAATCCTCACCCAACTTAATTGCTTGATAGATTTTTATTTTCTTCACAAGCATAACTAATATCGTTAATCCCACTATTAACATGAATGAGACAAAGAAGTAGATTTTCCGTTCATCACTAACATCAAACAAGACATGGAATGGAAGCTGGCTATCCATAGACAGATGAAATAAAGGAACAAATAAAATGCTTGTCAATCCCCCAATGAACAAACCTAGTAAACAGGCAAAACCTGAAGTAAATAGTTGTTCATATAACAGGATGCCGATTAATTTCCGAAGCGGAATTCCCATTGCACGGTAGACACCATATTGAAGAACACGCGCCTTTATGGTTAAAATCCAGAATAATAGAAAGCCAATAAAGGCAATCATAATAGAAATGATAAACCCTAAGGTTAATGAACCATTTAATCCTAATAGAAAGGCACTATTTTTTAATTCTACAAGCTGTGGATGAACATCCTGCATGGTAAGAACAGGAATCCCTTCTTGTTGCAAATGTTTATATAAAGATGCCCTTGAGGCATCAGGCTTTATTTTTAGCCATACCTCATACGGTTCTAATCCCATGGCATTTTGAAAATAAGGTAAATTTCCAACAATTAGTGCTGGCTTCTCCTCATCCTCTTCTTCTTTTTCGGGTAAAAAACCTGGCCAATAATCAATAATTCCATAAACGACAACCTCCATCGTCACTGAAGAATTGCCATTAAGCTTGATGTAATCACCTTCCTTCACCCCGAGTGAAGCGGCAACAGATCTTGAGATCAAAACAGAGCTAGGCTCCTTTGCGAGCAAATTCAAATAACTATACCAATGATGTTGCAACAATGAAGGATGAAACCAAGCTGTTTGTCCAAATTCCTTCGGTTCAATTCCCATCAGTTCATAGGAATATAGACTTTTTCCTTTCGCTTCAGCCTTAACACCATCTACGCGCAGCACCTTTGCTGCATGCTCGATCTCATTAATGTTTAAAAATGGTTCAAATGATGGTTCAGTAAAAACAATTTCTTTCTCTACTGCAGCAACAGGCGTTTCTGCCGCTCCTGATGATGGAGCAGATTCCGTTGGCGGTACGGCCGCAGCACCACTAGGAGGAGATTGTACTTCATTGCTCTCCCACTTCACATCTAAGGTAAGATCGGCTCCATTTTCATAGCGTATTTGCCGCTCAAAATTTTCGTTTAATGTCCTTGCTGCACTTGCACTAAACACCCCGACACCAATCGTCATGATAAGAAACAGCATAAGAAATTGATATTGCGATATTGACCGGCTTACTTGAATAAATGTACTGTAAAGCGACAGGTTCCAATACCTTTTACCAAGCTTATAAATAATGCCTAATAAAAATGGATATAGATAAAGCAATATTACTCCGAGACCAATAATAAAGAGAGCTGGAATGAAAAATAACATAGGATCAACAAATCCATCTTGATTCAAGGATTGCTTCCGATTAGAAAACACATACAGCCCATAGACTGAGATCCCAAGCAGAATGGCACCAATAATCATCGTTATCCAGTTGGTCTTTGTCATGGCTTTAACTGACTTCTGTTTTTGATGAACAATACTTTGCTTCGATCCTTGATAAACTGGGATCATCACCATCACTATTGAAGTTAATAATGCAATTGCAGCATAGAAATAGGAATCAGCTCCTGCACGGATAGGCAATGCTTCCCTTTGCACAAACTGAAGAAAGCCATTAGTTCCCCCCAGCAGCTTGCACATAAGTATCCCAAGCTGGGGACCAATAAAAAACGAAATGACCCCTAATATCCCGATCTCAATAAGATAGATTTTCATAATTTGCATTCTTGTAGCGCCGCGGCTTGATAGAACGGCGATTTCATTTAGCTGCCGATTGACAATTAAACGGGATACCATAAAGAGGTATAGCGAAAGCATAACAAGAACAGGGATGTTTAAGGACCAAAGCATTGTTTTTAATTGTTCCTCTTTTTTGTCGTATGATATTAATATATCGGCAATTGGAAAGCTGGAGATAACATCCGTGTCAATGACGTCACTTATTTCAGCTTTTATTCTTCCCTCTAACTGAAGCAAATCAGTGAATTGATGATTTTCAATGGCATGATAATCCCATGCTGTATAAAAGCGGACAGAACCAAGAAACTCATCCTTTAACAGCTCCCTTTGAAACAAATCTTCCAAAACAATAAAATCATCGGTGTAACGTTCTGGAGGAATAGACCAATAAGGGTCATTTTGGTCTTTTGCCCGAAAGGTACCAACTGGGATGACGGTAATGGTTTGATTTTCTTCCACTGCACGTAAACGGTTATTTAAAACAATTCCCCTTTTTTTCAATGTTCTTTCAGGTACTAATACTTCAATAATTCCCTGCTTATTGTTTTCTGGAAGCCGCCCATCTGTAAGAGTCATATGCTCCTTAATATTTGTAAGACTGACGAATCTGCCATGCTCCTCTTCAGCTTCCTCTGCATTTTCTTTATAAATCGAAAAAGGGACGGTACTTATAACGGTTGCATTCGCCAGTTTAGGCAGGTTGATATCAGATGTTAGCTGCTGATTAATCTTTTCAATTTTTCCCGTTGTTTCAACTGAGCCATTTCCGTCAGAAAAACTAGTTAGAAAGGAAAATTCCCCCGGAAATTGATCATGATCTAACTGATGCTGCTCTAATTCCTTTACTAACAACTTATGTAGCACGCTTGAGGTATAAGTAGGTATACTTGAAACAAGGGAAACTGTCATTATAAGTCCGAGGAATAAGCTGCAAGTCAACCATTTATTATTCAGCATTTTTTGAACGATGATCTTAAAAAGTGCCACACTCTCTCACCTCCTTACTTTAAAATGACAGTGTCTCCTGTTTCCAATCCTCTTATAACCTCAACTTCAGTATCTGATACAAGCCCCTTTTCAATATCAATTTCACGCTTTGCTTCACCTTCTAAAACTTGTACATAATCACGGCCTGCCATACTTCTTAAAGCACTCTTCGGAATGATAAGCACATTCTCCCGTTTACCTGTAATAATTTCAAAGTCAATCGAATCTCCTACTTTAACATCCTTTGGTGGATTTTCAATGGCAATAAAAATACTTCTTTGATATAGATCTGGATTCTCTTCAATCTTCTCAACTGGAACTTCTGATGGAGTTTGTACTACCTTGCCCGCAGTTTTCTTCCCGTTTATCGTAATTTCAGCCTTCATCCCTATTTTGGTATCAACCAATTCATTTCCGCTAATGGCAGAGTAAACAAGTTGAAGCTTTGAAGTATCTGCAACATGAACAATGGATTCATATGCTTCAATGGCATCTCCGGCATTTTTTTCGGTAATGAAAGTAACGATGCCATTAATCGGAGAAGTAATTCTCGTTTTCTCCAGTTCATTTTTTAAATGTTCAACACGCAATTGTAAACTATCAAGATCTAATTCTGCTAAATCAATTGAATATGTATCAGCATTTTGCGCGTTTAATTGCTTTAATTTAATCTCTGCTTTTTTTAAGTCTATCTCCGCTAATTCCAAATCAAATGCAAGACTGCCAGATTCTATTTCTGCAATTAACTGACCCTTTTTAACAAGCTCTCCTTTCTTAACACTGATCTTTTTTAATCGGGTGCCTGACTGCGAAAATGCTAGCGGTCTGTTTTCTGCAGGTTCAACGGTTCCTAAGCCCTTTACCCGCTTAATAACATCCCCTTTTTTCACCTCTACAACCTCGTAATCAATCTTTGCAGGTTCAACTAATGGAGGAGCAAGAACAGGTTCCTCTTGCGGAAGTAAAGAACAAGCTGACAAAGGAATTACTAAAGCAATAGATAAGAAGGAATAAGCAGCATAACGAGATGTTTTCTTTTCATTCAATTCTTCCATCCTCCAATGTATACACATGATCAAGCATTTCCATAATTGCTGGATCATGGGTCGTCAAAATCATAGTCGTTTTTTTCTCTTTTACCAGTTTTTTAAATACCTGCACAATCTGAAACGCCATTGTACTATTTAATTCAGCTGTAGGTTCGTCTGCCAAAATAAGCGGTGGCTGGGCAGAAATTGCCCGGGCAATTGCCACTCGCTGTTGTTCTCCTCCAGAAAGTTCAAAAGGACGATGCTTTGCTCGGTTTGTTAAACCGACTACTTCAATCGCTTCTTTCACTCTTGTGTTCCACTCTCCTTTTGGAACACCAGCAACTCTAAGCCCAAACTCAACATTTTCTTCCACCGTCATTAAAGGTACAAGGCCATGTGACTGAAAAATAAATCCAAGCTTTGTCCGCCGATATTCTGATTGTTGTTTAGAAGTCAACGGACTTAGCGGCTGACCATGAAAATAAATTTCGCCTTTCGTAGGCCGATCAAGTGCACCTATTAAATTTAATAATGTTGTTTTCCCTGAACCAGACCTCCCCTTTAAAGCAATGAGCTGATTTTTTTTAATTGAAAGATTGATTTGGTTTAATACGCGTACCTTTTGAGTGCCATTGCCATATACTCGTTCAACGTCCTTTATTTCAACAATCGTATTGATTGCTATTCACCTCCAAAATCAAACTAAAGACTAATTTTATCCATCCTTAAACGTAAAAAAAGAGGAAAAGAGCAAACATACTCTCTTTTCCTTCTCCACAAGCTTTAATGTTTAATAGAACCCTCAGGTAACGCAACAAATAAATGTTACTAAACATTAAAAAAACGATGCAATTCCCCCTTTTCTCCCATTAAGTTTAACAATTAAACTAATTATATTCCGAATAATTAGCCTTGTAAACTTTTTTTGTAAGTGCTTACAATAGCAATTTCCGAATAAATCTTTCATTTTTCGGCAAAAATATACATTTCCCTTATTTCTTTACCTGATATTTCAACAAAATGATGTATTATGTCGAATAGTGGATTTTGCAGATATTCGTGAAGGTGTGCAGAAGAAATATTGTAGGGCAGCGGAAAAGAGGTACACTTTATTTCGAAGATAAATTGTCCATTTTCGCAGATTATCTGCAATTTTCGAATTAAAAAAATGGAGAAGAGTAATAACTCTTCCCCATCTTTCAATCATTCATTCATTCATTTATGATGCATGTTTTCGCATGTTCTTCATAATAAAGCTTACGATGAACACTAAAATGATAGCACCGATTAACGCAGGGATGATATAAAATCCTCCAACTTCAGGTCCCCATTGACCGAATATGAGTGATCCAAGCCATGCTCCAATGAATCCTGCAATAATATTTCCAATTACACCGCCTGGAACATCTCGTCCTGCGATCAATCCTGCTAACCATCCGATGATACCTCCAATAATTAAAGCCCAAAGAAATTCCATTTTATAACACTCCTTTTAATGATTTTTTTTAATGATGTTTGATCTTTATTTACCCCTCCTTAGAAAACCTAAACTATTTATTCTCTTATTTTTCTTCAATCAATCATTCAATCTCATTTTTTATAGCTTCCTCAATGTCGGGTTTATGTCCAAAGAAATAGAGCCGATCACCTGATTGAAATTGCTCTTCTGCTAAATTTTTACGTATTCTTACATCTCCTCTTTTAATCATTAAAATAACAAAATCAGAGGATACGTGGTTATCCATGATTTGTGTTACCGTATTGTTAATAAGCGGAGAATCTGCTTTAATCTGGTACTCTACTAATTGGCCATCTAGCTCCTTTAAGGTTACCTCCCTTATTGGCAAAGGATAAGAAGTCTCAACTTCTTCCTGATTATGTTCCAGCCTAGCTAACAAATATTTTTGTATGATTGGCAGTTTTAATATACATAAGATACCAATTAAAAACACAGCTATATAGATCATGTTACTTGTTCTTAATTCATCCTCCAATAAACTGCTTACCGAAGAAATAATAACCGCTAAGGAAAAGGCGCCAAATAAAATGAGAAAAATACCAAGCTTTCTGCGAAATGGATGAGATAAGATGAATTCTGATTCACCTGTCGTAAATCCTGTGCCTGTCATCATGGAAATGACCTGAAACCTTGATACTTTCTTTTTGAGTCCTGTTAATTGAAATAAAATTACGTGGATTTCAATTACCGTCATGATGATCGCAAAATAGATTAGTAAAAATAATAAAGCCAACCTGCTCCCTCCTTGATTGTTCTTAACATAAGTGAGACTTCCATCAGTGGGATTTCGAAATACTGGATGTACAATGCCGATTTCACTTAAGGACTTGGTGAAGCTGGACGTCCATCCTCCACTGATGGTGGTGCTGAGATATATTAGTTTCAACAGACAATTATTCCTCACTTATTCTTCTTAGCTTATCTTGAATCTTGAAGTAAAGTTTTTACTGCCCCTTAAGAAGGGAAAAAAATAGTTGGGACATTGAGAGTCCCAACCATTTTATTAAACCATTACTGTTTTTTCTCATTGTAAAATTTCACCGAGTACATTGCACCCTCACTCACCATCTTATTATCTTCTATATCCTGCGGGTCTGGGTGTCCTCCTTTTTCAACAGGAAGGCTATTACTCTTGTCAATCGCAGAAGGCTTAACCTTTCGCTTCAAATCTCTAAATGTATTTTCCAATTTAATTCTATTTGGTTTTGATGATACCCATAGTACAAGAGAAGTTCCCATCCCTAAAGCCACAATTGATTTCATACCTATCGTTCGTTTCATTACTACCACTCCTCTTTTTAAAAATTACTTTAAGGAAAAGCTATATTTATTTATCTTTTATACCCGTTTTAAAAGGATCAAAACATTTCTATTAAATGTAAATGTTTTAAAACGATTAAATCCGGGCATTGATTTAGTAAATCTATGAACAAATTTATCTAATAAGTAGGGATTAAAATGAATAACTGGAAGTGGCATCAATTAAATAAAGATGAATTAGAAAAAATGAAGCAATCTGTACATAATAATGCAAGTATCTTGCAAAAGCCTTGGGTAAATAAATTAAACATGAACAATACAAATTACTTGGAAATTAACCACGGGGAGGATGGTGACTTTACCCTAAAAGGTTCTCTTGTTTATGACCAAAATTTCCATGATGAAAGAGAATATAAAATCTTTCAATTTTTCTTATCTAAGGATACACTAGTAACTGTTGATTTGGACTTCTCATTATTTAAACATGCTAATATTGAGCTAATGCTGCGAAAAATAGCAAAAGCAGATAAACCAATTGATGGGTTTCTATTTATCCTTTTGGAACTTCTAGCAGAATACTTAATAAAAATAGATGATTTTGAAAATGAGTTGAGAAAACTCATTTGGGAAATTCATAAAAAAAATAAAACAAGTATTTTAGAAGATATATACAAACGCCGCCATGACTTGCTTGTTTGGAGCAATTTGCTTATCCCTTTAAAGGAGCTAATCATGGGAATTGAAGAGGCATGCCTCGATGTATTACATGAAAATAAAAATTATACTCTTACAGCTAAACGAATTAAAAGAGCCCTGTATTTAATCAATGAATATGAGCATGAAATTGATTCTATTATTACGTTAGAAGAGGTAATCTCCACCCACCGCGGTAATGAGATTATGAAAACTTTAACAGTTATGACAGCAATTTTTACACCTGCCATGGCATGGGGAGCAATTTGGGGAATGAATTTTAAATTAATGCCCGAACTGGAATGGAAATACGGATACTTAGTTTCAATCGTCACCATTGCAGTATCCATGATTGCTGTATATATCTATCTTAAAATGAAAGGTTGGACAGGAGACTTGTTAAAAGGCAAGAAAAAAGGGAAGTTTTTTAGTTAAATTAAAGGGGCTGACTCAAGGTCAGCCCTGTTTTGCATGTTAATAAACAGCCTCTATTCGTTTTATCTGCTATAACATTTTATGTAATTTGCCTTCGTATCTCAGCAGCTGTTTTGGTGGGCAGTTTTTTTAGCGTACAGCTATATATTGATAAATTATTTTTAATAGTTTCCTACATTTGTGGTGCTTCCATTCCGATAAGAGCCCATTCTTCCTTTGAAGGACCATATAGGCCAGGAACATTTAATCCTGCTTGTCGCATAAGAACCGTCATTTGTCCGCGATGATGTGTTTGATGTTGTAGCAAAAACAATAACAGTGTTCCATTCGTCATTTTTTGCCCAAAAAAGTCAATGACATCATTAAATCTTTCATCGGACCATTGTGTTTTGATGGCTTCAACAAATGCTGCACTAGCTTGTTGATAGCTTTCGGCAATGTATGTTGCGGAATTTGGTACTGGGAAGTCCTTAGCAGGCGCCTCAAATGTTAAATCAGATTGTGATGTGATAATTTTAATGGCTGAAACTGTGTGCCAGGCAAGTCGTCCTAAATCCCAGTTATCTGGAGTGATCTGTTGTTTTAGCGAATCATCTGTAAGGTTATTTAATACCTTCTGAGTTTGTGCAGCTTCAAAATCCCATGATTGAAGAAATCGCTCTTTCGTTTGGAACATATATATTTTCCTCCTTTATTTTCAATCATTAATCTATTCTTTAATATTTTACTATTTCCTTCAAAATAGAAAAATTTTACATTGATGATTAATACCTTAATATCTTTTAGCAAAAAAGCAAAAGCCCTGCAGCTAACAGGCCTTTTCATTTCATTCCAAACTAAAAGGATAAGTGGAGGATATTGCCCCTCCACTTATCGAAGTCTCGCTTTATCCCATCTTAACGGGCAGTATTGATCTGATGATTTGATTTTGTTTAGTTCGTCTAAACTGCCCGTAAAGATCCGATAAGTCTCGCTTACAATTAGTGGAGGATATTGCCCCTCCACTTATCGAAGTCTCGCTTTATCACTCTTTCTCTGGAAGAGTTCCTTCTTTGTTTCTTAAATAGTTTAAAAAGTTCGTTTTATCCTCCAGTTCTCGTTCTAAGTAGCCGAGATAAGCAAATAATAAGCCTATATCTTTTGATAATTCCCCATCTTGATGGATATATTTCTCTCGTATTTTCTTTACTTCCTTTTTCACAATCCATCTTTCATCTTTGTTTCCTTCTTCAACAACATCGAAATAATTGATATTAATATCAGGGATCAGCTCGATCCCCATAAATCGTTTAGCAGAATTTTTATTAATCATATACACAAATTTTTCCGCTTCTAACTCTGATAATGCATCTGGATGTATTTTAATAGTTTTCGGAATGACATCCTGATTGACAATAAATTCTTTTAACTGATCAACAACTCTCATATCCTTGCCCCCATTCAACAGATCGATACTAATTTACTTATAGTACAACCTATTCAATAGGGGCAGAAAAAAGTACCTAGCTATGTTCTCTTCCTTTTATCAAACATCTATTTTCTGCAAGATTGTTGTTTTTTGAATTAGCCCCTTTAAAAATGGCTTTTGATCTTCTCATCAGCTGCATAGTTCTTGCAGGATTTCTATTGCCCTGTTGCTCTTGCAGAAGTCTCCCGCCTTCCACTCCAATCATCTAAGTGTTTAACTTTAGGCAATCGGTTAATCGCCAATCGCTAAAGTCACAATAATTCCAACCTCGTGTTTCAAAAACACAAATTTAAACATCCACTCTGTTTTACTAACAACAAAAATTAGTAAAACAGCCAATCTAAAAAAAGCATTTGCTTTATTCACTCGTTTATTGGACCCACAGTTTAAATAACCCTTCTGTAACTCCAAGATTATACATATAATAAATCCCAAAAACAAAGCTTACTGCTCCTGCTGTTCTTGTTAATAGACGGTTTAGACAGATATTTTTTCTAGTACAGATAACAAATGGAATCCCAATTATTGTCGTAAAACAAAGCATTCCAACAATTGTTCCTGCCCCAAATACCAAGATATAAACCGCACCTTCCCATATAGACGAGACAGTCGACATCGTTAATAAAACCAAAGCTGCACTTCCGGCAATTCCATGAATAGAACCTACACACATCGATTTTAAAAATGGTGCTTTTTCCAGCTCTTTGGAATCCTGTTCGTTTTGATTCGAATACTGTTTATAAACCAACATACTTGTTACACCAAGATAAACGAGCATAATTCCTACTAAAAATTCTAATGACATCGTCCATATTTCTGAAAGTCCATCCTTCATAAAAATAAAGACCATTCCAACGATGAAAAGGGTGATTGTATGTCCGATACCCCAAAAAACACCTGCTAATGTTGAACGCCACAGCCTTTTGGTTTTACTTGCAATAGTTGCCACAGCAATTACGTGATCTGGTTCAATTGAATGCTTAATTCCCAATATAAACCCTAAAAATAATACAGATAAAAAACTAACCGCCATTCTAACTTCTCCTATCTTCCAACTCTATCTACTAATCTTACAAAGTCCTTTTTTATGTTTTCCTTAGGACGCTGATAACCTTTCTATTGTGTTTCCTTAACGATCAAACTGTTTCCATACTTGTTCATACACTTTTTTCAAAGGCACATTATGAAGCTTCGCAATCTCTTTACACTCTTCATATTCTGGTGCTCTTTGGATAACTTGTCCGTCAAAAATACCTTCTTTAACTGTCACTGTTCCCCATTTTGTTTGTACCTTTTTAAATGTTCGTTCAACCCGATAAACGGTTAATGGGTAATAGCGAATACCGAGTGTTGTTGTTTCCTTAAACAAAATTTCCTTCATTTTGTTTATCTTTGCACTTGAACAGAGTAACTGCAGTAATATACCTGGTCTATTTTTTTTCATATAAATAGGTGTATAAAATACATCATTTGCACCTGATTCAAATAATAAATCCATGACATAACCAAGCCATTCTCCTGGAATATCATCTAAATTGACTTCCATTTTGACCATTTGATCATCGATATGTTCATAATTTGGAGGAGGATGTGAAACCATCTTGCAAACACCTCTCATTCTGTCGAGTAGTAACAAAAGGGCAAAGGCCTTGAACCGTCTCTAGGCAATTAAAAAGATTTAAATAGAAGGCTTTCTTACCTTCCCTTTTAAATTGGCTAGACTATAGAGCGGCTAAACGCTGGATATCATAGTCCAATTCAAATAGTAGAATTCTCACCATAGTGAAAGTGCCCGATACCCTTTTATTATTCTTCACCAATAATGACGCGAAGCACATTTGGCCGGTCTTTAAACGTTTTTGTTCCTGCACCATATCCAATTGAGGTTACCTTTATTGAGGGAAGGGTGCAAAAATCTTCAGCAAGCACTGCTGCAATTGCCGCACCTGTTGGAGTTGTTAGTTCAAATTTCACCTCACTTTGTGCGATTGGAATCCCTCTTAATATTTCTAATGTTGCAGGAGCAGGAACGGGATAAATTCCATGATCAATATGAATTTTTCCAGTGCCAACTGGAATGGAAGAAGATTTCACCTTTTGAATTCCGAGTTGATGTATTAAGATGGCCGTCCCAACAATGTCAATAATTGAATCAACTGCACCTACTTCGTGAAAATGTACATTATCCAATGGCAACCCATGAATATGCCCTTCCGCTTCACCAATTTTCTTAAAGATTTTTAAGGCTGTCTCTTTTACTTCATTTGATAATTCTGATGACTCAATCATTGTTACAATGTCACGGTATGAACGGTGATGATGGTGGTGTTCATGCTCATAATAATGATCATGGTGATGGTCATGTTCATGGTGATGGCTATGTTCATGATGATGGCCGTGTTCATGGTGATGACCGTGTTCATGGTGATGGCTATGTTCATGATGATGGCCGTGTTCATGGTGATGGCCGTGTTCATGATGATGGTCATATTCATGGTGATGGCCGTGTTCATGATGATGGTGATGGTCATGTTCATGGTGAAAATTTTCTTTTAACAAAATATCAAATTTCGTGCTTGTGATGCCGTTCTTTACAATTTTCTTCCATTGTACTTCGTATTCATCTTTAATGTTTAGCTTCTTTAAATCCTCTGCTAATCCATTAGGATCTGCTCCTGCATCAATGAGAGCTCCAATGACCATATCCCCGCTTATTCCTGAAAAGCAATCAAAATAAAGTGTCTTCATTTTTCACTTGCCCCCTTTTGTGCTAATTGGTAAATTAATACGGCGTTATATGCTGCGCCAAAACCATTATCGATATTCACAACACTAATACCAGATGCACATGAATTTAACATTGTTAGCAATGCAGACAGACCATTGAAATTTGCACCGTAACCTACACTTGTCGGGACAGCAATAACAGGATGGGAAACAAGTCCGCCGACAACGCTTGGCAGGGCACCTTCCATTCCAGCTACTACAACAGAAACAGTAGCTTGTCGGATGTCTTCAATATGATCGAAAAGCCGATGAATTCCAGCGACACCGACGTCGTAATAACGGCGAACCTCACATCCTAAAGCTTCTGCTGTAACAGCCGCCTCTTCCGCTACTTTTAAATCAGAGGTTCCCGCACAAACAATCGCAATATAGCCTTTCATTGATTTTTTTAGCTTAGTTTCATCCTTCCAATAAAGAATCTGGGCGTTCTCATGATAGATAAATTCAGGATGCTCACTTAGAATATAAGCCGCCTTTTCATGGGAAATACGTGTCACCAAAATATCATGTTCCTTCGATTTGATTGCTTTAATAATGGAAAGAATTTGTTGTTCCGTTTTCCCTTCTCCATAAATCACCTCGGGGAAGCCTTGACGTTTCTTCCGATGATGATCGACCTTCGCAAAACCTAAATTTTCATAAGTTGCTAATTTAGCCTTTGCTTCCTCTACACTTAATGACCCTTTTTGGACTTCCTTTAACGTCTCTTCCAGCATTTTCCCACTCACCTTATACTAATGTTGTTGTATTCCATAGCCTAAAAATACTTAGCTATTTCCCGAGATAGATTTTCATATTTTAAATAAAGAGCTGTATAATTTTCGTGGTTTTTCATATTTGGACGAACCGGTTCACCCATAGGAATATTTCTTTTAATCTCTTCAAATGAATCGGCCTTTCCAATAGCTACTAATCCTGTCCAGGCCGCTCCCCATGCTGCACTATGATGACTTTCTGAAATATAAACTTCTTTTCCAAACATATCGGCTAACATTTGCAGCCATAATGGAGATCTGGACAATCCGCCATTAACATAAATTTTTTCCGGTTTACCTGCTAATTCTTCTAACGCTTTGCCTATTTGATAAAGATTAAAGGTAATCCCTTCCAACACAGCACGAACAAAATGTTCTTTTTTATGAGTAATGGTCATCCCATAAAAATTCCCTTTTGCTTCTTGATTCCATAAAGGTGCTCTTTCACCATTTATATAAGGGAGAAAGAGTATTCCTTCTGCTCCTGGGGCAACTCGTTCAGCTGTTGCCGTGAATTCATCGAAGCTTCCTTGATCGTTCAGAAGTTCCTTCAACCATTGCAAAGCAATCCCTCCATTATTTGTCGGTCCCCCAATAATGGAAAAATCTTCGGTAAATGTATAACAAAACGTTTCATGTTTATCAGTAAGTTGGAACCCTCTTGTAAATTGTCTGATGGCTCCGCTCGTTCCGGCAGTGATGGCGACTTCTCCTGGAGAGATAGCGCCAATTCCTAAATTAGCTAATTGACCGTCAGCCGCTCCAATGACAAAAGGCAATTCATTAGGGAGCCCCATGTTTTCTGCAACATCTTGTTTTAACCCTGTTAATAATTCCGTTGGCGGCACAATGTTTGAAAGCTGTGCTTTCTTTATACCTGCAAGTGTAATAATCTCATCATCCCATTGTAAGGTTTGAGCATTGAATAATCCTGTTGCTGCTGCCATTGAATAATCAATCACTCTTTGGTCAAACCATTTTAGCAGGATAAACTCCTTGATAGATAAGAAATACGTTGCTTTTATATAAGGTTCATATTCTGTTTCTTTCATCCATAATAGCTTTGATAATGGTGACATCGGGTGAATGGGCAGTCCGGTTTTTGAGTAGATCTCGAATCCATTTGTCTGCATCAATTTTTTTGCCTGTTCGCTGCTTCTCCCATCAGACCATATAAGTGCTTGTGACAACGGTTCTCCATCTTCATCTACACAAATAAGAGAATGCATGGCCGAAGAAATTCCGATCGCTAAAAATTTACTAGTTTCTTCATTTACTTGTTTCACGGCCTCTTTAATAGCTTGGACAGCCTTTTGCTCAATCTCAGCTGGATTTTGCTCCACCCATCCCCTCTTCGGATAATAAGTTGTGATTGGCAGATCCGATTCTGAGACTACTTTTCCATTTAACTGAAAGACAACTGCTTTAACACTTGTTGTTCCAATATCAAGCCCTATAACAAATTCTTTTGACACGATTTCCATCTTCCTTTTCTTTGAAATTATCGTTAGCAAGCGTTTACACAGAAAAGGCCTTGGAGAAATCCCAAAGCCTTTTCTATTAAGAAAGAACCTTATTCATACTACCACTCTTATATCCTATTAAATCTAATGTGATATATTTATATCCGTAATTCGTAAGTTCTTTAGAAATGGATTCATGATTCTCTAATATGATTTTCATATCATTTGGTTCAACTTCAATTCTCGCAATTTCCTGATGGGTTCGCACCCGTACTTGCCGAATATGAAGTGATTTTAAATAGGCCTCCGCCTTTTCCACTTTCGACAACTTTTCGAAGGTAATTTTCTCACCGTAGGCAATTCTTGATGATAAACAGGCAAAGGAAGGTTTATTCCATGTGGGCAAATCAAATTCACGGGACAGCTCCCGAATTTCTTCTTTAAATAAATTGGCTTCTTGCAAGGGACCGCGAATTCCTCTTTCCTTAGCAGCTTTCATTCCAGGACGAAACTCATTTAAATCATCAGCGATTACTCCGTAAACCACATTATTATATCCTTCTCTTTCCATGACAGGTAGTAAGTGCTCGAACAAACTGCTTTTACAAAAGTAACAGCGATTCTTATCATTCTCCGTATATCCCGGAATCGCCAATTCAGATGTTTCAATAACCCGGTGATTAGCACCAATCCTTTTTGCTAATGCTATTGCTTCCTGAAGCTCACTGGACGGGTACGTTTCAGAATCAGCAGTCACTGCCAGTACTCGGCTTTTTCCAAGTGTAGCAACTGCCGCTTTTAATAAGAACGTACTATCCACCCCTCCGGAAAATGCAACAACAACTGAGCCCATTTCTTGGAGAATCGACACTAGTTTTTGATATTTCTCATTGATCATTGTCTTCTCCTTTCTTACAACCTATTATTCTCTCACCATTTATTGTTTTATCATCCGTGTTTATCAAGAAAAAATTAAATCGTCATGCTGCCAAAACCACCGTCTACACGAATAAGTGCTCCAGTTACAAAGCTTGAAGCCTTTTCTGAAGAAAGCCATATTGCTGCACCCTGAAGTTCATCAGGGCTGCCGAATCGTTTCATCGGTGTATGGTTCATAATTGATTCGACTCTTTCTTCACTTAAAATTTTTCGGTTTTGTTCCGCTGGGAAGAACCCAGGAATGATTGCATTTACACGAATTCCATGCGGAGCAAACTCACGTGCTAAATATTGTGTCATGCTATTAACCCCTGCTTTTGAAACTGAATAGGTAAAGACCTTTGATAAAGGAGTTGTTGAAGAAACAGACGATATATTAATTATACTGCCTCTTCTTTCCTGCTCAATCATTTTCTTTGCAAAAATTTGGCAGGAAATCATCATGCCTTTTAAGTTTACATCCATGATATCATCCCATTCATCCTCACCTAGCTCAAAAAACGGTGTCGTACTGTTTTTACCAGGTGCATTCAAGAGAATATCAAAGCCACCTGACCACTCTTCAATTAGGTTAACAGCTTCTTCCAATGATTCTCGTATACTGACATCGGCTTGAAAGGCTTTTGCTGTTCCGCCAGCTTCTTCAATTTCCTTAACAACCTGATCTGCTTTTTCGAGATTTCGACCGACAATGGCTATTTTCGCACCATGTGCTGCCATTCCTTTCGCAATCGATGATCCGAGTACACTATTTCCCCCGATAGCAACAGCTGTTTTACCAGTTAAATCAAATAAGGTGTTCAAGATTATACCCCTCACTTTCATTCAATTAGTTTGTTCTTGATCACATTGCCATTAGTGAAAATTCACTTTAAATTGCCATTTTCATCAAAAGCAAGCTCATAAAGATCTGATATTTTTTCGAGTTCCGGATGTTGTGCAACATAATCTAGCAAGCTTTCAGACACTTCAATTTCCGCTATCTCCAATGTGTTTTTAATCCGGACCATTTTAACCTGGTTAAAATCTAAAATATTGCATGTTTTAATTGCAGCCTTTATTGCATCTCGATCATTTGCTAAAGTTGTTGCAATTTTAGTAGGTGCACATACTGTTGAGGTTAAGCCGTTTGCATATGTAACTTCCCGGTCCATTTTGTCAACAAGACGCTGTGTTGTAAAATCAGCTGTTCCCACGCCGTTTGCGTTGCCTTCGGATTGTGGAGTAAGATCAAGAACGACCATTTTATTAACCTCAGGTCCCCCTTTCGCATAAGGGGTCGGATACCGTCCGGTAATATTTGGATCCATTCCATCTCCGCTTATGTTTTTGCCAATTTCATCGATCAAAAGTACATCCAGATGATCAAAGAAAAGCTTTGGTAATAATTGTTTGGCTAATGCTTGCAGGCCTGGTTCCTTTTGTTCAATTTCTTCTGCGGCAAGCACTTCAATTATTGCCACTTTGTCAAAGGCATTTTCAAGAGTTGCGACACCAAACAAAATCGGCGTTTTTTCCATCATCATCTTAGCCATTGCCGGCACATTTTCAGCCATATATTTAAAGCCTAATTGATGGGTTGCTTCGGCTCCTTTTTGTTTGCCAAGACCAATGCTGATCATCTTCATGATTCCGCTTTCAACTGGCCCGCGAAATGCGGTATGGGGCTTAATTCGATTGATGACAATGATTCCATCTGCTTGGGAAGCATATTTATCAATATATACTGGCAGTCCATTCGGCAATTCTCCAAGATTATTCACTTCCATCGATGAGCGAATTTCCGCTTTCACACTTTCTTCTGTTACCCCGAGATGTGCTAAAACTTCGCGCTGCCCTTCAGCAGTAGCTCCCCCATGGCTCCCCATACTAGGAACAATAAATGGTACAGCACCTAAATCTTTTAAAAACTGCACAGTGACAGCGGTAATTTCAACAAGACGATCAATCCCGCGGCTGCCAACGGCAATGGCAATTTCCATACCAGGCTTCACTTTTTGTCGGATGGAATCATGCTGCAACTTTTCGATTAAGGCTTGCTCTAGATTTTCAATTTTTGTATTGTCAAAATGCTGTCTTACCTTCGCCATCTTTGGAATAGGAATATCTTTTAATAAATCTTGAATAATACCCATTCGTTTTGCCCTCCCAATCTCTTCCTAGTTTAAAAGTTATCATGTTTCTATTACTCTATTAATAGTTGAATGTACCTTTGCTGGCTGTTAGACTTCCCACTAGATGAAAACACTTTCAAAAAAATAGATGGCAATTTCAACAAAAAAGATGTTAGTATTTAAATAATGAATAATTAATTAGTTTACAAAACAAATTAATTAACTGTAGATTATCATTTCAACCGTTTCTCGTCAATATACATCGGCGAAGTTTCCATTTTTATCAGCACATCAACACATTTTTATTAACTATACTCAAAGGGTGATTTACATGGCAATTGGCGATGCTGCTTATATAAAAAAAATAAATAGAAGTTTAATCCTAAGTAAAATTATTGAACAGGGCATGATCTCTAGGGCAGATTTGTCAAAAGTGACAAAGCTAACGAGAGCAACCATTTCTGTTCAAGCTGCTGATTTATTAGAAGAAGAATTAATCGTTGAATCACAACAAGAACATACAAATGTCGGAAGAAAGCCCATTATGCTTTCAATTAACCGGAAAGCTGGATTTGCGCTGGGAATCGATTTGGATTACCGGCAAATTTCTTTTACCTTGTCTGACTTATTGGGAGCTCCTGTTTCTTCTGATCATATTGAGATAAATACTTCTGATTATGAGGAAATCGTCAAAATTTTAATAAGACAAATAAAGCTTTACGAGGACCGCTGCTCTCAAAGCCGTTTTGGTATGGTCGGCATTGTCATCGGGGTTCATGGTATTGTGAAAAATGACGAATTAATCAATTTTGTGCCGCAGTTTAAATGGAAGGACAAAGATCTAAAGAGTGACCTTGAGAAAGAAATTAATTCCGTTATACATATTGAAAATAATGCAAACCTCTGCGCATTTTCTGAAAGAGTATTTAAGCATCATCACAGTAATAACTTGGTTAGTATCAGTATGTATTCTGGTATAGGGCTTGGCATTTTGATCAATGGCGAACCGCTTAAAGGTTACCATGGATATGCTGGAGAATTGGGCCATATGATTGTTGTTCCTGATGGAAAACCGTGTAATTGCGGAAATCTTGGATGTTGGGAGCTGTATGCTTCTGAAGATCGTTTTTATAAACAAGCAGCTGAAGAACTGAAAATATCAGATGTTACCTATCAAGATATCCAAAAACGTTTAGCTTCAAAGGATCCAATGATAACAGATCAGTTATCGGAATTAATTAAGTATCTAGCTATCGGTTTAAATAATGTGATGAACTTACTGAATCCTGAAACATTGGTGCTAAATAGTGAATTATTGAAGCTGCTTCCAGATGCAGAAAATAAGATTAAGTCCAATTTAACTTCTTCAGTCAGCCACTATAAGGAGCTATTGATATCCGATATAGGAAAACAGGCATGTGTAATGGGGGCGTGTGCTCTTGCGATAAAAAGTTTTATGGACATCCCAAATTTACGGTTACAGATTGACGGTCAATGATCAGCCATCTTCTCCCACAGCTTGCCCAAGTGCTGTGGGAGATTTTTTTAGGAGTTAGTTATGCTCTAACTCTAGCATATCAATCATTTTTTCATCTGTTGCCAAGATAAAATCCGTATGAATATATGCAGTGCCAAACATATTTTGCAATTCCTGATAGTTTATATGCTTTGCTTTTACTAACGTATCATTTTCCTTATAAATATAAATTGTAAAATAGGTATGTAAGAACGTTAAAAATTTATCTATTTCCATGCCCACTTTTTCCATATACTCACTGTTAAATTCAACAAAGCCAATTGCTGCGCCTCTCATTTTAAATAAATCAATCATCCCTTTTAAAACAGATGCCTCATAGCCTTCAACGTCGACTTTGAATAAGAGAGTTTTAAAAGAAAGGTCCTTTTTACATAATGAATTTATTGTTATTGATCGTACTGATTCTTTTTCAATCATGTTATGGGAAGGCATATAGGAGGCAGAAGATGTCCCTGACCAATGCTTATCTACATAAAATAGTTTTTCTTCATCATCTATATCAGACGCAAGGGCATTGATAATCGTTATTTGTGATTTATTCGGGTGAACATCTCTCGATTTATTTATATATTTTACTAAATGCCGATTTGCTTCAATTCCGTACACCCTAGTATTAAAGGGGTATGTTGCGGAAAAAATGCATTCCCCATAATTCACTCCTACATCAATAATTAAGTCTGGATTAAATTTATCTACTGCTCTCTTCCAAAATGTTGTCAGCCTTTTTTGGGTCATTCCATTGCTGATCAGCAATGCTCTGCCGCGATTTTCTTCTGAGTTCACAAAAAGAATATGCGAGGAAGGCAATATAATTTTATTCGGTAACTTATTAATGTTTAATGTTTTGTATTTCAATAAAATCCCTAAATCAATAAGAAATTTCCATGTTTTTGGATAGTGCTCCCACATTTTCATCAGCAATGGTTTCCTAACTGCTGCTTTGGTTATCATAGATGAATCCTCCTACTATTTAAGCAATCCTAAATCTGTGTTTTCATTCTTATGTTTTCTTAAAAAGATAGGAAAGTCCTTTAAAATTAACAAAATGTTTACAAATTATTAATCTACTTAACGAAACATTGTTAGATATTTTTCGCATTAGTCCCTGCAAACTAGTTTATTGGTAACAAAGCTTTATAACTTGAACAAGCAGACCAATAATGGCCAGCTTGTTCGTTTAGTAGTTGCTTAATCGGTAGATTTACGAAAATCAGATGGAGAACTTCCAGTTATTCGTTTAAAATTGTTACTGAAATAGGCTAAGTCAGAATATCCAACCCGATCTGCAATCTCAGATATGCGCAGGGAAGTGTATAATAATAAACGTTTTGCTTCATCAATCCTCAGCTCGGTTAAATAATCAACAAACTTTTTATTAAGCTGCTGTTTAAATAGTTGACTGAGGTAGCTTGGATTCATATGAACTCGATCTGCTGCTTCTTTAAGAGTTATTTCGCTTAGTGGTGTGTTTTTTAAATAAAACAAAACCTGATCGATTGTTGAGGTTGGAAGATCTTCGTACGTTATGTCCTCTTTTTTCTCTTCTTCACCTTTTCGCTTATCCAGCCACTTTTCTAAACAGAGTTTTAGATCAAATTCCTCTATCGGTTTAAGAAGATAATCAGTTACTCCGCTCCGGATTGCATGCTGAACAAAATGGAATTCATCATGAACACTAATGACGATCGTATCCTGATCTTTTTTAAACTGCCGTAACTCCTTAACAAACGTAAGCCCATCCATGACAGGCATACTAACATCTGTAAAGATCAAATCTATCTCATTTTGTTTCATCCAATCGAGAGCTTCCAGCCCATTCTCACATTCATGAGAAATATGAAATGGAAGATTCAATTGATTAATGGTCCATTTAAGAGTTGTACGAACCCATTTTTCATCATCTACCAGTAAGATGCTGAACATTTGCCTCCTCCTCTAACTCAACAATTGGCATGCGTATCTTTACTGAAGTACCTTTTCCATTAAAGGTATCCAGCCGTATTCCATATTCTGATCCAAAAGATTTTACAATTCTTTGATGGACATTAATAATTCCAATGCTTGTTCCGCCATTTGTTATTTCTCTATGTTCAAGATTAAAAAGAATGTTTCGAAGTTCTTCTTCAGAGATGCCGGCACCTGTGTCCCTTACTTCAATAATAAAAGAAGAGGCAGAATCTTTATAAACAATTATGGAAATCAAGATCATAGCGGAAGCTGACCGTATCCCATGCAAAAAGCAATTTTCCAATATCGGCTGCAAAGTAAATTTAAGTACGGTTAAGTTCTTCGCCCATCTAGGTATATCGCTTTCATATTCAAATCGATTGCCAAAACGAAACTTCTGGATTTGCAAATACATTTCACTAAATTTTAATTCCTCTTGTAATGAAACCGTTGGTGAAGTATTTCGTAAATTATAGCGCAGCAGCTTCCCAAGTGAAGATGACATGGTAGCAATATGTTCCTGGTTTTCTTCAAGAGCCATTCCCCTTATTGTCTCCAATGAATTATATAAAAAGTGCGGATTGATTTGCGACTGCAAAACCTGTAATTCAATTTCTTTCTGTCGCAAGGATATTTCCGTTTCTCTTAATTTAGCAAAGTAAACTTCCTCAAGCAGATCTGATAGTTTTTGCACCATGCTATTAAAACCTTTAGATAATTGGCCAATTTCATCGTTTGTTTCAATTTTCACACGTGAATCAAGCTTGCCTACCTCAACCTCTTTCATAAAAAGATGGAGCCGTTTAATTGGCCGCAAGAGCCCCTTGGCAAACACAAATCCTAATAAATAGGCAACAATCAATGAAATAACTATAGTCCAAATAATCGTTCTCCTGATTAGAATGGTTCCTTTTGTTATATCCTCATAAGGATTGGCTGTAAAAAAAGTCCATCCAAGATCGTTTGAAAACGTATACGTAACAAAATCTCTCCGATCATTTTTCAACAGAATTGACCCGCTTGATTCAGACGGCAAATGAAGCAAACCACTTAATTTTCCTTTTTCACCTAGAATGGATTGATTAGGATGATAAACATAATGACCGTTTGAATCCAAAATAAAAAAATACCCATTGTTGCCTGGAGTGACCTTATCGGAAAATTCCCGTATCCTTCTAAAATTAATATCTATAATAAGCATGCCCACAGGTTGTAAAGTTTCCGGGTTATATAAACGTCTAATAAGAGAGATGACTGGTTCCTCTTTGTCCTTTAATGTAAGAGTCCGGCTGACTAGTATCGCCAACCCATTATGAGGAACTGAAGAATACCAATATTCATTTCTTATTTTATAAGCAGGATAATAATTTCTATTTCCAAGTAAATCGATAAACCTGGCTTGGTTATCCAGATACACCGTAATATTTGAAATATCTGGTCTGGAATATTGCGCATCTTTAAGGACCTTTTGCACCGCTTCTCTAATATGGCCATTATCATCCTCTTCCTGCGGGTGTAAAGTGCTAAATTTACTTATTTCAGGTGAGTTAACAATCTTAAGACTTGTTAAATCAAAGTCCCTTATATAATACTCAATTCTAGCTTCTACTTGCTCAATTACTTGCAGATTATAATGGGTTGCCTCCTCTTTCAGCTCGATGGAAGATATATAATAAGAAATGAATCCCACAGTAATAATCGGGAGAATAACGATAAAACTAGAGAATAGAAAAAGCTTTGTCATAAAAGTATAGTTTTTATATTGTAAAATTGCTCTAAAGAAGCTAGATAACTTTTTCATCCCTCTGTTAGTTCCTCCCTTCCTCACCTTTGCCGAAAGATAAACAGGCAAATCCAGGCCAAAAAGACCTGGAAATCCTCTATTACCTATCTTATCGTGCTTCTTCTATCGCATCCATAATCCCATTGTATTCGCTTCCATATTGTTCAACAACAGGCTTAACCGCTTCTTTCCAAGGAGCAAGATCTTCTACCTCAGTAATGGTTACACCTGCATCACGCAATTTTTGTTCCGATTCCTTTTCCCATTTATCCCAAGCTTCTCTTTGTGTTTTTACAGAATCAAGAGCAGCCTGTTTCAACATTTTCTGATCGTCTTCTGATAACTTATCCCATGCAGCTTTACTAATTAAGAGAACTTCCGGAGTTCGTTGATGTGTATCCAAAATCATATGCTTTGCGGATTGATAATGATTGGAGGACACAAAACTCGGATAATTATTTTCCGCACCATCAATAACACCTGTCTCAAGTGCACTAAATACCTCTCCATAAGGCATAGGAGTTGCACTAGCACCTAATGCTGATACAAGGTCTATATTTACTTTACTTTGCTGCACGCGGATTTTTTGTCCTTTCATATCTTCTAAACTTTTAATTGGTTTAGATGAATAAAAGCTTCGTGCACCTGAACTATAATAGGCAAGACCTTTCATTCTAGAATCTTCAAGATTATCTAACATTTGATTTCCAGTCTCTCCTTCAAGGAATTTCCAGAGATGCTCATCAGATTCAAACACATAAGGCAGACTAAGCACAGAGAATTCTTTATTAAACTCAGCCAAAGGACTTGCATTCACACGGGTAAATTCAATGGCTCCTAATTGGACCTGTTCAATCACGGCTTTTTCTTCTCCTAATTGTGCAGATGGGAATACCTCAATTTTGATTCGGCCATCTGTTCGTTCATTTACTAGCTCAGCAAATTTCATATCCCCTATAACAGTTGGGTAGTCAGGGGGATGTGTGTCCGCTAATCGGAAGGTATATGTTGCTTTGTTTCCTGTTTCAGTATTCCCTTCAGCTGAAGAACCAGATTGACTTGAACATCCTGTTAAAATTGAACTTGCAAGAAATAAACTTGCCATTGCACCCCATACAAATTTTGTCTTCATTTTACACACTCCTTATAATAGTTTGATTGTTTTTAATTAAATGGTCAAATCCTTATTTAGCCAAGAAGTTTGGCAGCCACATTACAACCTCTGGAATATATGTGATAATTAACAACACAACTAACATCGCATAGAAGAATGGCAACATGGCTTTAGTTCCACTTTGAATTGATACTTTACCAATTGCACACCCAACAAATAGAACGGTTCCAACAGGCGGTGTTAAAAGTCCTAAACCAGCATTTAGGATGAGTATAATCCCAAAATGAATAGGATCCATTCCAAAGCTTGTCACAACAGGAAGCAGGATTGGTGTCATGATTAAAATCATCGGTGCCATATCCATTGGTGCACCAAGCAAAAGCAGTAAGATATTTATGATTAATAGAATGATAAGCGGATTATCTGAAATTGTGAGAAACAGTTCCGTTACCATTCCAGGGATCTGCAAATAAGCTAAAATCCAACCAAATGCTGCTGATGCAGAAATGAGGAAGAATACCATTGAAACTGTTCGCATAGTTCTTTTTAAAATCGTCCAAATTCTAGTTATTTTCACTTCACGATAGACAACAAAAGCCAAAATAAAAGAATACAAGCATGCTAGAGCTCCAGATTCTGTTGCTGTAAACCAGCCTGAGATAATGCCGCCTAAAATAATGAAAGCAGGTGTAAGCGAAAGAACTCCATGAAAAATGATGCCAGCTCGTTGCTCTTTAGGCACAGGATCTCCTTTTTCATAACCACGTTTTCTTGCAATGATATACCCTGTTACAAGTAGTGAAGCTAATAGAATTAGTCCAGGGACAATACCGGCCATAAACAAGCTTGCGATTGAAATGCCTCCTGCAGCAAGTGAATATAATACAAGATTATGGCTGGGTGGGACAACAACACCTTGAATCGCAGATGATATCGTAACACCAACAGAATAGTCTGCATCATAGCCTTGTTTCTTCATCATCGGAATCATGACAGATCCAACAGAAGAAGCGTCTGCAACTGCAGAACCTGAAATGTTCCCAAAAAACATACATGCTACACTATTAACCATCGCAAGGCCGCCTCGCACCCTTCCGACACAAAGGTTTGCAAAGTTAACCAGCCTGAGTGCCAGTCCCCCTTCACTCATAATATGACCAGTTAAAATAAAGAAAGGAATAGCCAATAAGGAAAATGAATTAACCCCTTGAAACATTTGTTGTCCTACAACAGGAAGAGGTACATCTAAATAAAGAATTGTCAATAGCGATGAAGCAATAAGTGTAAGGGCAATTGGAAAACGCAGAAGCACTAATCCTACAAAGCTAGTAAGCAGGATCGTAATGGCCATGTAATCAGTCGGCATGTTCATTTCCCTCCTCTATGTTATGATGCCTTTTCGTATTAAAAGAGAAAAATTGTAATATTGAGTAAGCACAAATCATAACGCCAGTAATCGGCATGATGAGATATTGGATACCAGTTGGAAGTTTCGTTGCAGGCAAAGTCGATTGTAACATTAAGATGGTAAAATCCCAGCCTTGAACAAGTAGAAATAACCCAAATGCAAAAATACTCACATGAATAACTTTATCAAGAAGGGTATTTACTCTCTTTGAAAAAAAGTTTGTAATGGCATCGATCCCCAAATGGATATTTTCACGAAATCCAATTGCAATGGCCATGAAGGCAAACCAACTCAATAATAGCAAGGTGACCTCTTCAGACCAGAAAAAAACAAAGTTTAAAAATTTTCTTGTCATTACCTGGGTTGTCACAATCATAACCAATCCAAGCAGTGACAAAAGGGCAATATTTTCAAAGAGTGAATCAATCATCAGCCCCGTTTTTTTTATCAATTTCATAAGCATCCTCCTATGGAAAGCGTTTTCAATAAGCTAATTTTACGAATGATTCGACTTTAATTGAATGTGTTTTCTTTAGGAGAATTTGTGTTTTTTTTAGGTGGAATCAGTTTTTTATCCCACCAAGTAAAACAATCCTTCTACAAAAAGAAAACCATACAAAAACAGACCCTAATCGGGTCTGTATGTATGGTTTTCTAGCGGTTTTATATTTTTTGAACGTTCGCAGCTTGAGGGCCTCTGTTACCTTGCTCAATATCAAATGTAACCTCTTGGCCTTCATCTAAGCTTTTGTAACCTTCTCCTTGAATTGAAGAGAAATGAACGAATACATCATCTCCACCTTCAACCTCGATAAATCCAAAACCTTTTTCAGAATTAAACCATTTTACTCTTCCTTGTGCCATTAACAATTTCCTCCTAAATCAATCAAAACAAGTTTGATCATCATTTCGGTACTATTATACCCGGAATAAGAAATATTAAACCAAAAATAAAAACTTTTTCCAAATTCCTTCTTAAAGGACAGTAAACCTTCATTGATCAAGATTTTATTTCATTATAAAATGGAACATTTCTACTTATCTGAAAATAACAAACAAGACATTTCCACTAAAATCTAATCTATGTTAAAATTTACATAAAAATAAAGCAATGTAAAGCTCGTTCATTTTGCTGACCTATATTGATTGAAATGGTTACGCGAACTACGGGACAGAGGAGAGCGCTTAGGAATCTCCCAGTCCATCTGCTTATGATGAGTGCCTGCAGCGGAAATCCGCAGGCAAGTTTAAAAGTGCTAAAAATAAAGAACATTTGGAGAAGAAGATGACAAACTACAAAATTTTATTTCTAGACATTGATGGAACAATTTTAAGACCTGACGACACAATTGAAGAATCAACGAAGAAAGCAGTTGCGGAGGTAAAGCAAAAAGGTGTAGAAGTTTTTCTTGCTACTGGAAGACCTTTGCATGAAATTGCTCATATAGCTGAGGAATTATCAATTGAATCATTTATTGGCTATAATGGTGCTTATGCGATTCATAAGGGCGAAGATATTTTTAGAACACCAATGAAAACTGAAACGGTTAAAAGTTTTGTGGAAATAGCAAAAAACAATGGCCATGAACTGGTACTATACACTCATGAGAAAAATATTTTCTCAAATTTAGAAAGCTCTCTCGTTAAGGATTTTATACATGCTTTTCATATAAAAAACAATGAAGCCTACTCATTAGATGTTATCCATTCGATACTCGGAATTACATTGATTAATTTAAGTGAAAACGAGCAAGCTTTGTATGAAAAGGATGATCCTTCTATTCATTTATCACAAGTAAATGTTGATGGGCTCCGCCATTGCTACGATGTGATTAGAGATAATGTTAATAAAGGAATCGCTGTTCAGCACATTCTTGAACTCCTTAATATTCCTAAGGAATCTGCGATCGCTTTTGGAGATGGCATGAACGACAAAGAAATGTTAAGCTTTGTCGGTGAGGGTTTTGCAATGGGAAATGCACATCCTGACCTTTTTCAATATGCCAAACATAAAACAACAAAGGTAATAGATTCTGGAATTTACAATGGTTTAAAATCACTAGGGCTAATTGATTAATCCACCCATTTTATGTAAATAAATATACGCTTTTTTACTGGCTTGATCATCGTGCAAATCAATTCTGAATTTGCACTTTTTTTATTTATCCATCCCCCTGTATAACTGTTCCAAGGTCACCCATACTAATATAATGAAAAATTAGGCTTCAAGATCTTACTATTCACTTTTCTATTTACAGGGAGATTTAATGGATATAAAGAAAATAAGCACTCTCCAGTTATTTTATGTCATAGTTAGCTTTCAAATAGGAAATACATCAGTTTATGGCTTAGGCGGAGGAGCAAAGCAATACGCTTGGCTGGTCATCGTTTTGGCCATGCTTTGCGGCTTTATTTGGATGTTTGTTTATATAAAATTATCATCCTATTATCCGGATGATACCCTGCTGCAGATGATTCCTAAGATTAATGATAAGTTCTTATCATATCCAATCATTTTGATTTTCATCGTTTATTTTACCTATTTAGCTTCCAGAGCTTGCCGTGATTTCGCCGATCTTATTGCTACGACAATCTTAGTTGAAACTCCCATGAATTTTTGTGGTTTGAGGGGGGATTTCCCCCCTCTTTTTTATACTATGATTCTTTCTTCTAAAATCGCGTTTTGCCAGCTAATTCTTTTATTGTTATTGAGCAACTAACGTCACAACTGATCTTGGAGGAATTTTAACTGCTTTTTTAGCAGGTATTAAATTCTTTTCCTCTAAATCAGCATGTTCTGACGTAATATATGGTTTAAATTGAATCGCTTGCTTTTTCCCTGGAAGATTGTCTACATTAACTTTCACAGATTTTTCTTCGTTACTATAATTAACAAATACTACAGATAATTGATCATCTTCTTCATGATAGTAGGCAGATCCCATTAGCTCCTCTTGATCATTTGCCCCTTGTAAATCAACACGGTAAGCTCCAGGTCTTACAAATCGACTGTAGTTCCCTAATGTCCAGAGTAATTTTGACTCTATGATCGTTTCTTCATCACCAGGATTAGAATAATCTGTATAAATTAATCCATCCTTATAATCGTATCTTGACAAAGCTAACCACCATTGCCAAGCTGAGGCTTGAGTTTCTACCATATCAAAATGAATTAATCTAGCTACATCAAGTGCTGTTTTCATTGTCAAATCTCGTCCAGGTCCGTTACTTCCTAAAATACAATATTCAGACATCCAAAGTTTAACATCTTGTCCATATTGATTTAAATTTTCGCGTACATATTTTCTTAAAGTGACAAGTCGGTTTGCACCTGAGAAATGATCTGACCAATACGCATGTGCACTAATCTTATTTCCAATGATCTCATTAATTACAGAATCCCCTAATAATTCTTTGATGTATTCACGATATTTTCCAGGGTAACTGCCATTGGCATTGCCACTGTTGTATACATTACTACCGCCAGTAAATTTTGCATACATTTCATCATCAAGCAATGAGGTATACTCTACTGCTTCAGCAGCATCAATTTCTGTATCAAGTCCTCTTTTTTCAATTTCCTTGTGTAATGCTAAGATAACTTTTTTTATATCTTCAATGTTATAACGGTTACCTTCTTGTCCTGCATAATCCCAGCTCCATGTTGGTTCATTAATAGGACTAATATATTGGAAAGGTAATTTTTCTTGTTCAAAATGCTCTAATACATCCGCTAAGAATACAGCGAAATCATCAATAGAATCTTCTTTTAAATTGGTGCTGCCTACAGACGGATCAGGCTGAGCATGTCCATTCTTTGTCATCCATACAGGTGGGCTGTTGACAAAAGCAATAAATTCGTCAACACCCCGTTCCTTTGCTGCTTTAAGAAACCATTGCTGACCAGCTTGATTGGTCCAATCATAGGGATTCTTTTCACCTGATTTAAAACTCTCAGTTCTTCTCCATGGATCTATAATAATTTCTTTGTCTGTTTCTTCACTGCCAGCTCCAATATTAAAACGCCACATGGATAAACCAATTCCCTTTTCCTTTGAAAATAAGAGATCGGCAACCTTTTTCTTCTTTTCCTCTGACCATTCAGAACCTATTTTATCGATGGACCAAGCACCAGATGCACCGAATCCATCAATTTCTTGATACTTATTTTCTACATCAATATTTATTTCCTGAGTATTTTGATTTTTTTTCGTGGACATATTGTTTTCCTTTGCTTTAATATCTGTTGTGACGAATGTAAACATGAGTAAGAATATCGATAATTTACATAACCAAGCAACTATCTTTTTATTGGCAAACATGCTCTACCTCCATTACTAAAAAAATTTTCATACATCTCTCTAATGATTAGATTTTTTCCACACTTAAGGAAATACTGACGGTCTATTTATGATAACTCCAGTCCTTGGGATTGTTATTCAATTACTTGTGCGATAGACACCACCTCCATAGATGGTATACGATGAATCAGGTTTTACGAAGTAAATATTGATCGATTGTTTATCTATTGCCTAGTCGCTAATGACACCGATTCCATTTTTCAAGTACATTTTGTTTAACTAAATAAGCCTTATCTTTAACCATGTAAATCAACTCGAGGTTTTTTTATCTTAAAGCAATCCTCCGTTTCCTCTACTTCATAAATCTTTGCTCTAGACTCAGGAGTACTGAATGGATGATGAAGAATTAACATCCAAACATCTTCAAATGTTTTGAACAGCATACCGTGTCCACTATCGCCTTCAACTAAAGGATCTAGTTGTTCCCATGGCCCCTCTAGCTTACCAGACATGGATCTGGCTATTGTTTGGACATATCCTTCGTTGTTATAGCTTGACCAGAGCATAACAAGGTGACCACCTTTTGTTCGGTATAATTGACACCCATCAGATACATAAACGGAAGGCTTTACGTTTGGATTTCGTTCAGCATTGATCCATGGGGCATCTGAAGCTTTAAAAAGATGTAGTGGTTCCCCATCAGCTGCAGTCAAATCATCTTTTAGCGGAATGGCCTCAAACGTACCATCAATTACCTGAATCCACTCATGGCAATAAACCATCCAAGGCTTTCCGTTTTCATCTTCATATAAGGTTCCATCCAACGTCATGAAGTCTCCAGGTGGCACTGGCCCATCTGTTTTTAATAATGTAAAAGGTCCCTCTGGGGATTCGGAAACTGCAATGCTTGTCCCGCGAAGATGATTGGTTTTCCAAACCTCTGGTGGTTCTGCAAGTATCTTCTCTCTATTATGAAGGGTTACGAATAAATAGTAGTTTCCATGGTATTGGTGAACCTCTGGTGCCCAGGTGCCATGCTGCGGATGTGCCCATGTCCCGTCAGGAACTTCGAAAACGACATATGGTCCCTCCCATTCTAGTAAATCCTTGCTTTTATAAACTAGGACTCCATTTCTTTCTAAGTCTGTTAATTCTGGAATTCCAGTTGTATATAAATAGTAGGTATTCGTTTCTTGATGTAACAAGACAAACGGGTCATGAGCAGGAATATCTTTAAGTCGGTGTCCCTTTCTAGGGTTAGAGATATCCGACGCTTTATTATATGGCATTTTAACATCTCCTTATGGATATATTTGTAAAACGAACTTCTCATTTCTTTCCTTCTACACTATTAGAAAAGGTAAGGCTATTTTCGTAAACTTTGTTGCTATTTACCTATTTCCACACCAGAAGCTTGCTTTCCTTGAGGCAAGCCGAGCCTCCCCATCCTAAATGCCTGTAGCATCTCACCAGCTCCGCTGTCTCATAGTCTTACTTTACTCTTCAGTAATAGTTGAATACTTTGCTTTTGATCACCCAGTATCAAATCTAGTCCTACTTGTTTATATGATTATACTTTATATGGTATGTAAGACTTTCAGGTACCCATTAGGTTAGAAAGGCACCTGAAAAATGTTTGTTCAGTTGTTGCTTTTATTCAACCTTTATTTCAACAGAAGAACCTTCCAAACCAACAGAAGTTGTCTTTAATGTAATGGTTCCAGGTTGATCGGTGGTTTTTACATAAATTAACAATTTTCCGTTATAGGCATTTCTGCAGGTTGCTTTATAGTCCTGATGACTAGCTGGATTACTGCATTCCATTCCAATAACTTCACCAGGTCCTTCAATCTTGCAATCTACTTGATTATAGGCGACATAGACTAGATTATTGTCCACATCAAGGATATTTACTTCCACATGTGCTACATCCTGTTTGTCAGCTTTAAGCGTTTTTGTATCTGGGTATAACTGTAACTTGGCCGGCTCACCTGCTGTCTTTAATTCATGTGTACAACAAATCGTTCCGTTTCTTTTACCTACTGCCTTTAGCGTACCCTTAGCGTATGGAATGTCCCAATAAAGAGTTCCTCCTGGGAAGTTATCACGTTTTTTGACACCGACAGATTCACCATTTAACAATAATTCGACCTCAGGGCAATTTGTACAACAAGCCACCCTTACTGTTTCTCCTTCCTTCCCCTTCCACGCGCATACAACTTCACGGTCCCAATTAATTTGATGAGGATTTTCCTCCTTAAAAGAAGTTATCCCTATATGGACCATATGATGCTCGGACCATTGACTTTGTTTAAAATAGTATAAAGGTTTTTTAAATCCAGCAAGATCGAGCATTCCAGGTGTTGCGTGCCGTACTGGCCATCCACGAGCTTCTCCCAAATAGTCAATCCCCGTCCAAATAAATTGGCCTGATATGAAGTTTTTGTGATCTACAGCCAACCAAGCATCATGATGCCTTCCGTTTTCACTTCCATAAATTACTCTATTAAGGTATTTTTCATGGTCTTTTTGATAACGAAACTCTTGATAGTTATAACCCACCACGTCAAGAGCATCAGGAAATTCAGTTTCATTCGACATAATGACACTAGCTAGAGCTGCTGTTACAGGCCTTGTTGGATCAAATTGCTTTACAACCTTTGCCAACCTTTTCGCAATATCGCCCATTTCCCTAGCTTCAGGTCTGTCAGGTTGGTATCTCTCTTCAAGTACAGAATGTGAATAAGGGTCATTTGGATAATCAATTTCATTGCCGATACTCCAAAAAACAATTGATGGATGGTTCCGGTCTCTTAAAACCATATCCCTCAAATCTATCTCTGCCCACTCAGTAAAGTCGGAAGCATACCCGTCCAAAGATGGTTCGCCAATATTCCACCCCTCTACCCACTTGTTCTTAGGATGTTCCCACTCATCAAATGCTTCATCTTGGACTAAAAATCCATAAGAATCACACAGATCTAGTAACTCTGGTGCTGGAGGATTATGACTCATTCTGATCGCATTTACACCAGCCTCTTTTAATCGCTGCAAACGTCTATGCCAAACCTTTTCAGGAACAGCCGCCCCAAGACACCCTGCGTCATGATGGATACATACACCTTTGAATTTAATATTTTTTCCATTAAGATAGAATCCTGAGTCCGCATCGAAATGAAAAGTTCGAACACCAAGAGGAGTCGTTTCAGCATCTATCACTTCCCCATCTTTTATCACCTTCGTTTCCACAATGTATAAATGCGGATTTTCTGGAGACCACAGATTTGGCTGTTCTAGAAATAGAGAGTACGAAAAGTCCTGTTCACCATTTGCTGGAATTTTCTCTACAGATGAATAAGCAACTATTTCTTTACCGGCAGCATCTTTTATTAGATGGTCAATTTGAAATGTAGCTTCGTTTTGATATTCATTTTTCATACTTGTTTGAATATGGATTTCTGCTTCTGAAGTTGAAATGTTCGGAGTTGTAACAAATATTCCATACGGCTTGATATATACGCGGTCAGTCAAATGGATAAATACATTTCGATAAATACCAGATCCCGGATACCAACGAGAATCAGCAAAATCGGAGTGATCTACTCTCACAGCAATCACATTTTCTTGTTTTTCGAAGTTTATATATGGGGTTAAATCATAATGAAATGAGCTGTATCCATAAGGTCTTTTCCCAAGAAAGTGTTCATTAATCCACACTTCACTATTTTTATAAATTCCATCGAATTGAACAATTATTCTCTTTCCCTTTAAGCTATCAGGAACAATAAAATTCTTTCGATACCATCCAATACCACCTGGCAAATATCCTGTTGAGCTTGCATATTCCTTCTTAAATGGACCTTCAATACTCCAATCATGCGGCAAGTCTAATGTTCGCCAATCTGAATCATCAAATCGACTTTTAAATGCGTCAGAGTTGTCACCTTTTAGGAATTTCCAATCAAAGTTAAACTTTCTGCTCTTAACAGACAGATCCCATTCTTGAGTTATCACACTTACCATAATCAGCTTACACTCCTTATCTATAAATGATAACTTTACTTAATTGCAGCTAATAATATTTCTCAAGATTGATAGATAAAGGGCTATCAAACATATATGATAGCCCCTTTTTCACTTAAAATATAATCTCTGCTTAATTGCCTTCTACAAGCTTTTTATATTTATCCATTTGTTTTTGGATTTCTTTTAATACCTTCTCATATCCTGCTGCTTCTAATCTCTTACGGAAATCTTCAACAGCTTTTTCTGGATCTCCTGCCTTACCAAAAGCAATTGCTGGTACCATTTGTGCAGTCACTTGTGAAAGAGCAGCAATTTCAGCTTCTACAGGGGTACTATCAAAAACAAATCGGCCATATGGGAACGGCTTCTTAATTTTATCGTACTCTGCGTAAATCTCAGTAATTCCTTCCCATTTGTCAGCACTCGGGATTTCGAACTTATCAACACGTCCACCCCAGAAGTTTGAAGAGAATGAATCTTTTGTTTCATCATAACCTTCAGGACGAACACGTTTGCCGTCTGCAATTTCATATTGTACGCCTTCAATACCATAGTTGAATAATTTGTAAATTTCTTCATCGTTTCGAATTAGATCGTATACCATTAGGGCACGCTCAGGGTTTTTACTATGAGCCCCAACAGCTGTAGCACCGTGAGTAACGGACATTGAAGTTAAGTTGTCACGTGTATCAGACCAAGCAAACATATCGATTTCTGATCCTGGTTGTTTCGTGTCCATTTGCACACGTAAGCCTGAGAATGTTTCTGTATGATGCTGGTCAGCACCAGTTTTTCCTGCTTGGAATAACGCTCTTGTGTCACCTTTATAGTTCAATACGTCAGAACGCCAGTAGCCTTTATCTGCCCAATCCTTCATAAGCTTAGCATAGTCTACAAAAATATCTTCGAACACTGGACTCATAACTGTATAAGGTTCATCATGAGATTTACCCCAATAAATTGGGAATACTCCAGTAGCGATTGGAAGTTCAATTGCATCAGAATAAGATTGTGTATATCCCCATGCTGTCGTAACGTTTGTTCCTGGTGTATCCCATGGAATGACACCTGGTTTATTATCGATAATGCCTTGGAAGTATTTTCCCATTGTTTCAAAATCTTCAATTGGCTCAGTAATTCCAAATTCTTTTGCCCAATCTGTGCGATAGAAAAAGCCGTGGTTAACCCATTGAGTAAAAGAGTCCTCAGGAATCATGACAATTTTGCCGTCATATTTTGTTTGCTCCCAATTTTCATCAGTAACTTCTTCCCATGTTTTAGGTGCATATGTTGGCAATAGCTCAGTAATATCCTTAAATGCACCCTTTTGTGCATTTCCCCATGCATCTAACCAGTCAGTAGCTGTGATGATTAAATCAACTGGTTCACCAGAAGCTAGAGTTAAATTATACTTTGTCATATAGTCCGCCCATTCGATCCATTTTATTTCAAGATGAGCGTTAACTTTTTCTTTTAATTTAGCATTTACTTGTTCCATTACTTTTTCTAACTGTCCATTTGTCGGTTTATCTCCCAACGCCAGCATGGTAATGGTTACAAATTCAGACGTATCAATTTCCCCATTTTCGTTTACCTTTGTACTTGGCTCCGATTTTTCTGAGCTTGTTTGGCTGGAACCATTGCAGGCAGCTAAACTAAAGGTTAACAGCATGACCATGAATAGGACCAAGACCTTTCTCATCTTCAACATTTCATTTCCTCCCCTTTTTTTCTTTTTTCTTTCTTACACTCTATGAAACAAGGAAGATTCCTTAATCATATTCCATTACCCCTTAACTGCACCAATTGTAATCCCTTGAATAAAGTACCGTTGTACAAACGGGTAAAATAGGATAACTGGTCCAGTTGCCACAATTGCTGTTGCCATTTTCATGGTTTCCAATGGTATTTCTTGTGGAGCTACGTTGGAAGCTGCCGCAGAGTTCCTTATGAAATCGGCACTAGTAATAACGTTATAAAGAAACAACTGCAAAGGCCTGTATTCCATATTAGGTGAAAGGAAAAGCATCGCATTATACCATTCATTCCAATATCCCAGGGCAATGAAAAGTCCTATTGTCGCCAAGGCTGGAGTTGACATTGGCAGAATTAATCTTAAGAAGATTGTGAAATCCCCCGCACCATCCATCTTCGCAGATTCCGTAATCTCATGTGGAATCGACTTTGTAAAAGACTTCATCATAATAATTAGAAATGGACTCAGCAATCCTGGCAGCAGTACAGCAAGGTAATTATCTTTAAGATGCAGATACTGAGTAATTAAAAGATAAAACGGTACAAGTCCGCCTGAAAAAAGTGTTGTAAAGTAGATATAAAAGGATATTTTATTACGATACAAGAAATCTGAGCGTTGCAATGCATAACCTGTCATCGCGATAATAAACAAACCTACTGCAGTCCCAACAAGCGTAATTACCATCGTTACGGCATATGATCCAATGATCAGTCTTGGATTTCGAAAAACAATTTCATATGCAAATGTCGAAAATTCTTTCGGCCATAAAGCAAATCCGCTTTCCATAATTGCCTTTTCAGACGATAAGGAAGATGAAACGATCAAAACAAAGGGAAAAAGACAACATAGAGCAAAAAGACCAATAAAACCATATCCAATAATACGAACCATAATGGTAGAAAAATCTATATTTCGTCTGGCTGTAGTTTCCATAAATACATCCCTCCTTTAAAACAGTGAGTTTTCTGGCGAAACCTTTTTCACAATCCAGTTAGCTATAATGACGATAAGGAATCCAAAAATAGATTGATATAAACTTACAGCACTTCCTAATGAAAAGTTAAAATTCGTCATCAATGTTCGGAATACGTAAGTCTCAATAATATCTGTGGTTGGATAGAGCATTGTATTATTAGCGCCAACTAAGTTATAAAACAAACCGAAATTTCCTTTTAATACTCCACCTAAAGAGAACAGTAGTAAAATGATAAAAGTCGGTTTAAGCCAAGGAATAATGATATATCTAATACGCTGGAAAGCATTCGCCCCATCGATTTCTGCTGCCTCTAAAATGGATTTATCAAGACCCATGATCGCAGCAAAATAAACGATTGATCCATAGCCTGTTGATTGCCATAGGAAAGTAATGACAATAATATAAGGCCAAATTGAAGGGTTTGAATAAGTTTGTACCGGATCCAGCCCAATCATTTTTAAAAATGAGTTAAGTACACCATAATCGTAACTAAGGATGTTATAGGCTAAGAGTCCAATTAAAACTGCGGAAATAAAGTGTGGTAAAAACATAATGGTTTGTGATACTTTTTTGAACCATTTACTTGTCAATTCGTTGAGCATGATAGCTACAGCTATTTGCAAGAAATTACCTAAAACAATGAATGCTAAGTTATAAGCAATAGTATTAAAGGTTAACTTCCACAAATCTCCGGTCATGATCAAAAAGCGAAAATTATCAAGCCCAACGAAAGCGCTATCAAATATTCCAAGTGAATAATCGTAGTTTACAAATGCAAGATATAATCCCGGCATTGGCAGATACGCAAATATAGCAAAGAAAATAATGGCAGGCAAACACATGAGAAGAAGCGTTCGGTTCTTCCACATTCTTTTTAATGCAGACTCTTTTGTTCGTTTTTCAACAATAGGTGTCTGTGATTGTACAGTTACAGTTTTCATATAAATCCCCCCTAAACATCATGATCCAAACTCTGAAAGCAGCAATTCATTTAACAAAAAGCTATAAATTGATCCATTAGAACTAATCTTCCTTCATAACGATATACCCAAAAAATACCTTTCAAGTAACTGCAAAGTTGTTTATTCGGAGAATCAGAAAATGAAATGGGTTTCAAAAAAAATTTTATAAGTCTCTCAATTTAGATGAATCTTTATTTCATTATGTATGATTCCATCAGAGTATTGAAACGGGTTTCATTTAATGGGTAAGCAGTTTCTTGTTCGAAAACACCACAGACATCCTTTAGATCAATTTCACTTGAAAGCGGTTTCTATATTTTCATTATATTCCGGCTTGTATTAAAAGTAAATAGCCTAATTTTAAAAATTTTTAATATTATAATTCTTCTAAAAATTGTTTGGATTATATTTTTTATATCGTTTTAAGTAATTAGCTGGAAATTTTTTAGGGCTTTTTTACCATTTGTTATCATTCTATGTTCCCTTGGACTAAAAAGAAAAAACCAAGGGAACACAAACCATCTTAAAGCGGAATTTCATATCAAAATACCAAATACGATTCTTTAAGCCTTACTGATAAAAACGTCAACGCAGACAAAGCACTACATTTCCTTTATATAAATCCCCTTAAGTTTAAACGTATAAGAATAGCATCGATTGGCAAATAGCGTGAATTCTGGATGTGTTTTTTGTCCCCAGCTATCATCTCCACCTACGCCCATCTGTTTATCATTAATCCGTATTACTGTCTTATTGCTTGGTGGTAATTTATAACCGTGATCATGTTCTTCAAGCTCAAATGGATTATATGGTAAGGCATTGATCTCAACTGTAGGGCATCCGGATATCTTTAGTCCTACCCCCTGTTGATTGGATAGCACCGCCCATCTAACACCAGTTTTATTTCCGCATTCTTGAGGTCTTAAGTATGGCACATATTGATCTTTTACTTTGCCGCTGTATAATCCAATTTTTGCGCCTTTCTCTTTATCCCAATAATTTTCATAAGGGCCTTTTCCATACCAAGTGATCGTATCAAACGTCCTATCTAATACTGTCATCATTCCAACCTCTGGTATCTCAGGAAGGTCGTTTCCTGGCTTCAACTCATAATCTACTGTTATTTCTCCATCACCCGCTATAGTGTAAACTATCTTGCAGGATGACATTGTTGTTAGCAAACTATAATTAGTTGTAACGACAGTAGTCGAACTATTTTTCGTTTCAACTAAAAATGATGTAAGAACTTTATTTATTCCCGCTTCTCTCCATACTGAACTACGTTCATGCAATTTATTCCCACGATCATTATCAGTCATTGCCCGCCAAAAATTCATGCCTAACTCATTCACAAGTAAAGGGACATCACCCCATCTATAGGACTCTAAGTTTCCATTTTTCTTATTAAAAACGATATTAAAATTAGAGCCGCTTATTGTTACATCATTTTCAGCTTCTAAAACAATTATTTTAGGTAATGTGGCAGGAATACTTTCTGATGTTGCTTTCACTGCAGGAATGACAAATTGTTCAAAAGCAACTTCATGGCCTTGTTGAGCCCAACTTGTGCTATTTTTTAACTGCAGGCTAATAGTTAAAATGTATTCATCTGACTGTTTACAGCTTTCAGGAAGAGAGTAACCTAATTTTATTGTTTTTGTAGAGCATGGTTCTACCTCAATCTCTGAAGCTCCCCTTTGGATTACCACACCATTTTTTGCAAGCTGCCAAACTAAATCAAACTCTTGCAAGTCTGTAAACAGATAGTTATTCACCAAATGAACATGGCCTTTTGCGATATTATTCGCTGTAAAACGAACATTCTGATAACATTTTTTCACCTCGATAATCTTTGGTGAAATCGTGCCATCGGCAAAAATCAAACCATTTCCTGAAAAGTTACCATCATGCGGTGTTTCTCCAAAGTCACCTCCATAAGCTAAGTAAGGCACACCATCCTTTGTCGTTGTTTCTAAAGCTTGATCCTTCCAGTCCCAAATAAATCCGCCTTGAAGGATAGGATATTTTTCAAATAAATCCGTATATTGGAAGAGATTTCCGCATGAGTTCCCCATTGCATGGCTATACTCGCATAAAATGTACGGTTTCGGTTTTTCTGCTTTCTCAGCACTTTCAGCATATTTCTTTACCCCTTCAGGATTTATATACATAGTGCTCTCAATATCTGAAGCAGCTTCTGATTTACGGAAATGGAAAATTCCTTCATAATGGACAATTCTCGCAGGGTCATTCTTCTTAAAAAAGTCGTGCATTATGAGAAAATTATCTCCACCAAATGATTCATTTCCTAGTGACCAAATAATAATCGATGGATGGTTTTTATCTCGTTGAAACATTGAATTACATCTATCAAGGACATTTTCCCGCCATTCAGGCTTGCTTCCTGGCACCGTATCCCCTTCATCTTTTTGCCCATACTTCCATGTCCCATGGGTTTCAAGATTTGTTTCATCAATCACATATAAACCATATTCATCACATAATTCGTACCACAACGGGTGATTCGGATAATGAGATGTACGGACGGCATTAATATTATGTTGTTTCATAAGTTTAATATCATTGATCATATCATCATAACCAATTGCTCTTCCTTTATCCGCTGCAAACTCATGTCGGTTTACACCTTTGAAGACAATTCGTTTACCATTGATTTTCATTAGACCGTCTTTTATTTCAAATGTTCGGATTCCAACCTTACAGCTTTCTGTTTCTAGAATGATTCCGCTTTCATTTTTTAAGATGAAAACAAGTGTATATAGATATGGTGTTTCTGCACTCCATTTAATTGGATTTTTTAAATGAGTTGAAGCATTAATCGAAATAAAAGATTGATTCATCATGTCCACTCTTATTTGAAGTGAGTCCTCTAAAACAGGATTATTCTCTTGGTCATAGAGCATTGCTTCAACAGAATAACCATTAACTTCCTGCTCAAAGACATTTTTGATTTTTGCTTCAATATTCAATTCTGCATCCTTATATTCATGATCCAATTCCGTGGTTACAAAGAAATCATTTATATGAACTTCAGGTGTCGAATACAAATAAACATCTCGAAAAATCCCACTCATTCTCCAAAAATCCTGGTCCTCTAACCAACTCGCATCACACCAACGATAGACTTCTACAGCTACCTTATTTTCTCCGTTTATTAAGTAAGGTGTTAAATCAAACTCTGCTGGTGTAAAGGTATCTTCACTATATCCGACAAATTCTCCATTCACCCACACATAAAAGGCTGATTCTACACCTTGAAAGCTGATATAAACCGGTTGGCCGCTCCAATCCTCTGGAACCGTAAATTCCCGAATATACTGTCCAACAGGATTATAGTTTATTGGTGCAAAAGGCGGCTTTATATCTTCTCTTCCTTCCCACGGATATCTAAGGTTTGTATATTGAGGATAATCATAACCTTGTAATTGCCAGTGTGAAGGTACCTTGATCTCATCCCACTCACTAGAATCATAATCCTTCTTAAAAAAAGCTTGATTTCTTATTTCAGGATTCTCATAGAATGCAAATTTCCAGTTTCCGTTTAACGAAAAATAAAATTCGGATGAAGTTCTGTCCCCTTTTAAAGCCTCCTCCACTGTCTTAAAAGGCATCAATGTTGCATGAGCTTCCATTCGATTTAACTGAAAAATCTCAGGGTTATTATTCCATTCTGGATATCCATTTTCAGGTGGAGAATACTTATATTTCTTTAGCTGTTTGAGCATAAAAATACCTCTCTTCTATAAATTTAAACTCCGATTTCTATTTCAACACACTATAAATGAAACCCGTTTCATATTTAACAAAAAAAAGGAATATAAATGACCCTTATAGTGAAATTAATTACTATAAAATTATATTCCTCAAGACATGAAACCCTTTACATTTTTATCCTAACTCGATTTTTAAAAAGAAGCAATATTATTTTACTATTCCGAATATATTTTACAAGAATCCCTTAATACAAGTGATGTTGGAACAACTGTCTCTTTCTCTGCATCTTTCTCATTAATTAAATCTACTAATATATTGATTGCCGTTTGTCCCAACTGATCATAATTTTGGCTTACAGTAGTAATTCCTGGGGGGAAATGCTGTGCAAGATAAATATCATCAAACCCAACAACTGAAACATCATCTGGGACCTTTAAGCCAAATTTGGTAAGGACTTTTATTACCCCAATCGCTACAAAGTCATTGGCACAGATTAGCGCTGTGGGCCTTTCTTTTAGATTAAGCAATTGACCTGCAACTTCTTCACCAGACTCAATACTAAACCCGGTTCCAAAAACCCAATCTTTGTTGATACTTATCCCTTTCTTTTTCATTACTTTAACAAATGTATTCCTTTTTAAATCTGTTGAACTTATTCCTTCTTTCCCACCAAGAAAACCAATCTTTCTATGATTTAAATTTACTAATAATTCTACAAGTTTTTCTGTCCCTGTCTCTTCATCAGTTCTAACAATATGGGCATCAACCCCAGCCATTTGACCATTAACAAAAACAACTGGAATTCGTTCCATCACTGTCTTCATTTCTTCTGCATATTCCTGATCAGTGTCAGTATCATTAATTCTCCCACCTAGATAGATAATCCCATCAACCTGTTTTTCTACTAGGCTTTGCAAGTATTTAGATTCATTTTCTGAGTTGTTCCTCGTATTGCACAAAAATGTTGTATACCCTAATTTTAATGCATGTGCTTCACTGCTTTGCACCAATGTTGAGAAAAATGGATGATTAATGTCTGGTAAGATAAAGCCAATCGTCTTCGATTGCTTATGGAATAAACTTCTTGCTAAACTATTAGGTCTAAAATTATATTTTTCAATAACATCAACTATTTTCCGCGTTGTCTGTGGGCGTACTTTTGCATTTCCAGTTAAGACTCTCGAAACTGTAGCTGGTGATACATTGGCTTCTTTTGCAATGTCATATATTGTTATATTTTCTTTTTTCATCATTTTCCTCCATCGCCAATGATATTCTTTTTATTCAAGAAGGATTATTGAAAACTCATTTTACCTGTTTGAATGATTATCATAACCATTCGTCATCACATATCTTTGTACCTACCTATTGATGAATATATACTTATCTTTATTTAAGAAGCCATTTCTTATCAAGTAGAAGAAATGTAGGTTTTTTTATAGTCTTAGGAATGAACTTTTTATCTCCCCGTTAAATTAGTTCCTCATTTCTTTATTTTTTTTTGACTTTAACTTCACTTGTTGCCATTCAAGACTAATTGACGCTTCCCTAGTCATCTAACACAAAGCAACTGTATCATATTTTCCTTCTTTCGGCACTGAATTAAATTCTACAAACAAAAGGAAGACTTTTTTGCCTTTCGAAGGTATTAAAAAATAGAAAACCATTATCCTTATTTTAACTTTTCATTGACAGAATAAAAAATACAAAGTATATTGAAACCGGTTGCAGTTTCAAAATATTCAGAATTTGAAATTTGCCTCCCACCCTCTATTGAGATCATTTTACCTCAAGACCTACATAACTGTAAAAAACGAAATTCCCTGCATCAAGAAATGCTTCCTAATTCTTTCACAACTTCATTATTTATTTAGGAGGAATGACCTTGCCTATGACAAAAAAACTAGTTTCACTCATGCTGGTCATCTTAATGGCCGCAGCTTCTTTCATCATTACACCATCTTTTGCAACAGAAACAACTAGCGGAGATCTAACAACATTTTCAGAAGAAGTTAAAGAAAATGACTACATTCTTTATTTTGTAAATGCGGGTGACCCCACCCATGACACTGTTGAAGGAACAGATAAAATGGGGATCTTTTCTAGTAAAACAGAGCAAATCTATGGTACTGATCCAATAACAGGAAAAAAATGGGGCTTAGTCACCTCAACAACAAGCACAAGTGTTAATGATTCAGGAACTAAATATGGGACATTACGCTATTACAATGGTCCTCAAACCCGCGATAAAGCAATAAAATATAAGTTTGAATTACCCGAGGGACAGTACGATCTTACTTTCGGCTTTAAGAACCCTTGGAGCGGCCGCAGCGTTAATATTCTAGGTGAAGGAATCAATCTATCAAATGGTGATTTTGATATTGGTAGTTACTCAGCTGAAAAAGAGGTTACGTATCAGCAGGTGCAGGTAACTGACGGTGAACTGGATGTTTCTATTCAAGGACCTGCATCAGCTAATCTAACTGTTCATAATGATCCTTTGGTTAACTACATCATCATAAAAAAATATGTTGTTATCCCTCTCACTGATCTGGAAGCGAAAATCGAAGCAGCAAAAACGGAAGCGGAAAAGACAGATACTTATACAAAGTATAGCTTGGAAGGACTGACAGATGCTATTGACGAAGCTGAAGCTTTAGTCGTTACGATTCAAGAAAATAACCTTGATATTGAATCGAAAGAAATCCAGACAAAAATAAGAGAGGCGTTAGAAAACTTGGAAGAAGCCATTAACGGACTTGCACTAGATATTCCAAATGAATCCTTTAAGCCCGGACAAGAATGGAAAGATACGAATGGAGCCATCATTCAAGCACATGGCGGCGGGATTATGTACGATGAGAAGACAAAAAAATATTATTGGTATGGAGAAGATAAAACAAATGGTTATCTTCCAGCAAGAGGTGTAAGAGTTTATTCATCGCCAGATCTTTATAACTGGACGGACGAAGGACTTGCACTAACAGCTATTGAATCAATGGAACAATTTGAAACCGATCCGTTCATTTCAAAGCTTTATGAAGGACGAACTGATAAAGCTGATATCTTAAATGACATCGGTACAGATAGGGTAATTGAAAGACCTAAAGTAATTTACAACGAAAAAACAAAGAAATATGTCATGTGGATGCACACAGATGGCCCTTCTGAAACATCAAATGCTATGTACGCGAAAGCTGAAGCAGGCTATGCCTTAAGTGACTCTCCTACCGGACCGTTTGTCTATCAAGAAAGCAATCGTATGGATAGAGCTCCAGAGGATGCCGAATATAATGGACAGCCAGATCAGCCAGGTATGGCACGTGATATGAACCTGTTTAAGGATGATGACGGGACGGCCTACCTGATCTATTCCAGTGAAGAAAACATGACTATATATATTTCAAAATTAAACGAAGAATATACAGATGTTGTAGGATGGCATAGGGATGGCAAGGAAGAACGGGATAAAACCTATAAAGCTGTTTACGGAGAGGATTATATTCGAGTATTTCCTGGTGCACAACGCGAAGCTCCGGCTATGTTTAAATATGCTGGAAAATACTATATGATAACATCTGGTGCAACCGGTTGGGATCCCAACCCTGCTCGATATACAGTTGCCGATGATATATTTGGAGAATGGAAGCCCCTCCGCAATCCAGCTGTAGGAGAGAAAGCCTCTACAACCTTTGATTCACAAAGCACGAATGTCATACCTGTTGATCCGGAAAACGGAAAATTCATTTTCATGGGTGACAGATGGAATAAAAATGATTTAGGTAATTCCAGATATGTTTGGCTGCCAATTGAATTTGGCCAAGATGATGAAATTATTTTGCAATGGTATGATGAGTGGAAGCTGGAACTCTTAGACAGGATGGGAAAGGTTACCATTAATACCTTACTCCCTGAAAAAGTGGCAATAGATGAAATTCCTAATCTGCCAAATGTTATTAATGTAACAAATACACAAGGAAAACAAATGGAAACTTCTGTTAAATGGACGATTAAACCAGAAGAATTTTCCAAACCAGGCACGGTTACAGTTGAAGGGGTTTTACCTGAATTAGCGAACAAGGTAATTCGAACAAAAATCCTGGTTATTCCAGACAATGTTCGATACTTCGTTCATGCAGGAGGAGCAGAAACAAGCGATTATAAGCTTTGGTCTTCGTATATGCAAAAAACACTTATGAATAAAGACATCATCGACCAACAATATGCACCTGAAAAAGGTTTGACATGGGGATATGTTGGTGATCGTACGAGACCAGCCGGCAGTGAAGGAGGAGATTTATTCTCAGCATTACGCTACCTGCTAAGGGACTCTGGAGATGATCTGACTTATAAATTCGACCTAAAAAACGGAAACTATACAGTTTATACTGGACTTTATGACCCTTGGTATACATCAACAAGAGGAAGCAGAAAAGCGAATATCTTGCTTAATGGAGTAACCCAAACGAGCGGTTATGTCTTTACTGATTCCTATGATGTACTTGAATATGAACACGTAAATATTACCGATGGAAAGCTTGATCTCACTGTACGAAGAGTACCTGGTTCACCTGATCCTCAGATTAGCTGGATCATGATAGCAGAAGAAGATACGACCGCACCCGTCGGAGATTTTACAATTAATAATGGGGCAGAGTACACAAATAAACAAAATGTCACTCTCTCCTTTTCGGCAGAAGATGATCTAAGTGGGATAGAACAAGTTCGCTTCTCTTCTGACGGAGAGATATGGACTGACTGGCAAGACTATGAATCTACTAAAGATTTTGCTTTACCAGCAGGTGATGGGCAGAAAACTATTTTTGTCCAATTTAAAGACAAAGCTGGCAACATTAGCACAACTACACAAAAGCAAATTACGCTAGATACGATCGGGCCAGTGATTGAATTTACAGGCAATAAAGAAATCTATGCTGTTGATTCTTTTATCGCGATTTCATGTGATGCTGATGATGATTTATCAGGAATCAAAAATGTTGAATGCCCAGTTGTAGATGATATAGCCTTCAGCTTTAAAATCGGTGAAAACGAAATTTCAGCTACTGCAACTGACAAAGCAGGTAATACCACTGAAGCAAAAACTGTATTTACAGTCACGGTGGATTTTTACAGCTTAAGCCGATTAACCGAAAGCTTTGTCAATCAGGATGATATTGCACATTCTCTTACAAAGAAATTATTATCCGCTAAAGAAGCGGCTTCAAGAGGGAATCGTGAAGCTATGGAAGGAACACTCCAAGCTTATACCAATCAAGTGGCTGCACAAAGTGACAAGTCGATTACAACTGAACATGCTGTCTTGCTCATTTCATTGACAGCTTATCTAAAATAATTGCCAATGGAAAGGAGAACCTCCTTATTCTTCTAAAGAAAGCAGTATTTTAGAGAGCTATACTATTTAAATTTTACATTATTTAAAAAATGAGCTCCATCCTTTAGAGGAAATGGAGCTCATTTTTTGCCTTTATTTTCTTTATGAGCTTCAAATAAAACAAAACTACAGTCAAATTACCCCTTCAACACGTATTAGTAATTTCTCATCATCAAGCTTACTTTTATAATAATTTATCCCTCTCCTTAATTGGGGACTATCCCCCGTCAGAATAAATATTCGAAATAATGTAAATAATAGCAACAAAAAGATTTTAGGAGAGTTGGTTTATGCTACAAGATAAAAAGAATTATGTGGAAGATCCAGATTTTTTAGAAAAAAGAATGAAGGTCTCCAAAATGACGAAAGATCCTTTATTGCAAATTGAAATGTTTGAAAATGAGACAGCAAAACAAAGGTTAATGCAATTAGTCTCCGTTGCTCAGGAGACGTTTTTATATACAAGGGATACTGTAGAAATACATACCTCAGATCTTAACCTTATGTTCAGGGCGATGCTTCATTTAGTAAGACTATCAAAAGATGATCTTTCCGATCTTGAATATTGCTATGTTTTAAGTAATTTAGATCATGTCACCACGAAATTGATACAATGTTGTGAAGAGATTAAAACATATTCTGATTCACCTATGGTGAGAAAAAAGAAGCGGTAAAGCTGCTTACATGAAAGATAGAACAGATGTCGGCTCAAAAACAGAACCTTCATCTGTTTTATCTAGCTACCTCCTTTGTCCCTTAAGCAGCATCAAATCAAGATATAACTGACATTTTTGATTGAAGTCCGAAAAGTCTATATTGGTGAGTTCAGTTATTTGCCTAATTCGATAATTTAAGGTGTTAGGATGGATAAACATTTGCTCTGCAGTTGGCTTTAACTTACAATTATTTACTAGGAAATATTCAAGAGTTTTTAACAGCTCTGTTTGACTCTCTTGATCCTTTCTTTGTAAAATTACCAAGCTTTTATTTTGGTAATTCCCTCTTTTGTTCTTATCTCTAATGACATCAAGATAGCGAAAAATCCCCAGCTTTTCATATTCATATGGCACATTTTCCTGAGTTCCTATTTGGTCGGCAATCTCCACTACCTCAAGGGCCTCTTCATAGCTTGAAGATAACAGACTAATATCCTGATATTCATTTCCAATCCCAATATATATATTTGAATAACGCTTCTCATCAAAATTGGTTAACAAATTTTCAACGATTTGCAACCCTGCAGCTGTTGGAGAATATTTGAGAGAATAGCAGCCGATAATCATAACAATATTAGATTGATTTATCAGAACATGACTTGTATTATCCTTTAAATTCAAATAGGATTTGATGGTTTCTTTTAATTCTTCAACAAGTTCTTCCTCCGCATTTACAGCATTTACCACCATGATGCTGTAAATCGACGGGAGGACGATATTCAGTTGTGACGCTTCCCATCTAAGCTCCTTCTCATTTCTAAAACCATGATTAATTGCTTTTCTAAAAAACCGTTCGATTTCTTCTTCCTTCTGCTGTTTGAGCTTATTCTTTTTATAAATGGTTTTCCCTACATGAAAGGAGACTTCATATAAAAACTCCATTTCTTCTTCTGTAAGATTCTCTTCTATTTCTTGAACCCAAATATACCCCATAATCATATCTTTATATTTTGCACTTACCACGACGCGCTGGTTTAATCCAATTTCCTTCATTTCATTGATTCGAAAGGGGGTCGGAATGGTTTTTAATTGATCAATTATTCCTGTTTCCACAAACCTTTCAAAAATATTTAATGGGCATTTTTTTGAAAAAATTGTTTGCTGATTCGCTTTATCAAAGTGATCCACATAATAGGAATTGTAAGCTAACAGAAAAAAATGATCACTTTCCAGAATCACCGGTTTCTTTAATCCATTGCTTATATGATCGATCATGTCATTCAGATCGGATAATGAAAAAATGCGTTCTAATAACTCGTTCATAGGCCTCGTTCTCCTACACCGTTTTATCCTTATCATACTTTGCAAATGGACGAATGTATAGCTTAATTCAAAGACTATTTTATAGATGCCTGTTAATTCGATCATTCTCTCGGATATTGGATCAACAATCAGTAAATATCTGCACGAAAAACTGTATTTGATTTTAGCAAATTTTGCTATTATAGAACTAAGTTATAGCAGGACAATCGAAGGATGAAAATTGTCATTTACTATTTTTTCCTTTTTTTGAAGTGTTAGAAATTGCATCTATTATGTAGTCAGAAGGAGGGTAAAAATTGACAGGATTAGTTGCAGTTGTCATGATTTTCTCAATACCCATTATTGCGATTGTTACGAACCATTTCCAAACTCAGTCCAAGATTAAGCATAAGATGATCAGAGAGGAAATAGAATTAGAAAAACTTAAGCATGAGAACTTTTTATTAGAAACGGAAAAAATGAAACTTGAGCTTGAACAGATAAAAATAGGTGAATCCCCTAACAATAAACAAGTTTTTTAAAAGGATTTCCTTCCCCTTTAAAGTAAAAAATCCCCTGAGATCAGGGGATTTCAGACCGTAGACAAACCCCCTTTCAAATCCTTGATTTGAAAGGGGGTTTGCATTTATTCTCTATTTTCTTAGGCTGGGCATGGATACTTCCATGCCCAGTTTGCCATTTTCTTGAGATTCATGGCAGCAAAAGTTAGCATCGCCTGCATGGCCACTTTTTTAATTCCTCTTAAAGTGGTCCATCGCATACCATGCTTTTCTTTAGCATCTGCAAAGACACGTTCTATTGTCTCTTTTCGTTTAGCGTATATGCTTTTATTCATTTCTGTATGCCGTAAATGATTAACTTCATCAATGTTATCTTCCCAAATATGTCGGTGAATCATTTTCCTCTTGTTCTTACTTTGTGTACAGGAATCAAGGAGTGTGCAATCCTTACAAATGGCTGGATTTGATGCGTATTGTCTGTAACCATCCCTGGTCGTTGTGCGGTAAGGAAGTATTTGATCCTTCGGACAAATATAACAATCATAATATTCATCGTAGACATATTC
>NZ_LATZ01000002.1 GCF_000981385.1 Bacillus sp. SA1-12
TTTGTTGATGATAAATAACTTGAGCTTACATACCCTTCTTTTCCTGCGGCCTTTACTTTTGACCAGCCATTAGTTTCAGAGTAGACCGTTACTTCCGTTCCTTTTTTCAACGATGTGACCACCTTGGAGCTTGCGGACGCACTTTTTCGCATATTTAGCGAGCCGCTTTTTATATTGACATATTTTGTGGTTGCCTTGGAAGATTCGGTTTTAGTTGAGCTGACACTTTTGTTCGTTGATGATAAATAACTTGAGCTTACATACCCTTCTTTTCCTGCGGCCTTTACTTTTGACCAGCCATTAGTTTCAGAGTAGACCGTTATTTCCGTTCCTTTGATTAATGTAGCAAGAACAGTTGCGTTAGTTGATGGTATTTCTCTTAAATTTAGGAAGCCACTTTTAATATTCACATATTTAACTTCAGAACGTATCGAGTTTTCGCCGGATTTATTCTGCTCGGCAAATACTGTTTCCTCAATCGCAAATGTAGACAATACAGCAACACAAACAGTAGGTAATAGTACCTTATTCATATTTCCTCCTTACTAATTAAATTTATCTACGATATGTATTATGAACACTAGTAATCTTTGAAAAAGTGTCCAAAACTATATTAGCACAATTTACCAATGATAATGGCGAACTATGTCTAAAATGGGTATAAATACCTATTTTTTATTCAGGTGATTTTTAAAAAATAATTTACCGATCTAAGTGATTATTCTTGTTTCAAGAAAGAGAATGTGGGGGAATCAACTGGTATGTTTACAAAACTAAAAAAATGGATGAACTCCTCTGAGTCATCCACTATCCCAACCTATTTTGTTTAGTATCTTTTCGCCTTTCATACATCTGATCTAATTCTTTTATAAATTGATCGTCAAATTGATCTGAAAGCTGTTCACAAATTTGTTTTGCTAGCTTAGGGCTTGCCCCATTCGTAGATACAGACAAGGTTAGCCTTCCTTTTTTTACAGATTTAGGAACAATTACATTTCCTTTATCAGCGTTACTGACAACATTTACAAGCTGATTTACTCCGGCTTGCTCAGCGATCCATTCATTAACTAATGGATCATTAGTTGCGGCAATAATCATAAATGCCTGCTCTAAATCAGATTGTTCTACCTTTTTTTTTATCCATTGCAGTTTGTTTTGATTTGCGTGCTCCTCTATTTCAGGTAAAACTTCAGGACTAACCACGGTAATACTGGCACCTTCATGTAAAAACAGTAAAAGTCTCCGAAAGGCAATATTGCCTCCCCCAACTATAAGAACTTGCTTTCCTTTGACATCAATATGAAGTGGAATCATAACTTTATTCCTCTATCAAAATTGAATGCGCCATTTTTATTAACAATCGTCTCACTTATTCGTTCTAGAAAAAGTTCAAGCAGTACTGGATGCGGTCCAAGATAAGAACAAACTTCAATACTCCGTTCTTTCCAATCATACTTTTTAATTTTTTGATCAATTTCCCTTTTTAATAATCCAGTAAAAACCAAATAAGGAATAACAATAATTGATTGTTCATTTGTATGATATATATCTTCGATTACTTGGTCAAAGCTCGGTTCAGCAGCGGTTAGAAAGCAAGTAATAACATGTTTTACAGTTGTTTGATGATTAAGCAACATTGCAATTTGAGTTAAATCCTGAACAACGTCCATATCACTGCTTCCTCTTCCTACAAGTACCACAACAGATGATGCTTTAATGTCAGCTTTTTCGGTCATCTTGTCGACTAGCATATTTGCCAGTCTCCTATCAACTCCGATTGGTCTTCCATATGTTACAGAAACATCAGGAAACTTAGTCATCACATGTTTTATCTCTTCTGGAATGTCTAATTTAGCATGAGCAGCTGTTAATAAAAGCAATGGAATAACCGCAATATGAGTAGCTCCTTTTTCAACACATGTTGTAAATCCTACTTCAATTGAAGGTTCAGCTAATTCCAAAAAACAAACTTCCTGAATATTCGCCTCTACAAGCGGTTTTACCTTTTCAATGAATTGCATCGCCTCTTCACGAGCTTTTGGTACACGACTACCATGACAAACATATAACACAGCTTGTTTCATAAAAATAGTGCCTCGTTTCGAGTATTTTTTATTAACATATCCTCATGCCAGCTAAGTTTATCCCTTAAACTGCCAACTTCCCCACATTAATGATACTTGGAATTGTGATATTTTGCTGCTCACAAGGCCATTGATTGATTCAAGAGTAGCGAAAATCATTTTTTGAACATTCGTAAGGGTCAATTCCCTTTGCTAACGATTCCCACTTTGTCTCCTCGTCAGCACCAGTATTAAGAGAACCCGTAACACTTATTTCACGATGTGTTACAGTAAACCCAGCTTAAGCCGAAGCCGCCACTCCTAAGGTAATATCAGACACGATTTCAAAAGGGATCTGATGAATGGCTAAGGCTTCAGCTTCATCTCCGCCCCGGCAAAATATATATGGATCTCCGCCTTCTAGCCTTGTTACAATTTTGCCTCTTTTATCGTACTTTATAAAAAAATGATTAATTGTTTCTTGTTTCATTGTATGATAGTTTGCTAGCTTTCCGCAATAAATCAAGTCACAATCTTGCTTAGCATGCTGCAATATTTCTTTATTCACAAATCGGTCATAAAGAATGACATCAGCTTTTTGAATGCATTTGATAGCTTTAATTGTTAACAAATCTTCGTCACCAGGATCAGCTCCAACTAAATATACCTTAGCCATCCTATCTCCCCCTTTCTTCATCATCTAGTATTTCTCGTTCCAATTAAAGCTTGGCAGGCTTGTTTAATTAAATGGCCCGCAATTAGGAAAGCTCTTGGCTAATTAATCCCTTTTTAAAAAGAAAATCAACGATTTGTTTAACAGATTCCTCAACCGTTTGTTTTTCTGTATCCACTATAATAGCGGGGTTTTCAGGTTCCTCATATGGTGAATCAATACCTGTGAAGTGTTTAATTTCATTGTTTCTAGCTTTTTTATATAAACCCTTCGGATCACGAATCTCACATTCATCTAATGAACATTTTACGTACACTTCAAAAAATTCATTTTCATCAAGAATGTCTCTGACTTGCTGTCTATCCTCGCGAAACGGTGAAATAAAGGCCGTTAATACTATTTGACCGCTATCAACAAATAACTTGGATACTTCACCAATGCGGCGGATGTTTTCTTTACGGTCTTCATCTGTAAAACCTAAATCTTTATTTAATCCATGTCTGATATTATCTCCATCAAGAACATAAGTTTGAATATTTTCATTAAATAAATATCTTGCAAGTGCGTTAGCTAATGTTGATTTACCTGATCCTGATAGACCAGTAAACCACAAAACATAGCTTTGATAATTATTCTTCTTTCGTCTTTCTTCTTTTGTGACAGATGCATCATGCCACACGACGTTTTTCGATGCCATGCTTGGTGACCTCCTATGAATTTACAGTTTCTTTCATTCCATTAATTAATACTTCTACAACCTCTTTACGACTGAATGTGCTTGGCGGAAGTTCTCCATTGCGTAGCATTTCACGAACCTTTGTACCTGATAAAATCACGCGATCCTCTTTACCATGCGGACATGTTTTTGAAGATGCCATTGCCTCACATTTCGTGCAATAGAAGCTGTGCTCAAAGAATAAAGGAGTAATCCCTAGTTCATCAGCTGTAAAATTAGAGAATATTTTTTGTGCATCGTACGTACCATAATAGTCACCAACACCAGCATGATCTCTTCCAACAATGAAATGTGTACAGCCATAGTTTTTGCGAACCATTGCGTGGAAAATTGCTTCACGAGGTCCAGCATAGCGCATTGCAGCAGGGAAAACGGCTAAGCGAACACGTTCTTGCGGATAATAGTTTTTCAATAAAACTTCATAGCTTTCCATTCGGATATGTGCAGGAATATCATCAGACTTTGTTTCACCAACTAATGGATTTAAGAATAGTCCATCAACTGTTTCTAAAGCTGTTTTTTGAATGTATTCGTGAGCACGGTGCACCGGATTACGAGTTTGGAAGCCAACGATTGTTTTCCAGTTTAATTCCGCGAACATCGCTCTTGTTTCTTTCGGATCAAAATAATATTCTGCAAATTTCTTTTCTGGACGCTTAACAAGTGTAATCTCTCCGCCAACGTATACATTGCCTCGTTCAAACATTTTTCTCACACCTGGGTGAGCAAGCTCATCTGTACGATAAACATTAACAGCCTCTTTTTGTTTATCAGGTGTATAAATGTCTGCAATTTTAATCGTGCCATATGTTACGTTGTCTGCTACAAGGCGTACTTCTTCACCAATTTCAAGTGATTCTGCTTTTTCTTCAGAAACTGGTAGCGTAATTGGAATACTCCATACAAACCCATTTTTTAATTTCATGTTTTCAACAACAGATTCATAATCCTCTTGGGTTAAAAAGCCTTCAATCGGGCTGTATGCACCTATCGCTATTAACTCTAAATCACTTAAAGAAATTGCATCAAGTTCAATTTCCTTTTTGATGTGTGATACATCTGCTCCTAAAGATTGTTTTTGAATTAATGTTCCTCCATGTGGAAGTAAGCTCATTTTCATATCCTCCAATTCTTTAATTGAACCTTTTTTATAGGGATTAAATCCCTCCACCTTCTTCATGCACGGCACGTCTTTCTTGTTTACTTGCTTTCATTAAGCTTAGTGCACCAATTGTTGCAAGCAAGAGACTCCCTAACACAAAGATTGTATATAAATCACTTTCAATAAATAACTTCACTAGGAAATAAGACATCGTTAGTGATATTAGTGGCGAAATCAACCATACCATTAACATGTTTTTCACAACTCTTTGCTGAAACACATTTGTACCCGATTTTGCGATGCCGATACCCAAGATTGAAGAAGTCGTAATCTGCGTTAACGGGACAGGCATGCCAAAAATTGAAGCAATAATTACCAATGTGGCCCCAGTTCCAGATATTAATATCCCTTCAATTTTTGTAAAGCTCGTAATTTTCTTTCCATTTGTTTCAAGTACTCTTTTGCCTAATATCAGTGCACCTAAAGCAACAAATATGCCTCCAATAAATGTCCCTTTTGAGACTGAAAGGATTTGTGCACTCACTAGTGGTCCAACTGCATTTGCTACATTATTCATTCCTGCTGAAAAAGCTTCAAAGAAACCTGCCATGATAAGAAGATACGTAATAATCTTCCCTTGAAACGAAAATTTAGCCTCTAAATTAAAAGAATGTAACACCTTAATAAAGGTATATGCAATTAAAAACGCAATGATTGGAATTATGACCCAAAATAAGACAATCCATAGCAAATTGTTTACAAAAAGTACTTGATAAGCAATACCTACACCAACTACTGCCCCAACTGTGACCTCACTAGTAGAAAGTGGTATCCCTAATAAATTAGCTAAAAACAGCGAAAAAGTAGAGGAAAAAAGAATGATGATAACAATTTTAATTGTAATAAGTGACGTAGGAATAATTCCTGAACTTATTGTTTTAACAACCTCTCCTCCGCCAATAACAGCACCCAATACAACACCTATCGCACATAGGATCAGCGCGTTCCTGGGACGTAGAATCGCTCCTGCCCCATATGCAATTCCCATTGATGCAGCAGCACCGCTTGCACCAATGTTCATTGCAAAAAAGAGGCTGATGATTATTGCAATAATCTCTAACATCGTTTATAACCCCCTATTGATGGAGGCCGCATTCTGTTTTCATATTCCCAGTCCATCTGCCTGATCTTAAATCATTTTCATCAAATGCAGGCTTTGTGCAATGAAAACATCCGATGCTTGGATAACCCCTGTCATGTAGTGGATTATAGATTAAATCATTCTTATGGACGTATCTCCAAACATCCTTCCACGTCCAATGAATAAGCGGGCAAACCTTTATTGAATGGAAGCGTTCATCCTTATTAATAAAATTAACATGTTTTCTTGTTTCTGATTGTTCACGTCTAAGCCCAGAAATCCACGCTGTTGCTCCTTGCAATGTTTCATTTAATGGGATAATTTTACGGATGTTGCAGCATTTATTCGGATCTGTTTCCCATAGCTTATCACCATATTCTTGAGCTTGTTCTTCTAATGTAAGCTTTGGTTTTTTTAATTCAATATTAAGCTGAGGATACTTTTCCTTTACTTTATCAATTAGCTCATATGTTTCCTTAAAATGAACATCTGTGTCTAAGAAAACAATTTTTGCATCTGGTTTTACTTTAGAAATTAAGTCGATCAAGACAATTCCTTCGATACCAAAGCTGCAGGCATAAATAATTTCTTCTCCATAGTGGTCATATGCCCAATTTAATACATTAAGTGCACCTTTATAGGTGTCATCAACTTCAAAATTCTCGCCTACTTCAATCCAATTCTCATAAGTTAGCATACTATTCACCTCTTTCTTTCTAACTACTTAACTTTGTTTCTAAAACCCTTTATTCACACATTAATACTCGGAATTAAATTTAAACCAATATAGTATGAATTATACACGAAATTTTTTTTATGACAATCATTAAGTATTGCCAATCGATCTAATTTTTTTTTTAAAACTCCCCTTACTATATATATCTAGTCTATAAAAAGCCTTCCAAAGGAAGACTTTTAAGAACCATCTACACATATCTTCCAAATTGTATAGATATGGCCGAAGTTAGCTCCTTGCTATTGTAGCAGGTTTCCGGACTTCACAGGCCAGAACACTCTTGATAAGAACTTTCCTATCGATTCAAAATTTTAACACAATTCTTGCAAAAGTCAACCCGACTTTATTCATCGGAATAATTAATTCTCATTTTCTTTAATTTTTCTTCTTTTTCCTTAACAATTTGGACAAAATCTACTTCCCGGGTTTACGATTGAAAGTATAGGTTATATATATACAAAAACATAAAAAGCGTACTTTGTTCATTTCTTTTTTTGTGTGAATCTTGAACAATATTAGAATATTCAATGTTCGTCCTCGTAAACTAGTAATACAAAGAGTGAAAAAGAGAGGTTTTTCCAATGTGGGACATTGTTTTTAACAGCAGTTTAGCCATTATTGGGTTTTACTTATTTTGTTCCAGCATGGCCTATGTGTTTATGTATAAGCCAAACAAGTTTATTCTCAATGAAATAAAAGCAATTAAACATGCTTATCTTTTTACTCTTCTCGGCATTGGGGTTTTGATACTTATAGAAAAAGCCAAAATCCCTGAAAGACTAAATGAACCTGTGTTTAAAGGATGTTTCTTCACATTTGCTTTAGCTTCTTTTTTCATCATGATCTTTCATTTATAACAAAACATAGTATACAGCGGTCAAAAAAGGTATCTCCTAGGAGGATAATAAAAAAGAAGCAGTGAGGTTAATAATACACTCTGCTTCCTTTCTAAATTATTAATGGTGGAGATCCTTCCCTTTAAGTTGGGTTATAATGCTATAGGAGATTGTTTCCCAAACTGACTCATCATTTAGGTAAGCGTTTCTAAATTTGCCGTACATCTCCATTTGCTTCTCTTTAAAATCCGGAGCATCGTTTGCTGGTAAGGCTGCTCTTTCTTGATCAACAATCTTTTGAATTTTCTGTGCTCTTGGTCCCCAAACTGCTTTTTCTTCACCTTTTTGGTCGATAAATATATAAATTGGGATAGCACGGGAAGTACCGTTTGTTAAATATTGATCCATCAGCTCCAGATTTTGATCCCTTAGTAAAAAGCGTACCTCCATATTTGAAGCTTCTGTTATTTTCATAAGGATCGGATTATTAACAAGTGCATCACCACACCAATCCTCAGTTAAAGCAATTACTTTAAGCTGTTTATCTTGCAGCTTTTCTAAAAAGGCAACATCGTCTTCATTTAACGTATAGCGATCATATATAGATAGCATTTCTTCTTTATTAATGGTCATCTGATTCGTATATTTTTCAAAAGTAAAGCCTTTTTTAAACCATTCAAGTAAATTTCCGCTCACTTTTTCCACCCCATTATCAAATTTTAATCCTTAAAAATAAAGCTATCAAATTTTGAATATAGAAGCCAGTAAAAAGCTTGTTTATTTTTATGAAAGAAAAAGAGACTGTCAATCTAAAGGGTATTCCAACCTTTAGGGACAGCCTCTTACCAATCGTACAGATTAAACCTTTAATTTTGTAACCAAGCTTCTGAAGCAGGATTTTCTCTCCACATTTTTAGCTTGTTAAGATCTTGTTCACCAACATAGCCTTCTTTAACAGCCACTTCAATTAACGTATCATAGTCACATAATGACTTTGCATCCACATTCGCCTCAGCCAGACGCTCTGAACCAACTGAGAGACCGTAAGTAAAGATGGATACAATGCCAAGCACTTCACAGCCTGCAGCACGAAGCGCTTCAACTGCAGTAATTGCACTTCCACCTGTTGAAATAAGATCCTCTACTACCACAACCTTTTGGTTTTCCTTAACTTGTCCTTCAATTTGATTACCTTTACCATGTCCTTTGGCCTTGCTGCGTACATAACACATTGGCAAATTTAACTGATCGCTCACCCATGCAGCATGTGGAATGCCTGCTGTAGCTGTACCTGCGATCACTTCAACATCGGCAAAGTGTTCATTTACTAAACCTGCAAGTCCTTCAGCTATTTGTTTACGAATTTCTGGAAAGGAAAGTGTAAGACGGTTGTCACAGTAAATAGGCGATTTCATTCCGCTTGACCATGTAAATGGATCGTTTGGCTGGAGAAAGACCGCCTTGATTTCTAATAAATGTTTCGCAATTGTTTGTTTCATTATCCTATTCCTCCCATAATTTTTTCACGTTCAAATAAGCTTCATATGGATTAGGCTGTTTCGTAATGCTTCTTCCAACGACAATTGCAGTTGAGCCTAGACAACGTGCAAGATCCGGGGTAGCGATTCTAGTTTGATCATTTGCAGAATCTTCTTTCATACGGATTCCAGGCGTCACTGTCATGAAAGAGCTGCCAAGCTTTTCATTAAGGATTTCAACCTCATGTGTTGAACAAACGACACCATCTAGTCCGCTTTCTTGCGCCATTTTTGCATAATGAAGCACAACGTTCTCTATGTTTTCTTTTATTAACAATTCTTTTTCGACCATTGCTTGGGAAGTACTTGTTAGTTGTGTGACAGCAATACAAGCTGGACGCTGTTTCCCCATTAATGTTCCAGCCTCTAAACCTTCAATTGCTGCTTCCATCATCTTTTTCCCACCTGCAGCATGAACATTGACAATGTCAACATCAAGTTTAGCCAAGCCCTGCATTGCCTGTTTCACTGTATTTGGAATATCATGCAGCTTTAAATCCAAAAAAATATCATGTCCGCGTTGTTTAAGATGCGAGATAATCTGTGGACCTTCCTGATAGAACAGCTCCATGCCTACTTTTACAAAAAGCTTTTCATCATGAAAATGATTTAAAAACGCATCAACCTCTGAACGATCCTTGAAATCAAGTGCAATGATAAGCGGTCTTTCACTCATGATTTCCAGCTCCTTCCGATACATTCTGTAACATGCTCAAAGCCTAGTTCTTTTAATCTGTCAGGGAGCTGATTAATGATTTCAGGGCATACAAACGGATTAACAAAGTTAGCTGTTCCAACAGCAACCGCACTTGCACCAGCATATAAAAATTCAATTACATCGTCAACTGTTTGAACACCGCCCATTCCGATAATTGGAATATTGACAGCTTGACTTACTTCATGAACCATTCTAATTGCAACTGGCTTAATCGCTGGGCCGGACAATCCCCCAGTTTTATTAGCAATAACAGGTCTACCTGTTTTAATATCAATTCTCATTCCGATCAACGTATTGATCATCGTTAGACCATCAGCACCTGCCTGTTCAATGGCTTTTGCCATATCCACGATGTTTGCCACATTTGGCGAAAGCTTAACATAGACAGGGACAACAGATACTTCCTTCACTACTTTTGTTAATTCAGCAGCAACCTCAGGGATTGTACCGAACGCAATTCCTCCTGTTTTCACATTCGGACAGGAGATGTTTAATTCAAGAGCATGAACATTCTTGGATTGGCTGATTTTTTCTGCCACATATACATAGTCTTCAATTTGTGATCCAGCTACATTTGCAATAATCGGCAAATCAAATTGCTCAAGCCACACAAGCTCTTCAGAAACCACTTTTTCTACCCCAGGGTTTTGAAGTCCAATGGCATTAAGCATTCCTGCTTCTGTTTCCGCAACGCGCGGTGTCGGATTCCCAAAGCGCGGTTCCTGAGTACTTGCTTTAATCATAATTGACCCCAGCTGGCTTAAATCATAAAACTTGCTATATTCTCTTCCAAAGCCAAAGCAGCCGGATGCTGGCATAATTGGGTTCTTTAGATTTAAACCAGGTAAATTAACTTGCAACATGATTATAAAACCACCTCTCCGGCCTTAAACACAGGACCGTCACTACATACTTTTTTATAGCTTGTACCAGTTGGATCATCACCAGTGTGACATACGCATGCGAAACAAGCACCGATGCCGCATCCCATTCTTTCTTCCAGTGATAAAAATAATGGCTTTTGTCCATAGAATCTTTCAAGGGCTTTAAGCATTGGCGTTGGTCCGCAAGTAAACATCGTATCAAATTGTAAGTTATGCTTGTTTATCGCATCTGTTACAAATCCTTGGAAACCATAGGATCCGTCATCTGTTGTGATGATTGTTTGTCCAAGTTCAGAAAATTCATTCTCAAGAAAAACGGCAGCTTTAGTTTGGAAGCCCAATACATGTTGTACAGTAACTCCTTTTGCAACTAATTGTCTTGATAATTCAAGTAAAGGAGGAACACCAATGCCCCCTCCAACTAATAACGCTGCTTGTCCGCTATTTATTACATCTAAAGGAAAACCATTGCCTAATGGACCTAATACATCAACAACATCATCAGGTTTCTTTTTAGAAAGGAGCTGAGTGCCAGCTCCTTCTGCTCTGTAAATCATTGTGAATGTTAGTTTTTCTTTATTTATTTCAGAAATGCTGATCGGTCTTCTTAAAAGCGGTGTAGATCCTTCCGATACTTTGAGGTGAACGAATTGACCAGGATTACCCATTTCTGCAACAAGCTCACCTTGAAGGGTCAGCTGAAATATTTGTTCGGCAATTTTCTCATGTTTGGTCACGACCATCAGCTCTTGTTTCATCACGTTAAGCTCACCTCTAGCTGTTTGTTAATCTTTGGCATTGTATCAGTAGAGAATGTCATTGATTCAAGGACACGTAAAATTGCTACAGCCGTATCTAAAGATGTTAAGCAAGGGATTCCATTTTCAACTGATTCACGGCGGATTTTAAAGCCGTCTCTAGCTGGTTGTTTGCCTTTTGTAAGTGTATTAATCACAAATTGTGCTTCACCTTTGCGAATAACATCAAGTAGATTTGGTTCATCTGTTCCAATTTTATTTACAACCTTTGCTGGAATATTAAATGATGATAAATAGTCAGCTGTTCCGCTCGTTGCAAGAATCTGGTAGCCAATTTGATGGAATCTTTTTGCGATTTCCAATCCTTCCTCTTTATCTTTATCAGCGATTGTCAGTAAAACTGAACCATGATTCTTAATTTGAATTCCTGATGCGACTAGAGCTTTGTAAAGAGCCTTTTCTAACGTAATATCTTTTCCCATTACCTCACCAGTTGATTTCATTTCTGGTCCTAACGTAATATCGACATTGCGAAGCTTTGCAAATGAGAACACTGGAGCCTTCACATATACACCTTCACTTTCAGGATGAAGACCTGTTTCATATCCTAAGCTGCTCAACTTTGCACCAAGGATCACTTTCGTTGCAAGGTTTGCCATTGGTACACCCGTAATTTTGCTAAGGAATGGAACAGTTCGGCTTGAACGAGGGTTTACTTCAAGTACATATACTTCACCCTTAGATAAAACGAATTGAATGTTTAGGAGCCCTATAATGTTTAAACCTTTTGCAAGCTTTACTGTATAGTCAATAATCTTATTTTTAGTTTCAGCAGTTAACGATTGTGGAGGATATACTGCAATTGAGTCACCCGAGTGAACACCTGCACGCTCAATATGCTCCATTATTCCAGGGATCAGAACCGTTTTACCATCGGAAATGGCATCAACCTCAATTTCTTTACCTGTTAAATATTTATCGATTAACACCGGATGCTGCGGGTTGATTTTTACCGCGTTATGCATGTAATGCAGCAATTCTGCTTCTTGATAAACAATCTCCATTGCACGGCCGCCAAGTACGTAAGAAGGACGAACTAGGACTGGGTAACCAATTTTCCCAGCAATTTTCACAGCCTGTTCAACAGATGTAGCTGTTTTCCCAAGCGGCTGAGGAATGCCCAATGTTTCAAGTGTTTGTTCAAATTTATCACGATCTTCTGCACGGTCTAGATCTTCCAAAGATGTTCCAAGAATCTTAACTCCTCTAGCTTCTAAAGCACTTGCAAGGTTAATCGCAGTTTGTCCGCCAAATTGTACGACAACACCCTTTGGCTTTTCTAGATCAATGATGTGCATAACATCCTCAATCGTTAATGGTTCGAAGTAAAGCTTGTCGGAAATACTGAAATCTGTTGAAACTGTTTCAGGATTGTTATTTACGATAATCGCTTCATAGCCTGCTTCTTTAATTGCCCAAACTGAATGTACGGTTGCATAATCAAATTCAACCCCTTGCCCAATTCGGATTGGACCTGATCCTAAAACAACAACACTTTCTCTGTCCGAAACTATTGATTCATTTTCGTCCTCAAAAGTTCCATAGAAATAAGGTGTTGCTGACTCAAATTCTGCAGCACATGTATCAACCATTTTGTATACTGGAATGATATTTGCTTGTTTGCGAAGCTCATATACTTCACGATCATTCGTATTCCATAGATTTGCAATAACAGAATCAGCAAATCCCATTTCTTTTGCTTTTTGCAATGTTGTTAGTTCATAAGGATTTTCCTTGATATTCTTTTCAAATGAGATGATTTTTTCAATTTTCATTAAGAAGAACAAATCAATTTTGCTCCACTCATGAATCTGTTCTTTTGTCACACCTCTTCTAAACGCTTCTGCAATATAGAATAAACGTTCATCGCCAGCTTTACGGATACGTTTTTCGATCAACTCATCTGTAATGCTCTCTGCATCATTTAAACATAGGTAATCCACATCTGACTCAAGTGAACGGACCGCTTTTAGTAGAGATTCCTCAAGCGTGCGTCCGATCGCCATAACTTCACCTGTTGCTTTCATTTGCGTGCCTAAGTGACGATTAGCTGATTCGAATTTATCAAACGGCCAGCGAGGAATTTTTGAAACAATATAATCTAGTGCAGGCTCAAAGCAAGCATAGGTTTTGCCTGTTACAGGGTTTTCCATTTCATCAAGTGTTAACCCAACCGCAATTTTTGCCGCTAGCTTTGCAATAGGGTAACCTGTTGCCTTCGAAGCCAAAGCAGATGAACGGCTTACACGAGGATTTACCTCAATAATATAGTAGTTAAAGCTATCTGGATCTAAAGCAAGCTGAACATTACATCCGCCTTCAATTTTCAATGCACGAATAATTTTTAAGGAAACATTTCGCAGCATTTGGTATTCACGATCACTTAGCGTTTGGCTTGGAGCAAAAACAATGGAATCACCAGTGTGAACACCAACAGGATCAAAGTTTTCCATATTACATACAACAATCGCATGGTCATTGGAATCTCGCATAACTTCATATTCAATTTCCTTGAATCCTGCAATACTTTTTTCTAAAAGACATTGTGTAACAGGACTGTGTTTTAATCCGCTTGAAACAATTTCAATTAACTCTTCATCATTATGGCAGATACCGCCGCCAGTTCCGCCTAAGGTATAGGCTGGTCTTACGATTACCGGGTAGCCGATCTGCTCAACAAAAGCGAAGGCTTCATCGAGATTGTGGATGATTTCACTTTCCGGTACCGGCTCGTTTAACTCATTCATTAAAGTTCTAAAGAGATCGCGATCCTCTGCCTGTTTAATAGCAGATAGTTTTGTTCCAAGAATTTCAACACCGCATTCTTCTAAAACTCCAGATTCAGCAAGCTCAACTGCAAGATTAAGTCCTGTTTGACCACCTAATGTTGGCACTAGTGCATCTGGACGTTCTTTTCTTATGATATTGCTTAAAAATTCCAAAGTAAGGGGTTCGATATATACTTTGTCTGCAATTTCTGTATCTGTCATAATTGTTGCCGGATTTGAGTTAACAAGAACAACTTCATAGCCCTCTTCTTTAAGTGCAATACATGCTTGTGTTCCGGCATAATCAAATTCTGCTGCTTGACCAATAATAATTGGGCCTGAACCGATAACAAGAATTTTATTGATGTCTGTACGTTTTGGCATTATAAAACCCCTTCTTTCTTATTAACTTCAATCATGTCTAAAAATTGATCAAATAACCCGTTTGCATCCTCTGGACCAGGTGAAGCTTCTGGATGATATTGCACAGTAAACGCTGGTGCATGCTTATGCTTTAATCCTTCAACTGTTCCATCATTTAACGCGACATGTGTTACTTCTAATTCAGTATTCTTGATTGAATCATCTTTTACTGTATAACCATGGTTTTGTGAGGTAATATCAACTTTCCCAGTGCTAAGCTCTTTTACAGGATGATTAGATCCACGGTGACCGAATTTCATTTTTTCCGTATTTGCACCACATGCAAGGGCAAATAATTGATGTCCTAAACAAATGCCGAATAATGGGATCTTGCCTATTACCCCTTTAATCATTTCAATTGCTTCAGGTACATCCTTTGGATCTCCAGGACCGTTAGAAAGCATGATACCATCAGGCTTTAATTGTAAAACCTCTTCAGCTGTTACATTATGCGGAACAACCACAATATCACAATTCCGTTTATTTAATTCTCTTAGAATTCCGTGCTTCATTCCATAGTCGACTAACACAACACGATGTCCTCTTCCTGGAGAAGGGTAAGCAGTTTTTGTTGAAACTACCTGCACTTGATTTCTTGGCAGTTCTTCACCTTTCAGTTTGCTGATCATTTCTTCAGGATTTACCTCAGCTGAACAAATAGCGCCTTTTAACGTTCCGTGCTTTCTAATAATTCTCGTTAATTTACGTGTATCTACCCCTGAAATACCTGGTATGTCCTTCATTTTAAAGTATTGGTCAATTGAATATTCGCTTCTCCAGTTAGAAGGGAAATCACAGAATTCCTTTACAACAAATCCATTAATAAAAGGTGTTATGGTTTCAAAATCGTCACGATTAATTCCATAGTTTCCGATTAACGGATAAGTTAATGTAACGATTTGTCCGCAATAGGACGGGTCAGAGAGAATTTCTTGGTAGCCTGTCATCCCTGTGTTAAATACAACCTCACCACTATTCTCCTTGTCGCTGCCGAACGCTTCTCCTAAAAACACTGTTCCATCTTCTAAGATAAGTTGTCTTTTCATACTGTGATGCCTCCTAGTTTCCAAACAATATTTCCATCTACAATTGTTAATGTTGGCCAACCTTTACATGCCCATCCTGTAAATGGTGTGTTTTTTCCTTTTGATAAGAAGTTTTCTGGATCAATTTTCTCTTCGGTTTCTAAATCAACGACTGTTATGTCTGCTGGTTCGCCGACTTTCAACAGTCCACCTGGTAATCCAAATGCCTGTGCTGGTTTTATTGTCAAGAAGTCTACCAACTGTTTTAATGTTAGCTTATTTGTTAAGACAAAATTTGTATATAGTAAAGGAAAGGCCGTTTCTAATCCAACGATACCAAATGGAGCTAACTGCATACCCTCCGCTTTTTCTTCACTAGTATGTGGAGCATGATCAGTAGCGATAAAGTCAATAGTTCCATCAAGCAGCCCTTCAATTAGTGCTTCCTGATCTGCCTTGCCTCTTAATGGGGGATTCATTTTAAAATTCGGATCCAGACTTGGAATATCTTCTTCACATAATAAAAGATGATGTGGTGATACTTCAGCTGTAACATGAATTCCCGCACGTTTAGCGTCTCTCACCACTCGGACAGATTCCTTAGTACTGATGTGACACACATGGTAATGACAGCCCGCAGCTTCTGCAAGCAGGATATCTCTTGCGATATGGACAGATTCACATACAGAAGGAATACCATTGATCCCGTGCTCTCTTGAAAACTTGCCTTCATGAACAGCCCCTTTATTTATCAAGGTGTTATCTTCACAATGAGCAACAATTGCAGCTCCAATTGAAGCCGCCTGTTTCATTGCTTCAAGCATCTTCCCTGCTGATTGCACGCCAACGCCATCATCAGTAAAAGCGAATGCACCTGCTTCTTTTAGTGCCTTAAAGTTTGTTAACTCTTCCCCAAGTTGTCTTGTTGTAATTGACGCATATGGAAGAACCTTTACAACCGCTGTTTCCTTAATTCGATTTTGCAGCCATTCCATTTGCTCCTTTGTATCAGGAACAGGGCGTGTATTTGGCATTGGTGCTATTGTAGTAAAACCGCCCCTGGCTGCACTTTTTGTTCCAGTTTCAATCGTTTCTTTGTGCTCACCGCCAGGTTCTCTTAAATGAACATGTAAATCGACAAAGCCTGTTGATACAAGCTGTCCATCTACACTTATGACTTCACAGCCATCTGATTTAAGATTCTCACCAATTTCTTTTACCATCCCGTTTTCTATTTTCACATCTGCTTTTTTCAACTCACCAAGCTCATCTAAAATAAATCCATTTTTAAGAATAAATAACATTACCGTTTACCTCCTGATTATGCTCAATTTGTTGTAAAGCTCTTTTCAATACAGCCATTCTAACGAAAACTCCATTTTCCATCTGTTTAAAGATTCTTGATCTATCACACTCAATCAAAGCATCGTCTATCTCAACACCGCGATTAACAGGGGCTGGATGCATAATGATTGCATCGTCTTTCATTTGTTTTTCTCTTTCCTTTGTCAAACCGTATTGCTTTAAGTAATCATCCGCACCTGCCTTTTGATCATGTCTTTCATGTTGAATTCGAAGCAGCATCACCACATCTGATTGTGTGATTGCTTCATCAATTTCCACATATGTGCCATACGGATTTAAAGGATCTTGCCACTCTGAAGGACCGGAGAACAATACCTTTGCTCCAAGTCTTGTTAATACTTCAGCGTTTGATCTTGCAACACGGCTGTGGCGAATATCCCCTAAAATAGAAACGGTCAAGCCTTGAAACTGTCCAAATTCTTGTTTAATCGTTAATAAATCAAGGAGTGATTGTGTTGGATGATGACCACAGCCATCTCCAGCATTTATTATTGGAATCGATACCTTACCAATCAAATCCTCAAAAAAGTGATCTTCTTGATGTCTGATAACCACTGCATTTGCACCAATAGATTGTAACGTTTTGACTGTATCATATAGCGTTTCACCTTTTTGAACACTTGAATGCTCTGCAGTAAAGTTTAAGACTTGAAGCCCAAGTTTCTTCTCAGCTACTTCAAAGCTAAATCTAGTTCTCGTACTTGGTTCAAAGAACAGATTTGAAACAAACATCAAGCTTTTCGGCTTCCATCCTCTTCCTAAACGGTACATTTCAGCATCCTCAAGAATTGAGTAAATTTCCTCATTAGTAAGCTGATTCATTGTAAGCAGGTTTTTCATACCTTTAACCACTCCTTTTTTCGTAAAAAAACACCCTGATGCTTATCATCAGGGTGTAGAAAGGTAGCGCAAATTTCAGGTATCCATGTACCCTTTGTTTGCCTTACACCCTTTTAAGCCTCTCTGGACTTGCATTTAAAAGATCTAAGCAAATTATGCTGTTTCATGATTTGTTTGTTCGTCTTTATCATAAGGAAGAACGAGATTTAAAATGATTCCAATGATAGCTGCTAAAGCCATTCCATGTAAATCAAACTTTTCAAACTTAAGGGTTGCTTCACCGATTCCAATGACCAATATGACCGAAGGAATAATAAGATTTCGTTTACTTCCAAGATTAAGCTTGCTGTCAATCATCATTCTAAGTCCTGATGAAGCGATGATCCCGAAGAGAAGGATCGATACACCACCCATTACAGGTGTAGGGATCGTGCTGATAAATGCTGATATTTTCCCGATGAATCCGAACAGGATCGCAAAGACCGCTGCACCTGCGATTACATATACGCTGTAAACTCTTGTAATCGCAAGGACGCCGATGTTTTCGCCATAAGTTGTATTTGGAGGTCCGCCTATCAGCGCTGCTAGCATGGTTGCGAGCCCATCACCAAGTAATGAGCGATGAAGACCAGGCTTTTCTACATAATCTCGACCAACTACATTTCCAAGCACTAATTGATGTCCAATGTGCTCTGAAATCGTAACAACTACTACAGGAACCATTAATAGAATGATTTCTAATGAGACAGAAGGTGTATATTCAACAAAAGGAATGACGAAGTCTGGCGCTTGTACCCATTTAGCTTCAATTACTTTTGAAAAATCTATGATACCAATCGCTAATGAATAAAGGTATCCCCCAGCAATTCCAATTAGTACAGGTATCAGATTAAAAAATCCTTTTAAAAAGATCGAACATAAGATGGTGATTAATAATGTAACTAACGCTACTGAAAAGTATTGTAAGCTATATTCACCTGCAGGATTATTTGTTGCCATATCTACTGCTGTCCCAGCTAGTCCTAACCCAATTACGATAATTACAGGTCCCACTACGACTGGAGGCAGGATTTTCATGATCCACTTATGACCTGTAGCTTTAATGATTAGTGCAACGATCCCATAAACTAAACCTGCTAAAAAGCTTCCTACCATTGCCGCTCCAACACCGCCTGCAGCCTTAGCGACAATGATCGGGGTGATGAAAGCAAAGGATGAACCCAAATATGCGGGAACTTGGCCTTTTGTAATCAGCAGAAATGTAATTGTACCCAATCCGCTGGATATTAGTGCAACCGCCGGGTCTAATTCTACAAGATATGGGACCAAGATGGTTGCCCCAAACATTGCGAATAAATGTTGAAAACTTAAGGCGAGCCAAGTCATTGGTTTCGGTGTATCTTTTACATCAAGAATAATTTGTTCCTCTTTCACCTAAATACCCCCCCCAGTATGATGAATGTTCATGTTAGTTTTAATGTGTGAAGGAATGATGATTTTTAACAAAAAACCTCTTTGCTTTTGTGCAAAGAGGTGCATAAAGATCCTATTCTCGCATAATAAGCGATCCTAAGTCTTTAATTACCCCTTGCAGCCTCTCTGGACCATCTTTAAAAGGGCGTTTATTCAATTTTCATGGATTGTTACTTGATCTTGGTTATCTGCTTCACTGAGCTCAACCATAATTTTTTCAGAGCTTGAGGTTGGAATGTTTTTTCCAACATAATCAGCTCTTATTGGCAATTCACGATGTCCTCTATCAACCAGTACAGCTAACTGAATATTAGCTGGTCTTCCAATATCTACGAGTGCATCCATAGCTGCTCTTACTGTTCTTCCTGTATATAATACGTCATCGACTAAAATTACTTTTTGATTTGTTACATCTACAGGGATATCTGAACCTTTTACCAGCGGCTCAAGATCATCTGTCTTTTTCGATAAGTCATCACGATAAAGTGTGATGTCAAGCTCACCGATATGAATTTTCTTTCCCTCAATCTGTTCTATGCGTTCGGCCAGTCTTCGAGCTAAATAAATACCACGTGTCTTAATTCCTACTAAAACGCTATTTTCAATCCCTTTATTTCGTTCAATGATTTCGTGTGCTATTCTTGTTAGTGCTCTGCGAATTGCTTGTTCATCTAAAACCACTGCTTTTTGCGGCATATGACGATCTCCTTTCGTTACGAAAGTCTTAAAAAACAAACCTTAAAGAAACGAAAAACCCTCTCACCGATTTGTGAGAGGGTTTACGAAGAGATAGTTATACTAGGTCCTACGTTTGACCATAGTCAACATTTCCGTTTTCCTTCTCAGCCTCACGGGACTGTGTTAAAGGTTCTGATTAAGTTAAGTCTATTATGACAAACATGTAGAAATGTGTCAACGATTATTTCTAATTTGATTTAATACATTCTCGAATTCCTCAGGGAGCGGTGCTTCAAATTCAAGATATTCCTTTGTACGCGGATGCACGAAACCTAAAATGCCAGCATGTAAAGCCTGTCCATTAATAGAGAGCGTCTTTTTTGGACCATATTTTGGATCCCCGACTAATGGATAACCAATATATTTCATGTGTACACGTATTTGATGAGTTCTGCCAGTTTCAAGCTGACATTCTACAAAAGTAAAGTTTTCAAAGCGATCTATCACTCGAAAATGAGTAACCGCTTCTTTACTGCTTTCATTCGTTACGGTCATACTTTGGCGATCCATTTTATCACGGCCAATCGGAGCATTGATTGTTCCATGATCATGGGGTATACTCCCATGTACAATCGCTTTATACCTTCTTGTTACCGTTTTTTTGACAAGCTGCTCGACTAATGATTCATGTGCCAAATCATTTTTTGCCACCATTAATAACCCCGAAGTATCCTTATCAATTCGATGTACAATTCCTGGTCTTAGCACACCGTTAATTCCTGAAAGATCTTGACAATGAGCCATTAATCCATTCACAAGTGTACCGCTCATATGGCCAGGTGCAGGATGGACAACCATTCCCTTTGGTTTATTAACAACCAGTACATCTTGGTCTTCATAATAAATATCAAGGTCCATTTCTTCAGCAACAACGTCTAAAGGCTCTGGCTCAGGAATTTCAATGACAATTTTATCATGGAGCTGACATTTATAATTTGTCTTTACTGTTTGCTCATTTACTTTTACAACTCCTTCTTTGATCCAGAGCTGCACTTGGGTACGAGACCATTCTTCGTTATAAGATGATAAATACTTATCAATTCGTTCATTTTGATGTCCTTCACTTACTTGTAATTCAACGATGTCCATTTAAGCCTGCTCCTTCTCTTGTTTCCCTTCAAAAAACAACATATGAATAAATAATAATCCAACACCAATACATAATGATGAATCAGCTACATTAAAAATAGGGAAGTCATAGGTAAAGATATATGTATTAATAAAATCGACAACTTCTTTACGGAATAAACGGTCTATGAAATTTCCAATTGCTCCGCCCAGCATTAATCCAAGTGCAACGCCCATTACCTTATTATTCTTCGTATATTTTTGAATATAGTAGATAATTCCTACAATAACGATCGTCGTGATAATATAAAAGAACCACATTTGTCCCTGCAAGATTCCCCAGGCTGCACCCCGGTTGCGATGTGAGGTAATATATAAAAAGTTTTCGATAACCGTTATACTTTCTCCAAGCTCCATATTTTTTACAATTAGCCATTTTGTTATTTGGTCAATTACAATGATGATTGCTGCAATTAGATAATAAAACACAACTGTCCCCCCATCTTTGTCTTTTCTCCTATTTATTTAGCGTCTTTATCCTTTTGCATTGTACCATATAATAATGTTTAAAGCACTAGTAAAGACTGCATCAGCCCTGAAACATCGCTTCTTTTCCGCAAAAAGATAATGACTTAAACTTCTCCAAATAATAGAGAATTTAAGTCATAATAATCAAGAGTATCATTTTATTGGTTAATAATCGCTTCCGCTCATATATGCTTCGTATGGGGTATAATCAAATTGAGGGAGTGATTTTCGTTCATACAATTCCTGGAAAAAGAAATCATATTTTGTTCTAGCTGTTGGGAGTATCCTTAACTTCTCAAAAGGAATTTCTTCACCTGTTTCCTCACAATATCCATAAATTCCTTTATCGATCTTCGTTAAGGCACGTTCTACATCTTGAAGTTCCTCCTTTATATGATGCATCAAGGTACGATCCTTTCCTTGATGATCATCACAAGCCGCATCAAACAAACTGTGCTCAAATAATCGTGCTCTCAGTTCTTCTCTCATCACTTGCAATTCATAACGGATCCCAAAAAATTTATTCAAGATGGACAACTCCTTATCCTTCTCATGATGTAACAATAGTTTATCCTGATAAATACGACCTCACCCTGCTAAGATTTTTCCTTTAGTTGAAATGGATGTTAAAGTATAATACCAGCTTTTTACTCGATGCTACTTTTTACCCCGCACTTTTTGTCCCTTAAACCTTTTTTCATAAAAATAGGCTCATGTTTAAAATATAGTAAGTAAAAAGCAAAGGGACTTTCCCCAAAGAAGTGTAGACTAAATACTTAGCACTACTCTCTTTTGGGTCAGTCCCTCACAAAGTAAGTCTTATTAATAATGCTCTTTCACAATACCAGCACAACGCTGACAAAGTGTTGGATGTTCAGCTACTGAACCTACTTCAGGTGTGACAATCCAGCAGCGTTCGCAAGTTTCACCTTCTGCTTGTGTAATCACGATTTTTACTGTATCAAATGCCTGTGCTTGGTCGGGAGCGGCATCGTAATCGCCGGCAATTTCAAAGCCTGAAACGATAAATAACTGCTTTAAATCTTCTTCAACTGTATCAAGTAATGCTTTTGCTTTATCATTTGGATAAAGCGAAATACTTGCTGTTAAGGATTTCCCAATTACTTTTTCATTACGGGCAACCTCTAGCGCCTTTAAGACATCGTCACGTAATGACATAAATGCATCCCACTTAGCTTCCAGCACCTCTTCTTGAGGATATTCCTTAACCTCTGGCATATCAACTAATTGAACACTTTCTTCTGTAACAGAATCAATATGCTCCCAAACCTCATCAGCTGTATGCGGAAGTATTGGAGTCACTAATTTTACTAATGAAAGCAATGTTTCATATAAAACAGTTTGAATAGCGCGACGTTCTTTATTATCTTTAGATTCGATATAGAGTACATCTTTCGCAAAATCTAAATAGAATGAACTTAATTCGATTGTACAGAAATTATGAACAGCATGGTAAATTGCTGCAAATTCATATTGTTCATAAGCTTCCTTTACACGTTTTGTCAGTTTATTTAGTTTAACAAGCATGTAGCGGTCAACATCACGCAGACCTTCAAGGCTTACTGTGTCTTGGGCTGGATTAAAATCAGCCAGGTTACCCAGCAAGAAACGGAATGTATTTCGGATCTTCCGATATACTTCAGCTACTTGTTTTAAAATGGCATCTGATACCCTAACATCTGCTTGATAATCAACAGATGCTACCCATAAACGTAAAATATCTCCGCCTAATTGTTTCATGACTTTAGCAGGTACAACAACATTTCCAAGTGATTTACTCATTTTACGTCCTTCACCATCAAGAGCAAACCCATGGCTCAATACGCCTTTATAAGGTGCTTTACCTGTTACAGCAACCGCTGTTGATAAGGAAGAGTTAAACCAACCACGATATTGGTCAGAACCCTCAAGATATAAATCAGCTGGTCTTTGCAGGTCTTCTCTTTCAAATAATACAGCTTGGTGTGAAGAACCAGAATCAAACCAAACATCCATAATATCATTTTCTTTTGTAAATGTACCGTTTGGACTTCCTCCATGGGTAAAGCCTTCTGGAAGCAGATCCTTTGCATCCCGTTCAAACCAAACATTTGAACCAAATTCACGGAATAAATTTGAAACATGTTCAATTGTTTCATCAGTAATAATTGGCTCACCATTTTCAGCATAAAAGACTGGAATTGGAACACCCCATGCACGTTGACGTGAAATACACCAGTCTCCGCGATCACGTACCATATTATATAGTCTCGTTTCACCCCATGCAGGCACCCATTTTGTTTCTTGCACAGCTGTTAATAAATCGTCACGGAAATCTTTTATCGATGCAAACCATTGTGCTGTTGCACGGAAAATTGTTGGTTTTTTTGTTCTCCAGTCATGCGGATAGGAGTGTGTAATGAATTGAAGCTTTAATAATGCTCCAACCTCTTCCAATTTTTCAGTAATTGGCTTGTTCGCTTCATCATAGAATAATCCTTCAAATCCAACTGCCTCATTCGTCATATAACCTTTTTCATCGACTGGACATAATACATCCAAGCCATATTGCTGACCAATGATAAAATCATCCTCACCATGACCAGGTGCCGTATGAACGCAGCCAGTACCCCCATCACTCGTAACATGTTCACCCAACATAACCAGAGAATCGCGGTCGTAGATTGGATGCTTTGCAACAACACGATCAAGTTCCTCACCTTTTAAAGTTCGATCTACCTGATAATTATCCCATCCAATTGTATTTGCCACAGATTCAACTAATGCCGAAGCAACAACATACTTCTCGCCTTCTACAGCAACTACACTATATTCTAATTCAGGATGAACAGAAATTCCTAAGTTTGCTGGAATTGTCCAAGGAGTTGTTGTCCAGATGACGATTTTTTCGTCATTTGCTAACACATCTTTACCATCCTTGACAGGGAAAGCGACATAAATAGATGGTGAACGCTTATCAGCATATTCAATTTCAGCCTCAGCAAGAGCAGACTCACTTGAAGGTGACCAGTATACCGGTTTTAACCCTTTGTAGATATAACCCTTCTTGGCCATCTCACCGAAAACTTTAATTTGTTGTGCTTCATATTCCGGCTTTAATGTAACATAAGGGTTATTCCAATCCCCACGTACACCTAAACGCTTGAACTGCTCACGCTGCCCGTTGATTTGTTCCCATGCATATTCTTCACAAAGCTTACGGAATTCAGCAACAGACATTTCTTTTCGATTCACTTTTTTGTTTTTCGTAAGAGCTGTTTCAATTGGCAAACCATGTGTATCCCAACCAGGTACATATGGAGCACAATAACCGCTCATTGATTTATAGCGAACAATAAAATCCTTTAAAATTTTGTTTAAAGCATGCCCCATATGAATATCGCCATTTGCGTAAGGTGGACCATCATGCAAAACAAATAACGGCCGATCTTTCGTACGTTCTTGTACTTTTTCGTAAATATTCATTTGCTCCCATTTTTCTTGCATGTTAGGTTCTCTGTTTGGAAGATTTCCTCGCATTGGAAATTCAGTTTTTGGCATAAGCAAGGTATCTTTATATTCCATGTTCATTCCTCCTGCATTCATGATTAAACAGTTTTCACAAAACACAAAAAACCTTCTCATCCCACAAGGGACGAGAAGGTTTATCTCGCGGTACCACCCTATTAGATTAATGTCTTTTGATATTAATCCACTCTACATTCGTAACGTGAATGATTCGCCATTGCTTATTTATCTAAAGATGTTCAGCATGGAACTCAAGGGTGATCTTCATTCTTTGCCTTATGTCGAGCTTCCACCGTCCTCGATTCGCTAAATAAGGTTATAAAGGACTACTTTCCCTTTCACCGTTTTGATATAACGTTTTGCTAAAATTATTAATTTTTAAAAATAGTCTACGTTTTCGTATTATATGCGAATAAAATTCAAAAAGTCAAGTCTAGCTTTTAGTTTCTTCTGCTTCACCAAAAATTGGCTCAACTTCATATTCCAATAAATGATCCCAATCATCATTTTTAAGAAGGTCAAGCTGTGCTTCAATTAACATTTGAAAACGAGTTCTAAAAACTTTTGATTGTTTTTTAAGCTCTTCAATTTCCATGGCGATTTTTCGAGATTTTGCTAGTGATTCATTAATAATACGGTCAGCGTTTTTTTCAGCCTCTTTAATAATAAGTTTTGATTCTTTTTGGGCATTTCGTTTTACATCTTCACCTGCTTCTTGAGCAATGATGATTGATTTATTCAATGTCTCTTCTATATTGGTAAAGTGACCTAATTTTTCAGTTAGCTCTGACACGCGAGATTCAAGTTCTTTCTTTTCGCGGATAATCATTTCATAATCTTTTATCACTTGATCCAAAAATTCATTTACTTCATCTTCATCATATCCACGAAACCCTTTACTAAACTCCTTATTATGGATATCTAATGGTGTTAAAGGCATGGATGCCACCTCCAATATGTAGTGAAATAGTTAATCGTTGACAATATTATAAATCATATTTCGACAGGTTTGGTGAAAATCCTGCTAAATCCTCAAAATTATTTTTGTTTATGTATAACGATCCTCCACTTATCCTTCTTTGTTTTCCCTTCAATAGCCAGTAATTTGCTGCGCCCGTATCCGCGTACAGATACAGTATCACCTGTACGGCATTCAAAAGAAACGGAATCAACTGTTTTCCAATTGACTTTTACCAGTCCATTTGCGATAAGCGGTTGTATTTTTTGACGTGAGAGGTTGTAAATTGCTGAGCATACCACATCAAGACGTAAGGATGAAACCGTCGTAACAAGCTCGTGAACGTCTTCAAAATGCGGGATCAACTCGTTCATTGTAATTTCTTTAAGGCTGATTTTAGCTCTACCAACTTCTTGAAAATTCATTTTTATGTAATCTGCCACTTCACTTGCACAAACAAATTGGACGATTGATTCAGAAAAGCGGATATCGCCAAATTTTGAACGTTTTAACCCAAGGCTCATTAGTGAACCAAGAACCTGTCGATGCTGCAGGGTTATAAATTTACTAGGATACTGCACTTCAAAAACTGATAACTTAAAATCCTCTTGTTCCGGCTGAAAATAATCTGGATACAATAACGCTCGTTTCCGTTCTGTATCAAGACTGCCCCCTGAGAATGAAACTTTCACATCTGAATTTTCTCCAATCACAGAAGCAACAATCTCTTGCTCTCTGGGATCTAAAAAGTCGGTAAGCTTAGGGTGGTATTGATCAACAACACTTTCCATCCATTCCAAGACCTGGTCAATAAAGTGACGTTCTTCACCCCGAAAATGCTGATAAATTTGGTCCATTATTACAACTCCAGTAAGCTCATTCTCAATATATAAAATTCATGTGAAAATATGGCTCTTTTCTAAAAAGTACTTAGTATAACATTACATTAGGCAATATGCCTTACTCCTGTAACTTCAGACCCTGTCTCACACTTTGTCTTAAACAAAAAGAGGGACGAAATAGTTGTCCCTAGCCAATCATTGTAAAGAGTGATGAAACTCCGTATTGTGCAAAGCGCAATGCTAAGATAGCAACAATTGGAGAGATATCAATCATTCCTAATGGAGGTATTATTTTGCGAAATGGTTCTAAATATGGTTCACATATTTTTGCTAAAAATTGTCCAAAACCTGATTCTCTAGCTCCTGGGAACCATGAAAGTAATATGTATACAATAATTGCATACGAGTAAAACGTTAGCAATGTGTGTATTACACTATATAAAATGTCCATTTGTGATTACCACCTTTGTTGTTCTTCGTCTGAAACCAGCTCAGAAATAGATCCTGAGACATCTACGTTATCAGGTGTACATAAAAAGATATTCATTCCGATCCGCTGAATATCACCGCCGATCGCATAAACTGTACCACTTAAAAAGTCAACAATCCGCTTCGCCTGATCCCGTTGAATGCTTTGAAGATTAACAACAACAGCACGACGATTTTTTAGCTGATCTGCAATTTCTTGTGCCTCTGCATAAACCCTTGGTTCACATAGAATAACTTTAGAGGATTTTTGCACGCTTTGCAAACTTACAACATTTTGTTTTGGGGCATGCGGCTGTGATTTTTGAGGGATCTGCGGCTGCTCCTCATATTCAGGCTGCTGTTGTTCTTCATTCTCAACATATTCATATTCTTCATCATCTAATGCAAAAAAACTTTTAAACCTATTTTTAATTGACATATTAAACACCTCCGTTTTCATTACCAACCAGTGATGTACCAATACGAATAAAAGTTGCTCCTTCTTCAATTGCAATTTCATAATCATTGGACATTCCCATAGATAGTTCATGGCAAGGTGCAGATGAAAGCCCTAAAGCTTGTACTTCTTGCTGGATCGTTTTAAGTTTTTTAAAGCATGTCCGGATTAACTGTTGATCATCTGTAAAAGGGGCCATAGTCATTAAGCCGACAACTTGAATATTTGGATAAGATTTCAAGTCTTTTACAAAATCGATTATATTTTCAGGTGAACACCCGTGTTTTGACTCTTCTCCAGATACATTTACTTGAATAAAACATTTAATCGGTTTTGTTGCGCGTTTATCAATTTCCTTTGCGAGTGAAAGGCGATCAAGTGAATGGATGAACTCTACCTTATCAATGATGTTTTTCACCTTTCTCGTTTGCAGGGTACCAATAAAATGCCAAATTGCTGCATCATCAAGTTCTTGATATTTTGCATTCAGTCCTTCATCGCGATTTTCACCTAAATGAGTAACTCCAGCAGCAATTGCTTCTTTTGCCCTTTCAATGCTTACATACTTCGTCACTGCAATGACTTTAATTTCTGCTGGATTTCGACCACTCCGATTACAAATGCTTTCGATATTTTCCCTGATTGTTAAATAATTATCCTGAACGTTCATGTATCAAGTTAAGCCTCCTTATAAATACCGATAAAGCTTAACATTCGACCTGTTTTACCACCATCACGCCGGTGCGAGAAATACAGATCTTTTTCACAGCTTGTACATTGCTGTGAAATTGTTATGTTTTCTTCCTTTACTCCCGATTCTAGAAGCAAGTATTTGTTAAGCTGTTTTAAATCCAATTTATATTGTCCATCTGAAACAGAGTGATATACAGAAGGATACTTCCCAACAACGGTTTTGTTAATTGCAGAAATCACCTTATCATCCACTATGTAGCAGCATTCACCTATCGCAGGTCCAATTGCAACTTTAATATCCAATGGATCGGCATCTTCTTCATCAATCCATTTTCTAACCATTTTACCGCCAATATCATTTACAGTTCCCTTCCAGCCGGCATGTGCCAGACCAATTAAATGTTTTTCGGGAGCAATAAAATAAAGTGGGACACAATCAGCAAAACATAATGACAGCATTACCCCAGCATCTTTTGTGTATAATCCATCAGAGCCTGCAAGACCTTCTTCATAAGCGGCTAAGCCTCTCCCGCGATCCTGTTTGGATACTTTTTCAATATGAGTGGAGTGAATTTGTTCAGCAAACACCCAATTCTTCAATGGAAAAGAGAGGCATGATGCCAAAATCCCCCTGTTTTGGACAACCTTTTCCGAATGGTCCTGAACATGTAATCCAAGATTTAAGGTAGAGTATGCATCACTGCTAACGCCCCCAGATTTTGCGGTAAATCCTACGGTAAGACCTTTTATAAGGTTCTCCCACTGAGGCAGTGATAAAAATGTTGTATCTTTTTGTTGAAAAGGTTCTGCTGCCATTATCATTCAATCCTTTATTTTCGATATTTAAAAACGGTGTTTCGCACTTATTTTACCACATCTTATCAGTTAGGGTTAGTTTGAATGACAAATTATTCATCTAGCCCCTCAATTTGTCGATTCATTCTCACTAGAATAACATCTTCTCCTATCTTCACTATATTTCGCCATGGAATGACGAATTCCTCGTCTTTTCCAAAAAAACCTAACATTTTCCCATGACTATTAATAATAATCGCTTGTATTTTCCCATTGGTCACATTGATATCAAAATCATCGATATTCCCCAATTTTTTCCCATCAGACACATTTACAACATCTTTTGTCTGAAATTCTGAAATATACATCATAACGCCTCCTGTCCCTTATAGCGACACCCTATTACATATCTATGTAATGTGGATGATAAACTATTCAGTTGAAAAAAAATTTTTTAGTATTATTAAGAACAAAAATTCAAATTCCTGAAACCGCCTAAAGCAATTAAAACGATTTGGAATAAAAGAGTGTTTTTCTCTTCAAAATCCAAATTGTAGAGATTTACAGAGCTAGGATATACCCAGGAATCGAAAGTAAATTTTTATCATCTGTTCCAGAGCTTATATAAACGAAAAAGACTACTCATATTGAGCAGTCTTAGTTTTGAATATTTTTATTCATTTGTTTGATTGCAGCTTTTTCTAATCGAGATACTTGTGCTTGTGATATACCGATTTCTTCAGCAACCTCCATTTGTGTTTTCCCTTGAAAAAATCGTTTTCGAAGAATTAATTTTTCTCGACTATTAAGACGTCTCATTCCTTCTTTTAAGGCCAATTCTTCAATCCATTGAATATCTCGATTTTTTTCATCGCTTAATTGGTCCATGACGAAAATTGGGTCTCCCCCATCATTATAAATGGGTTCAAATAATGAAACAGGATCTTGAATGGCATCAAGTGCAAAAACAATCTCTTCATGCGGGACTTCCAGTACTCTTGAGATTTCTTCAGCAGTCGGTTCTCTTGATGTTTCACTCATAAGACGTTCCCTGACTTGGAGTGCCTTATAAGCAATATCTCGAAGTGAACGGGAGACACGAATGGGATTATTATCCCTCAAATACCTGCGAATTTCACCAATAATCATTGGTACAGCATATGTTGAAAATTTGACATTCTGGCCTAAGTCAAAATTATCGATTGATTTCATTAATCCAATACAGCCAACTTGAAACAAATCGTCAACAAATTCTCCTCTGTTGTTAAAACGCTGGATTACACTAAGTACCAATCTTAAGTTGCCATTCACCAGCTCTTCTCTTGCTGATAAGTCTCCATTTTGCATTTGTTTAAATAGTTCTCTCATTTTCTCGTTTTTGAGGACTGGAAGTTTTGAGGTGTCTACTCCACAAATTTCGACTTTATTTCTTGTCACATCTTTCCCTCCTAACAGGAGCTGCTGTACAGTGTTAAGTATCTCCTTGAGTGGAAAAAATATGCACAAGCCTTTCATGCAAGGAAGGGAAGATTTGTGTATTTTATTTGATAAAATAAGGAATTTTTAAGTGAAAAAAATTTTTTAAACCATTTTATTAAATTCTTTTTGCAATCTTTTAATAATTCGCTTTTCAAGCCTTGATATATAGGATTGGGAAATACCAAGCATGTCAGCAACATCTTTTTGGGTCTTCTCTTCGCCGCCTTGGAGACCAAATCGGAGCTCCATAATTTGTTTTTCCCGATCATTTAACTGCTGCAGAGCTTTCATTAATAATTTACGATCAACATTTGCTTCAAGGTCCTTTGTTATGATGTCATCTTCAGTTCCTAATACATCGGATAAAAGTAACTCGTTTCCATCCCAGTCAATATTCAACGGTTCATCAAATGAGACCTCTGAACGTAATTTATTGTTTCTTCGTAAATACATAAGAATTTCATTTTCAATACATCTTGAAGCATATGTAGCAAGCTTAATCTTCTTTTCTGGATTAAAGGTATTAACCGCTTTAATTAAGCCGATTGTTCCAATGCTTATTAAATCCTCAATATTAATACCTGTATTTTCAAACTTACGGGCAATATATACCACAAGACGTAAATTTCGTTCAATTAAGATTGATCTGGCTGCTTGGTCCCCGGAAGGCAGCTTTTGTAACAAAAGTTCCTCTTCTTCCTTTGAGAGGGGTGGCGGCAATGCCTCGCTGCCTCCGATGTAATATACCTCGTCAGTTTTGATTCCTAGCTTGATTAATAGTTTATACCATAAGTAAGTAAGGTGTAGTTTAAGTTTTTTCATGTTCCTCCCCCTTCTAAAATAAAAGAAACAGAGTAAGATAGAAGTAACCAAATTTTTATTGATTTCTAACTATAATCTAAAAAACAAGTTTAATTGTTGTAATAAGCATTAATAAACTGCCTAAGATACATGTTCAATAGATTGACCTTGCAGCATTTTTGGATGAACAATGCATTCATATTCATTTTCAGAAGATAAAGTTGTACGGTTTAAGCCAACAATTGTTTTATGTACCTTAATTTTTTCATTTTTTGTTTCTATCCACACTTCATCTGGTTTAAAGCCTAATAAAAACTGATTCTCGCTTCCAACAACGCGATATGGAATAATTCGGACACGATGTTCCCAAGGATGACTTTCATCCCCGCTCTCACTCAAAGATCTCATGACATCCTGCTGAAGAGCTTGATAAACAAGCTGAGCTGGTATATACTCCTTAGCCTTCATTGTATCAATAACCATAACCGGGCTTCTTGTGATTGGATCATAAAGCTGATTACCGCTATCAACAAGACCGCTTAACGTAAACTGGGTTGAATCTACACTTATCGTAACGGTTACCATTTGGTCGAAATGAATCTTTTTTGCTTCAAGACCCTCAAGTCGATTCCTTGAAAATATCCACATAATTGGGAAGCCGATTAGTACAAATAGCCAGCTTATTGGATGCCCAAAACCGGAGGAATTTGTCATGAGAAGCCCATCTAAATACTTCATTTCTGCTTGTAAAAAATAATGAGCACCAATCATACCTCCGCCAACCATAAAAGTAACAAAATAAAAGGTTAGCAAGCTTTGAAAAAAATAGCGAAACCGATAAAATCCAAAGGCTATAATCACCATCATCATAGATATAATCATTTTTCCTATAGGGTGTGTCGCCATAAACGCTAATGGTGAAAACATCATTAAGACTATGCTTGAACCTAAAAAGGCTGCAAGAAGAATTCGAAGCTTATAAATTTTCCTTTTCAATGCAATAGCTGTTAATAAGAGCAGAAACAAATCAAAGGAGAAGTTTAAAAACCAAATAACGTCTAAATAAATAGACATTCTCTACTCCTTTCCGTCTGGTATAAAGCGAGATTACAGCAGTAGGGGTTTTCTCGAAGTACAGGATGTGTATTAATGGTCTGACTTTGGTACAGGACTTGCCAAAGTTAGTCGACTATCTCCCACTGATGGGCAACAATACTTATCCCGCTTAAACCGCCGCGTCAATTTGCCTAGCGAGACATGAACATCCTGTCTTAGTTGGCACTTCATGTGCTGATATCCCCACTCAATTTTCTAAGCTTCACTTGAATCTTTAAATGGGAGCCTTACTGCCCGTCAAGGTTGGGATAAGAGTAGCTTTAAGCCTGATTTGTATTGCCCGATAAGATTGGATAAAGATACCTTTTCATCTATTACTTCCACATTATAAATAGATGAGGACCTATAGCCATTAGTATAAATCTTCATTAATAGGAAGTCTGTCACTTACTGCCGAGAAAACGTAAGAATTTTTGATAGATTATTAGAATTTTTGTCGAGTTTTTAGAAGGAAAAAACGATTTGTGAGAGGTCTAGAATAGTAGCGATTACTATTAACGAGGGGATAAAGCGAGACTTATCGGATCTTTACTAGTTGTTTTCTTCTAATCTTTCTTACTTTACTTGTTTTACTGCCCCCTTAAGATGGGATTTATGAGACTTCTATCAGTTGAGTTTCACAAATAGTTAGCAAAACATATTACGCATAAAACGTGATGCCTAATGTTTCCGCATCACATTGACAATCTGATCTTCAATGAAGTTCCGCTAATTAACTTTGAGTTGCACTTCAATCTTTAAGCGGGGATTGAGTCTGTTAATATGGAATAAAAAAAGAGTGCATAAATCATATGATCTGCACTCTTTTTCACTTATTTTAAAGTTTTTAGCGTCGTTTGTTTCGATTTCTTAAGAATGTTGGGATATCTAATGTATCCTCAGCTTGTTGAATATTATTACGAGTAGGGTTTTCCTGAACTGGTTCTTCTCGCTTCATTTCACGTTTTGGCATAGCCTTCGTTACATTTCCAGTGTTAAATTGACGAGGTTGTTGACTTAGCGGGTTAACCTCTTGTTCAGTGAATCCAGTTGCAATGACAGTAACTACAATCTCATCTTTAAGATTTTCGTTAATGACAGAACCAAAAATCATATTTACATCTTGGTCTGATGCCGTTGCAACAATATCAGCAGCTTCTTGAACTTCATATAGACTCAAGTTTGTGCCTCCAGTAATGTTCATTAAAACACCTTGAGCCCCATCGATTGATTTTTCAAGCAATGGACTTGAAATAGCTTTTTTTGCTGCCTCTGCTGCGCGATTTTCGCCAGTTGCTACGCCAATACCCATCAAAGCAGAGCCTTTATTTGACATAATTGTCTTAACATCAGCAAAGTCCAAGTTGATTAAACCAGGAGTAGCGATCAAGTCAGAAATACCTTGAACCCCTTGACGCAATACATTATCAGCTTCTCTAAATGCTTCAAGCATAGGTGTGTTTTTATCAACGATTTCGAGTAGACGGTCATTCGGTATAACGATAAGGGTATCGACAGACTCCTTCATTGAAGAAATTCCGCCAGCTGCTTGCATAGCACGTTTACGGCCTTCAAATGTAAATGGTCTTGTAACTACCCCAACCGTTAAGGCGCCTAGATCTTTTGAAATTTGTGCAATAACCGGAGCAGCCCCAGTACCCGTTCCGCCTCCCATACCGGCTGTAACGAATACCATATCCGCGCCTCGGAGTGCTTCTTCAATCTGCTCTCTGCTTTCTTCAGCAGCTTTTTTTCCAACCTCAGGATTTGCACCTGCTCCCAATCCACGGGTAAGCTTTGATCCAATTTGCATTTTAACTTCAGCTTTAGATAAATTTAATGCTTGCGCATCAGTATTAACAGCAATAAACTCAACACCTTGAACTCCGTGCTCTATCATTCGATTGACAGCGTTATTACCACCGCCACCTACCCCGATTACCTTGATGGTAGCTAAGCCGTCAATATTTGTATCAAACTCCAACATGCGAAATCCTCCTAATCCCTCAAATGACTAATTGATGTGAACTATTCAAAGAAGTAGCCAAAGAACTTCTTTACTTTATTAACTTTTTTCTCTTCTTGTTGTTGCTTATGATTTGAACGTTGTTGCTGTGGCTGTGGTTCCTTAGCAGCTGCTACCTCCACAGTATTTACAGAAACATTTGAACCTATTTTTCTGCCTTGAATTTTGGCATTCTTATGTGCAAATTGAATTAAGCCTACTCCCGTCATATATTGAGGTTCTCTTACTCCAATGTAATCAGGGCTTGCGATTCTTACGCTGTTTTGAAAGACTGCTTGTCCTAATTCAAGAACTCCTGGCATCCGAACAGTTCCGCCCGTTAGGACAAATCCGCCTGGCAGTTCGCGGACACCAAGTCGTTTTAATTCGTAAAGAATCAAATCGTAAATTTCTTCAAGTCTTGCTTCAATAATATCAGCTATTTCTAATTGATTAAAGGATCTCTTTTGATCTGAACCAATGATGGCAACTTCAAATACTTCGTCTTCTGATGCATGATCGTAATAAGCATGTCCATATTTGACTTTAATACGTTCGGCTTCATCAGTAGTTGTACGCAGCCCGATTGATATGTCCTTTGTAATGGTTTCTCCTCCAACTGGAAGAACACTGGTTGCCACTAAATGATTCTGCTCAAATACAGCAATTGTTGTGGATCCACCGCCGATGTCAACAAGAGCTACACCTAGGTTTTTCTCATCCTTAGATAGTGCAACAGACCCAGCAGCCTGCGGTTGTAAACAAATATCCGTTATTTCTAAGCCTGCACGCTCTACACAACGCAGTAAATTATGTAATATCGTTTTCGAACCAGTGATGATGGATCCTTCCATTTCCAGACGAACACCCAGCATTCCTCTAGGATCATTGATCTCATCCAATCCATCTACTATAAATTGTCTTGGGATGACATCAATAATTTCCCGTTCTGGCGGAATTGAAACAACCTGAGCTGCCTCAATAACTCTCCTTACATCCTCATTTGAAATTTCCCTATTTTCACTTGAGACTGCTACAACACCATGGCAATCTTGTAAGTGTACATGGTTACCGGTAACACCTACAACAACTCTTTTTAAGGAGATCCCCACCATTCTTTCGGCTTGTTCAACAGCTTTTTTTATAGAATGAACGGTTTCATCTATATCAACTATAGATCCTTTTCTTAATCCTTCTGATTTTACGTTACCTACACCAATAATGTTTAAAGTATCATTCGCCATTTCACCAATAATTACTTTAACACTGGATGTACCGATGTCAAGACTTACGAATAATTCATTGTTGTTCATTCTAAGGCACCTCCCCATCTATCAATACTTTCTATTTTATTCGTTTAAGAACAACATGACAATGAATCTAGTTTTACATATTTGTAACAAAATGATTTTTTATCTATTTACTTATTTTTCGCCCTATTAGGTTTATTCGTCAAATAGTTAATTTTCCCTTTTAAATATTCAATTTTTTTTCAGTTTTTCTCTGGAAATAGACCATTTTGATATTAGGATTCTTCTAATGACAGCAATATTTTGAAATAATCTAACTCCAAAGGCAAATACTGCTACTAAATATAAGTCTACACCAAGATGTACACCGAGAAAAGCTAAACTTGCAGCTAAAATGATGTTAAAGAAAAAGCCTGAAACAAAGACAACTTCATCATATATTTCCTGCAGATGTGCTCGAATACCTCCTAGTAGAGTATCTAGGGCAGCTAATATCGCGATTGATAAGTAATTTGAATATTCAGGGGGAATCCGAAGCTCAGATACCAAACCTAAAAACACACCTAATATTAGACCTAAAATGGGAAGCCACATGTTATTTTCCCCCTTCTTTTGTTTCTAATGGCTTCATATTTTTCACTCGAATCGTATCTTCATAAGCAGGAATGATTATGTTTTCTAAAGGCTTTGACACGGTTAGGCTTAGGTTGTCAATGGCAAAATCTTCGTCAGTTGTTGACGCACTCATCCTATTATATAGTTTATCGGCATCTTTTGAGATTACATTAATTTCGATAGGATACTCATTCAGGCTGTAATTGTCCATTTTTGTTTGGCCATTAATATCTCTGATAACACTGGAATTAATTAACCGCCTACCTTGTATCGAAATTTCTTCTGCATCATATGAATTTAATTCATTAATCAGCCGTTTTAATAGATCTGGCGATATGCCTTGCAGAGGTTGTCCAAGCAATTCCTCAGAAAATAAACTATCAATTGTAATAATGATACCTGGTCCTGTTACTTCAGTTAGACCCGCCTCTTTTTTGAGAACATTTAAGGTTTCTTTCAAAGCAGCTTCAGGGTTCTGATTATTTTCAGCTTCATATGTTTCTATGATCTCATTGTATTTTCTAATTTCTGATAGTAGTTCGACCTGAAGCTGCTGTTCCTTTTTCAAATCTTCTCTAAGCTGCCACATATCCCTGGTATCCCTCACAATAGGCTCTTGTATTGTTCGAAATTGAATCGCAAGCATTAGTCCAAATATCATCGTTAAAAGTGAAAAACTAAATCCTTTTTTCCAGCTCGTTTGCTTCAATTCAACCACCTGACTGTTCCCAAAATATAACTAATGCTTATAGGAGCCTTTTATGAAGAGGACTTATCCTCTTGTAACAAAGGCTTCATGTTGATTTCATCTTTTTTCTCAACAGTAACAACAATATTATCATATACCAGTTGATCAAGAATTCCTCCAGCAATATTAAGTGCAGGGATTAAAACATCGGGATCACCGATTGCCGTGATGACAAATGGTGCCGGGAATTGATTTCCATCCACCGTTATAACGGGTCCGTTACAGTATATATAGGAATCACTTGATAACCTTTGGCCATTAATTGATATCGCATCAGCCCCTGAAATATAGAGTTCGTTAATAACATTAAATATATGGCTTTCATGAACAATATAATTATTAACATTTTCACCGTCTGGGATATAAGATGCATCCTCTAATGTTATTTCCACGCCCTTCCCAGCTACGGGGAGATCTCCAACATACATACGAAGCTTCTCAACATCTTCAACAAGATTAGAATAAACCTGCTTTTGATTTTTTAGAGACTCTTCAATTTTTTTCACTTGCTCTTGTTTTTCATATAATTCATTCTGTAAGCCTTGATTAATTTCTTCGTTTTTGATGAAAAGGGATCTTATTTCGTATTCTTTTTTCCATTGTTCCGCAGAAATTACATGCTCTTGATTTTTTTCTTTTGTAAGCTGATATGAATAGGAAATTAAAAAACCTAAAACAAGGAGGATAAGGGATAAAATAACATACCTACCCTTCAGTTTCATTCTCGCCTTCATTCTCCTCCTCCTCTGCATTTAATGGTTCATACGATTCAAAGTATGAGCCTACTTCCAGATGAATAATTCCCCGGCTATTTTCATCAAGCTGGCTTATAATATCAGGGTAAGTGGCCATTTTTTCTGAGAAAGTACGAACAGAAGCAAGGACTTCATAACCATCATTCATATAAAGATGAATTAACCATGGATCTGTTTTTTTCGGTGTATGATGGATTTCAGAGATCGAGTTTAATATTCCTGGCGATAGCTTTTTAAGTTCATCTATCATAACCTCAATCGCTTTGTCATTTTCCCAATCAATTAATACAGGAGCGTCTGCGGGGGCTGATACCTGTTTATCCTTTAATACATCACCATTTTCAAGGATAGGTAAATAGGAACCATCACGTTCAATATACGCAATACTATCATGCTCTTCTACTAGTAAGACGATATGGTTCGGTAATTTTTTTTCAACCTGTACATCTTTAATTTGCAAAAGACTTTTTACAGAAGTCACTACTTGTTCCGAATTAATGCTCCAAAATTCTGAAGAAGTCGTGATTCCACTTAGTTCAATAATTTTTTCTGACTCAACCGTTTTATTTCCTTTTACTGAAATACTTGCTACTTTACTCAAAGGAGATTGAAAGTAAATAACAAGCAAAATAAGCAGGAAGAAAACCGATAAAAAAGAAATTAGTCTCCGATTCGTTTTCTGTTTTCTTTGTTGCTGTAATTTTGGTATACGATCCTCTAACGAAACAACTTTTTTCTCCAATCCTGTTCACCCCACCCTATCAGACACTAGGCAAACTCTCCATTCATTTAAAGAATTCAATACTTCTCTAAAGTTATTATTACGAACACACAAAAAGCACTCATATGATTACGAAAAAAAACAACTTTTTATGAGAAGGTTATTTTTTTTCGAAAACAAACGAAGAGTGTTCATTGTTAATTTCTGATAACTTGTCCTAGTATATCGTATTTAATGATAAAACAGGACTGTCTCAAAAGCAAAGGGTCAGACCCTTCCTGAGACAGCCCATTTGTTAACCGAAACCATTATTCAATACTAAAAGAAAATCGAGCCAATTCCATTAATTCATGAACAATTTTACATTGTCATTATAACACAGGAAAAGGTAATAATGGTGAGGTTTGTTTAATTAAGGCCAATTATTTCGACCTCTGTTTCCAATGTAACTCCGTAAGTATCAAAAATCGTCTTTTTCACGAATGAAATAAGATCTAAAACATCTTGTGCTGTCGCTCCTCCAGCATTCACAATAAAGTTTCCATGCATTTCAGATATTTTTGCTCCACCAATTTGATACCCTTTTAACCCGGCTTCTTCCACTAGCTGCCCAGCATATTTAGGAAGGGGATTGCGAAAAATACTGCCAGCGCATGGGTAATTCCAAGGCTGAGTTTCTCTTCGATAATCCTTATTTTTTTGCATAACTGCTACAATATCTTCCTTTTCACCTTTTTGCAAGTTTAATACCGCTTCAATACAAATTCCAGGCCTTTTTTCTTGTAAGATCGAAGTTCTGTAAGAAAACTCCATCTCTTTATTCGTTAACCATTCCATCGTTCCATCTTCAAACAAAATATGTGCTTTCTCTACTATTTTGGACATATCTGATCCATGCGCACCAGCATTCATGTAAACTGCTCCTCCGATGGAACCAGGTATTCCGCTTGAAAACTCTAAACCAGACAAGCCTTTTTTACTTATAAGGGTTGCGAGTTTAATAACGGAACAACCTCCGCCAACAGTAAGAGTTTCCTCATCTAATTCAAAATCATCCATTCCTGAACCAAGCTTTATGACAACGCCTTGAATCCCCTTATCTGCCACAAGAAGATTTGACCCTCTCCCAATTGCTCTCCATTTTGCTCCATGTTTTTTTATAATTTGAAAAGCTCTACTCAGGTCGTCAATGCTATTGGGTTCAATAAAGATTTCTGCAGGCCCCCCAATTTTCATTGTTGTATGCTTTGCCAGCGGTTCATTTTCAAGAACCTTACCTATATTCGCATCTGCCAATTCTTTATATAATGTATTCATAGTTACCTCCTTAAGCTGCCTTTATTTCCTTGAAAGTTCCTTCATCACCTGATATAGCCTTGAAGCTGCATCTGGAATACCAAGTTCTTTTGAAGCCTTCTTCATCTCAACTAATTTTCTTTCATTTAATAAAATTTCATCAATATGAGATAGCAGTAAGCTTCCATTTAGATCTTGTTCACGAAGCATCATTGCTGCATCATGGTCACTTAAAGATCTTGCATTTTTTTCTTGGTGATTTGCTGTAACATATGGACTTGGAATTAATATGCTCGGAATTCCTAATGCGGTGATTTCAGCAAGTGATGTTGCTCCAGCTCTGGAAACAATTAAATCTACACATGCCAAAACCTCTGGCATATTGTGAATAAATGGTTTAATTACTACATGTGAAGCATCACTCAATGCCCCCATTTCCTCCATCACTTTCTCATAATGGACCTCTCCTGTTACATAAACAACCTGGTATGGTTTATCATTTAAAGACGGAATCATTTGCAGTACAGCCTCATTAATGGCTTTCGCGCCACGGCTGCCTCCGAAAATTAAGACCGTTTTCTTTTGTACTGTAAGCCCTAAAGAATGTCTCCCCTTTTCTGCATCTTGACCTAAAACCTCTGAAGCCCGAGGATTCCCTGTTAAAACTACTTTATGCTCAGGAAAATACATTCTTGCATCTTCAAAGCAAATGGCGACTTTGTCGACATATCGGGATAAAAATTTATTCGTAATACCAGGCAGACTATTTTGCTCGTGAATAATGGTCGGAATTTTCAGCTTTGAAGCTGCATAGACGACTGGTCCGCAAACATAGCCACCCGTACCGATCACAACATCAGGCTTAAAATCTCTTAAGTATTTCTTACTTACTGTTACACCTTTTAAAAATCGCATGACGGTTTTAGCATTATCGAATGAAAGTTTTCGTTTAAAGCCCGTAATTTCAATGGCTTTAAAATTAATCCCTTCTCGCTTTACAATGTTTTTTTCTAATCCATTATTTGTTCCAATATATAAAAATTCAACATGTGAATGATGTTTCTTTATTTCTTTTATTAACGCAAGAGCAGGATAAATATGGCCTCCTGTACCTCCGCCGCTAACAACGACCTTCATTTTGCTCCCCCCATTTTTATAAATTGTTATGGTTAGCGACTTAGTATAACAGTCGCTTCTTCATATGTAAACGTAACGAAGGCTGACTATTAAGGTACTCACTTAAGGCACATATTAAAGCCTAAAGTCTGTTGCTTCCCTATCGTCAGCCTCACTATATCATTATCATGATAAACAACTTTTGATTAAACCTTTAATATTTTGAATACCTGCTTACATTTAATAAAACACCGATGGCCATTAACATTAAGGTTAATGATGATCCTCCATAGCTTAAAAATGGCAAGGTAATTCCTGTAACAGGCATTAGACCTGTTACAACCCCAACATTAATCATAACCTGAATCGCAACCATTGTGATGATTCCAATTGCTAAAAAGCTGCCGTATAAATCAGGAGCTCCTAATGCAATCCTTACTCCCCGCCACAACAGTAAACCGAAAAGCAATAGAACAAACGAGCCCCCGATAAACCCTAACTCCTCTGCCAATATTGCGAAAATAAAATCAGTTTGCGGCTCAGGAAGGTAAAAAAACTTTTGTCTGCTTTGTCCGAGACCTAATCCAAATAATCCACCAGGACCAATAGCATAAAGGGACTGGATAATTTGAAAGCCGCTGCCTAAAGGATCTTCCCATGGATCTAAAAAGGATGTAATCCTCTTAATCCGGTAAGGCGCTGACAAAACTAATGCTACAAACCCTGCAACTCCTAAGAGACCAAGCCATACAAAATGGGTAATTCTTGCGCCCGATACGAAAATCATCACAATACAAGTTCCTACCATTACAGTACCTGTACCTAAATCAGGCTGCATCATTATAATGCCAAATGCCATAAAAACCAAACCCAAAGAAGGTATCAGACCTTTTTTAAACGAAGTAATCTTTTTCTGATTTTCAGAAAGAAACTTTGCTAAAAAAGCGATCATGGCCAGCTTCATGAATTCTGAAGGCTGAATGGAAAAAGCTCCGACACCAATCCAGCTTCTCGAGCCGTTCCTCTCCATTCCGATTCCGGGAATCAAGACGGCAATTAAAAGGAAAAAGCAAATGATGATTAACATTTTTGCCCATGATCTCCATGTCCAATAATCAACATTCATTAAAAAGAACATAGCGATAACACCCACACCAGCAAATAAGAGCTGACGCTTAGCAAAAAAGAATGAATCATCAAATTTATACGTCGCCCACACCGCACTGGCACTGTAAACCATAATGAGACCAACTGTTAAAAGGAGCAACGTAAGGATCACTAAAATAAAGTCTGGTGTAGACCTTTTTGCTGTCAACGCCGAACACCCCTGTACCAATTTATTTAAGGGCTGTGGTTAGAAAAGCGTAAGCGTCTTGCTCAGCGACATATGAACTAAGAGCACTCCAATTATTATAGAGGAAGTTCATTAGTCGCCAGGCGCTTGACCTAGACACAAAAGCTACGTACAAAAATTATACTTTTTTACCTTTTGACAAAAGCGCGAGCGCCTTGAACCAAAGTTTAGAATAAATCGTACAAGCCCTTACTTAAGCTTATGCACGGCATGTATAAAAATGTCTCCTCTTTGCTCAAAAGTTTTGTATTGATCCCAGCTTGCACAGGCTGGTGATAAAAGAATGACATCATTTTCTTCGGAGATTTCAAACGCCGCATTTACCGCTTGTTCCACATTATCGACACGTTTTACAACTTCTATTCCACTTTCAATTGCAATCCTTTCTAATTTCGGGGCTGTTTGACCGAATAAAATCATTGCTTTTACATTTTGCAAATAAGCTTTAAGCTCATCAAACTCGTTACCGCGATCAAGTCCTCCAGCAAGTAAGATAGTCGGTGCAGTAAATGCTTGAAGAGCTTTGCTGGTTGCTAAAATATTGGTTGCTTTAGAATCATTATAAAAACGGCGCTTGTTTATCGTTTCAACATATTGAAGTCGATGTTTTACACCTGTAAAGGTTGTTAGAACTTTATGAATGGATTCGTTTGCTACTCCCCTTGTTTTTACTGCAGAAACAGCAGCCAGTATATTTTCAAGGTTGTGAATACCAGGCAAGACGATATCCTCCAAAGAAATAATTTTTTCACCTTTATACCAAATGCTATTATCTTTTATATAGGTACCGCCATCTAGTTCAGTTGTTGTAGAGAAGTAGAGTTTTTTTGCATTCGATTTTTCTGAACGCTCACAAACTTCCTGATCATCAAAATTAATAATCGATACATCTGATTCCGTTTGGTTCTCATAAATTTTTCCCTTTGCGTAGACATAATCCGCCTTCGTTCCATGATAATCTAAATGTGCATCAAAGATATTTAGAATGATGGCAATAGCGGGCTTAAACTCAATCGTTCCTAATAGCTGGAAAGAAGACAATTCCATTACAATAACATTGTCTTTTGTAGCCTTCTGTGCCACCTCACAAGCAACCGTACCGATGTTTCCCGCAATTAAAGGCTGCTTTTGATCTTCCTTGAGCATTTCATATATTAAGGTTGTTGTTGTTGTTTTCCCGTTTGAACCAGTGATTGCGATGATATCTGCTTCAGATATTTTATACGCTAATTCAACCTCTGTAATAATTGGTAGATTGCGCTCTGCAGCTAGAGAAATCAATGGATTTGAATATGGAATTCCGGGATTTTTCACAACTAAATCAACTGTGTTTTCCTCAAGTAACGAAAGTGGATGTCCCCCGCAAACAACCTTTATCCCAAGTTCTTTTAACTCTTGAACAGCTTCATCCGTTTCAGTTGCTTTAAAATCATTAACTGTCACCTTTGCTCCAAGCTGATGTAACAATTTAGCGGCTGCTAAGCCGCTTTTTGCCAATCCTATAACTAAAATCTCTTTATGTATATAATCACTAATCTTTTTCACTTACATCCACACCTCAATATAGATTCCAAGCACTGCAAAGACAAACCCAATTGACCAGAATGTGACAACAACTCGCCACTCAGACCAGCCAACTAATTCATAATGATGATGAAGAGGGCTCATTTTGAAAACTCTTTTCCCAGTTGTTTTAAATGAAAGTACTTGTATGATCACAGATAGAGTTTCAATTACAAATACTCCCCCAATTAAAACAAGTAAAATTTCCAGTTTTGTTAAAATCGCGATTGTAACAATTGCTCCGCCTAGGGCAAGCGAACCAGTATCACCCATAAATACTTTTGCAGGATGTGCATTAAATACTAAAAACCCTAATACTGCCCCTACAACTGCAACTGAAAAAATCGCAACATCATATTGTGATTGATTCCAGGCAAGAACAGCAAAAGCACCAAAGGCAACAGCAGCGGTACCTGATAATAATCCATCTAAACCATCTGTCAGGTTTACAGCATTTGAACCCCCAACAAGCATAAAAATAACAAGCACAACATAACCCCAGCCTAAATCAAAGGATAACGAAGTACCCGGAACAGCAATCTCAGTCGAAAACCCATATTGGGTAAAAACAAGATAAAAGATAACGGCAATGATAACTTGACCAAGCAATTTTTGTCTTGATGTTAATCCGAGGTTTCTTTTCATTACAACTTTTATAAAGTCATCTAGAAACCCTAGTAAACCATAGCCGATTGTGACAAACAATAGTAAATACATTTCAACACTTAATTGAGAGAATTTTCCTGTCATCACGATTGTCGTTATAATGATTGAAATGATAATCATGACTCCTCCCATGGTTGGAGTGCCTGATTTCTTTTGATGTGATTTAGGTCCTTCCTCTCTGATGCTCTGACCAAATTTTAATCTCCTTAGGTAAGGAATAATGATCGGAGAAAGCAGTACACTTATTAAAAATCCCATGACGAGTGTAATTAATATAACCTGCTCTAGCATGTATACTCCCTCCCTTCTATCGTTGTCTTAGTCAATATTCTGCTTACATGTACATGGAAATTATCATATAAGCAGTATGCTTTAATAAGATTATTTAATTGAATATCATTCATTTTATCAACTTCTCTTTCTATCCTTTGTACCTATCCTATGATGAAATGGAGGACGAAACAACACCCATTTATATTACATAAGTTCCCCTATTTCAGTCATAGACTAGTTTGTTTCATAGACGGTGTATTCTTCATCGTACCCTAACATTGTTCCGATCCTTAACTTTACCTTTAACCGGAAGATTACTTGCTTTCATTAATGGCTTTTAAAGCAACTTCCTTGTCATCAAAATCAAATGTTTGATCACCGATAATTTGATATGTTTCATGACCTTTACCAGCGATTAAGATGACATCACCTTTTTTTGCTTTCTCAATTGCGAAGAAAATAGCTTCTTCCCGATTTGAAATTAAATGATAATGCTCTCCAGTAACCCCTGCTTCCATGTCTTTAAGAATCATCATTGGGTCTTCACTTCTTGGGTTATCTGATGTGAAAATAGGTTCGTCACTATATTTTACTGCAATTTTTGCCATTAGCGGCCTTTTTGTTTTATCCCTGTCACCGCCACATCCTACTACACAATACACCTTACCTTCAGCAAATTGCTTTATTGTTTGAAGAACATTTTCTAAACTATCAGGAGTATGAGCATAGTCGACAATTACAGTATAATCCTGACCTCCATCTACAAGTTCAAAGCGTCCTCTGACACCTTCAATTTCCTCTATTGCTTTAATAATTGTATTTAATTCAATACCAGATGCTAAACTTGCAGATACTGCAGCTAAAACGTTATAAACGCTAAATTTCCCTAGCATCTTAATGATTACTTTTTTCGTACTGGCTGGTGTCACTAATTCAAATTCTGTTCCTTTAGACGTCATTTTAATGTCCCTAGCCATAATATCCGCACGATTATCAATGCCATAGGTGATTATTTTAGCAGCTGTCATTTTTATAAATTCTTCTGAAGCTTCTTCATCCGCGTTTAAAACGGCAATTTTAATTTGATCATGATCAAAACGATTCCCTAATTGAGCAAATAAAAGGCCTTTTGCATATTTATATGCTTCCATCGTTTTATGGTAGTCTAAATGATCCTGAGACAGGTTTGTAAAAACTGCAACATTGAAATCACAACCATGTATTCTTCCTAAATGGAGAGCATGTGAAGAAACCTCCATAATGGCATGTGAAACCTTTTTCTCATTCATCTCCCGAAATGTCTTTTGAAGCGTCAAACTTTCAGGAGTGGTGTTTCTTACACTTTTTAATTCCTCTGCAATTTTTATGTACATCGTACCAATCAAACCTGTTGTTTTATCAGCTTCTTTTAATATTCTTTCAATGATATGTGTAGTTGTTGTTTTCCCATTCGTCCCAGTTACGCCAATTAGATGTAAATTATGAGTTGGCTGACCATAAAAGATATCGGCCAGCACCGCCATTGCCCGTTTCGTGTCCTTCGTTAAAACTACCGGAATATCTAACCCTTCCAGCTGTTTTTCGGCCAAAATTGCCGCAGCTCCACTTTCCTGGGCCTTCTTTGCATAATCATGGCCATCAACTGTATAACCTTCTATACAAATAAATAAACTGCCATCCTTTACTTCCCTTGAATCCATCTCAATCGATGTAATAAAGGGATCTTCTTTTACATCAATTAATGTCTCATGCAAATATGTAAGTAACTCTTTTAATTTCACGTTTCTTTCCTACTTTCATAAAGGTTCAGGTCATTTCATAAGTGAGACTTCAATCAGTGGGATTTTCTTCATCCCTACAAATGGTTTGCGAAATTTCGGATCTTTACGCAGTATCCCCACTTTTCTTCTTATCTTCTTATTATTTTTGCTGCATGTTAAGCTTAAGATGAGAACAAGGAATGTTGTTTTTATCAACTAAAACCTGCTTCATCATACTCCGTTATTATTTTATCTTACTTATTTAAAAAGAGCCATCCTTCGTTTCATTTTCTTTTGAAAAACGCAGTTAAAATTTAAATGTTTTATTTTTTTGAATTTTCATCCAACCTATTAAACAGAAAGAAAGCCTGACAATCTTGATTTCTAGATCACAATTGCCATGCTTTCTACAGATTACTCGTTTTCCTGGCTCTGCTTTTTATCGCTTTCACCTAAATATACTCGCAATGTAGATCCTTCTTTTACTTTTACACCTGCTTTTGGGGACTGTTGCACAACAACATCTCCTTCACCAGCAACATCCAGCTTCAAATTTACAAACTGCTCAGTTAACTCTTGTTTAGTCAGCCCTAAAATATTCGGGATTTCGACTAATTTTGTGTCCAGCCATTTATATTCCTTTTCAATTTGATTTTTTCGAGGTTTAACACCCAGCTCTGGCAAGACATCGCGCATGATATTTCCTACAATTGGAGCAGCGACGGTTCCACCGAATTGGATGGTTCCTTTTGGATTATCAACAGCCACATAGACCACCACTTGAGGATCATCTGCTGGTGCGAATCCGATAAATGAAACGATATGATTGTTTTCCATATAACGTCCATCTTTAACCTTTTGGGCAGTTCCGGTTTTACCGCCTACACGATAGCCGTCAACATAAGCATTACGTCCTGTCCCAAGTGCAACAACACTTTCAAGTGCGTAACGGATTTCCTTCGATGTTTCATCAGAAATTACCCGTTTTTTAGCCTCAGGTGTTTGTCTGCTGATCACCTCGTTTGTTACAGGATCCACCCATTCCTTTGCAATATAAGGAGTATATAGTATTCCTCCATTTACTGCAGCAGAAACAGCCGCCACCTGTTGAATCGGTGTTACCGACACACCTTGACCAAACGCTGTTGTTGCAAGCTCAACAGGTCCGACCCTCTCCGGATTAAACAAGATTCCTCTTCCTTCGCCTTGTAGGTCAATACCTGTTTTTTGACCAAAGCCAAAATCCTTAATATATTTGAAAAGTGTCTCCTCCCCAAGTCGTTGGCCTAGTTCTACAAAACCGGGGTTACATGAGTTTTGTACAACTTCTAAAAAGGTTTGGTGACCATGTCCTCCTCTTTTCCAGCATCGCAGTCTAGCTCCATCAACCTCTACCGAACCGCTGTCATTAAACGTATCTTTCGTTAGATTTACCTTATTTTCTTCTAATGCTGCAGCTAATGTAATGATCTTGAAGGTAGACCCTGGTTCATAGTTACTCCAAACAGGCAAATTACGGTTATACACCTTTGGGTCAACCTCTCTAAAATTAGCAGGATCGAAATCTGGCCTGCTAGACATCGCCAAAATTTCACCATTATTAGGATTCATTGCAATCGCTATAATACCGTCTGGATTATAGGTTGCTTGTACATTATCTAATTCTCGCTCAACAATTGTTTGTACTCGTGAATCAATCGTTAATCTTAAATTATTCCCATCAACAGGTGCTGTGTAATCATCTGCTTCATCAGGCATTCTTTGTCCTTTTGCATCCGAAAAAAACTTTACATATCCTTTTTTCCCTTTTAACTCCTCGTCATAGTAAGCCTCTAAGCCCAACAAACCTTGGTTGTCAATTCCGGCAAAACCGAGAACATGTGATAAATAGCTTCCGAATGGATAGTAACGCTTTGAGTCCTCCGCAATATAAATTCCTTTTAAGCTCAAGTCTCTTACTTCATTTGCTTTAGCATGTGAAATTTTTCGACCTTCAGGATTGATCCTGACTATGGATTCATTTTCGGTAACATGCTTATACGCTTTTTCCTCTGACATATTTAATACAGCGGCTAATTTTTTTGCGGTTTCAGCAGGATTTTCAATTTGTCTTGGTACTACATATATGGTAGGTGCACTCATGTTTGTTGCCAATTTTACACCGTTGCGATCTAAAATTTCCCCACGCTCAGGCTCAAACGGAATATTTCTGCTCCATAAATCCTTTGCACCAGATGTTAGAGTATCCCCAAGAAAAAATTGTACGTACCCTAGACGTATATCAATCACAAAGAAAATGAAAAAACCGAATAGCAACGTTAAAGCTAGGCGCTTTCTTACCGTTACATTTGATACCCGCATATCCATTACTCCCCCTTGTCTAGGCTCGTTCAAATATATGCTTGTACATCGTTAGATAGAACCTATTAAAGGAGTGTTTTGGTCTGCCATCTGTAAAAAGAGGCTGACTAAAGGGACACCCTTTTTGAGACAGCCTCTAACTCATTTATTCCGTTTCATTTTCTTCAGTTGTTTCTTTCTCTTCTGTTGTTTGCTTCTCTTCCAATGTATTTTTCTTTTCCGTTGCCCCTAAGGTGACAGATAATACGTCTCCTTTTTTCAAGATACTCCCCTTATTGATACTTTGCTTGACAACATACCCAGAGCCTTCTGTTTCAACAGATAGTCCTAATAGATTAGCCAGTTTCATGACATCTCGTTTTGACCAGCCTGCCATATTTGGCATTTCCACATTTTCAGAGAGTTGAAGGAACACTTTTTCATTCACAATGACTGGTGTTTCAGCTTCAGGGTATTGTGCTTTAATACTCTCACCGTTTCCAAGAAGGATTGGCTCCAACCCAAGCTCTTTCAATTTGCTTTTTGCCTCAGAAGTATTCATGCCCTCTAATGAAGGAAGCATCATTCCGCTGTCTGCTTCTTCTTCCACTTTTGTCGTCTCCGTTTCTTCTGTTGGTTCTATTTGCAGATACTGAAGACTATTCTTCATGACCGTATTAAAAATCATTGAAGTTGGCACAGATCCTGCTTTACCTTCCAATTCAGGCTTTTGAACAGCAACATAAACAATCAACTCTGGATCATCCTTTGGCGCCATTCCAAGAAAGGAAAAGACATGATTATCATTACCTGATAAATAACGGCCTTTTTCAGGCGAATATATTTGGGCAGTTCCCGTTTTACCTGCGACTTCATACCCTTCAATTCGAAATGGTTTACCTGTACCTTTTTCCGAGCTGACAACCGTTTCTAAAATATTTAAAACTTCCGTTGCTGTTTTTTCAGAAATAGGCTGACCAACAACCTTAGGTTTCGTCTGTTTGACAATTTCCTTATTATCGGTATCGACTATTTTATCGATCACATATGGCTGCATCATTTTCCCATTGTTTGCAATAGCTGTTGCTGCTTGAATTTGTTGAATTGGTGTAACAGCTGATGCTTGCCCAAATGCTGTTGTCACTCGGTCACGATGTGTTTTAAAATTAATCTGGCTATTGTCTTCATTTGGAAGATCGATTCCTGTTTTTCCAAGAAAACCAAACTTATTTAAATATTGATATAATCGATCAGTTCCTAATAGCTTATCTGCAATTAATGAAAACCCTACATTTGATGAGCGTTGTACCCCTTCATTGTATGTAATAGGTCCCCACCCTGATCCGTTATGGTCAGATATATCCGGCCCTTCAATTGCATATTTCCCTGACTGAAAATAGGCATTTCCATTATATACACCTTCTTCAATTGCAGCAGCAAGCGTAAAAATCTTCATCGTAGATCCTGGTTCAAATGGATAGGAAATCACATCATTTGTATATGACGTTATATCTCTCGTATTTGGATCAAAGCTTGGACGCTGACCCATAGCCAATATTTTACCTGTTTTCGGATCTGCAACAACAGCGATGATCTTCTCTGGTGAAAACTCATCAACAACTTGATTCATTGCATCCTCAAGAAAGGTTTGGATTTTCTGATCAATTGTCAAGTAAACGTCATTCCCATTTTTCGGTGCAACAATTTTATCATTACTATTTGGCAGCTTCCAGTTATAATTGTCTTTCTCAAACTTCACATAGCCATCTTCTTCACGTAGGTATTTTTCAAGGTTTTTTTCCAGTCCCATCATACCGACTGTTTCTTTCGTCTCCTCTTGGGTTTGAGCATAGCCGATCAAATGTGAAGAAAAAACACCGTTTGGATAGAACCGTTGCTTATCACGAATGAACGTTATACCAGGTAGATCTAATTCTTCAATTTTTTCTTTTTGTGATTGACTAATATCCCTGCCGGCTGAACCAAATTCAACCTGGAATAAATCTTCTTTTGAAAGGATTTTTTCCACTTCACTGACTTTCATATCAAGTAACGGAGCAAGCTTTTGAGCCGTTTCATCAACATCAACAACATGCTGTGGCTTCTTAGGATTTGTAGTTACTTTTTCATCCAAAATAGCGATAAGTTTATAGGAGGTTTTATCTTCAGCTATAACCTCTCCGCTATGATCCAGGATTCTTCCCCGAGTAGCTTCGATTGGCCGTTGTTCTTCATATAGTTTTTCTGCTCTGGCAGCAAGGGCTTCACCGTGAACCGTCCCTGTTGCTTGAATATAAAAAAAGCGGATAAATATGACTAAAAAAAGGAGTGCAAATAGTAAAGACAAAATCGCTGCTCCTCTGTTCATATTTGTGTTTTTTTGTGTGATCTTCATACGTACCTCCTCTTTCGGCTTTTATTTTACCATATAGCGAGACTTCCTTCAGCGGGGTTTTCTTCATCCCCGCTGATGGATAGCGAGACTTATCGGATCTTTACGGGCAGTTCATTCATTCTTATTTTTCTTAAAGTGCTGGATATTACTGCCTGTTTTGATGGGATATAGCGAGTAAAATTTAGTGTTTAGGCGGGATTTAAAAAAAGCTGGCTACACCACCTAAACATGTGTAGCTCAGCTCTATATATCGTCAGCTTTCTTGAATTAGTTTTGAACACTCTTTACATTATTTTCATCTAATGTTAATCCAAGTTCTTTTGCCTTTTCCCAGATGCGTTCGTATGTGCTTAATTCTTCAACTTGTACATGAAGATCTTTATTTAGCTTCGTCTGCTCTTCAATTTTAGCTTCTGTTTTTTGAATTTCAATATTGCTTTGATAGACGGTGTAACTTTTTGCAATGATCGTAATTGCACCAAATACGAGAAGGCCGATAAATAAGACGATAAGCAGTTTTTCTCCGGGTGTAATCGATGCTCTTCTCTTTATAATAATTGGTTCTTGTACACGTTGCTGCTGTTGTTGCTCCTGCCTTTGCTGTTCTAATTTCATTGCTAAATTGCTCATGTTTATAACCTCCTTCTTTTTACTTGAATGGCAATCTATACTTGTTACATTTTCTCTGCAATTCTTAATTTAGCTGACCTTGCCCTGTTGTTTTCCTCAAGCTCTTTTTCTGATGGAACAATTGGCTTTCTAGTTATAATTTTTATTTTTGGTTCATAGCCTTCCGGTAAAAATGGCATATTACGAGGAAGTTCTGGTGGTGTTGCTGCTTCTTTAAAAGCAGATTTACAAATGCGATCTTCCAACGAATGAAAGGTAATGACACTTACTCTGCCATTTGGTTTTAATAAGTCAATTGATTGCTCGATCGCTTCCTCAAAAACCTTTAATTCATCGTTAACTGCAATTCGAATAGCCTGAAAAATCCTCTTAGCTGGATGACCACCTTTTCTCCTTGCTGGAGCAGGAATAGCCTCTTTAATGATTTCGACTAGCTCTCCAGTGGTACGAATTGGTTGAGTTTCTCTATATGCTTCGATTTTTCGTGCAATCTGTTTGGAAAATTTTTCTTCACCATATTTGAAAAAGATCTTTACTAGATCCTCATATGACCACTCATTTACAACATCATAGGCTGACCGATCTGATTGTTGATCCATCCTCATATCTAATGGTGCATCGTGGTGGTAGCTAAATCCCCTTTCGGGTGTATCCAGTTGTGGTGAAGATACGCCGAGGTCAAAAATAATTCCATCCACTTTTTCTACGCCATGTTCTGCAAGTTTTTCAGTGAGGTAACGAAAATTGCTTTTTATTAATGTCACTTGACCCTGATAGTTCGCCAGTATTTTTTCTGCATTTGCTAATGCCACATCATCCTGGTCAAATGCAAACAATCGACCAGCTTTCGATAATTTTGATAACAGATAACTGCTATGTCCTGCTCCACCTAATGTACAATCCACATATGTACCATCTGGCTTGACTTGTAAGCCATCGACAGTTTCCTTTAACAAAACCGTTGTATGTTCAAACATAAGTTGTACCACCTTTTCAAATCTTTTTTTGATCTGCTTGTCCACTTTACTATTCATTTTTTGCTTAAGAGAGAATTATATATCAAAATCAATCATATTTTCAGCAATTTCTTCAAATGAATCCTCTTGTTCAGCAACATAATTTTCCCAAATGGACTTGCTCCATAGCTCAATTCGATTTGAAACGCCGATAACAACACACTCTTTCTCAAGTTTTGCATACTGCAAGAGAGGTGTAGCAATATTAACACGACCTTGTTTGTCCAATTCGCATTCGGTCGCACCAGAAAAGAAAAAACGGGTAAATGCACGAGCATCTTTTTTCGTTAACGGGAGGGCCTTTAATTTTTCTTCAATTTGCTTCCATTCACTCATCGGGTATCCAAACAAGCATTGATCCAAGCCCCTTGTTAGGACGAATGTCTCTCCTAGTCCTTCTCTGAACTTAGAAGGGACAATCATTCTGCCTTTTAAATCGATGGTGTGATGGTATTCTCCCATAAACATGCTCGTTGTCCCCACTTTCTCTCCTCATCTCACCACTTTCCCCCACTTATCTCCACTTCCTATTTTACAGATGTTTTCATAAAAAAAAAACCCTGTATAAACAGGATTTTCAAAAAACTTTTATTTAAATTTTGACAATTTTATGTTTACCATTAAAGGAATATGACAAGTTTAGCAATTCTCCTACAAAATCCGGCCCGAATTTATTTAAATAGTAATAAATATTCCAAATTCTCTCTTGCGGCTGTAAATTTGGGAGCAACGATAATTCGATCGCTTTAAATTTTGATATTTGCACCTCATGCTGTTGTTGTTTACGTTTCTCAACTGCGCGATTTAAAAAGTCGAGTTGTTCCTGTATAAATACACCATTCTTTTTTAATAATGGTTCAAGACTCTTATCAATTTTTAAAGCAGCTTCAATTAACCCTTCATGAATATTTGAAATTTGCTGTTTTGCCTCTTCAACAAGTGAAGTCATATCCACTGGTGATACCGATTGTAGAAAATCATCAATTAATTTTTCAACACCATTTTGCAGAACATCTTCCAACAGGATATTGGCTTCTGTTAAATTCCTTTCAATTGATCTTTCTAAAAGCGTAATCGTTAATCTAGGTAAAACAGGGGGCACTTTAATCTCCATGATTGAAAAGACACGCTTTAACTCAGCCCAATAAGTAACTTCACCTGGCCCAGCGATAAAAGCAAGAGTTGGGAATAAATGTTCCTGCATGATAGGTCTTGTAACCACATTATTGCTTAGTTTTTGTGGATAAGTATTTATTAAATCGATTAATTCTGCTTTTGATAAGGTTAAACCAATATCAGGAACGAAAAATTCCTCATCATTTTTCCGTTCCATAAGAAACCGCTCTCCTTCATGATGATAAAAAAGATTTGCACTGTTTTCAGGCATTTCAATTATTGAATGGTAACTATGTGCATGCATTTCCTTCTGTTGTGATTTAACAGCTTCATATAAACTGCGATTTTGATTCACAATCGACTGGAAACAGGATTTTTCAAGCTGGCGAAGAGCAGGATCGCCTGAATTAACAAGCACTAAGCCTTCATGATTAAAAAGCTTCATAATGGCATGCTCAAAGAATTCAACATATGTCTCAGAGTTCTTAATCATACTGGTTAATTGCTCTAATAAATGATTCGAATGATCCGATTCTCCAAATGCTTCAAATACTTGTTCCACCCAATCTACCGTTTTCTCCTTGTTTAATGGCAAATCAGAAACGGGTTGTTTTTTGAGAGGTGAATCTTTTATGGCCATTTTTTTAGGCAGATAGTTCTGTGCAGCAAAAACATGGTTGATTTCGGCAAAATCATGATCTTCACCAGCGATCCAAAAGACAGGAATAACTGGAATGCCAAGCTTCTTTTCTTCATTTTTAGCTAAAACAATAATCGAAATAATCTTATGTATTGTATACAATGGACCAGTTAAAAGACCAGCTTGTTGACCCCCAACGACCACTACACTCTCAGGGTGCTTTAATTTTTCAATGTTTTCTAATGTTTTCTCAAGATTTCCTGAAAATCGTTTTGCGTATTCCTTTAAATAAGCTGATAACTCTTCACGCTGAAAGGAACGATTTTTTAAATCCGCAGCTCTATGTTGGAAAACCTCATTATTATGGATGTTATAATCGAAGAATAAGTCTTGATTTAACTTCTGCTCATTGAAGTCGTTCATAAATTGATTTGTAGAGCGCAGGGAGAGTTCAATAATCTCCATATATGTAACTTCCTTTCTAGATTATGATATACCAAGGTTGAGTATAGCATTTATGGTCCTGAAACAAAAAAACTTTGCTTAAAAATATATTGTATTCATTAGAATTCACTAAACTCCATTTTTAAGATACATAATAATAAAAAGAGAGTAGCATCAGTTTACTGCCCGTTAAGATGGGGTGAATACATTTTGAATCATTCCAGCTGCTATACCGAATAAGGTTAAAATGATGTAACTGACAAAGAAAAATAAAAAAGACAACCGCCACACCTTTTTTGACACTCTTGTAAATGATGGTTGTGCTCGTTTATTATCCATATAATAAACAAATAAAGATAAACATAAAATTCCTACTATTATATAAAATAGAAAAGAGCGTCCAAATAGGGTTAACAAAAGAAAATGAACAGACATAATAAAGAAAATCGTTGATAGATCAAAAGTCAAAAGGATTGATTTCTTTTTATTTTTTACCATGAGTCGTGAGACGAAGAGTAAAAAAACAAAGCAAACTATAGGCAGTGCAAAAGCAAATGAAATGATCCATATAATGAAATCCATCACCATGTCACCTAACGCTCTCCATTCCTTTTATGGCATGATAAAGAAAAGTAATATGTGGGTACAATTTGTTTGTATTGCCCGCTTGATTTATTAAATAGCCTAAAATAGAATCGATTTCTGTCTGTCGCCCCCCTTGTATATCTTTCAACATCGAAGAGCTATTTTCAGAAGTATTTTTACAAATTGTTTGGACATGATCCCAGAGATGCATTTCTTTTTCCAATCCCAATATATGTACAACCTCAAGAAAGAGTTCATGCAATATTTTTTTAAAATAGCCATTCTCAATTAATAATCCATTTTTTACATGTAAAACAGCAGTTAAAGGATTTATCGTTGCGTTAACAACCAACTTCTCTGAAAGCATTTTTTTCCAATCACTTTTTAATTCCATAGGAAATACCGGATCTTGATCCATTAATAATTGATCTAAAAGTACATTTCGTTTATTTTTTTGGTTATAATGGGAGATTTTCGTGATACCTATTCCAGTGTGATTCACTATGTAATCATTTGTACGTAATGCCCCATGCTCAGCAATCCCTAACAGAATTTGATGCTTATCTAAAGATGACAAATATGACAAATGCCCCATCCCATTTTGAAGGAATAAGATCGTCCGCGGAGATTGGTTTTTCAACTGAGTAATAACCTGCTCAATATCATATTGTTTAACCGTTACAATGAGCACCTGTTCTTTATAGTTGCTTGAGAAATCCGCTTTTATAATTGTTTTATCACTTATTTCATTTTTTTGTAATAATAAGCCATTATTATTAATTTGATCTGCTTGTTCTTTTCGCTTTGTATAAAGGGTAATTACATGGTTTTTACTAAGATAAAAGCTGTAAAGCAGACCGATCGAACCTCCGCCAATTATTCCAATTTCCATCTTTACCACCTTCATTTACCTACTAGTATCTATTTGAATTTCCATTTTGAGTAAATTTCCATTTTTTTGTATCGTTAGCTTAATCATATCAAAATAGCCGTTGATTTTACTAGACCTTTGCCTAATTATTGAAAATGTAAGGTTCATTCGGAAGTCGCCCAAACAATTGAAAGCGATTAACTTATTAAGCTACATTAATAATAAGTGTCATGATATAATATATAGTAGCTTATTTTCAATTAAATCAAAATATTCATTACAAGAAATCTTATTTATTTGATTTGCATCAAGGGGGTATGAAACATGTTTAAAGTTGAAAGATTGTTAGTTAATTATAAAACCTTAGAAGAATTTAAGAAATTTAGAGAGTATGGTATTCAAGAGCTTTCCATGCTTGAGGATCTTCAATCAAATATGATTGAAAACGATAGTGACTCGCCTTTTTATGGGATTTATTTTGGCGATAAGCTTGTTGCACGAATGAGCCTTTACCGGGTGGACAAAAAATTCGACCAATATTTTAGTCCTAAGCAAGATTATTTAGAGTTATGGAAGCTTGAGGTTTTACCTGGATATCAAGGGAATGGTTATGGCAAAGCACTTGTTGAATATGCAAAATCATTTAATCTGCCTATTAAAACGAACCCTCGTGTAAAATCTGGGGATTTTTGGTCAAAAATGGGGTTTGAACCCGTGAAGTATGATATGGAACGTGATAAGGGTGAAAATCCATTAGTGTGGTATCCTGCTGGGGTATCTGAACAACAATAATAAACATATAAATAGGGGCTGACATTACATCAGTCCCCCTTCTAATTTATTTTTCTACTCTCTCTAAATTCCCATTTTTATCCATTTGAAATTTCACTTTCCTATTTCTCTCGTCCTCTTGAAGAATGACCATTTTTCTTGCACGATCCATAATTTCAATCAATGCGTGATAATCCTCTTCAATAACTGTTAAGCTATTTGTCAGTGTTTCCTTTTCTTGTTGAAGAGTTGCTACTTTTTCTTCTAATTCACTTATTTTTCCTTTTAATTGTTGATTTTCTTGTTGAATTTCTTGTACAGATGGAGCTTCCTCATATTGCTGAAGAAATGAAATAAGTTCTTTAATAGCATTTTTTGATTGTCCAGTTGGCACATTGCTATCTTCTTTATTAATCGGCTTCTCAACTGGCTCCTCCTTTTGCTGAGGTAAGGTTCTGAGTTCTTTTCTTTGTTTTTTTGCCACTTCAATCCCTGTCTTATACTGTTTACGGACATGAGAATTCCAACGAAACCCGCATGCAGCAGCTGTTCTCGATAACTTTCTGCCTACCTCCTCAAAAGCTGCAAGCTGTGTTGCACCTTCGCGGATGTGTCTTAGTACAACCTCGGCTAATAATAAATCCTCATCATGTGTCCAAGCATCTTGACGCGTCGTAGTCATCTATAATCCCTCCAATAGTCACTTTTTTTCTATACATATGCAACTACTAGAATAGATAGACTAAATACAATCTATTACTTGTAAAAGAAAAAGCACAAACGCTCAGATTGTCTTGATCAAGCCATGTAATAGCCGTGGTGGCAGCTCTTTTCAAAAGAAAGCAATTATGTACTACTTATATTAATAAAACGAATAATATGATCATTACTTTTTCCTATTTATAAATAAGGAAACCGCTTTATGGTGCTCCTCCATTTCCCATAATTCAGCACAGCGCTTGATTTCAGACATTATTCTTACATGCAATTGCATTTGAGTCCATTGGTTCACTTTTACAGATTTGTACGCCCTCAATACAGAAGGATGTTCCACCAAGAAATTCCTAATAAAGTGATACGTCTCCGTGTAACCATTGGTAGCAGGTACAATTTTATCAATAAAGCCATAGGTTTCAGCTTCCTCTGCCGACAGTCTTTTTGCCGATAGAAGGAGGGACATTGCTTTTCCGTAAGGCAATTTTTCATGAAGCATTGTCGCTCCACCCCACCCTGTTGTAATGGCTAACTTTCCTTGAATAAATCCCAAAGATATTCCTTCTTGGGCGATTCGAAAATCACATGCTGTTGCAATTTCACAACCACCGCCTAATGCCACCCCATTTAAATAAGCAAAAGTAGGTAATGGAAAAGTCAAAAGCTCATAAAGGATATCCCCCATTTTCGAAAGCATTTCATATGCCTCTTCCTTAGTTATTAGGTTTTCAAAAGCCTCTATATCCCCTCCTGAACAAAAAGCCTTTTCTCCCTCCCCTGTCAGGACCAATCCTTTTAAATCCATTCTTTCACGAAGGGAAGAAAGACTCACTTTTAATTCATCCATCATTTCAACGTTAACTGCATTATGTTTTAAAGGACGATTGAACTTTATTTCAACAATTCCTGTTACTGGTTCACTAAGGATCAATTTATTCATAAAATTCCCCTTTTTAAGCCCATTGTAGTGCTGTTTCAATTAAAATAAAAGCGCAAAGTGTCATGTTCAAAAATTAGAAAGAAACACACGCTCCTGTAAGAATCTGACTAAACTTGCATGAACATGTACTGTAGTTTCCCTTTTATATTTGTACATAACAATACCAGAATCTTTTATGTTTTAACCAAAAAAAATAAAAGCGTGAAGATCATTGATCCTCACGCTTTTATTAGCTGTAACAAATAATTATTTGTTAACAACGTCTTTTCCTTTGTATGTTCCACATGCTTTACATACACGGTGCGCTAGTTTGCTTTCACCGCAATTTGGGCATTCTACCATACCAGGTACTTGTAATTTAAAATGCGTACGACGTAGTCTTTTTCTTGTTTTAGAAGTTCTTCTAAAAGGTACAGCCATTATTCCCACCTCCTTAAAGAGCGTTGCATCCTAAACCGATTAAAGTCGGTTTCGTTTGTGTTATAAGCTAATTTAATTTAGCTATCCTCATTTTCGAAGAATTTTGCCAAACCGGCTAATCGTGGATCAACCTTGTCTTTCTGTTCTTCTTCAGAAATAACCTGCCAGTCTTTCCCAGATTGCGGAGCAGCGCCTTCTTCATTCATACCATCATCACAGAATATCTGCATCGGAATTTCTAATAGGATTAATTCTTTAATAACAGGTGTTAAATCAACCATTTCACCTTCAGCAAGATAAAAATCCTCTTCCGTATCATAATCTGCTGGTTTTAATAAAAATGTTTCAGTTGTATCAATTGAAAATGGATACTGAACATCCACTAATGTTCGAGAACAAGGCAGAACCATTGAACCTGAAATTGATAAATGAAACGTTACCTTGGTCGAGCTGATATCTGCTCTTCCGCTTACGTTTACAGGTGTGATATCACGAATATCTTCATGACTTGTGATCAGTTCACTTAAATCAATTTCTTCATCAATTCTCAATCCCTTGCTTTGCAATTGATGTAGTTGACTAATTGTCCATTTCAACATGTTATCACCTCAAGGCAACAAAGGTAATTATAGCCTTCGTAAATATATTTGTCAATATTTTTTCTTTACAGTGTTAGTATTCATGAAAAATGCATTTTTAATTAACATGTCTTATTTTAATCATCCTGTAAAAGCTTTTCAAGCTATAATGATATTAAGTTTAAGTAAAATAATCCATATCTCAATTTTTACGAGCTTAAACGCCATAAGCTGTTGGAAGTTTCTCTTCACTGTATTATAATAACGATACTATAAAAAGAACGTGGTGATCTTTTGAACGCATTAGGTCTTGTTGTTGAATATAATCCTTTTCATAATGGTCATTATTATCACTTAACACAATCGATAAAAGAAACAAATGCAGATATTGTGATAGCAGTGATGAGCGGGAACTTTTTGCAAAGAGGTGAACCTGCCATCATATCGAAATGGGAACGGACGAAAATGGCATTGCACAGCGGCATTGATATAGTGATTGAGCTTCCTTATGCCTTTGCAACACAAAAAGCCGAAACTTTTGCAAGTGGTGCGGTTTCAATATTGGGAGCATTAAAATGTCATTCACTTTGCTTTGGAAGTGAGTCAGGAGATATCTTCCCTTTTTTAGAAGCAAATGAATTTCTTTTACAAAACAAAGAGCAATATGATCTATTAATCCAAAAATATATGAAAACCGGTGTGAGTTATCCCTCCGCCTTAACTCGTGCCTTCCAGGAGATATCAAACGGCCGCGACATTCTTGATTTGTCCTTACCAAATAATATACTTGGATTTCATTATGTGAAAGCCATATACCGGCAGAATGCTAAGATAAAACCATACACGATTAAACGGACAGCTGCAGGTTATCATGAACAAAACTTTGTTTCTCCTTCAATAGCTAGTGCGACTAGTATTAGAAAAGCTTTATTCGAAAATAAAGGACCTATTACGAATTATGTCCCAAATGAGACGCTTCAAATAATGGATCAATATAAAAATCAATATGGTTTGTTACATAATTGGGAGCATTACTTTGACTACTTAAAATACAGCATTATGACAATGAGCAGCGAGGAGCTGCTAACAATTTACGAAGCAGAAGAGGGGTTGGAAAACAGAATTAAAAGAATCGTTCCATCCTCTGAAAGTTTCCTGCATTTCATGGAACAACTCAAAACGAAACGATATACCTGGACGAGACTTCAGAGACTATGCACACATATTTTGACGAGAACAACCAAACAGCAGATTAGCTTTATTAATAAAGATCAAACAGCTCCCTATATTAGACTATTAGGTATGTCAAAAAAGGGACAAGAATATTTGAGTTCCGTAAAAAAACAAACCGAACTGCCGATCATATCGAAACTTTCGACAATTCAGCACCCATTGTTGGAGATCGATATTAAGGCTTCATCTGCTTATAACATTATATTTCCTGAACCGCTTCGCTCTAAGCATTTAAAGGCAGAATATGCAACTCCACCCATTAGACTTTAAAACATATAAGACAACAGATATGGGCCCTTTAAACAGCCCAGAGAATAAGAAGATTTGGAAACTGTCACACTGATTCACTTGCATAGCTTGTGGTTCTGGTCTCTTTGTCCGCGCTTATCCACAGGTTAAATCGTTATTTTGATGAAATAAAAAGAGAAAGGATTATAAATTAACCTTTCTCTTTTATATTCATTAAGTATTCTAGCGCTTCATCAAACGTATCGATCGGAATGATCTTCATATCTGTATTGATTTTTTCTCCTGCTTTTATGGCCTCTTTGTAATTAGATGTTGGACTATTGTTTTCATTAGGGGCAAAGAAAATATCCATCCCTGCATGATCAGCAGCAACAATCTTCTGAGAAATTCCTCCGATTGGTCCAACTTCTCCTTCTGTATTAATAGTTCCTGTCCCGGCAATATTATAGCCTTTTGTTAAATCACCTTTAGTTAACTGATTATATATTTCAAGCGACATCATTAATCCGGCAGAAGGACCGCCTATTTCCTCAGTATCGAGTTTTATATCAGGCTCTACGTCTATTTTGCTATCAGTTACCAATGAAATTCCAATCCCAACTTTAGTAGGATCATCTTTAAAAGCTGCAAGCTTTATCTTTCCTTGTTTTTGTTCTTCATCTCTTTCAAAAGTAATGGATATTTCCTCCCCAGCTTTCTTTTGCCCAACATAATCAATAAATTGTTCAGCTGTTTGAAACTCCTTTTTATCTACTTTAAATATACGATCCCCAACCTTAAGAATCTCGGCTGCCGGCATACCTTCGACTATACCGTCTACATAAATCCCGTGGAAAGAATACTCAACTGGCTTATTCGCTTTTTCGTATGCAACAGATATCGCTGCTTCCTGTGAAGCTTCCATCATATGTAATTGTCTTTTGAAATATTCTTCATCTGATTCTTCTTCTCTTTTAATTTCTTCTAGGGGGTGAATATAATAAAAATCATTCAGCTTAGCCCATAAATAAGTAATAGGATTTGCTCTTCCAAACCGGACTGTTGTTAAAGAAAAGCTCCCCTCTTCATCCTTATATCCGTTTTCAACCTCGATAATCGGCTCTAGCTCAGAAGCCATCCCTGGTTGTGTTACATAATAAGGAAGCTTAATAAAGGTCATGATAAGTGCAATCATTGCTAGCAAAATAATGGACCGTATAAATGTCTTACTCTTCACAACAATTTGTCTCCTTCCACTTTGCAATAAGTGTATGTATTTTTTCAACATGTTGCAAGGCTTCCTTCTCACCTATTTCAATTATTTCTTTAATATTTGTAAATGCACGGGAGCTATATTGTTCAACATGTGGACGAATCATTATATCTGAGGCAATTTCCCGATGATGTACCAGCTCATCCTGCATGATATCAAGACTCTGCATGATAACATCAAATATTGACGTAATTTCTTCATTTCTCTTTACATGGGAGACATCAACAGCAATGATAATGTCTGCACCCATATCCTTTACGACTGAAACAGGTACCCGATCTACAACACCTCCATCAACTAATAGTTTACCATTTATTTTTTCAGGAACAAAAATACCAGGAATGGCAATACTTGCTCTGACAGCTTCTGCCACAGGACCATCCTTAAAAATAACCTTACTACCATCATATAAGTCTGTTGCTACAACAGCAACCGGAATGTCTAATTCCGAGAACGTCTTACGATGTGTAAATAAACGGATCAATTCTTTTACTCGATTACCAGCAATAAAGCCCATTTTAGGTACTGTAAAATCTAAATAGTACTTTCTTTTAAAAGCTAATGCAAATTGGTACATTCTTTCTATACTTAAACCAGAAGCATAAAAGCATCCAACAAGCGCCCCCATGCTGCTTCCAGCAATTAAATCAACCTGAATTCCTGCATCTCGTAAAACCTTTAATACCCCCAAATGCGCAAACCCTCTTGCACCACCTGATCCAAGCGCTAGACCAATTTTTGGCTCCTTCGTCAAGGAGATGCCCTCCTTTTGATTGAAGAAAAAGTTCCTTCAAGAAAAATTTTTTATATAAAGTTATGATTAAATAAACGTTTTCATCCAAATTTCATTCACATTTATTTTCTAAATAGGATATACGACATTCTTATGGTCTAAAATATGCACCTATTCTCGTATATTGAATTAAAGAGGTTGTACGAAAATTGAAAATTTACTATCTCGCTTCATACTACCGTACAAATGCATTCAGATGTTTAGGGGGCATCATTTTGAGTCTTTCAAAACTAAAAACTATTTTTATCGCTATTTTTATCGGCGGACTTACGGTCGCCATTATCCTTAATCCCGAACAATCACTTGTTGCTTCAACCCGAGGATTAAAGATTTGGTGGGAGGTTGTGTTCCCATCCTTATTGCCTTTTTTTATTGTATCAGAATTACTGATAGGATTTGGCGTCGTAAAATTTATCGGTGTATTGCTTGAACCGTTAATGAGACCGATTTTTCGTGTACCTGGTGTAGGGGGCTTTGTTTGGGCAATGGGAATGGCCTCAGGGAATCCTGCTGGAGCAAAATTGACAGCTAGAATACGACAAGAGAAGCAAATCTCTTCTATACAAGCAGAACGTTTAGTATCATTTACCAGTTCCTCAAATCCCTTATTTATTTTCGGTGCAGTAGCAGTGGGCTTTTTTGGTGAACCATCACTGGGAATTTTACTTGCCGCTTCCCATTACTTAGGTAATTTATGTGTAGGACTAACGATGAGATTTTATGGAGGATCTGAAAAACAATTGGAGAGAGGAAAAAAATATAGGTTGTTACCTTCAATAAAACTCGCATTTAAAGAACTCCATTTAACAAGGATAAATGAAACTCGTCCTCTAGGAAAAATGCTTGGTGATGCAGTGATCTCATCAATACAAACTTTGCTGATGATCGGTGGTTTTATTATTCTTTTTTCTGTTTTCAATCAGATAATGGCTCTTGTCAATATTACCGATTGGATTGCAGCTGTTTTTTCAGGGATTCTGTCGCTATTACATCTTGCTACAAGTTTAAGTGTGCCTCTTATAACCGGAATTTTTGAAATAACACTTGGAAATCAGCTTGTCAGTGAAGCAACCGCAGATTTATTAGATAAGGTAATGATTGCAAGTTTTATATTAGCCTTTGGCGGGTTATCAATACAGGCACAAGTAGCAAGCATTTTAGCAGATACAGATATACGTTTTCAACCTTTTTTTATCGCCCGTATATTACAGGGAGTCTACTCTTCTGTTATTGCTTACTTTTTATTTAAGCCCTTGTATTTAGATTTAAAGGCTGAAAACCCAAATTCACTACCGGTCTTTCTGATGGAGCATAGTCCTGATTGGGCAAAAGATTACTGGGAATTAACAATCCATCTTGGACCACTTGTCACTATTATTTCATTGTTTGTTTATATTTACTTATACGGAAAGCGAAATGTATTTACGAAGACGACATAATTCCCTAAAACCAATGGCGCCTGGAATTAGAAACCAATATTAATAAAAACTCTACAATTTCTTATCTTAAAAAAGATCAGGACATCTGACATCCTAGAAAAATAAGACGTAAAGAATTTTTGTTTTCCATTCTTAAGTGGCTTAACTTGCGGAGCTAGGAGCTGGAGTTGAAAATCAATAATAAACTAAAAGGATGGCAGCTGCATCCGTTGCTCTGGAGCTGGCAGCTGCACGTTTACCAAAAGTAGTAAAATGTTTACATTTATCAAGAAGAACAAAAAGGTGAGGAGCTCCTCACCTTTATTTGTTAAACTTACTTTTTAATGCCTTTTCAACGGCTTCAGGCACTAACTCCGCTATATTCCCTTTATACTTTGCAACCTCTTTTACTATGCTGGAACTTAAAAATGAATATTGATTATTTGTCATCATAAAAAAAGTTTCAATTTGATCGTCAAGCACCCTGTTCATAGAGGTAATTTGCATCTCATATTCAAAATCCGATACTGCACGAAGACCTCTTAAAATGGATTTTGCTTGTTTTTCACGAGCATAATCGATGAGCAGTCCTTTATATGACTCAACAAAAACATTTGGGAGGTCCTTTGTTACTTCCCTAATTAATTCACAACGCTCTTCCACCGAAAATAAGGGCTGTTTTGAGGAGTTGTTTAATACACATACATAAACTTGATCAAATACCTTTGCACCTCTTTTAATAATATCTAAATGTCCGTATGTAATCGGATCGAAGCTACCTGGACAAACTGCTATGCTTTCCATCATTTATTCCTCCCCTAAACGACTCTTAGATCCGTAAATGGATATTTTCGTCATACCGTAAGTTTCATTTTTTATTAGAGAAAATTGAGCAATCCCCTCAGGTAATTGTACATCTGCGGCATGTTCAGTAATAATAAATCCCTTTTCCTGCAATAAAAGATTTTCTCCAATCGAACTGATAAGCGCTTTCAATTTTTGTTGCTTATACGGTGGATCTAAAAAAATCAATTCAAATCGTAGCTCACGCTTTATAATTGCTTTTAATGCCCGCTCTGCATCATTACGATAAACTTCAGCAGCTTCTTCAGCATGACATGCCTCAAGATTTTTATGTATAGTTTGTATAGCTTTATGCTCACGATCTACGAAAATGCAGCGCTCAATGCCGCGGCTAATCGCCTCAATACCCAAGCCTCCGCTTCCTGCAAACAAATCTAAGGCCATTCCTCCGTCAAAATAAGGACCTACCATATTGAAAATGGCTTCCTTTACCTTATCTGTTGTAGGCCTTGTCGTAACACCGGGAACTGCTTTCAATGGCCTGCCTTTATATTGACCTGATACTACTCTCATTTCTTTCACCACTACTTTTTTTAGTAAACATCCTAAAATAGAAAAACTTTACTATGTTAAAATATATCCAAGCTATATCCTACCATACGCCGTCAATATGTTACAACATGTAACCTCTACGAATAGAATAAGAAAAATTTTAACATTTATGTATATGGAAAAACCAATTGGTGATAATGAATAGTAACAACATCGATTCGTTGATGTTGTTGCCAACCGCGGAGAAGACTTACGTTTCCCCATAAGTTCTTCCTCCGGTTTCTCCTCTCCCTTTGCCTTCAGCCTTTTATTTAAAAGGTATTGAAGGACCCTGCAGAGAATATCTGCAGGGTTTTTTTTATCTATGCTCTATTTAGCATGCCTTTTGATTTCCAATAGTAGCTCCCTAACTTTAGACGATGGTCCATATGCACAAACACAGTGCTATGGGGTTTATTACGTCTCCCTTGTTCCATGCACCCTTAGGAGTCGTTTCATCCACTCTGATAGCACTATTCATAGTGAAAAAATAAACAATAAACTCTAACTAAGCTTACATTTAATAGTTATTTCTATCTCATTTCTTCTCATTTTATTCTCTTCATGATATAGTAATATGTCGACCTTAAATTATAGAATTTTACTTATTAGGGGGAGGTACAATGATTCAACGATTTATAGAAATTGGTGAAGGCTACTCAGATATTTATGAACTTATTGAAAATGCAAAAGCCAACAAACATCGTGTATCGAAATTGATTGCCTTACATACAAAATTGAATGAACGTGAGGTTTCTTCCTTAGTAGTGGTCATGCAGCCTACTGATCCGGGGAAATTTCAAGCACTCTATATGTGCAGGGAAGGAATTCCAAATCCAAAGTTCACACAAAATAAACGATATGAGCTGTTTGAAGAGCTTGCTTCCTTTTTAAATAAAGACATTATTCAAATCACAGTTAAACCATCTACAATGTTTAATGAACATGCCCTGTACTATCAATATTTAATTGGCATCCTGAGATTGAATCATTATATTCCACCATTACAATAGTATCATTATGATTAACATAGTGCCTATTCTACAAAGACCCTTAATATAGCCGGAAAATAAAAAAGCAGATCATTGGATAGTCAATGGTCTGCTTTTTTACAAAAAATCCAGTTCACGGATTATAAACCAATCTTATAATCATATTCCTTTGCCTTATCCACCTTGGATTCATATTCTAATTTTAAGTAAGGCTTATAAGAAGGCTCTGCATGTTTAACGAACGAATAGGATGTAAGCTTTTGTACATTTTGCTCCAGCATTTCCATATTACAATACAGAACTACATATTTAAGCCGTTTTGAAACATAATGGACATTTCCGAATTTTCTAAGCATCTTTATATGCTTTAATGAGTGAAGCCAAACAACGATACCTTGTCGCTTTTCAAACATAATGATTCTCCCTTATTGATAAGAAAAACGCTTGCGTTTTTCAATGATGTAGGAAGTCTGTGGCCAGACTCAGTGAAAAAAGACGAAATAATTTATAATAAATCAATCATAAAAAGTCTAGCAAAAATTTTAACTTCTCACAATATTTCACAAAAAAAAATTAAAAAAACTGAATATACCAAAAAATAAGAGGTTGCCTCTAAAGGGTTTGACCCCATCCAATAAACACCAATACAAGGAATTTTTTGTCCTATTTGTGTTTTGGAGTCTAACCCTATGGTTTGAGACAACCTCTTAAGATACCTTACAACCGCAGCCTCCGCCTGAGCCGCAACCACCGCCGCAGCTTGAACCTGTATCAAAAAACGGATTTCCGGTTGGAACTTTAATATGTTCAGAAACGGCTTGACCAACTTGAACACTTATTTCATCAAGTAAAGCTTGCAATTCATTTTCAGCCTTTTTAAAATTAGCTACACTCTCATTTAAATCGAGCTCTCTTTTTATATCTCTCATTTCCTTTGATATCTTACGATAATCTGGATGATATTTACCAAAACGCTGGACATCTTCATATATATCCTTTGTTTTTGCAAATTTAGAAATAAGCTGTTGCGCGTTCTTATCATTTTTTAATCTATAATAACTGCTTCGATAAGCTTCAGCCTGTTCAGATTGAAGCACCAATTTAGCAAGCTGATCGGCATGATCGAGCAGTAACATGCTTTCCATAGTAGCAAACATAGAGTATTTGCACCTCCGTCATTTATTTTACCATGTTTGCTGGAAAATGAAAAACATCTGCTTTTGCTTTTTACTATTGGATGTTCACTTCCAATGTTTTTTTCAGGTTATAACTTGAGGAATCATTATGTACAACCTCGACTGTCATAACATGATTTCCTGGTTCTAATCCCTTAACAACGAAGGCTGCTGTGTTCATATCATCAACTTTTTTACCATCTACATATACACTTAGATGACCTTCGCCAGCTACTTTATTTCCGCCTGTTTTTTTAAATTTAAAGTTTGGAATATAGCATTCCACATAAACAGACCGATTTCTCACATGATGTTTTATCATGAAAGACGATTCCCTGTTTTGGCTTACAACTTCTATAACATCCTTTGATGCCTCTGCAACTTGAATTGGAATTATATTCAAGGAACCTTCTGGTCTTGGCTTGTGTTCAATACATCCTGACAAACAAATAATTATTACTAAAAGAGCTAATAATCCCTTCATTGTTTCGCCTCCTTTTTTGTATTGTTTACCTTAAAGAATAAATTCATGAGTCATTATTATCTATATAGTAAGACTTCCATCTTTCTCGAGGTACAGGATGTAAAAGTGCTGACTTTGCCAATGGAAGTGGCGAGTCAGTCTTCTACATTGATGGTAAGCGGACTTATCATTCTTAAACCATTACATCTTTAAATATGGCCTGACTTGGATAACAATCCCTCGTGGCATTTTTACAGGCAGTTTACTCCACTTACCTTGTTAGATTCACTTTTACTTTTTAAGCTTAAATTTGGTATTAGTGCCCCGTTAAAACGGGATAATGAAAAAAACGACTTGTCAAAAGTCGTTTAATCTTGTTGCCTCATAGAATGAAACATTGCAATCATCATGGAGGCCATCTGTACTGAATTTGAAAATTGTTGAACTTTGTGGGGGATTGTTTTTTGATAATAGTTCATCATATTTAGTTCCAATGACTCTAAATCAGTGGGATTTCTTGAAAGTTTTCGAAACCAGATTGGTTGCTCTCTTAAAAAATTCTGCCGTTCTTTATTTGCTCGAATATGTTCTTGTACTTCTTTTCTCATATAACCACTCCTACAGCCGTCACAATTGGTTATTAATCCTTTCTGAAAGAAAAGGGATGTTGGTTACCACTTGATGAACTCTGTCTTGAACCTTTGGATAATCCAAAGGTATCAAACAATCCTTGTATTGTTGATATCGTATTGCTCATATTTGATATATGATGATTAACTGTATTGATATCCATATTTTTTACCGCTGCAATCACTTGAGACATAATGTCGGTTTTTTTTTCTGCAGTTGCAGTTGTTTCCTCTTCACTTTTACCATCACGGTATTGCTTCCAAACTTCATCATTTTCACCTAGTAAGTACCAATCCTCAAACACTTCCTGCCATTCTTTGTTTCCTTTTCTTACTTCTTGTACTAGCTTTGGATGCAGTTTAACAAATTCCTTAAATTGTTGAACAGATTGATGTGTTTTTTTTGATGCCATTATCCTCACCTCATTGCATTTACCTATCATATCTTATCGAAAAAGAAACATGAACGTTCGCCCATTTTTTCTGATTTGATATTTTCTTATTCGCCTTCCAAGAGTAAAAAAATGGATCAACCTTTTTTCAAAATGATTCTTACATTTTTGAGTAAGGCGCTAAATTTACTGTTTAATTTTCCTGTTGACGCTTCATTTAAGCGGGTGATCAGCGTGCCTCCTCAGCTCTTCTTGTCTCTCCCCTGTCCCGTTTTTCCCCTTAGCGTTTCGTCTATCCGTTCAAACAACTTACTTCACAATATACAATTTTAGGAACATAACCTTAAAACAAAGAAGTTTTAATATAAGGCAACTATATTACTTCGAAGTCAAAATTAATAATTGCTACTACATAGAATATTTTGGTAAAATATCACTAGCAAAAGGAGAGGGTTAGCCATGACAAAAGAAGAGCTTTTACAAATGACGAAAGAGATCTTACAAGTGGGAGATGATGAGAATCTATATGTCCTTCAACTTTTACTCAGCGGGTTAAAGAGGAAACAATATCATGAAAAGGGCTCTTATATCGGTGCACTCCTTCACGCGGAAGGTGAATTTAAAGATAATCATTTCACCATAAAAATCCCAAATACTCCGATTATCCAAAATTCCTTACAAATTGTCCATGGCGGTATTACTGCCACTCTGCTGGATTCAGCAATGGGCGGGCTTGTCCATCACGTGTTACCTCCAGACAAAACTGCTGTAACAACAGAAATAAAAATAAATTATGTAGCCCCTGGTGTTGGAAAAGAATTAACATGCACAACCAATATTATTCATAAAGGAAATAAAACTGTTGTGACAGAAGGGAAAGTTTTTCGAGACGATGGAACACTTATAGCACATAGTACTGCAAGCTTTTTTATCATTAACCGGAGTTAATTTAAAAATAGAGTTTAAATTTACATATTGAGACTGTTAAAAAACGAAAGGGTCAGATCCCCATGCCTAATATATGATACCTAAAAAGTCATATATTAGTTATTGGAAAGATCAGACCCTTTTTAATTACCTTACTGTTCCCACTTTTTTATAAAGTTTTGCGTGTAATACAAACCATCTACACCCACACCTAAATGGGTAAATTCTTCATTTAACAATGTTTCACGGTGTCCCTTGCTGTTCAGCCAGCCCTCAGAAGCTGCAATTCCATCTACATATTGTGCAGCAATATTTTCTCCCGCCATTTCATATTTCACATCTAGATCTGCAAGCCGATCAACTAATGTCCCTTCGGTAGGAGATTCATGTGAGAAATAATCATTAACCTTCATATCCTGACTGTGTAAAAATGCTACCTCTGAAGTCGGATCGTCCCACTTAACAGACGGGACATCATGACGGGCACGAATTACATTAGTTATTGACAAAATTTGTTGTTCTGCACCATCCTCTATTTTTCCCCATTTTTCTTCACCAATTTCATTTGCTTCAATAAGTTCTCCGCGATATGTTACTTCATATGAACGCTGCTTAATGAATGTTTCGGCATCCACTACTCGTATACTTGATAGAGTTCCATCAAACTTATCAATATATAATTGTACATAAACATCTTCAAGCTTAACTGTAGGCCTGGTGTTCATGTCTTCCTCTGAAAATTCAAATCGATAAGAATTACCATCATAATCCAATGAAATACTAGGAGAAACTGGTGCAATTTTAAATACCTCTTGGACAGGTTGTCCAATTTTGAATGGATCTGCATTTACCTCACTACCGATTGCATATACAGTCACAACCCGCTGACCTAATATCCCGATCTGCATGTATTGATTATCAGATTCTTGGTAAATCCACCAATCATAATCATACGCAGAAGGGTCAATTCGATCTGGTTCTCCAAAAAGAGCTGTGATTTCTTCTGAAGATTTATTCATTAACGACAATATTCCCTCATCAGGCAGCTTAGCAGTTTTATCTTTTTTCTCAGACTCTTCCTTTAATAATTCTTCATTTGAAATTTGAACATTTTCTTCCTCATGCTGTTCAGATGGAGTATATTGTCCAAAATATATAAATAGGGTGTAACTTAAAAAGATGATTAAAAAAATGACGGCCGTTCGGATCAAAATACGCAGTTTAATCCCCTCCTTTACTGCTCTGCTTTCTATCATTATATGAAACGTGACTATTGATATACTTGTTATTTGTTGTGTACGTGTTAATGCTATTGTTCCCGACCAAATAGTCTGTTAAACGTAGTATAGTATATGTTTACGTTTTTTCCTAATATAATGAATTAGAAACCTTCTTCATCTAAATTCGTCTTCTTATTATATTATACTAAATATTAGTTGATCTGGTGGACAAAAAATAGACACCTGCCAAAAAGGTGTCTACTTACTATAAGCATGTGACAATAACCTTTATTACCTTCCGATAAACATCTGTGTCCAATAATGGCCATATGAACCGCCTTTTGCATATCCAACACCTATTTCAGTTACATCACGTTTTAATATATTGGCACGATGTCCCGGACTCTGCATCCACGCTTTTACTACTGCCTCAGGAGTTGTCTGCCCAGCAGCAATATTTTCTGCTGCTGTTCTGTAAGAGATCCCAAAGTTTTTCATCATCGTAAATGGTGACCCATATGTAGGTGAAGTATGACTAAAGTAATTTCGGTCTCTCATATCAACAGACTTATAGCGAGCAACACGAGATAACTCCCAATTGCCTCTTAATGCCGGCAATCCAGCCTTTTGCCTCTCAGCATTTGTAAGTGAAATAACTTGTTGTTCAATTGATTTCGTTCCACTTATTTGTGGAATGTTCACCTTTTGACCTGGGTAAATTAAATTTGGATTTTTAAACTGTGGATTGGCACTTATAATTTCCGATAAGCCAACCTGATAACGCTGTGCAATAAGCCATAGAGTATCCCCGCTTTTAACAGTATGAGTAGTCGTTTGGCCTAAAGCGTTTTGCGGGAAAGAAAATAGCCCAATTAATAAAAAAATCATCACAAAACCTTGTATTGTTTTAGTCATTTGTACACCCTCCTTCAACGAATAGTTTTACCCATAAAGGAAGTTTTAACTCTATAAAAATAAGCCTCGCCATTTTAAGTTATTAACTTTACATTGCAAGTTGCATTCATTCATAATATTATTAAAAAAGATGCATGGTTCTTTATGGTGCATTTTTTGTTATGCGTTTACACAATGTAAGTATAGTAAAGGATTAAACTAAGAAAACAATATTTTCACTTTAACTTTTTAAGATAATTAAGCTATAATATATTATGGTGAAAAGGCTTTAGGAGGGACATACATATGAGAATGGAAGGTACAGGTATTGAAGGTGTAACACTCGATTTATCTCGTCTAACTGAAATAATGGAAGATCATGGTCTTGTATTAGCTGGTCAATGGGATTATGAGCGTGTTACATATGATCGTAAAATTGAAACAAAAGGGGAAATTTATTATCTTCGTATTCAAGGCTACGCTGTAGAGGGTGATGTAGGCGGCCGTCATGCAGTCATTAAATTAATAACTCCGCTTTTAGGTAAATATTATTACCCACACGGTGTTGAGTATGGCGAAGGCGAAAACTTCCCTGAAAGTGTTGTTAGCACTAGCAAAACTGTATTAAAGCAAGTTTCTGAGGCATTACAAAAAGTTCAATAATTGCAAAATAAAAAAGGTCAGGCCCTAAAAAACTTATAGGTGGAGTTATTTAAATCCACTCTTTTATGTTTAAAGGGTTCTGACCTTTTATTTTACACTGCGTCTTAAGTCGTCTGTTCTAAAAAAAGTCAAATAATAAAGATGTACCTGAAGATGGAAGTAATTCTTGAAGTAAGTTCAATTGTTGTTCTTCACCTTGGATCATGCCTATTTCAAATAGTTTTTTTGGATCAGAATGTCCCAATAAAACAGATGTTAATATCCCAATATTCATGATTAAGCCTTTCTTAGGAGCATTTGTGGATGCACCATTATCTTTTTGAAAAGATTTAATTGAATCACCTTGTAAAAAGAAAGTCCCATTATTCCACGTACAAACTGGATCTGATAGATGCAGGATTAAGGGATTCTCACCTTGAATATAAAATGGATATTTTTGAAGAAACCTCATTACATTAACAATTCTCCCCATAAAATAAGGATGAATTTCTGTTTTAACCCTGGGATTTGGGATAAACAATGTCAATCGATCTTCTTCATGTGTCTTCCATTTTACTGTCGATACCATTGAGTCATGCTGACAAATAAAATTCCAAAAATCCTTTTTCGACATTTCACTTAATACAACTACTTCATGAATAACTAATTCGCGGTCTTTCACTGTGTAAAGCATATAACCATCTTCTTGTTTATGCTCATTCACATGTATAATAACATGCTCACCTTTTTTTAATACAACATCTTGCCACCAGCTTTGATCTCGGATAAGCAGACTATTGTATGTTTCAGAAAATGCTTCGTATATATTCATTAAAGAAGGCAAGGCATCTTCTTTTGTTTTTCTAATAAATGTTCCATTTGAATTATGTATAAAAATTAAATCTTCTTTCGATATGGTATAGGTTTTTTCTGAGCAAATAAGCTCCCAACCAAATTTCCGATAAAAAGGAACATAAAAAGGATGCAAATATGAAATATCATATTCTTCATTATTCATCCAATTTAAACTTTCATTAAGTAAGCTTGCTACTTTCCGGTTTCTCCTTGCCTCTGGCCATGTTGCTACCGAAGCAACCCCTCCCATTTTAAACACTTGGTTTTTTATTTTAACTTGCAGAGGGTATACATGAAGCTTTGCATGAAGTTTATTTTCGTCGAAAGCTCCTAAAATGTACTGGTTATCCAATTTTCTTTTTACTTCATTCAACTCTTGATCCGCAACTTTAAATTGAAAGGCATATTCTGATAAAGCAATGATATCTTCATAATCCTCGGTTGTTATTTCCCGTATCACGCACATTCACTCCCCTGCGGTGGAAAGGGGAAAAGCCCGCATTCCACCAATTAAAGTTTCATTCTAAATCTTTCTTTTGAATCTCCCATTTTAAAAAGCGTCCATCTTTTTTCGTACAAATCATCCCTAGCTTTTCAAATAGTCTGATTGATTGATCCTTCCTGACATCGCACTCAATGACAACTCTTTTAACAAATTTTTGATAGGTTAACCAGTCAATAAAAGCATCGACTGCTTCAAATGCAATCGATTCATCAGTATACTTATCATCTACATGATAACATAATTCAACCTCACCTTCCTTAGAAGGCTTTCCTAATAATAAAATATCACCTATTATTTTCTTCTCCTCATAAAGTATAATCAACCATAAACCGCAATCTTTTTCAGGCAGTTTTTTTTCTAAGCATTCAATGTAAAATGGAAGGAAGCCCTTTACTAAAGGTGACGGCCAGCTATAAGGGAATTCAATTGGCGACCGTTTATCAAGCTCCTTTCGATGAAACACTAATGATTTAGCAATGTCCAGTGAACAAGGTATTATCATTAGCCGATTCGTTAAAATTTCGATCAATCCATTTCCCCCCTTTACCAATTATTATGGATGATGCAGAGGACTTTCCAAGAAAATTATACGTATACAAAAATGAGATTATCAGTGAGTGTTTTAAGATGTACAAATTCGACTTTACCTTAGAATGCGGCAAAGACCATCCCCCACCGATGATGTTTGCGAAACTTGTTAGGTCTTATTGGGCAATAATCCCTCACTTATCTTAACTTCACTTAAATCCTACTTCGGGTATTTTACTGTAAGTTGATAAATAAAAAAGGTGGTTTAGAACAGTTTATTCTAAACCACCTTGTAAATATGTTTAAAACCCTAAGATTGCTTTAATAACAGAGGTTGTTTCACCGCCGCTATAAAACACATACAGCAGTAAATAAACGGCAACACCAGTAATTCCTGAAAAAAACCAGATAATACTTGTTACCGGTCCTAATTTACGATGTCGTTCGTAATTTTTTTTATAACCTGAAACCAAAGTAATAATTCCTAATATTGCTCCTACTGTTGCTAATGTAATATGAAAAATCAAAAAGATCGTATAGTATATTTCAATATTTTCTGGACCACCAAAAGCAGTATTTCCAATAAATATCGTTCTAGATGCATAGATAAGGAAAAACAGAACTGCAAAAATGGCTGCAACCGTCATAGCCTTTCTATGAGCATCAATTTTTCGTTGTTTAATTAAATACCAGCCAATTGCAACAGTAATTGCACTTAACACAATAAAAGTGGTACTTATGGTAGGCAAAATAGGTAATGAAGTATTCATTTTTATTCCTTCCTTTATGTTATCGAAACAGTAACAATACCGATATTATGTATCTGGTGACGCAATTTCAACTCCCTTTCCATTGCTGACTTGCCAAAAGGAGCTGCGTCACCATAACCTTATTTAACAGGTTCAGGAGAAAAATCCTTTTTCATATCAATCTCATCTTTTTCACGTTCTTTACGTGCCCATTGGAAAAAGATATATGCCAGAATGGTTCCATAAACTATTTCTTGAATAATCTTCATTAGTACGCCGCCAAGTTGTTGATCTTCAATGAGCGGTAACGTATTAAACATTTCAGGGCCTGTTAAATTTAAACCTGAAAGCATATCAGCAGGTACACATAATGCTAGTGCATTTACCCATGCTTGGGGCTCAGAGTAGGTTGCATACATTGGATCTGATGCAAAGATAATCAAAGCACAGGCTGGAGTTAGCAAAACACCGTCGGCAAAGATGTAGCCAACCTTTTTAATTCCTGTAAGCGATTTCCATCCAGGCAATGTATTAAGTAATGGAAACCACATAAACATAGCTGTAAAAAAGATAATTATTGTCATTGCTGCATGGTAAACAGGATCTGTTTTCACAAAATCAAACACTAGTGGAACATGATAAAGTGAAAATACGCCGTTAAAAAGTATCAAAGCAATAATTGGATTTGTAAACAACTTCATCAATGGCTTAATTACTGGACGATAAATCATTGCCTTCCACAACCAAACAGGAATGCCAAGGATCAACAATGGAGGAACCACTAAATACAAAATGGCCATTTGCGTCATGTGGGCACTAAACATAATATGTCCAAGTAAATCCACTGGACTTCCCTTGCTTATATATAATGCCGCAATACTGCTGATAAATAATAATTTCTGTTTAGTTGAAACAGGAGTACTTTCTTTAAATTTAGAACGCCATGGTCCAATTATTAAAAAATACAAAATGGTTATTAATATCATAACGACTAAAAAGTAAGGACTCCATAACGCACGAAATCCAAATATTCCAAAGCTCATTTCCAAATCAGCTCCTTAAGCTAGTCCTTCAAACCAATTATACACATCTGCTAATCCTGTATCAATGAACGTTCTATGACAAAGAATGGATTACTTGAGAACGAAAAGATAAAAGGACAATCAGCATTAAAAGCCAATTGTCCTTTAAACATACTTACCACCAGATAATTGTAACAAAGGTTAAGATTGTTAGCGCTGCAACACCAATACCTGAGTATAAAAATAACGCTGCTGTTTCATGCCCTTTGTGACTCATATGCATGAAGTAATATAATTGGAAAATGACCTGAACAACCGCTAAAGTGATGATAAATGGCACTTTAAACCATTCTCCAATCCCATCATATCCAATTGCGATAAATGCAACTATCGTTAAAAAGATCATCAATGCAAATGATATGACCTGGTGCTTCATATCCTCTGCATTTTTCTTACGACGATATGCCAAGTCTACTTTTGGGTTTGCTGAATTATGATTATTTGCCATCAGTTTATCCCACCATTCCCATTAAGTATACAACCGTAAAGATGAACACCCATACGACGTCAATGAAATGCCAGTAAAGACTAGCTACATAATATTTAGGTGCATTGTATAAGTTTAATCCACGTTTTGCATTACGAACAATTAAGGTAGTGATCCATAAAAGACCGAAAGCAACGTGCAATCCATGAGTTCCAACTAAAGTGTAAAACGCTGAACCAAGAGCACTGCTTTTAATTGTAAATTCATAATGATGAATATAGTGATTAAACTCATATATTTCTAAAATAAGAAAGCCTAGACCTAAAAGAACTGTGATGATTAACCACAATTGCATTTTACCGAAGTTAAAGTTCTTCATATGATACATTGCGTAAACACTTGTCAAACTTGATGTTAAAAGCAGCATAGTTGCCAAAAATGTAAGAGGTATCTCAAATAGTTCTTGAGTTGTCGCTCCACCTGCTGTGGATTCTCTCAATGCTAAGAAAGTAGCAAAGAGACTAGCGAATAAAACTGTCTCTCCGCCTAAAAACAACCAGAAGCCTGTAAACTTATTTTTTCCTTCGAGGGTAGCTTTTTCAGGCGATGCAGGAAAATTTTCCGCAGTTAATTTTTCTTCAACTTGTGCCATTATGCTTTCCCTCCTTTATCTTCTTTAAGTAAATCTTCTTTATGAATGTGATACCCATGATCGTCGATTATGGATCGTAAGAACATACAAGCAAATGTAATAATGAAACCTACAAATATTGCTGGTAAAGCCCAAGCATGGTCTTCACGGTACATTAATCCAAACGATACAATGAATAATCCAAATGCCATAAAGAAAGGTAATATAGAACTATTTGGCATATGAATGTCGCCAAGCGGTTCTGCAGGTGTCAATTCTTTATTACCTTCCATTTTTTCAATCCAGAGTGCATCAAGACCACGAACAAGTGGAGTTTGCTTAAAATTATACTCTGGCGGAGGTGATGAAATTGACCACTCAAGAGTTCGGCCGTCTCCCCATGGATCTTTGCCAACTCTCTCACCTTTCACAGCTGTATAAACAACGTTTATTAAAAATATAATCGTTGCTGCTGCCATAAAGAAAGCACCAACTGTACTAATAAAGTTACCAGTATCCAAACCTTGACCAGGTAAGAATGTAAAGACACGACGAGGCATACCCATTAAACCTAAAAAGTGCTGAATAAAGAATGTTAAATGGAATCCTATAAAGAATAAAACAAATGTAATTTTATTCATTGCCTCATTTAACAATTTTCCAAACATTGTTGGCCACCAATATATTGCTCCGGCAAATAAACCGAATACAACTCCACCTACAATAACATAATGGAAGTGGGCAACTACGAAATAGCTGTCATGGTATTGATAGTCAGCTGCTGCTGCAGCCAACATAACCCCTGTAACCCCACCAATAACAAATGAAGGGATAAAGGCAACAGACCAAATCATCGGAGATGTATATTTTACTGAACCGCCCCAAATGGTAAATAACCAGTTGAAAATTTTAATACCGGTAGGGACAGCAATTGCCATTGTTGCGACTGCAAAGATCGCGTTTGCAATCGGTCCTAAACCAGTAGTGAACATATGGTGAGCCCATACCATAAATCCAAGGAATCCAATTAACACTGTTGCAAATACCATTGAAGAATATCCAAATAGGCGTTTTTTTGAAAATACCGGAAGAATATCCGAGAATATTCCAAATGCAGGTAAAATCAAGATATATACTTCAGGATGTCCAAAAATCCAGAATAAATGTTCCCAAATTATTGTATTTCCACCCAAAGCAGGGTCAAAGAATGCTGTACCGAATAAACGGTCAAACATAAGTAACGCTAAGCCCACAGTTAATGCTGGGAAAGCAAATAAGATAAGTGCTGATGCTACAAATGTAGTCCATGTAAATAATGGCATACGCATGTAAGTCATTCCTGGGGCACGCATGTTAATTATTGTTGCAAGAAAGTTAATCCCTGCAATAAGCGTACCTATACCAGATACCTGTAATCCCAATAGGTAAAAATCGACTCCATGACCTGGAGATTGTGTTGCTAATGATGCATATGAAGTCCAACCAGCGTCAGGCGCTCCACCTAAAAACCAGCTTAAGTTTAAGAATACTCCACCGAAGAAGAATAACCAAAAACCCAGAGAATTTAAGAATGGGAAAGCTACATCACGCGCACCAATTTGTAAAGGTACAACCGCATTCATTAATGCGAATATTAATGGCATTGCAGCTAGAAAAATCATAGTTGTTCCGTGCATTGTTAAAACTTCATTATATAGGCCTGCACTAACAAAGTCATTATTCGGAACAGCTAGCTGAATGCGGATCAGTATTGCTTCTAATCCACCAACAAGGAAGAAGAAGCCACCGGATATCAGGTAAAGGATGGCAATCTTTTTATGGTCAACTGTTGTTAAGTAGTCCCATAAGACCCCTTTTTTCTGAGTTAACGTGCTCACAGTGTTACCTCCCTTTTCATTTTGCTAAAAATTAATTGCTAGAGACTTTAAGTCCCATTAAGTATTCTGTTAGAGCATCTAGTTCTTGATCAGATAATTCTGGATAAGTTCCAGTCATCTTATTGCCAGGCTTAAAGCTTTCAGGATCTTCCAGCCAGTTGCGAATGCTTTCCTCATTATGCGGGAGGATGCCAGCAACTCTTGCACGCTCTCCAAATGTGCCTAAGTTAGGTGCAGTACGTGCTGCTGCAGGACGCTCATCAGTTGGAGATACTGCGTGACACGCAATACATCCCTTTTCTTCAAATAATTGTTCACCTTGTTTAGCTAAATCAGTTGCAGCGACTGATTTTGCACCTTTCATGTCAGAGATCCATTGGTCAAATTCATCTCTTGATAATGCTTTCACTTTAAAGTCCATTAAACCATGTGATGGTCCACAAAGTTCAGCACATTTCCCATAAAAGTATTCCCCTGCTTGATCAGCTCTCTCTGAATCAAACTTCAACCACATTTGGTTAACGTTTTCAGTGTTAGTATCAATCTTTCCACCTGCTGATGGAATCCAGAATGCATGCTTAACATCAGAAGAGATTAAGTTAAAGTAAACCTTCTCATCAGTTGGAACTACTAAGTCTTGACTCGTTACAACTCCGAAGTCTGGATATTCAAACTCCCACCAGTAAAGATTTGCACGCACATTAACGACGATTGCATCTTCTGGTTTACGATTCTTATCATCAATCGCATCAACTTCTGCAAGTTTAAAAGTTGCAGTAACAACAGGAATTGATAAGACAAGAAGTAAAAGAATAGGAATAACAGTCCAAATGATTTCCAGTTTATGATTCCCTTCAACTTGAACAGGAATGTTAGTTTCTTCACCTTTGCGTCTTCGGAATTTAACGAGAACATAAATGAAGATTACCGTTACGACTGCAATGACAACAACCATGATGAGCGTGCTTAACATCATCAGGTCGTACTGCATATCCGCTACTTCACCAGCAGGCTTTAGCGTGGAAAGAAACGGTTCACCACAGCCGGCTAAAACTAGCGTCATGAGAGCAAATAATGAAAACAGACGCCATTTTGTCAGCCATTTTTTCATAGCTAAATCAAACCCCTCTTTCAAAATTTTTAAAGTCCTATCAGTATTTCATTCAGGAACTCTTTTTATAAATAAATTCTTTTTAAGAAAGAATTTCACTATTAAACAATGGTAAAGAGCACCATTGATACAAACAAAATTGTTAAGTAATTGATGGAATAAACAAACATCTTTGTTGCCCATTTCATCTCTGCATCTTTATTATTAAAACCCTTTATTCCAATAATAATCCAGCCAATATTTAACGCTGTTGCTAATAGCAAAAAAACAATGCCCAATTCATAAAGATAAAATGGGAGCGGAAGCAAACAAGCAATCCAAACCATGATTTGACGTTTAGTTACATCAAATCCATGGACAACTGGCAGCATCGGAATATTAGCAGCGCGGTATTCCTCGGTTCTGCGCATTGCCAAAGCTAAAAAGTGCGGCGGCTGCCAAATAAACATGATTAAAAACAGCACCCATGCCATTACACTTAGATTAGCATCAACTGCTGCCCACCCAATCAACGGTGGAACAGCTCCAGAAACACTTCCTATTACAGTGTTTATTGTATACAGTCTTTTTGACCACATCGTATAAAGAAAAATATATGTAACAACCCCAATTAAAGAGATTATTGTTGCAGTTAATGTTGTCATTAACATAAAGACAAACCCGATTGTTAGTAGAAAAATTCCGATCCGCAATGCTTGGAGGGGATTTACTTTTCCGGTAACGGTCGGCCTTTCTTTTGTTCGTTCCATTAAGTGGTCAATATCACGATCATAATAGTTGTTAATAGCACATGATCCTGCTATGACCAAAGATGAACCAATTAAAGTAAACAAGACAATATCTATATTAGCTAGAAACCCTTCTCCACTAAAATAAAGGGCTAGCCATATGCCGGTAAATGTTGTAATTGCATTAGAATTGACAATACCTACTTTTATTAAAGAAAGGAAATCCTGCCAAAGCGTTGTTTCATGCATATCGTTTGAATGATGCTTGACAGCTGCATCGTCCAAAACTTTCGTATTTGCCAACTCTGTACCTCCTAACTTTCATATCATTATGCTAAATCTCTTCATTCATGTATGCCTATTCATTTCAGCGTAAGATGAAGGCGGTTCCAACCGACTATTTTTCTATATCCTATGATACTAAAAAATCGACAAATTAAAAACGGTCTACTTGTTATTAAATCATAATTCTACTTAGAATTGTGAACAATTCATGAAGTAATTTTGTCGAAATTGTGAAAGGGTAATTTTTGAATATATTCTATTAATTGCCACTCAGAAACCAACCATCCTATTTTATCATAGATCAGCAAACATTACTTAATAAAATAAACCAATTTCAATCTTTCTATTACTAAAGCTAATGTAAGAAAGTTACATGGGACAAAAGAAGCTAGACCCATAAAGCCAAAGTTAACAAAAAAATCAGGAGAACTATTTCAAAAAATGACAATACTTCAAATTTCTCCCCTTTTATTTCTAGCAAACTCCACTTGAATATTCAACCTTTTTTGTATAAATCACTATGAATAATGTAAAAATTTTATACTAGGAAAATTTTCATTCATTATTTCATCAGTTTATGGATGATAAATGCAATTTAATTATGAATAATAATTACTCTGTACTTTGGCTTCGCTTCATAAGCCAAGTCCCTAGAGTTCACTGTGATTGGCTGAACTTGCTGAGCTAAGAAGCCGCCAGTAGGTTGTAAAACTCTTTTTTTCCGCAGCGAGCAAGGCGCTTACGCATTTGAAGATATCTTATAGTTTTGTGAACTTTTTAGAGAATTTATTGTCTTTTTTTACTACATTGTGTACTATCGATGGAGTATTTACCAAAATATTTTTATCAATTTACTATATAAGTAGGTGAACATTTTGCAACGTGCTCTTAAATGGTTTGCCGTGTTGACGACAGTCATTATGCTGTTTGTTTTACTTGGCGGAGCCCTAGTGACAAAAACCGAGTCAGGTGCAGGATGTGGAACTTCTTGGCCATTATGTCATGGCGAGTTAGTACCAAGTGAAATTACCTTTGAGCTAGTAGTAGAATTAAGTCATCGAATGGTTAGCGGGCTTGCAGGGATTACTGTTCTAGTCCTTTCTATTTGGTCATGGAAAAAGATTGGTCATATTAGAGAAACAAAATTCTTAGCCATACTATCGATATTTTTCTTAGTTTTACAAGCATTAATTGGTGCTGCTGCTGTTAAATGGGGCCAATCAGATGCAGTCCTTGCTCTTCATTTTGGTATATCACTTATATCCTTTGCATCCGTACTTCTTTTAACATTGTTAATCTTCGAGGTAGATAAAAAATTTGATGCAAAGAAGCTGATTATTGATAAACAAATGAAGTTTCATATGATCGGTATTATTGTCTACTCTTATTTGGTTGTTTATACAGGGGCTTATGTCAGGCATAAAGAAGCAAGTCTTGCTTGTCCAAAATGGCCCTTATGCAGCAACCGGACTGGCGGGATGCCAGCAACATTGCATGAATGGATCCAAATGGGGCATCGTTTTGCTGCAGGATTAATTTTTGTTTGGATCGCATATGTGACATGGCAAGCAATCAAACACCATAAACATCAAGGAATTATTTATTGGGGTTGGATTATTGCTTTTATACTTGTTTCACTGCAGGTTACAACAGGTGCACTTATCGTTGTAACAGGGTTAAACCTGTATATTTCTTTAGCCCATGCGTTAATTATTTCTTGTTTATTCGGTCTTTTGAGCTACTTCCTTCTCTTAGTAAGCAGAAACAAAATGAATACTGGCGAATAAACTGATATCTGAAGCATTAAAGGAAAAAATAAAAAAGGGTTGTCTCAAAAACAAAGGGTCTCCCTCCAGCACTAAAAATAGGAATAAAGCAATGTAGTCCTATTTTAGTACCTGGAGGGGATCCTCTTGAGACAACCCTTTTTTTATGAAGCTTAAAAGTTAAATATTTTTCATTAGTTTTGTTTTTATCTCAATACCCCATTGGCAGGGTACAGAACGTGCAAGTGCAATCAAGCGATAAAGACGCCGCTTTTTAGACGACCTTTATGGGTTAGTGAAAATAGGAATTGAAGGTAAAAAATCCTTCGATTCCTATTCTTAGCATACTTAGTTTACTTACGCTTAATTTAATTAACCTTTTACGATTTCAATTAATAAATCACCGGTTTGTATGCTTTCACCATTTGAGACATGTACCCCTTTTACTGTACCTGCAAACGGAGCTTGAACGGTTGTTTCCATTTTCATGGCTTCAGTTATAATTAAATGGTCACCTTTATTTACCTTTTCCCCTTTTTCAACAAGGACTTTTATGACAGTTCCAGGCATCGTGGCACCAATTTGCTCCTCATTGCCTATTTCGGCTTTCACTTTTGAAACTACAGTTGATTTTATGCTTTCATCCTTAATAACGACTTCACGAGGCTGTCCATTTAATTCAAAATAAATAATTCTTGTTCCGTCAGCCTGCGGTTCTCCAATTGAAACAAGCTTAACAATAAGTGTTTTCCCTTGCTCTATTTCTATCTCAATTTCCTCGCCTAATCTCATACCATATAAGAAGGTTGGTGTATCCAATACGGAAATATCCCCATACGCTTCAAAAGTTTTGATATACTCAGAGAATACCTTTGGATAAAGAGCATTCGCTATTGCTTCAAAGCTTGTTACCGGTCTTCCCAGACTATGGAAAAGTTCTTCTTTCATTGCTGGAAAGTTTACTGGCTCAAGCCGTTCACCCGGACGATCAGTTAAAGGCTTGCGTCCTTTTAAAATAATCCGTTGTAACTCTTTTGGGAATCCGCCATGCGGCTGTCCTAAATATCCTTCAAATAATTCAATAACAGAGTCAGGAAAATCTAAACTTTCACCTTTCTCAAAGATATCATCTTCAGTAAGGTTGTTTTGCACCATAAATAAAGCCATATCTCCAACTACTTTAGAAGACGGTGTAACCTTCACAATATCTCCGAATAGATCATTCACTCTTCTGTACATTTCTTTTACTTCATTCCATTTTTCACCAAGCCCTACAGCTTTCGCCTGTTGTTGCAGATTACTATATTGTCCTCCTGGCATCTCATGCATGTAGATTTCAGTATGTGGTGAATTCATTCCGCTTTCAAAATCCACATAATATTTTCTTACACCTTCCCAATACTGGGAAAGCTTCTCAAGTGACTTGATATCCACTTTTGGTTGGCGTTCTACACCTTCTAATGCATAATAAAGCGAATTTGCACTAGGCTGAGAAGTAAGTCCTGCCATGGAGCTTACTGCAACATCCACGATGTCAACTCCAGCTTCAATTGCTCTTGCATAGGTAATAATGCCATTCCCGCTAGTATCATGGGTATGAAGATGTACAGGAATATTAACAGCCTCTTTAAGTGTTGAAATTAAGTTATATGCAGCTTGTGGTTTCAGTAGGCCAGCCATATCCTTTATCGCTAAGATGTGAGCGCCTGATTGTTCAAGCTCCTTTGCCAAATCCTTGTAATAAGTAAGATTATATTTTTGTCTGGTTGGATCAAGAATATCTCCTGTATAACAGATTGCGGCTTCAGCAATTTTACCAGTATCCCGAACTGCATCTATGGCTAATGTCATACCTTTTACCCAATTCAGGCTGTCAAAAATGCGGAATACATCAATACCTGCATAGGCAGACTTTTCAACAAACTCTTTTATCACATTATCAGGGTAATTTTTATAACCTACTGCATTTGAAGCTCTTAAAAGCATTTGTAATAAAACATTCGGAACCTTCTCACGAATGGTTAAAAGACGCTCCCATGGATCTTCTTTTAGGAAGCGATAGGCAACATCAAAAGTTGCTCCTCCCCACATTTCCAACGAAAACAGATCAGGTAATAGCCGTGCGGTCGGCTCAGCAATATGCTTCAAATCTTCCGTACGTACTCTAGTGGCTAATAACGACTGATGACCATCTCTGAATGTTGTGTCCGTTAATAGTACTTGTTTCTGGTCCTTAATCCAATTTACAAGTCCATCAGCACCATAATCAGTTAAAATTTGCTTTGTCCCGTTTGGCATCGCCTCAGAGTACTTTACCTTCGGAATAATCGGCTTATCAAATACAGGTTTCTTCTTTTCACCAATTCCCGGAAATCCATTCACAGTCACATTTCCTATATACGTAAGCATTTTCGTTCCACGGTCCTTACGTTTCGGGAAAACAAATAACTCTGGAGTGGAATCAATAAACGATGTATTATATTGGCCAGATAAAAAATCTTCATGCTTTACTACATTTTCTAAGAACGGGATATTCGTTTTAATTCCACGAATTCGAAATTCCCTTAAATTTCTGACCATTTTAGCTGCAGCTTGTTCAAATGTTAGAGCATGTGTAGAAAGCTTTACTAGCAATGAATCATAGTGCGGTGTAATAACGGCCCCTTGGAATCCGTTTCCTGCGTCTAATCGTACACCAAAGCCTCCGCCTGAACGATAGGCCATAATCTTTCCAGTATCAGGCATAAAATTATTCTGTGGATCCTCAGTTGTAACACGTGATTGAATCGCATACCCATTAATTTTTATTTGTTCTTGAGAAGTGATCCCGATCTCTTTGCTAGAAAAAGAATAACCTTGTGCCACCATAATTTGTGTTTGAACGATGTCAATGCCAGTAATCATTTCTGTAATGGTATGCTCTACTTGAACACGAGGATTTACTTCAATAAAATAAAACTCATTGCCAGATACTAAAAATTCTACCGTTCCGGCATTTAAGTACTGAACATTTTCCATTAATTTAACTGCTGCTTCACAGATTTCCATTCTTAGGTCTTCTGCAAGCGACACGCTTGGAGCAACCTCTACCACCTTTTGATGACGTCTTTGAACAGAGCAATCTCTTTCAAAGAGGTGAACAATCGTTCCTTCATGATCCCCAAAAATTTGAACCTCAATATGCTTTGGGTTTTCAATGAATTTCTCAACATACACTTCATCATTGCCAAAAGCAGCCTTCGCTTCAGACTTTGCACGATCATATGAATCTTTTAAACCTGCTTCGCTGCGAACGATTCTCATACCTCTTCCGCCGCCGCCAAGAGCGGCTTTAATTATAAACGGATACCCAAACGTTTCTCCAAACTGAATGACTTCCTCTAGGTTTGAAACAGGACCATCACTTCCCGGAATAACTGGAATGCCAGCTAATTCCGCCTGAGTACGTGCCTTTACTTTGTCACCAAACATATCCAAATGCTTGGATTCAGGCCCAACAAAAATAATTCCTTCTTCTTCACACCGTCTTGAAAAATGAATATTTTCAGATAAGAAACCATACCCTGGATGAATCGCATCAACATTATTCTTTTTTGCAATTTCAATGATGCCTTCGATATCCAAATAGGCATCAATCGGCTTTTTCCCCTCCCCTACCAGATAAGCTTCATCAGCCTTATAGCGATGGTAAGAGCCTGAATCCTCTTTAGAATAAATTGCGACTGTACGAATATTTAATTCGGTACAGGCACGAAAAACACGAATGGCAATTTCTCCTCTGTTTGCCACTAAAAGCTTTTGAATCTTTTTAAGTGCCATGATAATCCCCCTAAAGACAATGCAAATACATCATCATTTTTTACAAAAAATAGTATAACACATTTAAAAAAAACGCAACATAATTATCTTTCACTTTAACGCATAGAAGAATTGCGTTTTTGTTGGATTGGCTTGACAACGGCAATAGGCTGGGTTGTTTGCGGGACTGGTTTTTGATAGGTTTCGCGGTAATTAGTAAACATTGAAACATTAACTAGTAGTCCCATTGATATAAGTAATAAAAGGATCGAAGAACCACCGTAACTGATAAATGGCAGCGGGACACCTGTAATAGGAATTAACCCGGTAAGACCTCCTAAATTAATCAACGCTTGAATTGCGATCATACTAGAAATACCAACTGCAAGCAATGTACCGAATGGATCTTGGCATTTCCTAGCAACGGAAAAACCTTTTAATACAATAAAAGAAAGAAGAATCAATACGAACAACACACCAAATATTCCAAGTTCTTCAGCAATGACTGCCATTATAAAATCCGTATGAGATTCAGGCAGGTAGCCATACTTTTGTACACTTTGTCCCAATCCTAACCCAGTAAGGCCGCCTGAACCAATAGCATAGAAGGAATTAACCAGTTGATATCCCGCTTCGTCTACATGGGCAAATGGGTCAGCAACACCTTCAAAACGGCTTAGCTGTTCCTTACTAAAAATGCCTTTCCAAATGATAAATGGTGTCAAAAGCACTCCGAATATTAATACGAGAGAGATAAGTTTTCCGATGCTTTTAACAGCCATTCCAGAAGCGATAATCATGCAAACAGCAATCATAGCAATTATGAATGTTGTACCAAAGTCAGGCTGAATCAAAACAAAGAAACAAATAACCCCTGTAAAAATAAGCGGAGGCAAAACTCCTCTGCCAAACTCATCTATGTATGATTGTTTCTTATCATAAACTGCCGCTAAATAAATAATGACACTTAGCTTGACAAATTCACCAGGTTGAAGATTCATTCCCCCCAGCTTTATCCAGCTTTGTGCTCCTCCTGCAACATGACCAATAAAAAATAAAGATCCCAATAAACCAATTGATCCAAACACAACAATCTTCAAAATATTCCCATTTAAAAAAGCTCTGTATGGGAAAATCATCATGACAATAAATGCCAATCCACCGGCAAGCAGAGCCAATTTTTGTCGTTGATAAAAATGATCCGGCTCAAATCCGTAACGAGCAACAGCTGTTATCATGCTTGAACTATATACCATTACAAGTCCAAAAGCGCACAATAATATAACTGCTAATATTAATGAATAATCATAGGATTTTAGAATTTTTTTAATCATAATTATCTCTTCCTTATCTAATCATGGGGTTTATACTATGTTGTTTTTATTTTACTATATCTTCGCCTTGCAAAAATGAAATTCCTTTAAAAACATAACATTTATCAGGAATAATTAACATTACAAATATATTTCATCCATATTTCTTTTTACAGGCTATAACTAGTCTTGTTAAACCGGCTTGTTGAATTCTCTTTTGCTGCTTTCTATAAAACAGAAGTCACCTTAAGATTTCATACTTTGTAGTATTCCTTCTAATGCAATGGTTTCACAGACAAATAAAAAAACTCAAACTTACCTTATGTTAGTTTGAGTTTTGAATCATTATTTGGCTGTAAATGCATCATGTAATGCAGACAACTCTCGCTCAAGTGTATCAAGCAGTTCTTTTCCTTCACGTTCCTCAATTAATCCAAGCCTTACAGCGAAGTCTATTTCCCTAGATAAGCCAAACATTTGTGTATCTAAAACCTCTTCATAAAGAGGACATTGAGGCATCGTTAAATTGTCCATTTGGACTTTAATTAATCTCATGATTTTATCAGCATCTGCCTTTAAAACCGCAAGTGCCTTTTCTCGATGATCAACAGCAATCTCAGACGCCAATTTAATCCCTCCGTTTCCGAGCGATTACCCTATTCTATGTATTAATATTAAATCCAAATCGTTTAAAAAGCAAGGACAAACAATATAATCAGCTAAATTTGCATCTATCTTGTCAAATCATAAAATTTTATTGCCATAACAAGTGACAATTTTTTTATAAAAGCTTATACTTGCGAAGTAAGGGGTGTATATAATGGAATCGATCGTTATGATAAAAGGCAAGGTGGACTATCAGATTACATTGGATCCGGGAGTATGGATCTTTGACGATAGAAAGGTTGATTTAACCACCTTTTTTGTTCAAGAGCAAGAAATAAAAGATGAACTTGAAGAGTATACAAAGTCTGTTTCAAAGCATTGGGAAAGAGAAATACGTGAAGGAGCTATCTACCCTCCAACCTTAAAATCTGAAAAGAAATATGAAAAACAGAAAGTGTTAAATGGAACATTCGGGATTCCTTTCAAGCCTTTTCTTGAAAATGCTGGAGTACAGGCTGGAGCATCAAGTGTACAATTTATTACAAATAACGGACCTATATCGGTACCGATTGAGGAAGCATTTGACATTATTTTAGGTTTTAGTATAAAAGGCAAGCCATTAAAAGAAGATGGACCTATTCATATTTATTTCGGCGATGGATCAAATGCTTCCGAGCCGATCAAGCATGTAAAGGAAATTATAGTTATTTAATTTCACTTTCAAAAGGGCGGCTAAACCGCCCTTTTGCCATTACATGAACAATCCCTCTACAAAATTAGAGAATATCGGCTGCGAGCTGTGCCAAGCCGGAACGTTCCCCTTTAACAAGTCTGACATGACCTGCAATTGGCTGATCCTTGAATTTTTCAACAACATACGTAAGACCATTATTATACTCATCTAAATATGGATGATCGATTTGTTCCGGGTCTCCCATTAACACAATTTTACTTCTTTCTCCAACTCGAGTTAAAATTGTTTTAACTTCATGTTTTGTTAAATTTTGCGCTTCATCAATAAGTATAATTTGCTCCGGGATGCTTCTGCCTCTAATATAGGTTAGCGCTTCTACTTCAATCGAACCCATTCCAGCTAATATCGCATCGAGCTCACCCGGTTTTTTTGTATTAAATAAGTATTCTAAATTATCGTAAATCGGCTGCATCCATGGCCTTAATTTTTCCTCTTTTTCACCTGGTAAAAAGCCTAAATCTTTTCCGACTGGTACAATTGGTCTTGCAACTAATAATTTTTTATAAATACCTAAATCTTCCGTTTGCATAAGTCCCGCTGCAAGGGCAAGCAATGTTTTACCCGTACCTGCCTTGCCGATTAACGTAACCAATGGAATATCGGTTCGAAGCAGAAGCTCCAATGCCATTGTTTGCTGCACATTCCTAGGGCGAATTCCCCAAATATGATCATGGTCAAAAACAAGGCGCTGAATCTTTTTTCCGGATTGGTCAACTTTGCCAATTGCTGATGAAGAGCCGCCTAAAGCATCCTTCATCACTACAAATTGATTTGGATAAAAGGGATGATTCGTTATCTCAGATAGAACGAGCTCATTTTTTTCATAAAACCGGTTTAGATTATCACCGCTTATATACAAATCAAGGAAGCCCGTATATATATGATCAATTTCAACTACTCGATCACTAAGAAAATCCTCTGCTGTTAGCCCAATAGCATCTGCTTTAACACGAACTAGTGTATCTTTACTTACTAAAATAACAGCTCGGCCATTTTCCTTAGTCTGTTCCTCTAATGATAAATTTTTCGCTACAGCAAGAATGCGATTATCATTCGTTTTTTCAACAAAGATTTCTTGCAGCTGATGGAAAGATCGATGATTCAGTTCAATTCTTAATGACCCGCCGTTTGGCAATGGAATTTTTTCATGTAATTTTCCTGATTCCCTTAATTGATCAATTAGTTTTGATACTTGTCTTGCATTACGACCAATTTCGTCCATATAGCGCTTTTTTGAGTCCACTTCCTCTAAAACAACTGCTGGAATAACAACTTCATTTTCTTCAAAAGAAAAAATTGAATTCGGATCTTGCAACAATACATTTGTGTCTAGAACATAAATCTTCCTCAAACCTCCGCCTCCTACTCCGTTGCTATTTTTTAATGGAGTGAAACAAATAGGTAGTGAAAAAAGTCAAGCTGTGAATGAAGCGTTGCTAAAATATATGAAAGGATGAATAAAGATAGAAGGTTTATTAGACAATAAAATTAAAAAGCAAAGAAAAAACCTACATTTCATGGACCTTCATATATGTGATCCTAACTTTTAAGGAGTGATTTCATGCGATATTTACTTGCTGTTTTTCTACTATCATGTCTTGCACTTACTGGATGTGCCGTTAATCAAGGTGCACCTGAAACCGATAATGAAAGCAATAAAGGGACACCGATTAAAGTTAAAAACAGCGTTGACGAAACTGTAGACCGAAAAACTGGGCAACAAATTTCAAACCATTTAGTTGAACTTGCTAGCCAAGTACCACAGGTCAATGATGCAACCGCCGTGGTTTTAGGCAAATTTGCTGTCGTTGGTATTGACGTAAATTCAAATCTTGAGCGAAATAAGGTCGAATCAATTAAATACACGGTTGCTGAAAGCTTGATGCATGACCCATATGGAGCAAATGCAATTGTCATTGCTGATGCTGATACCAATGCCAGACTTCGAGAAATGGGCCGTGAAATTCAGGAAGGCCGCCCAATTGCTGGTATCTTAGATGAATTAGCTGCGATTGTGGGACGAGTGGTTCCTGAGGTTCCAACTGAGATCCTTGACAACCAACAAAAACAACCTACAAATCAAAATAATGATCAATTAAATCAAAAAGAAGAACAAATGTTAGAAAAGAACCAAGAAGAACAGTCTAATGATCATTTGAAAAAGTAACATTAATTCGTACTTTTCTGTTGCTTTTCGCTGAAGACTTTTGTTTACTGGGCGTCTGGGAGCTTCATTAAGTGACTCCCTTTGCGCTCTCCCCCACAGAAAGTCTAATTATGCCTTTTTGCTCCAATATTTTATTAGCAAGCTGTATAAAAATGGACTGGCCAATATGATGTGAATAGCTAAGAAAAGAATCAAACTATCGGTATTAACTGAGCTTATTCTTAGGATGTTATCACTTCTATGGCAGTCCATCTTTTTATGCTTTGCTTTTCATCGCATCTAATACTTGTTTATCAAGTTTTGCGGCAGCTTTTTCATCATATGTTTTTTCATATTGCGGTTCTGTTGCTATTTTCGATCCATAAAACATAACATCACGAACCTCAGAAATCGTTAGTTCAATTAAAGCAAGCTTTAAAGGGACATGTTCAAGTCTATCCTCCTTTAAATGTGCATTTCCGTTTATGGAATAGATTGATTCATTTGCAATGAGATTCAAAACAATGGCAGGATGATTATTAATATTTTCAACAATTCTTGAACGTTGATCAACCGCGAATAAAACTCGATCTCTGTCTGGGGCATAAACCCAGGAGATCGCACTTACATTTGGAGAACCTGTTTCATGATCAATCGTTGCTATTGTTACAAATCGTTCTTTTTGTAAGCAATTATACAAAGGATCAATTAGTGCAGTTTCAACCTTATTTGCCATCTCAAGCCCCCCTTTCTTGGTTTATACTCATATCATACCTTGTTTCCTAAGCTGATCCAACTATAAACATCTTATTCGCCATAATATCTTCCTAAAAATCATTTTTCAACAAGTGCTTTAAGCCAAAATAAGGTTTTTTTGAGAATACGTGATATACTAAAATTAGCAGATTTTATTCTGCTATATTTATTGTTTGAGGTGTATGATGAGAGTAAAATGTGTTATTTGCGATAAAGTTGAAACGATTGATGACGAAACGTTAATGGCAAAACGTCTTAGAAACCGCCCTATCCATACATATATGTGCAAACCATGCAATGAGCGAATCGAAGAAAAAACAAATGCCCGCATTGCAACTGGCAAGTTTCGCTTATATCAGGACAAAAAGTCGGAAGATTCCTGGTAAACCATTGGGCGAAATGAATCTGCTGTATAGATTGGGATAAATGAAAAGGCTGTCTAAAATAGGTTTGATCTTCAAACACAATAGATAGAAGCTAAGAATTCTATATATTGTTGATTTTGAAAGAGTCAGCCCTTTTTGAGACAGCCCTATTTCATGTTCTCAGCTTCCTGTTTCTTTGATTGATGAAGCCTGATTTTATAAATGATTAAGATAAGAGCAGCAACTACTAATCCTTCTGCTACTGGCAAAAATATTCCTAAAAAAGTTAATACGGTACATCCAAATGCTAAAAAGAGATAAATAACTGCTGACTTTAAGATAGGCAGTTTTTTCGCGAATCCGAGCTTATAAACAACGATAGATAATGCGAGAATGGTGAGATACAGCATCCACATTCCTACTTTTGGATGCTCAACAACGTTATATAAGCTTGGAAAAAACGACAACCTTTCGGTGATATCCATTTTTTCCTCCTCCTTATACCATATTAAATGAGACTTCAATCTGTCCGGTTAACTTTACCCTCATTGATGATTGGGCTGAGACTTATCACGCTTAAACTGCCACATCCTTATGTATCGTCTGGCTTAGACAACAATTCCTCATCGGATCTTTAAGGGCAGTTATCTTCCGCTTATCCTATTACCCTCTTTTAAATCTTAAAATGGGGTTTAAGTGCAGGTAAATGATAGAAAGAGGCTGAATCATTTGAATCAGCCTGCTACATATTCTTTTTCCAGCGTTCTAGATCCCAGCTAATTTTTTCTTTTTCGCTGCTTTTTCCCGTTCATTTTTATCCAAAATTTTCTTTCTCAGTCTAATTGATTCTGGAGTTAATTCACAATACTCATCATCATTCAAATATTCAAGAGCTTCTTCCAATGACATAATACGCGGTTTTTTCATTGTGCTCGTTTGATCTTTTGTTGCAGAGCGGATATTGGTTTGTTGTTTCATTTTGCAAATATTGACAACGAGATCATTTTCACGAGTGTGTTCCCCAACAATCATACCTTCATATACATCTACTCCGGCTTCAACGAAAATGACACCGCGATCTTCAACACCTTGTATACCGTAGGTTGTAGATTTTCCATTTTCCATAGAGACAAGAACACCTTGGCGGCGGCCTCCAACTTTACCAGGCTGCATTGGCTGGTAGCTGTCAAATGTATGATTTATAATACCGAAACCACGAGTTAATGACATAAACTCTGTTGAGTATCCGATCAAGCCACGTGCAGGTACATTAAAGATCAAACGCACTTGCCCGTTACCATTGTTGATCATATCCAGCATTTCACCTTTACGTGCACCAATTGATTCCATTACAGAACCTGTATGTTCCTCTGGAACATCTATCTGTACACGTTCAATTGGCTCACATCTAACACCATCAATTTCTTTTACAATAACCTCAGGTTTTGAAACCTGCAATTCATAGCCTTCACGTCGCATATTTTCGATCAGGATGGAAAGATGCAGTTCTCCGCGGCCTGACACTACCCATGCATCAGGAGAATCAGTCGGATCAACTCGTAAGCTTACATCTGTTTGTAATTGAGCCAATAAGCGCTCTTCAATTTTTCGAGCAGTGACATATTTACCTTCTCTTCCTGCAAATGGACTATTATTTACAGCAAAAGTCATTTGTAAAGTTGGCTCATCAATACGAAGGATTGGCAGAGCTTCTTGATGTTCCACAGGACAAACTGTTTCACCTACATTAATGTCCTCCATTCCAGAAACAGCAACAAGATCACCAGCAATAGCTTCTTGTATTTCTACCCGCTTTAAGCCTTGGAAACCAAAGATTTTTGTTACACGGAAGTTTTTAACTGAACCATCTACCTTCATTAATGCAACTTGTTGCCCGACCTTCATTGTCCCACGAAATACTCTTCCAATTCCAATACGGCCAACATAATCATTATAGTCAAGCAATGCTACCTGGAATTGAAGCGGTTCTTCCTGGTTATCAACTGGAGCCGGAATGTGTTCAACAATTGCATCAAATAAAGCTGCCATGTTCTCTTCTTGATCAGCAGGGTCCGGACTTGCACTTGCAGTCCCATTAATAGCACTAGCAAACACAACTGGGAATTCAAGCTGTTCTTCATTTGCATCAAGTTCAATAAATAAATCTAATACCTCATCAACAACCTCAGTAGGACGTGCAAAGTCTCGGTCAATTTTATTAACGACAACGATAGGCGTTAAATTTTGCTCCAATGCTTTCTTCAACACAAATCGAGTTTGCGGCATACAGCCTTCATATGCATCTACGACAAGTAAAACGCCGTCTACCATTTTCATGATACGTTCCACCTCGCCGCCAAAGTCTGCGTGACCAGGTGTATCCATAATATTAATTCGTGTGTCTTTATAATTAATTGCCGTATTTTTTGCTAAGATTGTAATCCCGCGTTCACGCTCTAAATCATTGGAATCCATTGCACGTTCTGCCACTTGTTCGTTTGTACGGAACGTTCCAGATTGATGTAAAAGCTGGTCAACCAAGGTTGTTTTCCCGTGGTCTACGTGAGCAATAATAGCTATGTTGCGGATATCGTTACGAAGTTTCACAATTTCATCTCCTAAAATGTATATTCAAATAGGCTCTACTAAAGGATTTGCCATAAATTCTTGTAGTATTCTGATTGAACATCCTAATTAATTTAAAAATCACCTTCGATATTATACCATAAACAATCTAGAAAAGCGGAATGATTTTCAGTAAACTATAGGAAGTAAGAAAATATTTTTTTTGCATGTAGGGAGATGTCAGTATTAATGAGACCTGGAAAGTGGATTTTTCTTATTTTAGCTTTTTTAGCGGCAGCTTGTATGATAGGGATCGGAATAGCAATAGGGGAACGCAGTATTCTTGGAATCCTCCTTGCAATAATTGGTTTAAATGCTGTGATGGCATCTGGCTTTATCTTAAAAAAAAGAATGAGGGAAAAAGGTATTTTATAAGAAAAGCGCAAGGCAATGGAAACATTTTTATTTCCACCCGAATACTGAAACCTCGTTGACCGGGGATCAGACAAAGGAAAGGTGATTTCTCACCTTTCCTTCTGGAATTTACTGGTCCTGCTTTATTATTTAAACCGCTGTTGTTGCAGTTAAGTTTATGATAAAGGCTTTAAAGTGATCATATACTCTTTAGAAGTCGATTCATCCTTTTCTACTTTAAACTGCTCAAATCCACATTTTCCGAGAAATTGAAGCCAAGAATCTTGTTTAATTGGACAAGCAGCAAATACAACTTTTTGGCCTTTTTGCTTTAGTTCAAGACCTATCTCAGCTAAAATCCTCCTACCCAATCCTTGTGAGCGTGAGGCTTGATGAATTAAAATTGTGCCGATCCAAGGTTTTTCGTTGGTGGGAGACCACTCCAAGGAATAAGTAACCCCTACCTGGACTTCTCCTAACTTCCATATTTTCCATTCACCATTGTACATTTTATAAGCATTTAGATATGAATCCAATTCTTCCGCATGACATTCTTCATTCTGCCATTCGGGGCTTGCAGCAATGATCTCTTTAAGAAAAAAATAATCTTCTTTTTCTAATGTTCCCGACGAAAGTTCCTTCAATTATTGAGGTACTCCTTTAAAATATGCTGATGAAGATTTTTTTCTCCTACGAAGAAAGAATTTTTTGATAACAAGTTAAGCTTTTCTCCGTTCATAGTTGACGTTATGCCGCCGACCTCTTCAATTAAGATAATGCCTGCTGCGAAATCCCATGGAGCTAGTCTCATGGTCATATAAGCATCCAAACGTCCTGAAGCTACATAGGCACATTCTAAGGCGGCGGAACCATACGAACGGGTACCGCGAACTTTTTTTACGATCGGGGTTAACCGGTTATAATCGATTCGAGGATTTTCAACCAACCATGTTGAATTAATACTTATAACCGCTTCTTTTAGATCGACCTCATCTAATTTCGGCAAGGGCAGATCGTTCATATAAGCACCTTCACCTTTAAAAGCATGATAAAGTTCATTATGTACGACATCATAAATTAAACCGATATATCCTACACCATCTCCGTAAATACCAACTGATATCGCAAAATTGCGCTGCTGATGAACAAAATTCATCGTACCGTCTATTGGGTCAATAATCCATATAACCCCATCAAGAGATGTTACTTCATCACCATAACCTTCCTCGCCTAATATTCGATGGTCAGGGTAAGTGTCTTGAATTTTCCCGATTAAATATTGTTCAATTTCCTTGTCCATATTTGTAACTAAATCATTGGGGTTTGATTTGTATTGAATGGAAAGTGTGGACTCAAAGGATTGACGAATTTTTTCGCCCGCTTCTTCAACCCATTGTTTTGCCTTTTGATCAATGTCCTTCCAGTTTGTCATAAAGCATCCTCATTTCTATGTATTAAATCGTTCTCTATGATAAGGATACTGCATTGATTTAAAGGAAAGCAAGTATGATCAATTATCATTGCGCAGATAAAAACGAACCCTAACGAGGTTCGTTTGCAGATCTTAGAATCTCCAGCTATGCTTGGAGCTTCATCCACTCTTTTCGCAACTTTTCAAGCCTTTGTTTACATTCTATTTTTTTCTTTGTATCTTCATTTTGCATCGCTTCATAAAGGGTGGCTAACTCATAATCTAATTCTAGCCTTAACACCCCAATACGATTGTTTATGATTTTTTGACCACTGGTTTTTACTACTTGTTTCATCTTTCTACCGCCCCTTTCGTTTCATCTCTTTTCATTTTATTTAGGTATCATGAAATGATTTCAAAGATTCAATCAATGTGTTTAATAGTTTTTTTATATAATATGTGAAGCGAAAAAAAGTTGGAACTACCTGAAGAAAATTGTGTATTTACCTATTTCTTACCACCTAAGATCGAATGCAAAACATCTTAGTTTATAGAAAGCACCCCATGTGATACTATATGCATATCCATTTAAGACAGCTAAGGAGGAATTTTTTCGATGAACTTTAATGGTTTTACTTCTGAGGATTTCCAAACGTTTACAATAGATGGCCTTGAGGAAAGAATGGAAGCTATACGTACGAGGATCCAGCCTAAATTTAATGAGATAGGGCAAGTATTAACTGAAGAGTTATCTATATCATTACAAACTGAAATGTTTCTTCATATTGCGAAACATGCAAGAAGAACAAAAAATCCGCCTAAGGATACATGGTTAGCAATTGCCGCAAATAAACGCGGATACAAGCAGCATCCGCATTTTCAAGTCGGTTTATTTGACGACCACCTTTTTATCTGGCTTGCATTCATATATGAATTACCTAATAAAGAGAACATCGCTGACGTTTTTTTAAATAATATCAACACCCTTTCTTCTGTTCCTGATGATTTTTATCTCTCATTAGACCATACAAAAAAAGATGCACAATCGGTGGGAGAAATTGACTTAAAAAAATCTCTTGAACGCTTCAGAGATGTAAAAAAAGCCGAGTTCCTAATAGGTCGTCATATTGAAGCAGATAAGCCTATTTTGCAAGATGGAGATCAATTAGTCAGAGTAATTAAGGAAACGTTCCAAACACTTATTCCTTTATATAAGCTTTCCTTTAAGCATAAAAATGTCCATGACTAAGCATGGACATTTTTAGTATTACATTTTTACAACCGAAACCTCATCTGAAGACTTTGCTTTTTTCATGACTCGATATGAAGAATACCCGCTAACTTCTTCAAACTCATTACATAGTGTCTTTTCTTCAGCTTTACTTGGAACAATTTCCTTAAATCTGCGGTAAGCTATCATTAATTGACCGCGTTCTATCCCTTTTTCATATGCATGTTCAATACATTCGAAAAATTTAATAACATCAACTATTTCTTGTGTACTCCAGTCTAAGGAGATCGGATATTGATAATCCATGATGTACTTATTCCTCACTCTCTTTTAAGAAGCGGAATAATGGACTTTATGCCCATTCTCTCCGAATAGATTCCGCTTCTAAAATCATTCTAGCGATTAAGTCATATGCAGATGGTATGTCCGAGATAAGACCCATTACCTGTCCTGCCCATGCAAAGCCTTCATCTATTTTACCATCATATATATATCTTTTGTTAGCAACACCGCTAATATAATCCTTAAGTTCTTCATAGCCGCCTGAATTTCTTTCGATTTCAAGTATTTGTTCTGCCCACTTATTAGCAATTACTCTTGCAGGAGCCCCAATTGTTCTTTTAATCACTACTGTGTCACTCTCATCACTTTCAAGCAATGCTTGTTTATAGACTTGATGGGCATGGACACATTCTTTTGTTGCGATAAACCGAGTGCCCATCTCTATCCCTTCCGCGCCTAGGCTTAATGCTGCCATCAATCCTCGGCCATCACCAATGCCTCCTGAAGCAATGACTGGGATGGAGACAGCATCCACCACTTGAGGAATTAAGACCAACGTCCCTACGTCACTTCTTCCTAAATGGCCGCCTCCTTCCTGTCCTACAACCATTACGGCATCAGCACCAAGTTCTTCAGCCTTCAACGCTTGTCTTTTTGCAGCCACTAAAACAAGCTTTTTAACATCAACACCTTCTAGCATATTAAATATTGGTGCCGGGTTTCCGCCGGTCATGGAAATGATTGGAACCTTTTCATCAATCGCAACTTCTACTAAATCTTCATAGCCGTGACCATGCTGTCCGATCGCAAAATTCACACCAAAAGGCTTTGAGGTTTTTTCTTTTAATTTTCTAATTTCATCTCTTAAGGCATCTGCCGTTCCTAAGGACATAGCTGTAATTTGTCCTAATCCGCCTGCATTGGATACAGCAGCTGCCAGCTCAGAATAGGCCAAATAAGCAAGACCACCCTGTATGATCGGATATTGTATTCCTAAAAGCTCCGTTACCCTTGTATTCCAGTTCATTGCGATACCTCCTATTTAAGCTTCTTATTCTAGATAAAACAAGAAAATCCTTCCCGAATGAATGGTATTGTACCTGAGAACACTAAAAAGCAATGGCTATTTAAAGGAAGGAAAAGCACTTGGCCGCTATTCTTCGTTAAGATATAGAAGGAACGAATCGCATGTGAGACCATTAAAATTGGTGAATAAATTACATGTTATTTTTATTGACTGTCACTATTGATAAAGGTATAATTCATTTGTTTTTATAAATATACAATTTTCGACATGATCTATCTGAGTCTTTTAAACAACATAAATTTATCGTAATAGGTCAATAGGCAGCATTCTTTTTGTAGAAAGTTTTCAGTGACCTTTATCTATAAAGACGACATATAGACGAACATTAAACGATTAATGAAAAAAGAAGGTGGGAATAACTTTGTTGCAAAATGAAACTCCATTGTTTACAGGTTTAATTGAACACGCTAAAAAAAATCCAATTCAATTCCATATTCCTGGACATAAGAAAGGGATGGGAATTGATCCTGAATTTCGAAATTTTATCGGTGATAATGCCCTTTCAATAGACTTAATTAACATTGGTCCACTTGACGACCTTCATGCACCAAAAGGAATGATTAAAAGAGCTCAAGAATTAGCAGCAGAAGCGTTTGGAGCAGATCATACATTCTTTTCAGTTCAAGGTACAAGCGGTGCCATTATGACGATGGTGATGGCTGTATGTGGACCTGGAGATAAAATTATTGTTCCGAGGAATGTTCATAAATCTGTTATGTCAGCTATCGTATTTTCAGGCGCCACACCAATTTTTATTCATCCTGAAATTGACAAGAACCTTGGAATCTCCCACGGTATCACAACAGATGCAGTTGAAAAAGCTCTTGAACAACACCCTGATGCAAAAGGGGTTCTGGTTATTAACCCTACTTATTTCGGAATTTCGGCTGATCTAAAAAGGATCGTTGAAATTGCTCATTCCTATCATGTTCCGGTATTAGTTGATGAGGCCCATGGTGTTCATATTCATTTTCATGAGGACTTGCCTTTAAGCGCCATGCAGGCTGGAGCCGATATGGCTGCAACAAGTGTTCACAAACTTGGCGGTTCCATGACCCAAAGTTCTGTACTAAATGTAAGAGAGGGACTAGTTTCACCACAGCGTGTCCAATCAATTTTAAGCATGATGACAACCACATCAACATCTTATTTGTTGTTAGCATCCCTGGATGTAGCTCGAAAGCAGCTTGCTACAAGAGGCCGTGAGTTAATTAAAAAAACGATCGATTTAGCAAATTATACAAGAGATAAAATTAATGCAATCGATCATATTTCTTGTATTGGCAAGGAAATCCTCGGAACAAAAGCAACCTTTGATTATGATCCGACAAAATTAATTATCCCTGTTTATAAATTAGGCTTAACAGGATATGATGTTGAGAAATGGCTTCGTGAAAAATACAATATTGAAGTAGAATTGTCAGATTTATATAATATTTTGTGCATCGTTACTCCTGGAGATACGAAGGAAGATGTTGATACACTCATAACTGCTCTTCAGGATCTTGCAAATGAATTTAATATGCAACATAAAGAACAAGAAGCAAAGGTCCGTATTTTATTACCTGATATCCCTGTCTTGGCATTAACACCTCGTGATGCTTTTTATGCTGAAACAGAAATTGTCCCATTAAAAGAGTCAGCAGGAAGAATAATAGCTGAATTTATTATGGTATATCCTCCAGGAATCCCGATTTTTATTCCTGGTGAAATCATCACAGAAGACAATTTAGCTTATATTACAAAAAACCTGGAAGTTGGATTACCTGTTCAAGGACCTGAAGATCCTTCATTAAATACAGTCAGAGTCATAAAAGAACATCGGGCAATACGATAAATAAAAGCGGAAGGGCATTGTTCAGCCCCGACTAAAATAAGACACTTAGGAATGGAAGACGTTTTTTGTCTTCCATTTCTAAGTGTAGACTTGCGGGTCTTGGCGCTGCAGCTACCCACCAAGACAAGTACAAATAGTAATACATTCGCAGCTTTAAAAAAGCAAAAAAACACCTTATTAAGCCGCACAGAATACTTGTATCCTGTGCGGCTTTGCCTTTCATATGCGAAAATCCACATATAAAAATAAAGCATGCAACTTGAAAAATTGCATGCTTTCATCCCCTTATTTTTCCTATATTGTAAACCCCTTTATTTGACTTTTAATTTGCTCTCTTCTTTATTGCAATCATGATGACTGCATTTTCCATACAATGTTGTCACTTTTTCTACTTCAATATGACCGATTGTAGAGTTGCAGTGTTGACAAACGATTGTTCCCATCTCCATACCCCTTTTCAATCATGATTTTTTCACTCTCAAAGTCTCTTATTCTTTGAAAGCGGTTAACGTTTTGTTATTTATATAATAATATGTCACATTTAATTCGTCAAGCACTAAATTGTATAACACATTTATTTTTTTATAAAGAATATTCATCATTTAAAAGATAATTAAGCAATTGAATAAAATTCTTCACCAGACAGTTATTCGCTTCAATCTGCTGAAGAAATTATTCATGTGATCGATCTGTATTGCACAGTATGAAACATTCTTTCTCAAAAGGATCATCTAATAATGCTGATTATACAAATAGTAATAAAAACACTTGCTTCCCAAGCATAAAAAATATGAGCGTGACTAAAGAAATGAGAAATGCTGCTTTTTTGGTTTTTAAACATGTATATGCGATCAAATATGCTAAATAGAAAAAAACGAGAAGCAAAATTGCCTTTGCTATCAAACTATCCTTCTTGGATAACCAGCCTACTAGACTATAACCACTCCATAGAAGGAGCTGATAACAATATACAAAGCCAAATGTTAACTTCATACCACCTTCTCCCCTCACCTAAAACCTATAAAAAGTTTATGCTAACAAGATGTGAAACTTACATCTTTCACAATAGAAAGATTAAACTAACCAAAAGTAAAAGTGGGTATATTACATGTTAAACTAGGATAAACGGTTTATTTTTCAATTATGTAACAAATAGATGACAAGAGGAAGAAACTTCATTATTTATGATAAAATAGGTTTAATTTAACAGAATAATAAGAGGATTAGCCTTAAAGTTTCTGTTTGCGCATACTAAATTAGACCTATTTTATCCATAATAAAGAGGTGGGCAGGGATGACAAGATCAATACTCATTGCCTTCATCATTCCAGTTATTATCCTTTCTTCATGTGAAAGTGTCTTATATTCACAAGCTAAACCAGATGAAGAAATGACAAGTGAAAAGCAGCTATTATTTTTTTCGGATGAAGAAAATATTGATCGTGAAGCAGTCTACTATGATGCATTATTAGATATTCAGAAAGAGTTTCCTGAGGATTTTAACAATATGAAGGTTATCCCGGAAAACAGTAACTATAAGGATTTTGAGGTGGACATCTACCCTTCCCTTCTTGTCATAAAAGAGGATAAAGTGATCGTTCATATAGAAGGAGCCCTTCTAACAAAGGATGAAATTATGAAACCTATTTCGAAGGCCCTATCAACAAACTAGCCATAACCTTCCTACCCAATGAAGTTGTTTCAAAAGGCCCTGCCCCTGTGAGACAGCTTCTTTTTTATTAATAATAATCTGAAGGCTCTTGATTAAAACCGAAAGCAAGGAGCGGAAAGCAACAGTCAAGTTCAAGAAATCAAAAAAGAGGCGTCCTCATAAAAATGAGAAGCCTCTTTGGTCATTTATTTTACGATATGAATTGGAGTACCAATAGCAACTTCTGCTGCTTCCATTGTGATCTCACCTAATGTAGGGTGAGCATGAATTGTCATAGCAATATCTTCTGCAGTCATACCAGCTTCGATTGCTAAGCTTAATTCAGAGATCATATCAGAAGCACTAGGACCAGCAATTTGTCCGCCAATGACTAATCCATCTTCTTTACGTGTAATAAGTTTTAGGAATCCGTCCGTATCATTTAAAGATAATGCACGGCCATTCGCAGCAAATGGAAACTTAGCAGCGACCACTTCAATTCCATCCTCTTTTGCTCCTGCTTCAGAATAACCTACAGATGCAAGCTCTGGCTCAGAGAATACAACAGCTGGAATACCTAAATAATCAATTTCAGCTTTTTCTCCGGCAATTGCTTCTGCAGCAATTTTCCCTTCATAAGAAGCTTTATGTGCTAATTGTGGTCCTTCAACAATATCACCAATTGCATAAATGTTTGGAATATTTGTACGGCATTGTTTATCAATTTTGATGATGCCTCTTTCCGTCATTTCAACACCAACTTGCTCTAATCCAAGCTCATCAGTATTTGGACGGCGGCCAACTGAAACAAGTAAGTAATCGGCTTCAATGGTTTTTTCTTCACCTTTTACTTCAAATGTTACTTTTACGCCAGTTTCACTTTCTTCAACACTCTTTGCTGAAGCATTTGTATGAATTTCTGCACCTTTTTTCTTAAGGCCGCGTTTAACTAAAGCGCTCATTTGCTTTTCAAAACCAACTAAGATATCATCAGCTGCTTCAATGAAAGTAACTTCAGTACCAAAGTTAGCATATGCACTTCCAAGCTCGATTCCGATAACCCCTCCGCCAATTACAGCAAGTTTTTTAGGAATTTCAGGAAGGTTTAATGCACCTGTTGAATCAATAACACGTTTTGTATATTTGAACGCAGGGATTTCAACTGGACGTGAACCTGTTGCAATAATTACGTTTTTAAACTTGTATGTTTGTGAAGATGTTTCATCCATTACTTTAACTGTTTCATTATCTACAAAGTATGCTTCACCATAAACGACATCAACTTTATTACCTTTAAGTAATCCAGCAACACCGCCTGTTAGCTTTTTAACAACACCTTGCTTAAACTCTTGAACTTTTGAGAAATCAACTGTCACGTTATCAGCTTTGATACCCATATCTTCTGAATGTTTAGCTGTTTCATAACGATGACCAGCTGCAATTAATGCTTTAGAAGGAATACAGCCAACATTTAAGCAAACTCCTCCTAATGTTGCTTTTTCAACAACTGTTACCTTCTGTCCTAATTGAGCAGCGCGGATCGCTGCAACGTATCCGCCTGGGCCTGCTCCGATGACAAGAGTATCTGTTTCAATTGGGAAATCTCCAACTACCATCGATTACGCCTCCATTAAAATTAATTGTGGATCATTAAGTAAACGCTTGATGTGGTTAAGAGCATTTTGTGCAGTAGCACCATCGATCATTCTGTGGTCGAAGCTTAATGATAGTGCAAGAACCGGAGCTACTACAATCTCTCCATCACGCACTACAGGTTTTTCTGCAATACGTCCAATACCTAAAATAGCAACCTCTGGGTGGTTAATAACTGGTGTAAACCATTGTCCACCTGCTGATCCTATGTTTGTGATTGTGCAAGAAGCACCTTTCATTTCATTAGGAGCTAATTTACCTTCACGCGCTTTTGTAGCAAGTCCATTAATTTCATCTGAAATTTCAAATACAGATTTACGTTCAGCATGTTTTACTACCGGTACAAGAAGACCTTTTTCAGTATCAGCAGCAATACCAATATTGTAATAGTGCTTTTGAACAACTTCTTCTGTTTTGTCATCAAGTGAAGTATTAAGAACTGGATACTTTTTCAACGCAGAAGTAAGAGCCTTCACTACGTACGGTAAATATGTTAACTTAATACCCTGCTCTGCTGCAACATTTTTGAATTGTTTTCTGTGAGCAACTAGGTTTGTTACATCAACTTCATCCATTAATGTTACGTGTGGAGCTGTATGCTTAGAGTTAACCATTGCTTTTGCGATTGCTTTTCGGATTGGGCTCATTTTCTCGCGAGTTTCTGGGAAATCACCTTCAGGAACCGCAACTGCCTTCGCTTGTTTTTCTTCTTTAGCAGCTGGTGCCACTTCTGATTGCGCTGGTGCTGCTTCAGACACACCGCCACCTTGAAGGAATGAGTCTACATCTTCTTTTAATACTCGGCCATTTTTGCCGCTGCCAGAAACTTGGCGAATATCCACATCTTTTTCACGAGCATATTTGCGTACAGAAGGCATTGCAATTACGCGTTTATTTGGATCAACTTCAGCTTCTTTTTGTACTTCTGCTTCTTCCTTTTTAACTTCTTGTCCAGCTTCAGCTGTTGCTTGAACCTGTGCTTCTGTTTTTTCTTCTGCTTTAGGTGCATCATCACCGTGATCGCCTTTAAACTTCAAGTTTTCATATCCAGGCGCATCGAATGTTATAATTGTTTGTCCAACAGTTGCTACCGTTCCTTCCTCAACGTTCACCTCTGTAACTGTACCTTTAACAGGTGATGGAATTTCAACAACTGCTTTATCATTTTGTACTTCCGCTAAGACATCATCTTCTTCAACCTTGTCACCAGGTTTAACGAACCATTTAACAATTTCACCTTCATGGATACCTTCACCAATATCAGGCAGTTTAAATTCGAATGCCAAATCATTCTACCTCCTTATGTTTTAAAAAATACGCGAGCAAAAAATCGGGCTTAACGTCAATGCTTTAACGTAAGCCTAAAATTTTTCATTAATAAACGTCCACTTTAGTATTAGAAATTCACTACTTTTTTAGCAGTTTCAATAATATCTTTATAAATAGGCAACCATACATTCTCAGCCTCAGTAAATGCGTATACTGTGTCAGGGGCAGTTACACGAAGTACTGGAGCTTCTAAGCTTAGGATTGCTCGTTCAGTAATTTCCGCAACAACGTTCGCTGCGATACCTGCTTGTTTTTGTGCTTCTTGGACAACAATTGCACGGCCTGTTTTTTCAACAGAAGCAATAATTGTCTCAATATCTAACGGGCTGATTGTACGTAAGTCAACAACTTCTACAGATACGCCTTCTTTTGCTAATTCATCAGCGGCTTTTAATGACTCATGAACCATTGCTCCGTAAGTGATGATGGAAAGGTCAGTACCTTCGCGCTTCACATCAGCCTTACCAATTTCAATTGTATATTCTTCCTCAGGAACTTCCTGACGGAATGAACGATATAATTTCATATGCTCTAAAAATACAACAGGATCGTTATCACGAATAGCTGAGATTAACAGCCCTTTTGCATCATATGGTGTTGATGGAATAACAACTTTTAATCCTGGTTGTTGTGCTACTAATCCTTCTAAGCTATCAGCATGAAGCTCAGGAGTATGTACGAATCCGCCAAATGGAGAACGAATTGTTACAGGAGCTGTCCAACGACCGCCAGAACGATAGCGCATACGAGCTAATTGACCATTTAAAGAATCCATTACCTCATAAACGAAACCAAAGAACTGAATTTCCATTACAGGACGAAATCCAGTCAGACCAAAACCGACTGTCAAACCGCCTATTCCTGATTCTGCAAGTGGAGTGTCAAATACTCGGTCTTCACCGAATTCTTTTTGAAGTCCCTCCGTCGCACGGAATACACCACCGTTTACGCCAACGTCTTCTCCATATACGAGAACATTTTCATCGTTTTTTAACTCTGTGCGTAAAGCATCAGTGATGGCTTGAATCATTGTCATTTGTGCCATGGCTTATTTCGACTCCTTTGCTTTATAAATTTCGTATTGCTCTTTTAAGTTATAAGGCATTTCTTCGTACATGATTCCCATCAAGTCCGTTACCTTTTGTTTTGGATATTTATCTGCTTTTTGAATTGCTTCTTTTATATCTTCTTTTGCTTGTTCAATTGTTTTATTTTCTTCTTCTTCGTTCCAGATACCTTTGTCTTCAAGGAATTTACGGAAACGTACTAAAGGATCCTTCGCTTCCCACTCGTTTTCTGTTTCTTTTGTACGGTAACGAGTTGGGTCATCCCCGGCCATTGTATGCGGACCATAACGGAATGTTAAAGTTTCGATTAATGTAGGGCCTTCACCATTAACAGCACGCTCACGAGCATCACGTACTGCCGCATAAACCGCTAATGGGTCCATACCATCTACTTGTACACCTACGATACCTGCAGCCACTGCTTTTTGAGCAATTGTTTGAGCAGCAGATTGTTTTTCAACAGGTGTTGAGATTGCATAACGGTTATTTTGTACAACGAAAATAGCAGGAGCCTTGTATGCACCAGCAAAGTTAATTCCTTCATAGAAATCACCTTGAGATGCTCCGCCATCACCTGTATATGTAATCGCAACTGCTTGTTTACCTTTCTTTTTCAAACCAAGTGCAACACCAGCTGTTTGAATGTATTGAGCTCCAATAATGATTTGTGGAGATAGGCAATTTACACCTTCAGGCATTTGGTTACCATGGAAATGTCCGCGTGAGAACAAGAATGCTTGATATAATGGAAGGCCGTGCCAAATAATTTGAGGTACATCACGATATCCAGGCAAAATCCAGTCTTCTTTTTCTAACGCAAATTGAGATGCAAGTTGAGAAGCTTCTTGACCTGCTGTTGGTGCATAAAATCCTAAGCGTCCTTGGCGATTTAAGGAAATTGAACGTTGATCTAAAATACGTGTATAAACCATACGACGCATTAGTTCTTTTAACTGCTCATCAGAAAGATCCGGCATAGCCGCTTCATTTACGACTTTACCTTCTTCATTTAAAATTTGGAGTGTTTCAAACTGCTTAGCAATCGCTTCAAACTGTTTTTTACTGTCTACAACAGCGCTTTTTGTTTTTGCAGCCATTTATAACCTCTTCCTTTCCTTTTTAAGAGTGTTTGTTCAGGTAATTTAAGCTTGCAGCTTCACTGTTTAACCCTTTAATGCTAGCATCCTGCATGCTTGTCAAACCTCAACTGAATTAGTATTTAGTAAGAGAATTCCATAATGCACAGCATTAGGTTACCCTAAATCGCGAGTGATGACACATTTTTTTGAATTCAAACCTACCTAACTATTTACCACTGAAGAGATCGTATATAACTTTCTCAATATGATGTGGTTTAAAAAGCTTCTATGGTTTATTCTGTATTAGTTTTGATTAATAGTCAACTAATACAACCCTTTTTAATTCATAACAAGTTTACACCAATGGTTTTGAGTCCGTCAATCAGTTTGTATAAGGTTTTTTTAAAAGATTACATAAAAACTAGTATTTAAATTTTTATCTATAATCCCAACTGTATTATTACAAAAAGAAAAACTGTACCAATAAATATTGATACAGTTTCTCCCCTTAGTTAAAATAAATGATAATTAAGGTTGAATTTTAAGTTAAATTTTATTTTTCTATTCATTGTATGTTTATTTTAAAAAAGAGCCTGACTCAAAACCGTATGGTCTTTGTCAGACTCCTTACTAAAATCACCTTTAGTTTTCTTCAATATTTAATTCGGCATTTTTATAAAATTCCAGTTTTATTTTATTATATTGCTCAGTTAATTGATTAAATTTTTCGTTTTGTTCCATAACTTTATTATAAGATTCATTAATTTTTTTTACGTGAGCTTCCAGCTCTTCTATTGTTAACTCCTCGTTCTGAAGCATCGAATAAAGCTCTTTATCAAGAGAAATTGAAGCCTTATATGCTTTATATAAACTTTCGTATGTATTGTAGCGTTTATCCATCGTTGTTTTTATTTCATTTGCCTGTGCTTTCAAATTTTCATCGTCTATTTTTTCAATTTCTTCCTCTATAGCCTGAAATTCTTTTTTGGAGGACGATATACTTTTATGCTCTGCCTCTATTTTCGTTTCTCGTTGTTCAACAAGGGCCTGAGCTTCTTTTGATAAAGCTACAATTTTTTCAAACTCTTTCATTCCGAGGTTCATGATTTGATTATATAATTCCGACTCTTTCTTTTCCAGCTCTAACAACGGCTGTTGCTGCTCCTGAAAGGGTTCTTCTAATTTGACCGCCTTTTCTAATGTGGTGTAAATATTTTCTTCAGGCGAAGGACCAAAACAGCCCGAAAGTAAGAATAATAGAATTGACGATACTAAACCAAAACGTATAAAAGCATTTTTATTTAAGAAAAACAATGATACTCCCCCTAACGTTCAACCAATTTCTACTATAATGCGAAATGAAATTTTTTACAATCTTATTCATATGATTAATACTATATTTTATGAATGAATCTAGCATATAGACCAGTATCAATTTTGCATCTTCTAGTTAAGAATGATTTTCTGAATGAAGACATATATTTTTTGTTATACATTACTCTTATAATTACAATGAAATAAAGTTAAGATTCTTTTCGTTTATCAGATCTTTTTATATAATCTTATATATCCTTAAATATTTGATACATAAAGGTTACATTCGCTGGTATAGACGTTTATGATTTTTATTTATCAGTTTTGTTATGATAAAATTTTAGTTGGTTTGTCAAAAAGGAGTGTACAACATGATTACAATGGAAGATATTATTAGAGAAGGTCATCCGACACTAAGAAAAGTTGCAGAGGAAGTACCTATCCCTGCCTCAGAACCAGATAAAGAAACTTTAGTAAAGATGATTGAATATGTTAAAAACAGTCAAGATCCGGAAACATCTGAAAAATTCGGCCTTCGCCCTGGAATCGGCCTGGCTGCACCGCAGATAAATGTTTTAAAAAGAATGATTGCAATCCATGTAGTTGATGAAAAAGGGGAACAGCATAGCTATGCGCTTTTTAATCCGAAAATTATAAGTCACTCGGTTGAAAAAAGTTTTCTAACAAGTGGTGAAGGTTGTTTATCAGTGGATCGCGCTGTCCCTGGTGTCGTGCCCCGCTATGCTCGAATTCGAGTAAAAGCAACTAACCTTGAAGGAGAACAGATTGATATTCGCTTAAAAGGACTATTAGCTATAGTCTTTCAACATGAAATAGACCATTTAAATGGTGTTATGTTCTATGATCACATTAATGAAGAAAACCCATTCCAAGAACCGGAAAATGCAATTGCAATAGATCGGTAAATACAAATGCGGAAGCGCCTTGATCAGCCTCGAAAAGCATAAGACGCTCTGGAATAAAAGACGTTTTTTGTCTTCTTCCAGAGTGGCTTATGACTCGAGAGGCTAGGCGCAGGAGCTGGATGTCAAAGCGCTAACAATTAGTATGGGATGTTTTAGTTTCCTGGAAGAATACAAAAGCGTCTTATTGCTTAACCAAGGGCATATAAGTCATCTTGGAAAAGTTACCGTTCTTTAACTAGGCTATCGCCTAGCCGCATAAGTTAAATGATCTATTAAAATAAGAAGGGCAACCGCCCTTCTTATTTTAATAATCCAAGTTGTTCACAGCCAAATTGAATGCCGTCCTCATCAACCGGCTTTGTGATAAAATCAGCAATTTCCTTTAAGGATGGTACCGCATTCCCCATTGCTACCCCTGTTCCAACAAATTCGATCATTTCAAGATCATTCAGACCATCGCCAAATGCATAAATATTTTCTTTTGGAATATTTAATCTTTTAGCTAATTGTTTAATCCCCTCAGCTTTAGAGCCATTTGAAGGTAAAATATCTGTTGAAACATCATGCCAGCGAATGAGCTTCAATTCTGAATATTGTTTCGTGTAACGTTCTTCTTCCCCGATTTCACAAAACAATAGAGTTTGATAAATATTTCGTTCTAGATAATAGTTACGGTTTTTTTCAGGCTGTGTAAATTTCAAACTTCCCATGCTTTCCTCTATCAAGGGATGGTCGCCTGTTGTAGACATCATATTTACATCACTCATAAACACAAGAGGATGATTTTCTTTGTCAGCAAATTGTAAAAGATTTTCTAATGTTTCCTTTTTTATCGGGTTTTCGTAAATAACTTCACCTTCAAATACGACATATTGTCCATTATAACTAACGAATGAGTGAATATTTAATTCTCTGCGCAAATCTTCAAACATAAAAGGCGCACGTCCTGTAGCAATAGCAACATGATGGCCGGCACTTTTAAGTTTTTGTATGGTTTCTCTAGTTGTTTTCGGTATTTCCTTATTATGATCTAGAATCGTCCCATCAATATCAAAAAAAATAACTTTATCGCCCATAATCAAGCTCCTTATTCTATAACTATAAAAATAATCTAAACATCATAAACCAATTACCATATTAGCTGAGTTGAGGTCACCTAGCAACATTTAATAATTTCCACGAAAACCCATGTAAGTGATTAATTCATTCTACATATACTATCTTTGAAAAAGTTTATATTGGACGGATCTCATCAAAAGATTTAAGGAATAAAGAGCGTTTTTGCCCGCTACACATGAAAAAAGGAGGAAATCTGCTATGTTAAAAAAAATCAAAAGATCATTAAAAAGACAATGGAAACATCTCTTAAAACGCAAAACGATCGCTTAGTTTAACCTTAAGTAATTTTTTTATTGTATCTTTGTACAATTTATAAAAATAAAAGGGTATATTGGAAGAAGTAATGTCGCGAATAAAAAGAAGATTCGACACATTCCCCTCTAGGCTTGGCTTGTAAGTAAATATCGCATATAATAGAAAAAGTTAGTCTAACATACGGAAGTTAAGGAGAGATTTGGTAAATGATTTTCAAAGTGTACTATCAAGATAAAATTTCAGAGGTTCCTGTTCGTGAAAGAACAAACACTCTATATATTGAAGCAACATCTGAAGAGGAAGTACGCTCTAAGCTAATAGACCGTTCTTATAATATAGAATATATTACACCTATTGATGGAGCTTATTTAGAATATGAAAAACAAAGTGAAAATTACAAAGTATTGGAGATTTGATCGTTATGAAATTTGTAAAAAATGACCAAGTTGCCGTTTTTGCCTTAGGCGGACTCGGTGAAATTGGTAAAAACACGTACGGTGTCCAATTCCAGGATGAAATCGTGCTTATTGATGCTGGTATTAAGTTCCCAGAGGACGAGCTGCTTGGAATTGATTATGTAATTCCCGATTACACATATTTACAAAAAAACGAAGAAAAAATTAAAGGACTATTTATTACGCACGGACATGAAGACCATATTGGGGGAATTCCTTATTTACTTCGTCAAGTAAATATCCCGATTTATGGCGGAAAACTTGCATTAGGATTATTGAGAAACAAACTTGAAGAGCACGGTTTATTACGTCAAACAAAATTAATTGAGATTAAAGAAGATGACATTATTAAATTTCGAAAGACATCTGTTACGTTCTTTAGAACAACACATAGCATCCCTGATTCATACGGAATTGTCGTCAAAACACCTCCAGGGAATATTGTACATACCGGTGACTTTAAATTTGATTTTACGCCAGTCGGAGAGCCGGCAAACTTAACGAAAATGGCTGAGATTGGACGTGATGGTGTCCTTTGTTTACTGTCTGATAGTACGAATAGTGAAATTCCTAATTTTACAATGTCTGAAAGACGTGTTGGCGAGAGCATTCATGAAATTTTCCGCAAGGTGGATGGCCGAATTATTTTTGCGACATTTGCATCAAATATTCACCGCCTGCAGCAAGTTGTGGAAGCGGCTGTCACAAATAACCGTAAAATTGCGGTATTTGGCAGAAGTATGGAAGCGGCTATTCAAATTGGACAAGATTTAGGATATATTAGCTGTCCTAAAGATACATTTGTTGATGCACATGAAATCAACCGCATGCCAACAAACCGAGTGACAATTCTTTGTACTGGAAGTCAAGGAGAACCAATGGCAGCACTTTCACGGATTGCCAATGGTACGCATCGACAAATTCAAATTATTCCTGGTGATAATGTTGTCTTCTCATCTTCGCCAATTCCCGGGAACACATTAAGTGTTAGTAAAACCATTAATCAGCTCTTCCGTGCAGGTGCTGAGGTTATTCACGGTCCATTGAATGATATCCATACATCAGGACATGGCGGCCAAGAAGAACAAAAGCTTATGTTGCGTTTAATGAAACCAAAATACTTTATGCCAATCCACGGGGAATACCGTATGCAAAAAATGCATGCAAAGCATGCTGTTGACTGTGGTGTTGAACCAGAAAACTGCTTTATCATGGATAATGGAGAAGTATTGGCAATTGGCGATAATGAAGTTGGAATTGCTGGTAAGATTCCATCTGGCTCTGTTTATATAGATGGCAGCGGTATAGGTGATATTGGAAATATTGTTCTTCGTGACAGAAGAATTCTTTCTGAAGAAGGACTTGTCATTGTTGTTGTCAGCATTAATATGAAGGACTTCAAAATTGCAGCTGGTCCAGATATCATTTCACGTGGATTTGTATATATGCGAGAATCCGGGGATTTAATTAATGATGCACAATCATTAATTACAAAGCATTTATCGAAGATTATGGAACGCCGAACAAGCCAATGGTCAGAAATTAAAAACGAAATCACTGATACACTTGCTCCGTTCTTATACGAAAAAACGAAACGCCGTCCAATGATCCTACCGATCATTATGGAAGTATAATTGAATAGATGTATTAAAAGGGGCTGCCTCAGTTTTTTGAGACAGCCCCTTTTTCTAAAAGAAAAGACAGTGCAGTGACTGTTGTTAATCACCCATTAAACGTTTCTCAAAACGGTTAATATCTGCATCTGCACCAATAACAATCAAAATATCATTTTTCCGAATAATCTCATTAGCTTGGGGTGATACGATAATGTCTTTATTCCGTTTTACAGCAACAATATTGATACCGTATTTTGCGCGTATATCCAAATCCATAATTGAATTACCATGAATTCGTTCATTTGCTACGATCTCTACGATACTATGTTCTTCGGAAAGCTCTAGATAGTCCAATACATTATTAGAAACTATTTTATGCGCAATTCTTCTCCCCATATCACGCTCTGGATGAACAATGCGATTTGCCCCAATTTTAGAAAGAACCTTTTCATGATAGTCATTCGTTGCTTTTACCGTAATATCCTGAACACCTAATTCTTTAAGTATTAATGTGGTTAGTATACTTGCTTGTATGTTATCTCCAATCGCAACAATTACATGGTCAAAATTGCGGATACCCAAACTTTTTAATACAGTTTCATCAGTCGTATCACCAACTACTGCATGTGAAGCAACATTTGCAAACTCATTCACCCTATCTTCATCGATATCAATTGCCATTACTTCCAAGCCCTCTTCACTAAGAGCCCGACAAATACTGCCCCCAAATCGACCAAGTCCGATTACTGCATATTCTTTTTTCATTCGTCTACCTCCGCAAACTATAAACGTGGTGTCGTTAAACTTATAGAAACGATTCCTCACTCAATATTCTTAACGATAAAATCGTACCACAATTTGACTTTTTTTTATAGAGCATAAGTGCAAATGTCCACTCCTTATGTCTGTAATACTTTTTCCAAATATCCTTGAATTAATGGTAAAATAGAAACAATAGCAAATTAAAGGGGGAATGAAATGCAGATCAAGATATACAATATCCTCTTTCCATACGTATTAGGTATAGGCGGCGGCTTTCTTTTCTATATTTGTCATGTACCACTTGCATGGATTCTAGGACCAATGACCTTTTTAATCATCTGGAGATCCATTTTCGCCAATCAAAAAGATTTAAATCAACCCATTGTATTAAAAAATGGTTCATTTATCATTTTAGGTATTTCATTTGGACTTTCTTTCACAAAAGAAACTTTCCTCACAGTCGGCCCATATGTGCTGCCATTTTTAGTTACAACGATTTTATTAATCATTATCAGTATCATAAATGCCCTGATGATTAGCAAGATCGTAAATGTTGATAAAAATACAAGTATTTTTGCTTCAATACCTGGCGGATTATCTGAAATGGTTGCAGCGAGTGAATCAGTTCAAGCAAATTCATCGTTAGTAACAATCTTTCAAACTGTCAGGCTTTTAACGGTGGTATTTTTTGTACCGTTCGCCATTCTTCATATGTTTGAGCCACAGGCAGTAATGCAGCCAATTCAATCGCTGTCAAATGAAGGCGGAATTTTAACTTACGGATGGTTTTTATTGGCAGGTTTTGTCGGTTGGTTAATAAGATCAAAAGTACCTGCAGCATTTGTGATTGGCCCATTACTAACGACTGCGTTACTTAATATAAGTGGTATTTCTTTACCTGACTTTAGTGATTTATTTTTAGTCTTTGCTCAATTAACGATCGGAATTGGATTTGGATTGATGATAACCTTTTCAGATTTGAAAAAGGGCGGGAAGTATTGCGGATTATATTTTGCTGGTACGATTTTATTAATTGGAGCTAGTTTTGGTTTAGGCTATTTGTTCACCTTGTTAACTGATTTGGATCTAGCAACTGCCATGCTATCACTGGCACCGGGCGGTCTTGTCGAGATGGTGTTAACGGCATCAACAATTGGAGCAGATCCAGCTGTTGTCAGTTCTCTGCAATTTATTCGCTTGCTCTTTATTATTAGTTTTGTCCCGAGCATTTTAAAGTATGGAATAAAGAGAGCTACAGTCAATAAACGATTGGGGGAAAATAGTCATTCGGCATAAATTGAACCTTATATCAGGTTTTTCCAAGTAAAGTATGTAATGTATTAATTTTGCCGCGATTTCCTTATGTCTTACCTCACTTGCACAACAATCTATGTCCGAACTTTTCAGGCGGTTATCCCTCCTCTTGACTTTTTAGAAAGGGTTTTACTGACCGTTGTGATTGGAATAATCATTGCTTTTAAAAACGTTCACTTTTGCAAAGTTTTTTGAAAAGTGAACGTTTTTTTTATGAAGTTATTTAAGGCTTTTTAGCTTCTTTTTAGAAACTGCTGCTTTAATTTGAAAATAATCAACTTCATCTGGCAGAGCCTCTTTTAATGGTTTAAGCATATCAGTTCCCAGCTCGTTTATTTTTTCAGTAATTAATGCTTCTAGTTCTTCTGTCATAATTTCAGACCAATCAATTGGATTCCCCTCTTCCATTGCTCGGATTAAATGATTTTGCACAGTAATAACCGATATTCCACGAGATTCACTAATTTCTTTTATTGTTTGACCGTCTCGGAATAATTGATAGCTAGTGAGATGGCTGAACGTTTTTTCACTTACAAGGTGGACAGGAGCTGCCTGTTCTTGCTGTTTTTCCGAACTCGCTCTTTCTAACTTCATGTACTCACATATAGCGGATATAAATTTTTCTCCATAACGATCTAACTTTGTTTTTGCTACCCCTTTTACTTGCAAAAACTCTTCCTCTGTTGTTGGAACTTTATTGCTCATATCTCTTAAACTACTATCTGAAAATATAATATAAGGGGGTACTCCCAGCTGTACAGACAATTCACGTCTAACCAGCTTAAGTTTTTCAAATAAATCATCGTCTACCTCAATTGATTTGATAGTCACTTGTTCCTTCTTAAAAACTTGTTGATTATCGACGATAACATCTCTTGCTTTGTTACTTAACATTAAAACTGGGTACTTATCATTTGTGAGTGATAAGTATCCTTCTGCTATTAAAAAATCGATTAAATCGACAATTTGCTTTTCTGTTTTCTCCTTCATCAAACTGTAGGTTGATAGTTTATGAAAGCCCAATTGGTTAATTCGTTTATTATTTGAACCTTTTAAAACTTGTGCTACAAGGGTTTTCCCAAATCTCTCATCCATCCTCTTGACACATGAAAAAGTCATTAATGCTTCTCTCGTCACATCAATTTTAGAACGGGTATCTGTACAATTCATGCACCGTTCACAAGGAGCATGTGGAGTCGTTTCTCCAAAGTAGTCTATGATATAAGTTTGTAGACATTTTTCTGTATGACAAAGATCCACCATCTGCTGAAGCTTTTGATATTCTTGTACCTTTTTATCTTGACTTAAAGTTGTTTGCTCAATTAAGAATTTCTGCAATTGGATATCTTGAGCGGCAAACAATATTGTACATTCGCTTTTTTCTCCATCCCGGCCTGCACGGCCTGCTTCCTGATAATAAGCCTCAATATTTTTTGGCAAATTATGATGAATAACAAATCGGACATTTGATTTATTTATTCCCATTCCAAACGCATTTGTAGCCACCATAATATCTAGCTGATCAAAGAGAAATTGATCCTGCTGCTCCGCTCGTTCATGTTCTGATAAACCTGCATGGTATTTTCCAGCTTTTATTCCGCTCTTTTTTAAGAATTGAGATAAATCATCAACTTCTTTCCTTGTAGCAGCATAAATAATACCTGCCTGATCACGATTAGCTTTCACATATCGAATAATATAATCACGTTTATTTTCACCCTTAATCACATTAAATGTTAAATTATCACGAGCAAAGCCTGTTACATACGTAGATGCGGGCGGTATACTTAAAAGCTCACATATATCTTCAGTTACTTCTTTTGTCGCAGTGGCAGTCAAAGCTATAACAATCGGTTTTTTTGCAAACGCTGCAATCATCCTTTTTATGCTGCGGTAGCTTGGACGAAAATCGTGGCCCCATTGAGAAATACAATGAGCCTCATCAACTGCCACCATTGATACTCTCTTCGTTAAAAGAAACGTACGAAAGGATTCTACTTCAAGGCGCTCAGGGGCAATATATAGGATTTTATAAGCACCCTCATCTATCTCTGCCATTCTTTCGTTCACTTCTTTTGTTGTTAAGCTGCTATTGATAAAAGTAGATGAGATCCCAATGCTAGTTAACGCATCTACTTGATCCTTCATTAACGAGATTAATGGAGATATCACAATGGTCATACCATCCATAAGTAATGCAGGCACTTGATAACAAATTGATTTACCTCCACCAGTAGGCATAATCGCTAATGTATCTTGCCCCTTTAAGACACTCTCTATTATCTCTTGCTGTCCTTTTCGGAAAGAACGGTATCCAAAGTAATCGTTTAATAGTTTTTCAGCTTGCTGTAGCATTTAATCACCTAGCTCCCTGAACATTCTTATTTTTTATTCTAAATAGTATATCATGTTTAGATTGTTCCATTTCATTTTCTGTCAAAATTGAATTTTGTCTCTTTTGCAAAATGAGTTTTATTTCGGTAATATGACAAAATAATGACTAATTCTTTTTAAAAATATGTCAGCCCCCATAAAACTACAAACTTCTACAAATATTATAATAAAGTACGGAAGAAAAGAGGTTTTATAAAATTATGTTATCAAATACTGAAATTGGGATAGATTTAGGTACCGCTAATATATTGGTTTATAGTAAAAATAAAGGAATCGTTCTAAATGAACCATCTGTGGTTGCAATTGATACAACGACAAAAAAGGTTTTAGCAGTTGGCTCAGAGGCGAAAAGTATGATCGGAAAAACACCTGGCAAGATTGTTGCAGTAAGACCTCTTAAAGATGGGGTTATCGCTGATTATGATATTACAACAGATATGCTGAGACATATTATGAAAATCGCTTCACGTAAACTTGGAATGTCGATGAGAAAACCTACAGTGGTTGTTTGTACTCCTTCTGGTGCTACATCTGTTGAAAGAAGAGCTATTCAAGATGCCATCAAAAGCTCTGGTGCAAAACAAGTTCACCTAATTGAAGAACCAGTAGCTGCTGCGATTGGCGCAGACCTGCCTGTTGATGAACCGATTGCAAATGTTGTTGTCGATATTGGCGGCGGAACAACTGAAGTAGCCATAATCTCCTTTGGCGGAGTTGTTTCTGTTCATTCAATTCGTATTGCCGGTGACCAATTAGACGAAGATATCATTCAATACATTCGTAAAAACTATAATCTATTAATTGGTGAACGTACGGCTGAACAAATGAAGATGGAAATTGGCTATGCATTAGTTGAGCACGAAAAAGAAATAATGGACATCCGCGGGCGAGATTTAGTAACGGGATTGCCAAAGACCATTTCCGTTTCTTCTTATGAAATGCAAGAAGCAATGAAAGAATCCTTACTGCACATTTTAGAAGCAATCCGAGCTACGCTTGAGGATTGTCCTCCTGAACTTAGCGGTGACATCGTTGATCGTGGTGTCATCTTATCTGGTGGCGGAGCATTAATGAAAGGAATTCAGGAATGGTTAAGTCAAGAAATTGTTGTTCCTGTCCATATTGCACCTAATCCTTTGGAATGTGTTGCGATTGGTACTGGCAGATCTTTAACAGTCATAAGCAAGTTATTAAAAACAGCTAAATAGTATTACAATAAGCACCTTTCAATAGAGCTCATGAGAGAATTTGTATCATCTTCTCTCATGAGCTTTTTTAATTGAATTCTATCTTCATCTAGTACATCCACGTAACAAAATAATTATATTTTTTACAAAAATTTTACATGAATTATTTGCATCATTTCTAAATTCATTGAATACATTATGTGTGGCTTACTTGATAAGCGAAATTCCCTTTCTAAATCTTTTTTACGAGATTTCAGGAAGCAATGAAACATTTGCATTTTGCATTTCGTCTTATATTTGAAAAATAGGGAGGTACATTTGTGAAGGATCTAAGCAGAAGAATTATCATTAGTTTAACGTTAGCAGGTATTATCATGGGAGGTATGAGCGTATCGCTTGCGAATATGCCATCAAGTCCCGCAGGTAATAATGAAATCGGCCAAGTCCAAGGAGAATAATTTGAAAGGCGTGTTTGTTACATGGAACTTAGCAGTAAACAATCATCTTTATTGAATTTGATTCCGTTTTGTTTCCGCTTATAGCAATCCTATTACTAGTAAGCGGCGGAATGGGCTTGCATACTGTTCCGATTTTTATCGGCGTTCTTTTGATTGGGTTTGCCTATTCATTGGTCTTGATGTTTACAAAAAAAGGCATGATCGGTGCCATTATCAATATCTATGTAATTGGAATCTTAGTGTTAGGTAGCAGTGTTATCTACTTACTTACTATAGCAGCAGGTGTATAAGTATATGAGTACATAGATACATATAGTAAGGCTGTCTCACCCCATATAGTTTAGAGTAGAGACAGCCCCTACAATCATTTTTTAGTTAACCCTCTACACCTTAGCTTCGAAACGCTCGGTCAGCTAATATTTTTGACGTTATATCATCTGAAGGCGGATTATGCAAACCGGCACGAACATCCCGATAATGTCTTTGCAATGCATTGGACATAAATAAACTTTGCCCGCCAACAATTCTCATTGCCAGATCAACAACCTCAACAGCGGCATTCGTCACAATTGTTTTTACTGCTGCTAAATCATATGCTAAATTTGCACGATTTGTTGGATCAGCATCCCACTTATCAGCAACAGCATACATAAATGTTCTGGCAGTTGTCAATTTTAAATCAATTTCCGCAACCTTTCTTCTTACCTCTGGAACCTCTTTAATAGGATGTGTAAGGCTTGTCGGCTGATAGGTTTTTGCAAACTCTACTGCTTCATTTCTAGCAGCAACAGCTACACCGATATAGCATGCTGGAATATGTAGCAGCCAGCCCTGAGCAGCAGGTCTTTCCTTTTTCACCTTTCTCTCAACTAATGCATCAAATGGAACTTCAACAGAATTTAATATCAAATCATCACTTCTGGTTCCGCGCATACCTACTGTATCCCATGTTTCCTCAATAGATACCCCACGTTGTGTTCGAGGAATGAGGAAATCACCTATTTCTCCAGTTTCTTCAATTGTTGCTGGAACAATAAAATAGTCTAGTGCAGGTGCCAAAGATGTAAATATCTTTTTCCCATTTATAACCCAATTATCGTCCTTTTTAACAGCGGTTGTTTCCGGCTTCCCACCTCTTGCAGGACTGCCGGAGTTTGGTTCTGTTGCCGCACTATTTATGAGTTTATGATCTAAAATGATTTCCTTACAGATTTTTTCATAAATGGCTATTTCCCATTTTTTCGTTATATGAACATCCATCAACAAACTTAAATGCCACCCAAGCGATAAAGCTGTAGCTGCATCACCTTGAGCAATTTTTTCCTGTACCATTAGGAATTCATATAATGTAGCACCATCTCCGCCATACTGTTTTGGAATTGTTAACTTTAAAAAACCTTCTTCTTTTAAGCGATTAAAATGCCGAAAGGGAAAATTACCCTCCCGATCATATTTGTCAGCGGTTAAAGTAAATTCCTTTGCTAACTTATCTGTTTTCTCTAATAATTTCTTTTGATCAGATGTTTTAATAAATTGTTCATCTAAAAAGTTCACGTCATCACCTCGATAGTTACATTGTAATAATTTTCTGTCAACACATAAAGTAATTTAGCTTAAAAATGGTTTTGGCTTTTTATTTCTCTGAATGAGATTACTAAATCGAAACTTATCATAACTGCCACAGCCTTATGTCTCGGCCGACTTGAGATAACAATCCTTCATCGAACCTTTACGGGCAGTTCTATCCCCGCTTTCTTTTTAGATTTACTTAATTCTCGAAGTATAAGGTTTTACTGCCCGTTAAGAATGGGATAAAATAAAAAGGTAAAACTTCCTTATTTGGAGGCTTTTATAAGGTGATTATAAAAAAAGGAGGTTAAAGCATTGTCTAATTTTCAAGAAAACTTAGAAAAGTATGCAGAATTAGCTGTTCGGGTAGGGGTTAATATTCAACAAAATCAAAATTTAGTTATAAACGCTTCAACAGAGGTTGCTGAATTTGTCCGTCTCGTCGTTAAAAAGGCGTATGAAGCTGGCGCGCGAAATGTATATGTTGAATGGCATGATGATATGGTGACAAGAACCCGTTTTGAGCTTGCGTCAGATGATGCATTAAGCGATTATCCTGAATGGAAAGCACGCGGGTTAGAAACATTAGCTGAAAATGATGGGGCATTTATGTCAATTATTTCATCTAATCCTGATCTATTAAGTGGAATTGCCCCAAAAAGAATTGCTGCCTCTACAAAAGCAGCTGGAATGGCCTTAACAAAATACCGCAACTATTTACAAGCTGACAAAGCTAGCTGGACAGTAATTGGTGCTCCATCAAAAGAGTGGGCAGCAAAAGTGTTTCCTGCCGAAAGCGAAGATAAACAAGTGGAATTGCTATGGGAAGCCATCTTCCGAACAACTCGTGTCGACCAGCCAGATCCTGTAAAGGCATGGGAGGAACATAATCTTAATTTACATAATAAGGTAGACTATTTAAATAGCAAAAAATACAAAAAGCTTCATTATAAAGCATCAGGTACTGATTTAACCATTGAACTTCATGACACACATACTTGGGTTGGCGCAGGAAGTGAAAATGAACAGGGCAATTTTTTTATGGCAAACATGCCTACAGAGGAAGTCTTCACTGTTCCTTTACGAAACGGTGTAAATGGTGTAGTAAAAAGTACGAAGCCGCTTAGCTACAGCGGAAACCTTATTGATAATTTTTCACTTACCTTTGAAAATGGCCGTATCGTTGATGTAAAAGCAGAAAAAGGTGAGGACGTGTTAAAGCAATTAGTTGAAACAGATGAAGGCTCTCACTATTTAGGTGAGATCGCATTAGTTGCACATGATTCACCTATTTCTCAATCTGGCGTATTGTTTTACAACACATTATTTGATGAAAATGCATCAAACCATTTAGCCATTGGTAATGGTTATGCTTTCTGTGTTGAAGGCGGAAAAAAAATGTCACGTGAAGAGCTTGAGAAAGTTGGCGTTAACTCTAGCATTACCCATGTCGACTTCATGATCGGCTCTGCAGATATGGATATCGATGGCATTTTAGAAGATGGAACATCAGAAGCTATCTTCCGAAACGGAACTTGGGCTTTTTAAACAAATGACCATCGAATGTAAATGGGGTCAGACAGATTTCCTATCGTCAGGCCCCTCTTTCTTATTGCTATTGAAATGAGGGAAACACCATGAAACCTGTAGAGGTCTATATATTATCCGGTTTTCTCGGAGCTGGAAAAACAACCTTATTACAAACTATACTTTTTCAAGAAAAGCAGCAAGAACGAAAAATTGCCGTCATCATGAATGAACTTGGTGAGGTTTCGATCGATTCTAACGCCGTACAAGAAGAAATACCATTAAAAGAACTTCTAAATGGCTGTGTATGCTGTACAATTCAGGGACAGCTTGAAGTTCAGCTAGAGAATATGCTAAAGGATTATGAGCTTGATGCCATCTATATTGAAACAACAGGTGTTGCTCATCCAATTGAGGTTTTGGATGCTTGTATGTCTCCTCTATTTGCTGAAAAGCTGGCGGTAAAAGCTATTATTACATTAATCGATGCAAAAAGATGGAAAGACCGTTCTAAACTTAGCATACAAATTCGGAAACTTTTAGCAGAACAGATTCAACATGCAGATATTGTTCTATTAAACAAAATTGATCAGCTATCAGAAAGTGAAAAGGCAAGGCTTATTTCTGAAATTCAAGCCTTAAATAAAACGGGGAAGCTGTTGATGACTGAATTCGCCAAAGTCCCTCTATCACAGCTGAAACCGATTCAAAAATCCAGTAAAAAAGAACATGAAAAAACACATGTTCACGAAACATTACATATGCGTACATATGTCCATACCTTTTCACAGCCAATAGATATTGAAAAATTTGAACAGTTTTTAAAGGACATGCCTGATACAATCTATCGGATAAAAGGCTATCTTTCATTTACACATTCAAAGGACACTTATCTTTTTCAATATTCCTACGGGATGCCGCTATATCTGAAAGAAAGAATAAAAATGAAAAACACTCTTGTTTTTATTGGAGAACATTTGGATCACCATTGGATAAAAACAGAACTTGAGTCATTAGAAGAACATGCTTTATCCTAATAAATCCCGCAGCCTCAAAAGGTTATTTAGGCTGCCGGGGGTTTATTCTTCCTTCTATTGATATTAATGATCTCATTAATACGTAAATTTGAACTTAAAATTGGTTTATAAATGGTGCTCTCAAAATGATAAGCCTTTGTTCCAATCAAGACATGGCTCTTAAGGGCATAATTAGAACTCTAGTTCTATGAATCTGATACTTAATCATCATGAGCAGGTACTTTTATGACGAAATCGATCCGCCGATTCAATTGATGATTTTCAGCATTGCCATCATTTGGGGCAATCGGCTTCTCCTCCCCTGCTCCTACAGCTGAAAAAGTAAGATGAGATAATGTCGCAACGCCCTTAAAGTGATGTAATAAACGATTAGCTCGTTCTTCTGTAAGCTTCTGGTTGAATTGATCATCTGCACGATCATCCAAATGAGCTTCGATGATGATTATGGTATTACTAGGCAATGTGGCAAATACTTGATCCAATTCTCTTAAAGCAGCTGCTCCTTTCTCATAAAATACTGCTTGATCATAATTAAAAAGGACTTCATCTAACATTCGAAAAATGATCGAATTCTCTTGTTTTACTACTCTGGTCCCTGGTAAATTTATATTTAAATCAAGTTTTATACTAATCTGAGAACCGGATCCAGGCTCCACCTTTTGACCCTTCATAACTGGTTCACCATCTTTTAGTTTTTTCATCGTTTCATTTTCAGATGCTATAACAGATGCTGCTGCCTCTTCTTTGTTTCCGCAGCCTGAACTAACAAGAACAACAGCTAACAAACTAAACGCATACCATTTCATCATCATCAACTCCTATAACACGCACTACTTAATTCTTGCCGGCTCCTTATGTAGCATTTATTTCTATTGTATCACCAAAATGGAATAATTTGTTTATTTTTCCAATTATCCTAATTCCTTTTCGAAGAAAAATTTGGTGCTCTCTTAAATAGGAAAATGATGATTTACCCATAAAAAAAAATGGCCCACCAGACAAATGTAAATGTCTGTGTAAGCCATCTCTTTTTTAATTCTATTCTTTTACGCGTACAATTCCTTCACTTGCTTTTGAACATTATCATCCTCTAAAAACTCATCATAGGTCATTTGCTTATCGACAATACCGTTTGAGGTAATTTCGATAATCCGATTCGCTATTGTTTGCACAAATTGATGGTCATGTGAGGTAAATATCATCGCACCCTTATATGCAATTAAGCCATTATTAAGAGCTGTAATCGATTCAAGGTCTAAATGGTTTGTTGGTTCATCTAATAATAGAACGTTCGCCCCGCTTAACATCATTTTCGATAGCATACAGCGTACTTTTTCCCCTCCTGATAATACACTTGGCTTCTTCATGACTTCCTCACCTGAGAAAAGCATCCGTCCTAAGAAACCACGTAAAAAGCTTTCACTTTGGTCGTTCGGAGAAAATTGGCGCAGCCAGTCGACAAGATTTGGTTCATCTCCAGTGAAAAACTCACTGTTATCTTTAGGGAAATACGCCTGTGTTGTTGTAACACCCCATTTAAATGTACCGCTATCAGGCTCAATCTCACCAGATAAAATTTTAAATAAAGTTGTTATTGCAATTTCATCACGGCCAACTAAGGCAATTTTATCTTCTCTATTCATAATGAAGCTGATGTTATCTAATACCTTAACACCATCAATTGTTTTAGATAGTCCTTCTACACGAAGAACATCATTTCCGATTTCACGATCCGGTGTAAAGTTCACGTATGGATAACGTCGTGAAGAAGGTTGAATATCATCTATTGTAATTTTATCCAATAGTTTTTTACGAGAAGTCGCTTGCTTTGATTTAGAAGCATTTGCACTAAATCTTGCTATAAAGTTTTGAAGCTCTTTAATTTTCTCTTCTTTTTTCTTGTTTGCTTCCTGCGTCAATTTAAGAGCTAATTGACTTGACTCATACCAGAAATCATAGTTTCCGACATAAATTTTAATTTTTGAAAAGTCTAAATCAGCAATATGTGTACAAACCTTATTTAAAAAGTGACGGTCATGTGAAACAACAATAACTGTATTTTCAAAGTTTATTAAAAATTCCTCAAGCCATGCAATTGCATGAATATCAAGATGGTTTGTAGGCTCGTCTAAAAGAAGAACGTCAGGTTGTCCAAAAAGAGCTTGTGCTAAAAGAACCTTTACCTTCTCTCCGCCGGTTAGATCAGCCATTTTTTTCGTATGAAGTTCTTCCGTAATTCCAAGGCCTTTTAACAAAATAGCTGCTTCACTTTCCGCTTCCCAACCATTTAATTCAGCGAATTCTCCTTCTAATTCTGCAGCCTTCATGCCATCTTCATCAGTAAAATCAGCCTTCATATAGATTGCATCTTTTTCCTGCATGACCTCATATAGGCGTTTATGTCCCATAATAACAACCTTAAGAACTTCATGCTCTTCATATTCAAAGTGATTTTGTTTTAACACCGCTAAACGTTCGCCAGGCGCCATGCTGACGTCACCTGTTTGCGGTTCAATTTCGCCGGATAGTATTTTTAAAAACGTAGACTTCCCAGCCCCATTAGCACCAATTAACCCGTAGCAATTGCCCGGAGTGAATTTAATATTAACATCTTCAAAAAGCTTGCGATCACCATACCGTAAGCTGACATTTGTAACTTGAATCATGAAATATCCTCCAATAAACACAAGGGTTTTTAACCCTATTTACTTTTCACTGATAATATCTAATACATACGATTCACGTATTTTAAGATATGCATAATTATAAAGGAATTTATTAGTAAGGGCAATCTATTGAGAAAAAGACTTTAAAAATTTACATATTCCACTAGGATGAATATTGTGAACAATCAACAAAAAGCTTAATTATTGTTTAAAACAAAAAAGGTAATTTCCAAACAACAGATGTTTTAAAAATAAAAATAAATATTCACTGGTAATTGAATTCCTTATACAACTTTTTTATGTTTATTTGGACAACTCCCAAATGATCAATGGAAGCAGTGGAACTATATCCAGAGCAGAAGAAATTGTATGTGGCTTATATGAAAAGACAAAAGGTGAAGTGTTTGTTTAAATTCATTCTACTATCACTTCCATCTATCTCTATAATGTAAAATATTTATAAGAGAAGGAATAATCGTCATATAATTGATTGTTTCCGTAGATAGTAATAATTGCCACTTTTTGAACTAAAGAAAGTTCCAATGAATTTCTAAATCACCATCTTATAAGGATTGTCTTTATCTAGTTTAGAACTACTATTCCTATTTTCATTTCATTTTAGTTTAGAAGTTGTTGAATTATCTTTTATACAATCTCTTATGTATTGAAAAACTCATCTCTCCTACTTCCAGAAAAAGAGCGATCCCGTAGAAATTCCTTCATTATTATCGATTCATTTGCTTTTCTAAAAATGATCTGTTATTCTTAATAAGAATTATTTTTGTTCGGTCTGTGAGGAAAGATAAGTATTTAAACTTTTCGCCTTTGATATCTAATTGAGCAAGGATAGTATTAAACAGTGGATTATTCCACTCAGGAGGTACAAACATGCAACAAGGTACAGTAAAATGGTTTAACGCAGAAAAAGGATTCGGATTCATCGAAGTTGAAGGTGGAAGCGATGTATTCGTTCATTTCTCAGCTATCCAAGGCGAAGGATTTAAATCTTTAGACGAAGGTCAAAAAGTGACTTTTGATGTTGAACAAGGTCAACGCGGACCACAAGCAGTTAACGTAAACAAAGGTTAATGACGAATGGACTCTTTATTAGAGTCTTTTTTTATTGAGTTTAAAAAAGATTAAAACAACACAAAAATCCCCATTCAAAAAATGAATGGGGACGTAACATGAAATAAGGTAATAAAATGGTTACATAAAGCATACCACATTATTTATAAAACACCTAATTAAATGAAAAATTAATGATAAGTTTAATTTCTTTTTTGATTAAAATTTGATTGTTCGTTTCCTTTCTCAATCCCTCCTTATAACAAGAATTTATTATTCTCACACCTTACCCTTTATAATTCCATGTTTATCTCACGCAAATTAAATATTTAATGAATATGCTACATTAAGTCGCTTGAAAACCATTGTAAAGCTGTATGGCTAGTATAATTATTACTGGCCTTTTTATTGATTTCATTTATCTATAAGTTTTCAAAAGGGGGTATGGTAATTGAAGCAATTTGTCTTTTCTATTGACTCTGAAGAAATTATTGTTCATTCAAATAGTCTTTGGGATGCAGTTGAACATTTAAAGGAGAAAATGAAAGTTAATGAAATCGAACGAGATCAATGGAAAAAAATAAAATTTATAGGTATTAAATATTAGATCCCTCAACTTCCTATCCATACCGAGCTTTAGAGGCACATAGATGAAAAAACTAAGACCACTTTAAACTTAACTATCTATGTGTCTTTTTCGTTTTAACGTTGTTTATGCTTATTTTCTTCAGCAATAAACCAAGATAAGGTTGTTACATAAAGAATGACAAAAACAGCAGATACTTCATGATTTCCATCATTAATTACCACCCATACCAATGCACCAAAAAAACAGGTATACAGAATCATAGTGATATTGAATAATATTGATAAAAGTAAATTGAAAAGTTTTATCATATTAGTCAATCCCCTTTAATCAATTACTCCCGCTTTGTTCTGTTTCCTTCTTAAATATAAATTGAAAATGTATAAAAATATTCGATCGCTTTTTATCGATACAAACACAAACAACCTTAATGAAATATATTAGATGTTGTTTAAAACATTGTATGTAACAACAGATAGTCCCGATTAATTTTTGTATGTAGGACAATCAATTATTGCCCATAAAAAAATCACTTTCCCATGGCATATCTTGCTGCGATATCCTAGAAAAGCGATCTTATGCTATTTATTGATAAAGTATTTCCTGGCATTCTTAGAGGTTTACTATATGGCATGCCTCTATAGTTATCTAGTTCCCCTTCCGATGCTTTCTCATCACTATGTATAAAAAAATCAATCCAGTCGTAACAGTCGTCAGCGCTGATAACATCGCGTTAACGTTTGTTACAACAAATAAAGATGGAATATTACCAACTACTGTATCCTCCATGGTTAGAAAAATACATAAAAACATGTTATTTGCGGCATGGGCACCAATGGAAAACTCAGAACTATTTGTTTTTATGGAAATATAAGTCCAAATGAATCCCATTGCTAAATAATCAATTGCAACCCAAATTGCCCCGTGCTCCATTTCAGGATTTGAAAAGTGCAAGCTTCCAAAGATACCTCCAATGATGATCATTAAAATAATGGGGTTCTTTGTTAATTTTCCTGCCCATTGCAACAAAAACCCTCTAAAAAATAATTCCTCTGAGGTTGTTTGAATAGGAACTAACAGGATCGAAGCAACTACCAACCAGGCAAATCTAGAACCATCAAAATCATTTAACATATAATCATTTGGAAAAATGGCGTAGTCTAATAGAGCGAACAGCGCAAATAACGAGAAAGCAATCAAAAATCCATATAATATCTTTGACCAATTCACCATATTATATGGCGTGATAAAGGAAATCAGTTTTCTCTTTAAAATCGTGCGTGCTGCAAGCCACATTCCGAAAACAGCAGAGATATTGACGATATGATATAGATAAAAATCCACTAACGGATCTGTAATCATCATATCTTCTAGATCAACAATACTCGGGTTTATAAACGCTGTTAGTAATACAGCAATTATGTATGCGATCGTTCCGATAACAAACATAAATGCTAAAATAACCAAGAGTGACCAAAAATAACGCCAATGGCTGTTTTTTCCCTCTGACATTCTAATAAAATGTTGTCCCATCTTACCACTCCTCTATGTTTCTACCATAATTGAAATAAAAGATACCCTGCAACACCCCAGATTATTTGGCTGAAACTTTATTAATTTTATGTAAAAAAAATTCCTTCATGATCCATTTTTCATAACCGCTATACACTAAAGAGCTTGTTCCAATCACACCGATTGTATCTAAAATAGCGTGAGGATTTAGCAATGAAACAGACATCGCAAACATCATTTGCCTTTTAGCTGATAAGGATGTGTGATTGCCCTGTTGATTTGAGTGACTGCCAGTCTTTCAAATGTACCAGCCCATAAAAATTAAAAATACAATGCCAATCAAAAAAATAATTGTTTTTAGCCACTCAAAAGAAAAAACAATAACTGATACTCCCATTACAGCAAGAAGGATTAAGAAAGTGTCACATAGCGCAGCAGTTAAAATTGCCGGAAGTGCACGAAAATATGTAGGCTGTGTGGCTCCTTGGTTAAACACAAATACATTTTGAGCACCCAATGGAAAAATGAGTCCAAAAGCAAGTAATATCCCATGTAAAATTGCGTACATTATCTACTTATCCCTTCATTTACTTGTCTTTTTCTATTAATCTTATTACCTTCATATCACACTTAGTATTTTTAACAAAAATTAACAACTAAATCAATGAAAAGACACAAATTTTCATAAAAGAAAAGATGATTTTGTGTTTTAAGTATTCGAAAACGATTTCTCATATGTTCCTAGTTAGGAATGACATATTACATTTATTGACCCCTATTTAAACAAGAGCAAATAATTTACAGCTTAAAGCTGATGAACAGATGGATGAAACAAGCAAATAAAAGAGCTGAAACCAATTTTCAGCCCTTTCTTTCTTAAACTTCATATAATTTATTATACAAATTCTTAAAGATTGTGATAACTTCAAAAGTCTTTTCATTTGGTACACCAAAGTCTTCAATATCCCAATATAAGCTTAAAATTGAATGACAATAACCCCATAATAAAATTCTCTCTTTATTTAAATGTAAATAATCTACTAAAATATTTATCCTTCTTTCAATCAGTTTTTCTACTTGGTCATCAGGTAATTTATTCAACAAAAATTGAATGACATCATATTCTCTTTCACCTATTAATCCCTTTGGATCAATGACAATCCAGTCTTTTTGATTTATTGATAAAACATTGTAGTGATGGAAATCACCGTGTAGAAGGTATAAACCTTTCATTGTACTGATCAGCCTTGAAAAGATCTCTTCTGCCTCTATCAGCATTGTTTTCGTAAGAGGGCCAACTCCATCTTTATGAGTAAGCCGTATTTTCTGAAAGTCCTTTTCCCGTTCGAAAATTGTCTGAATGCTTGTGTTATTCGGGGGGGATTTCCATAATCTTTTCATAACCTGTGCCATGATCAATGTGGCCTCATCATCATTTTTAATAGATGCCAGCTTTTCACCTGGCGATACATGCTCTAAGATCATAATGCCATTTTCAGATTCTTCATCAAGAAGGCGGATAATTCCTTGTCCGTTGAAATGTTTAAGGGCCTCGACTTCTTTTTGAAACCCCTCATCACCTGGTACCACTAATTTAACTACAACTTTACTTCCATCTGCTCTAACTGCAGGTGCTACAAAATTATAAGATAGCTCATAGGGCGGCTGGATCTTAAGCTCCCATTTTTCTTCACAATGTTTGATTAGCTGTTCAAAATGATTTAACCACCTCTGTCCATTCTCTTTATGGACCGATTTTATCGTTTTAACAAACTCATCTGGCAAATACGTCATCCTTTTCACCCTTACCTAAAAATTGCTGTAATTTGTACAAAATGATATTAAAATCCCTAACATTTAAAAGTGATCTCTTTTACTATTTCGATATGTATTAAATAAGTCCTTTCCAATTTTTATACTTAGTTTATACTTACAGTTAGGATTCATTTCTAAACTTTTAGCAGGTTTTATGATAAAATGGGCTTTCAATAGGTAAAAGGAGTTCTAAATTCATGAAGTTATATACATTAATTGAATACTGTTTATTACTAATTTTGGCAGGACTATATTTCGCCTTCCTTGGTTTTCAATCAAAAGGCGCAACCTTTATAATTGGGGTTATTTTTCTATATGTCATGATTAACATCTTTTCAAAAAGACTCCTGCCCCGGTATATTCCAGAGAATAAGCAAGTGTCGGTATTATCATGTGTACTTTTGATTATTGGCACCGTATTTTTAACCATGCTTATCTTAACACTGCTGGCCATTTAATCATTTGATTGGCCAGGTGGTTTTCCTTCATTTAGCTTACGTCTTTTCCGGATAATTAAAATAATGATTAGCAGGAGGCCTCCTAAGATAGCTAGTATCGGCAAGCTTCCTACAAAGAAGATGATAAGTGCAGAGCAAGCTTGCAATAAAAAATTGATACTGTTCATAAATTGTTCCTGCGTTCTTTCCCAAGTGTTTAACTCTTTATTTTCTAAACCAGGAACATTCACCTTATCCTCCATTAAATGAATCGTAACCGTAGCAAGGTCTACCTTATTGTTTAAGTAGTTCATTCTCCCTTTAATTTGTTCAATTTCTTCCTGAACAGCGGCCAAATCATTTGATATCTTAAGTAAATCCTCGGTTTTTTCAGCCTTACTCATAAAGTCGAGCAAGCGAGCTTCAACGATTTGTTTTGATTTTAAACGTGCTTCAAGGTCTACATATTCTTCAGTTACATCCTGACCTGAAATAGAACGGTCATTTACCTTGGTACTTCCATTTTCAACTGCCTGTAAAAAAGACTTAAATTGCTCCTGAGGGAGGCGCACCGTGATGGTCCCCTCTAACAATTGACGTTCTCCTGTTGTATACGAATTAGATTCAACGACATAACCATTAGCTGACTCAAGCTTCTGTTGGATAAACTCCATTGTCTTTTGATAGCTTTTTACTTCAATCGAAAGGTTTGCAGTATAGATAACCATTCGGTCGCTTTGATTTGATGTTTCTGAAATTCGTTGTTCATTTCCTTCTGCCTCTGTTCTCTCATTTGAATTCTGTGCAGCATCTTCATCAGCGTTTTCCGACTTTTCCCCTATATCTTGAGCAGTGTTGCTTTTATCTACCATTTCTCCAACTGCTTTATCTGCCTGTTTGCTTTCTTCACTAGAATTGCTGCAACCGCATATCAGTCCTATCAATAGAATTGTCCAAGCAATCAACAACAGCTTTTTCATCCTGCCACACCCTTTGTATAAATTTTCCGGTATGATTAGGTAGACGTTTTATACATAAAAGGGTTACAAATTTAAAAAGGCAAATAAGGTTATCAAAAATTAAAAGGCCAGAATCACGCAAGCACAATTTATGACTTTGATATACATGAAGTCATATTTATTGTGAATTTTGCTGAATTCTGACCTTTTTTATTTATTCTGTTTTACTCAGATGGCCAAACGGGAAGAAAATAAATTCCGATTTACCTAAAATTCGATCTGACTCTATCAAGCCAAGTCCGTTGCGGCTATCCATGCTATTTAAGCGATTATCCCCCATAACAAAATAACTTCCTTCTGGGACCTCAATCTCTTCAAAATCATTAGTCAGGAGCATACCCATTTGTTGTGCTTCTTCTTTGTTACTCTCTAAATAGGGCTCGTTTATCACTTTACCATTGACATACACCTTACCATTTTCCGCACTAATCTTATCTCCTGGAGAGCCGATAATTCGTTTAACATAGCGTATATCTTCTTCTTTTCCTTTAATGATTACAATATCTCCTTTTTCTATTTCACCAATAAATTGCAAGGTTTTATTGACGAAAAGCCGATCTCCATCCTTTAAGGTTGGATCCATTGAAGAGCCTTCAACAAGATACGGCTCAAATAAAAAGAAACGTATAATCATTGCCAGCCCGATTGCTAAAACAATTGCTTTTATCCATTCCCAGATCTTTGACTTTGGCGCTTCTGTTTCTGTTTGCGACATGATGAACCTCCTAATTTCAGTGCTCTAATTCTATTATACCTATATACAAATTTATTTGCTAAAAAATAAAAAAATCCTTTATCTTTTTTTATTAATGACAAAATGAAAACAAATGGAAAAATAATCAATTCAAAGAGAGGTGGGCTAAGGAACGGAATTTGTTTTCATGTCATTCGAGGATTACATATTATAGGAGGGTTTGCTGCTCTTTTTGTTTTTTGGATTCCGATTGTTACGAAAAAAGATGGAAAGCTCCATAAGATGTTCGGCTGGCTCTACGTCAATGGTATGATTATTGTAGCAATTAGTGCTTTTTATATGGGATTTTTCCGTATTTTTATTGATCATTCAGCAACACAAGAATTGACCTCTTTTTCCTGGCTTCTCTTTGTTATAAATATTTTAAGTTCAGCAGCATCTTATTATGGAGTATGTGTTCTAAAATTTAAAAATCGCAAAAAATCCATTCTGATCTACTTGATTTCATTTTTCCATTATTGCTGCTTACTTCAGGTATAGGGATTAGTATTTATGGGTTTCAAAAGACTTTCAATTACTAGCATAGTTTCCTCTAATTGGAATAGCTCTAGACATCAGTCAGCTTAAATATCCGCTGAACAAACCAAAAAGAACTATGCATTGGTGGTTTGAACATTTTTCCGGAATGCTTGCTTGTTGTATTTCCACCGTTACAGCGTTTATTGTTTTTGGTGCTCCAACGTTATTGGTCAGTAAATTATTGTGGTTTTTACCGAACACGCCAATAATAATCGGCCTAGGTTTATATAGGAATAAATTTTACCAATCAAAAAATGCACGTTTATACATCTCATACATGTGTTTAAATCATGAAAAAGGTGCAAAAGTGCACCTTTTTCATTTATTTACTCCACTACCTCCAATGTTACATCAATATTCCCTCTAGTCGCTTTTGAATATGGACATAAATCATGTGCTATATGGACGATACCATCCAGTTTGTTCTTTTCAATTCCAGAACCTTTAACTTGTAACGTTACGGCTAATTTAAAGCCTTGATCTGCTTCATCCTTTAATAAACTTACATTTGCCGTTACTTCTGAATCAAATTGCACTTTTTCCTTTTTAGCCATAAGCTGTAATGCACCATCAAAGCACGCAGCATATCCTGCTGCAAAAAGCTCCTCAGGATTTGTTGCTTCTGGCAACTCCTTTGATCTTGGGGTGCCGGGCATTGCAATATCTAAGTCAAAATTTCCGTCAGAGGATGTTACATGTCCTTCCCGGCCGCCAACGGCAGTAACTTTTGCTGTAAATAATGATTTTGACACAGTGATCATCCCTTCTATATTATTTTTCCTTTATAGACTTTACCCTTTTTTATTCATTTTAATCGAATGTTTTCCTTTCCTGATGTTATGAGCTAACACTTTGTTTGGGATTTAGGATTCTCGTGTTTCTGTTCATTAATAGTTAGTATTTTTACAATAAGCTTTAACACGTAAAAAGCTGATTAAAACGAAAGTTAACTTCATTCTAATCAGCTCAGTATAAAAAATTTATTCTCTAACTTGTTTTTTCAATAATCCCAGCAGAATAGCTGTGACAATAGCACCAATGACAATCGCCAGCAAATAAAGCAGAGGATTTCCTTCCACTAATGGAATAACGAATGCTCCTCCATGCGGAGCTCGTAAACCATTTCCAAAGAACATAGCTAAAGCACCAGCAACCGCTGAACCGGCAACTATTGAAGGAATAACGCGGCCTGGATCTGAAGCCGCAAATGGGATTGCGCCTTCAGTAATAAAGGAAGCCCCCATGATATAGCAAGTAATACCTGCTTCACGTTCACGTTTTGTAAATTTACTGCGGAAAAATGTTGTTGCAAGTGCAATACCTAATGGAGGTACCATCCCACCAGCCATAACAGCTGCATGTGGTGCAAAATTACCTGAATCGATCATGGCAATACCGAATGTAAACGCAGCTTTATTAATTGGACCACCCATATCAATTGCCATCATTCCCCCAAGAATCAATCCAAGAAGAACTAAATTACCTGTGCCTAATCCGCCTAAAAACTCACTAATTTGTGTGTTTAATGCACTTACTGGTTTATTAACAACAAAAAACATAATCATTCCGACACTGAAAATGCTAAGAACTGGATATAAGAGCACCGGCTTAATGCCTTCCAATGATGAAGGCAAACCTGATAATAATTTTTTCAGTAGAACGACAATATACCCCGCTAAAAATCCTGCGATTAAACCACCTAAAAACCCCGCTCCACCTTGTGCAGCCATAAACCCGCCAACCATACCCGGTGCCAAACCTGGACGATCCGCGATACTTAAAGCAATAAATCCTGCTAACACTGGAACCATCAGTCCAAATGCATTTCCCCCGCCAATCGTACTTAATGCTTCCGCAAAAGCGTTATACGTTTCATGAGTTGGGTCTGATGCATGGATACCAAACATAAATGAAATCGCAATTAAAATACCTCCGCCGACAACAAACGGCAGCATGTTTGAAACACCATTCATTAAATGTTTATAAAAACCAGTTCTTTCTCCGCCGCGATCTTCTTTTCTTGTCTCACCGCTGCCTTGATAGATGACTGCATCTTGTTTTAACGCACGCTCGATTAATTCTTTAGGCTTACGAATCCCGTCTGCTACAGGTACTATGATAACATGTTTCCCTTTAAAACGTTCCATCTCCACCTGCTTATCGGCTGCAACAATAATCGCGGTTGCTTCTTGAATTTCAGCATCTGTTAAAACATTTTTCGCACCGCCTGAACCGTTTGTCTCTACCTTGATAGAGACGTTCATTTCTTTTGCTTTTTCCTTTAAGGAATCAGCAGCCATATACGTATGTGCGATTCCAGTTGGACAAGCTGTAACAGCTAATATTTTGCCGGTACTTGACTCATTTACTACTGCTTCTTCATCTTTTTCATCATATTGATCAATAATGTCCAACACTTCACTAGCTGTATTGGCTGCTAATAACCGATCTCTCACTTCTTGTTTCATTAGGATGGAAGAAAGCTTGGATAACGCTTCTAAATGGGTATTATTTGCACCTTCAGACGCAGCAATCATAAAAAACAGATAGCTTGGCTTCCCATCAAGTGCCTCATAATCAACACCGCCATTTGAACGGCCAAATACAATGGCTGGATGCAAAACGGCATTTGTCTTTGCATGCGGGATTGCAATTCCATCACCAATCCCAGTTGTGCTTTGTTGTTCACGAGCCATTACTGCTTGTTGATATCCTGCTTTATCGGAAAGCTTACCTGCCTTGTCTAAAACATCAACTAGTTCACCTATTACATTTGCTTTTGATGTTGAATGGAGGTCAAGCTTTATCGTTTCTTTTGTCAAAAGTTCTGTAATTCTCATTGTATTTCCCCCTCTATCCCTTTATTACTTCGACCTGTGGCAGTAACTCTTCAATTTTTTCTTTTGTACAAAGCTCCATCGAGAAGGCTGTTGCACTCCCTGCAGTTACACCAAGTTTAAATGCTTCTTCCATTGGGTAATTTTTTTGCAGAGCGCTTAAAAAACCTCCTACAACCGAATCTCCTGCACCTACGGAATTAAGAACCTTTCCTTTCGGTACATTTGCTGTAAGACTTGTCCTTTCAGTGATAAGCAAGGCTCCCTTTTCTGCCATTGAAACTATGACATGCTTTACACCTTGCTCGACCAATTTCTTTCCATATTTGAGAGCATCCTCTACTGTTCGGATATCTGTCTGAAACAACTCACCAAGCTCATGATGATTTGGTTTTATTAAATAAGGCTTTTCTGAAATGACTTCTTTTAGAGCTTCACCAGAAACATCCGCAACAACTTTTATTTGTTTTTCTTTACATAATGCGATGATTTCTTTATAAATTGATGCCGGTAAAGTCCCTGGTATACTGCCTGCCAAAACGACGATATCTTCTTCAGTCATTTTTTGAAATACAGCTAAAAATTCTGCTAGCTGCTCATCTGTAATACTTGGACCAAGTCCATTGATTTCTGTTTCTACTTCTGTCTTTAATTTAATGTTAATCCTTGAATCACCAGAAACCTTTACGAAATTAGTTTGGATATTTTCAGCAATTAAAAAATCCTCGACAAATTTCCCTGTAAAACCGCCGATAAATCCTAATGCTTTTGTTTCAACCCCTAATCGTTGCATGACCCTTGATACATTGATCCCTTTTCCCCCAGGAAACTTTGTATCCGCAACTGTGCGGTTTAATGACCCTATTTCAAATTGATCAACCTCTACGATGTAATCAACAGATGGATTTAATGTCACGGTATAAATCATTCATTCACGACCTTTATTTCTGTATTTTTCCCATAGGAGTTCAGGATGTCTTTGTCTACATCATCCGTAATTATTTTCGCCTCAGACAGCTCTGCTATGTTTGAAAAAGAAATCTCGCCAAATTTCGAATGATCAGCGAGCACATATTTTTCTCTTGATAACAGGAGAGCAGTCATTTTAATTGCAGCTTCCTCTGGATCCGGTGTTGTAAACCCCAGTTCAATATGGATGCCATTAACACCTAAAAAGCATTTATCAAAACGGTATTGTTCAAGGGCTGTCATGGCTCCCCGACCAATCATGGCGCCTGTCAGAGGCTTTATATATCCACCGATTAAATACGTCTTTATTCCTTTATTCATAAGTGGCTCAATAAGGGTAAGTCCATTTGTTACAACCACAATTTCCTTGCCATTTGGAAGAAACTCAACCATTTGAAGAGTGGTCGTTCCAGCATCCATATAAATACAATCACCCTCTTCAACTAAGGATGCCGCTTCTTGTGCAATCCTTTTCTTTTCATGAAGGTTTTTGGCTGATTTTTCAATGATATTTGGTTCTCTTAGTTTTCCTTGGAGGAGTGCTGCTCCGCCATGAATTCTTTTTAAATACTTTTCTTCTTCTAATTGTGTTAAATCACGTCTTATTGTTGATTCAGAGGAGTTTGTTAAATCTACAAGCTCTTGAATCTTGACTGACTGTTTTTCTTTTAAGACATCTAAAATGATCCGATGCCGTTCAGGGGTTAACATGAATCACACCTTCCTTTTGTTGTAAGCGAATACAATCTCCCTTACACATTCATTATACTGTCGGATTCAGTCAAAATCAATCACATTTTATCAAAAACTATCATTTTCCAATCAAAAATTACTATTTTCTATTATTTCTAAATTACTAGATAACAAATGAGGAAGCGCCACAAACAGCGCTTTAGTATTTGTTGTTCCTTGCTTAAGATAAAAATTAAGTATAAAAACTCAAGCTATCCTACTTGAAAATAAAAAAACTCCTTTCAAATCAACCGCTTTTTGGAAAAGCAGTTGATCCAAAAGGAGATTTCCTATTTTATTCATATCGAAGTGACTCAATTGGACTTAATCGTGCTGCTTTATTTGCAGGGAGCATGCCAAACACTACACCAATTAGCATCGAGAATAAAAGTCCTCCTAAAACTATCTGCCACGAGATAAGCGGCGGCCATCCAGCAAATATAGAAACGATATTTGCAGCAACAGCACCCAAAATAATCCCAACAATCCCGCCAATTAATGTTAATGTGACGGATTCAATCAGAAACTGGGTTAAAATTTGACGTTTTGTTGCACCTAATGCTTTTCTAATACCAATTTCCCTTGTTCGCTCTGTGACAGAAACAAGCATGATATTCATTACACCAATCCCGCCAACGATTAGAGATATTCCTGCGATTGAACCAATAATTAAGGTCATAATGGTTGTAATTTGCCCAATTCCTGCCGCCATTTCTTCCATATTAAACACTTTGTAAGACTCTTCTGTGTTATGTGCAATATTTAATGTACGAGTCGCTTTTTCTCCAGCTTCTTTGATTACATCCGAATCAGTCGCTTGGAGAGTAATTTGATTATAATCATTAATACCGAAAGATGATCGAAACGTATTCCAAGGCATGTAAATTTCCATTGTACCGAAGGCAAAAAGACCAGTAGGCTTCTCCAATACTCCAACAATTTCAATAGGCTGGCCTTTTACCCAGATAACTTCACCTATGGGATCATCTTTAACAAATAATTCATTCCTTAATTCATCACTTATAACACCTACACGTGTGCCTCCAATAAAGTCTGCTTCAACAAGATGTCTGCCTGACTTGATGTTTAATTGATTCACCTCGATATATGCCTGGTTTACCCCGTATACACTCGTATCCATTGTTTCTTCGCGATATCTGGTAGAAAATAATTCAGTAGATGATGCCACTACCTTTTTCACTTCTGGTATATTGTTCAAAGCAGCAACATCATCCTGTGTAAAAGCAGCATTCATATATGCGTTTGGATTTGACATTAATTCCTCTTCACTAGGTTCATAGTAAACTTCAATCGTATTTCCTGGGCCAGTAATTGATGTTTTTAATAATTGTTCCCCGCCCTGGCCAATGGCAACGACCAAAATAACCGAGGCCACACCAATAATGATTCCCAACATTGTTAGAATAGATCTCAATTTATGAGCAAGCACAGAGCTTAAGGCCATTTTTATATTTTCTACTAAACTCATGCTTTAAAAACTCCTCTCATCATCTGAGAGAATCGTTCCATCCCTAACTGTTATGATTCTCTTGGCATATTCGGCAACTTCCTGTTCATGTGTAACTAGAATCACTGTTGTACCTTCTTTATTTAATGCTGTAAACTGCTCCATAATCGAAGAGCTTGTTTTGGTATCAAGTGCACCTGTTGGTTCATCGGCTAAAATAATGTCCGGCTCATTCACAATCGCCCTAGCAATCGCTACACGTTGTTTTTGACCGCCTGAAAGCTCATTCGGTAAATGATTCATCCTTTCAGCTAACCCTACTTTTTCAAGGGCGCGGCTGGCTCGTTCTTCTCTGTCCTTTTTCCTTACACCAGCATAAATCATCGGAAGCTCTACATTTTTTAATGCTGTTAAGCGCGGCAATAATTGAAATTGCTGAAAGACGAAACCGATGGAAAGATTGCGAACCTTTGCGAGCTCCTCATCCTTAAAAGAAGAAATATCTTCGTTATTTAGGAAATATGTACCTGAAGTAGGGTTATCTAAACAACCGATAACATTCATTAACGTAGATTTGCCAGATCCTGAAGGACCCATTATAGCAACAAATTCTCCATTACCAATTGAAAGATTGATCTCTTTTAAAACATCTAACGTTTCATTTCCAACTTTATAGCTTTTTGTGATAGCTGCAAGTTCGATCATTTCACTTTCACTTCCATCCCATTCTGAAGATTATCTGGCGGAATGTTGATAACCGCATCTCCGTTTTCTATACCTGATGTAATCTCCATATAATCATCACTAGTAGCTCCGGTTGTTACCTTTTTACGGATGGCTTTTCCATCATCGACTATAAATACATAATAATCTTCCCCATCCTGCTTTACCGCTTCAATGGGAACGGCTTGAACGGTGCGTTTATTCGTTTCTATTTCCATAATCAGCTTAAATCCAGGCTTTGCAGTCAGATCCTTTGCATCAATTGATACTTCAATCGGATATTGGACAGCTGTGTCCTCACTTCCAAGTCCATTTTCAGCTTGTTCTGGCAATAGACTTACTCTTGTTACAGTACCCTTCCATTCCTTATCAGATATGACGTCTGATCTTAAAACGACTGCTTGTTTTTCCGTAATTTTTAATGCATCATATTCTGAAATAAACCCTTTGACAACATATTCATCGGTATTTCCTATATGAATCATTGGTGCTTGTGAGATTCCAGTAACTGCCTCATCATTGACAGATAGCACCGTTCCATCCATTTCACTTTTTACTTCCAACTGGCTTAACTTCTTATTGATGGTTTCTTTTTGAAGGAGGAGCTGCCTTGCTTCAATATCAGCCACCTTTAAATCAATTTCTAATTGATCCCGCTCTGCTGCAACCTCTTTTTCTGCCTCCTCATCGCCAACCTGTTTCGCCAAGTCCTTTTCCTTTTCTTCAAGGTTTTCAATTTGGTCTTTAATTTGGTTAATTCTTAAATAAGCTGATTCAATCGAAAGTGTATTTTGCTCTTTTTCTAATTGAAGCTGCTCATTTTTATATTTTAATATGTGAGTTCCTTTTTCCAGCTTATCTCCTGACTTTATTAGAATTTCTTCCACTTCACCCTTTTCAGAATCTAAGTAGACAAAGTCCTCTTGACTTAAGGAAAGTGTTCCAGGAACCATAACTTTCTCGGTAATTTCCCGTTTTTCTAGATTTATAGCTTCTATAACAGGATTTTCTTCTCTCAAAGTTGCAAATACATTTACTCCTATAAAAATGAGGATTATGGTACCGACACCAATTGAAATCCAGATCTTTTTCTTCATTAGAATTGTGTCATCCCTTCAAATGCTCCCCCTACTGCTGCTAAGATTATTCCTAAAACAAAGAAGATTACTGTGGTAATCACCGCTACCGGCTTTGAAAGCTTTGCTACTTTTACTAGACCCATTGCTAAAACGATATAATACCATATACCGAACACTTCAAATGTGCTTAGCACAGCTCCTAAAACACCATCTGCACCTACAAGACTATTTATACTGGTTAACATAATCAGCGGATCTCCATCTATCGCCAATATAATTAGCTGATTTAAGATTTGTCCGATTGTGGTAATAAAACTAGTAAAAATCATTAATGAGAACATTTGCTTAAATGTTGCATCTGATTTTGCAATCTTAGCTATGGCCCAAAAAATGAGTCCAAAAAAGAGGCAGCCAATTGACGTTCCAAAAAATCCAACTAATCCAGCACCAATAACACCAAAAATTTTAGCCATTTGCTCCTCTTCAGCAGACATTTCCATTCCAGGCACGGCTGAATAATCAATATTTAATGCTGAAATGACTGATACAATAGTCATAACTAATGTCAATAAAATTAAGGGCAGCCAGATAACCGGTCTTTCCCGAATTCTCTCTAACTGTTCTCCCGGACTAAAAATCATTCCAAATAAAGATGGCTTTTTCGTTTGAATTGTTTCTTGTTCCACTATAACCAACCTCCAAATTATGTAGTCATTTACTAATACGTAGAAATAGGGAAATAGTTTCATAATTTATTATTTTTTACCATAAAAAAGACATTACCTAAAATGATAATGTCAAAATTCATATTATGCTCTTTATCTAATAAGCAAAAGAGATCTTTTATTAGCTATTACGCTTCTTCATTAATGACTACATTTCGGCCCTTCATTTTTAATATAATTGGGATAGTCATCCACAAAAGGGCGGCCAGGATAAAGAATAGTGAAAGCGGTTTTTCAAGAAAAATCACGAAATCCCCATTAGAAGTTGTTAATGCCCTTCTCATATTATTTTCAATCATTGGACCTAGAACCAAGCCTAAAACAAGTGGTGCCACAGGATAGTCATTCTTCGTTAAAAAATAGCCTGCAACACCGCAGCCGATTAATAACAATAGATCAAATACAGTAAATTGAACAGCATATACGCCAAAAATCGAAATTGCGATAATGATTGGCAATAAATATTTCGTTGGTGTTTCAATAATTTTCGCAAAAATCCTGACAAGAGGCAGGTTTAAAATAAGCAGCATTACATTGCCAATAAACATACTGGCAATCAATCCCCATGCAACCTGAGGATGATCTGTAAAAAATAAGGGACCTGGTTGAATATTATACATAATCAATGCACCCATTAAAATGGCTGTTGTACCAGACCCTGGAATCCCTAAGGTAAGCAATGGGATCATCGCTCCTCCAGATGCACCGTTGTTTGCGGCCTCTGGTGCAGCAACTCCTTCGATTGCCCCGTGACCAAATTTACTTGGTTGTTTACTGATCTTCTTTTCGAAAATATATGAAAAAAATGAAGCTAGAGTTGCTCCTGCACCTGGTAAGATTCCAATAAAAAATCCTAATAATGAGCCCCTTACTATTGGACCTGAGCTATTTTTCAAATCTTTTTTCGTCGGCAGGATCCGCTCAACTTTTGCAATCGAACCATCGTTTTTCTCTTTTTCAAGAATGGTTTTGAACACCTCGCCAAGTGCAAAAAGTCCAACCGCTACTGTTAAAAATTCAATCCCGGAGTATAGGACGGGATGATCATAAGTAAACCGCGCGACTCCAGACACATTATCCATCCCGATTGTTGCAATTAATAGCCCAACCACGGTCATGATCATTGCTTTTGTTCTGGATTTGCCAGCAAGTCCGCTTACAGCACATAACCCTAAAATCATTAAAGAAAAATACTCCGCTGGTCCAAAGGATAGAGCAACACTTGATAAAGGCTCAGCTAATAATGTTAAGCCAATAAGAGCAACGATCCCGGCAACAAATGAACCGATAGCAGCAATTGATAAAGCAGCTCCTGCCCTCCCCTGTCTTGCCATTTGATACCCATCCAATGCTGTTACCACAGATGATGATTCTCCTGGTGTATTCAATAAAATTGATGTTGTTGAACCACCGTACATTGCACCATAATAAACACCAGCTAATAATATGATTGAACTGGCTGCTGCAGATTCCGGATCCAGACCTGATGTTAAGGTTGCGGTTACCGGTATTAATAACGCCACTCCGCTCATAGGGCCTATTCCTGGCAACACCCCTACAGCTGTTCCGATCAACACACCAACAAAAGCAAATAATAAATTATGCCATTGTAACGCTTCAGAAAATCCATTTAAAAGAAATTGAATTGTATCCAATGTAATCACCCCACTTTTAAAACCAAATTGGCAATCCAGGTAAAGAGCCTTCCAAAACTTCTACAAATAAAAAGTAGACCCCGCCTGAAAAGCATGCTGCAATGATGGCAGATTTGAAGATCTGCTTCCGATCCATTACTTGAAAACAAATCAATAAAAAAAGAAAGGTTGTAAGGATAAATCCTACATTCTCAAGCAACAAAGCATAGAATAATGCTGACACCAAGATAATGAAAAACCGTTTATAATCTAATGATTCTTTCTCTGTAGCAGGATCAAAATAGTGGAAAGTTTCATAAAATAACCTAATACTAAGCAAAATTAAGATCGCCCCCAATATAGTCGGAAATATATCAGGACCAACATTGCTCCCATATGCTGTATCAGAAATGTTTCTGCTTTCAAAAATGAAAAAGATGCCGACCATCATATAGACAATACTTGAATAACGGTCAAATGTTTTACTCATGGTAATTCACCTCCAATAAGAAAAGCTCAGGGCGCCTTGATCAACCCCGACAAGCCTGGTATAAGGCATATGGGAATAAAAGGTGTTTTCACCTTAAATTATCATTTAACTTATTAAGCCTTGATCGATGGCGCCTGGAGCTAGACATCAAATCTGCATACAGATTTTTTATTCCTTCTTAATACAGAAATAATAAGCTAAGAGAGAAACCTTCTCCCCCATTAAGGGTTATTTATTTCTTCATATTTAATGCAGTTAATAGTTCTTGAACAACGACATTTTGCTCGTCTAAAAAAGCTTTAAAATCTTCCGCATTTTTATAAGCACTTTCCCAGCCGTTTGTTTCCAATTCTTTCACCCAAGCTTCGTTCTCAGAAAGCTCTTTTAATGCTTCTTTCCAATAAGCCAGTTCAGCTTCCTTCATTTCCTTTGCTGCAAAAACACCTCGCCAGATTGTAAATTCTGCATCAATTCCCGCTTCTTTAAAGGTCGGCACCTCTGCCAATTCTTCATCTAATCGTTCTGTAGAACTTACTGCCAACACTCTTACTTTTCCTGATTTTACATATTCACCAATCGTTGAGGCATCAGTAGCTATAATATCGGCATTTCCTCCAAGCAAAGCAGCAACTGCCTCTCCACCGCCGTCATATGAAACATACTTAACCGCTTTTGGATCTATCCCATATTTAAAAGCGGGTAATACGGCGATTAAATGATCCATTGAGCCAGGAGCAGATCCGCCCGCTACCGTTATTTTGGAAGGATCCGCTTTTATTGCCTCTAATGCTGAGGTTAAATCAGTAAATGAAGAATCCTTTCTTACAACAATGGCACCATAGTCTCTCGTCAGCTGTGCAAGAGGAGTCGTATCCTCATATCCATATGGACTATTTCCTTCTTTCTTCTCGTGATTAATTAGAATTGGTGGTGAACTGATCATCAATTTATACGGATTATTTTTTTCTTGTGTTGCAAATTCAGCCATATAAACAGCACCGCCGCCGCCTGGTTTATTTTCAACTGTTATTGTTTCATTTACTAATTTCGTCTCCGTTAAAACCTTTGCTAAGGATCGGGCTGTTAAATCCCATCCTCCACCAGCACCAGAGGGTGCAACAATGGTAATTGGTTTTTCAGGATAAGAGGTAACGCTTCCATTTTTACTCCCAGCTTCCTGATTCCCCCCACATGCAGCCAGCACTAAAGTAAATAAACCTACGATAACAACAATCAAGATTTTTCTCATTCCAATCCCCCTTATATTAACCCTCTCTAATTGAAAAGACAGCGTTTGTAAGCGCTGTCTTAAAAGTATCAGAATGATTGATTTTTTAGAATCTTATTTTCATAAGTCCAATAAAACCTATATCGATCTTTTTGTTCATAAATTTCATGAAAAAATCGATTAGGATTAGAAGCGAAAAAACGACTGTTTATTTCTGTTTAGGACGAAAATATCTTCTTTCTGGTCTCCCAACTTGACCATAAACTAAATCTGCAACAATTTCTCTCTGTGATATTAAATACTCTAAATAACGTCTTGCCGTAGACCGGCTTACCCCAGACTCTTTGCTTAGTGTTTCAGCTGTTATTCCTTCTTCGTTTATTGATGGGAGATAGAGGAGAATTTTATTTAATGTGAGCGGATCAATTCCTTTTGGCACATCTGTTAAAGTTCGATGATCCTCCGTTCTGGCGTTAGTCCACAGTTCTGTAATTTCCTCTTGTGATAAATTTTTGTTAGTGTTTAGTTTTATAAGCTTTTTTTGATAGTTTTCAAGGCTATTTTTAAATCTCTCAAATATGACTGGCTTGACGATATAATCAAATACTCCGCTTCTAAGTGAGCGACCGACGATTTCTACTTCAGATGCTGCAGTTATCATAATGATGTCAAGATCTTGATAGGTTTGGCGAATAATACTTGCTAATTCGGTTCCCTTTATATCAGGCAAATATACATCGAGAAGCACCAGCTGCGGTTGGATAATCTCTAATAATTCAAGAGCCTGCTTACCAGATGAAGCAATCGCAATGACGTCAAATCCTTCCACCTTTTTGGTAAACCGACTATTAATTTCGGCAATTCTTGTATCATCTTCAACAATCATAACCTCTATCTTCATCAAGCTTCCTCCTTAGGTATGGTTACAATAAATAAAGCTCCGTCATAATCCCCTTTTTCAATCGAAATGCTGCCATTCATCTCCTTAACAAGCTCTTTAACCCTTGATAATCCCAAGCCCCGCTTTCCACCTTTCTTTGTAGAAAACCCCTTCTCGAAGATAAAAGAGATCAGCTTGTCATCAATACCTGGACCTGAATCCTCCACTTCAAATAATAAATCCTCACCTAAATCTGTTATAAATAATCTTGCCTTACGATCACGATATGGTGTTTTCTCCATTGCCTCAAAAGCATTTGTCATGATATTTCCTAAAATGGATACGAGGTAACTATTGTCGATATGCTTAGGTAATTTTTCAAAACTGCTTTCTCGATCAAACTGAAATGATATTTTTAATTCCTTTGCACGATTATAAAAACCTAGAATGATTCCTCCAAGCCAAGGGTCTTTGATTTTTTGCATTATAAATTGGACAAAGTCCTTGTGATTTTCCGTTTCCTGATGAATAAGTTCAAGTGCTTCACCAGATGATCCAAGTTGAATTAAACCTGAGATGGTGTAAAGTAGATTTGTGAACTCATGTGTTTGTGCCCGCAATGCTTCAGTATAACGTTTTACCTGTGATAGCTCTTCAGTTAATTGATCCATTTCAGATTTCAAGCGAAAGCTGGAAACAACCCCGATTACGTCATCACCGAGCATAAGAGGCAAGCGATTAGCAATAATTTCCTTTTCCTTATATTCTATTTGTCTATCTAATTGCTTCTCCCCTGTTTTTAGCACTTCTAAAAGTGAAGTATTTGGCATAATCGTTTCAATGGATTCCCCTACTACTTGATTTTCCTTATCTAACGATAATATCTCATATGCAGCTTGATTCATGATTAAAATATGCCCTTCATTATTAATGACCATAATGCCTTCTCTGACAGATTCTAATACTGCATTACGTTGCAAGAGCAAAGTTGAAATTTCATCCGGCTCAAGTCCAAACATTAGTCTTTTAATGCTAATCGCAAGCAGAAGTGATCCAAATGTTCCAATGACTAAAGCAATGAGCGCTATCCAAATGACGGGCTTCGCATACCCATTGACTAGATCATGCACATCCTCAATAAGAAAACCAACAGAAACAACACCTATTATCTCACCATTTTTACCTATAACAGGAACCTTACCACGTAAGGAAGGTCCAAGAGAACCTGTTGCCTTTGAAACATATGACTTCCCATCTTTAAGTGCTTTTTCATTATCTCCTCCTACCATCTTCTTCCCGATTCTTTCAGGAAGCGGATGGGAATAGCGTATTCCTTCCTTATTTCCAACAACAATGTACTCTGCGTCTATTTGAATACGAATCTTTTCAGCAATTGGCTGAATAACGACCGAAGGATCTTCAGTATAAAAAGCGTTTTGAATATCCGGCATTAAGGCGATTGTTGTCGCTACATGCAGAGCCCTATTGCTTAATTGCTTTTCAACCGTCGTTGATAACGTCTGGTAATATAACAAGCTGCATAAAAGAACGATAAGTAAAATAAGGCCAACTGCAAAAATAATAAGTCTATCAAGAAGTTTAACCTTCCAAAATTTTTTCATGGCATCACCTAGCTTCTAAATTTAGTAACCGCTTACAATTTTATAAGAGCAATCGTATTTTGTCATTAACTATAATAATAACTAATTGAAAAAAGACTCTTAAGCAATACTTTAAATGTAACAACTCTATCAAGCTTCAATCGTTGTTATTTAAAGAACTTATACTTAAGAGTCATCCTTTTTATACGTTAAGGTTAGTTAGTCAGGAATTCTTTACAAGTGCATTTTCTTCCTTCATCAAATCTTTCCTGGCAACGCCTGTTTTATATGCTGCTTTTACAACAGCCTCCCGAACCCTTTCAACTACTTTTTGATTAAAGACACTTGGAACAATGTATGTTTCACTTAATTCATCATCTGTAACGACATTTGCAATTGCTTTAGCGGTTGCAATTTTCATCTCTTCATTGATCTCGGAAGCACGGCAGTCTAGTGCACCGCGAAATATCCCTGGGAAACAGAGGACATTATTAATTTGATTTGGATAATCTGATCTCCCTGTCGCAAGCACTTTAACATATGGTTCAGCATGCTCTGGATCAATTTCAGGATCAGGATTTGCTAAAGCAAACACAATCGGATCTGCTGCCATTGATTTTAAATGCTCCACCTTTAATACTCCTGGGGCGGAAACACCAATAAATACATCCGCTCCTTGGATCACATCAGATAATGACCCTCTTACATTATCCGGATTGGTCATCTTTGCAAATGAAGTCCAATTAGGATTATCGTACGTTTCACTTCGATTTATTGCACCTGTACGATCCACTCCAATAATATTTCGAACACCAGCTGCTATCAGCATTTTTGCACAGGCTGTGCCTGCAGCACCGACTCCATTTAGGACGACCTTAATAGACTCAATTTTCTTGCCAGTTAGCTTTAATGCATTATAAAGGCCTGCTAACAGGACAACTGCTGTTCCATGCTGATCATCATGAAAAACAGGGATATCTAATTCACGCTTTAGCCTTTCTTCAATTTCAAAACATCTAGGTGATGAAATATCCTCTAAATTTATGCCGCCAAAGGCTGGTGCGATCGCTTTAGTGATCTGAATAATCTCCTCAGGATCCTTTGTGTTTAAGCAAATAGGAAATGCGTCAACTCCTGCCATTTGCTTAAACAACATAGCCTTGCCTTCCATCACTGGCATAGCTGCAAATGGACCGATATCACCCAGCCCTAACACTGCCGTTCCGTCTGATATGACAGCAACTGTGTTCCTTTTAATAGTCAAAGAATGTGCTTTAAGCGGTTCATCAGCAATAGCCCGGCATACCTGGGCAACACCAGGTGTGTAGACACGTGACAGGTCATCACGGTTTTTGATTGGATTCTTTGGTGTAATCTCAATCTTTCCTCCAATATGTAAAAGAAAAGTGCGATCCGAAACCGAGATGATTTTTACTCCTTCAAGATCATGAATACAATCCATTACTAGCTGACCATGCTGTTGATTTTTTACGGTTATGGTAATATCGCGAACGGTTTGTGTTTTACTTGTCGAGATAACGTCAATCCCTACGATATCACCGCCTGTTTCTCCTATCACCTTCGCAATGTCACTAAAAGAAATAAGTTTTTTTTGAATATGCATTCTTATAATGATGTTCATACTGGCATTGCTTAATTGAGACATATGTTACCTCCGTAAGCATTAAAAAATAAACCACTATTTGCGGGGATATTAGAACTGTCTAACCTATATCTATGTACGCAGTGAAAGCTAGAGATAGGTTAGCAGTTATTTTGGAAGCGTTTTAATATCCTGACATCATTCTAATACAGCTCTCTTCAGATGTAATGGTTTACAAAATATATTGCTTTAAATTCTTTTTGTGCATTTTATTCATTATGTTCATAAGTTTTGTTGTACCCTAAAAGCTTATCTGCTTCGACTAATGGTACAAATAAAGAAAGACTAACCCATTTTTTATCAAATTTCTCCCTCCATCACTATGGAGAGGGGGAATTTTGATATTCATCATGAGTCAGCCTTTTAGGATTTTAACGAATTGCTTCGGCAAATTGATCGTTATAATAGACAATATGTGAGAGAATTTTTCGCCCTTTTATTTTCTGAATCGATTGTTTTGCTTCAATTTCATCTTCAAATTCAAACATTTTAATGCTATCCTCTGTATAAACCGTGATAACCCACATAACTTTAGTCCCCCATAAAAAGATTAAAAGCAAAACAGCAAGCCACTTGCTTTTCAAGCAGTATTTACTTTTGGGACTATCTTATAGCGATAAGTATAGAAAGTAAATAAATCATTTATTTATTTTTTTATGTCTAAATCGGATGTTTTGTTTATTTTATCCAAAGAATTATTCTATTTTATTTACCCCCATTAATTCTTCATACATTTTGCTTTGGTTTTCAAGATATTCAGTGGTTTCACGGCTATTCTTATAAAAATCCTTCCATATATACGTTTTCAGTGTTTGTTTCCATTGTTCAGTTCTTACCATTTTTCCAATTGCGTTGTCCCAAAATTGAATTTCATCGTTAGTCATATTAGGAGGTCCCATAATTCCTCGCCAATGCTCGAAAACTAAATCGACCCCTGCTTCTTTCCATATTGGAATATGAGGCAGCTCTTTTAACCGTTCCTCTGCTGAAATGACAAGCAGTCTTATTTGGTTCAAATCATAATACTTTTTGGCCTCAGATAATGTCATCGATGCAACATCAATTTGTTTTTTTACTAATGCCTCGACTACTTTATCACTATTTTCATACACATAGAAATCAAGCTCTTCAGGCTGTACGCCTGCATGTTTGCTTGCTAAAACAAAGGAAAGTTGATCATCATTTCCTAATCTTGGAGAGACGCCAATTTTGTAAGCATGTGGTTGCTTTTTTAGATTCTTCATAAGACTTTTGGCATCTTTTATGCTAGATTCTTTTGAGACAATGACCACTTCCCATTCTGTTATTAAGGTGGCAAGCGGGGTGAAATCTTTGTAGGTTAGCTTACTTCGGCCCATTAAATGGTTTGTAATGATAAGACTTGAATTTACGGCTAAAACATCGTGTTTTTGATTATGAGTAAATTTCCAGCCTAATTCACCGCCAGCACCTATTTTATTGACGACTTGAAGATTCTCATCGATTATGTTTTCCCTAGTCAGAATATCTTGCATGGCCCTTGCTGTTAAATCCCAGCCTCCGCCTTCTGAGCCAGGGGCAATTAGCTTTACATCAGTTGAGATGGTCTCATTGTTTTCAGCTATTGAACATCCGGAAAAAAGCAGGACAATAAGTGTAAAAATAATAAATTGTTTTATTCTCATTACTCATCCTCTTTTAATGGTTAAATAACCCTGTAATCCTTGACAAGATAATATTTCCGCTCTGGCCGGCCGACAATTCCATAATCATGTTTTGCAATACAGACATCTATCGAGACAAGATACTCTAGATACCTCCTAGCAGTTGTCCGGGATGCCCCCATTTTTTCACCCATTTCCTCGATAGAAATTCCCCCTTTCAGCTCTGCCATCACTTCTTTTACCTTTTGTAAGGTTAAACGATCCACACCTGAAGGGAGTTCCTTTTGACTAACTGGCGCTTGATTAGATATTCCAAAATAACGATCAATCAACGACTGGTCAACCTCTTCACGACAGCTAATCATGTTTTTCTTCTTCTTATACTCTTCAATTGTTTCAACGAATTTCTCTATTGTTACTGGTTTTAATAGATAATTGAAAACGCCATATCTTATTGCTTTCTCAAGCATTGTTCGTTCAGTTGCAGCAGTTATCATAATAATATCTACCGTTGGATGGCTTTCCCGTATTCTCGGCAGTAATTCTGTACCAAGCTCATCAGGCATATAAATATCAAGCAGCAGCAAATCAACTTCATGTTTATCTAAAATTTCCATTGTCTCCTTTGCATTCAGTGCCTTACCTACTAATTTAACTTCTGAAACCTTCTGTAAAAATTGTTCCTGTATTTGGGCAATTCGAAAGTCATCCTCTGCAATCATAACTTTTATCATGTGTTTTCTCTCCTTCCCGGTTATTCCATAAGCTTTTTTGGAAGATACACAGTAAAGATCGCCCCTCCATTTTTCTCATTGCTAACCTCGATCGTTCCTCCTAAGGCTCCAACTATCTGCTGAACATTGAAGAGCCCGTAACCTCTATTTTTCCCCTTAGATGAGTACCCTAAAGTAAACAATGAATCGATTACTTCTTCATCTATTCCTTTTCCGTTATCAGTTACTTCAATAATAATATCGTTTCCCATACTTGAAATCGAAAAAGTAACCTTTTTTTCTTTTTGATCAATTACTGCCTCGAACGCATTATCGATCAAATTTCCAATAATCGTAATCATCTCCGTTACCTCGATATGCTGTGGCAGAGGGTCTACAAAACTGTCAGGATCAATTTCAAGTAATATCTTGTTTTCTGAGGCTTTACCTAGTTTACCTAAAAGAATGGCCTGGACATTTGCATCATGGATTTGATTAAATAAGATGCGATTTTGATGTTGTTGAATGTTAGACTCTTTTTGGATAAAGTCGAATGCCTCCTGATATCGTTCTAATTGAAGCAATCCTGATAATAAATATAATTTATTTGCATATTCATGTGTTTGAGCCCTTAGTCCTTCTGAATAAGTACGTACCTCAGAAATCGTTTCGAGCAGTTTTTTTAATTCAGTTTTATCACGGAAACTCGACACAACTCCTACCACATGCTCGTCTTCAAAGATAGGGATGAGATTAAAAATATACATTTTATCATTTACTTGTATCTCCACATTATGAATCGTTTTGCCCAGTTGCAATACTTCATCTATGATTAAATTTGGAAGGACTTGGTTAAGATGTTTCCCAGTAAAGCTTTCCTCATTAAGATGTAACATCGACTCTGCAGAATGATTAATTAATGTAATTACCCCTTTCTGGTCAAGAGCAATAATGCCTTCTTTGATCGATAAAAGGATGGCACTTCTTTCGCGAAATAGGGAAGAAATTTCATGGGGCTCTAACCCTAAAGTATCTTTTCGTATGCTTTTTGTCAGAAAAATACCGCCGATGATTCCTACAAATAATACTAGTGTTGATACTAAGGCAATTGTTTTTATCCTATTAAAGATGTTCTTGTAAATATCTTTTTCAAAAAATTCTACCGATACAATACCAATTACTCTAGTATAATCACCATAGTCTGCGATAATGGGAACTTTTCCAATGATAACTGAACCTTCAGTACGTTCTACTTCAAATATGTTTGATCCTCCAAAAAGCAATGCGTGATAATTGGTGTGACCAGAACTCTTTGAACCGACTTTATCAGGGGTTACATGTGAATAAATAATTTCATTGCGATTTTCAATCATGATATTTGCTGCGTTCACCTGATCCTTTACTTGCTCGGCAATTGGTCTAAAACTGATTTCTAAATCTTTGTCTTCAATTGCTTCCCTGAGCTCAGGCATTAGTGAAATCGATTTTGCTGCTTGCAGTGCTAATTGTTCTACTTGATTTCTAGTGTCAACAGATTGCAAATAAGCAAAAATGCTTGCAAGAAGAAAGATGATCACCAAAATCAACGTGCTAATAAGCCCTAATATTTTTGTTTGAAGTGAAATCTTATTTATTTTATTCATTCTTATTAAGCCCTTTTATATATAGTAACTTCATTTGAGCAGATTTACCGCCAGGTAAAATTCAAATAAATTATTTCTACTATTTTCACATACTAAGATTAACGGTGCAATATTTCCTATTACTGAAAAAAGAGCTAGAGAGAAATCCCTAGCTAAATCATTGTTTGTCATCTTTACACCTGAAAGTTCTCTCATGCATTGAACACGCTTCCAAATGATAAAATTCTTACACCAATGGTTTCTACTATAATAAAAGTTATTATAAGAGTAAATATTATGTTTTATTTATACGTTAAAAACAATTTGGATATAAAATCCCTTTTAAACTTTAATAATCTTTTATTCTTTTTGTTCACAAACAAAAAAAGCGCTGATATCGCGCTTTTTTCTGGACTACCTTAATGTTTTTTAAGCTTATCTCTTTTCATTTATCCACACAAGCATTTCACCCGGTTCACGGTTACACCATGCAAAATAAGGAATAGCTTTGATATTAATACTGTTTTCATGTGCCTGTTCTTCCACAGGACGATATAGCTGATTTTCCCAATTTTTTTCTTGAATTTTTTCTGCTTTGCCGGTAATCACAACTACTCCATCAAGAAAATCATCTTTAAATGCAGCTTTTAATTCTTGGTTTCTAGGCAAAAAAATGCTTGATAAATTCCTTCCATTATCAATCTCCTCGAGACAGTAAACAACGGGTCCTCGCTTGAGTGCAACCTTACCATTATTATTGCGGACAAGCGGATTTGCCTGAATGCGTTCAATTACCATTGGAAATGACAATTCCACTTCATCATGTTCACTCCATACCCGATTCAGATAAACATAGCCATTCTTCATTAGTGGCTGATAATCAACCATTTCACCATTGATTTTTACAATAGCACTCTTTGTCCAGCCCGGGATACGAAGTGCTAAAGTAAATTCTTGCTGAGAATGAGGCGATACATTGAGTGTTATATTTCCGTCCCAAGGATAATTTGTTTTTTGTGAAACCCCAACAGATTGTCCTTCAATTTCTACTGTTGTATCATGCCCCATATACAAATGAACATATAATTCCTTCCCTTTTTGAGAGTAAATATAATGGCCAATGGAAGCGATTAATCTTGCAATATTTGGCGGGCAGCAGGCACATCCAAACCATTTTTGTCTGACAGGCTTTATATGCTTTTTATCATTTCGTTTATAACTTGCTTCTGGTTGCACTTCTAATGGGTTAACATAAAAGAATTTTTTACCGTCTAAATCCATTCCGCTTATGGTTCCATTATATAAAGCTGTTTCCATAACATCAGCATACTTTCTGTTTACTTCCAGATTCAGCATTCTTTTTGCCCAAAATACCAGCCCGATTGAAGCACATGTTTCAGTATAGGAGAGGTCATTTGGAAGATCATAATCAAATGAAAATGCCTCACCGAAAACCATTGAGCCAATACCAGCAGTAATATACATTTGCTTTTGGGTTACATTCTCCCATAATGCTTCACATGCTCTCTTCAAGGATTCATCCTTTGTCTTTTCAGCAAGATCTGCCATGGCCGAATACATATAGACCGCACGAACTGCGTGTCCAACTGCCTCTTTTTGCTCTCTTACTGGAAGATGTGCTTGGTGATAAGCATAATCATTATTGAACCAAAATGGTTTTGTGTCATTTCGTTCTTTTTTCTCAATATCAAAATAATTAGGCTGTTTACCTCGCTCATCAATGAAATATTTACTTAAGTTTAAATATCTTTCATTTCCTGTCACTTCATATAATTTCACTAGTGCTAATTCTATTTCTTGATGTCCTGGATACCCTTTTCTCTTATACTCCTCAGGTCCAAAAACAGAATTGATATAGTCGGTATACTTACACATAATATTTAAAAATTGTTTCTTTCCTGTGGCTTTATAATAAGCAACCGCAGCTTCAACTAAATGGCCCGCACAGTATAATTCATGGTTATCGCGCAAGTTCGTCCAACGTTTTGTTGGTTCCTTCACCTGGTAATACGTATTTAAATAACCGCTTTCATCCTGAGCCCTGCCTAATAATGCAACCACTTCATCAATAATTTGTTCAAATTGCTCATTTGGCTCAGTTTCTAAGCTAAACGCAACAGCCTCGATCCATTTTGCAACATCACTATCCTGAAACACCATACCAAAAAACTCACCCTCGGCTTCACCTGCGGCAATTCGAAAATTCTCAATGGCATGACTTGGATCTGTATCAGGAATCTGGTCATTCAATGCTTCCCATTGATATGGAATAACATGATCGCGAATAACCTCTAAACGTTTTTTCCAAAAAGGATCGGTAATTCTAATCATTTGCTTTCCTTTTTGTTCAATTTTCATAGTAATTCCTCCTTGTATAAGCATTTTTATATTAAGCGGGTGCTAAGCACCGATTATTACCAACAGAAATATTCACTTAATCGTTTCATAAAATCCAATAACATGCCATTGTCAAATAGCTTAATCCCCTGTTAAAGTACTGACTGATTCCCTTTCAATCAGTTTACATCTGAACGTTGTTTTCAGTTCCATACAATCTGTTAAACTCCCACCTATTAAGCTGTTAATCGTTTCAATTGACAATAAACCCATCTTTCTTAATGGAAGGCTCATTGTCGTTAGTCTCGGAGAGTAATAAGCGCTAAATTCCCGATTATCAAAGCCAATGATCGATATATCGTCAGGTACTTTATAACCTAAATCATTGCAAGCACGAATAGCACCGACAGCCATCTGATCATTCATTGCTAGAATCGCGGTTGGAAGGCATTTTATAGTAAGCAGTTCTTTTGTGAGGGAATACCCCGAATCAAATCGCCAATCTCCCGTCTTAATATAAGCGGGTTTAAAGAAAAGATTATGTTCTTTAATCGATTTATAATAGCCTGCATATCTTGAGTGTGAGGACATGGAATCAATATGGCCGCTTATCAGGGCAATTTTTTTATGGCCTTTTGAAACAAAGTAATTTGTTGCATCATAAGCAGCTTGTTCATCATCATAATTAATAGAGCAGTGATGATCATTTGTTGTATAGCAATATGTAAAAAGGATTGGTATATCTATTGTCGGAATGATTTCCGTCACATCTCTTGGATGTAAACCAATATAAATTATGCCATCAACTTTTTTGCTAATTAAATCATCGATTATTCTTCTTACGATCGGTTTTACGGTATCCGAATTTTTTGGGCTGTTGCTTGCTCGCCTTTCTAAGCGCATATTTGTTAACAAGATCGAAAGCCCTAGCTTTTCGGCGTTTTCATTTATTCCATCGATTATCGCAGGTGCATTAAATACGGTCATATCTTCAACAATAACACCAATAGTATTTGTTTTCTGCATCTTAAGGCTCTTAGCAATTAAATTAGGGCGATAGTTTAATTCTTTTATAACTTGCAGGACTTTCCTTTTTGTTCCCTCACTTATGTTACCGCTTTCATTTAATACATAAGAAACAGTAGCAACGGAAACATTTGCTCGTTCTGCAATATCCTTCATTGTAACCATCTTCATCGTCTCCCCAATTTAATCGTTTAAACTATCTTGATCATAAACGAGGAAAATGAAAAAAACAACCCGTTTTCTGAATTTTCTTTCAACAAAATTTTCTGAACCAAAAAAATAAGAGATGAAACTTCCATCTCTTAGCCAACCTCAAGCATATTAAATTGCGCCTTTACAAGTCCGTAATAAATTCCTCTGCGCTCCATTAACTCTTCATGGTTTCCTTGCTCCATGATATTTCCATGATCAAGTACGATAATGTTGTCTGCCTCACGAATTGTTGATAGCCTGTGTGCGATCATGATTGCTGTCCGGCCTTTTAATAAGGTTTTTAATGCTTTTTGAATTTTGATCTCTGTTTCTGTATCAATACTCGCAGTTGCTTCATCCAAAATGATGATGGTTGGATTAGCGAGCAATGCTCTTGCAAAAGAAATTAACTGACGCTCTCCGACAGAGAGGACATTCCCTCTTTCCTCAACCTCTGTCAAATATCCGTTTGATAATTGTTGAATAAAATCATCCGCACCAACAGCTTTTGCTGCTTCCATGACCTCCCTATCAGATGCAGTCGGACGGCCAAAGCGGATATTATCAATAATCGTTCCTGAAAAAATAAACGTATCCTGAAGAACCACGCTGATTTGTGATCTTAAGTCTTCAATCGAAAGATCTTTAATGTTTACCCCGTCAATTTTTACTTCACCGGCAGTTGCATCATAGAAGCGGCTTATTAAGTTGGCAATTGTCGTTTTTCCTGAGCCTGTGTGGCCAACTAAAGCAACAGTTTGCCCTGCATCGATCGAAAGCGAAATATTATTTAATGCCTTCCTTGATTCATCATAGGAAAATTCAACTGATTCAAAATCAATTTTGCCCTTCATATCTGTTAGATAGATAGGATCCTTTGCCTCTGCAACAATCGGTTTTTCATCCATATATTCAAAAATTCGTTCCGAAGAAGCCATCCCCATTAATAGTTGATTATATACCTGGCCAAGTCTTGAAATCGGCTCCCAGAACATCCCTAAATAAAAGGCAAAAGAAACAAATGTACCAATTGTTATGGAACCGTTTGAAATAAGAGTGGCCCCAAACCAAATTAAAATGGCCGTACCAATTGCATTTGTCATCTCTACCATTGGAGTAAACATGGCATTTCGTCTCGTTGCATTTTTCCAGGACAGAAAATTTTCTGTATTTACTCCATCAAAAAACTCAATATTTTCTGCCTCTTGTGTGAACGATTGGGTAACGCGAATTCCTTGAATCGACTCATTTAAGTGAGAATTCAGCTTTGATTGCTTTAATCGAACTGCTTGCCATGAGCGGCGAATTTTTTTTCGTAAGCTTGTTGAAATAAAAAACATTAACGGAACAATGACCAAAATGGCAAGAGTTAATTCCGGACTTAACGTAAACAGCAGAACCACAACACCAATAAGCAAGAAAAAATCCATTAATAGATTAATAACCCCGCTCGTAAATAACTCTTGTAACGAATTAATATCATTCATGATTCTTACTAAAATTGACCCTGCAGACCTTTGGTCAAAAAAACGATGTGAAAGAGACTGAACATGTGTAAATAAATCCTTGCGCAAATCATAAATGATGTTTTGCCCAAGCATATTCATCCATTTTATACGAAACGTATTTGCTAAATAAGATAAAACGTACAATCCAGCTATGGTGATGACAAGAATTGTCAGTAGGTTCATATCATTATTTTTAATGGCATGGTCAAGCGTATATTTCCCTATTAAAATAGGAGCAGTTAACCGAACAACGGCAGAAACAATTACTGCAAGGAAAGCAAGCGGAAGCAGGTTCCTTGAATAAGGCTTTAAGTAGCTTAACAGCCTCCACATCTGTTTCCAGTTAAACGGCTTATCAATGATGGTATCGGTTGAATAGCGGAAACGTTCCTTAATAACTAAGCTTTTATCTTGATTCTCCATGTATCACACCTACCCTACAGTAGACTGAAGAACAGCCTTCTGATCCTTATATTGAATATCGTAAATTCTTTTATAGTAGCCATGTTTTTCAACTAACTCATCATGTGTTCCTCTTTCAATAATGGAACCATTGTCAAAAACAATTATTTCATCCGCATGCTTTAATGAGGAAATCCGATGAGCAATAATAAACGTTGTTTTTCCCTTCATGACTTCTTTTAACGCTTTTTGAATATTAAACTCTGTAGTCATATCTACAGCACTAGTTGAATCATCCAAGATTAATATTTTAGGATCCACACAAATAGCTCTTGCAATCGAAATCCTTTGTTTTTGTCCCCCTGAAAGCCCCATTCCTCTTTCGCCGAGCATCGTATCATACCCATTAGGAAGCTCCATTATAAAATCATGTGCTTGTGCCCGTTTAGCTGCATCAATAATTGTCTCCATTGAAGCATCCGGTCTACCATAGGAAATGTTTGCTTTTATAGTGGATGAGAAGAGAAATGATTCTTGTAAAACAACCCCAATATTAGAACGAAGTGTTTTTAATGAATAATCAGTTATATCTCTGCCATCGATAAAGATTTCACCACTTGTAGGTGTATAAAACCTTGTCATTAATTGAGTCAAGCTTGTTTTTCCAGATCCTGTTCCGCCGATTAGACCTATTATTTTTCCAGCTGGTGCATCAAATGATACATTATTTAATGCTAATGTATCCTCTTGCTTATAGCGAAGGCTGACATTCTTAAATGTTACATGCCCTTTAATTGACGCAACCTCGACTGTATTGTCTTTATTCCGAATCGTTTCATCTGCTTCAAGGATTTCAAGTAAGCGTTCTCCAGATGCCTTTGATTGTGAAAACATATTAATGACAAAACCAAGATGCATGATCGGCATCATCAAATACCATACTAAGCTAAAAAATGCTACAAGCTCACCCGGCTTCAGCCCTCCTTGCATAACAAGAACGCTTCCATATGCTAATAAGGCAACAACACTAATATTCCCAATTAGTTCCATAAGAGGAAAATACTTTGCCCAGACTAATGAAGTTGATAAGTAATTGTCTTTATAATGACCATTTGCTTGATTGAATTTTGAAATTTCGAAATCTTCCCTCGATAATGCTTTTACTGTTTGTATGCCGCTTATATTTTCTTGTACATTTGTGTTCAGTTTCCCAAATGATTTCCTGATATTCCGAAAAGCGGGATGTACCCTTTTATCAAAACGGTAGACAGCAACTGCCAAAAACGGTAATGCAGCAATTGTGACCAGTGTTAAAGGAACAGAATAAATAAACATGACGGTTAATGTTCCCGCAACTAATAGAAAGAAACGAACAAGCTCAGAAAAACCAAATGATAAAAAGAATCTGAAACCTTCAACATCTGCTGTAAGCCTTGACATTAAATCCCCTGTTTTTGCATTGTCGTAATAAGAAAAAGGCAAACGCTGAAGTTTCTCATATAGCTCATTGCGAAGCCGATATACGGATTGAATCCCAAACATATCCCCTAAATACTGATGAAAAAAAGCTGAAAATCCTTTTATCGCCATCAATGATAAAAACCCTATCACAATCCACGGAATGTAGTTATACTGCTCTTTTAATACAATTTCATCAATCGTGAGCTGTAAGACAATTGGATAAATAACGGTTATTGAGGTGATAAATAAAACAAAAAACAATGACGTAAAAAAATACTTTTTATAAGGCCAATAAAAGGATTTCAATTTTTTAAAGGTCTCCATGAAAATTCCTCCCGTCTAAAAGACGAATTGTTTAATTTTTACATTATTTATAAATATAGCGGCATACAAATAAATATATCGGCAATCGAAATAATTTTCTAGCCCTTATTTCATTTTTCTGAAAATCACATCATTAGGTTGAAGATGCCTCCTTCTTTTTGACGAGCGGTCTACGACTTTTGAATGAGAAAAAATGGAGAGAATTAATGAAACAAGCCTTTGAAATTCAGCTGCAACCGCTCTTCTTAGCTGGAGCTAAATTTGCCCCCAGCGGCTTATGAACCTGCTTGTACTCCCTTGTTCTTCAGCTTAAGGGGTTCGTTTTTATGCTCCAATCAAAAACAGCGGCTAAATAGCAAGGTGCTTTAACCTTGCAAAAAATAAAAAAGCAACCTGTCAAATGAGGTTACTTCCATACCTTGTTAACGATATGCAGTTTAAGCTTATTTAAGTATTCACCGGGAGATTTTTTTATTTTATAAACGCCCTTCTGCCTTTTGCGTATAGTCTAGTAAATATAGGAAATACTTTTTATGAATTATATTATAAAAGAGGACTTTTATGTACTTATTTTTTATTATTGCAGCTTTTCTCATAATTGTATTCCTTTTTATTGATCGCGAACAGTTGAAGGATTATTATCCAACCATTCAATACTATATTATTTGTAATCTACTTTATAATTTTGTCTTTTACCATCATACTTTATGGAGGTATGAAGGAGAAACAGCATGGTTAAAACATTCAATCATTGAAATTACCTTTACATTTATCGTTGTCCCGATCATGATAATCGTCTATCTTCGTTTTTTTCCTTCTGACTTAAAAGGATTAGCATATTTAGCAGCATGGGCTCTCTCCTTTTGGATTACAGAAGTTATCTTTAATAAAAAAGGGAATTTCATCTATGAAAACGGCTGGAATATTTGGTGGTCTTTCCTTTTTAATCTCATTATGTTTCCTATATTAATAATCCATTATAAAAGACCAATTGTAGCCATTATTATTTCTATACCTCTCATTTTGCTTTTGTTATTATTTTTCCATCCCGCTTTGAAAGATTTAAAATAAAGCCAGACTACTATCAAAGGGTGTTTTCCTGTTTGAATTAGATTTTATTATTCAAGCGGTTTTCCCATCACTTAAATAATAATTAAGGAATTTTAAAACAGAATAGTAGAACAACTTTAGTTCTTAATGTATATGAAAGCAGAAAGGAGAATTTCATTTGCTGGTATTGTGTTTATCTATTTTCATTGCATCCATTCTCTTCATTCTAATTTTGAATAAAGAGTTACATCCCACAGAGATTGTTTTATATTGGATGATAAATGCAATGATCAATGAGGAATTTCTTCTTATTTTTATAATCAATTTAAAAATGATGCACATGGCAAATAATCTTTCTTCCGTTTTCACAGTTATAATAGGTACGATTTATTTAATGCCAATGCTGACTCTTAGTTTTCTTCTTTATTTTATTAAATTTCAATCAATAATCAGCAGATTCTTTCTCATTTTGGTTTCGTTATTCATTCATTCCTCTTGCATCTATATTAGTGAAAGAATCGGGTTACTTACCAACGTACAATGGGAGTATTCATATACCTTATTTTACTGGGGAGCAGCATTATTAGTAAATGTAATGTTACTTTTAGGATATAGGAGATTACTAAGGAGAGCTGGAATATTTAATGAAAGTTATAACACTGCCAAAAAGCTTCGATGAAAATGAAATCTTTCTTTTAGTTATTGCATTTGCCTTACTGATCTATTCCATTTTATTGCCAAAGCGGTTCCCCATCCATGTATTTCTTGTATTATTTATTAGTAATTCTTTTATTGGCCGTACCGTTGACATGGCCATTGCTATTCCGCCGATAGATTTGTACAGTAGTTTAGATTCTAATACACACGAATTATTTGATGAGATCATATATTCAGTCATTTATCCTTTGTATGGATATTTGTTTTATTATTTTTATGACAAATATGATCATCTCCCAACGTGGGCTTCCATTATCACTTGGTCTATTCAAAGCTGCTTTCTAGAATGGATTTCAACCATGATCAATATTTTCCAATACAATAAATGGCATATTATCTTCTCATTTTTCGTCTATCTTTTCGTCTTTTCTTTTCATAGCTTCTTCTTTAAATGGGTAACAAAACAATTTAATTACACATCTAAAAGAACAGAAAGAAATTAACTAAAACTTCCGCTAAAAGGAGATTGTCTAATAACGAATTACTTAGCATAGGAAGAAGATATGTCATGTGGCATTTTCAAAGATTTAATTAAGAGCTAATTTATTCACCTCTCACTTAAAGCGGGATAATGGTTTTCCACAGAACAAAGATTATAAAAACAGCCAAAAATCGTTTCAAAAGATACACATCCTTATTTCGTTTACATTATAAGCCCTACTTTTCCTTACAGCAATTTCAGTTATATAATGATGAAGTATGAAAGAAGCAAGGATATTTATCATGCTTGTTGAAGGGAGAAATAAAAATGGAACTAGGAAGCGATCAACGGTTCATTGTAGCCGGATTATTGTTGGCCATCTTAATGGCGGCAATGGATAATACCATTGTAGCAACTGCCATGGGGACAATCGTTTCTGATTTAGGCGGATTTGACAAGTTTGTCTGGGTTACATCAGCTTATATGGTCACCACAATGGCAGGTATGCCGATATTCGGTAAACTTTCTGACATGTATGGCAGAAAACAGTTTTTTATTTTTGGATTAACTATTTTTTTAATAGGCTCAATATTGTGCGGGTTTGCTCAAAACATTGTTCAATTAAGTATTTACCGTGCCATTCAAGGGATTGGCGGTGGAGCTTTAATGCCGATTGCCTTTACGATTATCTTTGATATTTTCCCTCCAGAAAAACGCGGAAAAATGACAGGACTCCTTGGAGCGGTTTTTGGAGCTTCAAGTGTATTGGGTCCGCTTTTAGGAGCCTATATTACTGAGTACATAAGCTGGCATTGGATTTTTTATGTAAATATTCCAATTGGTTTGGTTTCTTTATTCTTTATCTATCGTCACTACAAAGAATCACCGCAGCATAACAAACAAAAAATTGATTGGTGGGGTGCAATTACCCTCGTGATTGCCGTCGTCAGCCTAATGTTTGCCCTTGAGTTAGGCGGTGAGGAATTTGCATGGGATTCTCTCCAGATTATTTCTTTATTCGTCATTTTTATCATCTTTTTTATTGCATTTTTCTTTATAGAACGTGTGGCAAAAGAACCGATTATTTCATTTTGGTTATTCAAAAAAAGACTTTTTGCCACTTCTCAATTATTAGCCTTTCTATATGGAAGTACATTTATTATTTTAACGGTGTTCATTCCAATTTTTGTTCAGGCTGTCTATGGCGGTTCTGCTACAAGTGCTGGCTTTATCTTAACCCCCATGATGCTCGGATCTGTCGCAGGCAGTGGAGTAGGCGGTGTTTTCCAGACAAAAACCAGCTTCAGAAACTTGATGATCATTTCCGTTATTTCCTATTTTATTGGCATGTATTTGCTAGGAACGCTTACTCCTGAAACTAGCCGAATGGTATTAACCATATACATGATTATCGTTGGCTTTGGAATGGGTTTCTCTTTCTCTCTATTGCCAACTGCTTCCATCCATAATTTAGAACCGCGATATCGGGGAACGGCAAACTCAACGAACTCATTCCTGCGATCATTCGGGATGACATTGGGAATCACAATATTTGGGGTTATTCAAAACAATGTATTTACAGATAAAATAAAGAATGCTTTTAAAGATATGCAAGAGGGCCAAGGAATGGAAGGACAACAATCATTTAATCTCCAAGACCCTCAACAGCTCTTCCAAGCGGGTGAACGCGATAAAATACCTGATTTTATATTGGATAAAATTGTTCATTCAATGTCTGACTCAATTACGACTACTTTTATGCTTGCTCTAATTCCAATAGCCGTTTCTGCTATTATCGTGCTATTGATGGGTAATGGTCGAGTAGAGACGAAAAAGGTTCCCAGCAAAGAGTAAAAATTTGTTTTTAAAACAAGTTGCAGTGCACTATCTAGCGATCTAGACATTGCACTGCCTTTTATTAATAACTTCCCTAATCTAGTGATATAATTCGTGTTTGCCTTTAATCCCATTAATCGAGTAACTAACCGTCATTCTTGAATTTAAAGAATGAGATACAGAACAATATTTATCTTTTGACAACTCGATGGCACGAACCACCTTTTCTTCAGGTAACTCTCCTTCTAAAACGTAATGGATATTAATGTTTGTAAATCGCTTTGGATGGTCTTCTGCTCGGTCCCCTTCAACCTCCATATGAAAAGATGTAGGTTCTAATCGCATTTTATGTAAAATTGAAATGATATCTATCCCTGTACAGCCGGCAATTGCATTCAGAAGCAATTCCGTCGGTCTTGCACCACTATTCTCCCCGCCTACTTCCTCCGCAGCGTCCATTTTTATTTCATGTCCCGAAGGGGTTTTTCCAATAAAAGCCATTTTACCTGTCCACTTTATCATTGATTTCATTTATCTGAAACCTCCTGCCGCCAATTATTTTCAACATTGTTCTTATTTGTTATACTACCTTTTTTCAAGGAATAATTACCACTTTATATAAAGTGCCGTCTCTTAGGAAAGAGAGATTATATTCCTTTAAATTGTGTTACTCCAAAAGCATGATCTTGAGAATACCCATTGAAAAAAATATCTAAGTCATGGAAAAGTCTGTGAAGTTTGACCATAGCTTCCCGGTCATCTGACTGAACAACTAATTTAGCAGTGCTCTCAATCGTGACAAAATCTTCGTGTAATTTGCTATCGTTCACTTTCAATCCCTTAAATGCTTCAACAATTCTCATAGCTATTTCTTGCTGGTTCTTATAGTTTGCCGTATCTACACGTCCCCAGCATAAGGTATCATTATAAAAATTATGAAATTCTTTGATAAAATCATGTCCGTTGGCAAATTTAGCTGTTGAAAAAACAACCATATCCTCTGGGACAGGTTCATTTACAGCAACCTTTCCTAAATCCTCACTGGCTTGCTTATCTTTTCCGGCATCATTGATTAAATTTAAAATAGTTGACTCATTCAATGAAGACCATCTATACCAACCAAATCCAGCCAAAAAGATCCCAATTATGCAAGCAATTACAATCCTTTTATTTAATTGCACAATATCCCCCCTATTACATTTTTTTATTTTGATTGTTTGAAACCTCTTTTAAACTTAGAGGAAAATGGCATTGTTTCCAAGGGAAATTACACCAAATTTCCATGCTTCAGATAATTATGAAATTATAGTCAAACTTCATCTTCTCTTATTGTTTATAAAAAAAGGTGAATAAAAAAATAAGAGGCTTTTAAGAGTGAACCCTCTAAAACAAGATATTTCCTTTCTTGTTTTTATAGGATGAGCACCATAATAGCCTCTTTGAATTATTTATAATTTATATTTTTCATGTATTTTTAGGATTGAACTTGCTTTTGCTTACGTTTCACAAAAAATAAGACTATACCACTTACTATAATCACAATTCCTGCTGTCAGTAAATTAAATATATTTGTAGCAGTACTTGGTAATGAATTTCCAGAATTAGGACCCGAACTATTTTTTGTATCATTACCTGAAGCTGGATTATCAGCAACTGGATCTTTATCCCCATTATCATTTACAGGATCCTTACCAGGTTGCTCAACCGGTTCTTCTTCTGGATTTTCTGCAGGTTCTGCTCCGATCGTAATTCTGCCTTCAGTTTGAGAATTTACAATACCTATTTCATTCAGATATTCTTGGAAAACTTCATAATCCGGAATAAACAGTTCTGTCATTCGGCCATCTTCTTTTGCAGTTTTAAATGAAGCATAGCCATCCCCGCCATCAGCAAGATAAGCATTTGTAGCAACCGTGTATGTTTTATCCAGATCAATCTTTTCGAATCCATTTTCAGTTTGGATCTGAACACTGTGAACACGGCTTCCTGCTGGTTTTGCAGGATCAAACCCAAATGTTAAACCTGCTACCTGTGGAAAGCGGCCAGCCATATCTTCAACTTGACTTACTCCATTCTCAAGCCCGTCAATAATTTCTTGACCTGTTAAATCAAGTGTTACAAGTGTATTAGCAAACGGTAAAACCGTTAAAACTTCGCCAAGTGAAATTTCACCCTTATCAATTGAAGCACGGATTCCACCGCCATTTTGAATAGCAATTGTAGCACCGGTATTTTGTTTTTGTGCACGCCAAAGCATTCCATCAGCTATTAAGTTACCTAGATTTGTTTCTTTTGTACGGACATCTTCACGTTCGCCATTTAAGAATACTGATGTTTCTCCAACAATTTGATTTTTTAATTCTTCGATCGGTTCAGCCAATTCAGCCAAACGTTCAGCAGCTGCTGCGTTTTCCTCAATTAAATAATGACCATTCTCATCTTGGGCATCTAAATCGATCAGATTTTGCTCCCACTCTTGAAGAACACCATTTTTATTAAATGTTACGTTTGTATTCCCTAAATAGTAGCTGTATTCTTGTGCCGATAAAATAATAGTTGGCTCAGTATTTTCGTTATATACTGTAGGTTCTTCGAGGAATGTATGACTATGACCGCCAACGATCACGTCAATCCCTTCAACCTCTTCTGCTAAAGCCTTGTCATTGTTATAACCAATATGTGTTAAGGCAATGATCTTATTAATACCTTCATTTTCTAGTAATTTTACAGTTTCCTTTGCTTTTTCAATATGATTTTCAAAGGAAATATTCTTTCCAGGGTTTGAAAGAATTGCTGTTTCCTCGGTTGTTAACCCAAACACTCCAACCCTTTCACCATCTACATTCAAAATAGCTGCTGGATAAATTCCGTTTTCCCCTGAATTTGCAAACTTGTCCTTAAAGAGCGAACCAAGATGACTGTCTTTTGAGTAATCGATATTTGAACTTACTATCGGAAAATTCGCTTTGTTAATAAAGTCTGCAAAAACACTTGTCCCTTTATCAAATTCATGATTTCCAGGTACCATAGCATCATATTTCATCATGTTCATGAATTCAAGGTCAGCTTGTCCGAGATATTGATTAAAGAATAATGTTCCTGAAAAAACGTCACCTGCATCCAGAAGGATTGAATGTTCAGAAGCTGAACGGACTTGCTCTACGGCAGTAACACGTCTAGCAACATTGTCCAAATGAGCATGTGTATCATTTGTATGCATAATGGAAAGATTCCACTTATCAGATCCTACTTCTAATTTATATTTGCTAAACCCTGTTTCTAATGTTTCAACAAATTTAATCGTATCCGTATTTTCGGCAAACTGTTTTGCCTCTGTTGATGAATCAAAGGTTACGTTTACATCTCCAAAAATTGGAGCAATTGACCAGTTGTTATCTGCAGAAGGATTTACTTCGCCTTTTTCCATAATATAATTCATGACAGCTTGACGATTTTCATCTGGAAATTGCTCAATAATCTTTGATGACAGATTTCCAGGGAAATTACCTCCGCCTGAAGCACGATAGTTATTCGTTACAACAAGAAATTCCTGGTCTAAATCGATTGGCTTGCCATCATACATCAAATTTTTAATTCGTGATGATTCACCATTAATAAGGTTGCCCTTTGAATCATATTTAGCAGGCTTTGTTACATCGATTTGGTATGTAACACCATCAACCACATCATAATTGTAAGTTGGAAACTCTGTATTGATTAAACTTTGTTCTTCTGATGAAGCAGGATCAATTTGATTGAACTGACCTGCTGACATTTCTAACCATTCCTTCACTTCAGCACCAGTTATTTTCACGATTTGGACTGTATTGTCATACAGGTACAGATCACCAACGTTTTTAATAGCTAAATCACCTTTTGGGATATTTGTATAATAATCTGCTCCATTTCTCCCCCCAGCTTTAAATGGGGCACCAACTGATAATAATGGCATCCCTTCATATTCAGTTCCTTTTAGTTTTTGTTCAGCATACCATTTTTGAGCATCTGTCACGATTTGAATAGAAGGATCATCTTGAACAAGGGCAAAAAAACTATTAATAGGAGCTGTTGTTGTTCCAACACTTTTTCTTACATATTCTAATGTAGCATCATGGGTACTCTGAACAGCTGCAACCATCTCCTGATTTTTTTCAGTTACACCTGCTATGGATTCTGCTTTTGACTTAGAATCAATGACATCCCATTCCTCATCATCATTTATACCCCCGGTTCTTTCTAAGGTAAGGTCAATCATTCCTAAGTGGCTTCCCCAGTTTTTCGGCATGACAACTGGGACGCCATTTACAGTGCCCTTTTCATTATCAATAGTTGAAATCCCATTAAATCTTGAATCTCCTGGGAAGAGGTTATGCTGATGGCCAGATACAACCGCATCAATATCGGCAACCTGTTTCGTTAAATCAAATACAGCGTTTTCTGACTCGCTTTGGCCTTCATTTGTATCAATACCAGTATGTGCGATTACGATCACCAAATCTGCTCCTTGCGCCTTCATTTCAGGAATTATCTTTTTGGCGGATTCGACGATATCCTTCGTAACAACCTTGCCATCTAAATGCTTCTTATCCCATACGTTAATTTGTGGAGGCACAAACCCTGTAAAACCAACTTTAACTTTATGAGTTTCCCCATTATGGTCAACAAATTCCTTCTCAACAATTTCATATGGTTTAAAATAATAATCATTTTGATTGCCTGCATGGAAGACATTAGCATTTACCACTGGGTAATTGGCATCATCCATTGTCTCATTTAAGAAGTCTAAGCCATAATTAAATTCATGATTCCCTACGGTCGCAGCGTCATAGTTCAATAGATTCATTGCATTGATAATCGGATGAACCTGTCCATCTTTTAATCCTTGTTTATAAACATATTCTCCTAAAGGATTTCCTTGAATTAAATCCCCATTATCTACTAATATACTATTCTCTACCTCAGCCTGACGCTGCTTTAATAATTCAGAAGTTCTTACCAATCCGAAGTTTGTAACAGATTTGTCCCCATAATAATCATAATCCATAATATGAGCATGAATATCCGTCGTCTCTAGAAGCCTTACGTTCATTGTAACGGGTGTATCCTCAGCATGTGCAATGCCTGGCAATGATGAGAATGGAAACACACTAAGTACTAGAGTTGATGCCATGGCACCATAAAAAAGCTTACGCCTAAATATATGATTTAATCTTCTCTTCAAAACATTTCCACCTTTCCATTTATTTATTTAGTTACCATTACTTTCCTACTACTAAATTATTGTACTAATAGATTGTAAATAAATCTGTAGGTAATTGTTCATTTTTTGTAAAGACATGTATAATAATGTAATAAAATCGCTTTTTTTAACGAGATTTGTACATAAAAAGAAGACCAAATGAAGGTTTTCCCATTGCTTCATTTGGTCTTCTTTTATCATTTTTCAAATTATGCTTTCGTTAATCGTTCATATAAATCTTTCAGCGATTCACATCCTCTTTGATTAAGCTTGTTAACATAAATGCTCCATAGCTGCGCAGTTAATTTCGCATCTTCTAGTGCATGGTGTCTGCCTATGATCGGGATTCCATTATGCTCGCAGCATTCTTCAAGAGTAATCAACTTTACATCTGGTTCAGCAATGCGATATAAGAAGGACATATCAACTAATCGATGCTTAAACGGGGCGCGATACAGCTTCCAGGATGCATGCTGTAAAAAAATTTTCTCATGATTTGCATGATGGGCAACGAGTGTATAGTCTTGGGCAAACTGAAAAAATTGAAAGAGGACCTCTGATAATGGTGGCGCCTGTTGTAATTGAGTGTCATATAAACCAGTCAATTGACTAATCTCGTCGGTAAGCAGTTTATCTGATCTGACTAGTGAATAGAATGTTTCGTTCTCGTTAATTTTATTCCCTTTCACCTTAATAGCACCGATTGAAATAATTTGATCTCCTTGCTCGGGATAAAAACCAGTTGTTTCTATGTCAAAAACAATAACATTTAAGTCAGTCAGAGGTATATTTAGTGTTTCCTCCACTCTCATTTCACGTTGCAATTGCCTTAAAAACGCAACCTGCTGCTGACTTTGCCCACTTTGTGATCCACCAAGCTTCCCTTGTATTCCTTTCATAAAAAAAAACGGGTCAAATGTCATTCATAACACCCTTTTTCGATTATCCCTTGAACATATTGATGGAGTTTTTTGCCGCCCTTCAATATGTTTTTAATTTCTTTTCGTTCATATTTTGACAATTTCCTGATATTAAGATAATGAATATCATCATAGGATTCAGCATTAGCAAATACTAAAAGCCGATATTCAAGAAGCTTTTCAAAATTATGTTGATACTGAATCAGTTCATTACGATAGGTTTCCTTTTCACAAAGGCGTTGTATTCGTTCTAGGGTCGACGTTTCAACCAACCCTTCTTTAATCGCCAAAAGTCTAATTGCATTTACATATGGCAAAAAAGCTGCTTTTTTAATATCAATGCAGCCCTCATATTTACCGCCAGTTTCAACATAAAGTTGACCCAAAAGACCCACTGAATGCTTAATATGCTGAACATTATCCAAAAAACGCTGGAGAAGCTTATGATGTTGCTTTTGATAGGAAAATATCGATTGTTTCAGCTCATCCACATACTTTTTTTCACCAACAAGGCTGCGAGAATCGTAAAAAATTTGCAAATAACGAATTGACTCCCAGGTTTGTTCGTCCATCCATTTAAAAAGTTGCTGTTTCCAATCCGCAATTGATTGACACCATAATCGATTCGAACTCATGATCTTTCCTTCACAATATGGATAACCGATTGCATGAAGCCCTTTTGAATACTCTTCCCCAAGCTTTTTAAAATAAAGACCCGCCTGTTCAGAGTCCTCTTCATAGATTAAACCATGGTCCTGATCGCTAATAATTCCTTGTTCGGTCCTGCCCCCGCTTCCAGTAATAAACCATGTGTATTTACAAGGGGGTAAACCAACGTTTTTCTCAAGATGAAAGAGTGCTAACTTGCTAGCACTCCTCATCATCTCGTCATGGAAATCATTTAATTGTTTTGTATCAAACTCATATTGATGAATATGATCGTCTTTCCATTTTTTAATTGATTCATATGAATCAAATTCTACATGCATGAGAGACACTCCCTCAACATTTTTCAAATTGGGCGAGATGGACCAAGCTTCCTGTTTATGAACCAACATTTTGATCTTTTGTTACAAATAATTCAGGGTAACCATAGCTTCCATGTTCACTTATATCCAAGCCCATGATCTCTTCTTCTTCTGTTACTCGCAATCCATTCATCAGTTTTTTCGCGACTGCTAAAATAACAAATGATACAACGAATGCATATGCACCAGAAACTGCTACTCCCATAAATTGTACGCCAAGCTGTGTCAATCCGCCACCGTAAAATAATCCAGGTAAGCCAACAGTTGCGAGTTCCGGTGTTGCAAAAAATCCTGTAGATAATGTTCCCCATACCCCTGCTGCACCGTGAACTGATAAGGCAAAAATAGGATCATCAATTTTTCTTTTTTCAAAGAATCTAGCACTATAGAAAACTAGTATACCGGCAATAAAACCAATGACAACCGCAGCCCATGTATCGACGAATGCACAAGATGCCGTAATGGCTACTAACCCCGCTAAAGCTCCGTTCAACATTGTCGGGATATCTGATTTGCCTAATACGATCCAAGAAATAATTAGGGCTGCAACAGCTCCGGCACCTGCCGCTAAATTCGTATTTAACGCAACAAATCCAAAAAATCCGTCGTCAACTGCTACAGTACTTCCTGCATTAAAACCGAACCAGCCAATCCATAAGATTAACACACCTAATGCTGTAAATACTTGGTTATGCCCTTGAATATTATTGGCCGAACCATCTTTATTATATTTACCAATCCGAGGCTTTAACAGTATTGTTGCGGCAAATGCTGCCATCGCACCCGTTAAATGCACAACTGTAGATCCTGCAAAATCTTGCTTGCCATGCTCAGCTAACCAGCCGCCTCCCCAAATCCAATGTGCAATAACCGGATATATAAGTGCAGAGAATAACACGGTAAAAACTAGGTAAACAGAAAGCTTTGCCCTTTCTGCAAATCCTCCTAAAGCAATTGTGATAGAGATTCCTGCAAAAGCTAATTGGAAAACGAAAAATACAGAAGTTGCTAAACCCATATCTTCTACTTGATAACCAGAATAGAAAAAATCAGAAAGGCCAACTAAAAAGTTTGCATTATCACCAAAAATAAATCCATACCCTACTGCCCAAAAAACCAATGAAGCAAGCCCGAATGTAAAAATTGTTTTTCCCGCAATATGACCTGCGTTTTTCATTCTTGTTGAACCAGCCTCAAGTAGAATAAATCCACCTAACATAAAAATAACTAAAATAGCCCCTAGCATAACCCACAAGCTGTTCATTAAAAACATCGTATCCATTGCATTTCCTCCCTTGTGTAATTTCCTAACTTTAGATGTTAGAAAATATAACATCTCGTTCTTATTTACTATTTTATACGATAATCTTTAAGTGTCAACCTATTTTCGAATGTTTCTGAAAATTCCACGTTAGAAAATCTAACACACTATCCTTTTTTTGCTTTACATCTTACAAAAAAAGGATAGTAATAACCAATCGAGCATCTCAAATGTAAGATGCTCAATTGGTCTAACCAGGATGATGTTAAATTTATTTCTTTTTGTTATTAACATCGGGTGAAAATCTTTTCAATAAAAATAAATGTTAACCGAAAGCACAGACAAAAATTGCAGTTTTCATTCCCAAAAAGACCGAAATTCACTTGGATGTTACAATAATTAACAATACTTAAAAGACAGCTTCTGATAATTCAGTTCTTTGAAGAATACTGTTTGCGGTTGATCGAAGCAGTCAGCGAGACTCCTGTGTGAGCAACAAGACAGAAAGACTATGCAGGAGTATACGCAGAGGAGACACACCACACCCCCCCTGCTAAAAGTTAGCTTCTCTCGCTGCAATTAACCACTTAGCCCTGCTCTTTGTAAATAACAACAAGGTTTGATAAAAAAAAACGGTTTCTAAGCTTTTCCACTAAAATTTAATCACTTAATGAATTCAAGATAAATGATTTGACATATTTGGCTTGTTTCCCTTAAAAGGCTATAATAAAATGAGACTTCCATCAGTGGAGGTTTTTCTTATTCCCTTAAGTAAAAATTCTGGTTCTAATAGAAAAGAGGTTACATAAAGCATGAAAATTATTGAATCAACAATCGAAAGATTAGAAGATCCATTTGGCATTCTTACAGGTGAGCGGTTTGAAATATTTCTTACATTGGATATTGATGAAGAAGATGAACTTTATAGTGAAAACGGAATTGTCCTAAAACTCATCTATGCAGTTGAAGGAGAACAAGCTAAAATTGCTCAATATCACTTTATCGAAAAAACGACTGAGCTTGTTCTGGACTTTGCATTGGAGGAAGATGAAGAGGAGGAAGTAATGAACTACTGTAAGCAGCTTGTTGAAGGAATTTAAAGTTCGCTAACCATTATTCATTCTTTAATCGTTAGCTACTTATAACCCTTTATTTTCCGCTTCCTGCGGGTTGCGCCTGACTAGAACAACATTCCTTCAACTGATCTTTTGGGCAGTTATCTCCAACTATCACTTAACTTTCCTTGTAGCTTATTTGGTGGTTTTACTACCAGTTAAGATCAGGAAAATATCCACACAAAAAGGATCAGATCCTCAACCAAATCTTCTATTTTTCCAGAGGATTTGGTTGGGTTCTGACCCTAATCACTTTTACATCGCTTTTTTTACACCAATCAACTTTCTCACAAATGAGTTTCTTTTTAGTTTAGGTTGTTTTCTTACCATAACCATTAAATGAATAATTAAAGTAAATAAAAATGATTTCTTATATACGAGATATCGAGGCATCCAATCAGTGGCAAATTTAGCTTTATATCTGCGCAGACCTTTAAAGTTATAATATTTGCAGCCATTCAAAAAGACATATCTCGCTATCTTTTCCCGAATTGACGCCCCTTTCTCTGTACCGACATTTGATAATGGCGACATTCCTAAGCTGCATGATGCATACCCCTTTTCCTTCGCCCACATAATTGTCGAGAGAAAAACCATATCCATTGCTCCAGAAGAACCTGCCTTTGTGTACCTCATTAAATCAATGCTTATGGACTCATCAGCTTTATAATCAGATGGCAAGCTTGCAAAGGCGACTAACTTCCCATGAGAATTCCTTAAGATCGAGATAGGAAAGAGGCTAATATAATCCTCTTGAAAGGAGCTAACTGAATAGCTTTTTTCTTGCCGGTCTGCTAACCATTCGTTAGAAACCTCTTTAAGCTCATTAATTAGTTCATTACTAAATGGAGGATATATGATGAAAAATTGATAACCCTCTCTTAAAAACTTGTTTCTTGTCGTCCGAATTTTCGCAGACTTCTTCCCCTCTATCTTGAAACGTTCCAAACAAACCTTTGCTTCTTCACCAACTTTGAAGAATCGGTAGCCACGATCTTGTAAAAAAGGCAGGAACCTTTCGCTAGCTTGGTAAAAAACAGGTGTTGCCCGCTTATTGCTGGCATAATCAAGAAATTCATCCAAGCCAGCTTCAAATCGCTCCTCATCCCCAATTGGATCACCTAAAACAAAAAATTTGTTTCCTCTTTGTCTATAGGAAATAAGCACAGAATCATTTTGAGCCATATAAATTTGTTTATCCTGCAAAAATAAAAGATGTGATAACGAATTCCCGCCATATCTTTTAATAAAAGAACGAACAAAGGATTCATCAAACATTGTTTCTGCTGAACGTTTTGTGACATTCAGGATGAAAAAACAAATAAAGACAAATTGAAAAATTAAATACTTCAAATTTAGCAAATACGCGATCCCCCTTATTTTAATTCCCTTATACAAGATACCATAATAAACAGAATGAAAAAATAACTTTTCGATTCCTAATTATTCTATTTTTTCGAATAGTTATTTTTCAAATCGGACATGGTATAAGGGTATACTTTATTTTTCAAATAAACTTTGGATGAAAGGATGAAAAAAGATGAATATAAACCGAGCAAAAGAAATATCTGAAATGGGAGAAATGATGAATGTCCTTTACCAAGGTGAAGGCATATACATACAATCAGTAGATGAAGAGCAAGGAACAGCAAGAATTTATCCGCTAAATAATCCCCAAGCGGAAAAAGATGTTTCAGTTGACCACTTAATTGAGGAATGATAAGTAAAGCGAAAGGTGCTAAGTATTCGGCGACACGCATAAGGCGGATAGGAGAATAGAAGGTGTTCTTTACCTACAATTCCTATTAGACTTTAACCTAAAGGTAGTTAAAAAACCGACTTCTGACGTCCTTATCTTATCACTTACCCGCGCTTGCACGTCCTGTACTTCGAAGTTGCAGGCTAGAGCTAGCCAATAACACTAGGTAAAAATTTTATATTTTCTTACCTTTTAAAGGAAAGAGGGCTGACGTTTATGATAAAACGTCAGCCCTCTTTATGCTTATTATAATTTAACAACGTCTTCTGCTTGAGGTCCACGGTTTCCTTCAACAATGTTGAATTCAACTTTTTGTCCTTCTTCTAACGTTTTGAAACCTTCACCAGCGATAGCGCTGAAATGAACAAATACATCGTTTCCTTCTGCAACTTCGATAAATCCGAAACCTTTTTCTGAGTTAAACCATTTTACTGTACCAGTCGTTTTCATGAGAGAACCTCCAAAGATTTTTTAATATGTTACTTGTATTTACTTGGTAAATAAAAATTCACATATTATAGAGACTATCAAAAAAGGAGTAGATAATCTCGATAATATGTGAATTATATAGCTCCATATTTGGTCATTTTAATAACATTAATTGAACGATATATTATTATTATTATTATTATTGAAATTGCACTATCTCAAAACAACGAAAGCCCTGCCTCTCTTTCGTCCTTACGGCTCCTAGACCGCGCCAGTGTGAATTGTGATCAAACGTCCTCTTTTACTATTACATGATGCATGTAATTCAAAGACTTTAACCATTCACACAGCACTACCAAGGTGAAATTCTATAAAAAGCACTCTATTACTTTAACCGATTTGTAAGGTATTGTCAATGTAAACACATTATTTGTAAATGTACGAATTAATATGATATTTTCATTAATTTTTATTAAACAATTAAACAAAGTCTAATAGATTAGCTGTAATAACAATCCTAGAACAAACCGATAGCCAAGCCAGTTTCATATTTCCACTATCGATGGAAACATAAATGGCAGTTGAAACAGATGTGTTTTTCGGGAATGTTTCTGCAAACATGAGAGTAGCCCCAAACTCTCCTAAAGCACTCGCAATGCTTAACACAAAACGAGGAATGATATGTTTTTCGTCAGGGGCAGGGATATGTACAAATAAACAAAGAGGTTATCAGCACCATCGGCTAGGAGCGATCTCTATATCAGTATTTCACATGTTCAGAAGCCAGTCTTTGCTACTTGATACATTAAAAGAAATCAATCACTACTAAAACGAGCAGTCCTGCCCACCAAGTAAAATATGGGGAGTTAAAGATTGATACAACGCTTAGCCGATTGGGCCGTTTGTACCAAATATAGAAATAAATGATAAAAATAAAAAGCATAGGAAACATTAAAATAGCTTTTCCCATTCATTACATTAGCCACCGCTTACTGGCGGAATAAGAGCTACTACATCATCCGATTGAACAAGGTCTTCATCTAGGGCATATTCTTCATTTACCGCAATCATGACATGCTCTAAAGCGCCAAGTTCAAACCTAGCTCCAATAAGCTCCTTTAATTCTTTCACAGAGATGCTTGGAATATCAAGAGAGAGGCTCTCCTTTCCAATCTTTTCTTGTAAATGAGCAAATAACAAAACCTTAATCATCTCGACAACCCCTTTTCCGGCATTCCTTTTGGATAAGGTGTTTTTCCTAATTGATCACCTATCCATGATTCACCATCTTCCCATATCTCTTTTTTCCAGATCGGTACTATTTGTTTTATCCGCTCAATGGCAAATTCATTTGCATCATAAGCATCTTTACGGTGGGGAGTGGAAACAGCAATGACAACAGCAATCTCTGATATTGTTAATTTGCCGATTCGATGTGTAATGGCTACCTTGGCATCACTCCATCTCTCCTTTATTTCATCACCTATCTGCTCTAGTTTTTTCAAGGCCATTTGTTCATATGCTTGGTATTCTAATGACAATGTACGTTTACCATTAGTAAATTCCCTTACAGTACCGACAAAAGTTGTAACTGCGCCAGCTTCACGGCGAATCACTTTCTCCGTAATTTTTTCAATTGATATGGGATCCTTAACAATTTCAAACAATGGTTCAGTCAATCATTTCACCTACTTTATTTGTTAAAAGCCACTTAATACATTCTAGTGGATTTGTAAAACAGTTATATTTTTTTGTAATAGTAACAGGTAGAACTACTCTCGATATCACACTGCTGACATTTATTAAATCATCTAACATGTGTAAATCATCATGAGAACTTATTAATACCACTTTCGGATAGCCCGCTGTCTTATACCCTTCAACAACAATTACATCTAATTGAAAGTGGCTATATAAGGATATCATTTGATCAAGTGATAAAGATACTTGTTCTGACGCTAAAAAAAACGAGCCATTGCCCTCTACCACAGAAACATAAGCACCAGCTTTTCGATGCTTCCCTGTATCCTTTTTATGATCACCCATATCGATTGTCCCTTGGTGGCCATGATGCTTGATTGTCCCTACTTTTAAACCTTGCTCAGCCGCCATTTTAATATAATCAACAACAAAAGTAGTTTTACCGCTATTTTGATAACCGACTACTTGAAGGATTCTGCCCATGAGGATTCACTTCCCACTTGATCATCAATAAGTAAAACATCAACACGATCACCTTTCTGATATCCTCTTGTTCCACCAGGTAATACGATAAGTGCATTTGCATCAGCAAGTGATGTCACAACATTTGATTTATCTAATCCTACTGGTAATGCCAGAATTTTACCGTCGAAAAAGGTAATTTTCCCGCGCACAAACCTTGTGAAAGGATTAGGTTTTAAAAAGTCTTTTTCTAAGCTTGCTGTTACTCGTTGAAGATGAACATGATCTGAGAATAAAAAGGTGCGAATAATAGGTCTTACAAATAACTCAAAACCGACATAACATGCAGATGGATTGCCGGATAGACCAAATAATAATTTTCCATTAAGCTCAGCAACCGTTGTGACACTGCCAGGCCGCATCGCTACTTTATTAAACAAAACATTAGCTCCTAAACGATTATAGATTTCAGGCAAATAATCAAAGTCTCCTACGGACACACCGCCAGTAGTAATTAAAAAGTCGACATCCTCTAATGCATTCTTGATTGCAACATAGCATTGTTCAAGGTTATCCATAAGCTTTCCTAGATAGATAGGATCAGCACCGCTTCTTTTAGCCTGTGACTCAATCATATAAGAGTTACTATTTCTTATTTTACCAGGCTTTAACGGTTCCTCAACATCAAGCAGTTCACTGCCTGTCGCTATAATTCCGATTCGCGGTTTTTTGCTAACCAAAACTTTTTTATACCCAAAAGTTGCCAGCAAGGCAATCGTACCAGGGGTGATATATGTCCCTTTTTTCACTAATACACTGCCTTTTTGTGTATCTTCCCCCTCAAAGGAAATATTATCTCCCTTTTTGAAGGGCCTTTTAATAGACATGAATTTCCTTCCATCCTTTTGAAATTCCTTCGTTAATTCCAACATGACGATGGCATCACAACCGCTAGGAATCTGGGCACCTGTCATGATTCGCGCAACTTGCATTTCACCAAGAGTAAACGGACTGACATCTCCGGCACCAATCTCATCAATTACTTCAAACTCCGCTGGTTGTTCGGCACTTGCATATATCGAATCAGCAGCTCGAATCGCAAATCCGTCATATGGAGAGCGATCAAAAGGCGGGACTGGATGGTCAGCAATTAAATCCTCAGCTAAAAATCTCCCATAGCTTTCCTGTAAAGACACGGTTTCACTCTCACCATGTATAGAGTAACGTAATACTTTTTGTATTGCTTCACTTACAGCCAACGGCTTTCTTTTTTCTACCATTTCATCACTCCGGTCTATCATTGATCAAGTAATCAAGAATTGTTATGTGATTCTGATATTTTACCATTAGTATGTAGTTCTTTGTAATCCTCTTGTGAGTTTATATTACGAAAGATGAATGGATCAACCTGTAAATCTTTTTCAGTAACATATAATACCTTGATTTTTTCAAGAAGTGAACCCATTTTATACTGTTGATTTTTTAATTGCTTTTTCACAAGAGAATGGATCGAATGATGATAAACCCCTATTAATGGCTGAAGCCTACCATTTATTTTAGGAATGACCGCTTCTATATCATTCCCTCGTAAATCTAGCAACCTTAAAACGGCCTCATTTGTGATTAACGGCAGGTCACAAGCTAAAAACACATACCATTCTGCCTGTACATGATTCATTGCCGTATACATCCCTGCCAAAGGCCCCTTACCTTTAACATCAGGTTCATCAAGTAATACAGGACAAGGAGCTGCATCCTTTAGTCTTCCGGCAATATTTGGATGACTGATAATCATTTGCTTTTCTGTTACAGCTTTTAATACGGAAAAAGAATGCTCCCAGAATAATTCTCCTTGATAACTCGCAAATACCTTTTGATGGCCAAATCGGCTGGACTCTCCCCCAGCTAATAAAACTCCTGCCGTTTTTCTCATTGCATAGCTACCCCTTTTATTGTTTTATCGTAATCAAATTTCTTGAACTTATTTAAAAAGCATGTTCTTAGTCACATTTCTGCAAAAAAAGTCAGCTACCATGTTTATGGCAACCGACTTTAACATATCGTTAATTATTCAGCGTTTTCAAGTTCAGTTAAAACACGATTCACGCGTTTTTCAAGCATTTTCATCCCGCTACCTCCAGCTTGGAAGTGGCGAAGTTTTCCTTCTTTATCAAAAACATAATACGCTGGTACATATTGATTTTCAAAAGCGTCTGTTAATTTGTGCTCGCTATCTACGAAGATTGGCTGGCTAATATCATGCTCTCCAGCAACCTTTTTAATTTCGTCAAGATTTAAATCATCTTCTGAACGTGGCATATGAACTGCTACTACGTTCAATTTATCTTTAAATTTGTCGCGGAATTCGTTAACTTGCGGCATCGCTTCCTTACATAAGTGGCAGCTAATTGACCAGAAATGAATAAGCGTTGGCTTCTCACCAATTAATTGTTCCTTTGTTACCTCACCATTTAACCATTCGGTTGCACCAGTAAGCTCTGGCATTGCCTCACGTAATTTCATCTTTTTCCCTCCATGTTAAATGAGCAGATTAAAAAAGGGGCTGACATTTTTATTTTTGTCAGCCTCTCTTTAACAATGTGTCTTTTTAAGAAAATTATAATGTAGCTTGGCCTGGCTTCCAGTTTGCAGGGCAAAGTCCGCCAGTTTGAAGTGCTTGAAGCACACGAAGTGTTTCATCTACGTCACGGCCAATGTTGTTATGGTTTACGACAGAGTATTGTAATTCACCTTCTGGATTAATGATGAATAATCCGCGAAGAGCAATACCCTCTTCTTCAATTAACACACCATATTCACGTGAAACAACATGATTCGTATCAGCAGCTAATGGGTATTTTAAATCTCCTAAGCCATTGTCTTTGCGATCTGTTTTAATCCATGCTAAGTGTGTATGAATGGTATCAGTTGAAACACCGATTACTTCTGCATCTAAATCTTCGAATTCGTCATAACGATCTGATAATGCAGTGATTTCTGTTGGACATACGAATGTAAAGTCCATTGGGTAAAAGAAAAGAACAGTCCATTTGTCGTTTTTCATGTTTTCTTCTAAGCTTACTTTACCAAACTCTTTGTTTGCTAAAACTGCTTCCATTTCAAATCTTGGTGCTTGTTTACCTACCATACGTTCTGCCATTATGTATCCCTCCAAATAAGTTTTGTTAGGTCTACTAATTGAGAAAAATTAATTATTCCCAATTAATATTTATATGTCTAATACAGTGACCATTATAGGACAAGCTTCCTTTTTAGTCAATGTAAGATAATAATGATTTTAATAATGAATCATTTGAGAAAATGTACATAATTCATTATTTCGTATCATTAAAGGGAATACAACTAATTTGCTCAAGAAAAAAGAAAAGGCTGTCGTAAAAAAGAATCAGTCCTAAAACCAAATTTATACAAGAACCTAATAAGTAAAAAGGTCCTTGTCTAGGTGTTTATTAGGAGCGACTCTTTTAGACAGCCTTTCTTCCCACAATTCTTACCGATTTATTTTGCTTTCAACTTGCTGGCAAATTTCATCTGCTGTCATACCGCTGGCTTCAATAACTGAGCCTGCAGTTACAACATTGCTGATCCCCATAACATTTGAATCTTGTCCTGTAACCACACAGCAGTCACAGCCTTGTGCATCACTTTCATTTTTTAATTGGACAACCTCATAGCCCTTTTCCTGCAAAGCAGATGATACGTCAGATAATGATTGTTCTACACCGATTTTTGGCATTGTTTATCCACCTCCTACATGTATTGTGTACATGGGAGGAAAAAATATACTTTATTATTTTTGATTTGCCTTGAATGTGATGTACTTAGTCATCAGGTCAACAGCTACATGAATAGCCTCTTCATTAGGCTCTAATTTTGCATGGTGTAACCCGAACGATGATTCTACACCCAGCCAAAACATGAAGCCGGGAATCTGATCGACCATATATCCGAAATCCTCGCCAGTCATTGCTTCCTTACATTCCTGGACCGTAACTGATGTGTTACCAGCGATAAATTCCATAAATTCTGCTGTTAAAACTTCTTCATTAAAAACTTGATGATACATGGAGCCGTAATCAATGGTCGCTTTACATGAGTAACCAATCTCAACACCTTTAACCAGTGCCTCAATTCTTTCCTTTACTTTATCCATTGATTGAACAGAAAGAGTTCGAATGGTTCCCTCTAATCTTGCATTCTCAGCTATAATATTCTGCACGGTTCCACCTGTTATCTTTCCGATCGTAATCACAGCACTGTCAAGCGGGTCGACATTCCGTGCTATAACAGTTTGCAGCTGTGTAACAAGTGAACACGCTGCTACAACCATATCATTTGTCATATGAGGATATGCTGCATGTCCACCTTTTCCTTTTAAGTCTATAAATAATTCGGATGTATTGGCAAAAAGCAATCCGGGTTTTGTTGCAATGGTTCCTACCGGAAGCTCCGGAGAAATATGGAGAGCTGTAATGATACTAGGTTTCCATTGCTTGGCAATATTGCTATTTAACATTGGCTCCGCACCGCCTGGCCCTTCCTCAGCCGGTTGAAATAAAAATAAAATATCATCCCGTACAGGATGTTCAACAAAATGGGTAAGGATCCCTAACGCAATTGTCATATGAAAATCATGACCGCAGGCATGCATATAACCGGGATGTTCTGATTGAAAATTATAGTTGGTTTCCTCAGTAATCGGCAGTCCATCGATATCAGCGCGATAGCCAATAATCCTTGTAGGGTTTGTTCCTTTAACCAGTGCAAAAATACCTGTTTTCCATGTTATAATCTCAATTCGATCTTCAGGTAATTGCCGTAATACATCTAATAAATATTGCTGTGTTTTAAACTCTTGAAAACCAATTTCAGGTATTCGATGAAGATCCCGGCGAATTTTATTAAGCTGCTCTTTGATCATTTAATCACCCCTATATAAAAGAGGCTGACTCAAATCAAAGAGTCACCCCTGGATACACAATATATAGGATCTATAATCGTCAGCAAATCCATATATTAATGTTTCCTTGTGTGACATACCCTTCTTGAGACAGCCTCTCTTCATCCTATAATTGTCTTAACTCTTGCATAATTTCAGTTTTTGATTTAGTTTTGGCATCAATATCCTTAATTTTACGGGCAGGGGCACCTGTTACAACTGTAAATGGTTCTACATCCTTTGTAACAATTGCGCCAGCACCAACTACCGCACCTTTTCCAATCGTAACGCCTTCTAAAACAACAGCGTTTGCTCCAATGACAACATCATCTTCAACAACAACCGGTTTAGCAGAAGGCGGCTCGATAACACCCGCTAAAACTGTGCCTGCACCAATGTGACAGTTTTTACCAACAGTTGCACGACCTCCAAGAACTACATTCATATCAATCATTGTACCTTCACCAATTACGGCACCGATATTAATAGAAGCCCCCATCATGATAACTGCATTATCACCAATTTCAACCTGATCACGAATGATTGCGCCCGGCTCGATACGTGCTTTAATTCCTTTTAGATCAAGTAAAGGAATCGCTGAATTTCTGCGATCATTTTCAACCACATAATCTTCAATTTGATCTTTATTCGTTTCAAGTGCATCTTGGATTTCAGCCCACTCACCAAATACAACACCTGTATTTCCAGTTATGAAGGTTTGAGCTGATTCGCCAAAATTAATGCCCTCTAAATTTCCTTTAAGATAAACCTTTACAGGTGTAGATTTTTTACTGTTTTGTATAAATGAGATGATCTCATTTGCATCCATCATTTTCATATGTATTTTTCCTCCTTGTTTCGAATTACAATCATTCTTTACTGTATCAAAGGATTTAATTCTTGACAAGCATATGTTTCACTTATTTATGTTGTTTTACAATATCTAAAAATGCCTTTACTTGTTTTAATTCAAACGAAGATTCATATCCTAATAGCCACGTATCTCGCTCAATTGGTTTTCCATTTTCATCAAGCAAAGGAATCTTAAAAATATCCTGCTCATCTTCCTTTAATGTGACGGATGGTAAAATAGCATAACCGATGCCATTGAATGCCATTTGTTTACATGTTTCTATTTGATCAACAACGATCGTTCGCTTCGGTGAGGTTTGAAACTGCCGATGCCACCAATCTTGAATTTCCTGATAATAAGTGGAATCACTTTTGAATTGAATAAAAGGTCTTTCAGTATGCAGAACTTCCTCAACATTACTGATTTCAGTATCGACTAGATATAGAGTGTCTGAAAACAGATGTTCCTTAATCCCTTTCCAATCTGGATTTCCTCGAATGATACCAATATGGACGTGATCTTCAAACATGCTTTTTAAAATTTCACTGCTCCATCCAGTAATGAGAGAGATTTTAGCATGTGGATTTTTTCTCACATAGGTTTTTAAAACCTCCGGAAGCCAATGCTGACCAATAATGGATGCAACTGCAAGCTTTAGCGTTCCATGTACTTCCCCTTCGAGCTCTAAAATTTTCTCACGGACCTGCTCTTCTTTTTCGACAACCTCTCGAGCAAAGGAAATAACCTTTTCTCCTGCCGGTGTTAAGGTTAACCCTTTTTGAGAACGAATAAAAATTTGAAAGCCCCATGATTTTTCTATCGTTTGTAAACGCTGTGACAATGCCGGCTGGGAAACAAACAAACGTTCAGATGCTTTCCTCATATTCATTTCCTCAGATAAGACAACCAGCATTCGGAGCTCAGACATCTGCATAAACATACACCTGCTTTTCTAAAATACTATCCTCTTCATGAGATGAAACTAAAATTATTTAGATTCGGCCTTTTCATTTTTGGGCAGAAATAATATTAAGACAAAACTTAATAATGCAAAACCAAAAACAACCAAGTAAACATCATGTAAAGCAAATTCCAGTCCCTGCTGAAGCAGCCCTCTTGACTCAGCGGTTAAACCTGATCGTTCGGAAGATTCCAGCAATGTGGTTGCAGAGTCAAGGCTCAGCTCTTCATCTACACCCTTGCTTGATAAATAACTTAAAAGCCTGCTGTTTAAGATTCCTCCTAGCAATGCGGCACCAATTGTACTTCCTACATTTCTCATAAACATATTTGTTGCTGTTGCTACGCCTCGTTTATTCCAAGCTACTGTACTCTGAATTGAAACAATGAAAGCTGTTGTTGTTAGTCCCATCCCTACTCCAATTATAAATGAACCAGCAGCAGCAAAAGAGCACTATCGTTAGCAGATAACATGATAAAAACAATACTTCCACAAACTAATGCTATGCCTCCTAAAATAGAGGTTGTTCGAAAACCGATTGTTAAAATAGCTCTCCCAGATATCATAGCAGCAATTGGCCAGCCAATAGACATGGTTGTTAATGTAAATCCGGCAACAATTGCTTTCTCTTCCATAACCCCTTGAACAAATGTAGGCAAAAATGTTGATAGGCCTATCAATAACACACCTGTTGTTAAAGAGGTAAGATTAGCTATTAAAATCGATCTTTCATTCCAAAGCTCAAAAGGCATCATTGGTTCCTCAGCTTTTCGTTCATATAGAACAAATGCAATAAAGCTAAAGATCGAAAGACATCCTAATAAGAGGATTGGTATCGAAAGCCACTCAAAGCGGACTCCGCCTTCAACGAGTATAAACATGATCGAGGTCACTGATAAGGTGAGAAGGACCGCACCGATATAATCAATCTTTGGCTTCTTTTTATCTATGTTTTCATGAAGATACATAAATAAACCAATGATCGCAAGGATACCAAGCGGCACGTTGATCCAAAAGACAAATCGCCAGCTGACAAACTCCACTAAAAGCCCGCCAATCGCAGGTCCCAAAATGGCAGAAATCCCCCATACACTTGATAAATACCCTTGTATTTTTGCCCGCTCTTCCTTTGTATAAATATCACCAACTATCGTTGAGGCAATTGGCATCACTGCACCTGCTCCAAACCCTTGAACAAACCGTGCAAAGATAAGCCATTCCATTGTTGAAGCTAAGCCACAAATTATAGATCCTATCAAAAAGATAATGATACCAATCGCAAGCACCGGCCTACGTCCAAATAAATCTGAAAGCTTTCCGTAAATCAAGACCGTTACCGCATTCATTAATAAATAAGAAGAAAAAACCCAGCTATATAAAGAAAAGTCTCCTAGTTCTGCTACAATAGCTGGCATGGCTGTTGCAACAATCGTTGCTTCTATTGCAGCCATAAACATTGCAAGCATAACCGTTACTAACACCAACGGTCTATTGGTTTTCTTTGATTTGTCCTTTTGCACCATTAACCGTTTTTGAGTGATTGCTTGTCCCAATCCTAATCACCGCCTATATGTATTAAAGATCTGTTTGATCATCCATGGACGATTTCCGTAATCAAATGTTTATAGAGAAAAAAGAAAACGATGCAATGAAGTTAGCCTTCACATCTACATCGTTTCCATCAGTTACTGTTCTTGTTCCAAACCTCTCATTCGCTTTTTTAATTGTTTTAAAATAGCTCTTCTTGTAAAAATTCCTTCAAAAACATTTTCTTTATTTTGTACACATACGAACGGATGATTCACAACAAGGTCTAGTCCCTTTTCCAAAGGATCATCCAAGTACAGCCTTGGTATCTCTTTATTCATAACCTCTTCAACCTTCATATTTTCTAATTTTTCAAATTCAATCCGTTCTAAACCAAAAATATTATCCATTATTAAATTCATTCCTATTAAACCATGCAGCTTAAAGGTTGGGTCTAATACTGGTATGGCTGTATAGCCTGTTTTTGTTAAGACAAGTAAAGCATGCTCTAAATTATTTCCTATTTGAACATGTGCCACTTTATCTCCTGGAATCATTAACTCTTGAATAGTTGTATTCATTATATCTCCTGTTTCTAAACGAATCATAGTTGTTCTTCCTCTCTAAAAAACATTGTCTAAGGCCGCTTTCTAATTAAAGAGGTCATAAAGTGAGACTTCCATCAGTGGGATTTTCACGAAGAATGGTGTACAAGTGCCAACTTTGCATAAGGACGAGACGAAGTTACTCGTCCATCCCCAACGATGGTTGTGCTGATACTTATCGGATCCATTATGGACAGTTTCCCCCACAAATCATCTTAGCTTATCGTGAATCCTGAAATGGGAGGTTACTGCCAGTTAAGATGGCGATAAATTTACCAACTCTATCATACCATATTGTTTGCATTCCTTCTTATAAAAACGAATCGTATTAAGCAAAACTAATATTTTATTTTCTCATAAAAAACGAATAAAACGAACTTATATAATCTTTACGGGCAGTAATCTTCATCCTTCTGAAATCCTAGATGTGATAAAAAAATGATACCCAATATGAGTATCATTTTAACTTTCTTAGAAACTTCCTGACTATATTCATTTCATCTTACTGATTTACTATGTAAATAGCTACCTGGCTCTTAGTCGTTCATACAAGGCTAATAATCGTTGATATGTTTTTTGATCCGTGCTTTTCATACCTGTTTCAATATCGTTAATTTCACTGCATACAATTTCCAATGCGTATTGTTGGCGTAATAAAAGTTCTATAAGTAATTTTTGTTCATCAATTGTAAGCCATTCTATTGTCGCTTTCATAAAATCCTCCTGGTAATATTCAAATAATATAAGCATCAATTTCATTTCATCCAGAAAGCATATTCCATTTATTTTGTATATCGATTGGCATAACTGAATGCCGTATAGGACTCTGGTTTAATTTTCGCCTCAACTCCCATCGCTTCGATCCTGCCTGTCATTTCTTGAATTAATTCCTTTGTCATGCCCTTCTGACCGATATCTAAATGGATTTCAAATAATAAATTTGCTCCCTCATCAGCAAATGGGATCAACAAGTCTGTTAATACATTAAGATATTTGGTAATAAAAAAATAAGCCACCTCTTGACTTAATGCTGTTTCGATTGAAATCTTTTCACGTACACTTAAAATTGGACGTTTCACACTATGTGCCTTTAAGCATCCCCAAGCACCTTTGCCTTTGCGATGGAGATGAATGGCTGTAATAAATTTTGTCTCCTTTTGATGAACATGCGAATCCGAACCGATTGAGAGTATATATTCTGAACGCAGATCTCTTGACATAAATCCTTTTATACGCTCTATCACGGTTTCAAAAGACATCTTCTTTTCTGAGACATTATAAAAGGTAAAAGATTCGTTCATATCACATCTCCCCATCAACATATCTTTAGTTCCTGCTCATTTTTGTACTATAATTTCTCACCTCAAAAGCCAGCCTTATAAATTATATGACGTATATCATTTAAAATATGAACATAAAAATGGTAACTTTCAAAAGTTTTCAAGAACAAAGCGCAGACACCTTAATCAGCCTCGGGCAATTAAGCCAATCTGCAATAGAAAGTATAATTCCCTCTATCCCAAATTGGCTAGATCTAGAGAAACCAGAAGTTGGATTCCGAATTGCTTATCCTATTTTAAAGCAATTAATAATTTCCAAAGAAAAAAAATAGCTATGCCTATAGAGGCATAGCTATTCTCCCTTACTCGTCTCAATGTTTCGCAATTTTTCATGACAATGAGTGCACGTAAAGATAACATTTTGATTTGATTGTGCTGTTAAAGATTTTGATAGTGGCTGCTGATTTTGACAAAACGGGCAAATAACTGTAGGCTCTTTTCCCATAATGCCTCCTTTATATTCCCTAAATAAAAGGCAGTAATGTTCATAATAAATTAATCAAAATGTTAATTACTGCCGCCTTGCCTCAGATAAGTGAAACCATTAAAGCTTCACCTATTGCAGAAGATCGAAGATTTCTATAGCAATCATATCGATATTATCAAATTGATATGATTGAGGTTTGTCTCCTTTTTGAAATACCTCTAATTCAAATGTATTGCTTTTATCGAAGTATTTCACACTGCAACGCTTTTCTCCCTCAACCTCAAAAAAACGTTGTAAAGGTTCACCTGAACCAGAATTTTCCTGTAAACTTTGTAATCTTGTAATAATACCTAATAGCTGTGACAAAAAGAGATCCCCCTTCCGGAAGAGTTAACGTATAACTGATTCCTTATATTTAATATTGTTTTACTCTACCATACATTCTATCCACTAAACAACGATTCAATAATCAGTATCTTTACTTTGTGCCCATTCAATTTTACACTATGTATGATGGGATTTCCAAAGTATTTACGCCTAAACACCCTTGTCAGTCATAAAAAGCTTTATTTTCAATTAATATCAGCTAATTATAAAGGGGAACAAATAATAATGGCATACATAAATACAATTGATGAAAGAATCTCGATTATTGATAGTTTAGACTTAGGAATGCAAGGCCGAACAAGCTGCTATGTTCTCCAGGATGAGAAAGTGGTCCTTTTTGAACCATCTGCAAGCCCATCTATCCCTCACTTACTGGATGGCTTAGCAGAACTTTACATTCCATTAGAAAAAATAGCCTTCATTATTGTAACACATATTCATCTAGATCATGCCGGTGGAGCTGGATTACTTTTAGAAAAATGTCAAAATGCAAAACTTATTGTCCACCCTAAAGGTGCAAAACATATGATAGATCCTTCCAGGCTAATCTCTGGTGCCAGAGCTGTTTATAAAAATGAGTTTGATCGTCTTTTCCATCCAATAATACCTGTTCCCGAACATCGTTTATTAATAAAGAAGCACGGAGAAAAAATAAAAATCGGGAATAATTCATATTTAACGTTCTTTGATTCTCCTGGTCATGCCAACCATCACTTCAGTATTCATGATTCAGTTAGCAATGGGATATTTACCGGTGATACAGTTGGAATTTATTATAAAGATCTTCTCGATCAAGGTATTGAGTTTTATTTACCCTCAACGTCACCAAATCAATTTAACCCGGAAGCCATGCTTGCATCAGTAAAAATGATTGATGAGTTACAGATTGATAAAATATATTTTAGCCATTTTGGTATGAGCTGCCATCCAAAGATTGTATATAGTGAACTTAGAAAATGGCTCCCTAAATTTGTCGATACTGCTCAAAAGGTTGTTGAAAAGGGCAAAGACACTTCCTTCGAAGAATGCAGTAAAGCTGTTGAAACTGAATTAAAATCACTCGTTTTCAATGAACTGCTCGAGCAAAATATTGTAATAGTTGACAGTGTATATGATATGTTAAAACTTGATTTATCGGTAAGCGCTATGGGATTAGTTGATTATTTACGAAAGAATCCTAATAAAGGATGAAACGGAAAATTAAATGTTTGGAGAGAGAATAATGGAAAAGATAGTAACAGTATATACACAGCCAAGCTGTCCACCATGTCAAATTGTTAAACAATTTTTAAATCATCATCATATCTCATATATTGAAAAAGATATTAGCATTGATTCGGAAGCACGTGATAAGTTAGTATATGAACTTGAATCAACATCAACACCGACTATTACAGTGGATGATCAAGTAGTGACTGGCTTTGATTTAAAAAAACTTGAAGAGCTTTTAGGCCTCTAAAAGGGATATTATAAAAAGACCCATGAAAAAAAGCTTGGTGACCAGCCAAGCTTTTTCACGTTCTATTAAAAGGGGTTTGGGGAAAATCGAGAGTTCATGACTAATCAAATTCCATGTGTTAATTGTTTACAAGGGTGAATGAAACAATTAACTTTTTACACACAGACAGTATGTAAAACAAGAACTTAATTGATTACCTTTCTCATCTATAATGATAATGATTATCACTTTCAATGTCAACAGTTTTTATAAATTATTTTATTTTAGTTATATTAAAATTCAGCATATTTTATTGTTAATAAAGAGAGAGGCATCCCGCCCCTCACTTTTTACTGAATGACACTGAATTATTTATTCATTAAAGATAAGAATAATACTTTACTTTGATTAATAAAAGACTGATTTAAAATTGAATAGTCATTTTGTAAAGCCTGTGTCATTGATTGAAAAGAAGTGTTTTTGCTAATGTTTAATGATGTATATTCTTCACTCTTTATCGTATCTTTCATTATTTCTGGCTTCTGGGTTTGACTATCAATTGAATAGATCTTCCAGCCTTTATTGGTTTTATGCATTTTTACAAACTCGTAATGGTCTTCATATTCAACCGGCCCATCAGAAGCAGCTTGGAAAAATTCAAAAATTATCCGTTGATTCCCTTCTTCGATTACTTTTGTGTTTTCATCATAACTAAAGAAAGGAATCGTATAAACCGGAAAATCTGTTCCATATACAATAAATTGATCTTTAATCGGATGAACATTTTCATCCATATACTTTTTAATTAATTTATGCTCGAAATGGGTTGATAAAATCTGTTTTATTTCATGAAGTGATCTTGGTTTCTCCGTTAAAGAAGTTTGTGCTTGAAAAGCATCTTGTATGTGATTCAGAATTTCTGCTTTTGAGTTACTCTTAAGTTCTTTAGCAGCTGCTTCATGTGAAAAGGAAAAAATAGTAATCAATAGGAGTAGACTAAAGCCTAAGAAATTATGTTTCAACGTACTCATCCTTTCTTCTTTTTCTACCATCTGGACAACCATTATCTTCATCTAATTTTCATTTTAACAACTATCTTGTCGAGATAGCCTAATAACCGTTCGTAAAATACCCTTAAAAAGCGACACAATTTTTAGATTTAATATGTATCTACCCCGAAACATGATTTTCTAATCAAAAAAACAGCGGAAAATTCCGCTGCTACCAAGCTATCGTATAGGCCAAATATAATATAAAGGCTAATGCAAGTATGCCGAAGACTACATATGCCAAAAATATTGGGTTCCGCAAATATGGATGCTCTTGAACTTTTTCATTTATCTGCGTATCCATATTTGATTTTCTTGCTCCAACAAGTCTCCCTACTTTAATTGTATAAATTAAACTTGATGCTAAAATGAGTAATGCAATTATACCGAGTATCATTGTTAAATTGCCCACTTATTTGTCACCCCTTCTATGTATAGGATGACTAAAATAGCAGGGTCTATGCCATGGTTTTCTTTACCATTTTAATTGGGGCATTACCCCATCTTAACGCAGTATTGTATGCTGGTAGGATGGTTACTGGCGAGTCTAACTGACCGTAAAGATACGATAAGTCTCACTTATTATAGCAGGGTTGTAAAAAACCCTGCTGATGGAAGTCTCGCTTTATAATAAACCTTCTTGTTCATATAAAAATTCATATGATAAATCAATAAATAGATAATGATTTTGTTGTAAAGGATATGAAAAAGTCCGGATTAAATCTCCTTTTTCAATATCACTATATACATCACTGAGAAATCCCTTTTTATCAAAGCGCATTTTCATAATATTAGCTAAAAAGTAAGGGCGCCAGCTCCAATTTTTCATAAAGTAATTGGGCTGAATTTCCCAGCCATTATTTTTATAGATATTCACCGATTGCTGAAAACCATCTTCGTCGCAAATATATATCCGAAAACTGCAATCATTCAGATGAACGGAAAGCTCCTTTAAAAGCTGATTATAATCACTATATTGCTTACCTATTTTGGAAATAAGTTGATCAATTCTGTAATGGAAATCTTCCGTAAAATGATAAAGTCTTTCCAGCTTTTTTTTCTCTGCAGAAATATAATGTTGGAATTCCTGTTTCAATCTTTCCTTACAATGGTCTTGACGAATAAATTGTCTCTTTGGTCTATCTAAGAAAAATCCTTGATAATATCTGCCGCCGTTTTTCCAAGCATATTGTAGTTGATAATTAACTTCTACATCCTCATATAAAAGAGTGGCACCGATCTTTCTTGCTAAAAGAGAAATCGAATAAAGAACATCATAATATGATTGAGATGGTGATGTTAATCGTAATGGCTGTAAATCAATTTTTAATATATCTGGAGAAAGCATGCCGATACGGTCCAAGTTGCTGCTTGCCTTTCCAATATTATCTATTGCTATTTTAATGCCATATGTCCTGTAATAAGTTAATAAATGATACAGTTGCTCAATATCGCCTTTAAAATTATGCTCAGTTATTTCAAGAACAATTTGATTAAGCTTCAATCCTAATTCTTGTTTTTCTAATAATATTTGCAAAAAACTCTCCCCATGATCAAGCATGAGTATATTTGCATCACGATTAATAAAAAGCAGGAGTTCTTGATCATACAATTGTAAAAATTCTTCAATTGACATATGTAAAATATAGTCGTCAACCTCAATTCGATATTCATCAGGTACATTCTCATCTTGGAAAAAAGGGCCTAGACTTTTAATTTCATCATTATGTTGAATTCTGCCGAATACTTCATAACCAATTACTCTTTGTTCATCCGCACTGAATATCGCTTGGTAATAAGGAATGACCTTCTCAACATTTGTCAGTACATCCAATGGATCCATTGCAATCCCCTCACCTATATCTATATAGATTACGTATGGATTATACCATATTACTTTTTATAAGAGGGGGAATCCCTTACAAGATATTTAACAGAGGTATATAATTGAACAATCCATTTTAAAATGGGAACTGATTTAACCATTGCCCGCCATCCATCGTAATACACTCACCGTTTATATAGGCAGCATCGTTAGATAGTAAAAATGCAGCAAGTGCGGCAATTTCTTCAGGGGTTCCAAGTCGGCCAAGCGGCACACTTTTTAATGTTCGTTTTGCAGCTTCCTCAGACTCCCATAATTTATCGGCTCCTCCTGTTCTTTCAATTGGTCCTGGAGCAATGGCATTAACCCTTATCCCGTATTTCCGCCCCCATTCAACAGCCAATGTTCTAGTCATGGATAATACACCAGCTTTTGCTGCTGCTGAGTGAATGACTCCAGCCCCTGCATTCCAGGCATAAGTAGCAACCATATTTATAATTGTACCTTTAGTCTGACGATCAATCCAATATTTTCCAACAGCTGAACTGCAATAAAATGTCCCATTTAACACAATATCAATGACAGATTTCCAGCCATTGATCGATAAGTTCTCAGCAGGACAGATAAAGTTCCCGGCAGCATTATTAACAAGAGCATCGATTCTCCCATACAGCTGATCAACTTCCTTTATCATCTGAGAAACCTTTTCCGGATCTCGAACATCCAGTTGAATTGTGTGTATTTTTCCTTTGTCGGATTCAATCTCCCTTTTGGCAGCTTCTAATTTATCAAGCGATCTTCCAATTATAACCACACTTGCTCCATCTTCTGTAAATTTCTTTGCCATCACTTTTCCCATCCCGCTTGAACCGCCTGTCACAATAATGACTTTTTCTCTCATCCTAATTCCCCCTAACAAAATGAATGAATGACCATTCATTTTATATTTTACCATATCTTTTCAATCCTTCCTATTAAAAAGTCAATTAGATGACAATTCAGTTTTTAAATAGAGTCCTTATTGAAACCATGCTATACTTAAAAGTAAAGCGCACGGCAATAAGCATTCGACGAATAGCATATGGTTAATGGTGTTTTTACCTTCTATTCCTATTTACCCAAACCCTTGGGCTGACGGCGCGTAGAGTTAGACATTTGATATAAAAACTAAGTAAAAATTTTATACCTTTTTTAAAAAGAAAAGAGCGAACAGATTTGCTCCATATTTTTTTAAAACTTTAAATGAGGATAAAACAATGAAGAATGGTTGATAAAGATGACAAAACAATATTCAAGGAGATCGTTTTTAAAAGGTCTTCTTTCTTTTTCTTTAGGAAGCATCATTACGGCTACAGGGGGATATTCATATTCGCGGTTTATTGAACCCGCATTATTGGATATAACGAAACACTCAATCTTACATGAAAAGATTCCAAAGGCCTTTGATGGCTTTAAAATTGTTCAATTCAGTGATACTCATTTAAGTGACTTCTTTACACTGAACAGATTGGAGACAGTAGTCAATAAGATAAATGAATTGTCACCAGATCTCTTATTATTTACTGGTGATTTAATGGATGAGCCAAATCAGTATACTGAAATTAATAAAATTGTTCCTGTTTTAGAAAGATTACATGCCCCGTTTGGAAAATACGCCGTATACGGTAATCATGATCATGGCGGTTATGGAACAGATATCTATAAAAATGTTATTACGATGGCCGGTTTTACACTTTTGCAAAACGAAGTAACAAATATTTCGATGTTAGACGGCAGTAAAATAAGTGTAGCTGGTATTGATGATTTAATGCTTGGTAAACCAAGCTATGAAGGAACTTTAGGAAATTTAAATAAAGATATTTTTAATATCTTGTTAGCCCATGAACCTGATGCAGCACTAAATGCGAAGAAATTTCATGTTGATTTGCAATTATCAGGACATAGTCACGGAGGGCAAATTCAGCTCCCATTTTACGGACCGCTGATTACTCCGCCATTTGCTACTGTTTATTCGGAAGGTATGTATGAGGTCGATCAGATGAAGCTATATGTAAATCGTGGATTAGGAACGACAAGACTTCCTTTCCGTTTTTTATCTGTACCTGAAATCACACAATTTACACTTAATACAACATCATAATTTAAAACTTGTTAAGGGTTGTCTTTATTTGGTACTGTTCTTCCTGACAAACACTAAAATATGAGTCTTTTCGTTTAGATAGTTTGTTCGGAGCAGTAACCATTTATATTAGACAGCCCCTGCTTTTTCTATTTTATCAGAATGAACAGGCTTACTAATTAAATAGCCTTGTTCCTTTTGACAGTTCATGCTTTAAGAAAATCAAGCTGTTTCCTCTGCTTCAATATCTTCAGCAACAACGAATAATCCCTATTTATTGTCAAAATGGTAAAATCGCAGTGACAATAGCTTGATTTTTTGTCATGTATTTCTTTTTTATAAATTGATCGGGACAAGTATTTTAGTAATAAAAACCCCGTTTCACAGAAATAAGGATTCTATCTCTTTTAACTTGTGAACCATTATGAAAGCTTCTTTTGGATTTGCAGAGACCCTTCTGTAATTTTTAAAAATCGATTCGGTTATGGATTAATCGTATAGGTGTAAAAAAGAGCGCCAATTAAACAACGAACTTTAACATAGCTTTTAAAAATTGAATAATTTAAATAATCAGGACTATTATCTTTCATACCATTATAATGGGTCACCTTTTATAAAGTGAATGATTTCCCTATCAGAATACCTGAAATACTTCCAATTATTGATAACATAACATATAATGTGAATTTCACATATTGCTTATTTTGGATTAGCTGCACTGCTTCTATACTAAAGGTTGAAAACGTCGTAAACCCTCCACAAAAGCCTGTTATAAAAAACAATTCACTTCCGTGCTTAGCTGTTCCTAGAAACAGCCCAAGCATTAAAGCACCGACACTATTAATAATTATGATTGTTAGTGGCAAAGCTATTTTCTTTGTAACCTTTTGCAGCAGTTCACCTAACAGATATCTAGCAGCAGCTCCTAATGCACCGCCTAGCATAACACTTACCATGATTTAGTCTCCAGTCCTTTTCCAGCTTTCAAACCTAATAAGGCAGCGAACAACCCCATGATAATGGAGCAACTTCCATAAAAGATCGCTTGTAAGAATCCTAAACGTGTCAATTCAAAACTAAAGGTTGACATCGTGGTGAAACCGCCGCAAAAACCAGTTCCTAGCAGGCATCTTAACCATTCTTTTTTAAATCGCTTAAATAAAAGAGAGGTCAGCCAACCAAGCAAAAAACTCCCAGTTATATTCACCAGCAAGGTTGGAAGAGGTCCATAAGGAACAATAATCAAAACAATGTACCGCAATAATGACCCAATGGCACCGCCAGCAGCAACATAACCGCTGTTAAGGAGCTTTCTTTTCATTTCTGACCCCTTTCTACCAATTAAAAATCCGTTAAATTCCTTTTTCGATTATCTCAAAAAAACCAAAAATATACTATAGAAAATGAAAAGCAAAATTCCCTTAGTCTGCTCCGAAATACATTTAACGTTGAAAATATAATTGGTATTTATCTCTATGTTGATTAAAAGATAAGAAATGCTTCGCGAAATCAGCTAAAATAAAAAAACAAACCCCTTTATTCAAAGGAGTCTGCCTTCTAATTTAAATTACTCTTCGTCATCCATTACTTGGTAAGCCTTACTGAACAATAGTAATTGACTATCAATTACAGGTTCATCTAAATCCCTTGATACATAATGATACTCGCCATGTTCATCTTGTTCCCTTGCTTTTACATTATCAGCCAATTCACTTGCGAGAATATATTTTACCCGTTTTTTAATCTCGCCTTCAAAAACGGGAAATAAAATCTCTACTCGTTTTTCCATATTTCGTGTCATCATATCAGCTGATGAAAGGAAGGTTTTTTCCTCTCCATTATGATGGAAATAATAAATACGGCTATGCTCTAAAAATCTACCAACAATGCTTCGAACTTTTATATTTTCACTTACTCCATTAATACCCGGGCGTAAACAGCATGTACCGCGGATGATCAAATCAATTTTCACTCCAGCATTTGATGCCTCATAAAGTTTCATGATAATAACTTTATCAGTTAAAGAATTCATTTTTGCAATAATCCTGCCGTTTGCAAATCTTTTGTGAAATTCTATTTCCTCATCAATTAATCTTATAAAATCTTTACGAATGTCAAATGGTGCAACAGATAAATGGTGAAATTCAGGTTTTTCCGTAAAACCGCTAAGATAATTAAAGAAATTCGTAGCATCTATACCAATTTTTCTTTTTGATGTAAGTAAGCCCATATCTGTATAAATCTTTGCTGTTTGATCATTATAGTTTCCAGTACCGAGATGAACGAAGCGTTCTATTCGGTTATTCTTTCTTCTTACAACCAGTGTAATCTTGCTATGTGTTTTTAAATAAGTCATACCATAAATAACATGACAACCAGCCTTTTCTAGCTCTTTAGCCCATTGAACATTATTTTCTTCATCAAAGCGTGCTTTAAGTTCAACCAATACGGTTACTTGCTTCCCATTTTCAGCTGCTCGTTTTAACGCTTCAATAACTGGTGAATCACCGCTTACGCGATAAAGGGTTTGTTTAATTGCTAAAACATCCGGGTCCTCTGCAGCCTCAGCAACAAATTCAACAACAGGTTCAAACGATTCGTATGGATGATGCAAAAAAACATCTTGCTCTGAAACCTTTTCAAAAATATCTTCATCTGAAGCAAGGTCTCGTGGCGGCTGAGGAATTAGTGCTTCATATAGTAAATGCTCTCTCAGTGTAGCCATCTCTTTATAGAATCCAAATAACAATGTTAAATCTAAGGGGCCATCAATCTCGTAAACATCTTTTTGGTGTATTTCAAGCTCTTCAGTTAAATAACGTAAAATATTTCGGTCAAATCCGTCTTGCTGGATTTCAAGCCGGACTGCTGCTCCCCATTTTCTTTTTTTCAATTCTTTTTCTATCTCTTTTAAGAGATCACGTGCCCCTTCCTCATGGATCGTCATATCGGCATTTCTCGTAATCCGAAAAACTGAGACAGATCGAACATGATATCCCTTGAATAGTTTCTGAATAAAATAACTAATGACATCCTCCAATAGGATCAACTGCACTTTTTCGGCTGATGTATTAAGTCTGACAAACCTATGTAATACTGCAGGTACTTGTACAATAGCCGTTTTGTAACGATTATCCACATATTCATCATGATCCTCAATAACAATGGCTAAATTTAAGCTTTTATTTAACAGCATAGGAAAAGGACGATAGGCATCAATAGCCATTGGAGTTAAAACAGGGAAAATATGTTCATCGAAATAACCTTCCATCGCTTCCAACTGTTCCGTTGTTAATTGATTCATCTTTAAGAATTCAATATCTTCCTGGTTAAGCAAAGGCAGAAGTATGTTATTAAATGCTTCATATTGCAACTCAACCAGATGATGTGTTGTATCAGCTATTTCAGCTAATTGCTGTTTAGGTGTCATTCCTGCTTTATTTTCGGGCTTATTAAAGCCTGCTTTCACCTGATCCTTTAGTCCAGCAACACGAACCATAAAAAACTCATCGAGATTTGAGCTGAATATCGCCAAAAATTTCAATCTTTCCAATAGTGGGTTGCGTTCATCAAGTGCTTCCTCTAGTACACGTTTATTAAATGCAAGCCAGCTAAGTTCTCTGTTGTTGTAATATATTGGACTATTTAGTTCAACTGCATTTTTATTTATTGTATTCATTTGTACTTCCACCCTTTTATTCGACAATTTCTTACAATTCCATCTTAGCACTTCCTTTTATTACTAATGTAAATTATTTGTAAATACTTTGTTAATATTGTGTAAATACAGACAATTTAACAAGATATCAAAAAAGCGACGAATGATGATCGTCACTTTCAGGTGGGTTGTGTTAACTATTTTGTTTTTCTATAAATTTTAAAGTTATTGATTTTTTAATTTGCTTTTCCAAATGCTTTTTTTGTTTTTCAACTTGATACTGCTCAGGCTTCCAATCTTTTTGACAACTAAAGGTAAATAAAAGCTCTTCATCATTTAGCCTCAGGTCAATATCATCAATAATATTTCTTTTTGTTGCATGAAGACTGTAGGAAAATTTTAAGATAGCCCCTAATAAACGATATTTATTTAGTTCTTCTTTAGTAAACCATTGATTAAAAGGTATGACATTTCGCTTGAAAGCCGCTTTGCTAGTAAAAGAAGCGATTAGCGCAATGATCAAACGTTCCCTATGAAGGAGTCCGTCTATTGTCCGATTTGCTAGTAAATAGAATGTATGCTGGCTGCTTGATTCTGAATCTATGTATGCTCCAAGGTTGTAAACAAAGGCACTGCGCTTTAAAAGTTTTGCATCTTGCTTATTTAGGGAAGAGAGTCCAGCTTTATTTAATAATTGTGCAATGTTCATTGCACTATTTGTGACATGGAATACATGATTTAAATTAATATGGTAATCTGCAGCTAATTCATATAAGCTCTCTTCAATGACATTTGGAAACACAGCAATACCAAAATCTTTTGTCAATTCCTTATAAAAAACGCCGTCCCTTAATCCTTTTCTGCTTAGTGCGAACATATCAGTATTGACCACATCCATTAAACACTTAAAGACTTCAACTGCAGGAATTATAATGTCTGCCCGATCCTTCGATAAGCCCTCAATACGTTGGATTTCCAGAAATGACAGCGATTGTAAAAGACTATTTATTTCTTGAACATCCTGTTTTTTCATCACATATTGATGAACTCCTCCAAGAGGATAGCCAATATGCTCTTGATGGATTTGAACCATATTCCTAGCACTTCCACCAATCCCGATAATTGGAAGCTTCTTATCAATGATCCAATCAAGTGTGTTAAATTGTTCACTAAGGTATGTTTTTAGTAGATAAAGTTCATCATTCGTTGGAGTGTCGCTCAACACAAATTGCTTTTTTAAAGATAAAGCCCCAAATGGAAAGCTATGATAGTTGATTATTTTTCGATCTTTAAAATAGGTAACCTCTGTGCTTCCTCCACCGATATCAATAGTGATTCCGCTTTCAAACGGAGTTGAATTGACAACAGCTAAGTAACCAAAATAGGCTTCTTCGTATTCTGATAAAATTCGAATTGAAAAATCTGTCTCCTCTTCAACTTTTTTTAGGATTTCCTTTTGGTTTTTTGCTTGCCTGATTGTTGCAGTTGCTACACATTTTACTTCGTCTAATTGATGGTGCCTTGTAATTTCTTGAAAACTTTTTAATGTATTTAGTAAAATGGCAATCCCTTTATCCGCAAGTCTTACATCGTCCGTCAAATAATTGCGAAGCCGTGCTACTACTTTTACATTTTCTGTTTCTTTTAATCTGCCGCTAATGTCTCTTAAGTAAATAACAAGCCTTATCGTGTTAGATCCTATATCGATAATTGCATACTTTTCATGGTTCACTATCTACCCACACCCTTATCATAAAACATGCTCATCGCCAAATATTATTAATATATCAGCTATACCTTTAAAACAAGGTCATTATACCATAACAAGTAATGTATATTGGGATTTTTTAGCTTAAACTTTAGATTAAAGCAAGACTTTTAAGAACTTAGCTAACAGTTATCCCCTGCATATCTACTTAGCTTACTCATGAAAACTTATATGTGGGTTTTTATTGAAAGTTGGAATAAAACGTATGTGGAGGGGTTATATGATCCATATTGTCAAAAAGGGAGAATCATTGTCCATGATTGCTGCTAATTACCGTATTTCGCTAAATCAATTAATGGCCGCAAATAACATTATGAACCCAAATATACTTTATATTGGACAACGCATCAATATACCAAGCTTACCTGACCCAGACTCTATTCCTTATTCGATTCACATCACTGTTTCAGCGAAAAGATTAGTCTTAAAAAGAGGAGAACAGGTTGTTAAGCAATACCCGATTGCTGTTGGAAAAATTGTAACAGCTACACCTATTGGGGATTTTGTCATTGTCAATCGAGAGCCAAACCCCGGCGGACCTTTTGGAGTGATGTGGTTAAGTTTATCCAAGCTTCATTACGGAATCCATGGTACAAATAACCCCGCTTCAATAGGAAAGTCTGTTTCACTTGGATGTATCAGAATGTACAACAAGGATGTTTTAGAGCTGGCCTCTATCGTTCCTAACGGGACCAGAGTATTTATCAGACCTTAAGATTTTATTAATATTTTGTAAGATACGTATTCAAAACCACTAAAAACCCTTATAATGACAAATGTAGCAAAGATAGAAATCAGCTAGAGCGAATTTCCTATTATTCAGAAAGGAAAGTTAAGGTTTTCTTGGTAAATTAATACCCAACAAGTCTTATTCCTTAGAGCTGATCGAAACCGCAATTAAGGAGCGAACAAATGAAAATTTTTCAAAATAAGAATTTTGTAAGATTATTTTATGCAGCTCTATTCTCACAGATGGGAACTACAATTGGAAATATGGCGTTTGCTTTTTATCTCCTTGATCACTTCAGCCATCAGCCGTCTTATGCAACGATTGCTGAACTGATGTACTCCTTACCGACCATTTTAGTCTTTTTTGTTGTAGGAGTGGTGGCCGATCGCTTTGACAGAAAAAAGGTTGCTGAAAATTGTGATTGGATTCGAGCAGCACTAACAGTAGTATTATTCGGTGCTTTATTTACTAACTCCATTCCACTCGTTTTTCTGATATTATTCTTACGAAGTGCTGTCACTAAATTCTTTTTTCCGGCAGAAAATAGTCTTGTTCAAGGAATTTTAAACAAGGAACAATACGCACAAGCCGCAGGTCTAAACCAAATGCTTTTTAGTATTTTTATGGTTTTCGGAGTTGGGATTGGAGCAGCTATTTATAAAACGATCGGAATTCATGGAGCTGTTACAGTAGATTTTTTCAGCTTTATTATTTCAGCTCTGCTTATTCGATCTTGTAAAATCCCTTCATCTGCCAGACTTCCAAATGGCAAACTTGAATGGAAAGATATCAGCATCAAATCATCGCTCAATGACTTTAAAGCGGGAATTGTATATATCATTAAAAATCGTTTGCTCGCTGCTTTAGTTTTCGGTTTTTTCATATTTGGTATTGTAAATGGAGCCTTCGCCATCTTGCCAATGTTTACAATGAAATATAAGTTAACACCTGATAATTATGAATGGTATGCGTCATTTTTTGCAATTTCACTCGGATTGGGATTATTAACTGGCAGCGGGGTTGGAACGCTGATTGCATCAAAGTTTAAGCCTTACCAACTAATGGTATTTCCAATTTTTATTACAAGCTTGCTTATTTTCTTTTTAGGTTTTACTGATAAGGTATCGATATTTTTAGTGATTGTGTTTATTATTGGTATGTGTTTAGGACCAATAAATATAGCTATAGGTGGATGGATGCCTAAAATTGTTCATCCAAAGCTAATGGGAAGAGTCAGTGGATGGATTGATCCGTTAATGATGATGGCACAGTCCATTACATTAGGGCTAATCGCCCTGTTATTCCCTAAAATCATTGAAACAATTGATTATTTATATTATGGAATGGCGCTTATTATTCTTTTAGTGTCCCTCTTTTATGCATGGACATTGCCAAAATTGAGTGAAACTTTAGAGGCAAAAGAAAAACGAAATCAACCAACAAAAACGAACCCAAATGTTACTTCGATATAAAGAAGATGACCAAAACCTAAGGTTTTGGTCATCTTCTTTTTTTAAAAGGAATTAAAGTTTTTACCTAGTGTTACTGACTAGCTCAATACGCCATCGGTTCATGTTAATAGGACAAACTGAAATTGAAGGCAAAGAACACCTTTATTACAAGTTCGCCATATGGTCGTCGCCGAATGCTTAGCGCCTTGCGTTTTTCTTAAAACAAGCACTAGAATTTCCAATGTATTTTGCATGAGTCTCCTAATTATTAGTTGCTTTTTACTATACTCAAAGTATAATTTAATTAAGAATGGTCCAAACTGAAAGTGTTCAAGAAAAGGAGAGAAACAATGGACGATCATAATCGACTCGATCCAACGAATAAACCAACAACTGAAAACCTCGCACGTGCAATTTATGTCGTAAACCGTCATGCTAAAACCGCTACAAATCCTAAATATCTTTATGAACTTAAAAAGAAGGCATTACTTAAACTTGTCCATGAAGGCAAAGCAAAAAAAGAAGGATTACATTTCTCAAATAATCCAAAATTCAGTAAACAGCAGTCTGACGTTCTCGTTTCAGCCGGAGACTATTACTTTCATATGCCTCCTACAAAAAATGACTTCGTTCAACTTCCACATTTAGGATCCTTGAATCAAACATATCGTAATCCTAGAACACATATGTCCCTATCAAAGGCAAAAATCCTTTTACAAAATTATGTAGGAATGAAAGAAGCAAAACACCCACCAAAACCATACCAACCCAAAAAAACACGTACATACCAAAAACCCGTGTTTAAAAAGCTAGGAGAAAGTTATCATTAAAAGCGAAGCGACTTACTCAGCCTCGGGCAAATAAGACGTTTCAGAATAGAAGGTGCATTTTACCTTCAATTCTGAAATGGCTTATTTATCGTAGGGGATAAGTGCTGCAGCTAACCAAAACCGAAGTACTATGCCCCTTTTTTATTACTCAAAATAACCAAGAAGAACCCTTTTCCAATCTCAACAAAAAAGACGATTCAAAAAAAGGTTGTTCCAGAGCTTGATATAATGCACTCTCTGGAACAACCTATTCTATAAGATAACTTCATCAATCTTAGAAATTAGATTGGCAATTTCCGGTTTACTAATTTGCCCGTTTGCTCCAACTTTTTCCCCTTTATGTCGCAAATCATTTGTAATAAGCGATGAAAAAATGATAACCGGCAATATCGTTAATGTCTGATCTTCTTTAATTTTTTTTGTAAGATGATGTCCATCCATCTGCGGCATTTCAATATCTGTTATTACTAACTGTACCACATCTTCTATTGCTTTTCCTGATTTAACAATAGCTTGTAAGTATGAAAAGGCCTCTTTGCCATTCTCAAAAAACTCAATTTGATAAAAGCCCGCTTTATTCAATGTGTCTTGCAGCAGTTTTCGTAATAATGGTGAGTCTTCGGCAACTATCAGCTTTTTAGCAGAACGGTTTTCTTGGTCCTATTTTTTTCACCTGATCTACATGAATACCTGATTCTGGATTAATATCCACCACGATCTTCTCAAAGTCTAACAATAATACCATTTCACCGTTTATTTTTACAACACCTGTAACTTGATTCTCTAATCCCTGATACATTACTGATGGTTTTTCAATTTCATCCCAAGAAATACGATGAATTTGTGTAACAGCATGAACATAAAACACAACCTTTATTTGATTGAATTCAGTGACAATAAATTTTTCACTTCGAGGGTCCTCATATAACTCCAACCCAAGTGCGGTTCCTAAATTAACTACAGGGACAATCTCTCCTCGAATGTCGATAATCCCTTCAACATTTGGATGAGAGTGCGGAATGTTCGTCACTTTAACAGGCTGAATGATTTCTTTCACCTTCATCACATTGATTCCAAACTTATTTTGTCCAACGCTAAATTCTACGATCTCCAATTCATTTGGGCCACTTTCAAGTAAAATGCCTTTATGCTGCACCATACACTTCTTCCTCCATGTTAAAACGATGTACCTATTATATCGGTTGTTTTTTCTCATTCTTTAATACAGACAAAGAAGAAGGTGCTTTTTTCTGATTTTGTATCTTTTAATATCCAGATTCTCGCAAACATAAAATAAGCCTGGATAAGGATCCAAGCTCAGCTAATACAGATAATTTATTACTTTTTCATCTGAAAGATTTGTATTGATCGGGCATTTATTGGCTTCCCTTCCATATGTCCACAACCATACATTCGCTTTGCATTTCGGTTTTACTGGATTAAAACGAGGGGCTTTTCTTTCCGAAGTTATTCCTATTTCAGGTTCAGCACTCCATAGTATACTTTCCACAGCTACTTCACTGTTTTGCTGGACTGCTTGGAAATAGGCTTCAGCAAAATCCCCTTTAACAGGATCGTGGTAAAATCCTGCTCTAAAGCCAGTTGGCAAAAGTGTTTCTACCCAGCCTCTTATCCAGTCAGGATCTACCTTAAAATGATGATCCACATATGCAAATAACACGATATTTGTCGGTAATCCCAATCTTCTTGCATGATATACAGCATTTCTAACCGCTATCCTTGCCTCTTCATAACCTATCGCGTTCGAATGTCCATTGTAGATAGGTAAAATCTTTATTCCTTTGCTTTTAATAAATCCTATTTCCTTTTGTGTAAGCCCGCTGGATCCATTTGGTGTTTCTGTTAAGTATCTTCCCCAATATTTTGGAGAACCGAATCGGCTTTTCACACAATCATATAATGTCTGATCAACAGGACTAGCTGAGTCAACACCCCATACTTTTCGTGCCAGAGAATTCACACCCTTTCTCTCTATACTCTACACATATATATGAGATAATGGGTTGTCTCAAACGTATTACATGTTCAAATGAATGTTTAAAGATATTTTGTTCCATGATAAAAGGAGAATATCCAATTTAAAATAATGCATTTTTGTTTAACTCTTGCTATAATCCTTTTGTGAATCGTTTTAACGATTATACGGGTTGGGCTGAGGGTTATTCTTAAGGAAGGTATACATTGGAAAAATTTTTTCATCTTAAAGAGAATAACACATCATTAAAAAAAGAAGTCCTGGCAGGAACGGTTTCCTTTTTTACAATTGTATATATTGTTGTCGTTAATGCTTCCATTTTATCTGATGCAGGGATTCCATTAGAGGCAGGGATTATTGCAACAGTGCTCACTTCAATTGTCGGCTGCTTGATTATGGGGCTTTTCGCAAACGCTCCAATTATCCTTGTGCCAGGGATGGGAGTAAATGCCTTATTTACCTATACAATTGTGTTAGGTATGGGATTATCATGGCAGGAAGGATTAGCTGTTGTTTTTGTATCAGGATTACTGTTTACTGTTATCGCATTTACAAAATTAGCAACGATCATTTCAGAATCCATTCCTCATTCATTAAAAGAAGCGATAACTGTCGGAATTGGCTTATTCTTAACGTTTATTGGTTTGCAAAAAGGTGGAATCGTTGTATTAAACGAAGAAACATTTGTTTCATTGGGTAATTTTAGTGACCAAACTGTTGTCCTTACATGTATATCACTAATCATTACTATTGCATTATTTGCAAGACAGGTTCCTGGTAATTTTTTAATCAGTATTTTGCTCGGTACAGTCATTGCAGGCTTATGTGGAAAATTGTCTATTGATTCTCTTTCACAATCAGCCAGTGTAATTTATCCTTATAAAGATGTTTTAGCTGCTATGTCATTTGATCGAATTGCTGATTTAACCTTTTGGACGGCAACGTTTTCCTTAACACTGGTTATTGTCTTTGAAAATATCGGCCTTGTTTTTGGTCAAGTTCATATGTTTAATCGTCCAGAGGTATATAAACGAGCAATGCAAGCAAATGCTTTATCTACCATCACTTCCGGTTTATTTGGTTCAAGTCCAACTGTGAGTACGGTTGAGACCGCTGCAGGCATCACTGCCGGCGGAAGAACTGGCTTAACATCGATTATAACGGGAATTTTGTTTTTAAGCTCATTATGTTTTTTACCATTTATCAAAATCATTCCGGATAGTGCAATTGCTCCTATATTAATATTAATAGGCAGTTTGATGATCCAAAACATTCAACATATTGATTTATCTGACTTTAGCGAAAGTTTTCCTGCATTTTTAATTATTGCGCTGATTCCTTTCACTTATAGTATCGTTGATGGCATGGCATTTGGATTTATCATGTATCCACTTATAAAGCTTTTGCTTAAAAGAAAAAATGAAGTTAAATTACCGCTTTATTTTATTGCTTTGTTATTTCTCATGAATTTTGTTTTTCATACCTTACATTAGTAATAAGAGGCTGTTTAAAAGGTTTTCCCCTTTTAGCAGTCTCTTTTTTGCAATTGCGAATCCTGTATAAAATAGAAAAATGATTACAAACTAACGAGAGTGAATCCATATACTGTCAACAATAATTATCTTTTATGAGGTGTTTAATGAAGTATTTCTTACTATTTATCATGATTGCTGTTTGTTCGGCTTGTAATGTAAATGATCAAGATGAGGCTTTAAATAATACTGGTAAAAAAGAAAACCGCATACTGCAAACCGGAAAAGAGAATACAATCACAAATGATGATATTTTGATTGAAAATAGAGAAGAAGAGAACCTTGATGAAGTCCATGACCCCTCGCACCCAACAAGGGCAGAAGAGCTCGTTCGTGATAAGTTTGATTTGGAAAAAAACAGAAATTTAATTGTTCAATATGATCACCTGGAAAAAGGCAAATATATTATCCATGTTTATTCTGTTGAAGGTTCCCAAGAAAATAGTGAAGCGTGGTATATGGTAGATTTGCAAACAAAGAATGTAGAACCACTTAGACGCTAAGCCAGTTTGCACTAGATCATAATAAGGATGCTTCATGCAGGTAACTCCCAGATGTGAGTTAACCTTTTTTCTATTAATAATCCATTACTTAAAAATATCGGAGAATATAGAGAGACTTATCCCTTATAAATCTCACTTTCTTATGATTTTCCCGACCATTTTCTTAGCCCTCTTAAACCTTAAAGCTGGAGTGTTACTACCATTTTAGATTGGGATAATATTTACACTATTTTTACAAACCCCATTTGGGAGTTATAGTAAAATATGATTATATATAAAGCTTGTATTCAAAATAGGAGTCGTGAAATCGATGTTAACCATAGGGGATATTTCAGAAAAGGTACCTATTGTTTCTTTAACTACCAAATGTGCTGATATAAACTTACTTTTTGAAAAAGATCCCGATCTTGAAGGAATCCTTGTTGAAGATCAAGATAAACCTGCAGGATTGGTTATGAAAGCCCAATTTCACCAGAAAATTTCTACTAAATATGGCTTCGATCTATTCATGGGCAGGTCTATAAGTCTTATTATGGATAAAAATCCATTAATCGTTGATTTCTTTGATCCAATTACCTCAGTAAGCACCAAAGCCATGGCAAGAAGTCAAAAAAACTTATATGATTATGTGGTTGTCATGCAAAACGACCGTTTATATGGGATCGTCAGCATTAAAAACCTACTTACAAAGCTAGCTGAAATCCAAGTTAACCAAGCTATCTATACCAATCCTTTATCAGGTCTGCCCGGAAATGTTTTAATTGAGGAAAAAATACATGAATACATACAAGCTGAAACGAAGCCTTATTCACTCCTCTATTTAGATCTTGATCATTTTAAGGAGTACAATGATACCTATGGATTTAAAAAAGGCGATTTACTCATTAAAGAAATTTCAAACCTCTTAAGTCAATGCATTTTATTAAGCGATGAAGAGAATACATTTATCGGCCATATAGGCGGAGATGATTTTGTTGCTATTTTACCCCACTTTAACTATGAGCCAACTTGCCACTCTATCATTCAGGAATATCATATTCGCATAAAAAAGTACTATGATTCATATGATTTGCAAAACCAATTTGTTTATACAAACGATCGAGATGGACATTATGAGAAAATACCACTTGTTTCTCTATCAATCGCTGTTGTAACAAATGAATATCAAACATTTCAATCAATCGAATATATAAGTAAAGTTGCTGCGTTGGTAAAAAAACAATGTAAATCAATTGAGGGCAGCTGCTTTATTTCCTATGAGACGATAGTTCAAATCTAAATCCACTACCATTTAATAAGTTATTAAGGATCTCTCTTACTTTCTATTGGGCATTCACCTATTCCCCGCCACCTGCATATCGTAACCGTGAAGGTTCGTGTGAGAGGAGCGAAAAATTGAATGTATCCATATTATCGACAATTACCAATACAAATCCCAGGTTTTCCACAGTCGGGCGGTGGAACAGGCTTCCCGCCTTTTGGGCCACCTGGTAGTGGGCCGGGCGGTTTTGATGGAGGATTCGGCGGAGGGCAAGCTCAAAGCGGGCCGCCATCAGGACCTCCACCTTCTGGTATCCCGCCTGAACAAGGACAAGGGCAGTTTGGGGTGTTTGCAGTAGATCCCGGCGGTATTCGAGGTTGTCTCTTTCGTTTTACGTATGTTCGTTTAAATAATGGCAATGCCTTTTGGTACTATCCAACATTTGTAGGCAGAAACTCTGTAGCCGGCTGGCGTTGGCGCAGAAATCAATTCCGTTGGGTTTATTTTGGCATCGATTTAAATCGTATTCGTTCATTTAGTTGTAGTTAAAAAGAATGAAACCTCATTCAGTGAGGGGATACTTCAGCCCAACTGATGGTTAGGTAAAATTGTCTTTTTGGCCGGTAAACTCTCCATAAAGTGCCCGTTATTATGATTTAGATAAGATATCCGTTCTCCAGATTTACCATTTTATTTTCAATGTTTTTATCGATAAAAATACCATCAAAGGACATGATAAAAATGAGCATCGGTTGCTCAAAGTTCTTAAACCATTCAATTCAAAAAGGGGTGTTGGAAGATGGCAAGAAATAAATTGTTAGTGCCAGGTGCCGAAAATGCTCTAAATTCCATGAAAGAGGAAATTGCGAATGAATTAGGGGTTGAACTTGGTGCCGATACGACAGCTCGCGCAAATGGTTCTGTTGGCGGGGAAATGACAAAACGGATGATCGCAATGGCAGAAAACCAGCTTCAGAACCAATCCCGATAAAGTAAGACTACCATCCGTGCGGTTTTACTGCCCAATAAAATTGGGCAAAAATTGGGGAGAAATTAAGAGGGTATCTAAAGGATTGAGCCTTTTTAGATATCCTCTTCTATTTTCGGAAACTTTTTGAAGGATGCTTTCGTAAACACTGACTACGAATGAATGCCAGCAGTAGAAATCAACAACTAGTTTTACGAAGCCTTATTTTATAAAAGAAACAAATTAAGTTAGAAAAGAACCTAAACATTTGAATGTCTATTTAAAAATTGATGGCGTCTTTTTGCTTGAGAAATAATGGTTTGAATTTCATTTTTATAAAAGTTAATATGTGAAAGAGTAAGTGCGTACATCATTTCAGCTTCTAATTTTGCAACAATTTCTTGTTCTTCTTTCGTTAGCAATGCTTTATCATCGATCATCTTTTTCACCTCTATCATAAATTGGTCAAAAAGTTTATATATAAATTCGATGATGATTATTTATTTGTGTTGGTTGCTGTAAAAAGTTTTCACTTATTCGTGTGATTTTTTCGTTAATAGCAGAAAATTAGATGACAACAAAACCAAAGATGGTAAAATAACACCTATATATTATTTTTATGAAAAGTATTTGTTTTTGCAGGTAGCTACATGTATGAACCTTCTAACAAAAGCTTTTCTACCATGATCGAGGTGGAGTCTTATTCCACGAGGAGGTTAAAATGGAACATTTAGTGAATTCAAAGGTAAGACAAATTGAGCTTTCAGGAATAAGAAAGTTTTTTAACATGGTAGCAAATTATGAAGACGTTATATCCCTTACAATCGGACAACCCGATTTTGAGACTCCACAGCATGTCAAGGACGCTGGGATTGCAGCAATTGAACAAAATTACACTACATATACTCATAATGCAGGATTTATTGAACTTCGTGAAGCAGCGAGCAAGTTTTTACGAAGAAAATATGAATTGAATTACTCTCCCGAGGATGAAGTGATTGTAACTGTTGGTGCTAGCCAAGCAATTGATTGCACCTTTCGTACATTATTAGAAGAAGGAAGTGAAGTTATACTGCCTAGCCCTGTTTATCCTGGTTATGAACCGTTGATTAAACTTGCTGGGGGAACTCCTGTTTATATCGATACAACAGAAAATCAGTTTAAATTAACTGCAGAGTTGCTGGCTCCATTTATCACAGAAAAAACAAGATGTATCGTTCTTCCATATCCCTCTAATCCTACAGGAATAACATTAGAAGATGATGAGTTACAAGCAATCGCAGACTTGGTAAAAGGGAAAGATTTATTTATTTTATCTGATGAAATTTACAGTGAGCTTGTTTATGGAAAACAGCATCGATCAATAGCCCGTTATTTAAGGGAACAAACGATTGTCATAAACGGATTATCAAAATCACACAGTATGACAGGTTGGCGTATTGGGTTATTATTTGCACCAGCTCCTGTTACAAAGCATTTAATTAAGGTCCATCAATATAATGTGTCATGTGCATCATCGGTATCCCAAAAGGCAGCATATGAAGCTCTCACGGCCGGTATTGATGATGCTAAAACAATGAAAGACTCCTATCAAGATCGGTTAGAATATGTATATAACCGTTTGGTAAATATGGGATTTGATGTAGTAAAACCTGATGGAGCTTTCTATTTATTTCCTTCAATAAAAAAATTCAATCAAACTTCGTTTGATTTTGCATTGTCACTAGTAAAAGAAGCTGGTGTTGCATTGGTACCTGGCAGTGCATTTTCTGAATATGGGGAAGGTTATGTTCGCCTATCCTATGCCTATTCAATGGAACGTCTAAAGGAAGCGATGGATCGCATTGAAAACTATGTGAAAAATTTATAAAACCCCTTCTAAAACAGCGGCGAATAAGCCGTTGTTTTAGGTTAAACGACTTAACTCTCCTTAAAATCACCAAATGGCATTTCAACCGTAAACGAACTGCCCTTCCCTACTGTACTCTCAACAGAAATTCTACCATTATGATCCTCAATAATTTTGTATGTAATCATTAGGCCTAGACCATTTCCTTTTTCTTTTGTTGTTAAAAAAGGCTCACCTATTCGGTCGATTAGATCTACAGGAATTCCTTCTCCTTCATCTTTAACGATGATAAGAACTTTATCCTCTTTTCTTTTTGTTTGAACTGTTACAATCCCACCTTTTGGCATGGCATCAATTGCATTTTTAAATAAATTGATAAAAACTTGTTTCAGCTGATTTTGATCACAATTAATCAGCAAGTTTGCATAATCATGTTCTTGTACAATTGAAACACTATTTAGATTTGCCTGTGTTTCTAATAGCATGGTTACATCCTGAATCAATGTGACCAAATTGGTTTTCCTGAACTTTGTTTCTTGAGGCTTAGCAAGAACAAGCAATTCACTTAATATCATTTCAATTCGATTTAATTCTGAAAAGATAATATGAAAATATTGAGTATGATTTTTAAATTCAGGATGCATGATTTGTAAGAAACCCTTAATAGCCGTTAATGGATTTCGAATTTCGTGCGCAATTCCTGCTGCTAATTGGCCTGCTATTGATAGCTTTTCTGATCGCAGCATTAATTCCTCTGTTTTTTTACGGTCGGAAATATCGCGCAATATGACTTGAACTGCCTGTTCACCAAAATAGGTTGTCGGAATGCAAACCATTTCTGAATAAATGGTCTTTTCCTCAGAAATAACCCATGATTGATTTGTTACATTTACTTCAGCTTTACCAGATAGGATGCTTTCTAATGATTCCTTCATTTTCTGATGATCATTCTGGTGTAAATGTTCAAAGATGTTTTTCCCTAACATTTCAGGATAATCGCCAGCTTCAAAAAGCTTTACTCCTGATTCATTAATAAAAACCCATTTATCCTGATGGATTACGCCAATGGTATCAATCGAATTATCAATAAGGCGCTGATAACGCTCCCTGCTTTTTTGGAGTATTTTTTGAAAGTTTCTTCTTGAAGATATATCTGTTAATATGATTAATTCAACCTTCTCTCCTTTGAAGGTTGTAAGATTAGCAGTTACTTCCACATTGATTTCGATACCGTCAAGTCTGCTCCAAGTTTGTTCAATAATCCCTATCTTTTCGCCATTATGCAGTCTTTTAATTCTATTTTTCACTACCTCATGATAACCATTATCAATGAAATCTACTGTGTGTTTTCCGATAAGCTGAGCTTTAGAACTTGCCCCAAGTAACTCCATAAAAGCTTTATTTACATAAACGATTTTCCCTAGATGGGAGATATATAGCGGACTTGGCAAATCGTCGAGTAAAAGATCGCCATCCACCTGCCCAATCGTATAATCCTTATTTTTTTTCTCATTTTCTTTTGATTGTTCAAACATGACATTGTAGGTATCCAGCACTCTAATTTTTAGAACGATATCTTTCCCCTGCTTTGATACGGTACTTCTAATGAAATCTACTGTTGCCTGAAACCATACATATGCCCCATTTTTATGCATAAAGCGAAATGTACATGGGTGCAGATGATGTTCGTTAAAAAAATAACTCTCGATTAAAAATAAATCCTCACTATGTATAAAATCCTTCACATATTTGCCGATTAAGTCATCATACGAATAACCGATAAGTTCAGTAGAATTTGAAGAAATATATTGGAAGCGCCCATTTGAAGAAACTACAGCATATACTTCGACATCTTGTATAACTGTATGAACATTTGTTGCATTATGATCCATAGCATCTCCTCCTAAGTTATGACATCTTCACTATGAAATAGCAGGATAAAATAAAGTGAGATTTCCATCAGTGGGGTATTCTTCCCCCACGGATGGTTAGAGAAACATATCACGGATGGACTGCCACATTCTTATGTCCAGCCTGACTTAGACAACAATCTCTCATTGGATTTTAAGTGCAGTTATCCCCAGCTTATCTTCTTAGCTAAATTTCAATCTTGAGTAGGGGTTTTATTGCCGTTAAGATTAGGATAAACTTGAAATGGTATTTTAAAAAATATCGTTTTTATATTTGTATAGATCCTCACATGATGAACACTATGAATTATCACCTTTTTATACTATTCGATTCCAATTTAGAAAAATCCTTTTTTTAGGTAATTCTCGTATTCGATTAGCATTAAGATATTTTAAGTGTACGTTGTTATCCTCTTTTGTCAATACACTGTTCAAATAATAGGAAAAAAGCCGGTGCATACCGACTTTTTCCTTTGTACCTTTTCAATTAACTCAACTCTCCAATTTCCACTTAAAAATAGGAATTACTGCTTTTTAGCACTCTCATCCCGAAGTATCCTGCGTAAGATTTTTCCTACGTTTGTTTTTGGCAATTCTTCTCTAAATTCAACAATTCTCGGGATTTTAAAAGCAGCTAAATGCTGGCGGCAAAAGCTTATGATCTCCTCAGGATCTGCTGTATTTCCCGGCCTTTGGACAATAAATGCCTTTACTGTTTCCCCGCGAAAATCATCTGCAATCCCAATTACAACAGCTTCCTGCACGGAAGGATGCTCATAAAGAACCTCCTCAATTTCACGTGGATAAACATTGTAACCGCTTGCAATAATTAAATCCTTTTTACGATCAACAATCGATACATACCCTTCCTTATCCATCCTTGCAATATCCCCTGTAAAGAGCCACCCATCCCGAAGAGTTACGGCCGTTTCCTCTATCATATTCCAATAACCTTTCATCACTTGAGGTCCTCTTATAATTAGCTCACCAAGTCTCCCTGTTGGGACTTCTAGGGTACCCGTTGCAACATCAACTATTTTGTATTCTGTGCCTGGGAGGCCAATTCCCACAGTACCTGCTTTTCTTTCAGCAAAGGCAGGATTGCAATGTGTTGATGGCGAGGCTTCTGAAAGGCCATATCCCTCCAAAATTTGGGCACCTGTCTTCGATTCAAACTCTCTTAAAAGCTCGACTGGCATTGGAGCACTGCCGCTATTGCATATTCGAATTGAATCAATCCCATATTCCTCGGCCCTTGGATGGCTGGTAATTGCCATATACATCGTTGGAACTCCAGGAAAAAGTGTTGGCTGCTCTCTTTTGATCGTTTCAAGCACTTCCTCAAGATCAAATCTTGGCAACATGATCATTGAATTCCCACAATAGATAGAAAGATTCATGCAAGCAGACATCCCAAAAACATGGAATAAAGGAAGAACCGTTAAGCATTTTTCATGACCTTTTACGATTTCATCTTTAAAGAATTTATAGGTTTGAACCGCATTTGCAACTATATTACGATGTGTGAGCATCGCTCCTTTTGCCCGACCAGTTGTCCCACCAGTATACTGCAGAACAGCAATATCATGTTCTGGCTCACATTCAATTGGAAGAACAAGACCATTTTGTTTTGCTAAGAAACTGTCAAACGTATCATCCTCCTGTTGGCTTTTCACAGTGGATTGGAGACTAACAGTAATGATATTTTTAATGCTTGTTTTGATTTGAATCGCTTTTATTCTTGGATAAAGAGCATTTAATAATACGATTGTTTCAGCTTCACAATCATTTAACACATATTCAAGCTCTCTTTCAACAAGCATCGGATTTAGTTGTGTAACAATTGCCCCTGCAGTCAATGCACCGTAATAGGAAACTACATATTGCGGACAATTTGGCAGCATGATCGCTACTCGGTCACCCTTTTGGACTCCTGCCTGCTGCAAAGAGGATGCAAATCCAACTACCAATCTTGCAATCTCATTGTATGTAAAGGTGTTTCCATAAAACGAGACCGCTTCATGTTCTCCAAAAATGTCAACTGTCTTCTGAAGCATTTCTGGAACAGAAATAGGAGGTATTTCCACTTCATTTTGGACATAGTCAGGATACTTTGCCATCCAATGTTTAGGATCTTTCATTTTTTGCCTCCTCAATCTTGTACATAATCAATACAACCCTTTTGATATTTTATTCGCCCATTAAATTATGTATTCGCTGCCTGAACCTATGTACCCTTTTTTGAAAAAAAAATTGTTTACTCTTTTTCATCAAATAATTAAATTGAAAACAAAAAGAGACACTAGGTCTCTTAATGACTTCCTTTATATTCTCCGTTATTTTTTGCAGCTTTTACTTTTTTCGCTTTATCATGATGAATTTTATTTGTTGCTGCACTGCCCATTTCATGGCTGAATTCTGAATCAATTACACTTGAATCAAAGCCTTTTTTGTTTTTTTGCTGTGGATCGTTTTTCTTTGTCCGTTTCGCCATCATCTTCACCCCTCAATAGAGATTTCAAGAGTATTTTGTGAAGAAATCAGGGAATTATGTAGCAGATAAGAAAAAAGAAGAGGTTATTCCTCTTCTTTTTTACTGTCTGTGTTTATTTCTGTTGTTGTTACATATTTTTCTTGAAGATCCATATAAGCTTTTACAATTCTATTTGCAATATGCTTATTGACTGGATCACCATCGTCACTAGCCCAAGGTACAACGACACTAAACGCAACCTGTGGATTTTCAGATGGATAATATCCAACGAAGTTTAAGTTATTTGTTTTTCTTCCCCAGTATTCACGTTTAGGACCATAATATAATGTTTGTGATGTTCCAGTTTTACCAGCAACATCATAATCGATATAGGCAGATGCTGTTCCTGATGAAACAACCAGCTTAAACCCTTGTTGGACCTGTTCAATTTCATCTGTCGTATTGTTTACTCGATTTAAAATATTCGGCTCCTTATCAACAACGATAGGTCCTAGTTCATTTTCCTCTACTGGCGCATGGATGCTAGTAACAATACGGGGCTGTACACGATACCCTCCATTTGCAATAACAGAAACATATTGAGCTAATTGGAGTGGTGTATAGGTATCAAATTGTCCAATGGCAATATCCAACAGCTTACCTGCTGAGTCGGGTGTACTGATTAAACCCGAAGACTCCTGTGGTAAGTCGATACCTGTTGCAACTCCTAAGCCAAATTGAGCAAAATAATTACGAAGCTTTTGAAAATCCTCTGAAGTAGCATTAAACGGTCCATTTTTCGTATATGTGATGTCGGCAATTCTCATCGCTACATGAAACATATAAACGTTTGATGATAGCTTTAATGCACTTAAATCAGTCATATAACCAAGATTTTTATATGAGCCTTTTGGCGGTGTTCCTCTAAAGTAAAGGGTCGTATCATAAAATCCTTGGCCGATCGGCATTCCGTCTTGATAACCGGAAAGCACAGTCGCTCCTTTTACTGTAGAACCTGCTTCATATTGAGTTGCAAAAGTCCCATATGCAAAATCAAGCATTTCACCGCTGCGGTTCTCTGGATTAAGCATCTTTCCTACCATCGCTAATACATCGCCTTGATATGGATCCATCATGACAACAAAGGCGCGGTCCATCAAAAAGTGGCTTCCGCTAGCTTTACGGAGTTCTTCCTCAACAATTTTTTCTACTTCCATTTGCAGCTCCATGTCAAATGAAAGCTTTAAGTCATAACCCCTTTGTCCTTCATCAATTACTTCTTCGGAAACAATGTTGCCACTTTTATCGGATATATATTCAATCTTTGCTTTTCTAGGATTTAAGTAATCTTCGTACTGGTATTCAAGGTAGCTCGTCCCCACTCGTTCATTACGGGCATAGCCTCTTGCAGTATAAAAATCCTCCCGGGATTGAAGAATACCTTGTTCAGGTGTACTAATACCGCCGAAAATTGTTTTCAATGATTCATACGGATAATCTCTTGCCCAATCCGTGATCACATCTACACCGGGCAGCTCTTCTAAATGTTCCGCAACCATAGATACTTCTTCATCTGTTAAATTCGTTGATTTGACGATTTGCGGCTCATATTGGTAGCCTGATGAAAAGCGTGTGAAGATGTAGGCAAGCTCCTTTTCTTGATTGCTAGCCTTAATGGCAGCTACATCCTCTTCTGGAACACGTTCAACCTGTAAGCGGTAGGTTTCCGATGGCTCTAATTCCAATTCACTCTCTGAAAGCAGCCCTTTCGCTTCATCCGGATGTGAAGCAAGCCAATAATCCTTTATATCTCGTTCCTTCAGTTCTTCCTCTAAAAACGCTGCATCATAGCTTATATACTGTGCCAGCTTTTTAGCGGTCTCAATTTTGTTCTCCGCTTTTGTTGTTTTATCAACAGTATACGTAATAGCAGGCACACTTTTGTTGTTAACGACTACTCGATTATAACGATCATACATTTTCCCCCGTGGTGCGGGCAAACTAGCATAATCTGATTCCGTTCGTGCCACTTCCTTGGAAAATGCCTCACCTTGGACAATTTGTACGACACCGAGCCGGACAATCAGTGCGACAAACAATAAAAACACAAGGAAAAAAAATACATTTATGCGAATGTATCTGGATTTTTTTAATTTACGATGTTCGGATGCATTCGCGCCTTGTTCTGTCAATACAATTTCCCCTTTCATTAAAAGATCAGCTTATGTTAATAGGTCTATTTTTACTCAATTTAGTCCACCCATTATTTTACCACTAATTTTAAAGAAGATATAGATTTTGAATATGAAAAAAATGTGAAGTAAAAAACTGCAAAAGAAGAGGATCACATCCTCTTCTTTTGCAGTTTTTGAACTCTTAATCGTAATTATGATTATTCTTTATTTTTCAGTTTTCCATAGTTTAATCAATGCCTGTGTACCGCTATTTTCTTCTCCTAAGTCTGCAAGCTGTTCATAGAGCTTATGAGCAAGCTGCAAGCCTGGGGTGTTTAAGTCCAAGTTAGCCGATTCATCGAGAGCAATACCCATATCCTTTATAAAATGCTTCACGAAGAAGCCCGGTTCGTAATTGTCAGCAAGCATTCTTGGAGCTAGATTACTTAGCGACCAGCTTCCTGCTGCTCCAGTAGAAATACTCTTCAATACATTTGCCGGATCTAAACCTGATTTTTCAGCATAAGCAATGGCTTCACATACACCGATCATTCCTGAGGCAATGGCAATTTGATTACACATTTTTGTATGCTGGCCAGCACCCGCTTCACCTTGATAAACAATATTTTGCCCCATTAGCTCAAAGAGCGGCAAGCATTCATCAAATGCTATTTTATCACCACCGACCATTATAGCTAACTTTGCTTCTCTTGCCCCGATGTCTCCTCCTGACACTGGGGCATCAAGTGCATTAATTTCTTTTGCCTTTGCATGATCATAGATTTTTTTGGCTAAGGACGGCTGTGATGTTGTCATATCAATTACGTATGTACCAGGCTTTGCTGATTCAATAATTCCTTTTTCCCCTAAATAGACCTCTTCCACATCTTTTGGATATCCGATCATCGTAATGATGATATCACTATTTGCTGAAAGCTCTTGAATAGAATCCTTCCAAATTGCTCCTTCTTTTAAAAGCATTTCTGCCTTCTCTTTTGTTCTAGTAAAGACATTTAGCTGATATCCTCCGTTTAAAAGGTGCTTAGCCATGCTTTTCCCCATAACACCCAGACCAATAAATCCTATTGTTTTATTCATAGTAAGATTTCCCCCTTACAATCATTTATGCCTACCTTTTATATTGATTTTAACATGCCGCCATCTATTAAAAATGTTTGTCCAGTCATATAGCTATTTGCATCAGATAATAAGAAGCTGACATAATTGGCAAATTCTTCAGGTTCACCATAGCGTCCTAATGGAATTAAGCTTTTCATTTTTTCTTCTATGTCTTCTATTGACACTCCTTGCTTTTCGGCCGCTTTTTCATCTAAAAAGGCAACACGGTCTGTTGCGATTCGCCCAGGTGCGACTGTGTTAATTAGGATTTGATAGGGAGCGAACTCAGTTGCAAGTGTTTTGGTTAGTCCAACAATGCCTGTCCGAAAGGTATTCGATAAAATAAGTCCAGGGATGGGTTCCTTAACAGAGGATGACGCAATATTTACGATTTTTCCTCCTTTTAGCTTCATATAAGGCAATACTTCTCTCATAATGCGAATATAGCTTAATAGATTTAATTCAAAGGCATGCTGCCAATCATTATCTGTCATTTCCTCAAAAGTTCCAGCAGGCGGACCGCCGGCGTTATTCACTAGTAGATCTATTGAACCGAATTCAGACACAGTTGCCTCTACAAGCAGTTTGATGTCATCCTTATCTTTTATATCACATGCTTTATAGTGAATTTTTCCTTTTGCTGTTCGTTCTAGCTCACTTTTTACCAATTTCAATTTTTCCTCATTACGGCTTGAGATCATCACATTTACGCCTTGTTCAGCAAGCTTTTTTGCGATTGCCTTTCCAAGCCCTTGGCTTGATGCAATAATTAGGGCATTTTTCCGGTGATACTCTAACATCATTTTAAAACACTCCTTATGTAATGATATGTTTATTTTACCATTTCCTTATGAAAGCTTTAACTAAAGTATCCTGAAAATTTTTATAATGATTGATAGGAGTAAAATGACCGAGATTTATGAAGGAACAACGGACTTATAACAGTGGCACTTGCTAAGCCTCCTAAACCATCACTAAAAACGAGCCGGATGGATTTTAAATCACAAGGCAGTTTAACAGAACCTTATTTAGAAGCAACAGCTTTTAGAAAAGAGCTTGAACATTGTTAAACAAAGTTTTTCATCTCGTTCATGTACTTAGTTGTTCATTTAACACCTAAGTTCCGAAAAAAGCTTTCTGTAAGATTCATGATGTGATGTAAATAGAGGTAATCATTAAGTTATAGAGAGGTTGATTAATTTGTTCATTACTTTTTTAGAGGTAAATTTCCCAAAATGTTGAAAATCATTTTATGGATACACCATTTTGACTGCTAACTAGTTAGTTTTTCATTGGGGATAGCCCCCACATATTTTTGGGGACTATCTTTAATAATCGTAAAACCGATTTATATTCTAAGTAAAATATTCAACTTTGCCATTAGGAAAATATTGATCTACATAGCCTTCAAGTGTTTCACGAAGTTCTTGTTCTTGATCCTTGGGGTAGATGTATTTTCCTATTCCATATCTTCCCCATTTATATCTTCTTTCTTCTTCATTTAACTCCAGCCTTGTTTTCGGATAGTTTTTTTGTATCACCCGTTTTGCTGGTTTTGTAAACCTATGCTGGATCATTTCAAAGGTGATATCATCTCGAACATCTGCGGGAATGTGAGCGTCGAGTTTTTCAAATAATTCTTTATAGCCTTCCTGCCAATTTTCGTGTACATAAATTGGTGCAACAATAAAACCTAATGGATAACCTGCTTTTGCTACTTTCACTGCTGCCTCAATTCTTTGCTCTAATGGAGAAGTACCCGGTTCAAAATTCTTAATCACATAGTCAGCGTTTATACTGAATCGAAATCGTGTTTTTCCATTATGTTTGGCATCTAATAGATGATCAACATGATGAAATTTTGTCACAAACCTTAATCTTCCTATATCCGTTTGACCGAAATATTCGATCGCTGATTTTAATGAATGTGTTAAATGATCAATCCCGACAATATCTGATGTACACGAAGCTTCGAAACGAGTAATTTGCGGGCTCCGCTCTTCCATATACTTTTGAGCTTGGTCAAGAATCTCATCAACATTTACATAAGTACGAATATATGGCTTACTCCCCATAGTTGTTTGCAAATAACAATAATGACAGTGACCCATACAACCTGTAGCAAGTGGTATAGCATATTCCGCAGAAGGTTTTGAACTGTCAAATTCAAGTGTTTTTCTGACACCGATAACTAAAGTAGATTTTGCAGTCCGGTATTGTTGAAGATGATTATTACCAGGAATATTTCGCACTTGATTATGTGAGGTTGTTTCCCTAATCTCCAACCCCATTTCTTCAAACTTTTTTTTCAGTTCAACTCCACGAGGGTATTCAAGTGCTCTTGGTTCAATATAAACTAACTGTGGAACAAAAGGTTTTATCATAATTACCATCCCCTCAATAAAAAAAGCGCTATGACACCTGCTCATCGGCAACAAAGCAAGGTCTGGCAGAAAAAGAAGGTGTTTAACACCTACGTTATTTCCAAAATAAAAAATAAGCAGAAGCCGATTGAAGCTAAGTGCATTTTTTTCTTTCTAAACGTAAAGAAGGCATCATATATGATTAACCTTTGCTTATTACATGTTTCTTAATCTGTGAAAAAATGACATTAATTATATTGCTGATAATCGAATAATTGATTATAAAGCTCCTCCGCTTCATCGAAACTTGTGAATACAGCATCATCTTCTTCTAAAGGATGGTATGCATCATGAAGAAATAAGGCAAGCTCATTCGGATTTTTTGGATGCTCTACAACTTCTGCTTTTTCAATATTTGCAACATTCACTGCATGCGGGTTTCGGTAGATCACATAGACTTCTTCACCAATTTGATAATTGTTTTTTACCATTTGAACCTTCCCTCCATTTTTTAAGTTCATTCTAGGAATAGGTTGTCCAATTTAGTAAATTTGAATAAAAAAAGACAGGCATAATACCTGTCTTTAAATAATTATGAAATGTTAAAGGTTTCTTTTACAAATGTAACAACTTCTTCAGTTGTGCTCATTGCTAATACTTTTTCTTTAAAGCTTTGTGCTTCTTCTTTAGAAAGACCTTTAATTTGAGAACGCGCTGGAAGGATAGAAGTAGCACTCATAGAGAACTCATCTAGACCTAGTCCGAGTAACAATGGGATAGCAATTTGATCTCCCGCCATTTCCCCACACATACCTGTCCATTTTCCTTCTTTATGAGCAGCATCGATAACCATAGAAATTAGACGTAAAATCGCTGGATTATATGGTTGATACAAGTAAGATACACGCTCATTCATACGGTCAGCAGCCATAGTGTATTGGATTAAATCATTTGTTCCAATGCTGAAGAAATCAACTTCTTTTGCAAATTGATCTGCCATTACAGCTGTTGATGGAATTTCAACCATCATACCAATTTCAATTGAATCTGAAACTTCTGTTCCATTAGCAACAAGCTTTTCTTTTTCTTCTAAAAGAATGGCTTTTGCTTCTCTAAATTCTGAAACCGTAGCAATCATTGGAAACATAATTTTTAGATTTCCATAACCGCTTGCACGTAATAATGCACGCAATTGAGTACGGAAAATATCCTGCTCTTCTAAGCATAAACGAATCGCTCTAAAGCCTAAGAAAGGATTCATTTCTTTAGGAAGATTTAAGTATGGAAGCTCCTTGTCTCCGCCAATGTCTAGTGTACGTACAACAACCGGCTTTCCTTCCATTCGTTCTAGAACCGTTTTATAAGCATCAAATTGCTCGTCCTCTGTTGGAAGTTGGTCTCTGCCCATATAAAGGAACTCTGTACGATAAAGGCCGACAGCCTCTCCTCCATTTTCTACTACACCCTTTACATCATCAGGTGTACCAATATTAGCAGCAAGCTCTACATGCACTCCATCTTTAGTTAGAGTTGGCTCGTTTACCAGCTTTGCCCACTCTGCTTTTTGTGCTTCATATTTTGCTTTCTTCTCTTCATATTGAGCAATAACTTCTGATGAAGGATCCACGATTACATCACCATCAAGTCCATCAACGATGACAATCACACCATTTTCTATAGTGGAAGTTGCTTGTTTAGTTCCAACTACAGCTGGTATTTCCATAGAGCGAGCCATAATAGCCGAATGTGATGTCCGTCCGCCAATATCTGTTGTAAAGCCCTTGACATATGTTCTGTTTAATTGTGCAGTATCAGAAGGTGTTAGATCTTCCGCAATTATGACAACTTCTTCAGAAATTAAACTAGGGTTAGGAATTTGAACACCTAATAAATGAGAAATTACACGTTTTGTAACATCTCGGATATCTGCTGCGCGTTCTTTCATATATTCGTTATCCATCGACTCGAACATAGAAACAAACATATCAGCTGTTTCTTTCATTGCAAGTTCAGCATTTACTCCCTCAGTGCTAATCTTATCCACAACGGGGTTAAGCAGTTCAGGGTCGCTTAAGACGAGTAAGTGAGCAGCAAAGATTTCTGCTTTATCTGCGCCTAGTTCACGATTTGCATGCTCTTTAATTTTTTCAAGCTCAGCTTTTGATTGACTGATCGCTTGTTCAAAGCGTTGTTTTTCAGCTTCTTTATCAGTAATTTCTTTCTTTTCGATCTTTAGTTCTGGTTCCTCCAGGCGGTATGCTTTTGCAATAGCAATACCAGCAGAAGCTCCAATCCCTTTAAGGTTTGTACTCATTATTCGCCAAGCCCTTCTTTTTTCAATGTTTCTTCAATACCAGCAATTGCATCATCTGCATCTGAACCAGCTGCAGTTATTTTAATTTGAGATCCTTGAGGAATTCCTAAAGACATAACACCCATGATTGATTTAAGATTTACAGTTTTACCATTGTATTCTAAGTTAACATCTGCATCATATTTGCTAGCTGTTTGTACTAAAACTGTTGCTGGACGTGCGTGAATTCCTGTTTCTGCTGTTACTGTAAATGTTTTTTCTGCCATTTTTCATCATTCTCCTTTTAGTTACGTTATTCTACAAAATACTATTTTATCAGTCACAAATCAAAAAACAAGTGTATCGGATAGAATATTCAAATTAATCTTCTATCGAAATGATATTGTCTTCCTTTGCACTTACCTTGCCTTTTGCTTGCAATCTAATTGATTGACCTTCTTTTAAGTTGGTAAAGACAATCGGTGTCATTGTTGTTGGTGCATGTTGCTTTACAAATTCAAGATCAACTTCAAGTAATTTTTGCCCTTGCTCTACAATGTCGCCTTCTTGAACAAATGCCTCAAAGCCCTCACCTTTTAGGTTAACTGTATCAATACCGAAGTGAATTAAGATTTCTTTTCCACCGTCAGACTGTATTCCAATTGCATGCTTTGTTGGGAAAACATTTAAAATTTTACCATTAACTGGTGATACTACAGTTCCATTATCAGGTAAAACAGCAAATCCATCTCCCATCATTTTGCCTGAAAATACTTGGTCAGGAACTTCGGTAATATCTTTAATTTCACCTGTCAGCGGGGATACAAATGTCTCATCTGCTACATCATTTTTTAGGCCATCTGCAACTACATCTTCTACTTGTTCTTGAACTTCTTGAGTTTGAGAATGTGTTTTTGTTACTCTAGGCTTTTTACCTGCCATAACATCCTGAATTTGTGTCTTTAAATTGTCTGATTTCGGCCCGAAAATAGCTTGAATATTGTTACCAACTTCTAATACCCCTGAAGCTCCAAGCTTTTTCAAACGGTTTTTATCTACTTCTTTAGCGTCATTTACCGTTACACGTAAACGAGTGATACATGCATCAAGATGTTTGATATTTTCTTGACCACCTAGTGACTGTAAAATTTGAACTGGCAAATCATCTGAAGCTCCTTTTGTTTCACCTTCATCAGAAGTTTCAACCTCTGCAGCTTCACGTCCAGGTGTTGCAAGATTCCATTTGCGAATCGCAAAGCGGAAACCAAAATAGTAAATGACAGCAAGCACTAAACCTACTGGAATAACCAGCCACCAATTTGTTTGCGGGTTCAATACTCCAAACAATAAGAAGTCAATTAATCCCCCAGAGAAAGTCATCCCGATTTTTACATCCAATAAATGCATTGTCATAAAGGATAAACCGGCAAAGATAGCATGAATTCCAAATAACACTGGTGCAACGAACAAGAATGAGAATTCAAGAGGTTCTGTGATACCAGTTAAAAAAGAAGTCAATGCAGCAGAACCCATTAAACCAGCTACCACTTTCTTGTTTTCAGGCTTTGCTTCGTGATAAATCGCTAATGCAGCAGCAGGTAAACCGAACATCATGAATGGGAATTTACCAGTCATAAATGTCCCTGCAGTTAAATCTTGTACACCATCTCTTATTTGATTAAAGAAAATTGTCTGGTCACCACGCACTGTCTCACCTGCAGCGTTCACATAGGAACCAAACTCAAACCAGAATGGCGAATAGAAAATGTGATGTAATCCAAATGGAATCAGGGAACGTTCGATCACACCGAAAATAAATGCTGCTAACGTTCTATTAGCATCCAACAGGTTTGTTGAAAATGCATTTAAGCCTGTTTGAATAGGCGGCCAAATGAAATACATAATAATTCCAAGAACGACTGCTGAAGCAGCAGTGGCAATTGGTACAAATCGTTTACCTGCAAAGAAACCTAAATATTGCGGCAATTCTATTGTAAAGAACTTATTGTACATATAGGATGCTAAAACACCTATGATGATTCCTCCGAACACTCCTGTTTGCAAGGTAGGAATTCCGAGAACATTCCCATATGCGGCACTATTTGCTGCTAAAAATTCTCCTAGTGCAGCTGAATCTGTAGGCATGACTCCCAAGCCTTTTAAAATACTGCTCATTGTAACATTCATGATAAGGTAACCAATCAATGCAGCGATACCTGCTACCCCATCACCATTTGCAAGACCGATGGCAACACCGACTGCAAATAATACCGGTAAATTTGAGAAAACAATATTACCAGCATTCTCCATTACACTCGCGATCAATACAACCCAATCGCTTGTTAAAAATGGCGCAATGTTAATTAATGTTTCATTTTGCAAGGCATTACCTATTGCTAATAAAAGCCCCGCAGCTGGCAATAACGCAACCGGCAACATGAGTGCACGTCCTATTTTTTGCAGGACGCCGAACGCATTTTTAAACATGTCGTTAACCTCCATTACTTTTATTAGTGATAACAAGCATTTTTAACCATTAAACATGAGCTTTCAAAAATTTTTGACCGTTTACATTAGTACAGATAACAGATTAAAAGGTAAAAACAAATAAAAAAAGGCATGATGAACAGAGGTTTATCCGCTAATAGGTATACTTCCCCAAAATAGCAAATAAAACACATCTTGTTCACTCATGCCTGATCGAATCAGTAACACGTGAAGCGCGTACCGGACATTTTATTTATTTGTTAGTCGGTATAAATGCATGGTTAAATAAACAGCTTCTGCTTCATAGACTGGTTTTTTTAACGCCTGTTGCATCACTTTAATCATTTTCCAAGAGATATTGTAGCATAGAGGATATTCATTTTTCAACAAAAAAGCTAATTTTTCGGGTTCAGCAACTGTTTCACCAGTATTAACTCTTTCAATCGTGTAACGAAGATGCCGAACAAGCCTCAAATAATTCACACTTTCACGATCTACCTTTATTTTTAATGACTCTTCAATAACATCTGTTAATCTGCTAATTAACTGAGAATATTGGTTTACTTCTGACAGAGGTTTATTTGTAACGGAACTATGAATGTGTAAAGCAATAAAACCAATTTCCCCCTCAGGCAACTTGACATTGAGCTTTTTATTTAGGCGATCAATGACATCTGTTGCTAGCTGAAATTCAAAGGGATAAAGAGATTTCGTTTCAATTAAAAATGGATTTTTCAAATCCATCCCTTGCTGTAAACGCTTTAATGCAAAAGTGATATGATCTGTTAAGGCAATATGAATATGTTCATTTAGCGGATGCTCAACACGATCAGATATATATTGGATCACATCCTGTACGACATCAAGCATCTCTTCATCAATATCAGTTAATAGCTTTTTGTATTGTTCCTGCTCCTTTTGATTAGTTAGCACAAACATTTTTTCAAACCGATCTTCCTCAATGATATCATCTTTCTTTTTTCCAAAGCCGATTCCTTTTCCAATTAAAACAACCTCACCAAATGAATGATGATTGGCAATTAATACATTATTATTTAATGCTTTTTTTATTTGAAAGGACTCCTTCACGAAATCCACAGCTCCTTTTCATTCAATCTTTCTCATCGTACAAGAGTTGACGAAGATCGTCAACGTAATTGTCGCTTTATGTAGAAAAAAATAACAAAAAAATATCTTGACATACATGTTTGTATACTCATTTGAATCACTTACCTTTTAGCTTTTTTTCTATAATAAAAAATGATACTCGTAAGGATGGAATAATTGGGAAAGATAAACCCGAGGTGAAAAATTCATGAAAAGGATAATAAAGATATTTCTGTTCCTTCTTTGCTTATTTGTTTTTCATACACAGCAAATATCTGCAGAAAACGGGACGGTAAAGGTTTTAGATATTGAAACAAGTAATATCATAAAGGAGATTAACAGCTCAGAGGCAATAGATGAAGATGTTCAAAAGGCAATAAAATCGATTAAAAGAGTGACCGTTCAAGCAAATCCAATTCCAAAAAAAGGATATTTAATTAAAATTCCTTTAACCAAATCGATTAAAATTAAAAACAAGTGGTTTGAAGATATTGTCAGCGAAGTTTTGCTTTTATATATCCCTGCAACGAAGAATGAGGGTAAAATCATTCTATATAATGATGAAAATACACCAATGTTCTTTGATATTGAGTATGATTTTTCTCCATTATTAAAAAAGTTAAGTGTTGAATAAGAAGTAAAACCTTAAGCCTAGGGGAATAGAAAGAATTTAAAAAGAATGCTTTTTAGCCGTTAAATCCTAATTTTTAAAATATCGATGATCAGGCGCTGACGGCAACCGGTAACCCAGCGTACTGTCGATGTTGGAAAAAACTTACCCTTTCTGTACTTTAGAGCTGAAAACGGAACACTTATAAACAAGTATAAGGAATTTTAAGTTTCTATCCATAAAAAACAAAAAACTACTTTCCTTCTGCCACAGAAGTTTACTGTATCATATTTGTCTTTATGCTATAATATATTTAGTAACGACCGTGGATGTTGCCGCATCCACAGTCTTCAGTCAAAATTGGATCGAACGATAAGTTTTATAGACCTGTTCAAGGTCTATTTTTTTTGTGAAAAAGCTAAAATAGCTACAATCAAAGAAGCAAAACTAAACATAGCGACTAAGCTTTCATATATGGTCAACAGGCATCACCCCCCTTCAAAAGGGGCTTGTTTGATCCATTTGACTGTAACCTTATTGTATCATAAACCGAAACAACTTTGGAACATATGTTCGTTTTTAGTTATATCATCCTATCCTTATGAACAATTCAGCCATTATTTCCAGTTACAATTTTTTTAATTTTGATTTACTCTTGTAAATTGAATCTTTGTTGCTTTGATACGCTCAAGAGTATTGTAAGAAATTTTTACTTTAGCAAGTGTCCCTTTAAGTGCTTCTTCATGGTTTGACTGTGGTGATAGGTACATAACCGAGAAATCGTATAAAGCCCTTGCCAATAATTCAACTGCTTTTTCCTGTTCACTTCTTCTTTTCTCTTTATGATCTTTAACAGAAAGGCGGATGATGTCCTCTGTAATTTGTTGAATTAATTTCACTTTTTCCTGCTCAGTCATTACCTTCTCTCCTTTCAAAATTGTCATTGAATAAAGGATTGCTCAAAAAGTCCATTTATATCATCATACGTTTATAATAAAGGAAATATGGCAATATTTAGTGAGGAAAGCAGAAAATATTTCTACCTTTATCGCCTTACAAAACGAACATATATTCGATTATTCATGTATAATAAATAAAAAATGTACATTTATTTCGTCCTTGAAGGTATGTCATTTTGAGGCAATATCTTGGATTAGCCTGGAAAAGCAACTCCCAATCGATATTATTCACATTTTAATTAGAAGGGGAGTTTTCACATCAAAAAATTTATGAAGATCACAGCTTTTCATTTAGAGAGTAAAAATTGCAAAGGTTTCATTAATACCACTCACTTTTAACCTCATTATTTCGAGCCTTTTTCGAATTCAATCAACCGTCATTCCTGTATATAACAAGCTGATATTTGTTAAGTGCCGCCAGTTCAACCGATCTTATAAACAGATTATTTTTAAAATCTAAAGGTTTTGCCATGTAAAAAAGGGGTATTAAAAAAGTAGCGCGCTTCTTGGTTGAATGGTAAACACAACATGACGCTTTTCATTTGGCGCGGCCTAGGAGCCGTATTGATATAAGAGAGGCAGGGCTTATATCGTTTTGCGTCAATTTGTTTTGTTCTCTTTATCTGCAGCTAAAGAAAACTCACAAAAAAATATACAAATTTTACATAGGTGTACAAATGATGGGATTGTCATATCAAGTATTTGTCGATTTCATCCCCATTAAGAAAAAAGAGCTGCTAATAAGGCAGCTCTTTGTCAATTTTCCACTATCTTTTCACAGCTCGAAACCCGTCGGCTATTGCTTCAGCTTCTGTACAAAACATTTTTTCAGGTTTTGTTACCTTATAGGAAGGTGAATCTACTGTATGATAAATCTTCTCTCCCTTTGAATTAATATTACCTTTGATCGTACAATCCTCTGTCCTATTTTCTTCTTGAACAACTGAAGATTCTTCTTTAAATCCTTGATCTGTGGCATAATTTTCAATACTCCAAATCCCGATCCCTTTTTGCTGAGCCCGTTTTTGAATCTCATAAAAATCATCCACATATTTTGTATTAGGCTCGAACACATAGGCTACTCTTGCTAATCCTTTTTCGAGAAGCAATTGATTGACCATTTCTCCATTAACATAAAGATAAACTAATAGCCTGCCATATTTGTCACGCTCACCTATATCCATCTCTAATTCTACATTCGCATCATGTAATAACTCTTTTACAAAACTGCTAGCCTCTGGACCGAATGGCTGGATTTGTTTAGTAGGATGAACTGTTTCTGGTGTATCTACTAATAATAGCCTGGCAGTTTCCTCTTTTCCATTAACCGTTACATGAACGGTGTCGCCATCAACAACCCTTGTGACATGAGCAGAAATTCGATCAGAACCATTTTCTTGTAATACACAGCCACTAGTTAAAAATAAAGCGATGATAGCTATCATCCAAATTCTCAAGCTTTCTTTTCTCCTTATCCTTTTGAATAAAATCAATTGTATATCAGAACGTTCGGATAAAACTTGACTTTTTAGTTGATCACAGTAAACTTTTTCGTAAACTTTGTTAAAACCTCAAAACCATCTTTAGTGATCATCACATCGTCTTCGATTCTGACGCCGCCAACACTTGGTACATAAATACCCGGTTCAATTGTAAAAACCATGCCTTCTTTCAATACTGCGTCATTCGTATGGCTCATAGAAGGATATTCATGAACGTTTATTCCTAAACCATGACCAAGACGATGCGGGAAGTTGTCACCATAACCTGCATTTGTAATGATTTCTCTTGCAATTAAATCCAGATCACCGATTCGTTTTCCTGGTTTACTGGCTTGTAAAGCTGCTACTTGTGCTTGCAAAACAGTATCATAAATTTGCTTTTGCTTTTCTTCATAAGATTTATACACAAAGGTTCTCGTAATATCTGAACAATAGCCATCTAGAACCACACCAAGATCAAATAATACAAAGTCACCCTCGCTTAAAGTTTTTAATCCTGGGTTCCCATGAGGCTGACCTGATTTCTCTCCGAACAATACCATTGTAGAAAAGGACATTTCACGAATACCCTTTTTCTTTAATTCATATTCGATCGTAGCGAGAACTTCCATTTCGGATATTCCTTGTTTCAGTGCATTAATACCAACTTGGACTCCATAATCCGCTAAATCTGCTGCTTGACGTAAAATTGCTGCTTCTTTTTCGTCTTTTATGACACGATGCTCGTTTAATATCTGTTCAACAGAAACGATTTTTTCCGGATTGATAATTTGCTGCAGATGTTCCACTCTGCTGAATGAAATTTCCTCTTTTTCAACCGCTAATTTTTGAATTGATTTAAGATCACGTTTATCAAGAGTCGCTCGTATTCGTTCCCAAGGACATTCATGATCTCCATAACCGACAACCTCGTAACTCCACCCAGCTTCCTTTACTTGCCCTGCTTCCATCTGCGGGCAAATAAAAAATGGTTCCTTTTCTTTAAAAAGAAATAAACCCATTAATCGTTCATGCGGATCTGTATAAAAGTTTGTTAAATAAAAAACATTTTCCTTTGAGTGGATAAAACACATCTCAATATCCTGCTCTTGCAGTGAATTCATTAGTTTCATTAAACGTTTTTCCATATATCTTTCACTCCTATGCTATATCACTATAATAACATCATAACAAACCTTAATGATTCTGTGGTACATCACCCATGATATTTGTAACATGTTTTTAATAATTATCGTGTACTCCAAATTATTATTTTCTTGTATAATAACTACATACAAATACAGGAACAATATTGAATAACAAACTTATTTGATAGTTAACGCTTTTACTCTGGTTCTAATTTTTTGTCATTCTTTTATTACTTCCTATTTTTCTTCCTGCTAAGGAGTTGTTTTTCGTGCTTCAATGGGTAAAACGTCACCTAGTTTCGATTCTTTGCATAATTGGCGTTCTCGCACCAATTATTGGTATGTTATTAATTGATATTTATTATTATAGTACAGTGTTCGGTTGGATTATAGGTTTTTGTTGCTTTGTTACTTCCTATTTTATAGTAAGCAAGAGACCTGATGATGATGAAAAAACATCTTCTCCTTCAGCTAGTGAAACTTGACTCAAAATAAAAGGGACCTTCTCAAATGAGAAGGTCCCTTTTCAATAGATGGAGAAAGTATAAATTTTGAACTTAGATTCAATTTCAACTCAAGACGCAGTCGACGAACAACGCGAAGTCAAGTGGAGTTATGGCGGTTGACTTCGCGTTAGTAACTTCCTCCAGTTATAATCAAATAGGAACAGCAGGTAAAGAACACCTGCTATTCCTATTTACTTAATGCCTAGTATCTTGTGCTTTTTATCCTTTTAATAAACGCAGACCATTCAAAATAACAAGAATTGTACTTCCTTCATGGCCGATTACACCTAAAGGGAGATCGAGTACTTGAATAAAATTCGAGCAGATTAATAGCGTTATAACAGACATCGAAAATACAATATTTTGTTTAACAATTTGATTCATTTTTTTCGATAACGAAACAGCCTTCATAAGCTTAGATAATTCATTCTTCATGAGAACAATATCTGCCGTTTCCAAAGCAACATCCGTTCCTTCGCCCATTGCAATTCCTACATTAGAAACAGCCAGCGCTGGAGCGTCGTTAATTCCATCTCCAATCATAGTTACAGTGCCATATTTTTCTTTTAAAGACTTAATTTCATTCACTTTATCTTCAGGAAGGCACTCTCCAATAAAATGATCGATTTGTAATTCTTTTGCAATAGCCTTTGCTGTAGATCGGCTGTCACCTGTAAGCATAACGGTTTTTATTCCATTTTTCTGCAAAGTTTGAATAGCTGTCTTCGCATCTTCTCTAACAGTATCTTTTAACGCTAAAAGACCGATAATTTGTTCCTCTCGAACTACATAAACAATTGTTTTACCTTCCCTAGCCAGTTTCAGACCTACCCCATCTTCAAAACTGTCCGCTTGATCTCTGCCAACAAAGTCAGCTTTTCCAATTTTCCATTTAACATCATGTAAAACTGCAGTAATTCCAAAGCCAGATCTTTCATCAACCGATGTCATTTTAGCGATTCGCATCGGAAATTCCTTTTGAATTTTCGCAACGATTGCACGAGCTAATGGATGATTTGATTGATTTTCGATTGATAAAACTGCTTCATAAAATGAATCCGGATCAAGGACATTTGAGATGATGATATCTGTTACAGTTGGTTCACCTCTAGTTAATGTACCTGTTTTATCAAATACTACAACATTTGTTTTACTTAATTGTTCTAAATGTACGCCTCCTTTAAATAACAGGCCACTTCTTGCTCCATTTGAAATAGCTGATAAAGTAGCTGGCATAATGGAAGCAACCAAAGCACAAGGGGAAGCAACCACCATCAACACAAGTGCACGGTAGATTGTTTCATTCCAACTCCAACCAAGAGCAAAATGCGGAAGTACCATCATGATTGCTACTAGGACTAACACTGCTTTTACATAGGTTCCTTCAAATTTTTCAATGAATTGCTGTGATGGGGATTTTTCAGATTGAGCTGATTGGACAAGATCCAGTATTTTCTGAAACATGGTTTCCGTGCTCTTTTTTGTTACCTTAATAGTAATGGAGCCGTTCCCATTGACAGTTCCAGCAAATACTTCGTCGTTTATCTCTCGTTCAACAGGCATTGATTCACCAGTAATTGCAGATTGATCAATATTTGTTTTACCAGTTAAAATAAGCCCATCAGTAGGAACTCGTTCACCAGGCTTTACGAGGATCGTATCACCAATTTGCAAAGAGGAAACGTGAACTCTACTTTCATTACCTTGTTGATCAACAAACCAAGCCTCTTCAGGCTGAAGACTCATCAAGGCCGATATCTCTCTTTGGCTTTTATTCATCGTGTAAGTCTCAAGTGCCCCGCTTAAGGCAAAAATAAAGATTAAAATGGCTCCTTCTGTCCAATAACCAATAATTGCAGAACCAACGGCCGCAAAAATCATTAACAGTTCAACATTAAGTGTTCTTTCTGAGATTGTTTCTTCAATACCTTCCTTCGCCTTCGCATAGCCGCCAATGACAAACGCTAAAATAAATAAAGAAACGGCAATGGATTGATTTTCATTGCTCTCAAAAAACCAACCAAAACCAATAAGTACACCAGCAATAAGGGCATTAATAAGTTCGATATGTTCAGTCCATTTTGGAAAAGTATTATGTTCGGATTGAATAGGACTTGCTAATTTACTTGCTGAATTTAGTTCCAATTCTCTCACTCCCTCTAGCCAAGATATTCAGTTAAATAAGGCTTAAGTATTCTATCTATTAAATTATGTCCGACACTCAAGCTATAACAACATTACTATATTAATTATTATAACTAATTAATTAATATTTTCAAGTAATAATTATTATAATTATTATTTAATAATTATTATTGATAACGATAACCTTTCTCATTCTCTTTTTCTTATGGCATTTATAGATGATTTTCTTTTCTTTTACCCTTTAGTATAACGTTTAAAGCTTGTAAAGGTTCAAACGCAAAAAGCCGGAGGTTTTAACACTTTGCACCTCCAGCTCATAAATGCCTCTAATTTTTCCTATGTAAAATGGCTTCTTTCAGAAGATTAGATGTTACTGGCCCTAAAATTTTTTTTCGAACAATTCCTTTTTCATCAATAATAAAAGTTGTTGGGATTCCAATAATATTGTACGATTTCGATACTTCACCGTTTACATCCATTCCGACTCTATACGGTATGTCCGCATGGTTTACAAATTGGATAACGGCTCTTTCATTCTCCTCTGATGAGGTTACATTGACACCTAAAAGCTCAACGTTCACTGACTGCATCTCTTCACTGAATTTATTTAGTTCTTCCATTTCTTCTTGGCAATAGGTACACCAAGTTGTCCAAAAATTCATAACCACTATTTTCCCTTTATATTCAGATAACGATACTGTTTTCCCTTCAACTGTTTTTAATGTGAAATCATTGGCTTGCTGTCCTTCTTGCACGACCTTTCTCTCTGCTGCATAGACACCGTTAGCTTCAGTAAAAACCAGGCAAATGATCAGACTTAATAGGAAACGGATGATTTTATTGTTATTCATGGCTATCACCTTTTTAATTCTTTTTTTCAAAACTGTATTAGCTTTAGCTTTTGCAAAATAAAGAGGTGAAATACAAAAAAATAAAAAGACGGTTTGCCCTTAAGCTAACCGTCTCACCGTCCTAATTTAATAAGTAAATTTTCTTTTCATAAAATAAACACTCAATCCTAATTTATTACAAATCGTAACATAATGCATGAGCATAAGCAGCACAGCCCCCATGTTCATACCTAGAATAATTCCTTTCATATGAAGAAAATCCAATGAACCTAAGACATACATCATCCCAAATGAAATGACATGTGACCAAATCGTATGAAACAAAGCATCCTTGACAAGACCTAATCCAATTAAATAGGCCTGCATCGGGATGATAAAGAAATGAAATAAAAAATATGGCCATAATATTTTTAGATAGAACGAGGCTGAGGTTGATTCGAAAAATAAGTGTGTTAAGGGCTCAGCAAATATATAGATGGCAATTACTGAAACCGTACCATATAAAATAGTGATCATCATTGACTGTTTAAGCAAGCGAATAAGCCTTGTCATATCATTATTTGCAAATGCTTCGGATACATTAGGAATTAGCATGATCATTAAGGAATGTCCGATAAATGCGGGGAAAAAGCCGATTGACATGGCCACTCCAGCTAGCATTCCATAATGCTCAGTTGCCATGACACTAGAAAACCCGGCACTCATCAGCGCCGCTTTTACTAAAAAGGGCTGAATAGCATGTGTAAAAGAATGAAAAAGCCTTAACCCGGTTGTTGGCAAAGAGACTGAAAACAGCGCCCTTCTTACATTCCTTCCATTTATATACTTATTTGATTCTTTTCGTAATAGTTGATATTGAATAAAGTATGCTGCCACTAAATATGTACATACAAAAAGTTCACTAGCAATTAGAGTCCCTAAAGCAATGAGCAGAGCCACCTCAAGGTCGAAATTAAAGGATTGATAGACCCAAAATAAGAAGACAAGTTGAACCGCTTTTTTCAAAAAATTCGAAAATGCAATCTTTCCCATATGTTGTACACCCATAAAGTACCCTCTTGCAAATGAGGAGAATGAAACAATAGGAATGATTAGAATGACCAACCATTTAACATGTGGGTGGTATTCCTGAAATACAGAAATTGCAGGCAAAATCAATGCTGTTGCCAACATAAAAACTATGGTTAAAATAAGTGTTAAGTGAAAGGAATGCCGGAGCATATGGTAATGTGTTTCACGATGCTTTTCTGCAATATACTTTGAAATTGAAATCGGCAGCTCTAAACTGGCAATAATCACAACGAAAAAAATAACCGGAAGGATTGTCATATACAATCCCATACCCTCTTCTCCAAGCTCTTTAGCTAAAATCATATTGACAAAAAATTCAAGACACTCTCCAAAAAACGCTGCTATGACAAGCAATAATGTTCCTTTAACAAATGTATTCATGATGTCGTCCCTTCGTTTTTTAACTAGTCCATTACTAAAGAATATGAGACAAGACATCAAATTATTATTGAATTAAGCAAGCAAGCAGAAGGCTTTTCAAGCTAATCGATGACACCTGTTTCGGAAATAAGAACATCTGCTTTGACTTCTACGTTTAAATCTTTAATTTTTTCTCTCCATTTTGAAATATCGAAATCCCTTGATTTTGATCTGATATCATCACCAATCCCAAGCGGGTCAATATCTAGCTCCTTAAATTTGCCTATAAGGGCCAATGATTCTTTTTCAATTTCATCCTTAAATGCTTTTTCAGATTTTCTTATTACATTTGGGGTAATTTTTTTCCCTGTGTACTCATTTATATATCCCTCAACATGAGCTGAAATTTCCACTTTAAGTGGATTAAGTGAGACTAATTTTAATTTTCTTGAAGATGATATACTTTTTATCCCTGCTTTCTCTTTCGAATCGGGGATATTTAATGTATACGATCCTTGTGAATATTGGTCTGCAAGAATTTTAAAGAAAAGCAATTTTTCATTGGGTATTTCTCCAACCAACTTAACATCATCAAATAATGCTAGCCCATCTATTAAAACATCCTTTTCTTCTTTTTTAAGAATCGGTAAATATGGGTCCTGTCCCTTTGAATAATATTGAAATAAAAACAAATGCAGATTAGACCTTGGCAAATCACGGTGCAGTTTATTATGAAGGATTAAACTTGATAAAAATCTGGAGGCTCCTTGTGTACCAAAATCCGCCTCCAGAACCTTTTTCGCTTCATCCCTTGTCACAGCCAACAAAAGCCGCTCACTGATCGTAGCATCACGTTGCAGGGTATCAACCAAATCGGTGATTCCAGATCTTGACAATTCCTCACCAAATAAAACAACTTGCAGCTTTCCCAGGACTAGAGGATCTGGTGATTTCTTTTGCATATCTGATAGTATATCCCTGCTTAATTCTGAAATTTCATCAAGTTGGTAATCCTGTACTGGCTGGTCCTTCAAATACGTATTAGCAATCGCAGTTCCCCTAATTCTATCTTCTTCAACCTTATCAAAGCCTGTTACGGTAACAAGGTTTACATCATCAATAATTTCCTGTTCGACACAACCTATTAAAAACAACTGAAGGAGAATGACGATCGGGAACATTTTTTTCATTTTTATTTCTCCTTTGCTTTACGAATTTTACGAATAATGAACGTTAGAAAGAAGATGATTGGAATATAAACAAAGATGATATAAAAACCAACCTGACCAACTATGTCGTTGACAAGACTTATTTCTCCACGAGTTTTTGATAAATTCACAAAGATATAAGCAATGATTAATACAAAGATAAGCGAGAATTTTTGCTTAATCGCAAAGGCATCTTTTAAACATCTGCTTGCACACCATATGGTTAAACAGACATTAGGCAATATTACAAGACTCCAATTCGCGATACCGATATATTCAAAACGCTCAACAAAAGGCAATTCGATAATTTTCCAAATGGTTAAGGTTGCCCAGACATTTTTCTCCAGCTGTTCCTCACTAAAATAGATAATGGTGACAATAGAGATAAATGTGTATATAAATGTACTAAAAGCAACAGCAATATGAGCCCACTTTTTTGAGGTATCTTTATTTTTTATAAAAGGATAATAAACTAGCAAAGCCTCAAAGCCGATAATTGTCAGCGACATTTTCTTTGTTGACATGGCAATGTCCTTAATTGAATGATCCATTATAGGAAATAGATTTTTTATCTCCGAAAACTGAAGAGGAAATAAAAATGTAAACAATAAATAGAGCGGAAGCACCACTCCAAAAAAACTTATCCCGGCTACAACACGAAACCCCCCGCTAATTACATAGAAAACCAAGAATAAAAAAACAAATGAAAACACCCATACATTTAAATCCGGAAACATCCATACTTCTACGATCTCGACATATGTTCTTAAAACGGTGATCGCCATTAAAATAAAGTATAAAGATAAAAAAAAACTTAGAGAACTGCCGATCCATTTTCCAAAAAGCTCCCTATGGACTGTAACAATATTGCCATTTGACTCCTGCAAGATACGATAAATCATCCATAATGAAATATGAACAAGGATTCCTGATATAATGACTGCAATCCAGGCATCCCGGCCAGAATCTTCCCCAATAATTCTCTGGTATCCTAATACACCTACTCCATATTGAACGGAGTGGATTAAATAAAACACTAAAAAGTGGGATACCTGGAATCGCTCTGCTATTTTTATCATGGAATCATCACCTCAGTTATTCATCGATGTCTCGGTTCTTTGTCGCATTTAATTTTGAGAAGCGATTTGGTTTATTGGTTCGCAATTGTTGTGGACGCTTAGACATCAATGAAAACGGAAGCCGTATTAGGGCATCCTTCATATCAATTGTTCTTGGTGGATAAATTGGTTCTAAAAAAGGCCTTCCTAACGAAGTCAGCCTCAAAAGATGTGCCGTCATAAAACTAAAACAGATAACAATTCCTACTAAACCAAACCATTGTGCAAAAATTAAGTATGGAAACCTAAGCATCCGGATTGTATTACCCATCGCATAAATCGGTGTAGTAAATGAAGCCAGTGCAGATAAAGCTACGATAATAAGCAAAATATTACTTGTTAAACCAGCTTCAACTGAGGCTGTTCCGATAACAATCCCTCCAACGATACCGATTGTCTGACCAACCTTAGTTGGCAATCTTGCTCCAGCCTCTCTTAATAATTCAATGGTTAATTCCAAAAATAACGCTTCTAAGATTGGCGGTAATGGAACATCCCTCCGAGAGGAAATCAATGTATTCAATAAATCACTTGGTATTAACTCATAATGATAAGTAAGTGCTGCTACATATACTGGTGTCACCAAAATAGAGAATGCTACGGCAAAAAGCCTGATCAACCTGAAAAAAGAGGCGGCAAGCCAATTATAAAAATAGTCATCAAAAGCTGAAAAAAACTCCACAAGAGTTGTCGGCCCAATTAATACGTGCGGCGACCCATCTACAATGATTCCTACTTTCCCCTCAGCTAAGATTGAAGCGACCCGGTCCGGCCGTTCAGTATCAAGCAGCTGAGGAAAAGGAGAATTATGATTATCTGAAATCATTTGGGTTATGAATGAGCTATCACTGATTTGGTCAAATTGAATATCTTTTATTCGCTGTAAAACTGTATGGACGTTCTCTTCATTACAAACACCTTCAACATATAATATAGCAAGCTTTGTATTTGATAGATCTCCAATTTTCATTTCAAAAATTCGAAGTTTATCATTTGTTACTCTTTTACGAATGAGATTTATATTTGACTCAATCGATTCTACGAATGCTTCTTTAGGACCGACAACACTAAATTCTACTTCTGGCAGAGAGACATCACGAGCCTTGTTAAGGGTCGCCTTCACAAGCGCGCTTGGAAGTCCATATTCGGATAGGCTAATCAATACATACCCATCGAGAAGCTTTTCTTTAATAACATCGGTATCAATCGTTATGACAATATTTTCAATCGGGATGCCTTTTTTTAATTCATCTAACGAATTCCAATTATCACTCTTTAACACGGGCATGATTGTTTGTTGAAGAGTTTGCATGTCTACCAATGTTCTTATATAAGAGACCCAGTATACGACCTGATTTGTTCGTTCTTCAAATTGAATAAAATCAGATGAAGTTCGAAACCGGGCAATCACTTTAGCTAAAGAAGGTTTGTTTTTCCCACTTTCATACTTCATTTTGTTCATGACGTCCACCACACGCTTTTCGTTTTCTCTGGAAATAGATCATAATTTTTCTTTCCAAGATTGGTTGTTTTTTATATAATGCCACCTATGGATGGAATTATGCACCATTAGAGGAAAAGCTAAATCATAATAACTAGAGCTAAAGGAAAAGAAGGATAAAGAAAAAAATAAGCCCAATGAACACAATATTAATAGTGTTCATAAGGCTTATTTAGATTCTGTCTATTATTTTGCAAAACGATGCTTTCCAATTGTAATCGTCATTTCACGTGAAGTGATCCACGTACTGGTTGATGTTTTAGGATTATAAAAATACAAAGAACCATTTCCCATCCCACGGAAGGCTAAAGCTTCCTGAACAGCCGCTTTTGCTTCCGCTCCAGCCGGTTGGTTAATTGTGCCATTTTGTACAGGACTAAATGCATAATGGCCTTGCTCTATTTGATAAATGACACTTTTAATATCATTTGGGAACAATGGGCTATCTACACGATTTAAAACAACAGATGCAACAGCAACCTTACCTGCATATGGCTCACCTTTTGCTTCAGCATGTACAAGACGTGCTAATAAATCTTTCTCCGCTGCAGTAATCGTATCAGGAATCGTTAATTTTTCACCTGCATATAATAGATCTGAAGATTTCTGGTTAACAGACTTTAACGATTTTACAGATACTCCATACTTCTTTCCAATTAACCACAACGTATCACCTGTTTGGACTTGATGTGTTGTTGCAGCATTAGCTTTTGATTCTGGCGCTGTCATCGCAGTAAGCGATAAAGCTAATGTTGAAACAGCAACAAGTTTTAAAATTGCCTTTTTCATAATTTCGTATCCTCCTACTAGTCTCTTCAAATTTGACATTTGGAATTTGCCACATGATTTAGACTAACAGGTTTTAAGATCTAAAACATCCCTCAATATCTGGAAACGATTCCAATAGTTTATATTACTTGCTACGGTCATAAAATGCACCTTCGATTAGCAGAATTTTATTATGCGATAGTTGGATTATAGAAAATAGAAAAAGAGCTTAAGAGGTTAGGAATGCCTAACTTCTTGGCTCTTGTAGATATTGGTAAATAACACTTCCTCCTTGTTGGGCAATTCCCCGAAAATGTTTAAAATCTTCACGATTAACAATAACATTTCGAAAAGACAAAAACTGCTCCTTTGTTACAAGGTATTCATGTAATTCACCTTCTTTAAGCTTATCTAATAGTTCGTGAATTGTTTGTTCATCCATAGAAATACCTCCACCTGTCTTACAAAAATTCCTCCTATAGTTTACTAAAAGATAGATCAATCTGTCTAATTCTTCGAATATTTATTAAGTTTGGCAGATTTCTATTCCCTAATCCTGAAGCCAGCTTTTCAAATGGGAAAAGTTTCGTTTTGCATCCTGGTATCCAAGTGAATATAATTGTTCTAGCTTCTTTTGATTCCGTTCAATTCTGCTAACTTGTATCTTTGTGGTTGGTCTTAAGACAAAGATACGGCCATTTTTCTCCTGCTCTTCAATATAGGAAAGTGTTTCATTATACATTTCATGGCGCTTCAATACCGTTTCTATAAGCTTTGGATAGTCACGATAAAAACGATTTAACAGCCAGCTAATATTTGACTTTTTCTTTATGTAAGAGCCCTCCTTTGTTAGGATCACTACATTCTTTTTGTTACCATCGCTCTCAGCTTTTTTAATAGGAATGGAATCTGCTATACCCCCATCTAATAAAAACTTCCCGCCATACTCCACAATGGGGGCAATAAAAGGTAAGGAACTGGATGCCCTAATAATCGTTAAAAGATCCTTACCATAGTCAGCCTTGCTAAAATATTGCGGCAAACCTGAATGACAGTCAGTTGTTGTTACAACAAATTCCTCTGGCCCCTTATAAAAAGAAGCAAAGTCAAAAGGAACAATTTTATTCGGAATCTCGTCAAAAAGAAAATCCATCCCAAATAATTGACGATGTTTTATGAAATTTTGCAAGGATAAATAATTAGGATGTGTCACATAATCAATGTTGACCTTGCGATTTCTGCCTTTTTGTCTTGACAGATAAGAGGCGCCAAAACATGCACCGGCTGATACTCCTATTACATATGGAAAATATAAGCCTTTATCCATAAAATACTCTAATACACCTGCCGTATAAATCCCCCTCATACCGCCGCCTTCAAGCACTAGCCCTGCTTCGGTCATGGAAACACCTCATTTTTCATATTCATTATTTAAATATAACATAACGACACCTTACTAAGTGTCAGATTAGCTCAACTAGTATCGATTCTTAAGATAACTTCCATGATATGTAAAGTTTTTTCAGTTAATTAGAGTGAAAGGCTTTACTTACAAGAAGAAATAGTGTTAAATAATGCTAATAGAAGTTTTCTAGCAATAGTAAGTGCCTATGGCTCAAGGCGCAGCAAATACTTAGATTGATTAGTGTAGGACTTATAGAGAGATTCTGATCGTCGAAGAATATGTAAAGGAGCGAGGCAATGAAGATCGCTAAAGTAGGAAGTATTATTGAATTTAAAGAAGGCTTAACAGGTGTTGTTGAAAAGGTAAATGAAAATTCCGTAATTGTTGACTTAACTTATATGGAAAATTTCAGAGAATTAGATCTTGATAGACGCACTGTTGTCAATCACAAAAACTATAAGATTATTAAAGATTCTTTCTCTTAATATAAGACTAAAAAGGGTCAGTCCCACACACAAACATCACTGATAAGGAAATACATTATTTAAGTTCCTTATCAGTGATGTTTGCGGGGGTCTGACCCTTTGATTTTAATGTCACTTAACGATTATCAATTTTTTCAGGATACAAATCATGGTTCATTAAGCGATATGCCGCCATTTCCTCGTATTTTGTTCCTGGTTTACCATAGTTAGTGTAAGGATCAATTGAAATTCCGCCGCGTGGAGTAAATTTCCCCCATACTTCAATATAGCGGGGTTCCATTAGCTCTATGAGATCATTCATAATGATGTTCATACAATCCTCATGAAAGTCTCCGTGATTTCGAAAGCTGAATAAATATAATTTTAATGATTTGCTTTCAACCATTTTGATATCTGGAATATAGCTGATATAAATTGTTGCAAAGTCTGGTTGATTTGTAATCGGGCACAAAGATGTAAATTCTGGACAATTAAATTTTACAAAATAATCACGATTAGGGTGTTTATTTTCAAAGGTTTCTAAAATCTGTGGTGAATATTCAAATAGGTAATTTACTCCTTGATTCCCGAGCAATGTTACATCCTTCATTTCTTCTTGTTTTCTTCCAGCCATGTCTTTCCCTCTTTTCATCAATTATACGCCGCGCTTATTGCCCCACACTAATGTATGCAATTGAGGCAGCACACGAACATCATTTAAATCAGAATCAGCAATCACTTGATCAATTAGCCATTCATATTTTTCTAATAACGACTGAACTAAACGATTTGTATCAAATGCATAAACATCTTCATTTCCCACTTGTAAATAAAATGAGATCTCTGGATAACGTATGTGAACGCTCTTTGCAAATCTTAAATCCTCTTGATCAAATACAACAACCTTGAGACTGATAGTTTGCTTTTTATTCGCATTTTTTAATGTATAAATGATTTCATCCAGCTTATGGAAATCAGTTCTCATACCAGAGCTTGGCGGCTTAGGAGAAATCGTTAAATCATCGATTTCCTTCAGCCACTCCTGATATTTACTGCCTTGTGTTTCAATCGCAACCTTTTTTCCATTTTCTTTAAGCAGAGTAATTAGCTCATGTAAATTTGTTAAAAGTGCAGGATTTCCACCAGAAATTGTGACATGTGAGAAACGCCCCCCTCCTAACATCTTTAACTCTGACCAAATTTCCTCCGCTGTCATCTGCCTAATTTCATCCTTCGCAGAACCATCCCAGGTAAAGGCAGAATCACACCAGCTGCATGAATAATCACAGCCTGCTGTGCGAACAAACATCGTTTTTTGCCCTATTACCATCCCCTCACCTTGAATGGTCGGACCGAATACTTCTAATACAGGGATTTTTTTCACTGCTGTTCCTCCTTCAGCTTAGGACGAAATACGACATAGCTTGTAGGTGTCTCCCTGACAAAAACTTGAACACATTTCGGTTTATTTGGTTTTGAATCCAACTCCTTTTGGATCTCTTCCCAAATCGCACGTGCTACCCCTTCGGTTGTCGGGAAATAATCCGGATTCTCTTCCGAGAATAAATCCGTATGATCATTTAATATAGAATGATCAAAGCGGTTATGAATCAACTTTTTGATGCTGGCAAAGTTCACTAAAAAACCAGATTCGTCAAGGTTATCACCAGCTATCGTTATATTTACAAAATAGGTATGACCGTGTACCTTTTGGCATTTTCCAGCATCTACATGCGGAATAAAATGAGCAGCAGCAATATGCATATCTTTATTTAATTCAAATTGATAAGGATGCTGTACTTGAGGATAAATTTGTTGAATCATCGGACATCCACACCTTTTTCAAGTAAATAATCATCCAGACCTTTTTTTCTTAATTGGCATGCCGGACATTCACCACAGCCATCAGCTATCACGCCGTTATAACAGGTCAATGTTTTCTCTCGAACAAAATCAAGTGCACCAAGTTCATCTGCTAACTTCCATGTTTCCGCCTTATTAATCCACATTAAAGGAGTATGAATAACAAAAGGCTTATCTAGTGCTAGATTCAAGGTTACATTACAAGATTTAACAAATGCGTCTCTGCAATCCGGATACCCGCTAAAATCTGTTTCACATACACCTGTTACAATATGTCTCGCACCAATTTGATCGGCCAAAATAGTCGCAAATGATAAAAATAAGAGGTTTCTTCCCGGTACGAAAGTGGATGGCAGCTCCCCATCCTTGTGTTCGATCTCAATATCTGCCCTTGTTAGTGCATTTGGCGCCAGCTGATTTAATAATGACATATCTAAAATATGATGCTTAACATTAAGTTCTTCTGCAATCGATTTGGCCACTTCAATTTCTAGGCTGTGACGCTGATTATAATTAAAGGTTACTGCGATAACCTCTTTAAATTCCTTTAAGGCCCAAAATAGACATGTTGTACTATCTTGTCCACCGCTAAATACAACAACTGCCTTTTCATTTTTCATGTAAAACGTTCCCTTCTGTGGAAAAATGTAGAAAGATGTATAGTTTTCATTTAATAACAGAAAATAAAAAAACACCTGCGAAATAAATTCGAGGTGTCTAGCACTTTTTTCTATAACAAAACTACAATAAGGATCTATTAGTTTTTTATAGAGGGTTTTGCTAGAACCTCTCCCGATTTTTTAAACAGACTAAATCGGATTTGCTCTTTAATTTTCAACTAAAAAAATATATCACGAAAGTAACATTTTTGCAATCTTATTATGAATGAGATCTGTTTGTTGACGTGTAATATGTTTAGGATGACTGGCGTTACACTTTTTTTATACCATTATTTTATTATTGTTTGTTGAAAAAAATGATTGGAGTATTTTGTGTTTTTTCTGACTTGTTCGCAATCTGTTTGTCCCTCATTTTTTGTATAGAGGTGTTTGTGTACTTCATTCACTTTATGTTATGAAATTAATTAGCCTGGCAGGTTTAACTATGCTGTAAAAAAAGAAAAGCATTCATACAAGAAGCTGTCTCAATACCTAAGGATAAGACCCTTCATGAGACAGCTCTTTCTATTTCACGTTATTTTTCTCCCTTTTTCCCAGCTTCATTTGCAAGCTCTTCAAAAGATTTGACTTTACCGTGAGGATTTTGCGATTGTTTCCGGACAGCCCATTGACGTTCTTGCTGTGATTTTGATTGTGTCATGTAAAAAACCCCTTTTTCATCTAAGTAAACTTATCAGAAGCCTCTATAAATAGCTTCCAGTTTATTTTTTCCCACAGGGGCATTTTCATTCGACATCCTTTTAACAACCCTTTTTGCTATTAAAAAACTGTCTAAAACAAAAAGGGTCAGACCACCAAATTAATGTAAATTGTTTGGTCTGGACCCTTTTTAGACAGCTTTTTTAAGAAGTAGCAATATTCTTTTCGAGCAAGGCAGGGTTTGGCAATGCTTCCTTTTGAATCTCTGTAATTTCAAGATAACGGATATGATGATTTTCCATCTCTTTTACCTTAAAATTATAAATACCAAATTGAACGAACCCTCCTGTTTGGATCTCATACTGATTGGTTAAGACCCAACCTCCAATCGTATCAACATCGGTATCATCAATATCGATGCCAAGCAGCTCGTTTACTTCACTAACAAGCACTTTACCGTCAATTATATATTTCGAATCACTTATTTTTTGAATAAGCGGAACCTCGTCGGCATCAAATTCATCGCGAATTTCACCAACTATTTCTTCTAAAATGTCTTCAACTGTAACAAGACCGGCAGTTCCGCCGTATTCATCAATAAGAATGGCCATATGAATTCTTTCTTTTTGCATTTTTAAAAGCAATTCTTGAATAGGAACCGATTCTGGAACCTGAATGATTGGCCGAATATACTTTTTAATGGAAAAGGTTTGCTCTGGATCGACATGGATGAGATCGGTAAATATTTCTTTAATATTGACCATACCAACAACATGATCCTTATCTCCATCTACAATAGGATATCGGGTATATTTTTCATCTTTTATAATGACTAATTGCTCTTGGATCGGTGCATCAATTGATAATGAAATAATTTCCGTGCGCGGCACCATTATTTCTTTTGCAATTCGATTATCAAATTCAAAGATTTTATTCACATATTTGAATTCCGATTGATTAATTTCTCCGCTCTTATAGCTTTCAGAAAGGATAATCCTCAGTTCTTCCTCACTGTGAGCCAGCTCATGCTCAGAGACAGGCTTTAGACCAAAAATTCCGGTAACAAAGCAAGCTGATCCGTTTAAAGCCCAAATAAACGGGTACATTATACGATAAAAGCCCATTAACGGTCGTGCAAACCATAAGCTGATTGCTTCTGCTTTTTGAATAGCAACCGTTTTCGGTGCTAATTCTCCAACTACAACATGTAAAAAGGTAATAGTTGAAAATGCAATGACGAAGGATAACACTGTTGCGATTGAGCTTGGAAGATCGAAACGTTCAAATAAAGGCTTTAACAAATGTTCAATTGTCGGTTCACCAAGCCACCCTAAGCCCAAAGCTGTCATCGTTATTCCTAATTGGCAGGCTGACAAATACTCATCAAGATTATCAATGACTTTCTTTGCAGCATTTGCCTGTTTGTTTCCTTCTGCAATTAATTGGTCAATACGAGAGCTCCTAATTTTAATGATCGCAAATTCAGAAGCTACAAAAAAACCCGTAAGAGCGATTAAAATTGCAACAAGCAACAAATTGACTATGTCCAAATAAGCTTCCTTACTCCGTCATAAACGGAAAAGGAGTCACCTCCTGAGAGTTAAATCAAAATCAAAAAACACAGGCGCCATATTTAGCCCCTTCAATTATTAAAAGTTCGCTTATAGAAATGTTTATACTTATCCATTCATGATAAAAATGTACTTACAAGACTAAACACAAGTGCCATGCCAATATCTAATTACTAAAATGAGCGTCCGCTTGGAGTACAATAAGGGATGCTGTTTGTTTATTTAATTTTAACACTGCCCCATATTATCACCCCACAATATCTATTGAATTAATCATAATACGATAAAACTATACAGTCAAACGTAACACTTAGCTGATTTCTTAAATAAATATGTGAAATACCGTTTAAAAATACCTTTTCTAATGAAAAACAGCTTATTATGACCATAAATGAGTGATAAAGCGATAATTGGCAGGTTTTAACTGAAATCGAATGATTTTTTTGAATTTTTCAACATTAAAATAGTTCTTATGTATTTAGTTTTACAATTTTAAAAAAATCCTCGTATGTATCCAAATAAAAATCCGCGCCCTTCTCATGGTTTTGAAACAAGCATGTATACAAGCCTGCTTCTTTAGCCGGAATAATATCTAAAAGCCGGTCACCAATTGCTATATCCAGACTGTATTTTTCATGTAAATACAAATAGGCTGTTGAATCAGGTTTTCTTGGAAAACCATCATCACCGGCAACAATTTCACGAAAATAATGACCCCAGCCAAAATAATCGAGAATAAATTGAACCTCTTCTCTCGGCTTATGCGTCATAATAACATTTATCTTGGCATATTTTAAGACCTCTTCAACAAAGGGAAATGGTTTCTTACGGGCCGGTGACAAGGATTTATCCTTCTCTTTAAATTCAAGTATACTTTCATTGGTAAGCCTAAAGTACTTAGCTGCATGTGAAAAAGAGACTTTAAGCTGTTTTAAAATGTCTTCCTGTGCTATTTCTCCATTTAATACCTCATACATAACTTCTGTAAATGCCGGGTATGTATCAAATAAAGTGCCATCAAAATCCCATAAAATATTCAACATGTTCTTCCTTTCAATGTCTAAAAATCTCTAGCGGTACAGCGATTATTTATATGTATCCATTTTATCATACTACCCTTATTTTCTTGGAACCTTCTTTACTATTAATAAGGCTAACACTCCTAAACAAATATAGCCGAAGATCGGATACAATAAGGATATTAAAGAACTATAACCAAATTTACTTATAAATGCAGCAGCACTCAAAATGGCAATTACAATAATCATCCGCGGAAGCTTAATATATGAGAGGATCTGTTTTTCAAGTCCAAATAAGTTGCCAATAACTGATGTAAAAACTTCCCCATAGATAACTGCAATGTATATAAAATAAATGGCATAAAACGTGGTTTTCATAACTTCGGCCATAGGTATTTCAAATTGATTTAAATTTGGTAATGTTGACAATGCCAGATGGCTGCTGATTAGAACAATTGTTAAGAGAAGACCGCCAAGAAATCCTCCTCTTTTCAACACTTTTTCATCCTGAATCTCTTTTGCTAAAGGCACAAGAACAGCTGCAGCCATTGTCAAGTTAAAGGCGGCATATGAAAAAGCTGACAACATCCACTTATAAGAGGAAGTTGGCTCACTCGGTATGTTATAAAAAGGCTCAAGTGAAAACGACCGAACAGCTAGTATGGTACTAAACAATATTAACATCGGAACAACAATGATATTTACGCTAAAAAGTCCGTTCACACCAAAATACATAACTCCAATTGTAAGCAGAATCGTTATGATTACACCTATCCTTACAGAAAGGTTAAGCTGCTCATAAAAAATTGCACCGGCACCAGATAGCATAATAGATGTTAAGCCGAGAAGGATAGTAAGCATAAAAAGATTAACAAATCCCCCGAACTTTCTGCCAAATAAAAAAGTCATTAAATCCTGATAGGACGCTGCATTTATTCTCTTTGAAAGGATAAGCATTTTGGTCCCAAGGGATATAAAAAGAAATCCGGCTAGCAAAATACCAGCAAGTCCAAAAACACCGTATTTCGTAAAAAATTCAACTATTTCCCTCCCTGTTGCAAACCCAGCTCCTACAACTGTACCGACATATACTGCTGCAACCTGAAAGGAAAAAATCCAAGATTTCTTCTTCATCCAACACACCTCACTAAAGTTAACCATAGCTTGTATCATTATATGAAAAAAAGTTGGGATGATTCTTTTCACTTTGAAACTATGTTTTTATAGTAAAAAATTCCCACTATTTTTTTCAGGCAAAATACTTGAAAGTCAAAAAAGGTCAAATTATACTATAGTCAAAGATGGTCAAAGAGATGATCATTTTCTTAACACTCATTGGTCAAAGAATGTCAAAGCATCTTATTTAGAGAACTATCCAAAAATACAAATAGAAATGAGGTTTTTTAAATGATATGTGAAAAATGCCATAAAAATAAAGCTACTATCAATTTAACTGTTCAATTTAATAAAGAAAGTGAACAAATAACATTGTGTCAGAATTGCTATTCAACATATAAACAGTCAATTCCTACAGGATTTACTGGTGGATTTTCAGCATTTCCATTTGATGAGTTCTTTAAAGGAATACAACCAAGTCAAGCATCTCAATTTACAAATCCTAACCCGCAAACCCAAGGCAGCGGTGGCGGAATATTAGATCAGCTTGGCCGCAACCTAACAAATGCAGCACGTGCGGGACTAATTGATCCAGTCATTGGTCGTGATGAGGAAGTTGACCGAGTCATTGAAATATTAAATCGCCGCAATAAAAACAACCCTGTTTTAATAGGTGAGCCAGGAGTTGGTAAAACAGCGGTTGTTGAAGGCCTTGCCTTAAAAATTGCAAATGGCACTGTACCATCTAAGCTTGCCAATAAAGAAGTATATCTTTTAGATGTTGCTTCCCTAGTTGCAAGTACAGGTATTAGAGGACAATTTGAAGAGCGCATGAAAAAACTTATTGAGGAGCTTCAACAGCGTAAAAACATCATTTTATTTATTGATGAAATTCATCAGCTTGTAGGTGCCGGTTCTGCAGAAGGCTCTATGGATGCAGGCAATATTTTAAAACCTGCGTTAGCCCGCGGTGAACTTCAAGTTGTTGGCGCAACAACACTTAAGGAATACCGAACAATTGAAAAGGATGCTGCTTTAGAACGCCGCTTTCAGCCAGTAATGGTTAACGAACCATCTCTCGAGCAAGCTGTAAACATTTTAAAAGGTCTTCAAGAGAAATATGAAAAGTATCACCATGTAACATACACAGAAGATGCAATCAATGCTTGTGTAGCATTATCACATCGCTATATTCAAGATCGCTTCTTACCAGATAAAGCAATTGACCTACTAGATGAAGCTGGTTCTAAAAAGAATTTAACGATTTTAAACGTTAATGAAGAAGAAATAAAAGAACATTTAGAACAGCTTTCTAAACAAAAGGAAGAAGCAACTAAAAATGAAAACTATGAATTAGCCGCTAAGTTAAGAGATGAAGAAAACCGTCTCGAAGCTCAATTAAGCCAAGAGGGAAATTCCGAAAAACCGACAGTTGATGTTGAGGATATTCAAGGAATTATTGAAAAGAAAACAGGCATACCTGTCGGAAAGCTTCAAGAAAATGAACAAGCAAAAATGAAACATTTAGAGAAGCGTCTATCGGAAAAAGTGATTGGTCAAGCTGAAGCAGTCAAAAAAGTCGCTAAAGCGATTAGAAGAAGCCGTGCCGGCTTAAAGCCTAAAACAAGACCAATAGGTTCCTTCCTATTTGTTGGACCAACAGGGGTAGGGAAAACGGAATTAACAAAAACACTTGCAGAAGAGTTATTCGGTTCCAAAGATGCAATGATTCGTCTAGACATGAGTGAATATATGGAGAAACATTCTGTTTCTAAAATTATCGGTTCACCACCAGGTTATGTCGGCCATGATGAAGCAGGTCAATTAACCGAAAAGGTTCGCCGAAACCCTTACAGTATCATCTTATTAGATGAAATTGAAAAAGCACACCCAGATGTTCAGCATATGTTCCTGCAAATTCTAGAGGACGGCCGTCTAACAGATAGCGGCGGACGCACGGTAAGCTTCAAAGATACAGTCATTATTATGACGAGTAATGCTGGGGTTGGAGAAAAACGTATCACTGTCGGTTTTGAAACGGCGTCAAATACTGCAGTTGAAGAAAGTCAGCTTTTACAATCACTGGGCTCTTTCTTTAAGCCTGAATTCTTAAACCGCTTTGATAATATTATTGAATTCTCTTCGCTTAAAAAGGACGACCTTAACAAGATTGTTACACTAATGCTTAATGAATTAGCTTCTGTTTTAGAAGAACAGGATATTACCTTAACCGTAACAGATAAGGCAAAAGAAAAACTTGCGATTTTAGGTTACCATCCATCATTTGGTGCAAGACCACTTCGTCGTATGATTCAAGAACATGTTGAAGATAAACTAACGGACCTTCTATTAGATGAAGAAGAAGTGACAAATGTAACAGTTGAAGTTGAAAATGATGAAATTGTCGTTAAAAAATAAAGAAATATGAGGCTGTCTCACACTGATGAGTCAGCCTCTTTTTTATATTTTATCAAACTAACAACCTGGAATATGGTAAAATTTCCTTATTACCAACGTACTTTAGCCTAAAGAGAGGAGAACTTACATGATTTTTTTTCGAAGATTCTTCACAAAAATCATTCAAATGAATAATTGGATTCTTATTCTTGCTACTTTGTCGTTAATTCTTAGCAGCAGTTATATCATTTATTTTATAGAACCAGGAACATTCAAGAATCCTTTTGAAGGCCTATGGTGGACGATGACAACCATTGCTACTGTAGGTTATGGTGATGTTTCCCCTGCATCTGTCAAAGGGAAGTTATTTGCGATGTTTTTGTATATTGTAGGAATTGGACTAATGACGATTTTCATCGGAAAAATAATTGATTTTTTTAGCATTCGAAAAAAGTTGAAGGAGGAGGGTAAATTGAAAATTACCGCGCGAGATCATATTATTTTAATTAACTGGACAAAAAAGGCTGAAATGACGTTGGAAGAACTCTTAAATACATTCCAAAATATACGAGTTGTTATTATTGATGAGAATCTTTCCAAAACTCCTATTTTCCATGAACAGGTTGATTTTGTTAATGGGAATCCAGCAAATATTGAAATTCTTCATCAAGCAAATTTACTTCAAAGTAAAACGGTCATGGTTTTTTCTCCAGATGGTCTAATGACAGCATCTCAAGCTGATGGTCATACACTGCTAATTGCCTCAATGATTGAAGGGGTTGGAAAACAGCATAAGCGAAACATATATACAATTTGTGAGGTATCAGATTCAAAACATATTAACGCATTTGTGCATGCAAATGTGGAAGAATTTATTACCCCTAATGACACGGCAGCAAATCTAGCAGCTCGGTCAATTCTTTTTAACGGAACTAGTGAAATTATTAGGCAGCTGACAAGTCTCCAAGGTTTTGACCTATATGCTATTCCAATAAAAGAAGAATGGAAGACATTTGCAGATGCAAGACTAGCCTTGGCAGATAAAGGAGCGCTCCTTATTTCCAATGGAAATGATTTATCAATAATTACTCAACTTAGTCGTCCCATCCCCCATGATGCAAAATTATTTATTGTTTGCAATCATTCTACTTATTTAGAGATCATTTCTTAAGCCTACATATAGAAGGCAATCGGATCTGCCTCTTGTCATGGTTGGCCCCTTTTGTACATAGATATGTAAAGAGGTGTTAACGATGATTAAATATTCAACTTTATTACTCTTTATCTCTTTCATTTTTCTCATTTTAAATGGATCTTCCATTGGATTTATCCTTTATCAAGAACGGCTCGGTGATCTGTTTGGGATCACCCTATTTTGTTGTACAAGTCTGCTAGGTGCTTTGCTTTCATCCATTGCTTTTGAAAACCAATCAACCTATTATTCCAATCTTTTTTTCTATTCTCATCTTGCTGTTACCCTTCTGCCCTTTTATTATTATGGAATCTCCGCCTTTTTAATGAAGTTGTAATATAACCCTAAGTCTTAAATGTCTAAGACACCTATATGAAATAAACTTCCTCCTTTCACCTGACGAAAAAGGGAAAATCCCCCTGTAGAATAATGGTAACAATAACAAGGATGGAGGAAGTAAGATGTATCCTAATGAATACGCTCTTAAAAAATTATATGATTTAAATAATGATGCTCTAGAAAAGAAATTTCATGAACAAAACAGTAGAAGATTTTATAAAAATAAACAAAAAGCTCCTTTAATAAAACGAATCATTACATTTATTTTTAAAGCACGGTAAAAGGCACCGTGTTTTCTTTTTGATCATATTTGTCTGTTAAGACTGTTATTTCAAATTTTTTTGCAATGAACAAATATGTGAATGATAAAGCTCATAATTATGAGATGCTATCGAAAGGTATGAGCAACTGGACATTGTAGTCTCCGCAGATGGAAAGCGGCTGCGGGGAAACCCAGAAGCCCCGCGGAAACCAAGCACCTGAGCGAAAATCCATATCCAAGCTTAAAACAACCATACTAAATACAACAATCTTTTGCAAAAGAGCTATAGCTAATAAGAAAATCCTAAAAAGTTACAAAAATTGACCGATATAAGTAATAAGAAAAATTTTTAGGAAAAATGGTGATTTACAATAGATAAAACTTCAATTATTGGACTGATTCTGGCCATCATTGCAGTTGGATTAGGAATGATAATGAAAGGTGTCAGCCCTGCTGTCTTAATTAATCCAGCTGCCTTATTAATTATTATTTTAGGAACAATTGCTGCTGTTACGATTGCTTTCCCTACTAACGTAATTAAAAAAGTTCCTAAGCTTTTCGGAATTATTTTCAAAGATCAAAAATCTCATTCCGTTGAAGAGTTAATCCCTATGTTTTCAGATTGGGCCCAAGTAGGTCGTAAAGAAGGATTACTTGCTTTAGAAGCAAAGCTTTCTGATATCGATGATCCATTTTTAAAAAATGGGTTGCTTATGGCTGTTGATGGCCAAAATGCAGAGTTTATTCGAGATGTAATGAGTGAAGAAATTGCAGCAATGGAGGAACGCCACCAAGCATCGGCAGCAATCTTTACACAAGCTGGTACATACGCTCCAACTCTTGGCGTACTTGGTGCTGTCCTTGGCTTAATTGCAGCCCTTTCACATATGGATAATACAGAAGAGTTGGGGAAGGCAATCGGTGCAGCGTTCGTTGCAACTATGATGGGTATTTTCACAGGATATGTCCTTTGGCATCCATTTGCTAATAAATTGAAACGGAAGTCTAAAGAAGAGGTAAAAGTTAAGGAAGTGATGATCAAAGGTGTCCTCTCCGTATTAGAAGGACAAGCGCCAAAAGCAATTTTAACAAAAGCTTTCTACTTACCTACCTGTTCATGAAAGAAAAAAATTAAACACTTCACTTATTAAGGGAGAGAGCGTAAATGGCTAGAAGGAAGAAACATAAGCACGATGAGGATCATGTGGATGAATCCTGGCTTGTTCCATATGCTGATTTATTAACGCTTGTTTTAGCCTTATTCATTGTTTTATTTGCGATGAGCTCTGTAGATGCTCAAAAATTCCAGCAAATTGCGAAAGTCTTTAATTCAACCTTTGCAGGCGGAACAGGTGTTTTGCATTACCCAAGTCCATCTCCCAGGGAGGAAATGAAGGAGCTGAATATCCAAGATGAACAAATGACAAAAGAAGCGGCTGTAGAAGCACAGGAACAATTAGAACAAGAAAAGCTTAAAGAAGTGCAAGATAAAATTAATACCTACATTAAAGAAAATAAACTTGAAACGAAATTAGAAACAACTCTTACCGATGAAGGGCTGCTTATTACCATATTGAATGATATCTTTTTTGACTCCGGTAAAGCTGAAATTCGTGAGAAGGACAAAAAGCTTGCGATCGAAATTTCTGAGCTCCTTGTCATGAATCCGCCCCGTAATATTATTGTGAGCGGACATACTGATAATGTTCCAATTAAAACATCCGATTTTGATTCTAATTGGCACTTAAGTGTCATGCGAGCCGTTAACTTTATGAAGCTGTTAGTTGAAAATGAAAAGCTGGATCCAAAGTCCTTTAGTGCTAAAGGCTTTGGCGAATACAAACCTGTTTCCACAAATGATTCAAAGGAAGGCAGACAAGAAAATAGACGTGTAGAAGTATTAATCCTTCCTTATGAGCAAAAGTAAGAACAAAAACGAACTCTAAAAAAGGGACTCCCTTTAAAAAACAAAATACGTAACCTCCTTGTCTCAGGTTCAATATCGTATGTTTTAGAAGGCAGACCCTTTTTCTTTCCTACTTGTTTAAAAGATCGTTTGCGTGATAACCTACTTTTTTAAGTAGCTCTGTGACCAAGTTTTTTTCCTCATCAGAAAGGACGCTTACAATTTCATTGATCCGCTCCTGATGCGGAGGGAAAATTTCTTCGATTAACTGCTTCCCTTTATCTGTAATTTGTGCATGTGTTACTCTTCGATCTTTTGGGCACGCTTTTCGAACAAGCAAGCCTTTTTGCTCTAACTTGTCCACTACGTAAGTAATACTCCCGCTTGCAAGTAAGATTTTCCCTCCTATTTGCTGCAAAGGTTGATCTCCTTTATGATAAAGAAGTTCTAATACTGCAAACTCTGTAGGGTTTAAATTAAATGTTGATATATGCTTATTTACGACATCATTTAATGCTCGATGTGCACGTGAAAGAACGATAAAGAACTTTAATGATTCTTCAATTTGATTTGATTTTTCCATTTAAACTCAATCCTTTTTAAATATCTTGAATTCAAAACAATTTTATTACTATAATAGAGGAACAATTGCCTTAAGTCAATGTTTTATATACATTGTTTACCAACTTTATGATGAATGGCAGATGCTATCTGTATAATTATTATCTTATACAATTACATAATTGACTATAATTTGAAGATAATTTGTGTGATTTAAACTAAAAAAGTATCCATTACAATTGCCTATTCATATACTATTGCCAACAACCATTACCCAATTCTAAGTAAGATTCCCATTTACCAGTCATGTCATCTTTATCAAAATATCTGCATAGAATTTTATACATTGTTTCAATTTTGAATATTTCCGCGCTATAATAATTCATGTGAATGAATTATTATTAAAGGTATTATCATTCAAAGGAGCAAACAAATATGTCTGGCGTTTTATTAGGTAGTATTTTATCCGCATTATCTACAGGGTTAGGAGCTCTCCCTATTTTATTTTTACAAGGCTCAATCACCCACCGCTGGCGTGATATCTTATTAGCGTTTACTGCTGGCATTATGATGACAGCTGCAATGCTTGGGTTAATACCAGAGTCATTAAAATATGGCGGTGTAATGGAAGTATCCATTGGTTTATTTTTAGGTGTGCTTATCTTAACAACATTGGAAAAGGCAATTCCACACATTGATTTAGAACATACCCGAAGCGGAATTAAATTTGACGAAAAAGCGATGCTGATAATCGCAGCGATTACTTTGCATAATTTACCTGAGGGGTTATCGGTTGGGGTTAGCTATGCTTCTGATATTAGCGATACTGGAAACTTAATCGCATTTGCGATTGGCTTACAAAATGCACCAGAAGGCTTTTTAGTAGCCTTGTTTTTAATAAATCAGAATATCAGAAAAGCGAAAGCCTTTTTAATTGCCACAGCTACCGGAGCCGTTGAAATTGTTGCATCCCTGCTTGGTTTTTACCTAACAAATATTGTAGGTTTTCTCGTCCCATATGGTCTTTCCTTCGCAGCAGGTGCTATGCTGTTTATTATCTATAAAGAACTTATCCCTGAAAGTCATGGTGATGGAAATGAACGAAATGCAACCTATTCATTTATCATCGGGATCTTATTTATGGTGATCTTAATTAATAGCTTTTAACAAAAGTCTATAAAATACTCACAAAGAATGAGGCTGTCTATAAGGGTCCCCCTTTTAGACAGCCTCTTTGCGGTGAAAATCAGATTTTACCCCAATGTTTAATGGCAGTAAAGCTCTAACTTCAAGATGTAAGTGAAACTATGATGAATGACGGGCTTAACTGCCCGTTATGAACCGATAAGTCTCGCTACACCATCAGCAGGAAAACTACCTGCTGATAGAAGGCTCGCTTTATCCCATCTTAACGGGCAGTAAAAATCATACTTAACGTTTTCAATTTGACTATGTAGATTAGTAAAGGAATACTATCCGTAATGATCCGATAAGGCTCGCTACACCATCAGCAGGAAAACCACCTGCTGATAGAAGGCTCGCTTTATCCCATCTTAACGGGCAGTAAAAATTATTCATGCTTTCATAAATTCTATGGTAGATAAGTGAAGGAAAACTTTCCGTAATGATCCGATAAGGCTCGCTTTATTTTTCAATAAACTGAAGTTTAAAATTGTCAGACAGCGTCCACATTTTCATTGTGTGAACAAATTCATAAAAAGGTCCTGTTGTGCTTGCTTTTTCTTCTAAAAGGATTTGTTGATATTTATTTATAAGCATGTCCAAATCTTGACTACACTTTATAGCTGAATCACTTGTATAGCCCTCTGTATTTGCAGTTTCTATCATTTCTTGTCTCTTATTGTTAATCGTTTCAAGAAGCTTTGCTTTTAATCGATCGCGATTCATCGAGAGCCCTCCTTGTATTTAGGTAAGCTTTATTTAAATATTCCTTTAGACAAAACTTACTTACTGAGTAGTATTACAGATTTTGCCAAGTTTGTAAATACTTTTGCAAATTTTGACAATCTTTCACCGCTATACATTGACATTTTTAACGATCCTCTTTTATTTTTCTTGATAATCTATTCCCATTAGATTCCATATTTAAACTCATTTTATAAATAATGTATTTTGAAAGAAAGCATGTTTTTTGTAACGCTGGTTAGACTATACAAAAATCAGTTTATCCGCTGGGTACAAGCAGGATATAGCAAGGAGACATGTGTATGAAAATGTTTCTATTACTCGGAGCCCTATTAACAACAACTTTACCGCCTGTAGAAGTAAATTTAGCAAACAAACAACAAGCTCCTGAGGAAAAACATGTTGCGATTGTTATTGATGACTTTGGAAATGGTATGAAAGGCTCTGAGGAAATATTGTCATTACCCATCCCCCTTACTATCGCTGTCATGCCTTTTCTTTCAACAACTGAAAAGGACGCAAACCTTGCCTTTGAAAAAGGGCATGAAGTGATTGTGCATCTTCCAATGGAGCCATTACATGGTAAGAAAAGCTGGCTGGGACCTGGTGCAATTACAACAGATTTATCAAATAACGAAGTGAAAGAACGAGTGAATACAGCAATTGATGCTGTTCCACATGCAGTAGGAATGAACAATCATATGGGATCAAAGGTGACAGCAGATCAACGTATCATGAGAATCATTTTGGAGGTTTGCAAAGAAAGAGGCTTATATTATTTAGACAGTAAAACAACTAGTAAAAGTGTAGCAGCAGATCTGGCAATGGAACTCAAGGTACCGTATTTAGAAAACGAGATGTTTTTTGATGAACAATATACCATCGCTCATATAACAAAACAAGCAAATCTTCTAATGAATAAAATAGCAAAGGATAACGAAATTATTGCCATTGGCCATGTTGGAATTGCAGGAGAAAAAACAGCTTCTGTGCTTAAGCAATATATCCCCATGGTCAAGCAAAAAGCCGAAGCTGTTACACTTTCAAAATTATTTATTGATCCTGAAGAAGTGACAGACTTAGATTAATGAAAAATTAGGGAATTTTTCATTACTGTTGCATTTTTGTTAATTTCTTCATATACTATTTTTATATTATTGATCGAAAGGGTGAATGTTGAAGCAATGAAGTTCTAATCTTTTTCTTAGGCCATTATATTCAATCATTTGAAATATAACGAAACCTAGAGAAATTGGATTAGTCTGCCATTCTTCAACATATACACTGGATTAACAAAAATTGATTACTATTAACTCAATTTTGTTTATATTCTTATGTATAATTTGGCATGTCAAATCTCTCTAGGCTTTATAGGGAGGTTTTTTTATGTTTATTTTGCAAGCAAGAAATGTGAAAAAGTATTTTGGAGAAAAAGTCGTTTTAGACAATCTTTCATTTGATCTAAATAAAGGTGAGCGAATCGGACTTGTTGGTCCCAACGGAGCCGGAAAAACAACCTTAGCAAACATCTTATACGGAAACTTAGCACCTGATGAAGGAAGTCTAAGAAGAGACCATAATCTAAGGATAGGATATCTGCTTCAATCAGTTGATTATTCCATAAATGACTTTAATCATTTATCCGCTGATTTTCTTGAACGTGCAAGTGAATTAGGTCTAAATAAAGTACATTATTGGCATCAGGAACGACTTAATCATTTAAGCGGCGGAGAAAAATTAAAAATTGCATTAGCGCAAATCTGGTCGTCAAATCCCGATATTCTTATTTTAGATGAACCAACCAATCATCTTGACTTTCAAGGAGTCAATTGGTTAATTAGCCAGCTTGAAAATTTCCGGGGTACCGTCATCATCATTTCACATGACCGATTTTTCTTAGATAAAACTGTTACCAAAATATTTGACTTAGACCATGGTAAATTAACGGAATACAATGGTAATTATTCCGCTTATCGTAAAGAAAAGAAGAAGCGTTATGAAGACCAATTACATCAATATGAAGTTCAACAAAAATATAAAGCAAATGTGGAAGGCCAAATCAACCAATTACAACAATGGTCTGGAAAAGCGCATCGAACTATGCGAGATCAAGAGGGCTTTAAAGAATATCATGGAGTAAAAGCAAAGAAGCTTGATAAAGCAATTAAATCAAAAATGAAGCGATTGAATAAAGAACTTGAAAAAAATAAAATTGAAAAACCTGAAGAAGAGAAAAAAGTTCGCTTTCAATTTGAATCGAACAGAAAACGAGGAAAGAGAATTGTTGAAGCTAAACATCTTTCTAAAATGTTCGAAGATAGGTACCTTTTTAAAGACAGTCATTTTTATGTAAATTATGGCGAGCGAATTGGGATTGTCGGGCCAAACGGATCTGGGAAAACGACCTTCCTAAACATGCTATTAGATAAAGAAACGATAACAGCTGGTGAATTAATAAAAAGTCCTTCATTAAAAATCGCCTACTTAAGCCAGGATGTTGCCGATATGCCACTGCCTCAAACTGGAATCGAGGCATTGCAGATTACTGAAAAAGAAAAGCTGTTTCAAGCGAGAACAATCCTTGCAAACATGGGGATGAAAGCAGATAAAATATCGCAACAAATCGGGACACTCAGCCTAGGTGAACGTACCAGGATTAAACTGACCAATATGTTATTGAGCGAGTATGACTTATTGATATTAGATGAACCGACCAATCATTTAGATTTAGCTAGCCGTGAGCAATTAGAGGATACCTTAAGCGAGTTTTCCGGAACGATCCTCATTGTTTCTCACGATTATTATTTTATAAATAAACTTTGTGATAAACTTCTCGTCATCAAAGATCAAAAAATGACACGAGTTGAAATGAATCTGGAGCAATACGAATTAAAAAAACAGCAAAAAACAACCCTAAGCAAACAGCAATTGGAAGAGGAATTAATGAGAATAAATACTGAAATTTCTGCTGTGCTTGGTGAATTAAGCATGCTAACGCCAGAAGCAAAAAAATATAGAGAGCTAGATGCTGCATTTAAAACTCTGACGAAAAGAAAACGTGAAGTAAATAAACAACTTGGTTATCGATAAAATGAGCTTCATTTCCCTTTACGATCCGAATTAATGGCTATTAAATGTTTAATGAACATTAAATAGAAAAAGCGTGGAGGTCAAGCATGATCTCTACGCTTTTTTTCTATTATTTATTATTTACTTCTTCTTGATAAGGTTGTGCAACCCATCCCTCTGTTTCAATGAATAACCGAACAGCTACAACTTGGCGATCGTCCATCAATGTGAAGAAATGAGGATTTCCTTCAGGTACAGAAATAACATCCCCAGCTTCAAGCTCTACATCAAAATAACCTGTTTCTTCATCACCTTTGATGATAAAAATCCCATGTCCCGCAGTAATTGCTCGAACTTCATCTTCTGTATGTGTATGTACTTGTTCAAATTTTTTTAGCAAGTCCTCTAAGTTTGGTGTAGCATCTGATAATGCAACAATATCCCAGGTTTTATAACCTCTTCTCTCAGCTAAATCTTCAATTTCTTCTTTGTAGGTTGTCAAAATTTCTTCTTTTTCTTGATCAGTCAATACAAATTTATCCTTTAAAGCCTCAGGAAGTTTTTTCATATCCCAATGTTCATATAATACACCTTGTTTTTCTAAAAAGCTTAAAACATTGTCATGACCTTCAATTACTTCTTTTGTATTTCGGACTTTAATAACTGCCATTTTCCTTCTCCTCCATTTTAATAAGTTTGTTTATTTAATAGACATATAGCTATTTGTCATTACGCCATAAGTTTTTTGTATGTAAGAAGCTTTAAATGATAGGAAATCAAAAATTCACTAGCTTCTAAATATTTTTTTGCTTCCAATGCATTTCTCCCCCATACAGTAATCCCGTGATTTCTTATTAAAACAGCGCCAGCATCTTCGTTTACAAATTGGGTGAATTCAGCTGCCAGGGTCGGAATATGGGCATGATTATAAATAATTGGGATTGTAAATTCTGCATCTTCTTCCCACAATCCATATGCCTTAATAATTTCCACCCCTTTAAACGTAATACTGCCTTTGTCACCATAGAGTTCAGAAATGACATTATTGTCAACAGTATGAACATGCAGGCTGCAGCCGGCATTTGTTTTGTTAAAAACCTCCACGTGCAGAAGCGTCTCCGCAGAAGGCTTTAAATGAGTGTTCTCAACTGGCAGACCTTGGCTATCTACAAGCAGGAAATCTTCTTTTGTTTCCTTCGTTTTATCCTTCCCGCTAGCCGTTACAAGAAAGCTGAGGGGTTGCTCATCAACCTTTATTGCTAAATTGCCGCTAGTGCCAGGAAACCAATCACGGTTAGCTAACTCTCTTTTTATATCAGCAAGCTCTTCCCATCTTTGTTCCAAAAGGCTCATGCTTTCACCTCCTCAAGAGAATCTAACACATCAATCACATCATAAAAGGTTGTAAACGGTCGATGCGGCAGCCGTAAGTCTTTCGATTTTTCCAATAATAAATCCCTGGCTATCACAAGATCTGCCAGCTTTGCAGCTTGTAAATCTGTTATTGAATCGCCAATGACTATTTTGCTTTGTTCACTGTCTGTTAACCGCTTAATAAGGGAAGGTTTACAGCAGCCGCAATCATTTTTACATGTTTCATCACAGCTATGCGGCCATTCAATATGGATCATTTCTTGTGAAAAATCGGCTCTGTTACAATAAATATGCTTCTCATCCACTAATCCGTTAAGGAGCGGATAAACGAAAAAATCGATTCCTCCGCTTACGATGTATAGTGGGAGATGGTTATCTTTCGTATATTGGACAAATTCTTTAAAACCTGAGCGAATTTTTGCATGGTTTAAAATAAATTCGATAATGTCATTTTTTAATGAAGAAGGCAGCAGCTTAAACATGCTGCCAACACCTTCTTTTACCGATATCCTTTGTGAGAGAACCCCATCTTTTAGCTCATTCCATTCAGGCGGAGCAAATCTTTTCATGATCGCAATAATATTATCCGTCTCCGTGATCGTTCCATCAAAATCACATATGATTGCTTTATTTATCATTTGCTCACCTCTTTAACACCCCAGAGGTCAATCGCAATTTTTAGATCAACACTTTCAGTTGCCGCTTCATGCAAGGAAGCACCAGAAAGCACAGCATCAATAGCCGCACGAAATGCCCTGCCGCCTCCGATTGCTCCGTTTGGATGACCGTGAACTCCGCCGCCTGCATTAATCACCGAATCCTTACCAAAATCATGGATCAAAAGCGGTACAAGTCCCGGATGAATGCCCGCGGAAGGCACAGGGAATGATTGACGATATGTTTCCTCTTTTAAACAATTAGCAGCAATCCCTAACGCTTCATCACGATCCAATGCAACACTTCCGTAAGGTGATGGGAATAAAGAAAAATCTGCTCCAGCAACACGCAAAAGTTTTCCTAGCAAAAGCGGGCTTGAAAAGCCGTAAAGACTTGAAGCTGTTGAGGCTCCGCTAACAGCTGGATGCGCCATAATTGGAATCGAAATATCCGGATCTTCAGCTAAGCTTTGAAGCACATCAAGACCATATGCAAAGACATTGAATAATAACACATTCGCCCCAAGCTCAACAGCACGCTTTGCTTTATCTTTTAAGTCGAATGTTTTTCCTGATAAATTGACCGCATATAATGCTTTGTGGCCTGTTTCTTCAAAAACATTTCGCAACACTTCTCTACCTGCGATAAGTCGATTTTCGAATGGTGTTAAAGGATTATCAAACAATATCTCATCATCTTTGACTAAGTCGACTCCGCCCATCACCTGCTGTTTTAGCTGATCCTTCAGATACGTAAGGTCTCTCCCAATCACGCCTTTAAAAATACTCATCAACAGTGGTCTGTCATAGACACCTAGTAAATCGCGAATCCCAGAAACACCAAATTTAGGTCCAGGAAAAGCCTTTTTGATTTCATCTGAAAATTCTAAATCTATTAACTTAACTTCTCCGTCCAGTGAAAGCTTTCCAAATACAGTTGTTAAAATGGCTGGAAGATCATGACTGTAATTCAAACTAGGATAAGCTATTTTCAGCTTCCCTATCGTCACTGGTTTTCCTAAATAGTGATTTGTTTTTTCACAATGATCTAGCTGGCTGATTTCTAATACTCGGCCTTTATGTGCTTTTAACTGTTCCTGTTCTAACAATGGTAGATCTGTCCAGGATCCGACTGTTAAACCTAATGCAATCCCTTCAGCCTTTTTATTTAAATCTCCTTTAGCATCATGAACAAGATAAGTAGCAATTACTTCACTCACTTAAAACCCTACTTTCCTAATACACTTCTATTTTTCTGAATTTTTTTATTTATCTTTCTAATAGTAACACTTTTTATAATGGCCTGCTTCTAAAACCAATCTTAGTTTTTGAATATTTATAGCAAAAAAACAAAAAAGCCTCCTCGATACTCATAGATATCGAAGAGGCTGTTACAAGCATGAATAACAAGCATATCTCCTTATCTATCAGCATAACTGCTGCAAGAATTAGCACCGTGCTTAAATTAAATCTTAAGTCGGTTGCCGGGCTTCATAGGGCTAGTCCCTCCACCTGCTCTTGATAAGAACGAAACGTTCATAATAATCATTAAATTTTGTGAAATTACTAAGGATTATGACAGAAGATTTTCCAACTGTCAATAATGATTTTTTAAAACAGGTTTAATGCCTTTATTCGCTCAGCAGCTTCCGCCAGTCTTTCTTTAGAAGTTAAAAGACCGACCCTTACGTAGCCTTCACCATGTTCACCAAAACCGATCCCTGGCGCAACAACAACATGCGCCCTCTCTAATAAATAATCAGCGAAAGCCTCTGATGATTCAAACTGACTTGGCACTCGCAGCCAAGCAAAGAAAGAACCTGCTGGAGCCGTTACATCCCAACCAATCTCTTTCAACGCATTTATAAAAACATTTCTCCGTGATTCATAAAGGGCATTTAACTCTTCAACACATGATTGCGAGCTTAATAAAGCCTGTGCAGCCGCCTCCTGGATCGCACTAAAAACACTAACATACAGATGATCCTGTAAAAGGTTGAGCGCCTCGATAACAGAAGGATTCCCGACTGCAAATGCAATCCGCCATCCTGCCATGTTAAAGGATTTCGAAAAGGTATAGATTTCAATACCTACATCTTTTGCCCCATTTGTTTGCAAAAAGCTCATTGGACGCTTACCGTCAAATCCTATAGCTCCATATGCAAAATCATGAACAACACAAATATCATTCTTTCCCGCAAATTTTACTGTCTCTTCAAAAAATTCCTTTGTAGCAGTAGCTCCTGTTGGATTGTTTGGATAATTTAAAAACATCAGTTTTGCTTGTTTTACCGCTTCTTTTGATAAGCTATGATAATCAGGCAAAAATTGATTTTCACTAATGAGCGGCATCATTTCCATTTTTGCCCGGGCAAGCTCCACGCCTGACCAATAATCAGGATAGCCTGGGTCTGGTACAAGTACAACATCACCAGGATTTAACAAACATTGCGGAACCTCAACAAGACCTGCCTTTCCTCCGAAGAGAATTGCCACCTCTGTTTCCGGCTCGATTTCCACTCCATACTCCCGTTTATAAAAGGCTGCAACTGCTTCTTTTAGGAACAATTGCCCCCGGAAAGGCGAATATTTATGATAAGCCGGATTTTCTACCGCTTTCTGCATCGCTTTAACAATATGATCTGGTGTGGGCTGATCGGGATTTCCTTGACCTAAATTGATAACATCATGTCCTTGTTCAACGATTTTGTTAACCTTTGCAACAAGACTAGCAAAAAATTGCTTTGGCAATGACTTTAATAGATGTGATTGTTCATAGTTTTTCATTTTAACACCTACTCAAAAAATTCTTGAAATTCTAGTCACAAATCATATATTGTTAGAATCAACTTGTAAAGTAAAATTTTTAAAATGAAGGTGTGATTTGAATGAAACCTATCATAACTTGCATACAATTAGATATTAAATATGGCAATCCATCATTTAATTATCGACAAGTAGAGGAAAAAGTGGCAGCGATTGTTGAAAAAGAGAAACCTTCAATTATTGTTCTTCCTGAATTATGGACAACAGGATATGATTTAACGCGTTTAAATGAAATTGCCGATGAAGAAGGGATACAAACAAGAAAATTTATTAGCGAACTGGCTAAAAAATTTCAAGTTAACATCGTTGGAGGCTCTGTAGCTAAAAAGGTGGACGATCAAATAACAAACACAATGTACATTTTCGATCACCAAGGGAAATTGGTTAACGAGTATAGTAAACTCCATTTATTTAAATTAATGGATGAACATCATTACTTATCAGCGGGATCTAAAACAGGTTTGTTTAACATCGCTGACATACCATGTGCTGGTGTAATCTGCTATGATATTCGTTTTCCTGAATGGATTCGCGCCCATACAACAAGAGGAGCCGAAATATTATTTGTTGTTGCAGAATGGCCGCTGCCGCGACTCCATCACTGGAGAACATTGTTATTAAGTCGCGCTATTGAAAACCAGTGCTATGTTGTAGCATGCAATCGAGCCGGCTCTGATCCAAATAATGAATTCGCCGGTCATTCTATGATTATTGATCCATGGGGAACGGTCATTGCAGAAGCAGACGAAAAAGCCGGATCTATCTCAGCAGTGATCGATGATGAAATGGTTAAAAAAGTTAGAAGCCAAATCCCAGTCTTTGATGACAGATTACCTGAATTTTATCATTGATTTTTTGAAAATAGTGTTGACAAATTTCATAAATCATTGGTAACATGCTAATCAAACGTTCTATTTTTCTTAAAATCTTAAATGTTCTGAATTAACATACTTTAAAACATTAATTTCATAATGTTTAACAAGATTGATCTCTTATCAAGAGTTGGCAGAGGGACTTGGCCCAATGAAGCCGCAGCAACCGACCATACTACCATTGCAAAATGGGGTGAAATGAGTTCACCTTGGATTTTATCCAGTAGGGCACGGTGCTAATTCCATCAGAAAGTATATCTTTCTGACAGATGAGAGGTGCGAAGCGTCGTCTTCAAGCCTCTTTCATAAGAAAGAGGCTTTTCTTATTTTTAGAGAAAAGCCTCCACAATCAAACTTATCTGGGGGTATATATTATGTGTGCTGTAAAATCATCCGGCTATGAACCATTAACAGAAAACGGGGCTATCGCCCTGGCAAAGCGTCTTCAATTATTTGAAGAAAAAAGCAACCTAACCTGCAATGAGATCGGTGATGGAAACTTAAATCTTGTTTTCAAGGTGAAAGACGCCGATACGAACGAAAGCATTATTATTAAACAAGCTCTGCCATATGCTAAAGTTGTGGGTGAAAGCTGGCCTTTAACTTTGGACCGAGCACGTATTGAAACCCATGCTCTTTTAAAGCAAGGTGAATTTGTTCCGCAATATGTACCTAAGGTTTTTTACTCTGATGAGAAGCTAGCTATTACCATCATGGAAGACTTGTCACATCTGCAAATTTCAAGAGCAGCGTTAATAGAAGGCAAGGATTTGCCGCTTCTTTCAAAGCATATTGGTGAATTTTTAGCAAAGACATTGTTTTACACATCAGACTATGGTTCAAATCAACATGTTAAAAAATCACTTGTTAAACAATTTATAAATCCAGACCTTTGTAAAATTACTGAGGATCTTGTTTTCACAGATCCATTTTTTAACCATGACACAAATGAGTATGAACCAGAACTGCAGAAGGATGTTGAACAGATTTGGCAGGATGAGTTACTTAAGTTAGAAGTAGCAAAACTGAAACAAAAATTCCTAACCAAGGCAGAAGCTCTTTTACATGGTGATTTACACACAGGCAGTATTTTCGCTGACGAAGAGGAAACGAAAGTGATTGATCCAGAATTTGCATACTTTGGGCCAATCGGTTTTGATGTTGGTCAAGTTTTTGGAAATTTTCTATTGAATGCAATTTCACGTAATGGCGAAAAACAGGATGTGCTTCTCCAACACATCGTTACAACATGGAATATTTTCGTTGAAGAGTTTACAACAGCTTGGAAAAAGGATGGGCTGGAAATTTTCACAAAAGTTGAAGGCTATCTAGAACATGTATTATCAGAAATTTTCGAAGAATCGGTTGGTTTTGCAGGCTGCGAAATTATTCGCCGTACAATTGGTCTTGCTCATGTTGCAGATCTTGATACCATTCAGCCATATGATAGAAGAATTGCAACAAAACAATTGGCCCTCTCACTCGGAAGTGAACTGATAAAAAATCAAAAAACAATTACAAGACCTGAACAATTTATTGATTACGTAAAAGAAACAGTCATTCAATAAAGCGAGACTTCCATCAGTAGGTGGTCTTCCTACTGATGGTTAGTAAGACTTATCGGATCTTTACGGGCAGTTTTCCTTCTCTTTAGTTTTTTTAAAAACTTGTAGGGTGATTATTACTGCCCGTTAAGATAGGATAAAGCGAGACTTCCATCAGCAGGTGGTCTTCCTACTGATGGGTGTGCTGAGACTTATCGAATTTCTTTACGGGCAGTTTTCCTTCTCTTTAGTTTTTTTAAAAACTTGTAGGGTGATTATTACTGCCCGTTAAGATAGGATAAAGCGAGACTTCCATCAGCAGGTGGTCTTCCTACTGATGGTTAGTGAGACTTATCGGATCTTTACGGGCAGTTTTCCTTCTCTTTAGTTTTTCTAAAAGCAGGATGATTATTACTGCCCGTTAAGATGGGATAAAGCGAGACTCCATCTGTAGGTGGTCTTCCTACTTCCTATAAAGGATATCTTTATCCAATTTGACTGGATCAATCTAGTTTATAAAGGAGTATATTACAAATGGCAATAAAAGAATTTACGATTCCTCGTTCAGTTATTTGGAAGGATTCTTCCATTTCTTTATTAAATCAGCAAAAAATCCCGCATGTTACAGAATACCTTGAACTCACAACTGTTGATGAAGTATGGGATGCTATTCAAACCTTAAAGGTAAGAGGTGCTCCTGCAATTGGGATCACTGCAGCATATGGGCTTGCATTAGCAGCTCTTCAAGATTCATCTAAAACAATCGAGGAATTTCAAGCTGCGATTAAGAAAAAACGAGACTATTTAGCAAGCTCTAGACCTACTGCTGTTAATTTATTTTGGGCATTGGACCGATTGGTGGCAACCGTTGCAAACGTAAAGTCAATTAATGAGGCTAAGACTCGAATAGTTCACGAAGCTATTCAAATTCAAATTGAGGATGAAGAGGTTTGCCGTTTAATTGGAGAACACGCACTCTCTGTTTTTAATAATGGTGATCGAATTATGACCATTTGTAACGCCGGCTCTATTGCTACAGCAAAATATGGAACTGCACTTGCCCCATTTTATTTAGCAAAAGAGCAAAACAAAGAGTTAAAGGTTTTTGCCTGTGAAACCCGACCGGTGCTCCAAGGGTCTCGCTTAACAACTTGGGAGCTGATGCAGGCAGGCGTTGATGTAACGTTAATAACAGATAATATGGCCGCTCACACAATCAAATCGAAAAATATCACTGCCATTATAGTAGGTGCTGATCGCATTGCAGCAAACGGTGACACAGCAAATAAAATTGGGACCTTCAATTTAGCCTTATTAGCAAAAGCATTTAACATCCCTTTTTATGTAGCCGCACCATTGTCAACATTTGACCCTTCTATAGCAAATGGTGAGCAAATTCCAATTGAGGAGCGAAATCCTAAAGAGGTAACAGAGCTTAATGGGGTGCAAATTGCACCTGAAGGCGTGAACGTATTTAATCCTGCATTTGATGTCACTCCTAATGAATTAATCGCAGGCATCATTACGGAAAAAGGCATTCTGGAAGGTAATTATCAAGAGGAAATTTTACAACTATTCAACAGTTAAGGAACAAAAGCGTATGCGTCTTAAACAGCCCTGGGGTAATAGCCGATTTGTAATGGACAAGATCCAAGAAGAGCTATATACAAGAGCGCGGTAATCACAGTTTAAAACATTTTATCATTTACTGGGTAGCAAAAAATAAAACCTTAGTCTGGTAACAGGCTAAGGTTTTTATATTTTAATCATGTTTTTTTCTTTGATCATACTTTTGCCTATTGCTTCCACTTTTCAAGTAATTGATTTTTCTCAGCCTCTGAAATGATTTGAAGTTTGGAAAATAAGGAAGCATAGAAATAAACTTTTTTTGAACGTTTAGATAACCACATAGAACTTGCCCCTTTCTTTACCGAATGCAACTTTTTTCTCTTACTCAAATAATATGTTGTCTGCTCCTAATTGTGACAAGTTCAATTTTTTTAGTGCTAACCTGCTATCATTGGCTATTGATTGATTGGAAGTGTAATATGAAAGGTTGTACCTTTCCCCTCTTCACTCTCCACATCCACTGATCCGCGATGCTCCTCAATAATTTTATAGCTGACCATCAATCCTAAGCCTGTCCCCCGTTCCTTTGTTGTATAGAACGGTTGGCCGAGTCTTTTTATTTTATCTTCAGAGATGCCTGATCCTCTATCTGTAATCGATACTATTACATGTTCATTATCTTTCCTTATAATCGTGGCATCAATTTGTCCGCCCATTGGCATAACCTCTATTGCATTCTTTAAAATATTAATAAATACCTGCTTTAATTGATTAGGCTCACAATAAATTAATGGCAAATCAGGATCTACGATCAACTTCATCTGTACATTTACAAGGATAGCTTGTGCATTCAGCAGATCGATCGTTTCCTTCATGATGATACCAATATCTTTCTTTAAATATTTTATTGCCTGCGGTCTTGCTAAAATTAAAAACTCTGTAATAATCGATTCAATTCGGCTTAATTCTGATGTTATCACGTTAAAATACATCGAAAAGTCGTCTTTCACACTTCCTTCTAGAAGCTGGATAAATCCTTTTAATGCTGTCATTGGATTTCTAATTTCATGTGCTATTCCAGCGGCAAGCTCTCCTACAACATTTAATGTATCTGATTTTCTTAGTTGCTCTTCTAACTCCCTTTTTTCCGTTACATCCCGGAATACTGCCAAATTCATATTTTCATTAATATTATTTTTCAACGTGAATTCAAGTATTTTTTCTTCCCCATTTGCGAATTTATACATAATTTCTTGCAGTGTTTCTTCCCAATCATTCGAATCCTTTTTAATGACTCCGGTTCTATTCATGTTGGAAAATAACAAATCATATAAATTAAAGGAAATTAAATCTTCAGAAGTTAAATTAAGTATTCGCATCGCAGTAGGATTTGCTTCAATAATTTCAAAGTCATTATTAAATAAGACAATTCCATCCATTGCCCCATCGAAAATTTTGCGGAATTTTTGTTCACTTTCTCTAAGTACCTTCACCATCCTTTTCCGTTCACTGACATTTCGAAAAATCGTTAAGTGATGACCTTCGGAAATATCCATTTTTGATGTGAATTCCAGTTCCTTATTTTGCCCATTCGGCATATGAAAAAGCAATTCCTCCCTAATTGCTCCTGTTTGAAAATATTCTTTTTTTACTCTAGCAAAATTTAAAGAGGTTTGGTCAATAAAGTCAAGAATATTCCTCGTGACCAGCTCCTCTTCCGGCAATTCAAACGTTCTGCTTGCGGCTTGATTAACTCTTAATATTTGACCATCCTTCCGCCAGATCATAATGGCATCGATGGCATTTTCAAAAATCTCTCTAAAGCGTTCTTCACTTTTATAAAGCTTCATTTCCATTGAACGCTTTTCAGTAATATCACGCATAATGGCCATATAGAAGCCATTAATAATATTAGAGGTTGTTGTAAATTCAAATATTTTCTTATCACCATTTTTTAATAATACCGGCAGCTCACCTTTTGCACTGCCATTTTCCTTTAATAGCTTCCATAATTTTTCTAATATATCGTTATCCTGCTTATCAATAAAATCATCAAGTACATATGAACTTAATTGAGTTTTGCATATTTCAAAACTTGTACAAAAAGATCCGTTTGCATCGATAAATGCCCCATTCTGGTCAAAAATGACAATCCCGTCTACCGCACGATGAAACAGATCTTTAAATAGTTGTTCATTTATTGTCCGTTCCCGTTCGAGCATTTTTTTAAAAGAAACATCCTTAAGCATGGCAAGGTCGTATCCGTTAATTGCATGCTTTCGTATAGAGATTTCTATAAACTTTACTTGTCCATTATCTAATTTTACGACAAGCTCCTTCCCAAGTGTATAGTCATTATATAGTTCATCAAACAGTTCCTTCTTTTCATTTTTGGGAATGAGTGAAAGAAAGTCATCTAGTTTTCGATTACATAGCTCAGTTTTTTCTAACTGAAACAAATGACAGGCAGAAGTATTTACATCAATAAATTTCAAGTGTTCATCAAAAATGGCTACAGCATCAAGCGCACCTTCTAAAATGCTTTCATACTGAAGAAGCTTCGATTTAAGTAATTCATTCTCAGCCGTTAGCTTTGCCACTTTTTCCTTCATCGTAACGATTTCGTTTTCCTCCATCGTCTGCTTCAATCTTTTCACCCCTAATTACCTGAATCTTCACTATTCAATTATTCTACAAGGACTATCATAGTCCTTCACATTCTGTCAAAATGCAAAAAAAATGTTTGCTTTTTTTTCGAAAAAAATTATGATAGATGTTGGTACAAGAGGGTCCATTTCATTCTATAACCAATCTTACATTCGGATTACACTTTCGTTACACCCCTAATAAAATATATTTCATTTTACGAATAATAGTTTAGTAACGGCTACAACTTGGGAATAAAGAAGAGGATGGCTTAGCGGATTGATTTTGTGTTTTTTGGGGCTTAAGCAAGGTGATCTAAGATATTATTCTCGGATAGGAATTAATATCATTCTTATATTGTGGATAAGCGCACGATATCCAGCTCCGAAGCACAGGATAGGCAAATACAGTTAATGCGATTGACGACCTAGTTATTGACTGCCAGCGCCTAGCCCTATATGGTCTTGTCACTCATAAATTGAAGGTAAAGGACATCCTCTATTCATGAGCGTCTTATTTACCCTGGGTTATAGGCTAATCAATGCGTTTCCGCTTTAATTCTTACTTCTAAAGAAAAGGTGAAATTATGAAAAATCGTGATAGTTACTTTGATAACGCTAAATTCTTTTTGATTATTTTAGTGGTCTTTGGACATATCATTCGCTCCTTTATAGATGACAGCCAAATGCTTATGAATGTATATAAATTTGTTTATACTTTTCATATGCCGGCATTTATCTTAATCTCTGGTTATTTTGCAAAGGGCTTTAGAAAAAAGGGATATATCGAGAAAATAACAAAGAAATTAATACTTCCATATCTCATTTTCCAAGGGATATATTCAGTGTATTATTATTTCATTGAAAAGAAAGATGCCCTTGTTCTTGACCCATTAGACCCTCATTGGTCTTTATGGTTCTTAATCAGTTTATTTTTCTGGAATGTTCTATTATTTGCTGTTACAAAGCTTCCAGCAAGTTGGGCACTGTTCCTGGCATTTTCGGTCGGCTTAGCTGTAGGATATATCGAGTTTATTAGTAATTATCTAAGCTTATCAAGGACATTTGTCTTTTTCCCTCTGTTTTTAACAGGCTTTTATTTAAAACGTGAACACTTTACTTTTATAACTAAGGTACCTGTAAGAGGACTTTCCAGCGTTTTATTAATTCTGACATTTATTGCATACTTTTATATAGATTTTGATTACGAGTGGCTATTTGGATCTAAATCCTATTCTCACTTTGGCGATCCATCCGTATTTAGCGCGATAATCCGCCTGGGCTTTTATAGTTTAACCTTAATTACTTCGTTGAGCTTTTTGTCACTAATCCCAAAAACACATGCATTTTTTACAGAATGGGGGACAAGAACCTTTTATGTCTACCTGCTGCACGGTTTTATCGTTCAATATATGAGGAACAGTGAATTATTAGATTGGATGAAAGATTATCAAAGCATTACATTGCTTATTTTCTTATCGATTCTTTTAACATCTACTCTATCGACAAAGATCGTGAAAGCCGTCACCCAGCCAATTATCGAATTGCGAACATCTACCATTAACTACTATTTAAAGAACTTTACAGCCATGAATTCAAAATCCAATTAAAGAAGAGCAAAGCATAGCTTTGCTCTTCTTCTTTTTTGGCAAAGTAAATATTAGTTTATATAAATTAAGGTATGATTCCTGTATATTTTTCCATACTATGGATACTCCTCCATTATCATAAGTACGTTTTTTCAGCTGAATATGATACAATAAGATTTTAATTGCATGATATATGCAGTCCTTAAAAATAAATGTTAGAAGTGGTGTTAATCGCAATGAAAACCGTTTTATCAACATTAAATGCAAAATATATCCATACAAGCCTATCAATTCGCTACTTAAAAGCATATGCATCACCAGAATATGACATTGAGCTTGCAGAATATACAATTAAGGATCCGTCCATGAATATCGTGACAGATCTGCATCGAAAAAAACCCGAATTATTAGGGTTTAGCTGCTATATTTGGAACATTGAAGAAACGATAAAAGTCATTAAAATGATGAAGAAAATTAATCCTTCATTACTAATTGCACTTGGCGGACCTGAGGTCACATATGATACAAGAGAATGGATGGAAAGAATTCCGGAGGTTGATTTCATTATTATTGGTGAAGGGGAACAATCGTTTAAACAATTATTGGATGAGCTTCACAGCGAACAAAATTTTGCTAATGTAAATGGAATTGCTTATCGTGAAAATGGCGTGATCCGAATTAAACCTCAACAAAATAAAGTCGACTTAAAGGAACTGCCATCCCCATTTCGCTTTGAAGAAGATCTATCCCATCTTTCGAAGCGGGTGACATATATTGAAACAAGCCGGGGATGCCCATTTAGCTGTCAGTTTTGTTTATCATCAATTGAAGTCGGTGTTAGATATTTTGACCGTGAAAAGATCAAGGATGATATTCGTTTCTTAATGGAGCATGGTGCCAAAACGATTAAGTTTGTCGACCGTACTTTCAACATCAGTCGCAGTTATGCAATGGAAATGTTTCAATTTCTTATTGACGAGCATAAACCTGGGACCGTGTTTCAATTTGAAATTACCGCAGATATTATGCGCCCTGAAGTCATCCAATTTTTAAATGACAATGCTCCAAAAGGATTGTTCCGTTTTGAAATTGGTGTGCAGTCTACGAATGATGCAACGAATGAACTTGTCATGAGAAAGCAAAATTTCAAAAAACTTACAAGAACCGTCACAATGGTAAAGGAAGGCAAAAAAATAGACCAGCATTTAGATTTAATTGCCGGACTTCCGGAAGAAGATTATCATTCGTTTAAGAAGACATTTAACGATGTGTTTGAAATGCGTCCAGAAGAACTTCAGCTTGGCTTCCTAAAAATGTTAAGAGGAACGGGATTACGTCTTCGCGCAGCTGACCATGGTTATGTTTACATGGATCATTCGCCATATGAAATCTTAAAGAACAATGTTCTTACATTTGAAGATATCATTAAAATTAAACAAGTTGAGGATGTTTTAGAAAAGTATTGGAATGATCATCGTATGGATGAAACCATTGAATATATAGTAACACACTTGTTTTCCACACCTTTTGATTTCTTTCAGGAATTTGGCACCTTCTGGGATGAAAAAGGTTGGTCAAGAATCGGTCATCAATTAGAGGATTTATATAAGCATCTCTATGATTTCCTGCAAAATAAGAAAATTAAGGAGCTGCACATTGCAAGCGGGTTTATGAAATATGATTACCTTAAAAATCAAAAATACAAACCCCGTAAACCGTGGTGGTCAGATACCCTATCAAAGCAAGAGCGGAGCAAGATTTATCATTCCATTTTGGATCAACCGCTTATTTTAGGTGAAGAATTTGCCAGTAAACAACTATCTGAAAAAGATTTATTTAAACATACAGTTCTTGAAACCATTCCATTTAATATGAATCATTATTTAAAAACAGGTAAGTTAATTGAGGAAGATTCATTCATTCTTGTTCATTATGATCCAATCCAATCATCAACCATTGTTTATGCAGCACCATCAAGTGAACTTGATTCAAAAGTAAGCTAAGGAAGTTTTTTTCCTTATATGGGGGGCTGTCTCTTTGTTTTTGAGACAGGCCCCTTTCTTATTGATTAAAACGAAAATGAATATTTGCAGTTTATTTATTCTTGCTTTTACCCTTGTTTTTATTCTTGTTTTTGTTTCCTTCAAGAACTCCATATATTTGCGATGCATTAACATCTCCAAGCTCATGGCCAAACTCTTCCTTCAACAGGTCCATTGGCATTGGTTTTTTATGATTTTCCATTTCTTTGCTTTTCTTATGTTTTTTAGTCATGTTTTACTTCCCTTGCTTTCCCTTTTTGGAATTACGGTTGGCACCCTTCATTTGATCCTGATCATCATTGATTTCTGCAACTTCTGAATCCGGAAGGCTTTCTGTAGGTGTAAAGTTATGTTTTATTGCTTGATTTCTTGCCGCTTTTCTTTTCATCACTAATCACCTCAAATCATTATTTAGGATGCTACATCTTTACTTTTACCTTGTTTCAATCAGGCTAACACAGGAAGTAAAAGGGAAAAGCTTAATGCTCATTATGCTCATATGCAATAAGGACAATCTCTTCTCCTGTTTCCTCTCGAAGCTTTGACTCCATTTGTTGTAAAGTCGCTAATTGTGTTTCGGATAAATTGGCAACGGGAAATTTCCTTTGTTTTTCCATAAGTAAAACTCACCTCTTTTCTTTTTTACTGTTTCAATTTCATATTCAAATTATGTAACGGAATACTAAGAACGAGGTGAGCACTATGTCAAAGCAAAAAAACATGTTGATCGATAAAACCATGCCACATCAAATAAACTCTCCATCTTGGAAAGATACTGGGATTGATATGAAGGAGCCTTTTGTCAATAAGTATGGGGTAACCATTGGAGATAGCTTTTATAACTCCGAGAAGTCTCCGTTAAACCATTGGAGTGACGAAATTGACCCAGAAATTATGTCAGGAGATCAATGGGTGCATCCAACAAATGATATTGGCTGGAACACACCAGAAAATCGTGCTTTAATTGAAGAAATGAAAAAGCCTAAAGGAGTCCCATTTATGCATCCTGATAAAGATGTAGGGTATGGTAGTGATTAAAAATAAATGTAAAAGCTCCTTGAACAGCTTGGGTAATAAGAGAAAAAAAATATAATTCATATTAACTAAAAAGAAGCATGGTGTTTGCAGTCAAAACTGCTACGTTAATTGCACTGTTTACCCTTTCACATCTCGTGCTTCCGAGCTGAATTTAACGCTTATCGCCAGTAAGAATGTTAAAATTTTCTAATGACAATAAAAGGTTGACAAAATTTTGTCAGCCTTTTATTCATTCATTTATAAATACATTAAATACTTCCTTAACTTTTGGAACAACATGATGGCTCCCGCCTTTAGCTTTAACGTCTTCCACCATCATGGCGATTAACAACTGCGGTTCATTGCTATTTACAGCTACAAACCAACCATTCTCATTCCCCTTTTGGTCATCCTTTGACTGCTTAAGCTCAGCTGTTCCCGTTTTACCGGCTAGTTTCTGACCTTGTAATCGCGGCTCATATGCCGTTCCATTTGGATTTTGAACGACCTGCTCTAAATGGTGAAACAGTATTTCGACATGTTCTGGGGACACTAGATGTTCCTTCCAAATTGTAGCTTTTGCTTCTGGTTTCTTTTCCAAATAAGGCTTGATCATATTCCCATTATTCACAAAGGTTGTATATACTGCAGCTAAATGAAGCGGGCTCATTTGAATTTGACCTTGGCCATAACCTGAATCTGCTAATAGCTGTTCATTTGACAGTCCATCATTGGCAATAGTGGATACATTTGTCGGAAAAGGAAAGTCGATTTCTTCTTCAAATCCAAACTTTTTAAGCCCATTTGCAAGTTCATCAGGCCCGATATCTAATGCTAATTGGGCAAAGAAGATATTATCAGAGTAAATAAGCGCCTTTTCCAAGTTCACCTTTTCTACTTTGCTTGAAACACGTTTCACAAAGTAATTTCCCCAGCTTTTATCCTTTTGCCAAGTTGTGCCTTTAATGGTTTTAGTATCGCTTTGCTTTAGTTTGCCTGTTTCAAGTCCAATTGCTGCGGTTAGCGGCTTTAACGACGAGCCAGGAGAAAATCCCTTATTAAATCTTGCCATTAACGGATTAAGCGGATTATTTGCTAAGTTAGCATATTTTTCCTGCGAAATACCATATATAAACTCGTTCGGATTATAAGATGGGCTGCTTACCATTGCTAATGTTTCACCTGTAGTTGGATGAAGCGCAACAGCTGTCCCAGCCTCACCTTTTAATTGCTCATAAAGCGCCTTTTGCAGATCATTATAAATTGTAAGCTTAATATCTTCTCCATTTACCGGTTGCTTTTCGGCTATTATTTTTTCAGTGCCATCAATGTAAATTTTATATCCATTCTCCCCTTTTAACCGATCCTCATATACTTGCTCTAATCCAGTTTTTCCTATCATCGAATTGCTGCTATAGCCATTATCTTTTAATTCATCAAGCTGTTCAGCCGTTATGTTTCCGATATAACCAGTTAAATGCGCTGCTGCTTCACCTAAAGGATAAAGTCTTGACTCGACATTTTTCTTTTGAACCGAAGGGATTGCAAGCAGTTGATCAAACAGCTTCACATTTGCTGGATCGATCTTTTTTAATGGCACAAATAGGTCTGGCTTCACCCATGCCTGATTCAGCTTGTCTTCAATTTCAACTATACTGAGATCGAGCAATTTTGAAACGTTTGCAAGAACCTCATTACGATTATCCAGAATCTCCCCTGGAACAATACCAATTTCATATGCGATCCCATTCACAGCAAGTCCTTTATCATTTTGATCAAAAATTTGTCCTCTTACAGCTGGAGTACTTGAAACTCTTATTTTTTCTCCTTCTTCCAACTGTGGAAAAATCATTGCAGGAGTCCATGAAATAAACCAGTTTTCTCCTTTTTCTCCCTTTTCCTTCTGCAGTTGAACATCTTGCTCAAATGTAATGTTTCCAGCAAGTGTGTCCATTGATAATGCAAATGGATATACCATCTCTCTTTGATCATCTTTCATTTCTTCTTCAGAAGGCGGGCTAAAAGTAACCTTTATATTTTTTGCTGATATCCCATCATAAATATCTTTATAGCGGGTAACAAAGTCTTCTTTTGAGATCTTCTCTTTTGTGTTTGTAGTTAACATTTCGTACATCTCTGAAAATTTTTGATCATTCCATAGTTTTATGTATGCAGAAAAACGTTCACTTGCTGTTGGAGCTTCTGTACAAGCATTTACGATGAAAATCGTAAAAAGTAGTGTCAACATGACACATATTTTTTTCATACCCAACCTCCTTACATATTGTCCCAATAAAGTATAGCATAGTAACATATGGTGATTAGTGATTCTGCTAAAAAAAGATTGATAACCACAGAAAAACAATGGTCATCAATCTTCTTAATGGTTACCCTATAATGATTCTTTCCTTTGGATAATGGTAATTGTCTTTTTTTCTTTCCTTTGTCCCTAATAAATAGAGAAAGGTAAGAATGCCAACCCTTCCTATAAACATTAATATCATAATAACGACTTTCCCCGCTGTGCTTAGATCTGCAGTAATTCCCATTGAAAGTCCTGTTGTACCAAAAGCTGAACAAACTTCAAATAAAATTTTAGTGAATGGAAAAGGTTCCGTAATTGATAAAATGAAAACGGCCAAAAAACATATTAAAAAAGCAAACATTGTCACAACGACCGATTTCATTAAATCCTCCTCATGCAGCTCTCGTTTAAAAATTTTAATTGATTTATTCCCTCTTGCAAAATGAAAAAGAAACAAGAGATTTAATGCAAAGGTTGTTGTTCGGATTCCTCCGCCAACTGAACTTGGTGAAGCGCCAATAAACATTAATGCACACATTAAAAGAATCGTCGTTTCTTTGAACACACTAACATCCATTGTTGCTAACCCCGCACTTCTTGTCGCGGTTGATTGGAACAATGCATAGAAGAATGTTTCATGCCAAATCATTCCTTTGAAAAAATAGGCATATTCCAAACATGCTATAGCAATTGTTCCACCGATAACTAAAGAAAAGAAAGTAATTGACGTTATTTTGGTGAATAATGAAAATCTGAAGCGCTTATGTTTATTAAACAAGAAATCTTTAACTTCAATTAACACTGGAAAACCAATTGCCCCAAGGATAATTAAAATGATGACGATAAATTGAATAAAGTAATCGTCAGCAAAAGGAACCATTGATTGCCCTGTAATGTCGAAACCCGCATTTGTTGTTGCACTGACAGAAGTAAAAATACCGTGTAAAAATGCATCCTGCCATGTATCATAATAATTCAGAAAATAGACTCCTAATATCAGTCCGCCAGTTAATTCTATCAAAAGGATTAAGATGATAACTTCTTTAATTAATTTAACAATTCCGGACAAATTTTGCTGATTTTGGTCTGCCATGATCAATTGCCGTTCTTTCAAACCAATTTTTTTCCCCATAATTAACCATACAAACGTTCCAAGGGACATAACCCCGATACCGCCGAACTGGAGAACAAAAATGAGAATAAAAATGCCTGTTACACTAAATGTTTCAGCTGGTGAAATGGAGGTTAGTCCTGTTACACTTACAGCACTTACCGCAGTGAACAGCCCATCAATAAAAGTCCATTCAACCCCAGGCTTATGTGTAACTGGCAAGCTTAATAATATAACTGAGACTGTCACAGCTAAGAAATAATAAGAAACAATTAATTGTACCGGTGTCATTGCCTGCAGCCGAAGCTTCCATTTGTTCATTCTTCATTCATTCCTTACTATCCATACTTTCTATGGCTAATGCTGCCACATAATTTAACCATTCCCTTTATCTTAAAGAAAAAACAGATAAATTTAAAGAGGTTTTTTCTATGGTGACATAGAAGATAGGATTGGATAAATAAGGGGATAACTACAAAACAAAAGGGTCAGGCCTCTCTAACACAATATATAGGAACCAAGCAGCCGAAAGATCCACATATTGGTGTTTATAAGAAAGGTCAGACCCCTTTAAAAATCTATTTATTTTGCCTCTAACCGACTAATACGATCATCTAAATCAGGATGTGTAGAAAATAAGGACATCCCCTTTTTGCTATTAATTTTCAAGGTGGATAATGAGGCTTGCTCATCTCTTACACGTGAAGAATAGTGTTTTAATGAGCGCAATGCATGAATCATTTTATCTTTACCAGCTAAATCTGCTCCTCCCCGGTCTGCATGAAATTCTCTGTACCTTGAAAAGGCGAAGATAACAAGACTTCCTAGAATCGAGAAAACTAGTTGGAAAATGATCACGGCAATAAAATGAACAATTGGTGCAAGATCCTCTTTCACTACCCTCGATACTGCCCAAGCAGCTATACGGGCAAGGAAGACAACAAATGTATTCACAATCCCTTGAAGCAACGTCATTGTCACCATATCTCCATTTGCAATATGTGCAACCTCATGGGCTACAACCCCCTCAATAGCAGCATCATCCATTTCATTTAATAGGCCGGTTGATACAGCAACAAGGGAACGACGTTTAGAAGGTCCTGTAGCAAATGCATTTACCTCAGGAGATTGATAAATTCCTACCTGCGGCATTTTTGTTAATCCCGCTGCTCTAGATAAACGGTGAACTCTTTCCACTAAATCCCTTTCAACAGGTGAAAGGGATGCTTTGGGATCTAACACCTTTACTCCCATCATCATTTTTGCCATCCAACGAGACATGGCTAATGACATAAAGGAACCTGTAAACCCTATGACTGCACTAAAAAGAAGTAAATTAACTAAGTCAATTTGACCTGTTAAAGACTGATAAGGTGAAACATTTAATAATGATAATACAATCCCAATCGTTGTTAACACGAGAATATTTGATAACAGAAAAAGAAAAATACGTTTGGCCATGCTAACCTCCAGGTTTCAAGTTCTCTTGAACTTGTATTATAATAAAATTATAGAAACTCTTTCATTAAATTTCAAGGAATATTCCGGATGTTCACAAAATGCTTCCATTTTGGAAGCTTCACGATAATAATTAAGAATTAATCGGGGTGTCATAATGACCATTCAATTAACGCGTAAACAAATGACAAAGTTATTATATTCATTAAAAGGAGTGTCAAACCACCTTCCTTCAGAAATAGTAAAACAAGCATTTGGATCCACACCAATAAATGAGCTGGAAATTCCTCCGTTTTTAATTAAAACGAATAAAAAACGCAGCATTAATCAAGAATATGGTCTATCAACAAATGAGATAGTCGCACTGGCGAATTTATGTGAGCTTACTTCACTTAAATCAACATCGATTCAAAACTGGATTAAACGTGATGTTAAAGAATTAATTGGAGTACCTGAGCTTGGTAAAAAATATTCAATTGACCAAGCAGCTATGCTATTAATTGTCAAAGATTTAAAAACAGTTTTCGAATTTGAGAAAATACGGAAGCTATTAATCGTTGTCTTTAACACTTTATCTGATCGTAGCGATGACTTAATTAGTCCTATTACCTTTTATGAAATATATGCTGATGTGCTTGATTCTTTCGAAGCCTTGCCTTCAATGAGCTTGAACAATCAAACATTAGAAAAGAGAATTGTGGATAAAATAAATGCTATGTCAAGGCGGTTTTCGGAGCTTTCAGATCATCAATGGCTCCAAATAAGAAGTGTACTGGTCATTACGGTTTTATCTGTTTTAGCTTCCCATTTACAAACCAGGGCACAGGTTTATTTAAATGATCATTTTTGTTGAGCTAAACATTACCAGTATAGAAAAACCTCGCAGATGAAACCTTATGATTAAAGCTGATAAATAAACGCAACGTTTACAGGTATCAGCTTTTTAAAAACTATTAAGGGGTGAGTTTTTTTATGGCTAGAAGCAGTAATAAGCTACTTGTTCCAGGGATTGAACAAGCTCTGGATCAAATTAAATATGAAATTGCTAATGAATTTGGTGTTCAATTAGGTTCAGATACCGTCTCACGGGCAAATGGGTCTGTTGGCGGAGAAATTACAAAACGTTTAGTTGCTCAGGCTCAATCACAATTAAACGGACAAAGAACAGAATAAAAAATGGCAAAAAAGGCTGATTACTCAATCAGCCTTTTTACTATATCAAGTCCGGACTTATTCTTACGAAGTTAATCATCGTTATCTTCTTCATCGTCCCGGTCTTTATTATTATTTTTCTTGTGCTTTTTATCTCTATTTTCTTCTTTTTTCTTATTATTATTTTTCCCATTCTTCTCTTTTACATCGTCACTGTATTCTTGCTCACGATTTTCGCTCCGATCGTCATCATGGTCCCAGTTATCGTATTCGTCTTCACGGTCATCAATTGCTTTTTTTTTATCTTTTTTGTCATCCTTGTTTTGATTGTTCCAGTTGTTACGATTTATGTTACCATTTTTCAACGAAGGGTTCTCTTTTTTAATATTTTTTTGATCCTGTGTGTTGTTAAGATTATTTTCTTTATTTGATTCCACCGTTGAATCTTTGGTATTAGGTGCTTGACTGTTGACAGGTGTATCTTTTTGTTGTGTTTCACTTATCTCTTGCTCTGCTGCTTTCTTTTCAGCTTGATTCAGTTTCCTTGCCTGCTCATCACTTGGAGCTTTCTCTTTCTCGATCAGCTCTAAGTATTTCCCTGTTGATATCCCCTGTTGATGAGCCTTTTCTCTCGTATCAATGTCAGATTCGATTGCTTTTACTTCAATTTCGTCATGTTCAAAAGAGGTGCGGATATCATCGATATTTTCTGATAGTTTTGTATTTCTTTTACTATCATCATTATTTATTACTGTAGTAATAATAATTTCCTTGCCTGGATAAACGTAACCCTTTTCTTTTGATTTTGCTACGATTAAATCAACGACTACCTGAAAATGTTTATTTTCCCACTTTGGAAGCCGATCAATTAGTGCTTTTGCTTCTTCATTTAGTGGTTCTAGTGATATAACCTTTAAGTTATCGTCAATAGCTATCTCAAAGCTTGGATTAATGTCAATTGACATATAGGCATACACTTTATCCTGATTAAAAAATGGAATAAAACTGATCATAAAAAACATGATTGCTAAAACAGATAAAATGCCTACCCTTACTTTACGAGATTGAAAATAAGCCAAAAAATTTCGTTGATTCATTCTTGATTCTCTTGAAGCTGCTTCTTCACGTTCATCCATTAAAGGGAAAAAAGAAATTTCTTCACCTATTTCATAAATTCCCTCTTTATTACTTGCTTTTAAAAATTGCCCATCTGGGGTAAGTAGTGTAACTAAGTCATCATTATATTCTACGACGACCCCTCTTTTCATGAATGTAGCACCCCTTTAATATATTCTTTTAAATAGACAAATTCCCCTGACATTATGATAGCCATTGCAATAATATATTTTCTATTTCTCTCAATTGTTTTTCGACTCACTGCAACCTTCGCTTCAAGCTGTTTTACAGGAAGCTGTCTCTTTTGGAAAAGAAATTCCCTTAATTCATCATCTTCTACTAATTTGGATGCAACCAAAATGGCATTTTGCCTTGCATCAAAATGCTTTGGAGATTGTTCAACAATTTCAGCAAATGTCAGCTTAAAATCTTTTAAGCAGTGCTGAAAATAGGCAATCTCTTCCCTGCGATGCTCTTGCTCAATCATTTTCGTATATTCATCAATTGATAAGTCAGATTCAATTTTACTTTGAGAGAATTCACCCTCTTCATGCTCCTGTAGCTCTAAATTGATCGTGTAAGGATGACGAACTTCTTTACGAATATAATCAATAACCTTGCGTTTAATTACCAATTCAGCAAAAGCAAACAATGAACTTCCTTTATCCGTTGAATATTTTTCAATAGCATCATTGAATGCAATTAGACCTATACTAAATTCATCATCATTTTCATTTATATATCGTTTACAAACGGATGAGACCGTTTTTGCAACGAACGGCTTATATTGTTCTATTAATTGATTTTGTAATTCTTTATCACCTTGTTGTATTAACAGAACGGTATCTTCTAATGTACGTTTTTTCTTACCTAGTCCAAACAAAAGGCTAAGCATTGAGGTTCACCTCTGTTTCCCCTATATTACTTTGTTTATCATAGCTAAATTACATAGGGTTCGCAAAGGAAGAAATATGAAAATACCTTTCTAGTTTTCTACAGATTGAAGACAAATGTTACAAAAGTTCATACTTTTTACCTATGGCATAAAATAGAACAGCCTTCTATAACCTATTTCAATAAATTTAATTTATTGTCTAAAATCAAACGAAAGATTGAACAAATAAAAAAGTGCTAAATGTATTTTTCACACTAAAAACCTTAACTTAATCGTAAATATTCACTGTTTAATTAACCATCTCCTTTTTTATCCCCCTATAGATTTTCCTTTTTCACTACATTGTTTCGAACCATTCTGATTTATTAAGGGTGTATATTCAAAAAAAAGTGAAACCTAAGAATTAATACCTATTTTCTGTTACAAATTTGACATAAAACTTATCCCAATTATAAGAATAGAGCTATACTTTAGGTATCATTTCACCTTCATATAAGTAACTTGACTCAGGGAAGAGTAGGCAGCCCATTACAAAATTCACCGGAGATTTTTATTCATTAAGTTCTAGTTCCCCATCTATCCTACATATTTATGAAAGCAGACAACCTTTGTATCTTTGGTGAGGGGGATGATGAAATGGATTGGCTTCAAGCCATTATTCTGGGGATTATACAAGGACTCACTGAGTTCATTCCGATAAGCAGTACCGGACACCTTTACCTCGGACGAAAGCTTTTTGGGCTAGAGGAAGCGGGCTTATTTCTAGATACAATGCTCCACATTGGTACACTTATTGCCTTGCTTGTTTTCTACAAAGACATCCTAATGACTTTATTAAAAAAACCATTTAGTCGGCTAACCGCATTGCTTGTTGTTGGAACAATTCCAGCAGTCATCGCTGGTGTTTTATTTAGTGATTTCTTTGATGAAATTTCAAAAACAGGTGTGACAATTGGTTGGGAATTTCTATTGACAGGTATCTTTCTATGGTTTGCCGATTCGATAAAAAATGGAGCAAAGAAGCTAGACGACCTTTCCCTTTTCGACTCCTTTTTTATCGGAAGCTTTCAAGCTTTTGCTATTTTTCCTGCAATCTCAAGATCTGGAATGACAATCGTTGGCGCCTTGATACGAAAGATGGACAAAGAGGCTGCCGCCTATTTCTCCTTTTTACTTTCAATACCTGCGATATGCGGAGGAGTTATTTTTCAGCTGAAGGATGTCCTAACAGGTGATGTTCCGCAAATCAGCTTCGTATCAATGCTCGTGGCAACCCTAACTTCTGCGTTTTTTGGTTATCTTGCAGTAAGGTTTATGATCTCTTTTGTAAAGCGAAAATCCTTAAAGATATTTGCTGTATATGTTTGGGGACTTGGCACTCTCATTATTTTCTTGCAGCTGCTGGGTATTTTTTAATAGTCCTTTAATAAATAAGAGACTTTCCCATTAATATAAGAAGAGTTTCTTCTGTTTTACTACCAATATTCTTAGGAACTCAATCTTTGTTTTTTAATCAGGATTTTTTTGGCATCTATTACTACACATGAAAAAGACAAAAGAAACTTATCCTATACACAACTAGACAATGGAAAGGAAGAAAATCCAATGCATACGATGTGGAAAGGTTCTATCAGTTTCGGCCTTGTCAACATTCCAGTAAAGCTTTATGCTGCAACAGAAGATAAAGACATAAAGCTTAGAACCCTTCATAAAAAATGCCACACACCTATTCAATATGAAAAAAAATGCCCAAATTGTGATGAAGAAATCAACAATGAGGAAATTGTTAAGGGGTATGAATATGTTAAAGGGAAATATGTTGTTCTTACAGATGAAGAACTTAAAGAATTAAAGGACGAGCATGAAGACAAAACTGTTGAAATTATTGATTTTGTAAAAATGGAGGAGATTGATCCCATTTATTTTAGCCGTTCATATTTTATCGGTCCAGGCGAAAACGGAGGAAAAGCCTACGGTTTACTCCGAGAGGCTCTGAATAAATCCGGTAAAATTGGAATTGCACAAATTACAATTCGTTCAAAACAACAGCTTGCCATGGTTCGTGTTTACCAGAACTGCATTGTAATGGAAACCGTTCACTACCCAGATGAAGTGAGAAATGTTAAAGAAGTACCCAGTGTTCCTGAGCAGGTCGAGGTCGGAGCAAAAGAGCTTGAAACAGCTATCATGTTAATTGACCAGTTAACATCCACGTTTGATCCTGAAAAATACAAAGATGATTATCGTCTTGCCCTTCAAGATTTAATTGAACAAAAGGTGAACCAAAACGAAGGCAAAACACCAACAGAAACTGCTCCTAGACAAAATGTAGTCGATCTTATGAGTGCACTGCAGGCAAGTATTGAAAAAACGAAAAAGCCTCAAGGAAAAGCAAACCCAAAAGTTCAACCGGCAAAAGCTGCTGGTGAAAACACTGGCGCTAATCAGCCGTCTCCTAGTCCAACAGAAAAAAAGACAAAAACAGTTCGGAAGAAAGCTTAGAGATTTTCAGCTAAAAGGGACTGAACCCGAAGAAAAGCAAATACTAATATATAGGATTTTTAATATGAATCCTCCTATTATTGTATTTGCAGGGACTGTCCCTTTGTTTGACAGCCCTATTGGTTCTAGCCACCTGCTAATCTTTCGTTAACCATTTTGCAGCTTCAAGTAATGATGGAAATTGATAATCTGCTAAGCCTTCCTCCTTTCCAATTAAAATCGTTTTTGTACCTGCTTGTTTTCCAGCCAAAATGTCTACATCTCGATCACCGATCATTATACTTTCGCTTAAATTAACATTATGCTTTTCAGCAAGCCTGCGGATCATTTCCGGTTCAGGTTTTCTACAAATACAGCCAGCATGAGGCTTGTGCGGGCAATAAATAATATCGTCTATTCTACCTCCGTATTTTCCAATATCCTGTTTCATTTTTTCATGAATCTTCCAAAGCATTTCTTCCTTCATATACCCTAACCCTATTCCACCTTGATTTGTCACAACAAAAACCAAAAATCCTGCGTCATTTAATAACGTAACCCCTTCACCTACACCGTCTAACAAATGCATTTGTTCCGGTTTATTGACAAACTTGACTCGTTTACTTAAAACCTCATTAATGACTCCATCACGATCGAGAAAAACAGCTTTATTCAAAATTATCTCCTTCCTTTCATGATTTATAGTAGAACTGTCCATATTACAAATAAGACATATTAAAAAGGTGAATGTACATGAAACCAATGTTGCCAACTTTACATAGTGAAATCCCTGAGGGTGCCGATTGGGTCTATGAAACAAAATATGATGGATTTCGAGCCCTGCTTCATCTTTCAAAACAATCCATTGAATTAATCAGCCGGAACGAAAAGTCCCTAAATGTTACATTTCCTGAAATCATTGAGGAAATACGTGAGCTCCAGCAAAAGCTTGAACCTTTTTTGCCGCTTGTACTCGATGGAGAAATTGTTTATCTTACGTCAAAGCATTTTTCTTATTTTGAACAATTGCAAATTAGAGGACGCTTAAAAAACAAAGAGAAAATAAAAGAGGCTTCTAATGAATTTCCCTGTAAGTATTTAGCGTTCGATCTTCTTGAAATCAACGGCAAGCAGCTTTTTGCTGATCCATTAAGAATGAGAAAAGAACAGCTTCAAAAGCTATTTCAAGCGATTCAACTCCAAATAACGGTTGATCATAAGCTTCCCAATCTTTTACAGTATGTTCCATATAATACCCATTATACAAAGCTTTGGGAGGAAATGAAGCTTGAGGATGGTGAAGGCATCATAGCTAAACAACTAAAAAGTAAATGGGAAGCAGGCACACGCACCAAGCAATGGTTAAAAATTAAAAACTATAAGTATGCCTGCTTTTTTATCACAGGTTATGATAAGAAAAACGGCTATTTTCATGTCGGGGTATTTAAAGGTGAGGACATCATACAAGCAGGAGTCTTTTCTCATGGGATTTCAAGTGAAGAGCGTGAGGCATTAATAAAAATAATCAAAGATAACAAATTCAGTGAAACCCCGTCCTTCGTCGAGATTACTCCCAGCATTGTTGTTGAGATCCAATTTTTATCTTTGTATAAAGGTCAATTGCGGGAACCTTCTTTTCTTTCTTTCCGTTTTGATATTGAGTTTGAAGAATGTACATGGGATCAGCTTTTATTAGCGACCGCACCCATCCAGGAAGAGGTTGTTTTTACCCACCTTGATAAACCGCTATGGGAAACAATGGATGTGAAAAAGGAACAATTTTTAAGTTATCTTTATCAACTTTCACCGTATATGCTTCCTTTTTTAAAAGATCGTTATTTAACAACGATCCGTTTTCCACACGGAATGTTTGGTGAAGCCTTTTATCAGAAAAACAAGCCTGACTATGCGCCAAGTTTTATCCGATCAAAAAAACATGAAAAAATTGACTATATTATTTGTAATGACTTATCTACTTTGCTGTGGCTTGGGAATCAGCTGGCATTTGAATTTCATATTCCGTTTCAGACGGTTGATACAAATCATCCTATCGAAATTGTCTTTGATCTCGACCCGCCGTCTAAGGAGTATTTTCATCTCGCCATTAAAGCAGCAACCGAAATGAAAAAGATTTTTGATCAATTTGGGTTAAAAACATATCCAAAGCTCTCAGGAAACAAAGGCCTGCAAATTCATATACCACTTTCAAAGGATTCTCTTAGCTATGATGAAACAAGGGTTTTCACTTCATTTATTGCTGAATTTCTTGTAACCAGCTTTCCTGATGACTTTACAATCGAAAGAATGAAAAAAAACCGCGGCAACCGGCTATATGTTGATTATATCCAACATGCTGAAGGGAAAACGATCGTGGCCCCATACTCCCTTCGCGGAAAAAAAGAAGGAGCCTATGTTGCTGCACCATTGCTTTGGGATGAGGTTAATGAGGATTTATCAGTTAAGAATTTTACAATGGACAATGTTATACAGCGTTTAAAGACAATAGGCTGTCCTTTTCAAGACTATTTTACTTCCCCGCAAGATGAGACATTAAAAACATTAATAAGAGGTCTGACCTCAAAATAGGCCGATCAGACCTTCATTTATACCAAGTATTCAATTTGTGTGAAAATAATCTGATTACTTGGTTCCTTTTTAAAGTCTAAATCGAGTAGGAGGGGGTGACTAACCCCCGACCTCTCACACCACCGTACGTACCGTTCGGTATACGGCGGTTCAATTAAGTTTGACGTAGAAATTCATATCTTTGATATAAACTTTTAAGCCCACGGGAACTCCAATAGGAGTTATCAAGGGTTTTGTGTAGAATTGGACTACAGGCGATTCTCCAATATTTCTTTCTTGAGTTTCCCCATTCGTATGCCTTGTTATCAGGAACACCTAAACCTTTTAGTTTTCTAACTCTTGTTTTAGGTGTTTTCCATTGTTTCCATTCAACCATACGAAGTCTTCTTCTTATCCACTCTTCAAATTCTTTGAACTTACTTGGTGTATCAGCTAAAGCGAAGTATCCGCACCACCCTGTTAGATATTGGTTTAGTTTTCCAATTCTAACTTCCATAGGACTAGGTTTTGAACGAGATGTGATCTGTCGTATCCTAGACTTTAGTCTTTTGATACTTT
>NZ_LATZ01000003.1 GCF_000981385.1 Bacillus sp. SA1-12
CGTTATCTAGTTTTGAAGGAACATGCCTTCAAACTTAATATATCTGGTGGCGATGGCGAAGAGGTCACACCCGTTCCCATGCCGAACACGGAAGTTAAGCTCTTCAGCGCCGATGGTAGTTGGGGGCCTCCCCCTGTGAGAGTAGGACGTTGCCAGGTAAGAAGAGAAAAGATCAGTAGAGATACTGGTCTTTTTGTTATCCGTATAAAGGATTAAAACCTTTAGGTTTATTAGAAATAATAAAAAATGTAGAACATTACTTGATGGTATTAAGAATCATAGGATCTCCTATTTATTTTGGAATCCTTTCCATGATTGTCTATTCCCTATACATTCCATATAATAATAATGAGGGGTTTTACAACATAAAAATGAATGGTTATTCATTCATTTTGTCGAAGGGGTGGGAGAATGAATTTATCATCACAGTTATCACAAACGGTAAAAGCTTTTGGTAACAAACCTGCATTTATTTTCGAAGGCAAAGAAACGTCTTATTCACAGCTAGAAACGGTCATTAATCAATTTGCGAGCAGTTTGCATGATATAGGCGTAGGTAAAGGGGATCATATAGCTGTTGTTCTAGGGAACTCACCATATTATATTATTTCTTTATATGGGGCATTGCGAGCAGGGGCAACTGTAATACCGATTAACCCAATCTACACACCGAATGAAATCGCATATATGATCAATAATGGTGATGTTAAAGTTATAGTAACTGCAGATTTGCTTATTCCATTATTTTCTAATATTGAGGCGCAACTGCCGACGGTTGAGCACTACATCGTCTGTGAAACATCTCCTTCTCAGCAAACAGGTGAGGAAGCTAGTTTTAAAAGTGCTCTTTCAGGAAAAATGAAAACGTTATCAAATTTTGTGTCTGCTGGATCGCATGATTATACGGGTCCGGAGCTTGCTGAGAAGGACGTCGCAGTCATCCTTTATACATCAGGTACTACAGGCAAGCCCAAAGGAGCCATGCTCACACATGAAAATTTATACAGTAATGCGATTGATACCGCCAATTATTTAAAGATATCAAAAGATGATGTTGTTGTTACCACATTGCCTATGTTCCATGTTTTCTGTTTAACTGTTTCATTAAATGCGCCGTTAATGAATGGAGCTACAATGCTAATCGTGCCAAAATTTAGCCCTGCTGTTATCTTTCAATTAGTGAAAACACATCATGCTACTGTTTTTGCCGGTGTGCCAACAATGTATAACTTCCTGCTTCAATATGAACATGCAGATCCAGATCATTTTAAAACGTTACGATTATGTATTTCAGGCGGAGCATCCATGCCGGTTGCTTTACTTAAAGGATTTGAACAGAAATTTAAAGTAATAGTTTCTGAAGGCTATGGTTTATCTGAGGCATCACCTGTCACATGCTTTAACCCGCTTGATCGCCCAAGGAAACCAGGGTCGATAGGAACGAATATTGTCAATGTCCAAAATAAAGTAGTGAATGAACTTGGACAAGAGCTGCCGCCGAACCAGGTAGGTGAACTAATCGTAAAAGGTCCTAATGTGATGAAGGGTTATTATAAAATGCCTGAAGAAACCGCTCATACCATACGTGATGGCTGGCTTTATACGGGGGATTTAGCAAGAAAAGATGAAGATGGTTATTTTTATATTGTGGACCGTAAAAAGGATATGGTCATTGTTGGCGGCTACAATGTCTATCCTCGTGAAGTTGAAGAGGTCCTTTACAATCACGAAGCGATCGTAGAAGCAGCCGTTCTTGGAGTACCAGACCCGAATTCAGGTGAAGCAGTTACATGCTTTGTTGTGGTGAAAAATGATAACGTAACAGAAGAAATGCTTCTTGAATACTGTAAAGAACACTTAGCCAAGTATAAAATTCCTAAATCAATAGAGTTTTTGAAGGAGCTTCCAAAAAACACGACAGGGAAAATATTACGGAGAGCTTTAAAAGATCAAGTTTTGCAAAAATAGTATTTTAGTAGAACTATATAGCAATGGATAAGTAAAAAAATACTTTTGTGCAAAAACACAGTTACTCTTATTGTATCTGTGTTTTTCTCATGTTTTTACTAGATTTCAAAAAGATTGGAAGAAAAAATGTTATTAAAATATTCGAAAAATATTGAACTATTTCTTTGTTCCTGTATAATTTAATCAACAAAAGCATAAAAGCATAACAGTGAAAAAAGTTAAAAAGGGGAATCAACATATGAAAAAGGGTTGGAAATTAGGAATGGGTATGATGCTAGCTAGTTTTCTAGCATTATCAGGCTGCGGCAATAATGAGACTGCTACAGATGGTGCTAGCGGTGGTTCAGGTTCAGAAGGTGGGGATACATATACAGTTGGGGTAACTCAATTTGTAGAACATCCATCACTTGATGCAGCATTAGAAGGGTTTAAGGCAGCATTAAAGGAAAAGGGATTAGACGTAGAATATGACGTTCAAAACGCGCAGGGTGATCAAAATAACAGCCAGACGATTGCTAATAACCTTGTCGGCGATGGAGTTGATTTGATTTTTGCTAATTCAACACCAAGTGCTCAAGGGGCTTTAAATGCAACAACTGAGATACCAATCGTCTTTACATCTGTAACAGATCCTGTTGGCGGAGGGTTAGTAAAAAGTTTTGAAGAGCCTGGAGCGAATATTACAGGAACAACTGATACACATCCAGATGCAATTCCAAATACAGTTAAGTTTATTGATGAAAATATTGAAGGTAATAAAGTGGGAATGATTTACAACTCAGGCGAACAAAACTCAGTTGCCCAAATTGAGCTTGTGAAAGAAGCGATGAAAGGAACAGACTTGGAAGTTGTCGAGGCATCTGTTTCAACATCAGCAGAAGTTAAGCAAGCAACAGAATCTTTAGTCGGTAAAGTAGATTCATTATATGTCATTACAGATAATACTGTCGTTTCTGCACTTGAAAGTGTAATTGGTGTTGCTAGTGATGAAGATATCCCGTTGTTTGTTGGCGAGTTAGACTCAGTTAAACGCGGCGGTTTTGCAGCATATGGGTTTGACTATTATGATATCGGTTTTGAAGCAGGGGAAATGGCAGCAAGTATCTTAACAGGCGAGAAAAAAGTTAGTGAGGTTCCCGTGCAATATCCGCAAAACTTAAAGCTGCAAATTAACGCAAAGGCTGCGAAGGATATGGGAATTGAGATAAAAGAGGAATGGAAAGAAGCAGCAGAAATTCTTGAATAAAGGTGAGAAACAATGTTTACAGCCCTATTTGGATCAGTAGAGTCAGGCTTAATTTATGCGATTATGGCTCTTGGAGTATACTTATCATTTCGAATATTAGACTTCCCGGATTTAACTGTTGACGGCAGCTTTGTAACAGGTGCAGCAGTCAGTGCCGTCCTGATTGTTAACGGGGTTAATCCTTTCCTGGCCACTTTAGTCGCATTAATTGTCGGCTTTTTGGCAGGCTGTATTACAGGTGTGCTTCATACGAAAGGAAATATTAACCCGCTTTTATCAGGAATCTTAATGATGATTGCGTTGTATTCAATCAACTTAAGAATCATGGGAAGATCAAACGTACCGCTTCTACAAGAAGAAACTGTATTTACACAGCTTTTAGACTGGTGGAATAAGCTTGGCATTGATGCAGCTCTTCAGCAACTATTCATATCGATTGGATTAGAGGACTTTGTTCCGCAAACATGGTCGGTTGTTGTTACGATGTTGTTACTAATTTTGATTATAAAATTTCTTCTTGATTACTTCTTGAAAACAGAGCTCGGTTTGGCAATAAGAGCTGTTGGTGACAATCAAAATATGATTACCAGCTTTTCTGCAAATACAGATATGTTAAAAATAGTCGGCCTGGGATTATCCAATGCCCTTGTTGCTTTTTCAGGTGCTTTTATTGCACAGCATGGTGGTTTTAGTGATGTTGGAATGGGAATTGGAATGATCATAATTGGCCTTGCCTCAGTCATTATCGGGGAAGCTTTAGTTGGGGTAAAGACGATCGTCCGTGCAACTTTAGCGGTTATCATCGGTGCCATTATTTATCGTATTATCGTGGCAATGGCCTTGCGAATCAACTTCTTTGAAACAGGCGATATGAAGCTTATTACAGCGTGTATTGTCATCGGTGCTCTTGTCATACCGCAAATTGTTAATAGGCAAAAGGATAAACGGAAAAAAAGCTTACGCAGAAAGCGGGGTGTAGGCCATGCTGAAACTAAAGCAAATTTTTAAAGTGTTTAACGAAGGCTCCATCGATGAAAAAGTGGCATTGAATCATCTATCTTTATCGTTAAAAGAAGGAGATTTTGTTACAGTCATCGGAAGTAATGGAGCAGGGAAATCAACACTGCTTAACGTCATCGCCGGGCGGCTGACTCCGGATGATGGAGATGTACTTATTAAGGAGAAGTCCATGCTTGATGTTCCAGAGTATAAACGGTCAAGATCGATCGGCCGGGTATTTCAGGACCCAATGGCTGGGACGTCACCGACATTAACGATTGAAGAAAATCTGGCTATTGCCTATTCACGGATTCATAAACGAACATTAAAGCCAGGTGTGACAGCAAAGCGGCGCGTGTATTTTAAGGAGCAGCTAGAGCTCTTAGGCTTAGGACTTGAAAACCGTTTATCAGCCAAGGTTGGACTGTTATCTGGCGGTGAGCGTCAAGCTCTTTCGCTTCTGATGGCAACCTTCACAAAGCCGGATATTTTATTATTAGATGAACATACTGCGGCACTTGATCCATCACGTGCCGACCTAATTACAAATCTAACGAAGAAGCTTGTTGAAAATGGCAATCTGACAACATTAATGATTACCCATAATATGCAGCAGGCGGTTGATTTAGGCAATCGACTCATTATGATGGACAAAGGAAGCATTGTCTTTGAAGCAGAGGGGAAAGAAAAGCAAGGTTTAACCGTTAATTCTCTGTTAGAAGAATTCTCAAAAATAAAATCAGATAGTTCTTTATCAGATAAGGCACTGCTTGTTTAAAGTGAGTCTTAACTGAGCCTAAGAGCAGTTATCCCTGCATATGCCTTCATAGCTTTCTCTTGAATCTTGAAGAGGTGGGGTTTTGCTGCCCGTTAGGATGGGATAAAAAATGCCTGCCCCAGATCAAAAGCGTTCATGGGGCAGGCGTTTTTTATTCTCATTTAAACAGGCTATTATCCTTTACACCTAACAAAGCCTCTTCATCCGCAATAATTGTAGCATTCGGATGCTGCTTTAAAATCGAAGCAGGGAAGCTTTCAGTGACATCTCCAGATAAAAGCTGAATCATGGCATCTTGCTTAGCTTTTCCAGACACTAAAAGAAGAATTTCCTTGCTTTTAAAAATGGTTTGAATCCCCATTGTGATGGCTTGTGTTGGAACTTCGTCAATACTGCTAAAAAAGCGGGCATTGGCCTCTCTAGTGGATTGTGCCAAGTCCACAACATGTGTTTTAGCTTGAAAAGATGTTCCAGGTTCATTAAACCCAATATGACCATTACCGCCAATTCCTAAAAGCTGTAAATCGATTCCCTGATGCAGCTCAATTTTATTTTCATATTCTTCACATTCAGCCTGTAAATCTTTATTCATTCCAGATGGAATATGTGTATGCTCGGATGAAATATTAATATGTTTAAAAAGATTTTCATACATATACGTATAATAGCTATTCGGATCATCTTTTGCTAAACCGATATATTCATCTAAATTAAAGCTTGTCACTTGAGCATAGGATGTGCCGTTTTGTTTGTGATCCTCGATTAAGTGCTGATAAACACCTAGAGGTGTCCCTCCTGTAGCAAAACCCAAAGTAAGGTTCGGCGTGCTTTTTAATTTATTGATCATATATTCAGCAGCCGTGCGGCTCATTTCCTGATAATTCTTTACTTCTATTATTTTCATGATGACCTCTCCTTTGTAGATGAGATTTATTTGCTCAATTGCTTGTTCGGATTTTTGTGGGGAAGCGCTTCTGCATCCAGTTCCAGCGTCTAATTTTCCCTAAGCTGTTTTGGTGCTATGAGACTTTTTTATTCCTTTGAGTAAGCAACTTTCCCTTTACATAGGGTCATATAAACATCCATTTGTTCATCAAGAACAACAATGTCTGCATCTTTCCCAACGGAAATGCTTCCTTTGCGGTCAAATACATTTAATTGTTTTGCAGGATTTTCAGAAGCCATTTTTATGGAGCTTTTGATATCACATTGAGCAAATTTTTGAATGTTCTTAAAGGCATCCTTCATTTTCAATACACTGCCGGCCAACGTATTTTCATCTAATAATGCACGGCCATCCTGTACTGTTACCATTTGTCCGCCTAAATCATAAACTCCATTCTCAAGCCATTTTGCTCTCATGGAATCAGTTATCAAGATCATTCGCTCTTCTGTAATTTGGTTATATGCAAGTTGAACAGCTTCAGGACGGGAGTGGACTCCATCAACAATAAGCTCTACCATTAGTTCATCTCTTAAAAACGCAGCCCCCACAATACCCGGGTCACGATGATGAAGGCCTGTCATTTGATTAAAGAGATGTGTGACTTGATTCAATCCGTTTTCAATTGCTTCTATAACCTGATCATATGTTGCATCAGAATGGGCAATAGATGCAGTAATGCCGGACTGTTTTAAATATTGAACAACTTCCTTACCTCCTGGAAGTTCAGGAGCAAGTGTTACCTGTTTGATGTGATTTCCTGATAGGGCTTGCCATCTTTTAAATGTTTCAACATCAGGATTTAAAATATGATGAATAGGTTGTGCACCTGCTTTGTTTTTATGAATAAATGGACCTTCTAGATGAATGCCAAGAATTTCTGCATTATTTTCTGACTGCTGTGAAATGATATATTCTCCAGCATTTTTAAGAGCATTCTCAATGGCAGTTGAATCTTCTGTCATCGTGGTCGCTAAAAAGCTGGTTGTACCTTCCTTAGGCAAGGTAGATGCCATCACATCAAGCGCTTCTTTTGTACCATCCATTGTATCGGAACCATTAGCTCCATGGATATGAATATCAATCATCCCTGGGATAATACTAAAACCACCAGGAATGGTAATGATCTTGTAATCAGATAGTTCAGTTAGTTCAGTCATTGGTCCAAATGCTGATATTTTTCCCTCGTCTATTTTTAAATAAGCTTTTTCGATTACTTCATTTTCTGTATACACTGTCCCGTTTTGAAGAACTACTTTATGAAATGAACTCATGGCCATATTCTCCTTTTTGGTTTTACTTATTTTTAGAATAGCACTAGATTATATAGTTGTCTATACCAGTTTAGCGGAATTATAATTGGAGTACTCTAGGGATTAGTTATTTCCTGTATTTGGTGAAGAAAATTGGTATAGACATCTATATGGTTAGATGTTACTATAAATGTGTGAAACGCTTCCAGAGTTATGAAGGGAGAGATTAACGACCATCATTTTTTAATGGGTTTAGACATAATCATTCTATAGAAGTTTTACCTGCATCATCATTTTTTACTACGTCTTTGGTAAGAATAAATTTGTATTTATTATTTTTCTTGAAAAAATTGGGTTTCTGATAGGAGGAAATACAACATGATGAAATACTTACAAAAAATTGGTCGCTCTTTAATGCTGCCAGTAGCCGTATTGCCAGCTGCAGCGATCTTAATGGGGATCGGTTATTGGATAGATCCAGCGGGTTGGGGAGCTGGTAATCCAATCGCCGCATTTTTAATCAAGGCAGGATCTTCGATTATCGATAATATGTCTATTCTATTTGCCGTAGGGGTAGCGCTCGGTATGTCTAAAAACAAAGATGGTTCGGCTGCTTTGAGCGGCTTAGTTGCCTACTTGGTCGTAACAACCTTGCTTTCAACAGATTCAGTCGCTATGCTTCAAGGGATTGATGCAGAAAATGTAAACCCTGCATTTGCGAAAATAGGAAATCAGTTCGTTGGGATTCTTTCTGGTATCGTAGCATCCATTATGTATAATCGCTTTAGCGATGTTCAGCTGCCGGCCGCATTGGCATTCTTTAGCGGAAAACGATTAGTTCCGATTATGACAGCTGTTTCAATGTTACTAGCTTCAGTTATATTGTTTTTTGCATGGCCGATAATTTTCAGCGGTTTAGTTTCATTTGGTACTGCGATCAGTAAATTGGAATTTATCGGTGCAGGATTATATGGATTCTTTAACCGTTTATTAATACCAACAGGCTTACACCATGCTTTAAACTCAGTATTCTGGTTTGATGTAGCAGGGATTAATGATATCGGTAATTTCTGGGCTGGTACTGGAACAAAGGGAATTACAGGTATGTACCAGGCGGGATTCTTCCCAATCATGATGTTTGGACTGCCAGCAGCAGCGTTGGCTATGTACCATACAGCAAAAACGAAAAGAAAGAAACAAGCGGCTTCATTAATGCTAGCAGCAGGATTTGCCTCATTCTTTACAGGGGTTACAGAACCACTTGAATTTTCTTTCATGTTTTTAGCTCCAGCACTATATGTTGTTCATGCTGCCTTAACAGGAATCTCGTTAGCAATCGCTGCTTTCTTCCATTGGACTGCAGGATTTGGCTTCAGTGCAGGTTTAGTTGACTTTGTATTAAGTTCTAGACTTCCATTAGCAAATCAGCCATATATGCTGCTTCTTCAAGGTTTAGTATTTGCAGTTATTTACTATGTACTATTCCGCTTCTTAATCACGAAGTTTAACTTAGCAACTCCAGGAAGAGAAGAGGACACAGAAGAAGATACAACAAATACAGCAACAACAGGTGATAATAAATTTGCTGTGATGGCAGAGAAAATTTATGACGGCTTAGGCGGAGACGAAAATGTAACATCAGTCGATAACTGTGTAACGCGTTTACGAATTGAAGTAAAAGATATGGATGCCGTTGATCAAAATAAAATTAAATCAACAGGAGTACCTGGCATAAATATTGTAGGACCTCAAAGCATTCAAGTTATTGTAGGTACACAAGTTCAATTTGTAGCAGATGAAATTGAAAAAATCCGTAAAAGCTAAAGGTTGTCTTTAAAGGGTTTGACCTTCCTACTAAACACCGATATCATGTGTTTTTGGGGTCTGACCCTTTGTTTTTGTTTTATGAAAAGGATCATAATAATAATAGTTGAATCTATCCGATCTGATGCATAAAGGAGAAAGATTTAATATAATGGCAATAGTGATGATTAGTGTAACTGAAAGGAGATTCTTCGGTGATTGACAAAAATTCTCCTCTTCCTTTGTATTATCAGTTAGAAGAGCAAATTAAAAAAACGATCGAATCTGAACAATTAAGGCCTGGAGACGCTCTGCCTTCAGAACGTGAGCTTTCCGAAAGCTATCAAATAAGCCGTATGACGGTGAGACAAGCGATTACAAACTTAGTAAATAAAGGCTATCTTTTTAGAGAAAAAGGAAAAGGGACCTTTGTATCACATCAAAAGTTCGAACAAAACTTACAAGGTCTTACTAGTTTTACTGAGGATATGAAAGCGCGTAATCTAGTGCCAGGAAATAAATTATTGCATTTTGAAATATACCCTGCCGATCCAGATATAAAGGAACGACTTTCTTTAGATGATGAGGAGCTTATTTATAAAATAAAACGGCTCCGACTAGCAAATGATGAACCAATTGCGCTAGAAACAAGCTTTTTGCCAGTTAAGCTTGTACCTGGATTAACCCCGGATATTTTAGAAGAATCGTTATACACCTATATCGAAAATGAATTGCGATTAAACATCGGGCATGCTACCCAAACAGTTGAAGCAGCGCTTGTTAATGAAGAGGATATTAAACATTTAAAGATAAAAAAGGGTGTCCCGGTTTTACTTATTCAACGGGAGACATATTTAGAAAACGGTACACCGTTGGAACTTGTCAGATCATCTTATCGCGCAGATAAATATAAATTTAAAATTGATATTGAAAGAAAATAATTGGTGCTGAGACTTGACTCAAGATAATTTTGAGTAGGCCTCAGCTTTTTATTTCTTTAGCTAAATAAAACTGCCTGTTGAGTTATGCTGCAGATGCTGATCTAAAAAGGGTGTTCTGGGAGAATCTTCAGTGCTTATGCACGTGCTTAGTTCTCGCCTGTCCCGGTTTCCTCATGTGCCTCGCACCAAACGCTCTACCATAAATTATTTTGTTCCCAATGCAAACTGCTTGATTCGATTGCTATACGTCTGTATTAATTTCATATTATGTTCATCAGCCCCTGCGATATTGCCATTTAAAATTGGCGGTTCTACTATTCATGCATCTGCCATTATTTTTATTGACTCGGCTATTGTCCCGTTTAGCATTGATGCTCCAACTAAACAACCGTTGAGGTAAGGTTGAACGGAACCTTTTCCTTTTCATAGGTGAGAAGGGCATCTCCCTTTGCGGAAAAATTATTAAGAACAAGATCACCAATATCAGCGAGGTATTTTTCGCTTTAATGCCTTGATGATCTGGCAAAGAAATGAAAAGATAAAGTTGTTTATTATAAAATACAATTGTATACTATATTATACAATGAGCCGTAATAGGAGGTAACATGAAACCCATTCAAAAACAAATTGCTGAAAATTTGAAAAGGATAAGAAAATTGAGAGGGTATAGCTATGACCAGCTTGCCGCTTTAACAAGTGTAAGCAAGGGGATGCTTTCACAAATTGAAAAAGGGGAATCAAGCCCGACTGTAAATACTTTATGGAAAATAGCGAATGGATTACAGGTTTCTTTTTCCTCATTAGTTGAGGAGGCAGTACCTGCCGTTTCAGTTGTTCGTCTTGATCAGAAGGCGGCGGTTACTGAAAATGATGAGCTTTTTCAGGTATATCCTTATTTTCCCTTTGATTCCTCAAAAAAGTTTGAAATTTACTTTATGGAACTTATGCCAGGATGTAAACATACTTCTGAACGACACCATGGAAGTGTGGAAGAATATATCCTTGTATGTGAAGGGGAAATAACGATCTCGATCCATGATGAGGATTATTCCTTAAAAAAAGGTGATTCGATGAGATTTCAGGCAAATCAGTCTCATACCTATGCAAATCATATAGATAAAACAACAAGTTGTTATTTATTGATCTATTATCCGTAAATCGAATAAAAGGAGGCAGGAGAGTGGCAACAACAACATTTGTTAAAAAGCAGTCTCATTTTATGTCAGGGGTGCAGGGAGGATTAAGCATAGCGATTGGATATATGCCGGTTGCATTAACCTTTGGGCTGCTTTCAAAATCAACCGGGCTGTCTCTATCAGAAACCGTATTGATGAGTTTAATTGTTTTTGCAGGTGCTTCACAATATATTTCACTAAGCTTATTAACTGTTGGGACGGGTGTAATCGAAATCATTTTTACCACCTTTATTGTAAATATTCGCCATTTTTTAATGTCGGCTTCTATAAGTGAGAAGGTTGAGGATGATTCACTTTGGCAAAAGGCGCTTTATTCATTTGGATTAACAGATGAAACCTTTACAGTGGCTTCAACTAGAGAAGGAACCGTAAGCTCAGGCTATTTATTTGGGTTAATGCTTATTTCATATGCCAGCTGGGTTGTGAATTCCGGTATTGGCTTCGTCATAGGCGCAAGCCTTCCGACGACCGTGCAAGAAAGTATGAGTGTTGCCTTATACGCTATGTTTATCGGGTTGTTAATCCCGTCATTGAAAAAACAGCGTAAGGTGCTGTATCTGGCTGTAGTGGCAGCGATTTTTAACTCACTCTGTTATGCAACACAAGTGATCTCAACAGGCTGGTCCATCGTTTTATCAACATTGTTATCAGCTGTATTAGTGGAACTCTTTTACTTAAAGGATGCAAAAGAGGTGAATCAGTATGAATAACACCATTTTGTTTATGATTATTGGAATGGGGCTTGTTACATATATCCCGCGAATGATTCCATTAGTTGTTTTAAGTAAGTTAAAGTTGCCAAATTTTGTGCAAAATATATTAAAGAATGTCCCATTTGCGACTTTAGGAGCTTTAATTGTTCCAGGTATATTTCTTATTAGTGATGATGTCATGTTTGGGATTATAGGTGCTATAGCGGCAACTCTTATTGCCTTTACTGGAGCAAATGTGATTCTTGTCGTAATGGGCTCAATCGGTACGTTAGTTTTGTACAGTATGATCGTTGCCTAGCAAATGATTCTCCTCATAAATGAGAAGGTAGAATGATGGAAATGCTTGCCCTTTTCATGTTCTAATTAAAGGAGTTTAACACTACACTAGAATAAAGAGCTTGTTTTAGGGGGGGATGGACTGTTGAGAAAATGGTTAACACGGTCGATCGTGTTGTATTTTTTATATGGTTTAATTGTTTATTGGTATCTATTTATTTTTTCACAATCTGGTGTCCCAGCCCCTTATGAGGGAACATCAGCAGACCCTGCAACATTTATGTCGGGAAGAGAATTGATTTTATCAGAGGAATATTCAACGAAAAGAAACTTTCTTTATTTTGTTACAATGCCATTTGAATGGTTTTTATTATTTGTTTTTCTTATCACTGGTTTTTCAAAGAAAATGCAGGAATGGTCTAATGCGACTTCGCGATTTTTCAGCTTGCAATCGGCCGTCTATTTCTTTTGGCTCTCTCTTTTTGTAACAATCATTTCTTTCCCGGTTGAGTGGATTGGGTATCAGATTTCGAAGGCGTACAATATTACCACTCAGTCGTTTTCAGCATGGATGAAAGATCAGCTCATCGATTTTTGGTTGAATTATGCTTTAATGACTGTGATTGTAATAGTTTTGTACGGACTGATTAAACGATTTGAGAAAAAATGGTGGTTGTATGCATGGCTGCTTTCAATTCCGTTTTCCCTGTTTCTTATGTTTGTTCAGCCGATCGTGATAGATCCTTTATACAATGATTTTTATCCATTGAAAAACAAGGAGCTTGAGGAGGAAATTCTACATTTAGCTGCAAAAGCGGATATTCCGGCTGAACATGTTTATGAAGTAAATATGTCTGAAAAAACAAATGCACTTAATGCTTATGTTAACGGAATAGGATCTAACTCCAGAATTGTTTTATGGGATACAACATTAAATCGGTTGGGTGAAGATGAAATATTATTTATCATGGCCCATGAAATGGGACACTATGTGATGAACCATATTTATGTTGGTATAGCAGGCTATTTGATTTTAAGCCTATTTGGATTATATTTGATCCACCTGATGATGAAGACAATTATAAAGAAATGTGGAAAACTGCTCCACATTAAATCAATGAAAGAATTAACAGCGTTTCCGTTATTTTTAATTCTTTTAGGTGTCCTTACGTTTGCTTCAAGCCCGATAGTAAACACAGTTTCTAGGTATCAGGAAAAATCTGCTGATATGTATGCAATTGAAATGACACAGAATCATGAAGCGGCTGTAAGCTCGTTTCAGGAATTAGCAAGGGCTGGCTTAAGTCAGGTGAATCCGCCGGCTTTAGTTAAGATTTTCCGCTACACCCACCCTACGATGCTTGAGCGGATTCTCTACTTAGAAGAACACGGTAAAAAAGGGAAAGACAACGAATAACAAGGATCTGGTGATAAAAAGCCAGGTCTTTTTTGTGTGGAAATTTCGATTTATAACAGAGCTAACCCCCGCAAAAAAGGCCTGTCCAAAAAATTTTTTGAAATTTATTTAAAGAAAATTGTTCCATTTTTTATTTATCTGTTATATATTAGTTTTAGAAATAACAATCTGTATTATAACAATAATAAGTGAGGTGTTCTTTCAAACATGGCAACACAAATGTCTGGCTGTAAAATAATTGGAGAGATTACAAATGAATTTCACCATGTGTTAACAGAAGAAGCGATGCAATTTATTGAAAAGCTTGAAAGAAATTTTGGCACCCGAAGAAATGAATTATTACAGCGAAGAATCGAACGTCAGCGGGAAATTGACCAAGGTAAATTCCCTTGTTTTTTACCTGAAACAGAGCATATTCGCAACGGAGATTGGAAAGTAGCACCGATTCCGGAAGACCTTCAAGATCGTCGGGTTGAAATTACCGGACCAGTTGACCGTAAAATGGTCATCAATGCGTTAAACTCAGGGGCAAAAGTGTTCATGGCTGATTTTGAGGATGCAACATCCCCGAGTTGGGAAAATGTTATGAGCGGGCAGGTTAATTTAAAAGATGCTGTTCGCAGAACGATTTCCTTTGAAAATGAAAACGGTAAAATCTATCAGCTGAATGAAGAGATCGCTACATTAAAGGTAAGGCCACGGGGCTGGCATCTAGAGGAAAAGCATATAGAGCTTGAGGGAAAAAGGGTTTCTGCAAGCTTAGTAGATTTCGGATTATTCTTTTTTCATAATGCCAAGTATCTGATAAAACGGGGCAGCGCACCTTATTTTTATTTACCTAAAATGGAAAACCACCTTGAGGCGAGACTTTGGAATGATGTTTTTTGCTTCGCACAAGATGAATTAAATATTCCGAGAGGCACGATAAAAGCAACAGTTTTAATTGAAACCATTATGGCTGCATTTGAAATGGATGAAATTCTTTATGAGTTAAAAGAACATTCTGCAGGGTTAAACTGTGGCCGCTGGGATTATATATTTAGCTATTTAAAGAAACTTAAAAACTGTGAAACTGTTATCCTGCCAGATCGGGCACAGGTAACTATGACTGTTGGATTTATGAAATCCTACTCACTGCTTGCGATTCAAACTTGTCACAAACGTAACGCTCATGCAATGGGGGGAATGGCTGCGCAAATACCGATTAAACATAATCCAGAGGCAAATGAACAAGCTTTTGAAAAAGTTCGAGCTGATAAAGAGCGTGAAGCAACAGATGGCCATGACGGGACATGGGTTGCCCATCCAGCGCTTGTAAAAGTAGCTATGAAAGTATTCGATAGGCATATGAAAACACCAAACCAAATTCATCGCAAACGGGAGGATGTTATAGTAAAGGCTGAGGATTTACTGGAGGTACCGGATGGAACGATTACAGAATCAGGAGTAAGAACAAATATCGATGTTGGTATCCGTTATCTTGCTTCATGGCTAAGCGGAAGGGGGGCTGCACCTATTCATCATTTAATGGAGGATGCCGCAACCGCAGAAATCTCACGTGCTCAAGTGTGGCAATGGATCAGACATGCACGGGGGATCCTTGATGATGGAAGGAAGCTGACTTTTGAACTTTATGAGCAATTAAGAGATGAAGAGATTAGGAAAATGCAAGAAGAACTCGGCGAAACAGTCTTCCAAAAGGGGAAATTTAACGAAGCGATTGCAGTGTTTGATGAGCTTGTGAAGAGTGATGTATTTATTGATTTTCTCACAATACCAAGTTATGAAAAACTTTAGTTCTTTATCGAGAGCTGCAGGGTAGTCTGTTAAACTATCCGACTATCCATATAAATAAAACTAGAATAAATAATGGGGGAATGGGAAATGAACGGTCAAAGAATAATAGCATTACGAGAAAGCTGGGAATTCGATAAGCGATGGGAAGGGATTACCCGCCCATACAGTGCGGAAGAGGTTATTCGGTTAAGGGGTTCCATTGAAATTGAACATACTTTAGCCAGGAAAGGGGCAGAAAAGCTTTGGAATTACCTGCAAACCGAGGATTACATCCATGCATTAGGCGCGTTAACAGGAAACCAGGCAGTACAGCAGGTGAAAGCAGGGCTAAAAGCAATATACTTAAGCGGGTGGCAGGTTGCTGCAGATGCAAACCTTTCCGGAAATATGTACCCTGATCAAAGCTTATACCCGGCAAACAGTGTGCCACATGTTGTAAAACGGATTAATCAAGCGCTTCAGCGTGCCGATCAAATTCAGCATATTGAAGGAGAGGGAAATATTGATTGGTTTGCTCCGATTGTTGCCGATGCAGAAGCGGGCTTTGGCGGTCAGTTAAATGTATTCGAATTAATGAAATCAATGATTGAAGCAGGTGCAGCGGGTGTACATTTTGAGGACCAATTATCCTCTGAGAAAAAATGCGGACACTTAGGCGGAAAAGTATTGCTTCCTACACAAACAGCTGTAAAAAATCTTATCTCTGCACGATTGGCTGCAGATGTAATGGGTACGCCAACCATCATCATTGCACGTACAGATGCGGATGCTGCGGATTTAATTACAAGTGACATTGATCCGATTGATCGAGAATTTATTATTGGTGAACGGACTGTGGAAGGTTTTTATCGAACTCGTGCCGGCATTGATCAAGCCATTAGCAGAGGACTTGCTTATGCACCATATGCAGATTTAATTTGGTGTGAAACGTCTGAACCAAACTTGGAACAAGCACAAAAATTTGCTGATGCGATTCATGAAAAGTTCCCTGGAAAATTATTAGCTTATAATTGTTCACCATCATTTAACTGGAAGAAAAAACTTGATGATAAAACAATCGCAAACTTCCAAAAAGATATTGCGAAAATGGGCTATAAATTCCAATTCGTAACACTTGCAGGCTTCCACTCTCTTAACTATAGCATGTTCGAACTTGCCAGAGGCTACCGTGACCGGGGCATGGCAGCTTATTCAGAACTGCAGCAACGTGAATTTAACAGCGAGGTATATGGTTACACTGCAACAAGACATCAACGTGAAGTTGGAACCGGGTACTTTGATGAAGTGGCTCAAACGATTTTTGGAGGTACATCTTCAACAACTGCATTGAAGGGATCTACGGAAACAGAGCAGTTTACGGAAGCTTAATATTGAAATGGGGGACAGTTTTCACTAGTACCAATGATGAGTGTTTTTCTCCGAATTTGAGGCTCAATTATAGCTGAACAGCTTACAAACGCCAGTTTAATAAGGAAGGATCCCTGATTTCGCGGGGGTGAATAGAACAAAGGGACATAAATATTCGGGACAGTCCCTTAAAACATCTAAGAGACTGTCCCGAATAATCTGTATCTACTACTTTCTACCAATGTTTGCTCCTGCATTTACATCTCTATCCTTACCATTTGTCGTGGGATCACGATCTTCGTAGGTATTGTAATCATTATCGCGAATAACACTTCCTTCAACAGGTGTTGTATCCACCTCTGGAGGAATCGTTTTTTCGTTTATATAATTGTTGTCTTCTTTTTGATCAACGATAACTAGGATTTTACCTTCTTTAACTGATGCGTCGTAGTGCTTTGCATCTTCTTCAGGAATTCCTAATCCAATAAGTGCTCCTGATAATCCGCCGACTCCTGCGCCTACAGCCGCACCGGTTAACGTTGCAGCAATAGGTCCCGCTGCTAAAATAGGTCCAATACCTGGAATGACAAGTGCTCCTACGCCTGCCAATAAACCAGTTAACCCGCCAAGTGTGCCTCCTGCTATTGCACCTGTTGCAGCTCCTTCACCTGCTGTTGTACCTGTCTCTTCTGTAATCGTGTCTACATCATCCTGATTTTTACTAATAACTGAGATATCTTCCGCTTTGTAGCCTTGTCTTTTTAAATCCTCTACAGCTGATATCGCTTCTTCTTCTGTATCAAAAATTCTAACAAAATGTTGATTATGCTTGTCCATAAATATTCCTCCTTTTGGTTTTTTTATGTTCTATAACTCTTCTACCCATAATGGTCCACAAAATAAACCATTTATTTCGCTAAAAGTGCGGTCAGGGATTAGAATGATCGCTTATGGCAAAAAAATAAGACTGCCATATGGCAGCCCTTAACCTAGCTTACGCAGTACCTTGTATTCTTTTGATAGTTTCATAAATAATGTTTCGTTCTTCGTGTCAAGTGCATCATTAATACGTTCTTCTAGCAAAAATCGTTTCCTGTTAAACAACGCTTCATCTAAAACCATTTGAATATACATGTCTAATACAGGATGCTCGGATGGAACGTTTTTCATTGAATTGCGGGACTTCATGATCTCAGTGTAGGAAGACTTTTTATTTTTCATGAAAGATACCCCCTGATGCCTTTTTTATATTGTATGGAATTAGGTACCGAAAATCAACCAAATAGTTAAAATTTTTAAAAAATTTAATAAGAATAATTTTGCCTTGTATGAAATACATTTAGTTGGATAAGCTAAATCAAAAGGGTGTGAAAATATGGAAAAGGAAAAAGATCTCGAGCTTTCCCCAACGGCATTGAATCCTCTGGTAGGAATCGAAAGCTTGAATGATAAAGATGAAAATGAAGAATTGGATGAACAAATAATGAAGGAATGACTTCTTTACATAAATGTTAAGGAAGTCATTTTTTTATGGAGATTTTGTAAATTTATAAAATTTATTTTTGTACATGCTAGATTGGAAATGTGATAAATTACCTATTGAAAAAGATAGAGGTGAAAGATTGTGAATGAAGTGAAAAACATTTTAGAGGATTATATTATTAATCGGTTTACAATGGCGATCATCCCTGATCCAAATAAAAAGTACTCTGAAATCATTGAATGTGAAGAGGAATTGGTTGTGCATAAACGTCCCATGGATGTCATTGATCAAAGCTGCCGATACTTCGGTAGCAGTTATTCAGGCAGAAAAGAAGGGACAAAAGACTTGGTGAAAATTACCCGTAAATCACCGATCGTTATTGACCCTGCAAATTCAATTTACTTTTTCCCTACAACATCTTCAACGAAAACGCATTGTGTATGGCTTTCACATGGTTATGTTAAAGAGTATTCAAAAGCAAAGCATGATAATACACTTGTTACCTTTATAAATGGTAAAACAATCACCCTACCACTTTCAGTTGGATCATTTGAAAACCAACTCTTTCGCACAGCACAGCTTCGGACAATCATCACATCACGAATTGAACTAGAACAGCAAAAAATGCACAAGCTGCTTCTGCCAAGTGAAAAAGATGTCAATGCTATTTATGAACAAATTATAAGAGACTTTCAACGGAAATTATATTAAGTATATAAATTAATAAAATGTGTAGAGGCTGACTCAAAATATAAATGTCAAATTTCTCTAACCAACACGCGGATCCTTTAAAGAAGCAAGAAGTCCCGTTTACTGGTGATTATCGGAGAAGTTAGACTATCTTGGGCAGTCTCTTATTTGATTAAGTAAATCTTTAACCTGAACATGAAACAAAATGGCTTAGTAAAACGTATTGATGAGAAGTGATAAATTAAGGGTAAGGCCATGTTAACAATATAGTCAGCGAAGGGGAGATTGCTCATGTCTTTTCGTAAGAGAAGAGAGCATTACAAAAGAAAGAGAAAGGCAAAATCTAATGAAGGCCGTTATACGTTTGCTGATTTACTTTTTGAAGTACTTTTCTATATTCCAGAACTTCTTTTATTTCCGTTTAGGGTTTTATGGTATGTGATTCGATTTATTTTTCGGGCTATTGATTGGAGTTAGAAAAGCTAAGGACACCTGCTGTGCAACAGAAAGGTGTCTTTCGGCTGTTTAGATAAAGATACATGACATGTTTTTAACAAAATTAGCTATTTTTGTGGTTTAAATAAATACTCCTCCATAAGCTCGCATACTTTGTTACGTATTCTTGGATTAAAATAATTATGTTTTTCTTCATAGCCGTTATAAAGGAAGGAATAAAGCGTGAACGCTTCGTCTCGTTCAACCTGATGGACTTTTATATTCCGTTTGCGCAGCTCATGTTTTACAATAGCTAAATCTTTTTGTGCAAGCTTAAGGGATTCTTCTACAAGCACTAAGTAAGGTTTGTACAGTTTAAACGGACTTTTTTCGATAACCGATAAATCACGGTTGAAGATCGAAACAGCCATTGGTAAATAAATCGATAGTTCGATCATATCTCGGATGTCCTTCGGTATTCTTGTCACAGAAATGCCCCCTTAAATAACAGAACACTTGTTCGTGTTTATTATACGCCATTAAAATATTTTTAGCAAGTAGCTCCTAGCTTTCAAGTTTTGACATAAATGTGTAAAATAGATACCAAAGGACTTTTGAGGAGAATATAATGAACCCGGAGACATTGCAGGAATACTTTTCATTAAAACAATTGATGGAGTTATTTGAAACGTATCGCTCGTTCGGTCCGTTTTTTGGAATATTGTTACCATTGCTCGAAGCATTTTTCCCATTCCTGCCCCTTGTAGCATTCATTGTGGCAAATGTTAATTCCTTTGGGCTTTGGCTTGGATTTTTTTTATCTTGGATTGGAGCTTGTTCAGGTGCTATTATCGTTTTTATTATCATGAGAAGACTTGGAGAATGGAGAGTTTTTAAGAGGTTACGGGAGAAAAAAGCGATTAAAAAGTTGTTAACATGGATTGAACGGAGAGGTTTTGGTCCGTTATTTCTCATTTTATGTTTTCCATTTACTCCGTCCGCAGCAATTAATGTTGTGGCAGGACTCTCACGAGTAAACTTTTGGCAATTCACATTAGCGGTCTTAACTGGAAAGTTTGTCATGATACTGATGGTAAGTTTTATTGGTCAAGATTTACATGCACTCATCACAAAGCCAGAAAGATCCATTATGGTGGCGGTTGTTATCTTTTTATTATGGTTTATTGGAAAGAGAGTTGAAAGACATTTAAATATGTCCATCACTGTAAAAAAAAGGGACCGTAAAATGATGTAGGGGGGTATCATGAAAAAGCGGGGAATAGCTTTCACAACAGTAGGTATATGTTTAATGGCTATCTTCTTAAAGAATCTTATTTTTGTGGAATACAAGGTTGAGGGTGTTTCAATGCAACCGACGTACGAGGAAGGAATGCTGCTTTCCATTAATAAATTGGGCTTATATTTTGATTCGCTTGAAAGATTTGATATTGTTGTTTTTCAACTGCCTGATCATGAACAAATTTATGTGAAACGAGTAATAGGATTACCTGGTGATGAAATTTATTATAAAGATGATCAGCTTTATGTAAATAGCAAGGCAGTTGAGGAACCATTTTTGCCTGCGGTGAAAGAAAATCAAGTAACAAAGCAGACTGGTAACTTTACATTAGAGGAAATTATCGATAAAACAAACATTCCAAAAGGGTATATTTTTGTCATAGGAGATAATCGTCTTCAAAGCCGTGACAGCCGTCACTTTGGCTTGGTTAAAATAGAAGATGTGATTGGGATAGTTGGAGAGCCTCATTAAATGCTAACACATTTGGCAACATCTCGTCGTTTGACGAAAGGTGCAGCTGATGGGTTAGTTTTTTTGTTTAGATAGATCATAAACGTTCTTTTTACGGTCGATATCATACAAACAATTCTTCCTGCTGATCAACCAATTCAACATATACTGTTCACTCTATAATTTGTATATGCAATGGAAAAATGGTTGATTGTTCTCGTTTGAAATCGATAGCTATAATAATGAAGAAATTAAAAAAAAGGGGGTATAAGCCAGTAAAAAAAGAAAGCGCTGTCACAAACAACACGGTCTTACGTACTTCACCTATCTTAGTTAATTAGGAGGTGATTGGTTCAACGAAAGTAATAGTAACGAGTTTAAGTTTCTATTTAGTTTGGTTTCGGTGAAATGAGTTGGTAAGGCTGCGTTATTTCGGTGAGCTAAAGGATGACCATCCATCTACTTAGTTACTTTATCATCAAAGCATTGATCTAACAATTTTCCTCCTTCATCTTTATAAAGATACGACAACGCAGCCTCAGAATACCACTCAGAAAACATGAAAATAGGTATGGGAGGTATAAGATGAAGAGGTTTTTAGCCGTGTTTTTATCTGTTATTTTGTGTTTTTCACTCTTCCCAATGATTGTTCCTTCAGTAAAAGCTGATACTGCGTTGCTTCCTGCATTTCCCGGAGCAGAAGGCTTCGGGTATGCTGCAGTTGGGGGACGAGGAGGAGAGGTATATCATGTGACAAGCTATGAGCTTAAGGGTCCAGGGACTTTCCATGATGCGCTGACAACAGCTGGAGAAACGCCTCGTACCATTGTATTTGATATTTCTGGAGAAATAACCATACCACAGATTGTGCTAAGAGATAAATCAAATATTACAATAGCTGGTCAAACTGCATCAGGAGACGGAGTAACAATTCGAGGCAACAATATTCGTTTTATAGATTGCAGCGACATTATTATTAGGTATGTCCGCTTCCGATTAGGTGTGCAAAGTTTTAATGATGATACGATGTATTTTGAAGATTGTCAGAATGTTATCATCGACCATTCGACTTTTTCATGGGGAACAGATGAGGTATTATCGATCAAAAGTAAAGATTATGAAAATCCAAAATCAAAAAATATTACAGTACAATGGTCCATTATATCTGAAGGTCTTCTAACTCACTCAATGGGCGGTTTGATTGAGATGAATACAATCAGCATGCATCATAATCTTTATGCTCACAACAATGACAGAAATCCTAAAACAAAAGGACAGATCGACTTTGTTAACAATATCGTCTATAACTGGGGCGGATTCCCGTATGTAGCCGGTGGTGAATCGGGTACAAAAGGGTATGGAAATGTTGTAGGAAATTACTTTATTGCAGGGAAAAACTCTGCTGATCCGGAGTATGCCATTGTACGAGGCAATGAGAATTATAGTGTGTATATTGATGAAAACTTTATTGATAGCAATAAAAACGGTATTCTTGATGGAACTGATACAGGAACAGGAATAATCGAAGCTGAAAGGCCTAGTGTAGTCATGCCGGAACGGTTTGAATATCCGCCAGTACATACCCAAGATCCTGAAACAGCATATAATCATGTTCTGGATCATGCCGGTGCTTCATTAGTGCGGGATGCAGTCGACAAACGTGTCATTAATAGCGTGAAAAATCAAACGGGAGTCATTATTGGTAATGAAAATGATGTCGGAGGATTCCCATTGTTAGAAAGCGGAACATCCCCGGTAGATACAGACCGAGATGGAATGCCTGATGATTGGGAACAAGAAAAAGGCCTTAATCCTACTGATCCAGAGGACAGGAATGAAGATCGCAATGGGAATGGTTATACAAATCTTGAGGAATATTTAAATGAATTAGCCGCACCTGGTTTCCCGGCCAATTATCCTACAACACCTCCTGAATGGTCAGGAATACCGTTCGAGCCGCCTGTCGAACCAGAGCCGGAACCAACTCCGGAACCGGTTGAAAGTATGAACGGAGATATCATGAGGAATGTAAGAATCAACGATAATAGCAGTAACGGAAATGTGAATGAGGCAAATTGGTCTGTTCAAAAAAATCTTCAAATTGGAGACATGGTTGCCGGAGATAGAATGACTGGGAGCAAAGTTTATCGATTCCAGTCAATACCAGATGAATTGAAGGGTATGGAATGGATCAGAACTGCGGTAGGTTCGAGGAGTGCTACAAGTGAGGATTTAGTTTCCTTCTATTTGACTGCAGATGCAGATGTTTATGTCGCTCATGATTCAAGGATAACCGATAAGCCGGAATGGTTGCTAAACTTCTATGAGGATACAGGAAAGCGGGTACAAGATGATCAGCCAGTTGAGTACACTCTATACAAAAAGCATTATTCTGCCGGGTCCTATGTCGCTATGGGAGCGAATAATAATACGTCAAAAATGAACTATTTTATTATCATCAAACCCACCAATACAGGTGAAGCTCCAATAGCAGTCAGCCCGTCTGGATTGAAAGGTGAATTAAACGAGGATGCTGCAATTTCATTGAATTGGACATCGGTAAGTGCGGCAGATGCTTATCTCATTTACCGTTCTTCAGCAAAGGATCCTGTGTTTAGAACGGTGGCTAGCACTAAAACCCCAGAATATGTGGATGCTGCAGTAGAGCAAGGTATCACCTATCAGTATAAGGTATCTGCACTTAATGCCGGTGGTGAATCACCTTTATCTGATGCTGTGGAAGTGTTTACCTTTGATTCAACACAACCAGTCCCTTCTCCACCAGCAGGATTAAGTGTACCTGTAACAAAGAGTCTATCAGTTAAGCTGGATTGGGCTCCAGTCGAGAATGCGATTAGTTATTATCTTTTCAGAGCAACGGAAGAAGATGGCAGCTACAAGAAAATAGGTAGCACATCAACTGCAGAATATGTTGATGATACCGTACTTCCTTCAACAACGTATTACTATAAAGTATCGACTATAGCAATTGGCGGTGAATCAGAAAAAACTAATAGTGTCAAAACAACGACTAAGCCTCCTGTAGCATTACCAAAGGTTCCAACAGGACTGGCTTCAGGTAAAGTTACAACCTCAGCATTCGAAATGAAATGGACTTCAGTGGATGGAGCAGAAAGTTATAATATTTACAGAAAAGCGAGTGGAGACAGCGCTTTTTCAAAAGTTGGCAGTACAACTTTAGCGACCTATCTAGACGATAGCATTAGTGTAAGTAATACTGGCTACACTTATCGAATAACCGCAGTAAATGAAATGGGTGAAACTAAAGCATCAGATGAACTTACGATATCAATGCCTGTCCCTAACACACCTTCTGATCTGACGGTCGGCCTTGTTGGCGAATCATTTGTCGGCCTCATTTGGACATCCAACGGCGGAGAAAACCAAGTAAATATCTACAGAGAAGCAAATGGGAAAGTAGAGTACGTTGGATATGCTAAAGTAAATACGTACTACGACAGAACAGCTATACCTGGAGTAGAGTATACCTATTACATTAAAGCTCAAAATGCAAGCGGGGAATCAGAAAGATCCAACACTGTAAAAGTTAAACCCGGGTTTATAACGGTTTTAGAGAACTATATGAATCAATTTTCGAAAACAGCTGATTTAACTGGTCCACTCGTATCCCAATTAACAAATACGCTTAAGCAAGCCGAGGATCATGCAGAAAAGGGATCGAAGGAAAAAGCCGTTACATTTATGAAGAAATATGTTGAACAGCTTAATCAAAAGACCATGGAACCTCATATATCGGCTGAAGCAAAACTGACTCTTTCCTATTATGCGAAATTATTCATTAAAAAGCTTGAAAGCTGAAATTAGTAAGGAATTCATTTCGTAGGAAAAAATGCGTACAATTTGGTTAAAGATATTTTCCATTTAAAGATTTAATGGATTGCTGTATGCTGTATTATTTAACAGGAAATAATGATTGCAGCCCATTGTAGATAAAACAGCTTCTGTCCTTCGTCAAAATATTGATGAAGGACATTCTGTTTGGAAAAGCAATAGTAGAGTTCCTTCCATCCCTATCAAGAAAGACATTCAGTAATGGAATGTCTAAAAAAATGTCCTTCATCCTGCCATGAAGGGCATTCTATTTGGAACTATCTCTGTGTTATTGTCCAATCCCCATTATCCAGTATATTCCGCAAGCATACTAATCTATTTTTTCTTGTTTAAAAATAATTCGTTAACCGATATCGATAGCACCCTATTTTTTGTTACCTTTACATAATCTACATGAAGAAAGGTTCTCACATATCGCATGAAATGAACAAACAGATCTTACATGAAACAAACCATTTGTATAAAAGCTTATATCTTGGTTAGAAAACGCTTACAATAAATTAATACTAAATTTACCTTACGTATCTTTTTAGATCTTCGTTTATTTACGCCACTTGTCCATTATCTACTATTTGTGCATTTCGTGGAAAAATGGTTGATTGTATAAGCGTGACCAAGATCGTTATAATCAATTTGCGAATATTCAAAAAACGAAGGGGAGGTAGAGAGATGGATCATTCACCGGTCAAGCCGCATAGTGAAAACATGGCAGTTCATGCCGATGTTCTGATTAAGAAGAAAAGTCTTATCAGGTTGTATGTAGAAAATATAAAAAAAAACTGGATGCTTTATGTCATGATCATTCCAGGAATTTTATTTTACATCATCTTTAAGTTCATCCCATTGCTTGGAAGCGTTATTGCGTTTCAAGATTATCAAATTTTTAAAGGGATTCTAGGCAGCCCTTGGGTTGGGTTGGAGAATTTCAAATTTATCTTCACTTACCAAGATTTTTATCAGGTTCTTAGGAACACCCTTATGATTGCTTTCTATCAGCTTATTTTCGGTTTCCCGGCACCAATTATTTTAGCATTGTTATTTAATGAAATTCGATTAATGGTTTTTAAAAGAACTGTACAAAGCTTGTTTTATCTGCCTCATTTTTTATCTTGGGTAGTTGTTGGAGGAATCGTTTTTGAATTGTTGGCAGCAGAGGGGGTTATTAATGCAGTTCGTGAGTTATTTGGTGCAGAGCCAATTTTGTTTATGCAGGAAGAGGGTTATTTTCGTTCAATTGTCGTGATATCAGGGATATGGAAAGGTGTTGGATGGGGCACCATTATCTATTTAGCTGCCATAACAGGTATTAACCCAAATTTATATGAAGCAGCTGTCATGGATGGCGCAAATCGATGGAAACAAATTAGATATATTACACTCCCATTATTGTACCCTACTATTTTAACGTTATTTTTATTGAATATTGGAAATTTCTTAGAGCTTGGGTTTGATCAAATCTTTAACCTATTAACTCCAATGACATATTCCGTTGGTGACATCATTGAAACATATGTTTATCGAGCAGGGGTGCTCCAAGGGCAATTCAGTGTAACAACAGCAATTGGATTGTTCCAATCAGTTGTAGGATTTATCTTACTTTGGATATTTAATAGGCTCGCAAGAAAATCAGGACAGGGGTTATGGTAATGAAGAAATCATTGGGAGAAAAATGCTTTAGCATATTTAACTATACGTTTCTTAGCGTTATTGCTGCAACGATGATTCTGCCTTTGCTGCAATTGTTAGCTGTATCGTTCAGTTCTCCGATTGCTGCTGAATCTAAAAAGGTTTTCCTCTTTCCGGTGGAATTTACGTTAGGCACATGGAAACATATTCTTCAGAATGAAGTGCTTTGGAGATCATTTGGAGTGACGATATATATAACAGTTGTCGGCACAGTTTTGAGTCTGCTAATAACCGTTTTGACTGCATTTCCATTGTCGAGAAAAGATTTCCTTTTAAAAAAACCGATGATGCTTGCAATTGTCATTACGATGATTTTTAATGCACCAATGATTCCATACTTTTTAACAGTTAGAGAGTTAGGGTTGATGGATTCATTATGGGCGCTCATTATTCCGGGATTATTAAGCACCTTTAATATGATTATCGTTAGGACCTTTTTTATGGGAATACCGAGTGATCTTGATGATGCTGCAAAAATAGATGGATGTAATGATTTTCGGTTATTATTTCAGATCTATTTGCCTTTATCAAAGCCCGTTCTTGCAACAATCGGCTTGTTTTATGCGGTTGGCTACTGGAATACGTTCCAATCGGCTGTCCTATTTTTACGTAATCAAACCTTGTGGCCATTACAGTTGAGGCTTAGAGGATATTTTGAATCTCCAGAAGCTCTAGCTGATGTTAATTTAGTTACGGGTGACTTTGATTTCAATACGATTACATTGAAAGCGGCTACAATCATCTTTGCTACCATACCAATTGTATTGGTGTATCCATATTTACAAAAATATTTTGTCAAAGGTGCTGTCCTTGGTTCACTCAAAGAATAATAAATTAAACCGAATATCGGTTTGATTGTATAAATGATGAAAATAAACAAAGGGGGATGTTGAATGGTTAAAAGGAACAGAAAGTCTATATTAGTTGTATTAACAGCCTTGATGCTTATTATTGGCACTCTTGCTGGTTGTGCCAATAATAAGGAAGTCGAAAGTACGTCCAGTACTTCTAAAGACAATGGATCAGATGAAGTAACAAAAGTCAAAGTATTTAAAAGTCATTTGGGTAAAGGGACTCTGCCTGGTCCTGAAGATCCGCATGTTCAAAAAGTACAGGAAGCTACAGGTGTTCAATATGAATTAATGTCAACTGCGGCTGGGTCTGACCCAGTTGAAGCGTTAAATTTGATGTTCGCTTCAGAAGATTATCCGGATATTTTCCGCCCGATTGGTGGTTTTGAACAAACTTTAATCAGCCAAGGTGCGGCATTACCTTTGGATGACCTGCTTCCGAAGTATGCACCACATGTATGGGATAGAATACCTAAGGAAGCATGGGATGTTGTACGTTCTGCTACTCCAGATGGGAAAATCTATTATGTACCAAAAGTCAATCTTGTTACAGAACGAGCAGCCTTAATTCGACAGGATTGGGTTGAAGCTGTAGGTATGGAGATGCCTAAAACAGTGGAGGAGTATAAAGAGCTATTAAGAGCCTTCCGTGATAAGGATCCGAATGGAAATGGCAAACAAGACGAAATTCCGACAACAGGAAGGGAATTTGGAGAATGGATGGATCACTTATTTGCCATTTATGGTGTCGCGATGTGGGAAGGTGTGCCTGAATGGGATCTTTATGAAGGGAAAATTCAATATGCTGGTGTGAGTAAAAATATGAAAGCAGCTATTTCATTCATTCGTGATTTATACGAAGAAAAACTACTAGACAATGAAACATTTTTAAATAAAGGTGAGGTTTGGACAGCAAAGATCAATAACAATTTAGTAGGAAGCTGGTACCACTTACCATCTAAATTAAGCGAGCGCCATAATGCAATGCTTGCAGGAGCACCGGATGCATATGTTGCTGGAATGCCGCTTCCAAAAGCAGAAGGATTTGACGGATATATCACACAAAAAAGCATGGGAGAACCAGAATGGATGATTCCAGCAGCATCTGAGGAGAAGGCTGCAGCTGCTTTAAAACTATTAGACTTTTTCTATGATCCTGCAAATGACGAATTTACAACCTTCGGAATCGAGGGTGCACAGCATAAGCTGGAAAATGGGAAAAAGATATTGCTTCCTCAAAATGATGAAACACCGATCGCATTAGGTATGAAGAATTTAATAACGGAAGAGGACATGGATATTCGGATTGAACAAACAATGGATGACAATCAACAACAGATGGTGAAAGATATCTTTGAGGTGAGTACTGCGGATGCCCGAAGAATTGCTGGAGATGGGTTACCTTCTACTGTTTACGAAGGATATCCAGATATTCAATCACATAAATTATTCCAAGAATATTTAACAAAAATCGTTATTGGTGAATGGCCGATCGAAAAGTTCGATGAATTTGTGGATAAATGGTATAAAGCAGGTGGCGAACAAGTTACTGAGAAAGTACAAGAATGGTATGAAAAAGTAAACAAATAACAACGAATTTATATGTTTTGCGGCGGGTGTTGCTCAAAGGTTACTTTTGGGCAACTCCCTCTTAATAGAAAGATCATCAAGCCAAGGCACTTTCTGAAAGGATGGAAATAGATGAAGAACAGATAGGCAGAGTTGTGGTGTAAACGGGATAGCTTTAGGGATGTTTGTTTAAGGCCAATACCATTACATTTTCAGGAAAGCTGAGAATTTGGGGTTGTTAAATCGTGATTCATATTGCTAAAGAGGGATGTAATAGTATTTTAGGGTCTAAACGGTGAAATCCCTAAGATATCAAGAGTGAGCTTTTGAAAGGTTATGATTCTAAAGAATCTCCTCTGCGTAAATGAATATGTAGTATAATGCCAAAAAAGGAGGTTGAAAAGAATGCTCCAATCTTTCCAAAAATGGCTTAAATATTCATTTCATAAAACTGAGACAAGGATGATTTTATTTTTAACGATTGCCGTTTTCTTTATCATTCTTATCGTGAGTATAACATCCTATCAAACATCTAAGTCTGTGCTGCAGGAAGAGTTAAATGAACCGCAGCAGCAAATGCTGCAAGTGAGCATGGATATTATTGATAATCACATTCGTGAAAGCGATAACATCGCGATCAAGGTTGCATTAAATACAAATGTTTATAAATTCTTAAATAGCGATATACAGAATTCATATGATGTAATTACTGAGATTTACCAGTTATTATCAACTCTTATTAATAGTTCTTCCACCATTAACAGTATTTACATATATGATATGAAACATGATAGTTTTGTTTCAATGCCTTATGGATACAGCTCACGAAAATCAACCTTTAGCGATGCAAATTGGTTGGGAGTAGCAGACGAATTCGGGGATAAAAAGGTGATTGTAAAAAAAAGAAATGTTCAGGTCGGAGAAAAATACAATCGCTCAGAAATAACTTTATTTAGGAAGATCATGATTCAAGGCGAATTCAGAGGAATCGTAGCGGTAAATCTTGGCTATCAAGATTTGTTCGAACCATTTAACTCGCCGAATATGGCCAATTTAAGCAGTGCCCGTTTTATTATCGATCAAAAAGATGAAATGGTTTATTCTACTCCTGCTTCTTCAAGTGAAAAAATAGATCCAAAAACCATTGTGAGTGCCGTATCTGAATTAAATGAGGCGCATCTGGGCGATATTACTTATCAAGGCAGACAACTGCTCGTAAGCCAGAACACGTCTCGGTTAACTGGTTGGAAATATGTTTCTCTTGTCCCTCAAGATAGTTTACTAGCCAAATCCAAAAAAGTCGGCCATGTCGTACTTTCCGTTTCGATCCTTGCACTATTATTAGGCGGAGTTGCCATTTTTTACATCAATAACATTGCCTTTAGACCTATCCGCCGTATGAAAAAGCTGTTCAATATTGGAAACCGGGACATGGACCACCATGATTTACTGCATTTAGAAGCTCTAGCAGGAGAATTACTAAATGATCATGCTCAATTGTCACAAATGATACGTAAGGCAAAAGCAGAGGCATCAGCAAAGTTCTTTAGTGATATGTATCATAAAAATATTACAAATACAAAAGAGATTCGTGAGAAATGCAATGGATATTTTCAGGAATCGACTAATCAGCCATTAAAAGCAGCGATTATTTCTATTGATAATTTTTATGAATGGTCCTATCGATACCCAGCTTCTGATCATTCACTTTTAAAATTTGCCTTAGCAAATATCATAACAGAATTAACAGAGTCATATTCACACAGTGAATGTATTGACCTGGGAAAAGATAAGCTTATCATCGTTCTTCGTCCAGGTGAAGAAGAAATCCTGTTAGAAACGATATTAAAGGAAGTACTTATAACTGTTTCGAGATTACTAGATTTCAGTATTTCAATCGGAATCAGTAGGGAAAAATCTGATTTTGGAAGATTGGTAGAGGCTATTTTTGAGGCAGATGCAGCTCTCGGAAACAGACTATATTTCGGTTATGGGAGTATTTTGAAGTTTGAAGAATTCACCGAACAGAATTCTCGAAAAATACCTATAACTGATCATGTCTTAGATCAGTTGTCAGAAGCGATTGAAACAGGGGATTGTTTGCGGTTCAGCCACCTGATTGACCATCTAATTGGAGAAATCAGAAGAAGTGGAATGAGTCATAAGAAAGCGTTATCACTATTTAAACGGGTAGGTGACCGATTTCTTCGATTGAGTCATGATGAGGATAAAGTGAAAAGTAAGGAAAGGGATTTCTTTTATCAGCTCCACACGATGTACCTTGATGATATCTCAGATTTCCTCCATTCCCAGGCAAATGTCTTGATCGAAGAGGTTCAGACAATCGGAACAAGCAAAGAATCCATTTTAATAGAAAAAATGATTAATTATATGGAGAAGCATATGGATGAGCCAATTGGCATTACTGAAATAGTTGACTCCATTGGCATTAGTGTAAGTTTAGCAAGTGCCATTTTTAAGAAAGAAAAAAATGAAACCATTTACGGTTATTTTACAAATATGAGAATGAAGCGGGCTGCAGATTTATTGGTAAATACGAATGAAAAAATTTCTGATATTGCCATAAAGGTTGGGTACCAGCATGAAAACAGCTTTATTCGGGCATTTCGAAAATGCAATAATATTACGCCAGGTAAGTATAGGGAAGTATTGAAGGCCAGGAAAGAAGTTATGTAAAGTTCTCGTTAATTTCGTTAACGACGAATTCAAAAAAAAGAGGAGGATGAAAAGTTGTTAAATAGAAGGCAAATTGTACAACGTCACAATCCGATTATTCAAAAGATCGAGTCACTTTCACCCTTATCAATTGGAAACAGAGAATTTGGTTTTAGCTGTGACTTTACAGGATTACAGACTTTCCCTGAAGTGTACGAAACCCCTTTAGGAACGCAATCAAATTGGGGATGGCATTATACAGGCAGACCAAATCTATATTCAGAAAAAGATATCGTCTATCAAAGTTATGATACGTATGGCCGTCATGTGAAGTATCCAATGAAACCTGAAGGGAAAGAGGAAGCATACCACTGGTTACGTCAAAATCCCCACAGATTGCAGCTTGGAAGAGTTTCCTTTCGATTTATAACAAAAAATAATCAGGTTGTACAACCCGCAGAAATTACAGAAATTGATCAAAAGTTAGACTTATGGACAGGGATTGTTGAAAGTAAATTTGTTGTAGAAGGAGTTCCTGTGCAAGTAAAGACAGCATGTCATTCAGAGCATGATGCAATAGCTGTACAGGTATCTTCTTCACTGCTAAAAGAGAAACGTATTCAGGTGTTTTCCCTTTTTCCAGCGCCAGATATCACACATAATAGTTGGTCTAAAGCTGTACAACCGGACTGGAGTCATAATGAAAGACACAAAACAGACGATCAAATGATTTCTGATAAATCTGTCTTATTTACGAGAAAGATGGATCAAGATCAATATTTCGTCAGGTGGAATTGGAATCAAGGTTCATTGGAGCATACTGGGGTTCATGAATATACGTTAATTGGGGATGGAAACTCAGATACGCTAGAATTCACCGTTTCATATGCACTAAAGGAACCCTCTAGTGTTATGCCACAAGAGGTATTTGAATCGAGCCGTTCTTATTGGAGAGCATTTTGGCAGAATGGTGCGGCAGTGGATTTTTCTGAATGCACAGATCCTCGTGCAATGGAGCTTGAACGAAGAGTGGTTCTATCACAATATTTAACCGCTATTCACAGTGGAGGATCATTGCCGCCGCAAGAAACGGGTTATATGTACAATAGCTGGTTTGGAAAATTCCACTTGGAGATGCATTGGTGGCATGGGGCGCATTTTCCGATATGGGGGCGAAGGGAATATTTGGAGAAAGGTCTTGAATGGTATTTGCACATTTTGCCCCAAGCAAGGGAACTAGCCGAATCACAAGGTTATGCCGGGGCCAGATGGCCAAAGATGGTAGGGATTGACGGGAAACAGAGTCCATCTCCGGTAGCGCCGGGATTGATTTGGCAGCAACCACATCCAATGGCGCTTGCAGAAATGTGCTATCAAGTTCATCCAACTGAAGGGTTTCTCGAACATTTTCAATCAATTGTGTTTGAAGCTGCGGACTTTATGGTGTCTTATGCACATTGGGATGAAAAAAAGGAAGCCTATGTACTTGGACCCCCACTAATACCTGCTCAGGAGTGTCACTATATATATGAAAGCATAAACCCTCCATATGAGCTTGAATACTGGAAATATGGACTAGAAATTGCAATGGACTGGGCTAAGCGTTTAAACATTCCTGAAAATCCGCTGTGGTCAAAGGTAGCGAATTCTTTGGCGAAGCCGCGTGATGAAGAGGGGGTTTATCTGGCACATGAGAATTGTTTAAATACATTTACTGAGAAAAATCATGATCACCCTTCTATGCTTGGTGCACTGGGAATCCTACCCGGAACATTAGTTGATCCCGAAATTATGAGAAATACATTGTATAAAGTAAAGGATGTATGGGACTGGGAATCTGCATGGGGCTGGGATTTTCCAATGTGCGCAATGACTGCAGCCAGATTAGGGGAAAGAGAGCTGGCTATAGATTTCCTCTTAATGGAAGCAACCAAAAATACGTATTTAGCAAACGGTCATAATTATCAAAGGCCTGGCTTGACAGCATACTTGCCTGGTAATGGAGGGCTTTTGACAGCTGTTGCTATGATGATTTGCGGCTGGAAGAATGGTACGGATCGCAGCTGTCCAGGTTTCCCGCAGGATGATCGTTGGAAAGTGAAATGGGAAGGGCTGCATAGCGTACTATAAAGAATTAACTAGCTAGCATTACAAGGGTTATTAGGGGAAGGAGATCAAGAGAAACATGCAATCAAATCAATGGTCAATAAAAATAGCAGAAACCATCCTTTCACACTGTGAAAATGGATTCCACCCGAAAATTGCTAATAAATGGGGATATGTAGCGGGAATGACATTAAAGGCATTTGATTGGCTTTCGGAATGGAGCGGCATAGAAAACTACCATCAAGTCGTTAAGAGTCACATGGATCTATTCATCAATGAAAATGGAACAATAAAAGACTATTCAATTGAGGAATATAATTTGGATCATATTAATAAAGGAAAAAATTTGTTCTCGCTCTGGAATCGTACTAGAGAGGAAAAGTATGAAAAAGCCATTCAGCAGTTAGTCACACAGCTTGAAGGACAGCCGCGTACAAGTGAAGGCGGGTATTGGCATAAAAAAATCTATCCTTTTCAAATGTGGCTTGATGGTGTTTATATGTCTTCACCATTTTTAGCGGAATATGCAAAAACGTTCCATGCGTCAGAAGGATTTGACGAGGTGGCACGGCAAATCTTATTAATCGAAGAGAAAACGCGTAATCCAGTAACTGGACTTCTGCATCATGCATGGGATGAAAGCAGGGAACAGCGATGGTGTGATAAAGAAACGGGAAGGTCATTCCACGCCTGGGGAAGAGCAATGGGGTGGTATTCCATGGCTATTGTAGATTCCCTCGAACACTTTCCAGTGAATCACCCAAAACGAGGGCAAATCATGGGGATTTTTGAAAGAATGGCCCATGCCATTAAAAATGTTCAAGATCAAGAAAGCGGCCTCTTTTATCAGCTGCTTGACCAAAACGGCAGAGAGAAAAATTATTTAGAATCATCTGGCTCCTGTATGATGACATATGCTTTGGCAAAGGGAATCCGTCAAGGTTATTTGTCTGGTATTGAACCGGATATCGTGTTCCGTTCATATAATGGTATTCTTAAACATTTTGTCACGGAAGATGAACAAGGTGTACACCTTCATCAAATATGTAAAGGTGCTGGTCTTGGCGGTGCTAAGTATCGTGATGGTTCTTATGACTATTATATGAGTGAGCAAATCGTAAGTGATGATCTAATGGGAGTCGCTCCATTTTTATTGGCAAGTATCGAGATGGAGAAATTGATAAAAGCCAAAAATGAGGAGACATTGACAGTAGCGCAGTGATTGATAAATAGAATGGTAGAAATGAGGCTGTCTCAAAGGATTTGATCGTTATACTTTGCGACAGCCTATTTCTTTTCAAAGAATAAATTGGAGGTATTATATCTTGATAGATAAGAATGTTAACAGGAATAGCATATCTCTGAAATATCCTGCAGGATGGTGGAGGAATATGTGGAGAGAGGGGTTGCCCTCTGGAAACGGAAAAGTAGGTGCCTCTGTTACAGGAGGTGTGAGCATTGAGAAGATCGTTATCAATCATGAAGGATTATGGCATATGGGAAGAAAGGACACACTTCCTGATGTTAGTTACACGCTCAGCGAGACAAGAAAACTCATGAAAAAAGAAAAATACAGTGAAGCTAGCTGGCATTTAACAAATTCATTAAAAGAGGAAGGATACAGCACCCGCTTAGCATCATTTTTACCGCTTGTTGAGCTAAACATTAGAATGCGGCAAAGGGATGGATTTAAACATTATCGCAGAGATGTCAATATGGAAACAGGGGAGGTATCGGTAAGGTGGGAAGAGGGAAATGAACGATTTGAACGAAATTTATTTGTTTCACGAGCAGACGATGCTGTTGTCTATGAAATAATATCAACGGGGAAATCACTGACAGCTGAGTTTGAGCTTGGCATCCGTAAGACAGACCATAAAAACATGGACCAGCGGGTTAAAGAATTGGAAAGTACGATTCAGCTCAAAGCAGAAAATCAATTTATCTTTTTTTCTGCAAAAAATGATGATCATACTGATTATGGAGCCGTCATACGTTTGATTCCTACGGGAGGAAAGATCATTGTTGATAAAAGACGTCTCCGTTGTGAAGAGGCCAAAACCATACAAATGATATTGAAAGTATTTATTAAAGGAGATCATCGTAATGAATGGACACGACTTCAAGCAGAATTATTAGAGATAAAAGGTAACTATCAAGAATTGTTAAGTTCGCATATTCCTTTACACGCACAATTATTCCACACAGCTTCCTTACAATTAACTGATGCCGAAGCCGAAAAATCGATTGAAGAACTTCTTCTGGATGCATATGAAGGGGAAGCTCCTCTAGCATTAATAGAAAAGTTGTGGAATTATGGACGATATCTTTTTATCTCTGGTACAAGAGTTGAGGGACAACCATTTGGGATGTATGGGCTTTGGGGTGGAGATTACAATTTAATGTGGTGCCATCGGATGGCAAATGAGAACATTCAAATGATGTATTGGCATGCATCAGTAGGGGGACTATCTGAATTAGTGCCAGCATTATTCAACTATTACGAGGAAATGATGGATGATTTTCGAGAAAATGCTGGAAAGTTATACGGTTGCCGCGGAATTTATATACCAGCAGGTACAACTCCCGGTATTGGTGTACCAAATCAAATCGTCCCTGTTATTATGAATTGGACTGGAGCAGCAGGATGGCTGGCACAGCATTATTATGATTATTATCTTTATACAGGAGACAAAAAACTATTGATCGAAAAAGTCCTTCCCTTTTTAAAAGAAGTTGCGCTCTTTTATGAAGATTTTCTCGTCTTGGATGAGAATGGTCTTTATCAATTTTTTCCTTCTGTTTCACCTGAGAATACCCCAGAAAATTTTATGCCGAAGGACGGAAAACAACTCGCTCATCCAATGCCAACCGCTATTAATGCAACAATGGATTTTGCCATTATGAAAGAAGTGCTAAATCACTTAATTGAGGGAGCAAAAGAGACCTCATCCTATTTAGATGAAATTGAAAAATGGGAAGGAATGCTTGCAAATATTCCGCCTTATGAAATGAATAAAGATGGTGCCGTTCGGGAATGGTTACATACTGCCTTTGATGATCGATACAACCATCGTCATCTTTCACACATCTATCCCGTGTTTCCAGGTAGAGAAATCAGCCAAGAACAAGATCAGAACCTGTTTGAAGCATTTAGAATGGCTGTTTCAAAGAGAATATTAGGTGCGCAAACCGGATGGTCACTGGCACATATGTCGAGTATATGGGCGAGAATGAATGACGGTGATAAAGCGTTGGAATGCTTGGATATTCTCTCACGTTCATGTCTATTGCATAACCTTTTCACTGTTCACAATGATTGGAGAAATATGGGGCTAAGTATGGAAATTGAGACTGCACCAGTCCAATTAGATGCTAGTATGGGCATTATTAATGCCATTCAAGAAATGCTTTTGTTTGTTTCCCCAAAACTGATCAAATTGTTGCCGGCTCTTCCTGCTAAGTGGAAAAAGGGTGAGTTAAAGGATTTTCGCTTTATGACCGGGAGGGTTTCCGTTTCATGGAATGTACTAACGAAATCATTATGTGGAAAAATGACCGCTGATCGGGATTCAGAATTTACGTTGAAACTTCCAGCGTTTGCAACAAACTGTTTATTGACAGGTGAAGGGGTTAAAATAAAAGAATCACCATTAGGAAAAATGTATGTTCACATCACAATGGAGAAGGGAACGACTCTTTCGATTAAACCTAGATAGTGATGTTAGAAACATGATTGATTAAAGAAATTGCTATTTTAGTGCTTAAAGGAAAGGGGACTATCTTACTAAAGAAGCTACTTATTTTGGAGGACCGGAATGGAACCCTTTGGGAGAAACAACTTATTCCAAAAATGCAGCCAGATCTGAATTGGAAAACCCCAAAGTAAGAAAAGATTTCAATCTATCAAAAAATAACAAATTTCTTGTAAAAGCATGCAATAACTATTAAAAGTATTGTGTGCTTTTTTATTTAGGTCTTTTAATGTACTACCCAATTAATAAGTAAAATAGAGTTATTTTATAAGCTGATTCTCAAAAAAGTGTGAGTCTTTAGCCTATTTATTATAAAAGGTAATGACGTATATTGAAAACAATAATAATCGTATTTGGATACAAGACGAAGGATAGATCCCTAAATCCTTTAATATTTTCTTTTAAAAAAAGCTTGAAATTTTATTAGCGTTTTCATATTATATTACTAAAGGTACCTACTTTTAATAAAAGATCACTATGTTATTATGTTATGTATAAACATAATGATAAATAGGAGGATAAAGACATGAAATATTTTTTAGACAGTGCAATTATTGAGGAAATACGCTACGCTTATGAAAATTGGGCAATTGATGGGGTTACGACAAATCCGCGTCACATAATGAATAGCGGGAAACCATTTTTAACAGTACTCGATGAAATGGCGAGTGAGTTCAGAGGAGTAGAGAATTTTCCAATTTCGGCGGAAATCAATCCACACCTAGACAATGCAAAAGAAATGGTAGAAGAAGGAAAGAAAATTGCATCTCTATCTTCAAACTTTGTTATTAAAATTCCTTGCACAGAGCCTGGTTTAATTGCAGCGAAAGAGTTTGAAAAAGAGGGAATTCCTACGAATGTTACGCTTGTATTCTCACCTTCACAAGCATTGCAGCCAGCAAGAATCGGAGCAAAATTTGTTTCTCCATTCGTTGGTTGGAAGGAAAATAGCGGTGATGATACGACACAATATATTAAAGACATTGTCGATATCTATAAAACTTACGGTTTTGAAACAGAAATAATTGTAGCTGCGTTACGTAATGGCAAACAAATTGTAGATGCTGCCAAAGCAGGGGCAAATATCGTAACATGCGGCTTTGATGTTTATAAAAACAGTTTTTATCATGCGTTCACAGATTATGGTCTAAATGTATTCCGCAATGCGTGGGATAATACAGCAAAAGAAGAACCAGTAATGAAATAAACATGACCGGACGAATGAAATGCCCCTCTTATAAATATCAGCTGGGAGGGGCAATTTTTAAAGTAGAAGAAAAAGGGTGTGCAGATACTTGGCTAAATTTGAGGTATTGAAAGATATAAACCGCCATATTACGATTTATCATGTCGAGGACTCTTTGTTTAAGCAATATGGGAAGGTGATTGAATCTTATGATTTTGAAGAGCTAAAGCCATATATGGACCAAACAAAGATCCCAATAGATGCTAATGAATATGTCGCATCTGTGACTGAACTGGAACAGACAAAAGTAAAAGAAGAGATCGAAACAAATTTTTATGGCGGAATGCCAATTCAAATCGGGTATTGCAATGGCCCTAACCAGACGCTAAATGGGCTTGAATATCATAAAAGCAGTGAAATCAATGTTGCGATGACAGATCTTGTTCTTTTGTTAGGAAGAGTGGAAGATATAGAGAATAATCAATATAATGCTAAAAATGTAGACGCATTCTTCATTCCTAAAGGCGCAGCTGTTGAGCTATATGCGACAACATTGCACTTTGCACCTTGTAAAGTAGAGGAAGAAGGCTTTAAAGCCGTTGTTATTTTACCTGCAGGGACGAATGAGCCTCTCGAGATAGCGGTTGAAAGAAAGTCAGAGGAAGATGTGCTGTTATTTATGAAAAACAAATGGCTGCTTGCACACCCTGAAAGAGAAGTTCTCATCAACCGAGGCGCTTTTCCGGGAATTCGGGGAGAGAATATTCAAATTTTACATGCCAGCAATAAGTAACCTTAAAAGTAATAGATAGTAGTGAAATGTATGAAAACGCTTCCTTGATTAAGAGATCTTAAGCCAATAAGTTCCTAATATGGATGTTAACTTTCTCGTAAGGTTACAGTCCTTTGAAAAGCATCATGAGTTTAGGCCATCTAGGATTAAAAGGAATCATAAAACAAATAGAAAAGCTCCTGTGGATAGTTAGAAGCAGATCGAATTTCATAGAACGGATATAATCATACATGAAGTAAGGGGGAGAGTTGTTATGCAAAACGTTCAAGGATCAAGGAAAGTTCGCTTAAAGAACATGTTTGCTTATGGAATTGGGGATTTATTTGGAGGCGGGTCCTTCTTTATTATCGGAACATTATTCATGGTTTTCCTAACAGATGTCGTCGGACTATCACCTGTTGAAGCAGGAACGATTGTAGCATTAGGGAAGATTTGGGATGCTTTGCTGGATCCTACAATTGGCTATATTTCAGATAATCTTACAACAAAGCGCGGAAGAAGACGAATCTTTTTCTTATTAGGGATTATTCCGGTAGCCGTAAGTTTTAGTATGCTATGGATTCCGATTGAAGGAACTCATGCATTTAAGTACGCATATTTTGTTTTTGCTTATTTGTTATTTAATACAGCGTTTGGAATGGTTATGGTTCCTTACAACACGTTAGCTGCTGAAATGACAACAGATTATAATACAAGATCGAAAATGACAGGAATCCGAATGGCATTCTCTCAAGGTGCTTCTTTCTTAGGTGCTTTCTTTCCTCAAAGAATTGTAGACGCTTTCCCAGGTGGACAAGGGTATCTTGTCATGGGTATTGTTTTTGGTCTATTATTTGCCCTTCCATGGATCCTTGTTTACAAAGGGACATGGGAAAGTGATAGAACGATTGAAAAGAAAGCTAAGAAACCTTTCCTGCAAGAATTTAAAGAGCTTTTCCTTAATTTCGGGACTGCATTCAAAAATAAGTCGTTTAATGTATATCTGGCTATGTATCTTGGTTCTTACGTTGCCATGGACGTATTCAATGCTTTGTTCTTCTATTTTGTCGCATATTATATGCTTAGAGAAGGTATTTTTGCAGATACATTAAGCTTTGTACAAATTACGCAAGTATTGTTTATTCCCTTAGTGACCTATGTAGCGATTAAGTTAGGAAACAAGCTGACATATAATCTCAGTATGTTCATTTGGGGCGCAGGTATTGTGTTATTTAGTTTATTAACACAAGAAAGTTCGATCTTTATTATCTATCTTGCAGCCTTCTTCTTAGGCAGCGGACATTCAGGTGCTGTTATGATTCCTTGGAACGTTCTCCCGTTCGTTTCAGATGTTGATGAGATGATTACCACGAAGCGAAGAGAAGGGGTTTATGCCGGCTTGATGTCGTTCATTCGAAAATCTTCACAGGCTTTGGCGATCTTCCTTGTAGGACTAGCATTAAAAGGGATTGGATATGTACCAAATGCAGAGCAATCACTTGCAACATTAGATGGATTACAAAAGCTGTTCATGATCGTGCCTGCCGTGTTAATTTTACTAGGGATCCTCTCTACATTAGGATTCAAGATCAGCCCTAAAAACCATAAGATCTTACTTGCTGAAATTGAGAGAAGGAAAAATGGCGGCAAGGCTGAGCATGTGACTCCTGAAACGAGAAAAGTATGTGAAAGCTTAACAGGCTATAAGTATGAAAAACTTTGGGGCGGATCAACTAGTCAGAGTGGAATGGCAAATAAATCTGTTAGTTAATCGATCCTTATTATGAAAGGCTCTTTTCTAAAAGAGTGTTGTTTATAAATAGGTCCATAGAACAAAAACGATTTTGGTTGATTGGAACGTAAGGGGCGAGACTCCTGTGGGAGCAGCGGGACAGGTGAGACTCATGCAGGCGCCAGCCCCGAGGAGGCTCTCCGCCCGCCCCACGGAAAGCGAGCATGCTCTCGTTACAATCAACCATTCCCAATACTTGTTTTTCACAACAAAGTTTGCGATCACAATCTATGAAAAACCGATTTAGATAAATGGGCTTATCCATTGTATAGCAGGATAAAGGATAAGCCAGGATAGGAGCAGTGAAAAAATGGTAGAAACAACGAAGATAAATAAAGGAGTCTCTGTCAAAACGTTAGAAGATGGATTTGAAGTATCGTATAATCATGTCCTTTTACTGCGTCACACCGTCCAAAAACCGATGCTATTTGTTGGACAAGGTGAGGAAACAATTGAAATGTACCGCGGCAACTTCGATATAAAAGATTATGTGACTGAGCGTACACCTCTTAAATATGCACGGATTGAAGAAAAAAATAATGAATACTTGGTTGAACTTGCGAAGTCTGAAGACGGGCAAGCTGTACTGATTCTTACAATCAAAGAAGAAGATAACCGTTTAAAAGTTGAATATACACAAGTTGATTCTGCGGTCAACCGATTCTGGCTGCGAGTAGAAGCTGATCAAGAAGAAAAGGTATATGGGTGCGGCGAACAGCTTTCTCATTTTAATATGAGAGGGAAAAACTTCCCGCTTTGGACGTCTGAACCTGGTGTAGGAAGAAATAAGAATACCTATGTGACATGGCAAGCAGATGTAAAGGATAAGGCAGGCGGAGATTATTACAATACGAACTTTCCGCAACCGACATTTGTCTCTACGAAAAAGTATTATTGTCATGTTGAGACAACTGCTTATGCCGATTTTGATTTCCGTCATCCAAATTTTCATGAGCTGCAAATTTGGGAAGTTCCAAAGTATGTATTATTTGAGACAGCAGAAACGTATCTTGACCTAGTTGAAAAGATTACAAACTTATTTGGCAGACAGCCCGAGCTTCCAGATTGGGTATACAATGGTGTCATTCTGGGGATTCAAGGCGGAACAGAGGTTGTAGAAGAAAAGCTTACACGGGCATTGAATAAAGGCATGAAGGTTGCTGGCGTATGGTGCCAGGACTGGCAAGGCAAGCGGATCACTTCCTTTGGCAAACGCTTAATGTGGAACTGGAAGTGGAATGAAAATGAATACCCAGAGCTTGATAAAAAGATTCCTGAATGGAAAGAAAACGGTATTCGCTTTTTAGGCTATATCAATCCCTATGTAGCAGTAGAAGGCTATTTATTTAAGGAAGCAGAAGAAAAAGGGTACTTGGCATTAAACGAGCAAGGTGACACCTATTTAGTTGATTTTGGTGAGTTTTATTGCGGAGTTGTTGATTTTACAAATGATGAGGCATGCGTTTGGTATAAGCAAGTCATTAAAGAAAACATGATTGATTTTGGCATTGGTGGCTGGATGGCAGACTTCGGTGAATACCTGCCGACTGATGTCGTTCTCAAAAATGGTGTTGATGCACGCATCATGCATAATGCATGGCCAACAATGTGGGCGAAAATTAACTATGAGGCTGTAAGTGAAGCCGGAAAATTAGGTGAAGTTGTTTACTTCATGCGTGCTGGCTATACAGGAGTCCAAAAATATTGCACCCTTCTTTGGGGCGGAGATCAAAGTGTCGACTGGACGCTGGATGATGGGCTAGCATCAGTTATTCCTGCAGCATTATCATCAGGGATGATCGGATGTGGCTTGCACCACAGTGATATTGGCGGATATACAAGCTTGCATGGCAATAAACGCTCAAAGGAATTGTTAATGAGATGGTCAGAAATGGGTGCCTTCACTCCAATGATGAGAACACATGAAGGTAATCGACCAGATGATTGCTTCCAATTTGATGGAGATGAGGAGTCATTAGAGCATTTAGCAAGAATGTCGAACATTTTTGTTACGCTTGCACCATATACGAAAGCACTCGTAAAAGAAAATGCAGAGCGCGGTATTCCGGTGCAACGTCCGCTGTTTATGCATTACGAAGAGGATGAAAAAGCATACGACATCCAATACCAGTATTTATATGGAAAGGATTTATTAGTGGCTCCAATCCATCAAGAAAGCCAAACAGAATGGGACGTTTACCTGCCTGAGGATGAATGGATCCATCTTTGGAGCGGTCAGGAATACAAGGGAGGATCTGTGACTGTCCAAGCGCCAATTGGCTATCCGCCTGTATTTTACCGGAAAAACTCCGAATGGAAAGAGCTGTTCTTATCCATATCAAATATTTAATATAGTACGATCAAAAGGTTGTTGACATACGTTTCAACAACCTTTTTCCATTTATTTCGCCTGTACAATGATTTAAAGAATTCTTAATAAGATCGTAATGTATGTTATAATAGTTATGATGAATAAGTGAAAGTGAATAGTAATGGTATTTACTTTAATCAAGTTAGATTCAATAAAAAAATTTACGTCATTATAAAATACAATTAGGAAAACCAGACCTTTTAGGTTACTAAGCGGAAAGGAGATTTATAATTGGAAAGTATGGTAGATCCAAATAAGAATATAGCGTTATATCTCCAAGTAAAAGACATTCTTATTAAACGAATTCAAGAAAAAGTATGGGCACCTAATACACTGATTCCTACAGAACAAGAATTGATGGATGAATTTAATGTAAGCCGGACCACGTTACGGCAAGCGATTTCGATCCTTGTTCAGGATGGATTACTAGAGAAAAGGCAAGGGAAAGGGACAATAGTAAAGTCACAGCAGCTTACGGGAAATGGAAGGCTGAAGGGCTTTGCAGAGGAGGTAGCAGAAAAAGGGCTGACCCCTAATTCAAAGTTGCTGCGAGCAGAATTTAAAACCGATTTGTACCATGAAAAATCGATGCTGAATATCCCTGAAGATGAAGAAGTGTTAGTGATTGAACGCATCCGTTTTGCTGACCAGATCCCAATTGCAATTGAGCGCACATGTTGGCCATCCCATATTGGAAAACTGTTTATTAATGAAGATTTAGATAGTGCAAAGTTTTACGAGATATTGGAAAATAACGATATTATTTTGAAGCGAGCAAAAGAGAAGATTTCGGCGATTAATGCTACACTGTTTGAAGCTGACTTACTTGGAATCCGCGGAGGCGAAGCCATGCTGGAGACAGAGCGATTAAGCTTTGGACTAGATGATAGACCGATTGAATTTTCTACAATCAAGTTTCGCAGTGATAAATACCATTATAATATTGAGCTTACGAGATAATGAGACAGTGGTTTTCATCACTGTCCTTTTTTATTGCCTAAAAAAAGACAATCCAACAAAGTGGATTTGCCTTAGAATGACGTTGATAATGGATTTTCATACTCTAATTTTTCGATAAGACTGTTAATAACTTCTGCAAAAAAGTAAAAAAACACTTGAAAACATGCAGACGTTTTCATATTATAGTATTAAAGATACCTACTTTTTAAAGAAAGGTAGCTATGAATTTGATAATATCACTTGAATTTTCATAGAGTATAAAGGGAAATCCTAAGGTAAACAAAAGATATGAATTTTTTTTGTGATGAAAGATCGTTATGTATAATTAAGATATAGTGATGAATCAGTGCAGCATAACATGAAAAGGAGAAAAACGATGGCAAATACAGCAATTTTATATCTTCCAATTGGAAGAAAAACATTTGATCTTGAAACAGCAGAAATGTACCGCAGACAAAGCATGAGTTGGCTTGAACAAAGTGGTCATAGTATTGTTGCACCAAATGAAATCCTTACATCAGTAGAGGAGCTTGAACAATTTCTGCAATCCGTTGCAACAATTGAAATTGATACTGTTTTATATCAAAGTGTCACATTTGCAGATGGTGAATTCATGGTGAAGGCACTGGAGTATTTTAAAGTGCCAGTTATTGTTTGGTCTGTCCGCGAGCCGAGTGTGGGTGGCCGTTTGCGCTTGAACTCATTGACCGGCGGCAATAGCACCAGCAATGTTCTGCGCAATCATCAGCACCCGTTTGCATTCGTATTTGGAAATCCTGATGAAGAGAAGCTGCAAACGGAATTGCTTGAGAAATTTAATGTTATGCGTGTTCTAAAAGCGATCCAACAACTGAAAATAGGGGTTGTCGGCGACTATCCACCGGGATTCTTTTTCTCAGATGCAAATGAAGAAGAACTGAAACAAACGCTCGGCGTGACCCTTCATAAGCTTGATTTGCAGGAAGCATTTAAGAAGTGTGTGGAACTTCCTGAAGAGGAATGGATCGGTGAAGTCGATCGTGCTGAACAACAAGTCATTGGCTTGAATCGCGAGGATGAGACAGTTCATAAATTCGCACAGTTCTCGACATACATTAAGAAACATATTAAGGAAGAAGAAATTAAGTCAATTGCGATGAGATGCTGGCCGGACTTTTTCAATGATTTAGGGGCAGCACCATGCTCAGTTCTTTCGCAGTTTACAGAGGATGGGATGGTTTCTTCCTGTGAATCAGATATACATGGTTCGATATCAATGTATATTTTGCGAGAGTTAACAGGTGGAAGTGCACCATATTTAGGAGACTTGGTTCATGTTGATGAGGGGAAAAACTCAGTTGTTTTTTGGCATTGCGGAGCTGGTGCATACTCGCTTGCCCATCCTGCTACAGGTGCGACAGCGGGCGTGCATCCAAACCGTAAAATCGGGCTTGCGATGGATTTTGGCCTAAAGGCTGGGGATGTCACGATTTTCCGCGTAAGCTATACGCCAGATGGGTACCGATTACTTGTGATGAAAGGCCATGCACTTGATGTCGAACAGCCTTTTAGCGGAACCTCAGTTGAAGTGGAATTAACAACTGACGTGACGAGCACACTTTATGACCTGATGAATGCCGGCTATGAGCCTCATTTTGCCCTCGTATATGGCGACGTGACAAAGCAATTGATTGAACTTGGCCGTCTGCTAAAGCTGGAAACGAATGTGTTTGTTTAAAAAACGAAGTTGTTGCTCTCGCTTTGGAATGAAATTTTTTAAGCCTGAAGGGAGTGTTGAATAAGTGGCAAGCAGCTTCGAGCCCACCAAAAGCACATCCTTATATTTACAAGTGAAAGACACGATGATCAAACGGATTCAGGAAAAGGAATGGACACCAAATTCTATGATTCCGACAGAAAATGAATTGATGATTGAATTCAATGTCAGCCGGACGACAATACGACAAGCCGTTTCCATCCTTGTACAGGAAGGAATCCTCGAGAAAAAACAAGGCAAAGGGACAATCGTAAAGCCACAAGTCTTTGTCGGCAGTTTAGGAAAGCTAAAGGGATTTGCTGAAGAAGCGTTGGAAAATGGAATCATCCCAAGCTCTAAAATGCTGTCTGTTAAAACAAGCCGCGATTTCTACAAAGAAAAGACATTTCTCCATGTACCAATGGAGGATGAAATCGTCGTCATTGAACGTCTGCGTTTTGCGAATCAGGCACCTGTTGCAATTGAGCGCACATGCTGGCCGTATCATATTGGCAGAATACTGCTCAATGAGGATTTAAATTGTGCAAATTTTTATGACATATTAGCAAAAGAAAATATTGTCCTAGAAACCGCAAATGAAAAAATCAAAGCGATAAATGCCTCGCTGGTTGATGCTGATTTGCTTGGCATCAGAGGAGGTCAGGCACTGCTGCAAATGGAAAGGCTCAGTTTTGGACAGGAAAATAAACCAATTGAATTTACAACAACAAAATTCTGCAGTGATAAATATCACTATTTTATTGAACTTATGAGATAAAAGAACGGATAGGAGTGGAGAACATGTCAACAATTACAACAGATAAACAATATGGATTATATATTAATGGGAAATGGGAGCAAACGGCTGACATGATGGAGGTCGTGAATAAATATACTCAAGAGGCAGCAGCACATATCTCTGTTGCTGAAAAAGAACATGTTGAAGCAGCTGTACAAGGCGCAAAGGAAGCGTTGAAAAATCCATTTTCACCGTACGCACGTTATGAGGTATTAATGAAAGCAGCACAGTTATTAGTTGAGCGCCGGGACGAATTTGCTCAAGTGCTTGCAGTAGAGGTTGGAAAGCCGATCCGCGAATCCCGCGGAGAAATTGAACGTGCTGCGCAAACATTAGTGATTTCAGCGGAAGAGGCTAAACGCATTCATGGAGAAGGAATTCCAGTTGAGTCAGCGCCAGGTTCAGAAAATCGAATGGCCTTTACTGTTCGCGTACCAGTAGGGGTAATTGCGGCGATTACACCATTCAATGTACCTGTTAATCTTGTTTGCCATAAAATTGGACCTGCTTTAGCAGCTGGAAACAGTGTTGTTTTAAAGCCGGCAGAGGTTACGCCGATTTGTGCCCTGATGTTAGCAGAATTAATGGAGGAAGCAGGTCTTCCAAAAGGCCGTCTTCAAGTCTTGACTGGTGATGGTGCAACCATTGGAGAATGGCTGTTAGAAAATAACGATGTCAATATGTTCACATTTACAGGCAGCCCTCGTGTAGGGGAATACATTCGCTCAAAAGCGGGACTGCGTAAGGTGGCATTGGAGCTGGGCAACAACTCGGCAACGATTGTGCACAAGGATGCAAATCTAGAGCAAGCAGCATCGTTGATTGCACAAAAAAGCTTTAATAATGCTGGTCAAGTGTGTATATCTGTCCAGCGAGTTTACGTGCAAGAGGAGATTTTTGCATCATTTATCGAGTTATTAAAAGAAAACACAGAAAAGCTTGTAGTAGGAGATCCATCAAGTGAAGCAACAGATATTGGGCCAATGATTCGCCTTCGAGAGGCAGAGCGTGTAGAAAGCTGGGTACAGGAAGCCGTTGAGCAGGGTGCTGTTATCGCATTGGGAGGCAAGCGTGATGGTGCTGTATATGAACCTACGATTCTCACAAATGTACATGACGATATGAAAGTGTGCCGCCAGGAAGTATTTGGTCCAGTCGTATCAATTGGAACATATAAGGAAATTGATGAAGTGATTGCAAAAGTAAATGATTCTGACTATGGCCTACAGGCAGGCCTATTTACAAATAATTTGCAGTTTGCGATGAAAGCTGCGAAAGAAATAGAGGTTGGGGGTCTAATTGTCAACGATGCATCTGCCTACCGTGTCGATCATATGCCATATGGCGGAGTGAAAAACAGCGGTAATGGTAAGGAAGGTCCGAAGTACGCGATTGAGGAAATGACAGAAGAACGTATTATTGTTTTAAACTTATAATCTTTCAGAATAAGTTAGAAAATCTATTTTTAGGAATGAAGGTGAATGAGTGGATTTCTTCCTTATCCTTATTCCAATATTCGGTATCTTTGCACTTGGCTTTATAGGTCAAAAAAAGATAGGATTCGATACGAAAACAATCTCAACAATGGCACTTTATTTAATGTCACCTGTATTAGTATTCCGAACCTTTTATACCACGACGTTTGATCTGACCTATCTTTATATGACCCTTTATACATTTGCCCTTTGTTTTTGTTTAATCGCCGTCGTTTATATCTTTGCAATTATCCGTAAATATACGGTTAAGGAAACATGCGGGATGATCTTGGCTTCCTCGTTTATGAATAATGGGAACTACGGAACCCCTGTTGTTCTCTTGTTATTCGGCGCAGTAGGCCTTGATTATGCGATTATTTTAATGGTCATTCAGCAGCTTGTTATGTGTACAGTAGGTGTTTATTACGCTGCAAAGGGAAGCCCTGAAGGTGATGGAGTGCGCTCTGCCATTCGCGCGGTTCAGCGAATGCCTATGGTTTATGGGGCAGCGTTAGGGTATGTGCTTCAAGTATGTCATGTTAAATTGGGAAATGCCATAACAGAGGCAGTTAATATGGTAGCAGATGCAGCGATTCCAACCGTTATGATTGTCTTGGGCATGCAGCTTGCAAAAATATCTGTAAAAAACCTGGAGAGGGAAAAAGTTTCTCTCTCTCTTCTAACGAAATTAGCGATTTCACCAGGAATTGCTTATGTGCTTACATTGTTTTTGCCTGTTGATGAAATGGTAAAGCAAATCATGATTATTATGGCAGCGATGCCGACTGCAGCGAATACGACAATGTATGCCCTGCAGTATAATACAGAACCGGAATTTGTCTCGGGTGCTACGCTGATAAGCACTTCTCTAAGTTTAGCTACATTGCCAATTATTTTTATGATTGTTCTTTGACTCTTTTTTTCAGTCTGGATAAAGATGATCATCTCTCATTAATTCTATTAATGAGAGATGAAATGACTGCAAAACCAATTGACTTTTTCTATCGCCGAACTGGTCCTTCGCTGCTTGACATTAAATAGGCAACAGAATGGAAGGATAAGGCAGACTAAAAGGATACTTATCAATAAGAATTAGAAAAACATTTACATATACTTATTCAGTGCTAGATGAGAAGAAGGAAAAAGTAAGGTAATCATATGAGATATAAAAAAGGATATACAAACGTTGAAGGGACCAAAAATGGTCCTTTTTTTATAACTAAAAACTAAATACTATGGTCTGGATAGCTAGATTTCTTTTACATCATAATTGTAAAGCGAGCATTTACTAAAGGATTGTTAATTACAAAAATATATTCAAAAATCTATAGTATAATGGAAATAAGTATCTTTTTAAATCTAAAAGTTGATCATGACAGGGGGATGGAACATGCGAGAGGTGGTCATAACAGCAGCAGCAAGGACAGCTATTGGTTCATTTGGTGGCGCTTTCAAGGAGCTATTGCCAACTCAGTTAGTTGTGCCAGTATTGGATGAGGTTGTAAAGAGAAGTAAGCTTGAAAAGCACGAGGTAGATGAAGTCATTCTCGGTCATTGTATTCAACGGACAGATGAGCCAAATACTGCAAGGACGGCAGCACTTTTAGCAGATTTTCCTGAGACAACAACAGGTTATACCATACAAAGACAATGTGCATCTGGGCTTCAAGCCATCATTTCTGCTGCCATGCAAATTCAAACAGGTCAATCCAATATTGTGATTGCGGGCGGAGTGGAAGCAATGAGCTCAAGTCCATATTTATTAAAGCAGCATCGCTGGGGCTCACGGCTGCAGCACGGGCAGGTGATAGACAGTGTATGGGAGATATTAAGGGACCCAATTCATCATATCATGATGGGTGAAACGGCTGAAAATATTGCTGAAGAATTTCAAATTACACGAGAAGAACAAGATGAACTCGCATTATTAAGTCATCATCGAGCATTATCTGCCATAGATGCTGGTACATTTACGAAAGAAATAGTCCCGATTTCAGTTAAAACGAGAAAGGGAGAAGTGATCATAGCTAAGGATGAAGGGCCAAGACAAGTAACATCTGAAAAGCTTGCAGGATTGCCGGCGATTTTTAAAGACAGTGGATCCGTTACAGCAGGAAATGCTTCTTCATTAAATGATGGGGCAGCCGCGCTGGTGTTAATGGCTAAAGATGAAGCTGAAAAAAGAGGACTCCCTATATTAGCTAAGATTTCCCACTATTCAATTGCTGGGGTGGACCCAAAAATAATGGGAATCGGACCTGTCCCAGCTATTCAAAAGGGAATAGCATCTTTAAATTGGAAAATCGATGATTTGGATGTCATTGAAATTAATGAGGCGTTTGCCGCTCAGTATCTAGCTGTAGAAAAACAGCTCCATTTAAATCGGGAAAAGGTCAATGTCAATGGGAGCGGTATTAGTTTAGGGCATCCGATTGGCTGTACTGGCTCACGAATTGTCGTAAGTCTCTTGCATGAGATGGAACGGAGAGAGGCTGAAAAAGGTCTTGCATCGCTATGTGTTGGCGGGGGTATTGGTGTAGCATTGTTTGTAGAAAGAGAGAATCATAATTAGTTAGAGAGACTGTCTCAAAAGATAAGGGTCAGACCACTCGAATACAATATAAATAGGATCTAATGATAACAATTCCTTTATATTGGTGTTTGCCTTCTGGGTCAGACCCTCTTGTGATAGGCATATTTGGTTATTACTTATATTAAGAGCGTATTTTCAAAAAAATGGTTGAAAATTTAATAGAGTTACACTATAATTGACTAAAAACTACCATGCTAGTATATCTAGGATATTAAAATACCTCGGTGGGCAGAAAAGGGGTGGTTGCCATTTCAACTATGAATACAAGAATTAATGGCTCAACAAGAGATTATGTGTACCAGACAATAAAGGGTCGCATTATTAATTTAGAATTAAAGCCAGGAACAAAAATTTCTGAAAAAGAAATTGCTGAAAAATTAGAAGTAAGCAGAACTCCCGTAAGAGAGGCGTTTCTAAAATTATCTCAAGAGGAGTTATTAGGAATCTACCCGCAAAGTGGAACGGTTGTTTCCAAAATTGATTTAGACCATGTAGAGGAAGCAAGATTTACGAGAGAAAACATTGAAAGAGCCATTGTAAGATTAGCTTGCGAAGTATTTGATGATAACAAGCTATTTCGTTTAGAAACAAATGTAGCGATGCAAGAGCTTTGCTTAGGAAAAGGAACATATCATCAATTATTTGAGCTTGACGAAGAATTTCACAAGATCTTATTTGAAGAATGTAACAAATTAAGAACATGGAAAATGATTCGAAACATGAACAGCCACTTTGACAGATTAAGAGTTTTAAGGCTTGCTGCAAATACAGATTGGAATGTCGTTGTCTCGCAACATAAAGAAATTTATCAAGCAATAATGGAAAAAGACCCGAAAAAGGCAGAAAGATTAATGGTACAGCACTTGAAATTGGTGAATTTTGAAAAGGATGAGATAGAGGTTCGCTATCCAGATTATTTTTAATACATGAAAGGTTATGGGAGCTATAAAGCTGCCAAACTCCTTCATTTTTTTGATAGCGCTAACATTTGAGGGGCTATTAAGCATAAATGGGCTTTTGGATAGTATGCAGTCACCTACATAAAAAAGACATAAGAAGTTATTTATATACATTCCTGTAAGACTAAAACATGTTGAACGGAAAGGAAGAATAAGATGTTACCAATATATGAAGGTTTACAAGGGAAAGTAGCTGCTGTGACAGGCGGCGGCGGTGTATTATGCAGCTGTATGGCAAAGGAGCTGGCTAGACAAGGCGTAAAAGTAGCGATTTTAAATCGCACTTTTGAAAAGGCTGTCATTGTTGTTGAAGAGATTAAACGTAATGGCGGAGAAGCATTAGCCGTTGAATGTAATGTATTGGATCTTGAAAGTGTGAAAAAAGCGGAGGAAATGGTTTATAACACATATGGAGCATGTGATATTTTGATCAATGGTGCTGGAGGCAACCATCCGAAAGGTGTTACAACAAAAGAGATTTTTGATTTATCTGATTTGCAGAATAAGGAGATCACGACCTTTTTTGATCTAACAACAGAAGGCTTTCAATTTGTTTTTAATTTGAATATTGTCGGGACCTTAATTCCAACGCAAATCTTCTCAAGAAGAATGGTGGAGAAAAAGGGAACGATCATAAATATTTCCTCGATGAGTGCCCCTAGTCCGATGACAAAAGTACCTGCTTATAGTGCTGCAAAGGCTGGAATCGAGAATTTTACAAAATGGCTGTCGGTACATATGGCTGAGGCTGGTATCCGGGTAAATGCGATTGCACCGGGATTTTTCCTTACACAACAAAATGAAAAATTACTTAAAAACGAAGATGGAACAAATACAGAAAGAACCGAAAAAATTCTCGCCCATACGCCGATGAGAAGACTCGGTAATCCTGAAGATTTATTAGGAACATTGCTCTGGTTGGCGGATGAAGAAACAAGCGGATTTGTGACAGGTATCAGTGTTCCTGTTGATGGCGGATTTATGGCTTATTCTGGGGTTTAAATTAGGGGACTGAGCCTTTAAGTGCTTAGTATAAAAAGGAGTGGAGACTGTCTATGATTCATGTTGCGATTATTGGTGCTGGAGCGATTGCCCCTGCCCATATTAACGGTTACTTGGAGTTATCAGAGCATTGTAAAATTGTTGCTTTATGTGATATTTATCCTGAAAAGGCAGAGAAACTTGCAAAAAAACATGGGCTGAATGTGGATATTTATAATGATTATCAACAGCTGGCAGAACGTAAAGACATCGATTTAGTGTCAATATGCACACCTCCATACACACATGCAGATACAGCCATTGCTTTATTAAATGCGGGTAAGCATGTACTTGTTGAAAAACCAATGGCTTCTTCTTTAGAAGAGTGTGATGCAATGAATGCCGCAGCAAAGAAGAATGGAAAAATTTTATCCGTCGTGGCACAGAATCGTTTTCGATCACCAATGATGAAATTAAAGCATGTACTTGATTCCAAATTAATGGGGGACATTGTCCATACACAAGTCGATTCCTATTGGTGGAGAGGTTTTTGCTACTATGATTTGTGGTGGAGAGGAACATGGGAAAAGGAAGGCGGCGGACCTACTTTAAATCATGCTGTTCATCATATTGATATCCTCCAGTGGATGAACGGGATGCCTTCAGAGATTACCGCTGTTATGAGTAATGCTGCACATCACAATGCTGAAGTTGAAGACATTTCGATTGCCATAGGGAAATATGATAATGGCGGTTTGGTTCAAATTACGAGCTCCGTCATTCACCATGGGGAAGAACAGCAATTGATTTTTCAAGGGAAAAATGCGCGTGTTTCAGTTCCATGGAAAGTAAAAGCATCACAATCAAGACAAAACGGTTTCCCGAAGGATGACCCTGAATTAGAAGAAAAAATCCAAAAGCTTTATGATGGGCAAACAGATTTACAATACGAGGGTCATGCCGGACAAATCCACGATGTCCTTCAAGCTATCCAAGGAAAGAAGAGTGTGTTAGTTGATGGTCTACAAGGACGACAAACACTTGAATTAATAACAGCTATTTATCAATCTGCAAGTTTAAGAGAAACAGTGGAACTTCCTTTAACAGCTGCTAGTCCCTTTTACACAAGGGAAGGTGTCTTAAAGTTTGCGACCCATTTTTATGAAAAGCAAACATCAATTGAAAACTTTACAGATGAGGCTATTACGACAGGAGGAAATTATGAGTAATTAAACTTGACTGTTTGATATCTCTCCGGGTGTTCGTTTTTAGAGGGCTATTTGGAAGAATCCTCGGCGCGGTATACTGCGGGGTCTCTCTTTGATTGGTTTCAGTATATGTCCCTAATCCTATGAGATAAAAAATTGTGAAATATGTCTATAAGTAAAATCCAACCCAGTTTAAATCTTCCAAACTTGGTTGGATTTTTTTTTGTTACATGCCTACCAGGCATCTTTGTGAATACAAAACTTGGTATGACCGATAAATGGAATTTCCCTGAAAAGTAAAGTAAAATATAGATAGATATGAAGTGAAAACAAATATGATTACCACACTAAAATTAGTTGTGGTATTTCTTTTTTAAATAAATAAGTTAGGAGAATAAACGTTGAGTATTCAATTTATTCTTGGTCGCTCAGGGAGCGGGAAAACTGAGGAGATTTTAAATCAAATTAGAGACAAGCTATTCGAAGAACCGATCGGCCGTCCAATCATTTATCTAGTTCCTGACCAGATGACGTTTGGGGCAGAGTATGAATTAATTAAGACACCGAACTTAGGCGGGATGATTCGGGCACAAACGTTCAGCTTTAGCCGGCTGGCATGGAGAGTTCTTCAGGAGACAGGGGGAATGACTCGCCATCATCTTTCAAGTACAGGGATTCAGATGATGTTACGAAAGCTGGTCGAGCAGTATAAGCAGGAATTTAAAGTGTTCACGAAGGCTAGTGATCAAAATGGATTTATTCAGCAGCTTGAGGCGATGCTAACTGAATTTAAACGCTACCTCCTATCACCGCAGGAGCTGGAGGAGTATCTAGCAGGTGCGACTACAGAAGTGGATAAAACCTCTTTAACAGACAAGCTCCATGATATCGCTATGCTATATAAGCATTTAGAAATTCAGCTTAGTGAGAAATACGTAGATTCTGAGGATTATCTCCATTTATTAGCGGAAAAGGTTCAGGATTCTGACTATTTACAAGCAGCTGATATTTATATAGATGGGTTCCATAGCTTTACCCCTCAGGAATATGAGGTTGTTGGGGCATTGATGGACCATGCAGCAAATGTGAAAATCGCCCTTACGGCTGATAAAGCATATGAAGAGCATCTGCCGCATGAATTGCACCTCTTTCAAATGACTGGAAAAACCTATAACAAAGTTCTCCAGCTTGCACTTGAAAAAGGCAAAGAGGTCGATGCGCCGATAATCTTGAATGAACAGCACCGGTATGGCCATTCATCTTTAAGACATTTAGAAAAATATTATGATACAAGACCAACAACAGTCTACGATCAAAAGCCTGATTTGACCATTTTTCAAGCAGCAAATCGCCGGTCTGAGATTGAAGGAATTGCTAGACAGATTCATGCACTTGTGCGGAAGGAAAACTATCGTTTTCGTGATCTGGCTTTGCTGATTCGTAATCAAAATGATTATCGTGATGTGATAGAGCAAGTTTTCCGTGATTACGAGATTCCTTTTTTTATAGATCAAAAGCGTTCGATGCTGAACCATCCTTTAGTCGAGCTGATTCGTTCTACGTTGGAAATCATCAATGGTCATTGGCGTTACGAGGCAGTGTTTCGGGCTGTGAAAACAGAGCTGCTTTATCCGCTTGACCGTCATAAGCAGGAAATGCGTGAGGAAATGGATCTGCTCGAAAACTATTGTTTATCATACGGGATCCAAGGATCGAAGTGGACGAATGATAAACGCTGGCGCTATCGCCGCTATTATTCCCTTGATGATGACTTTGTTGTGACAGATGAAGAAAAGCAAATGGAGGATAAGCTTAATCAGCTTCGCGATATTGTTGTTACACCAATTAAAGCTTTGCAAAATCGGCTAAAACGCAGCAAGTCTGGACGAGCTTTAGCTGAAAGCTTATATCTGTTTCTAGAGGAATTACACATTCCTGAAAAAATGGAAGGACTGCGACTGGCAGCAGAAGAAAAGGGAATGCTCTTGGAAGCGAGAGAGCATGATCAAGTTTGGCAGGCGGTTATGAATCTATTAGATGAATTTGTGGAGATTATGTCGGACGAACACGTTTCGTTAAAGCTGTTTGCTGAGATTCTTGAAACAGGTATAGAGTCCATGAAATTTTCATTAGTTCCTCCTGCAATGGATCAAGTATTAATTGCCGATCTCGAAAAATCCCGTTTTTTCCATGTGAAATGCTCATTTATTGTAGGTGTAAATGATGGGGTTATCCCAGCAAGGCCGAAAGAAGAAGGGATCTTAACAGAAGATGATCGAGAGACCCTGTATTATCAAGGAATCAATCTTGCACCTACTGCCAGACAGCAGCTGCTTGATGAAAACTTCCTTATTTATATGGCATTATCCAGTCCGGCTGAAAGGCTTTATTTATCATATCCAATGGCCGACGAAGAAGGAAAAGCTCTGCTTCCTTCTGTCATTTTAAAACGAGTGGAAGAAATGTTTCCTATGGTTGAAAAGTTAAGACTTCTTAACGAGCCTGAACAGCTTTCCCTAAATGAACAGTTATCCTTTATGGTGAATAAGCATGTGACGTTATCTTATGTCACCTCACAGCTGCAATCATGGAAGCGCGGCTATCCAATCAACCCAATATGGTGGGATGCTTATAACTACTTTATTACATCGGAAAATCACCAGCTAACAAAAAGAGTATTAAGCAGTTTAACATATCAAAACAAACCGGAGCAGTTGGAAACATCGATCAGCCGTGAACTCTACGGTGAGCATATCCAAGGAAGTGTCTCGCGAATGGAAAAATTTAACAGCTGTCCATTCTCGCACTTTGCTTCACACGGATTAAAGCTTAGAGAACGGCAATTTTTCAAACTTGAAGCACCTGATATTGGGCAAATGTTCCACTCTTCTCTTAAGCTCATATCCGATCGCCTGCAGCAATTGAATCTTGATTGGAGAGAGCTGACGAAGGAACAATGTGAACGGTTATCGAATGATGCCGTCGATCGACTTGCACCGAGATTGCAAAGAGAGATTCTGTTAAGCTCAAATCGCTTTCACTATATTAAACGAAAGCTGCAAAAAATCCTTACTCGCGCTGCAGTGATCCTAAGTGAGCATGCCAAGGCGAGCGGGTTTGCACCTGTCGGCTTAGAACTTGGCTTTGGTAAGGGGGGAGAGCTGCCCCCGCTCCGCTTTACACTGCCAAATGGCTGTACGATGGAGGTTGCAGGCCGGATTGACCGAGTGGATAAAGCAACAGGCTCTGGTCGTGTACTTCTGCGCATTATCGACTATAAATCAAGCGAAAAAAATGTTCAGCTTTCAGAGGTATATTACGGGTTGGCCCTGCAAATGCTTACCTATTTAGACGTCATCATCTCGAACGCCAGCATGTGGCTTGGAGTAGAAGCAACCCCGGCAGGCGTATTGTATTTCCATGTCCATGATCCAATGATCCAAGCAAAAACGTTGATGACAGAGGAGAAGCTGGATGATGAAATCTTTAAGAAGTTTAAGATGAAGGGGTTATTACTTGGTGATGAGGAAGCTGTAAAGCTTATGGACAACACGCTTACTGAAGGCGGCACATCCAATATTATTGCGGCTGGCTTGAAAAAGGAAGGCGGCTTCCGTTCAACCTCCTCTGTTGCAAGTGAGCAAGAGTTCCATTTATTAAGAAAGCATGTCCGGTCAACGTTTCAAAAAGTGGGAACAAATATTACCGATGGAATCATTGATATTCGTCCCTTTAAGTTAAAGGATAAAATTCCTTGTACGTTTTGCGAATATAAATCTGTATGCCAGTTTGATGAATCATTAGAAGAAAATTCATATCGAATCTTAAAAAGTGAAAAGAACGATGAGGTGTTAAAAAGAATGAGAGAGGAGGTTAATGGAGATGAGTGAAATAATTGCAAAGCCTGAAAACAGTCAATGGACGGATGATCAGTGGAAGGCAATTGTCTCAAGCGGTTCGGATATTTTAGTTGCTGCAGCTGCAGGATCTGGAAAAACCGCTGTATTGGTTGAAAGAATCATTAGAAAAATCGTTTCAAAGGAGAATCCCGTTGATGTAGATTCTCTGCTTGTGGTTACATTTACAAATGCATCCGCAGCTGAAATGAGAAGCAGAATTGGAGAAGCGCTGGAAAAAGCATTAAAAGAAAATCCATCATCACTTCATTTACGCAGACAGCTGACATTGCTAAATAAAGCATCTATTTCTACCTTGCACTCGTTTTGTCTGCAGGTTGTTAGAAAGTATTATTATTTAATTAATATTGACCCTAGTTTCAGAATTGCTGACCAAACAGAAGGACAATTACTTATTGATGAAGTGCTTGATGATATGTTCGAGGAAGAGTACAGCAGAGAGGACAATGAGGCGTTTTTTGATCTGGTGGATCGCTATACCTCTGATCGTAATGATATTGAGCTGCAAACATTGATTCGTGAACTTTACTTTTTTTCACGATCACACCCGACTCCAAGTGCTTGGTTGGATCAGCTGGCTGCAATGTATGATCTGAGAGAAACGGAAGAAATTGAATCATTGCCATTTGTCCGTTATTTGCTTCAGGATATTGCCATGCAGCTGGCTGGTGCAAAGGCTCAGCTTGAGCAGGCAATGGAGCTGACAAAGCTGCCGGCTGGACCGGCGCCACGCGCAGAAAATCTTGAGGATGATTTAAAGCAAATTTCAGAGCTTTTAAGGGTAAAGGATTCGTGGGAGCAGCTTGGTGAACGAATAAAAACATTTAAATTATCACGAGCAAAAACGGTAAGAGGCGATCAATTTGATAAAGCTCTAACCGATCAAGTCACAGCAATGCGAAATGCAGTAAAAAAACAAATTGAACAGCTGCGTGATGAGATGTTTTCACGTACACTTCAGAACTATGTCCTGGATTTTAACCATTTAAAACCTGTTGTATCCAAGCTGGTGGCGCTTGTGAAGGAATTCGCAGAAAGGTATGAAGGGATAAAAAAAGAAAAAGGAATTGTCGACTTTGCGGATTTAGAGCACTACTGCTTGGACATTTTGCAAGGAGAGGATAACGAGCCAAGTTATGCTGCTTTGTATTATAAGAACCAGTTTACTGAAGTATTGGTCGATGAATACCAAGATACAAACCTCGTTCAAGAAACAATCCTTAAGCTTGTTACAAAGGACGAAGAAGCGACAGGGAACTTGTTTATGGTCGGTGACGTGAAACAGTCGATTTATCGTTTTCGCCTTGCAGAGCCGTTTCTTTTCTTAAGTAAATATAAACGATTTACCCAAATCGCTGATCAAACAGGAATGCGTATTGATTTATCGAAAAACTTCAGAAGCCGGGCAGAAGTGTTGGATGGGACGAACTTTTTATTTAAGCAAATCATGGGTGAGCAGGTTGGAGAAATTGATTATGACCATGATGCAGAGCTTAAGCTTGGAGCTTCCTACCCAAAAAATGAAGAGATGAAGGCAGAACTTTTATTAGTTGAGCGCAAAGGAAGCGAGGAAGCTGATCAGGAGGAAGAACCGGCCGTATTTGATGAAGAGGAATTAGAAACCGTTCAATTGGAAGCTAGATTGATGGCTAAGAAAGTTAAGTCGCTTATTGATCAGCAGTTCCCGATATATGACCGCAGTATCAATGGCACACGTCCTGTCACCTATCGTGATGTTGTAATCCTCTTGCGCTCTATGCCATGGGCACCGCAAATCATGGAGGAGTTTAAGCAGGCAGGAATCCCTGTCTATGCGAATCTATCAAACGGATATTTTGAAGCAACAGAAGTAGCCATAATGCTTTCACTTTTAAAAATAATTGATAATCCATACCAGGATATTCCTTTAGCTTCAGTGCTTCGTTCTCCTGTCGTTGGAATGGATGCAAATGAACTCGCACTGATTCGTACGTTTGACAAGAAAGGGACGTATTATGATGCGGTGAAATCATTTTTAGCGGAGAGTTCATTGGACAACCAAGCACTTTTTAACAAACTTGAACCATTTATTACGCTAATGCAAGGATGGCGTGAACAAGCAAGACAAGGTTCTGTATCAGACTTGATCTGGCAGCTTTATCGTGATACAAAGTTTTTTGACTTTGTTGGCGGTATGCCGGGCGGAAAACAGCGGCAAGCAAATTTACGTGCACTTTACGACCGTGCCCGCCAATATGAGGCAACCTCCTTTAGAGGCTTATTTAGATTTTTGCGTTTTATTGAGCGGATGCAGGAGCGAGGAGATGATCTTGGTGCAGCACGTGCTCTTGGAGAGCAAGAGGATGTTGTCAGATTAATGACGATTCATAGTAGTAAAGGCTTGGAATTCCCGGTCGTTTTTGTTGCCGGGCTTGCAAAGCAGTTTAATATGATGGATCTAAATAGAAAGTACTTGCTTGATAAGGAGCTTGGCTTTGGCACAAAACTGATCAATCCCGCATTGCGAATCAGCTATCCAACGCTGCCTTATATTGCCTTAAAGAAAAAAATGCGAATGGAGCTTCTCGCAGAAGAAATGCGAGTATTATATGTTGCACTCACAAGGGCAAAGGAAAAGCTTTATTTATTAGGAACCTTAAAAAATTCTGAAAAAACGATTGCCGACTGGAGAAAGCATGTATCACATTCAGAATGGCTCCTGCCGGATTTTGAACGCTCCAAAGCGAAAACTTATTTAGATTGGGTGGGACCGGCATTAGTGCGCCATCAAGATTGTACGGTTTTAAGTGATGGACAGGTCTGTTTTAATGAAGAAATTGCTCAGCATCCTTCCAAATGGACCATTGACATCGTAAAAAGTGAGGAGCTGCTTGAAACCTTTAAAGCTGAGCAGGATCTAAATCATGAACGCTTATCAGCCATTAGCAACGGTGAATCGGTAGCTTTTGAAAGTGAACAGGCGGAACAGGTGAATGAGCAATTAACATGGGTATATCCTTATAAAACAGCAGTAAGCAGCCGTTCAAAGCAATCGGTGTCAGAACTGAAAAGACAGAGAGAGGTTCAAGATGAATATAGTGATCAGCAGCTGATGAGAAGGAATCAAATTCAGTCGTTTCTATATAATCGTCCGCAGTTTATGCAAAGCAAGTCGATTTCTGCAGCTGAACGCGGAACAGCGATGCACACGGTTATGCAGCATATCAAGCTTAGTGAGCCAGTTTCGCTGGACGTTGTATCAGCAAAAATGGAGGAACTAGTTGAGAAGGAGATTCTCTCTGCTGAATTGGCTGAGATCATCAACCGTGAGCAGATTGTAGAATTTTTCGCATCCCCGATCGGGACAAGGCTTCTTCATGCAAAACAAGTTTATCGCGAAGTGCCATTCAGTTACGCGCTTAAAGCGGAACAGCTTTATGGCGATTTGAAGGATGAGCCTGTATTGGTTCAAGGTGTGATTGATTGTTTGTTTGAAGATGAAGAAGGCTTTGTTTTACTAGATTATAAGACTGATACAATTAAAGGCCGTTTTCCAAGAGGAATAGAAGAGGCCGAAGCGGTGTTAAGAGAGAGATATCGAGTTCAAATTGAACTATATACAAAAGCAATTGAAGAGATTACCCAAAAACCTTTAAAGGAAAAATATTTATATTTCTTTGATGGCGGATATTTAATAGACATGTAAAAAATGAGGAGATTATGGTGACTAGCGCCGCCATGCAGCCTTTAGGCCTTAAGGCAGCGCTAAGTTCATTTCATTTGAAAGGATGTAGGACGAATGCGAATATTGCATACGGCAGACTGGCATCTGGGGAGAGCGCTCGAAGGTAGAAGCCGTTTGGCAGAACAAGCGCAATTTATTGACGAGCTTGTTAGAATTGTCGAGGAAGAAAAAGTCGATGCGATCTTAATGGCTGGTGATGCTTTTGATACAGTTAATCCGCCGGCGGCAGCTGAGCAGCTGTTTTATGATGGACTTTCCCGTCTGTCAGACTATGGGAAACGGCCGATTATTGTCATTGCCGGAAACCATGATAATCCTGATCGCCTTTCTGCAGCATCACCTTTGGCGGGGAACCATTCGATTCATTTAATAGGTTATCCTAAACATGAGGTACTTTTGGTGGATGTTCCCAAAGCCAGGCAGCAGATGATGGTTGCCGCATTGGCTTATCCTTCAGAAGCAAGGCTTGAACAAGTGCTGTCAGAAGCTCATGATGAAATCTTGTTAAGAAATAAATATGATGAAAGAATCCGAGATTTCTTTGCTTGGATGAGCAAGCAATTTCGAAAGGATACGGTTAATCTGGCTATGAGCCATATTCATGTTGCAGGGGGAAGCTCATCTGATTCTGAACGTCCTATTGAGGTTGGCGGTTCGTATACCGTAGCAGCAACCAGCATGCCTGAAGCAGCTCAATATGTAGCACTTGGTCACTTGCACCGCCCGCAAAATATCAAGCGGGCCAGCACATTAACAAGGTATTCAGGATCACCGCTTGCGTACAGCTTCTCAGAAATCGGTTATGCAAAATCTGTAACGATTGTAGACGCTGAGCCAAATCAACCTGTTGTAATGAAGGAAATTCCTTTGTCTTCAGGAAAGCCGCTTGTGAGATGGAAAGCCACTGAAGGGATCAGTCAGGTCCATAGCTGGTTAGATGAAGGCCTTGATTCATCCGCATGGATCGATTTAGAAATCCATCTGACAAGTACATTGTCAATTGAAGAAATCCATAATCTGCGTAAATGGCATTCAGGATTTATTCATATTCGTCCGGTTTTTCAACAGGAACGTGAGGTGGCTGCAACACGCCAGGCTAATTTGCCAATTGATCAATTGTTTACACAGTTTTATGAAAAACAAACCGGCGGGGCAAAGCCAGAGCAGGAGCTGGTAAAGCTTTTCTTAGAGCTTGTGCAGCAAGATGATGAGCTAGAGGTTGGTGATGAAGAATGAAGCCGATTCAGTTAGCTGTTTCTGGTTTGCATAGTTTCAGAGAAAAACAGATTGTTGATTTTAGGTCATTATGTGATAGTGGAATCTTTGGGATCTTCGGACCGACTGGAAGCGGAAAGTCCTCCATTTTGGATGCAATGACGCTTGCCCTATATGGAAAAGTGGAACGTGCCATGAATAACACCCACGGGATCTTAAATCATGCTGAAGATCAACTTACAGTGTCTTTTACCTTTGAGCTGGAGAATGCTTCCGGAAAAAAACAATATACCGTTGAGCGTGTGTTTAAAAGAACGGATGAGATAAGGGTAAAAACCTCAATTTGCCGCTTAATCGAAGTTGGTGATGAGACAATCGTTCTTGCCGATAAAGCGGTGGATGTAAATGAAAAGGTATATGGATTACTTGGTTTAACGATCGACGATTTCACACGTGCAGTCGTGCTGCCCCAAGGCAAGTTTGCAGAATTTCTTTCCTTAAAGGGTGCAGAAAGAAGACAAATGCTTCAGCGCTTATTCCATCTTGAACAATATGGCGATCAGTTATTGAAAAAATTAAAGTACCGATTATCCTCAACCAAAATTAAGCGCAATGAGCTCGAAGCAGAGAAAACAGGTTTAGGAGACGCTTCATCAGAAGCCATAAAAGAAGCTGAAGGCCGCCTTAAGGAAGCCGAAATTCTGCTGAAAAAAAGAAATAAAGAGCTAGAGAGTGTCACAAAAGACTTTGAAGATAAGCAAGCAATATGGCAGCTTCAGCAGGAAAAGGCCTGCATTGAAAAGGAAAAAGTAATGGTAGAGGCTGAAGAAGCTGTCATAAAAGACCTACAAGGTCAGCTGAAAAGAGCTGAGGAGGCAGAGTCTTTGCGGCCATATGCCGAAACTGTTCAAGCACTTAAGCAAGAAAAGCAGGAGGCAGAGATCAATCTTGCAGCTGCGAAAAATGAGCATCTCAAAGTGAAGAAACAGTATGAGGAGATAAGCCGTTCTTATGAAGAAATCCGCAAGAACAAGGCAGAGCAAGAACCGGTATTAGTGGCAAAACGTGAAAAGCTTCTTCAATTGCAAAAGGTCGAAAAAGAGCTTGTACAAGATCAAAAGCTGCGATCAGAGTTAGCGGATAAAAAGTATTTGATTGAGGGAGATCGCGAAAATAGCCGTGCTCTTCTTACAAAAGCAGAGCAGTTAGTTGAAAAAGCAGTCGCAAAGCAAAAAGATCTAATCGAACAACAAAAGTCAAAAGCTGTTACCTCGAAAGCACGCGAAGAAATCCGCGGTGCATTAGAGGCGAAGCGAAAGGTCATGCAGGCTCAACAAATGGTAACTGAGACACTAGAGCTTGTTGACAAAAAAACAGCAGCAATTAATTTAGAAAAACAAAAGCTTTTACAGGTTAAAGAGAGGCTGTCAACACATAAAAAACAGCTGCAGGAGCAATTTATCTCCTTAAATAAGCTTTATCATCTCGTTTCTGAGCGGGGAAGGGAGCATGAGAGATACATCCTTTTCATAAAAAATCAGTTGGACCTTATCCTTGCTAATGAAGAGAAGAAAAAGAGCCATAAGCTTGCACTGGAGCTAGTTAAGCAGCTCCATGACGGGGAGCCATGCCCTGTTTGCGGTTCATCCCATCACCCGAATCCTGTTCATGACGAAGAAGAGGAGTCACATGAAGGAGAAAAACAATCGGAATGGATAAAAAAACAGCTTGAGCAACTCCAAAGCTTAAGCCAGGAAAGCCATTCAATCAAAATTAAACTTGAAGGTATTTCACAACAAGTAACAGCTGATTTTACTTTTCTGCATGAATTGAAACAACTAAACGATATCCAAATAAATCCGCTCATCATTAATGAAAAAGAGCTTGCTCTTGAGTCGGGCTATAAGCTTTTCCATGATGAATATCAAGCAATCAATCAGGACTATCTTCAAGTAAAAGCGGCAATTGATAGCTTGATGAAAAAGGTTCGTGAGCTGCAGCAGGAGGAGGTAAGACGAAACGATTTTATCTCTTCTGCTGAACAAGATGCAAATGAGTGGCAAGAAAAAATGAATGAGTATAAGCGACATTATGATCAAGAGCAAGCTGCCTATACAAACCATTTCACAACCATTCCGTATGACCAGGTTGAGCAGCTTCAAAAAGAAATGATTGAGAAAGATGAAGCTTATGAGCAATTAAATATACGCATTGATAAGAGTGTTTCATTCATCCAAGAACAGGAAGAGATCGTCAAACAACAGCAAAGACTGAATCAGCAATTAACCGAACAGGAAATTGAATTACAAGCACAAATAAAGAATCGTGACCAGCTCATTGCGGAAAAACAAGTAAAGCTGAACGAAGCTGGTACAGAAAAAAGCATAAGTCTTCAATTAAAAGAGACAGATGAACAAATCAAACAATTAATTGCAAGGGAGAATGATTTGTATCAATCCTGGCAGAACCGGTCAAATTTGCTTCACCAGCTGCAAAGTCAACTTGCGGGGCATGAAAAATCGTATGAACAAACGATAAACAAACTAACGGGCGCTGAAAGGAAATGGGAGTCAGCCTGTGAAGGTACAAGCTTTAAGACGATTGAAGAAACACTTGTTTCCCTCCTAACGATGGAGAAAAGACAGCAAATGAAGGAAAAAATTGAGCGTTATTCTGATATAGTTAAGCAGCTTCATACAGACTTACAACGGATTGAGGAGAAGCTTGCTGGAAAACAACTTTCCTTAGAAGAGTGGGAGCAAATTCAGCAGATAAAAGCTGAGGTGAAGGAACAGGTTGACGAGGCTGTCGCCAGCAAAGGAGCGGAGACTAAAGCCCTTCAAGTTCTGTTAGACAAGCATGATCGCTTTATGGAGATTGAAAACGAGCAAAAAGGCCTTGATGACCTCCTGCAAAAGCTGGAAAAGCTTCAATCTGTCTTTAAAGGCAATAGTTTTGTTGAATATGTAGCGGAAGAACAGCTAGAACAAGTCAGTCGTGATGCCTCTGAACGACTTCGCTTGTTAACACGCGGCAGATATGCCATTGAGGTTGACTCGCAAGGTGGCTTTATCATGAGGGATGATGCAAACGGTGGCGTAAAAAGGCCAGTCTCAACACTTTCAGGAGGAGAAACCTTCTTGACTTCACTCGCCTTGGCGTTATCCTTATCATCACAAATTCAGCTTAGAGGCGAATACCCGCTTCAATTTTTCTTCCTTGATGAAGGATTTGGAACATTGGATGGAGAACTGCTCGACACAGTGGTAACAGCCCTGGAAAAGCTCCAATCCCAAAATTTATCCGTAGGCGTCATCAGCCATGTTCAAGAGCTCCGGGCAAGATTGCCGAGAAAGCTAATCGTTGAACCGGCAGAGCCTTCCGGAAAGGGATCGTCTGTTTATATTGAGGTATTGTAGTGGATGAACTCATGATCAAATATTTAATGATGTAAAACGTAAAAACCTCTTGAATCTCAAGAGGTTTTTACGTTAAGAAAGAATCTTATTCCTTATTGTGTGTAACTGGCTATTATGCTCTAGATTCCTTTTTTGCCGGCTTTGATTTATTCTACACTTTTGTTTATAGATGTTTATTAGTCTAGTAAGATTGCTGCTCGATTGCTAGATATTCCTTTAATGTTTGTTGTAATGTACCATTTGTTTCTGCTTTTTCATCAAATGAAATTCCTGCATGAACCATCTTCCTTACAAGTTCTGGGCGTAATCCTGTAAGAACCGCTTTACATCCCATCATGGAAATGGCATTTAATACCTTTATAAAGTGGTCCATCACATCTATTTCCATATCGGCTATTCCCGACATATCCATAATTAATCTTTGAATCCTTAAATTGGATATATCAATCAACGCTCTTTCTTCAATAATCTTAATACGATATCCATCTATCATTCCAATTAAAGGCAAAACAGCAACTGATTTGCTTACTGGAATGATTGGAACAGATAGATGTTCAACTAATTTCCTTTGCGATTTAATTAAATCGTCCTTGTAATTTGAATAGCTAATGAAAAAATTGTTGATGAACTTATCGAGTCTATTATTAATCATTTTCTCAAGGTCAAAAAAATCTTCAGTACTTCTTGAATTACCATTTAACTCGTCAAAATGATATAGAAAATGCCAAATTGTTCGTCTTATCGCCTGTACCCATTCCAGTTTAAAGGCAAGGGTTAACGCGTGCTTTGCCCATATTACTCCTTCTTGTTGAGCAAATTTAGTTAGTTGCTCTTCTTTATTCTCCACAACATATAGGGAAAGCTTTTCAGCATTTTCCAATAGGTTAATATTACCCGTTTGCAGGATGTCATTAATTTTGGTTGCTACAGTAACGGCCTCTGATAATAACTTTTCTTGAAAAATATGTCTGTTTTCGATAATAAATTCATTAATATTCTCTTTTGGGCTAAAGGTCGTATCCATTGCAATCTCCTTGTTTGTTTTTTTCTTGGTTTGAAATCACCAGTTAAAATAAGAATGATCTCTTTACTATTTCTTTATTCGTCATTAAAAATCCTTCCTCATTTAACAAATTTGGACAAGGTTTATGCCAAAATAAGTGGAAGGGAGCAATCCTGGAAGTCAAAAAATGAAAAGAGGGATCAATTACTATCGATCCCTCTTTTAGCTTTCTTTTAATTGTTTGCAATCATATTCTGATCTGTTACATCTGGGTCGATCATATTTGTCACACTAATTCCGTTATTGATAATATGGAAGTCTCCTGTGCTTCCCCCTCCAGAACCAGATGCCGATTTTGATTGGCTTTTAGGAGAGAGATAAAAGGAATCCCCAAAGTTTATGACTCCGCCATCTACACTATTGATCTTAATTGGGCCTACAATTGCCGGCATATGAAAAACATCCTTTTTTGTTTTAGATGGTAATTTATAAGTTTTGCTAACCATCAGTGGATTGAGGACTTACTTCCCCGAATCCTAGGGCAATATCGCACATTTCATTTATATTCATTAAGAATGCCCCTGCTGATGGAAGCCTCCCTTTAGTCTATGCATGGGTTAGCGGAGTGTTCATTAGCGGAGATAAGAATCGTCTAGTCTTTAGATTGACGGATATGCTTTGTACGAGTATCACATACAATATCTTTCGTTGAGCCAATCTGAAAAATAGCTGAACTTGAAATGGAAGTTACAGTAATGGAGTTTACGTTTATTTTTGGATTTTTATGAAAGAAGTTTGTTGTCAGCTGTTCATAAAAGACCGGCTGAGGGATCTCTTCTTCAAATATTGGGAACTCAGAGAAATTTCCTTCTTCATCATAATAAACTTCATGTTCTCGTTGAATGGCCAACACTTTTATCGATGGTGTTATTTGCATGGAATCACCGATATTAAAAACCGAGCTAATCCCAACTGTATTGACATAGGCACTATTTACGCTTGAGAATCGACTAATCATTCTGGAGCCAGCGGCACAAAAGGACCAATGATCATTGATTCAGGCGGTGTATCAAATACAGAAGAGAGTGAAATGGTATTTGTATCCCCAATTAGAAAAACAGATGAACTGGATACACCGATAATACGAATTGAACCCACCTGTAAATCGTGATTCACCACGGTAAAATTCATTTGTGTTCCACACCCTTTATTTAAGATTCTTTCGGTAAATGCTGTAAAAAGTGCATAATTGAGTTCTCCACATCCTTTTTAACCTGCAAGAGGATTTCTTGCTTTTTATCTAAGAGAGAATCTTGCTCTGTTAATGATTGGCCATTAATATAATAGTTGATTCGGCTTTCGATCTGTTTTCGGATGTCCTCAATAATATGCCTGCGATGCGGTTCATCCAGACGCAGGTCAAATTGCTGCTCTGCTTGTTCAATAAAGCCTGCACAATCTGTATTTAAGAATTGATTAATTTCCTCACTGCACAGCCGGAAAAGCTGTTCTCGAAGTTGCTGTTGAACTCCGTTGATGTTCATTCCTTTCTGTTGAACATCAAAATTATCGATTTGATCAGGAGTCATTGGATTTAAACCAATATTTAATGTGCCATCTAGCTGTTCAACCTTCAACTGGTCAAATTTATATTCAATTTTTTCAACGTTTGTTACGGGCTGACTCTTAATTTTTTCAACATCTTTTTTTAGCTCCCGTATCAAATGATTTAATTGGAGAATCCTTTGATCCTGTTGCTGAATATATTGATGAAGCTGTTGCATGTATTTAAATAGGTCGTTATTATACAAGATCATCACCCACCTTTTTTCATCGCACAAATTAAGGATACTTACTATATATGCAAAAAAGCAAAGATGGGTGAATGCCCATTTATCCTTTATGGTGATGCTGGTGATGTTAATGGAACCAGCGATGTTTCTGTACTCGTTTCAGATACAACCCCTGTAGGCGACTCTGTTTCAATAAGCGGTGCTGGTGAAGTAAAACCACCTGTATTATAGAGGTTTGAAAGAGGTTTGATGATTCCGGCGCTGCCAATTTGTAAAACGGAGGAATTATTTACAGCATCCACCCGCAAATAATTAATACAAATGGTTTGATTGATATAAAAATTCATCGTCAACACTCCTTATAGATTTCCTGCAATTGGTTGATCGATAACATCATTGTCATACGTATTGGTAACAGAGTTTTGATTGTAAATGTTAAGACCATCCCCGGTATTAAAAGAGCCAGCACCGGCAAAGGTTTTTACCTCACTATATGGGGAAATGGTAATCACATCTCCAATATGAACTATACCGCTTGTTCCAACACTGTTAACCTTAAAGGCGCCTACGATAGCTGGCATATAGAACATTCCTTTTTTTTAGTTTAGAAAACAGCACAAAAATGCTGCTTGTATTCTTTAGGTACCATACTATACCTTATGATGGAAATAGATATGGGTGTGACAAACGCGGATAAAATTTGTGAATGAAGTCTGTGTTTTGATAAGGAAAAGCATTTCAAGAATGGAAGCATAGATCTTTGCTTAATAAAATTCGTGTACCTCTATGTTAAAGTTGATTTGAACCTTGTTGATTAGAAGGGATATGTGAGACTCGTGAGGGAGCAAGGGAAGGGGAAGACCCTGCAGGTGCATCGCGCTGAGGAGGCTCCCGGATCACCCGCTGCGAAAATCAACAGCTTACTTTAAGAGCTAATTCAAAAACAATAATCCTTTAGAAAAGAGCCTTGTAAAAATGTCATTTCCAATACCATTAAAAAATGATTTTTGTCTACTTTTAAAACTTGATAAAGAGTACAAAGGAGGAAATCGTTGATGATTGATGCACATATTCATCTTGATCAATATCATCCTGATGTGGAAGAGGCAATTTCAATTTGGCAGGAAAATGGAATCGAGGCAGTTATTGCAGTTGCATCTAATCTGCAATCAAGTTATGAGATATTGAAGCTTAAGCAACGCTTTCCTGAATTTGTCTATGCAGCAATCGGGCACCATCCAGAAGCTCCCCCTCCAGCAAGCAAGGAATTTGCTGAACTTTTAAATCTGATTCTACAGGAACGCGGACATTTATCTGCCATTGGGGAAATTGGGCTGCCGACTTATCGAAAGAAGGAGCTTTATGATCAGTATAAAAAGGAAGAATACATAAATGTATTAGAAGAGTTTTTACGAATAGGGAAAGAGGTAAAATTGCCGGTAGTTTTACATGCTGTTCATGAAGAAGCGAAAGAAGCATTAAACTGCTTGAAGAAACAGCAAATTCGATATGCTCATTTCCATTGGTTAAAGGCCAGGGAGGATGTGATAAATGAAATTGTATCAGGCGGTTATTATGTTTCCGTGACACCAGAGGTTTGTTATCGGGAACGGGATCAGAGATTAGCTAAACAAATTCCGCTGGAGCAGCTTTTAATCGAAACAGATGGCCCCTGGAAATTTAATGGCCCTTTTAAAGAAAGAGAAACATCTCCCTTATTATTAAAGGAAATAAGTCAGTGCTTGTCGAATCTTCTTACTATCCCGATTTACAGCTTAAGAGAAAAAGTAACAACAAACACAAAACGACTTTACATGGAGGGACTTTATGAAACTTGTAACAGCGTCAATACATAATGAGCAGTTTATTGGAGTAATATACGGTGATAAAATCATTGATTTAAAAAAAGCAGAAAAGGATATTTTTGAATTAACATCCTTTCCAAAGTCCCTGGTTGATTGTGTGTCTTTAGGAGACAAGTTTGTGCAAAATGTTAAACAAATTGTTGATAAAATTGCAGGTAAAGAGGGAGCTGAAAGCTATCTTTACCCAATCGAAGATGTAAAACTTCATTCCCCGATTCCAAGACCAGCTAAAAATGTTTTTTGTGTAGGGAAAAACTATCGAGAACATGCGATTGAAATGGGAAGTGAGGAAGATGTGCCGAAACATGTCATGCTTTTTTCTAAAGCACCTACCACTGTTATCGGCCATGAAGATGAAATTGATCCCCATTTACACCTGACGAAAGAGCTTGATTATGAGGGAGAGCTTGCGGTTATTATTGGAAAAAAGGGCAAGCAAATAAGCGAAACGGAAGCAATGGATTATGTGTTTGGTTATACCATCGTAAATGATATTACGGCAAGAAATATACAAGCACAGCATAAACAATTTTTGCTTGGGAAGAGTTTGGATACTTCCTGTCCGATCGGTCCATATATCGTTCATAAATCTGCCATCGAAAACCCTTATGATTTAACCATTACAACGAAGGTTAATGATGAAGTAAGACAGAACGGCAATACAAAGGATATGATTTTTACGATTGAGCATATTATTTCAACAATCTCACAAGGAACAATTCTTGAACCAGGTGATATTATTGCAACAGGAACACCTGCAGGAGTAGGTAAAGGATTTAATCCTCCAAAGTTCTTGCAACCTGGCGATCTAGTAGAGATTGAGATTGAAAAGATTGGGATTTTAAGAAATCAAATCATGAATCCATGATGATTAAAGAAGGATTTCATAAAATGGACACAAGGAGAGAATTCTTTGAACCAGTTTCATTAATATTTTTGGTGAATCATGCTAAAATAGGGTTGTTTGAACCTATTAAGGAGGAAAAAATATGACACATGCACATATTACGACATGGGTAATTGCCATTATCCTTTTCTTCGTAGCTAACTCACTATTAAAATCGGGAAAAGAAAAAGTCGTTCACATGATTTTAAGACTGTTTTATATCTTAATCATTGTGACAGGTGTAATCATTGCTTCAGGTATTTATCAATTTAACGGAGAGTATATCGGTAAGATCATATTAGGAATTGTAACTATTGGAATGATGGAAATGGTATTAGTTAAAGCGAAAAAAGGCAAGCCAAATAAGGTATTTTGGATTATCTTCTTTATTTCACTCATTCTAACAATCTTATTAGGTCTGCGTCTGCCATTAGGCTTTTCACCATTAGGCTAATGAGTAAAAAGGGGATGTTTCAACATACATCCTCTTTTTTCATGGCAATTAAACTTTCTGCTTTAAAAGTGAAAGAAATATGTTATAATAAACTCAAGTTAATCAATTGGGTTGAGATTCAGAGAGACCAAGACTGTGTTATAGCTAAAAACAGCTATGATAAAGTCTTGGTCTCTTTTTTAGTAATAATTGGATATTTTTAACAATATGGTCATTAATTTTAGGGGGAAAACAAAATGGCGATAAAATTCTCTGCTTTAAACAGAGTAGATCAATTAGCTGGAATGGCTAAGGAGCAATATGACTTGGTCGTTATTGGCGGCGGTATTACAGGTGCCGGCATTGCATTAGATGCTTCACTTAGAGGGATGAAGGTAGCGGTAGTGGAAATGCAGGATTTCGCTTCAGGTACTTCAAGCCGTTCAACAAAGCTGGTTCATGGAGGTCTCCGTTATTTAAAACAATTTCAAGTCGGTATGGTTGCAGAGGTTGGGAAAGAGCGGGCCATTGTTTATGAAAATGGTCCACATGTGACAACACCTGAATGGATGTTGCTGCCGATTCATAAAGGGGGGACTTTTGGTAGATTTAGTACGTCCATTGGACTTCGTGTCTACGACTTTTTAGCAGGTGTAAAAAAAGCCGAACGCCGCACAATGCTTTCAGCAAATGATATATTGCGTAAAGAGCCGCTTGTAAAAAAAGCAGGACTAAAAGGCGGAGGATATTATGTTGAATACCGGACAGATGATGCGCGCTTAACAATCGAAACCATGAAAGCAGCCGTTGAAAATGGAGCAGATGTGATGAATTATGCAAAAGCGGAAAAATTCCTTTATGAAAATAAACAAATAACAGGTGTTCTTGTAAAGGATATGGCTTCGAACAAGCTTTATGAAATAAAAGCAACAAAGGTAGTAAATGCTGGCGGCCCTTGGGTTGATGAGATCAGGAAAAATGATTACGCAAGAAATAATAAACAGCTTCGCTTAACAAAAGGTGTACATCTAGTCATTGATCAGGCAAAATTCCCTCTTCGTCAGGCCGTTTATTTTGATACACCAGACGGACGGATGGTCTTTGCTATTCCGCGTGATGGCAAAACATATGTAGGTACTACCGATACGTTTTACAACAAGGATACAGCAAATCCAAAGATGCTTGCCGAAGATCGCGACTATATTTTAAAAGCGATTCACTTTATGTTCCCTGATGTAAAAGTAACAGAAAAGGATGTTGAATCAAGCTGGGCTGGTGTTCGACCATTAATCTACGAGGAAGGAAAGGATCCTTCTGAAATCTCCCGTAAGGATGAAATATGGGAGGCTGAAAGCGGGCTGATCACCATCGCCGGAGGAAAACTTACGGGCTACCGTAAAATGGCGGAGTCTGTAGTAGATCTTATTGCGAATCGTCTTCTGGAACAGGGGGAGGCATTCAAAGAAAGCCAAACAAAAACATACCCGATTTCTGGAGGAAATGTTGGCGGTTCGAAAGGCTTAGAACCATTTATTGTTAAAAAGGCAGAAGAGGCTCTTCGATCTGGATTCACAAAAGAAGAAGGACGTCATTTAGCATCTATGTATGGTTCAAATGTTGATGAGCTTTTCCGTTATGGCAAGCAATATGACACAGTAGAAACCAAACTATCACGTATCGTTTATGCACAGCTAATGTATGCGATTGAACAAGAAATGGCAGCAAGACCGGTGGATTTCTTTATTCGACGTACTGGAGCCTTATTCTTTCATATTGATTGGGTACGCACCTGGAAAGATGAGGTCACCGCATTTATGGAAGAAATGCTTGGATGGACGAAGGAGCAAACCATTGAATATAAAAAACAATTAGAAAAAGAACTAAAGGATGCTGTTACGCCAGTTAATCAATAAATTGAAAAAAGAGGGAGGAGTTGCTCCCTCTTTTTTCTTAGATTATTGGACTTTGATTATAATCAATACCAAATAAATGGAGTGCATCTTTAACTGTTGCAACAGTAGGAGCAGAGTCAAAGTGAGTCCCTAATTGTAGGGCAACTAATGCTAATTCTGGTCTTAATCCTGAGATAATTGAACGGACACCAAGTAGTGACAATACCTGATTAATTTTAAAAATATAATCCGTTACTATAGTGTCTAATTTATAAATACCTGAGAAATCAATGATGAGATAATTTATCTTTTGCTTTTGAACTTTCTCCGGGATATTTTCAAAAAGCTGTCTTGCTCTTTCTTCATCTATAGATCCAGATAATGGGAGTACCGCAATTCCATTTAATAGAGGAACTAGTGTTGAAGACAAATCATTTATTTGCTTTGACAATTCCAGCTGTTTTTTCTCAGCTATTTTTCTTTCTGTTATATCTCGTACATATGTCTGGATAGCTTTTGTGTTCCCAATCAACACTGGATGACAATATAATTCAACATCAACGGTTGTGCCATCCATTCTGAAAATTGTTTCTTCAATAACATTTGCAGGTTGTTCATAAGCCGATTGAATTCTATTTTCTATAGCTGGCTTGGAAGTTTCCTTAAAAATATCAAGTGGACTTGCTCCAATGATCTCCTCTTTTGTGCCTCTAAAAAATAATTCAGCTGCATGATTAATATAGATAATCCTTAGCTGGGTATGAACAATCAACGGCTCTAAAGCAAACTCAATGACTTGCTTGTAATCAATGTCTGAAATATTTTCACTCATACAAATGCACTCCAAAAAATGAATTCAATTTTACAGATTTTTTAATTGTTTTGTCATGCTCTGGCTTAACGATCGATAAGGGACTTAAATTAAGCGTACCTTTTATAAAAAAATAAAGCATCTTTTTCGAAGGGTTTGATAAAGAATGAGACAAAAGTTCTGAAGGATTTTAGATGGATTAGTTAAAAAAGACTATTTTTAAACTGATAATATTGAGGAAGCAACAAATATGAAGATAATTAAAAAGAGTTCAGGCCACAGGGTATATTGTGGTATTAATATCGCTTAAATAGGGTGTCTCAAAAGTTTGAGACACCCTTATTTACATGCTATACTATTATCTTTTTACTACAGGCTTGTAATGTCCGGGTATGCTATTAGCTGAGATAGCCAAGCGGTTCCAACCGTTTATGGTGATGATGATCGCAACGAGATCAATATATTGCTTTTCATCAAAATGCTTGCGAACCCGCTGATACAGATCCTCCGTGACCCCGTTTGCGGAAATGGTTGTCACTGCTTCTGTTAACTCTAATGCTGCCCTCTCCTCTTCGGAATAGAATGGAGACTCCTGCCAAGCGGGTAAACAGTATATTCTTTGTTCTGTTTCACCATTGGTCCGGGCATCCTTTGTGTGCATATCCAAGCAGTAGGCACAACCATTGATTTGTGATGCACGAATTTTCACTAATTCAATCAGTTTAGTATCAAATCCTGTTGTTTCTTTATAGGACTCTAATTGCATCATTAATTTAATCACTTCTCGATTTGTTTGCATGTAGTTAATACGTTGTTCCATGTAAATAACCTCCATTTAATTAATTTATGTTTCACAATTAAGACTAAATAGAGGTTTGATTTGTGACATATAGTAAGAGTTTTTTTAGTTCACGATTCTTTTTATTAGATTCTATTATATTTGCCTGTGATTGCAGCGAGAGGTGTTCGCTTTCTCCGGTATCAGTATTCCTATTCTTTTTTATTTTTTCATCCCCCGTAACCTTTTACGCAAGAAAAACGTTATTAAAAAGAAAGGTATTTATTCAGAATACTAGATGAGTGGGGGAATAAGATGAAAGTCCTTATATTAGGCGGTACTCGGTTTTTAGGAAGAGCTTTAGTAGAAGAAGCATTGAAAAGAGGGCACGACGTCACTTTATTTAATCGGGGGAACAATAAAAATACATTTCCTGAGGTGGAGCAGCTGACAGGTAATCGAGATGGTGATGTATCCCTTTTGGCAAACCGGAAATGGGATGCAGTGATGGATACGTGTGGATTTGCTCCACATCAAATGAAAAAAATAGCAGCTGTACTTGGGGGTAATGTTGAACATTATACATATATCTCAAGTATTTCTGTTTATAAGGATTGGATTCCGCTCAACATTACAGAAAGCTATCAATTACAAGCAATGCCGCCTGATGATAAAGTAAAAGCAGTTGAAAAGGGAGAAATCTCTCCTTACGAGTTATATGGGGCATTGAAAGTACTTTGTGAAGCGGAGGCAGAAAAGCATTGGCCAGGGCGTGTTTTGCATATAAGAGCAGGACAGCTGGTTGGTCCGTACGACTATACAGATCGCCTTCCATACTGGGTACAGCGTGTAGCACAGGGAGGGAAAGTATTGGTGCCGGGACGCTCAGACCGGCCAGTTCAATTAATTGATGTTAAAGATCTGGCCGCATGGGTGTTTACTATGGCTGAAAACAAAAAAGCCGGGACATTCAATGTAACAGGACCAGAGAAACAATTAACGATAGAGGAGCTGCTAAACACCTGTAAAGCTGTTACAAAAAGTGATGCAAAATTTGTATGGGCAGATGAAAACTTCATCTTGGAGCATAAAGTACAGCCATGGACGGAAATGCCGTTATGGATTCCCGAACACTTCCCGCTAGAAGCTGAAACTGAGCCATGGAAAGGAGCTTTTCTCATCAACATAGATAAAGCAGTTAACGCTGGGCTCACCTTCCGTCCGCTTGAGGATACGATTTATGAGGTGTATCAATGGGAGAGTGCAAGACAGGAAAAAGAACGAAAAGCTGGGATATCACAGGAAAGGGAACAGGAGTTGTTGGAGATTTGGTTACAAGGAGAGAAAAAGAAGACATTATAAGAGGAATTATGAAATACCGACCTCAGATGAACATATAAGGAATGAAAACCACTCAGGATCTAATCTGAGTGGTTTTTGTATGAATCAAGCATTTTCCTCGTAAAGACTTTGAATTTTTTTAGAAATTTCATTTCTTTCAGTATTCTGGATAGTGATTAGTCTAGGTGCTGATGGGAGGTTGAAATTTACATGAGAATGAGATAATTCAAAAAGAAACGTACCAATTAATTGCTTATTCTGGTTTTCAATAACGATCCAAAAGACACGCCTTTCATGATCAGGGGTTCCCCATTTTGCTTTTTCAAGTGAGTTTCTAAAGTTTAAGCAACCAGCAATAATAAAATCATCTTCCCTTATTGTTTCAGCTGACTTAAAACCTGCTTCTTCCAGCTCCTTCCATACTGGTGGAAGGAGTTTATCTAAATACATCCCATAAGTGGCATCCTCATATTCCGGAAATAATTTTTGATATTCCTCCATGTTTTCTGTAAGAATTTTTTCCCAATGTTCCTTTAAATACTCAGAAACGATTTGTCCTAACTCTTCAATTGACATTTCAGGGCGAATATTTAATTTTGTCAATTAAATCCCTCCATCATTTTTTATGACGTTCTTCTTAATCATATAACATTAAAGCCAATTTAAAAGTTTTTGTATTTATACACTTATTTTAGTGGGTTATAAATGATAAACTTTATATAAAGTTTAATGTTGATGGGATTGAAAAAGAATGAAGAATCATATTAGACCGATTGATATTGCGAAAAGGTTAAAGGTAAGTACCGGCACTTTGAGAAGTTATGAAAGAAGGGGAATTGTCCCAGCTACAAAAAGGTTGGATACAGGGTATCGAATCTATACAGAGGAACATGTAGCCTATTTTGAATGTATCGTAGCAATGTCACCTGGGTTTGGAATGGATATAACATCAGCGGTACTAAAAAAATTGCAACAAAAAAAGCTGGATTCTGCTCTTTGGATCATTAATGAGACACAAGCGGCCAATTACCAAGAAAAGGAGTTAGCTGCTAACATCCTAAAAGACCTAAACAATATCGTGGACCCCCCTTCAATGGAAAATAAGCAAATGACGATAGGAGAGGTTGCAAACAAAGCAAATATCGCTGCTTCTACTATTCGGTACTGGGAAAAGGAGGGATATGTTATTTCAATGAGAGGAGATAATAAATATCGCTACTTTAATTCATATCAGTTTATAAAAATTTTGTTAATGAAGCTCCTGGAAAACACAGTGTATTCACAAGAAAGTGTACAACTAAAAAATTCTGTCAGGTCGCTAACGGAATACAATATTGAGGGAGCAAAAAGGATTGTAAAGGAGTGCCAAGAGCATTTGAATAAACGCAACCAAGAACAGTTGCATGGGCAGTATTATTTATATCAATTATGTAAAAAGTTAGGATTAAACTAATATAGTAAAATTGGTAGGGCGCGTTCATGCAGACTGCGCTCTCTTTTTTGTTTTGTTTCATTTTCTCGTAGATGAATGTTTATTCTTCACAAATTCCTGTAGTTTAAAAATTCACCAAAAAAATTCACGCAAGTAACTAAGAATATCTGCTTGTAACGTTGGATTTGCTTTTGTTACATTCCCGTTTACGTAAAATGCTTTATCTATTCGTAATATTAATGCATGCAAATTAATTTTTATTCATTTGAAAGCGTTTTATTAACAGGTTAAACTTTTATGATACACTCTTATTATCCTTATAATAACGCTTGTTTCAATACCTTTTGAATGTATTTTCAGAATAAACTTTTTAATTTTCGTTTCCATTAAAATCGATTATAATTCTCTCGTGATGAATAATTATTAGTCTTGTCTATATAGTGAAAGGATGAGGGAATTGACTAGAACAATCGTAATTTTTATTGGTTCTCTTTTAATTGCAATAGCCTATAATCAATTTCTGATCCCACACGAAGTGTTAAGTGCAGGAATTAGTGGGATTGCCATAATTATTGGTTTATTAACACCTTTTGATACGGGGGTAATGAATTTCTTATTGAATTTGCCGTTGTTGATTTTTGGGATGATGAAGCTTGGAAAACGATTTATCTCGTATACAATTTTGAGTGTTATTGTTCTATCAACAGCCCTTTATTACTTACCTGTGTATGCGGTTAGCTCAGATCCAATTCTCTCATCCATTTTTGGCGGGGTATTGTCTGGTATTGGAATCGGAATTATATTGAGGTACTCAGGATCAACAGGCGGCTTTGACATAATTGGAATGATACTAGCAAAGAAAATGGATTTCCCAATAGGAGCTATTCTAACAGGATTAAATGGAATTGTGATTTTGGCTTCTGGTTTCCTGCTAAATTGGGATTCTGCTCTTAATACATTAGTGTCTATTTTTATTACTGGGAAAGTAATTGATTCCATTCATACTCACCACATGAAATTGACAGTCACTATTATTACGGACAAAGGCGAAGAGGTACGTGATAAGCTATTAAGTCAGCTCTACCGAGGAATTACGATTATGGACGGAGAGGGCGGCTATACACAAATTAAGCGCAAGATATTAATGACAGTTATTTCCCGATATGAACTTGCTGATATGAAGCAATGTATTCGCGATGTTGACCCGCAAGCATTTGTGAATATTACCCAGACTGTTGATGTGATGGGTTTATTTAATCGCGATCAATCGAAGACAGCATTGCAAATGAAGAATTTGTAAACGGGAGAATAGATTTCTCTAACATAAAATAAAGATGTTGTTCATTTTGAAAGGTGCCTTTTTGGCTCTTTTTTTTTTGAGAAAAAGCTTACTCGATTTTGATGTATCGTTCTTGAATCTATCCTATGGTACTTTTATGAAAATAAACCACTTTCATTTAAAGAAGGATTTGTCGATAACGTTTTCTTATTGCGATTTATAATTAAGTTATAATTTTCTTATTTTTATTTTCGAATATAGTAATAGTAAAAGAGTAAAATCATCTTGAAAAAGGGATCCGATCTAAAATATGTTATTGAAAATAAGTGGAGGAGGAAAACAATGGATATAAAAAAAGATGTTCAAAAACAATTTGGTCGAAGTTCAGATCATTATGTAACAAGCACAGGACACCGAAAAGGAGGAGATTTGAATAAGTTGGTTGAAATGGCCCGGTTGAAAGGAAAGGAGGAGGTTCTTGACGTAGCTACAGGGGGTGGACATATGGCCAATGCTCTTGCTCCGCTTGTACAAAACGTGACTGCCTTGGATTTAACACCTGAAATGTTATCAGCTGCTGAAAAGTTTATAAAAGGGAACGGACACGAAAACGTTGTATTTGTAGAAGGGGATGCAGAAAAAATGCCCTTTCCTGACGAAACATTTGATCTAGTTACTTGCCGTATTGCTCCGCATCATTTCCCAAACATTGATCATTTTATAAGCGAAGTTTATCGTGTGCTAAATCACGGTGGAACATTCTTATTGGATGATAATGTCGCTCCTGAGAACGATGAATTTGATCAATTCTATAATACTCTTGAAAAAGTGAGAGACTATAGCCATTACCGGGCATGGAAAAAATCAGAGTGGCTTCAAAAACTTGAATTAAAGGGGTTTGAAATTCAAGAATTGCATCGTTTCGAGAAACAGTTTGAATTTGAGAGCTGGTGTAATCGTATGCATTTATCAGACTCACAGAAAGCTGATTTAAACGAATTTATCCTTAAGTCTTCCGAAAAAGTAAAACAGAAATTCCGGATACAAATAACTGATACTCAAATAACTTCATTTCTTGGAGAGGCAATTTTAGTAAGGGCAACAAAATGATAAAACAAAGTGGCACGGGGATTAAACCATCTATATTTATATATATCAAACTTTTAGCAATAGCATGTTTGGGATTACCTGAGCATATATGACCGGATTTATTTTTAAGAGTTAAGATAGTTTGTTGGAGCACTTATTATGAAATAATTTCATAAATATTGGCCATGCATTTCGTTTGAATTTATGTGCCACAAAAGAAATTAATGACGTTCTTCCAGTAAAGAACGTAAATGGTATATTTCTTGTTTTATAATTCTTTTAACAGAAGGATCATGACATCGTTTAAAATCGTCCTTTAAGCGTTCAAGTTCTCTGCTAAAAAGGAAATGGTCATTTTTAACAAGCATATCCGGCCCCCTTTTCATGTTGTATAGTAGTAGATACCCGTTATTAAACGATCTAAAACTTGATGGTGTAATCATATTGTAACAATTGAAATAATTCTTTAAGAATCTTTATGTAAGGTCAGTTTTCAAGGAAATAATTCTGAAGATGAAAGAACACCATTCTGTATAGAAATTTTCAATAGGTAAAAGAAGGGAAAAGGCAGGTTTTTCAGAAATTAATAGGTATTATCATTTCAAAGGAGGAGTGCCTTAGTGGATAGAGAGATAAATAAATCACCTATTAAAAATCGGATTGGCGGCGTGTTTATACCAGTTCGTGACCTTGAAAAATCGAAAGAATGGTATAATAAAATGCTAGGGGTAAAGGATGGAGAAGTATATTTTGGTCATATCTATACGGTACCGATGGAAGGTACTGCCGGATTAATTTTAGATACAATGCCAAAATGGCGAGATGAACATAATCACCTTGCAACCTATAATGTGCCATCCATTCAATTTGTAACAGATGATCTTCATGCCTCCTATCAGTTTTTGAAGGAACATCAGGTTGAATTGGTAACAGGCATTGAAGATGATTTTTATTTTGTCTTAAAAGACTTGGATGGTAATTTATTGATGATTTGCAAGGAGCATTCATAAAGAAATTTTTTAAAAAGATAAACCCCAATTTGCAAAAACAACTGGGGTTTATTTTACATTAGTACAAAAAGCGACCAGAACTAATACTTAGAACTTATAAGGCCTCTTTCTCCAAGACTAGTCGTAAATTCAAATCGATCTGAGCAATGAACACCACGCTCAAAATGATGCTGAAGTCCACAAATAGTATTTTCATTATCAAATTGATAAAAGGAAACACCCTTTTTATGTACTTTATTTTTTAAAAAAAGGAGATGGTTATAGGAATAAATACAATCAAAAGGCGAGAATGATAAGCTGTTAAGTTGTCTAATCAGGCGCATAAAGGTTTCATCCCGAAGCTCCTTCAGCATTTCATCAAGTGCAATTGGGAGCCTTTTTCTTATACGCACAGTATCCCCGCAATGCAATGATGTAAAGCCAAGCTCTGTTTTCACCTTTCCTAGCCCCAGCCATTCTCCTGGTTTCCAGCCGTGAGGACTCAAAATTTCTAAATAATTATCTTGAATCTCTTCTAATAAATGAAGTTCATCATTCATATCATCATATATGACATATTGTTCGTTCGTTACTTCAATCAAGCCAATAACGTATGAACGTTTTTGATTTAGTAATAGGTCTGCTCGTTTAGAAGAATACATTCATTAAACCTCCAGTGATTGTGAAACATGTAACGATAGTTAGTGGAAATACTGTTATCAACGTTTTAGACAAAAGTGACCATGTTTATGCATGAACAGAATTTTCTGGGACAATTCAACAATGGATTTAGATGGGCATAAAATAAAATCTGCCAGAAGTAGTGGGACGTGATTTGTTTTAAAAACATGATAATTTACCCTAGGGAGATGATGTATCAATGTGTGGGATCACCGGATGGATAAACTTTAGAGAGAATATCATTCAGAAGCAGGATACTGTTAAAAAGATGACAGAAACCCTTGAGAAAAGGGGACCAGATGACACAAACATATGGGGAGAAGAAAACGTCTTATTCGGTCACAAACGGTTAATTGTTGTAGATCCGGAATGCGGCATTCAGCCGATGACACGGACAAAAGAAGGGAATTCTTATACGATTTGCTATAATGGTGAGTTATATAACACTGAGGACATTAGAAAGGTCCTGTTAACAAAAGGGTACACCTTCAAAGGTCATTCAGATACTGAGGTCTTGCTTCAATCCTATATCGAGTGGGAAGAAGAATGTATTCACCATTTAAATGGGATTTTCGCCTTTGCGGTTTGGGATTCTGCAAAGGAGAAGCTCTTCATTGGCAGGGACCGTTTAGGGGTAAAACCGTTATTTTACAAAGAGGCAAATGGTTCGCTTATTTTTGGTTCAGAATTAAAAGCGATTTTAGCCCACCCATCTGTTTCAGCAGTGTTAGATAAAAACGGCTTATCAGAAATATTTGGTGTCGGTCCTTCTAGAACTCCTGGAAATGGCGTCTTTAAAGGTATCGAGGAACTCCGCCCTGCCCATGCTCTAACTTTTACAAAGAATGGCTTAAAAAAATGGCGTTACTGGAATGTCGAAAGCAAACCTCATGAGGATTCTTTAGATGAGACAGCTGAAAAGGTTCACTTTTTATTTACAGATGCTGTGAAGCGGCAGCTTGTTTCAGATGTGCCATTATGTACATTTCTATCCGGCGGTGTGGATTCAAGCGCGATTACTGCAGTCGCAGCAGAACATTACAAGCAGGAAGGAAAAGGCAGACTCCATACGTATTCAATTGATTATGAGGATAATGACAAATTTTTTAAAGCAAATGACTTTCAGCCAAATTCAGATGCACCATGGATTAATAAGATGAGTGATACATTTAATACGGTTCATCATCGCTGTGTGATTACACAGCAGGAATTAGTGGATCATTTAATCGAAGCGACAATTGTACGTGATTTGCCAGGTATGGCAGATGTTGATTCTTCGCTGCTTTGGTTTTGCCGGGAAATTAAAAAGGAATTTGTCGTCAGCTTGTCTGGAGAGTGTGCGGACGAAATCTTTGGGGGTTACCCATGGTTTCATCGTCCTGATGATTTAGCAAGATCGGCATTTCCTTGGATGCGGTCAACTGACGAGAGAATAAAGCTGTTAAAACCAGAATGGCAGGAAAAATTGAAGTTACATGAATATGTGCAAGCACGTTATCAAGAAACGGTTAATGAAACCCCGCTTCTCGATGGAGAATCAGAATTACAAGCACAACGTCGTCAGCTCTTTTATTTAAATATGCATTGGTTTATGACAAATTTATTAGACCGTAAAGATCGGATGAGTATGGGAGCCAGTTTAGAGGTACGGGTTCCATTTGCAGACCATCGCCTGGTTGAATATGCATGGAACATCCCTTGGGAAGTAAAGATGCATGGTGATCGTGAAAAAGGAATCTTGCGTAAAGCGTTAGAAGGAATCCTTCCAAATGAAGTGTTGTATCGGAAGAAAAGCCCATATCCGAAGACACATAATCCGGAATATACAAGGCTGGTGAAAAATTGGCTTTCTTCACTTACAGCCAAGAAAGATTCAATCTTACATGTGTTATTAAACAAACAAGCATTACAAGATATCATTGATTCTGAAGGGAAGGCATTCCAGGTTCCTTGGTTTGGCCAACTAATGTCGGGACCGCAGCTTTTAGCTCACTTAGCACAAATTCATGTATGGTTTGAAACTTTTGATATTAATATTGATGAAAGGTAACAAATAAAATTAGTAAAGGGACTGCAGATATGCAGTCCCTTAGTCTATTCTTCAATTATTGAGCGACGGGTCTTTGCGCAAAGCTCTTTGTCATCCAAGCCCGGGATTTCCAACGATGAAGCATAATGATTCCTCGCACCCATTCATCTGCAATAAATGCAATCCAAACGCCGATAAGACCTAAATCAAAATGAATTCCCAATATATAGGCAACAGGAACGCTTACGCCCCACATGGACAACATCCCCATATAAGTTGGGAAACGGATATCTCCGGCAGCACGCAGAGATCCGATAAGAACCATATTAAATGCTCTTCCAGGCTCAAGTAATATGGTTAGTAGTACTAGAATTCCCCCGATTTCTAAAATCTCTTTATTGTTTGTAAAAATACCAAGGAGGGGATGAGAAAATATACTGAAGATGATGGCCATAAGCGTTGATATAGCAATACCTGAATAGAGACTTTTTAATCCCCTTGTATAAGCGGCATCATAATCCTTTGCTCCTATTAAATAACCTATTAATATTTGGGTCCCTTGGCTTACTGCTAAGCTAAACAGCATCATAAACATCATTAAATTTTGCGTATAAATTTTAGTTGTTAATGCCTCTGTTCCTAACATTGTTATAAAAAATGTTATCACCATCTGTGAGGTGTTATAGGAAAGTTGTTCGCCTGCAGTAGGTACACCAATATGCAAAAGGTTTCTAATATGGTGTCCTGGCAGCTTAAACAGCTCTTTAAAGTTAAACGAAAAATGAACACGTTTCTTTAATACATAAAGGATGACAATTAAACCAATTATACGTGATGCAACCGTTGATATCGCAACACCCGGAACCCCAAGTACAGGTAAGCCGAATGGGCCGAAAATGAAAAAGTAGTTACCAATGATATGGATAATATTCATACCAATTGTGATATACATCGTATCCTTCGTATAGCCATAACTTTTAAGAATGGCACTAGCTGTCATAAACAATGCTTGAATAAATGAGAAGCCCCCTACAAGCTGTAAATAAATATTTGCCTCTGGCAAGAGTTCTCTAGGAAGATTCATCAGCATTAGAATCTCTTCACTTGATATGACAATGACGACACTTATGATAATACTTATTAAAAGGTTTGCTGAAAGAGATACAGATGAGATCTCTTTTGCTTCTCTAAAATTATTCGCACCTAAATACCTGGCAACAAGGATTGTCGTACCAGTTGCAATAAAACCAAACATGACAATGATAAGAAATAAAATTTGATTTGATACACCAACAGCTGCTACTGCATTATCTGAATACTGGCTCAGCATCAGTGTATCCGCACTCCCCAATAACATATGGAGCATTACCTCTATAAAAATTGGCCATGTTAGAGCAAATAATGTCATTTTACGATCTGGTTTTCCTAATGACATATTTTCCCAACTCCTTCGATTATGCGTTAACAATTCCTACTTAGTTTACAGACGTTGTTGTATAATAGAAAGAGAGTATAACGACAACTTTTGGAGAAATACGACTATAAGGGAGATACCAGATGGCATACATTGCATTTAGGGTTCCTCCGTTTCCCACCTTAATTAAAGGAGGATATGCGGTATTTGAAAAAGGAGCCAAGCACTTTAAGAGGGTATTTACAGTGTTTGATCTGATTTATGTGAAGTCAGGTGAATTATATATTACCGAGGATCAAACCCCTTATACTGTTGGTGAGGGGCAATACATTATTTTAGTGCCGGGTTTTGAACATTTTGGGCATAAAGAATGTCATGTGAAGACGGAATATTATTGGCTGCATTTTATGATTCCTTTAGATTACGAGCTTGTAGAAGAAGGCATTGAGAATTGGGCGGATATTCAAGTATCAGAGGGTGATTTTGTTACGCCGGCATCCTATCGCTTTTGCCTTCCAAGTTTTGGAGAAACACAGAATATAAAGTTCGTAGAAAACCTATTTGATCATTTAATGAGCATGGACCATCAAACCCCTGATTATCAGCTAAGACAACAGCTGTATTTTCAAGAATTTCTCCTCCATTTGCAAAAGGAGGCATGTAAAATTCCTTCTGCTGCAGAGCGTGTTGTTGAAGAAACAGTTAAATATATTCAAGAAAATTTTAAAGAGGAAATCAAAATGGAGGCTATTGCAAATACTCTTCATTTTCACCCAGATTATATCACGCGATGTATGCAAAAAGTCATTGGTGTCACGCCAAATATGTATTTAAATCAATATCGAATGAACCAAGCGAAAAAATTGCTGGCCACGACTGATGATAAAGTGGCAAACATCTCCCAGGAAGTAGGGATTATCGATTCAACCTATTTCTCAAAACTCTTTAAAAGAATTGAGGGCCTAAGCCCTCTTGAGTACAGGAAAGTGATTCATAGAAGACAACAAAGAAGTTGAAATTATTTTGTGATAAGCAAAAATGTAAAATCATAGGGCTCCAGTGTGACAGAAAGCTGGCTGGCATGTGCTGCAAACTCTTCCATCCTCCATAGATCGAGGATGGTTTTATCATGTAAATCCAGAGGCAGGGGAAGAGTCTGCTTTGAAGGATGATTATTCATAACCGCAATAAATAACTGATGCTCATTTTCTTTACTATAGCAGAGATAATTTCGTTCATTGTCAGCTGCTAAGATTCTAAATGTTCCATCATTTGCCAGAATAGGGTAGCTTTTTCTCAAGTGGATCAGCTTTTTAAAAAAATTCAGCATGTCATGATCCAGATGTTCTGCTTCCCACACCATGCACTTTCTGCAGCCGGGATCCTGCTCACCTGTCAGGCATATCTCATCCCCATAGTAAATAGAGGGGGAGCCAAGAAAGCTGAGCTGGAAGGCAGTCAAAAGCTTTACCTTTTGTCTATTCATTCGCGCAAGATTTAATAGTCGGGGGGTATCATGGCTCCCGACTAAATTAAATGCAGCCTCATGTACAAGTTTTGGGTATTGATGAAGGCTGTTTTGCAGATCGTGACTAAATTGTTCAGCACCCATCGCATCGTAAGCAAAAAAGCGCAGAAGATGGTTTGCTAACGGATAATTCATGACCGCATCAAATTGATCGCCTGCAAGCCAAGGCAAAGCATCATGCCAAACCTCGCCTACTAGATAAACATCTTTATTAATAGTTTTTACTGCTTGCCTAAAATCCCGCCAAAACTGATGATCGATTTCGTTTGCTACGTCTAATCTCCAGCCGTCGATTCCAAACTCCCGAACCCAATATTGTCCAACCTCCAGCAAATACTTTCTTACCTCTGGATGCTGGGTATTTAGTTTTGGCATTTTCTTTTCAAATGCAAAGGTATGATAGTTTGGCTCGTCATCATAAGATAGGGACGAAAAATGAAACCAATCCTTATACTGGGATGCATCCCGGTTTTTTAAAGCATCTTGAAAGGGTGGAAACTCCTCACCGCAGTGATTGAATACAGCATCAAGCATAACCCTTATCCCGCGTTTATGACATTCGGAAATCAAGCGTTTAAATGTGGCCTTATCGCCAAATTGCGGATCGATTTCCATATAATCAATCGAATCATATTTATGATTCGATCGAGCTTTAAAAATAGGAGTAAAATAAATTCCATTTATCCCTAAATCAACTAAATAATCAAGCCGCTTGATTATCCCTTCAAAATCCCCGCCAAATATCGTGGAAGCTGTTGGTTCTGTACTATTCCAAGGCAGTGTTCCATGCGGATCATTTTCAGGATTTCCATTTGCAAATCGATCAGGAAAAATTTGATACCAAATCGTGCTCTTCACCCAATCTGGAGCGGTAAACCGATCTGAAGGGTGATGAAATGGAAAGCAAAAATAGGCAGAAAAATCCTCATGGACGGTATCACTAAATCCTTTTTCTGTGAAAAACAGCTCTTGTTCATGATTTTTTAAATGAAAGGCATAACGCATTCGGCGCTGAGGCGGAATGACATCAATAGTCCAATAATCAAATAAATCATCATTACCGCTCTTTTGCATGTCAACAGTAATATGCTTCCAACGATAATCTTCAAACTCAAAGGGATCGCCATAATAAAGGGTAACAGAATGTATGTCGTTTCGTTTTGCCTTTAACTGAATATGCAGGGCATTTTCATCAATAGCATAGGCAAACTGATTTTTCGGTCGATGGTAAATGGCCTCTTTAAACATAGATTCCTCCTTTATAAGCCTTTCATAGATTTTAAACTATCAATAGAATGGACAAATATTTAGAAAAATAACCAATTTCCGTTTGACGATTGCTAAGTGAAAGCGCTACTCTAAAGATTAGAGTGAAAAAACCTTGAGTTTAGGAGGAACGGAGATTAAATGGTTAGAAAGGCATTCATTCGATTACTCATTCCGTTTCTTCTTTTTTACGCCTTACCAGTAAGTGCAGATGAAAAAGGAGAACATCCATGGCGGGAGGAAATTGTTTATTACATAGTTGTCGATCGTTTTCATAACGGTAATCCCCATAATGACGGGAATGATCGGAATCCGCAGGATCCCTCTGCCTATCATGGCGGAGACTTTGAAGGGGTCATAAAAAAGCTTGATTATCTTAAAGAAATGGGTTTTACCACAATAGCTCTATCATCCGTTATGGCTAGTGAGGATTATACTGGAAATCTAGTTGTAAACCATGAAGAGGTAGAAGAACATTTTGGAAGCATGGCAGATCTCCAGCGGTTGGTTGATGAAGCACATAAACGAGATATGAAGATTATCTTAGAGTTTGTCGCTAATCATGTTGGACCGAACCATCCTTGGAATGAGGATGAGGGGAAGAAGCAATGGTTTCATCAAAAAGTCGAATTAACAGATGGTAATAATCAGGAAAATCGTCTAAATGGTTGGGTTAACGGATTACCCGATCTTGCGACTGAAAATGAAGAAACGAGAGATTATTTAATTGAAACTGCTGCGTGGTGGCTCGAGGAAACAAACGCAGATGGTTTTTACATCAATCAACCTGATACGATTGAAACAGAATTTTGGCAGCAATTTCACAAGGAGATGAAAAAGGTAAACAACGATGCTTATTTAATAGGTTCTTTGCTAGACTCAAACAATGAATCCATGTACCTTGAGTCAGGTTTTGATTCGATTTTAAATAAACGATTTTTTCAAGAAGCATCAGACATGTTTGCAAATGTTGACCAGCCTTATACTGAACTTACAGATATTGTAGGGAATTCATCACCTGCACTTACAACTTATATTGATAACGACAATACCGTCCGTTTTACGAAAAAATCAGTTGAAAATAACCAGCATCCAGGCATTCGCTTAAAAATGGCTCTATCCTATATGTACATGATACCTGGAACACCTTTTGTTTATTATGGTACAGAAATAGCGTTAAATGGAGGAGAACCTCCTGCAAATCGCCCGCTTATGAACTTTCAGTCTGATGAGGAATTGATTGATTATATCAGTAAGCTAGCAAAGGTTCGCAGCAGCCTGCCAGTCCTGACTAAAGGGGATTATCAGGTCTTGTATGAAAAAGAAGGTATGCTCATTTTTACGCGAACATTTGAAGACGAAACAGTTATTGTAGCGATGAACAATACATCGGCTTCCCAAAAGATCGTGATCCCTGAAGCTGATATTGCTGAAAATAAAGAGCTTCAAGGGTTATTAACGGGTGATACATTTGAAGAAGAAGATGGGAAATATGAGTTTATACTTGATCGCGAAATCGCTGAGGTCTATGAGGTAAACGAAAAAAAAGGATTGAATCTGCCGTTAATTAGTGTGTTTATCCTTGTACCCGTTTTGTTTATTCTGTTTTTAGTGCTGGCAAATAAGCGTGGAAAAAGAAAAGTGTAAAGGAAAAGAGCTGATCAGGTTGGTCAGCTCTTTTTGATGATCACTTAAGTTTAAAAAAGGAGATCAAGAAGGTTTGTTTAAATTTTCTCTCATCCTCGAGAGGATGTTTCGAAGCTGCCGCAATTCTTCCTCAGAGATATTTTTGCAAAGTGTCTCATGGAATGATTCAGCGATTGGAATAATTTGCTGGCTTAATTGCCGTCCAGCTTCTGTTAAATATAATCGCTGAATACGGCGGTCCTTTGCACAATTTACCCTGTCTATAAACCCTTTTTGTTCAAGACCTTGAGACATTCTTGCGATATTTGTTTTATCCTTGTCCAGCTTTTCTGCAACCTCATTTTGACTAAGGCCGTCTTGTTTCCAGAGCAGCATCATAATTAAATTTTGTTCTGGTGCAAGATTAAAAGGGGCCAGTTTACTTTTAATATAGCTTGTAAAAATTAAATCGGACTGATGGATATATATACTGATATAGTCATCTAGTGCTAGGTTCATTTTATCTAAACTCCCAATTATTGTCTTAGGATAAGTTTAGATTGAAGCCATCATAATGTCAATTTGCCTGAAGAAAATGAAAAAAAAGGCTAACCTTTTGATTAGCCTCAAAACAACTTTAGAATGTATGTGCTGCAGCTGCTGCTTCTCTAAGTCCGCTTTTAATCATTTCACTTGCTTTTTCCGGGAATTGATTATGACCTTCAATAATGATTTTGGTCAAATTATGAATGCCAAAGAAATCAACCATTGTCGTTACATAGTTAACCGCCATTTCTTTTGAAGCAGCAGGCCCTTCAGAATAGATACCCCCTCTAGCATTAAGGAGAACAACCTTTTTGTCAGAAAGTAACCCGACCGGGCCTTCCGTTGTATATTTAAACGTGGTTCCAGCTTGTGCAAGATAATCCATATAAGTATGAAGTACTGCTGGAACAGTAAAGTTCCATAGCGGGAAGGCAATCACAATTTTGTCTGCTGCAAGAAACGGATCTAAATACTTTTTAACTATATTTGTTGCAGCTTGTTCCTCTGGAGTCAGCGCAAACCCCTTGCCTAATTTGAACATACCATTGATCATATCCGTGCTGTAGTATGGTAAATTCTCTTCGAATAAATCAAGCTCTATGATTGTATCTTCAGCATGTGACTCTTTATAGCTTTGCAAGAAAGCGTCATATAATTGGACACTAACAGCCTGTGCCGCAGGGCGTGAATTTGCTTTAATAAATAATACGTTTGACATCAAATATCCTCCAATTTTTAGTTGTATTAGCAACTTTTTGATTTTTTCCCAGATATGTTTAATTATTTATTGTTGCTATAGCAACTACGATGCGTTACTGTTTCATATAAACGACATTAACGATAAAAAAAGTTGCTATACATACTATTTTTCATTTTATGAAATCACTTAGCTATTGTCAATTCATTGATATGTGTCGCTTATAAGAAATAGTTTAATGGAAAGGAGAAAGGAAGTATTCATTTTATTGAAGGATATTTTATCATAATTTTGTCGTAAGACCTTTGATGTAGTTTTATTTGGGGAAATTGGGCTGCTCCAAAAAAGATCATTTCCTTTTGAAACAGCCTCTTGTCATCCTTATTACCCGTTAATAACCTTCCCGCCATTTACATGAAGGGTTTGTCCAGACATATATGAAGAATCATCACTTGCCAAGAACACATAAGCTGGCGCTAATTCTTCAGGTTGTCCTGGTCGTTTCATTGGTGTATCAGCACCAAATGTGGCAACTTGATCGGCCGGGAAGGTTGACGGAATTAATGGAGTCCAAATTGGACCTGGTGCCACTGCGTTGACACGGATCCCTTTGCTCGCTAATGAAAGGGATAGAGATCTAGTAAAGGATGTAATCGCACCCTTTGTAGATGAATAATCAATCAGCTGAGGGTTACCGGCATAAGCAGTGATCGATGCTGTGTTAATAATTGCACTACCACCTTTTAAATGAGGAAGTGCAGCTTTTGTTAAATAGAAGAAAGAAAAGATATTGGTTCGGAATGTTCGTTCAAGCTGCTCGCTTGTAATATCTTCAATGCCTTTTTGCGGATGCTGTTCAGCAGCATTGTTTACTAAAATATCGATTTTTCCAAAAGCATTAACTGCTTCTGAGACAATTTGCTGGCATACTGATTCATCACCAATATCCCCAGAAACAAGCAGGCATTTTTGTCCTTGTTCCTCAACATGCTGTTTCGTTTCTTCCGCATCCTTTTGTTCATTTAAATAGGAAATCACAACATCTGCGCCTTCTTTTGCAAAAAAGACGGCAACAGCTCGTCCGATCCCGCTGTCTCCTCCAGTAATAATTGCAACCTTGTTTTTTAGCTTTCCGCTGCCAGTATAGGTTTTATCTTCAAATGCAGGAGCAGGATTCATCATATCCTCATGACCTGGCTGCACGTTCTGATGCTGTGGCGGCATCGTTTGTTTCGGTTGGTTTTGATTGTTGCTCAAATTGATTACCTCCTAAATGGAATTCGATTTTTGTAGTATGTGAAAATGCGGTTGAAAGTATGTTTTTCTGGAATGGTTTTGATATTCCCTCAAAATGGTAAGAATAAACGTCTTATTGAAGATAGGAGGATTAAATTAGGATTAACCCGGGTATGAAGTCCAAAACCTGGTGAGGAAGGGAAGGAAAAGTCCGTGAACCCCGATATGAAGGCCAAATCCAATTTAGAAGGAGTCCTTCTTCGTCCAAATGGAACAATTCCAGTAAATGCAGCAATACAAAAAAGCCCTCTGAAACAATAGGTTTCAGGGGGCTTACTCTATTTTACATAACATTAAAATATTTCGCATCTGGATGTGAAACAACAATAGCTGTAACAGAGGCTTCTGGCTCCATCATAAAGCCTTCTGTTAATTGAATGCCGATATCTTCCGGTCGTAATAAGTTAAAGAGTTTTTCTTGGTCTTCCAGGTCCGGGCAAGCAGGATAGCCGAATGAATAGCGTTGACCCTGGTACTTGGCAGAGAAGCGCTGATCCATTGTGAAGTCGGGTGCATCAGGGAAGCCCCAACGGTCTCGAATGAGTTGATGTGTTCGTTCTGCCAATCCTTCAGCAAGCTCTAAGGCAAGTGCTTGAACCGCATGGCTTTTTAAATAGTCACCTTGTTCTTTAAAGCCTTGTGCCAGCTCGCGAATTTGGCTTCCGGCTGTAACAGCAAACATTGCGACATAATCATAGCCATCTTCCTGTTTAGGACGTACATAGTCTGAAATACAGCGATACGGCATTTTTTCCTGTCTTGGGAAATCAAATGTTTGCAAAATAGTAGCCGTATTATTTGGATCTAGTATATGCAATTTGTTCCCTTCACTATAAGATGGGAAAAATTGATAAGCAGCAGCTGGCTTAAACCATTGTTTTTTTGCCCCATCTTTCAGCAATTCCTTAATTAGTTCGACTAGTTCCACCGCTTTTGGATCTTTCTTTTTCACTAATTCTTTGACCTTTCCTTTTAATCCAAGGTGATGGCCAATCAACATTTGCATGTTCACATAGGGGATAATTTGCGTTAGCTCAATATCCTTCAGAATGTGACGCTTTGTATCAACCGGAGTGAAGATGGGTGCTTCATTTAGGTTGCTGCGTTTTTCTAAAAGCTCGGCAACAGCCTGTGTCGGTGCAGCCTTTGGTTTGGCTTCTTCTGTCACAGCAGCTTCTTTTTCAGCAAATAGCTCCGGTGTTGTTCGTAATTGATTCGCTAACGATAGACCATCCATCGCATCCTTAGCATAAACAACAGGTCCACTATACTGCGGGGCTATTTTCATTCTTGTAAATTTCCTAGAAAGGGCAGCACCGCCGACTAGAATCGGAAGATTGCAATTTGCTTCATGCAAGTCTTGAGCAGTAATCACCATTTGCTGAGCGGATTTTACTAAAAGACCTGATAATCCGATCAGATCAGGCTTTTCATCCTTGACGGCTTGGATCAGGGTTTGTGGTGTTACCTTAATGCCAAGATCAACAACCTTATAGCCGTTATTGCTTAAAATAATATCCACGAGGTTTTTACCGATATCGTGAACATCACCTTTTACGGTTGCAAGTAATATTTTCCCTTTTCCACTGTCATCTTTTTTCTCCATAAACTGCTCTAAAAAGGATACGGATGCTTTCATGACTTCAGCACTTTGCAGTACTTCGGCAACAATAAGTTGATTGTCATTAAATAACGCACCGACCTCAGCCATTCCAGCCATAAGCGGCCCATTAATAATTGATAGAGGTTCTGGATACTTTTTAAGTGCTAATTCTAAATCGGGTATAAGTCCTTCTTTCGTTCCTTCCACGATATAAGAGGCAAGCCGTTCTTCTAGAGTAAGATTTTGAACAGGCTTTTTGTCCTCCTTTTTCTTGCCGCGATAGAAATTCGTAAACGTTGCTAATGTTTCATCTGTTGTTTTAAACAATAGATCTTCTGCCATCTGAATTTCCTCTTTAGGAATCGAGGCAAAACGCTCTAGTTTTTCCGTGTTAACGATCGCATAGTCAAGCCCTGCTTGTGTGCAGTGGTATAAATAAACGGCATTTAATACCTCGCGTCCAACAGGGGGGAGACCGAAGGAAACGTTACTAACCCCTAGGATGGTTAAGCATTCCGGCAGGCGTTCCTTAATTAGCTGAATGCCGCGAACCGTTTCATTAGCAGATCCAATATACTGTTCATCACCGGTTCCAACCGGGAATACAAGCGGATCAAATATTAAATCACTAGCTTTTAAACCATGTTTTTTGACAAGAAGGTCATGTGAGCGAATCGCCACTTCAAGCTTCTTTTCAGCAGTAAGCGCCATGCCATCTTCATCAATCGTCCCAACAACTAACGCACCGCCATATTTTTTGATAAGCGGAACAATCGCATCAAAACGTTCTTCACCATCTTCAAGGTTAATAGAATTGATAATTGCTTTACCCTGAGAATATTTTAATGCCCGTTCGATTACATTTTCATCTGTTGAGTCAATCACAAGCGGGGCCTTTACTTTTTTAACAACCTCTTGAATAAATGCTTCCATGTCTTCAAGCTCATCCCGATCTGGGTCTGCTAAGCAAATGTCGATAACATGTGCCCCATTTTTCACCTGTGCTCTGGCAATCTCTGAAGCTTCTTCAAATTTTTGTTCAGCAATCAATCGTTTGAATTTACGAGAGCCGATAACATTTGTCCGTTCACCAACGAATAATGGACGCATACCCTCTTCATAAAGAAGCGCATCAATTCCTGAAACAGTATGACCGTTTGGAGCTTCCTCAATGCTGCGTGGTGCAATCGTAGATACGGCATCTGAAATGGCCTTAATATGTTCAGGTGTTGTTCCGCAGCATCCGCCTACTAAATTTAACCAGCCTTGTTCTGCAAATCCAACAAGCTTTTTCGCAAGTGATTCAGGTGATTCATGGTAGTTTCCTTCTTCATCAGGAAGCCCTGCATTTGGATAACAGCTTACGGCTGTGCTTGCTAAACCAGATAGTGTCCGAATATGGTCAGTCATAAATTCCGGACCGGTAGCACAGTTTAAGCCGACGGAAATTGGCTTCATATGTTCTAAGGAGACATAAAATGCTTCAATATCTTGTCCCGCTAATGTCGTTCCCATCGGTTCAATTGTTCCAGATACCATAAGCGGAAGTTCTTTCCCTGTTTGTTCAAAAGCTTTTTGGATCCCGATAAAACCAGCTTTTACATTTAGCATATCCTGGCTTGTTTCAAGGAGAAGGGCATCTGCGCCGCCGATGATTAATCCTCTGGCTTGTTCCTCGTAGTTATCGACTAAAGTATCAAATGTAGTTCCGCCAGTAACAGATAATGTTTTTGTTGTTGGACCCATTGCACCGGCAACAAATCTAGGTTTCTCAGGTGTTGAATATTTTTCAGCAGCCTTTTTTGCAAGTTTTGCCGCTTCAATATTTAGCTCGAGAGCAAGTGAGCCTAGTTCGTATTCATCTAAGACTAAACTGGTAGAACCGAATGTGTTTGTTGAAATAATATCTGAGCCTGCTTCCAGGTATGCTTCATGGATCTTTTCGATTGTTTTTGGAGCAGTTAATGTTAAATATTCATTACAGCCTTCATATTCTTCACCGCCAAAATCAGCAGGTGTGAGATTGGCATCTTGAATCATTGTCCCCATTGCACCGTCAAGTACAAGGATTCGTTTTTTTAGTTCATCCTTGATGCTACACATGTGTAATCTTCCTTTCAGCCAGTTGTTTTTCCTTCTCATGGATGTAATTAGTAAGCTCTACTGTAATATCGTATTGTAAAAATGGAGTAATTAAATAAATGCCATTAAATAAATCAAATGCTGTATCAATCAGATCCTTGGCAATGGCAATGCCTTCCTGCCTTGCTTTTTCTTTATCTGATCCAGCAGCAGCCATTTTTTCACGAATGGAATCTGATAATTTAATGCCTGGGATTTCATTATGAATGAATTCAGCGTTACGGCTTGATGTGAGCGGCATGATGCCAATATAGATCGGCGCCTTCAGCCCGCGTGTCGCTTCATAAACATCAATGATTTGCTGGTTTGAATAAAGCGGCTGTGAAATAAAATAATCTGCACCATGGGCAATTTTCTTTTCAAGCCTTACAACTGCTTTGTCTAAGTGGCGTACATTTGGATTAAAAGCAGCGGCAACTGAGAAATTTGTTTTCGCTCCTAATGGTTTTCCAGAATATGATACACCCTCATTAAATTGTTTAATTAAACTGATTAAATCAAATGATGATAAATCATAAACAGATGTTGCCCCAGGGAAATCACCGATTTTTGAAGGATCTCCAGTAATGGCTAATACGTCTGTTAATCCTAAAGAATGCAAGCCCATTAAATGTGATTGTAACCCAATTAGGTTCCGGTCACGACATGTAATGTGAATCAGCATTCTTCCGCCTGTTTTTTCTTTTGCTAGTATTCCAGCAGCCAAGTTGCTTATCCGCGGAGAGGCAAGCGAGTTATCAGCAAGGGTTAAGGCATCGATCCCAGCTTCATGCAATGCTTGTGCCCCATCAAGGAATACATTCATCCCGAGCTTTTTCGGCGGATCAAGCTCCACAATGACCGAACGTTTTTCCATAACGATATCTTCCAGAGGCGGAAGTGCTTCAGTATTTTTTGTAACAATCGTTTCTTGCTGTTGTTTTGGAGTTCTCACCTTTTTTTCAGTAACAGGAGCTAAATGGGAAACAGCCTCAGCCATTGCCTGAATATGCTTTGGTGTTGTACCGCAGCAGCCGCCTATTAGACGAACTCCTTGTTCTCTAAACTTTTGTGCGCTCTCTCTAAAATAGCCTTCATCAGATTCATAAACCAGGCGTCCTTCATTTAATGCAGGTAAGCTGCTATTTGGGAATACTGATAAATAGGCATGTTTGAGAAGCGGTACTTCCTCAAGAGATTGAATCATATGATAAGGCCCTAAATGACAGTTTAAGCCAATGACATTTGCACCTAGCTCCTCTAAAAGGGAAAAGGCCTTTGTTACGGTTGTTCCATCCTGCAGCACACCTGCTTCATGAAGGGATACATTCGCAATAATTGGTTTGGTTGTTTCCTTTTTTGCGATTTGCAGAACAATTTTCATTTCCTCTAGATCATAGTAGGTTTCTAATAAAATCCCGTCGACATCTTCATTTAGCAGAATAAAAAGCTGTTCTCTGAAGTTTCGCTTAATTTCTTCTAGAGTATGGGCACTCTTCTTAAAGGTACGAACCCCGCCAATGGTGCCAAAGACGTATGTTGAAGGTGATGCTGCACGTTTTGCAATTTCCACTGCTTGCTTATTAATTTGTCTAATGTCATCTTCTAAGCCATAACGTGAGAGTTTAATATCATTTGCTCCATATGTGTTTGTTTGGATAACATTTGCACCAGCTTGAATATAAGCTTGGTGAACACGAAGCACATCCTCAGGCTTTGAAAGATTTAATTCCTCAAAGCAGCGATCAACACCGTGGGAATAAAGCATTGTTCCCATTGCTCCGTCTCCAATTAAAATCTTTTTCTGTAAGTCTTCCAAAAAGCTCATTGAAAAAAGCCTCCGATCTGTTTAATAGTTTGTAAGGAATAGATGAATCGATCTCTAATAAAAAAAGCCTTCTTAAGCAGAAGACTGAATGATTCAAAGCTTCCCCTTATCTTTCAAGCATTTTACATGCTTAGCTGGAATTAGCACCTTGGCACTCGGAAGATCTTAACAGGGAAAGGTTGATTGTTTTAGAAAGTTGAAAGTAACGAATCCATCTTAATGTTGTTGGTTTTCTTTCAGCATCGGCAAGCTTTCGCTTGCCAGAGGCTTGATAGCAAGCCTTTTGAAAAATAATAAAAAATGCTTCGAACAAATAAAGGCGCTTAGTTCGATTCATTTTTTACTATTTTTCGGTGCTGAAAGAAAACAACTTTGGTTATTTTCGAACTTTGAGACAATCACCGTATCCATGGATCTTCACTCGTTGTTGACCGGTTGCTGAAGCTTCATAGGGCCAGTCCCTCAGCTTCTCTTGATAAGATATGAAATTAACATATTTACTTTAATATATTGAAAAGTGTTACAACTAATTTATCTAATATTATGAAAAATATCAATAGTTAAATGATTTTTTATTGAAAAACACAGATGGGAAAAGGTGGAATTGTTGTGTGTGAAGTAAAAAAAGGCAGTTCAACATGCATTGAAACTGCCTCAATTTTTTATGTGCAAATATTACTATTCAGATAGTTTTTGTGTCTAGCTCAAGGCGCCATTGGCGAAGCACAGGACGTGAAAGTGCAGTCAATGCGACAGGACGTCGCGTTTTTAACTGCCTCTAGGATCTAGCCAAATAGGAATTGAAGGTAAAGAACACCATCTATTCCTATTCGCCTTATGCTTGTCGCCGAATGCTTAGCGCCTTCCGCTTTTCTTATTAACGATAGTTGATAAACTGCACATCGATTGGCAGGTCTGCACCTTTGATTGCTGCAATTATTTGCTGGAGGTCGTCTCTGCTTTTTCCTGTTACACGGATTTGATCATCTTGGATTTGTGATTTGACCTTCAATCCTGTGTTTTTAATGATTGTATTGATTTTTTTTGCGTTTTCTTTATCAATGCCGGAAACTAATTCTGCTCTTTGTCGAACAGTGCCGCCTGTTGCATTCTCGATTTTTTTATAGGAAATATTTTTTATTGGAACATTCCGTTTGATTAGCTTTGAAATAAGAACATCTTTTAATTGCTCAAGCTTGTACTCATCATCAGAGACTAAAACAAGTTCTTCTTTCTCTAATGTAATATTGCTTTTACTTCCTTTAAAATCATAGCGAGTGGCAATTTCTTTCATTGCAATATTAATTGCATTTGAAACTTCAGGAAACTCAACTTTGGAAACAATATCAAATGAACTATCTTTCGCCATATTCATCCTCCTTTACGTATATAATATGGTTAAATTATAGTAAAATAAGACAATGATCACAACTTTTTACAACACAAAACGATACTTGTGTTTTGTAATGGATATGATTAAGATGAGAGATTAGGTCACGTTTTACTTTAGCTATGTTAAAGCTTATAGTTGATTTTGCCGCTATTGCCAGACACCTGCGGAAAAAGCAGAGCTTTTAAAGGAAATCAACAGGCAAGCTTAACAGAGCCTTTTACTTAAAGAAGAAAGGATCGATATAAAGATGATGCCAGGTACTTTTGCAACATTAATAATAGATGAGAAGGTCGACTTTGGTTACTTTTTAACGGATGGAAAAGAGCGTGTGCTTTTACATCATAATGAAGTGATTGGAGAAATTGAAGTAGGTGAAGAGGTTGAGGTCTTTTTCGTATTAGATGCACAGGACCGCTTAGCTGCCACAATGAAAAAGCCATTTATAACAGAAGATACATATGCTTGGGTAACGGTAGTGGATGTAGTGGAGGAATTTGGAGCATTTGTTGATATTGGCTTAAGCAAGGATGCCCTTGTGGCTAGAGATCACCTTCCCTATTTACGTGAGGTTTGGCCGAATGCTGGTGATAAACTTTACTGTACATTAAAGGTTTCTGGAAATGGCCGCTTTTTTGCACGGCTTGCTACAGAGGAGATTGTTGAACCGCTTAGTAAAAAAGCTGATCGTTCCTTATTTAATAAAGAAGTAACAGGGACGGTTTACCGTATGATTGTTGCTGGTTCCTTTATCTTAACAGAAGAAGGGTATAAAGGGTTTATTCATTCTTCACAAAGAACGGTTGAGCCGCGTTTAGGAGAAACAGTAACGGGTCGTGTGATCGATGTGAAGCAGGATGGGACGATTAATGTTAGCTTGCTTCCGCGTAAGCATGAAGCTTTAGGCGGCGATGCTGAGAGAATTTATGGATATATGCAGGAAAGAGGCGGTGCTATGCCTTATACGGACAAAAGTGATCCCGAGGATATTAAAGAAAGATTTGGACTAAGCAAGGGGGCATTTAAACGTGCATTAGGCCATTTAATGAAACATGGCAGAATCTATCAGCAGGACGGTTGGTCATACTTTAAAGAAAAGAACGATCAATAAGGTTAAGCGATGGTTTGAGGCGATTTTAAAAACGGGAACAATCCAATTGAGAAAGCCTCAGACCATTTATTAATATGGAAGAAGCAGCCTTCAAAATCCTTGATCTTGACGATTTTATGACCTGCAAAATATACTATTTTTAGGGAAGTAAACTGGAAAAAATACTATATATAACAGACTAAAGGATTGGTATGGGATGGAAATAAAGGTTCTGGCAGAGGGAAACGGTGTACAAAATGAATTAGTCCTAACAAGGGAACAATATATTAATTTAAAAGATCGCAATTACTTTTCTTTTGGCAATAAAGTTTATCATTATATCAGGATGAATCTACAAATGAATTGCCTCACCATTTATGTGAGCCAAGAGAAATAAGGCAGAATAAATAAGAGGATGTCTTAAACTTTTAAAGGAAAGTTTTGAGACATCCTCTTTTATTATTTGTGATCCGTTCTCTTAGAATATTGATTTTCGCCCTGCTGGCGGCTTTTTTCGCGCATCATATTTTTTTCATGGCGTTTCGCGTTATTATCTTTTGCCTTTTTGTCATTATCACTTGTGTGCGGCATGATAAAGCTCCTTTCAAACGAATGTAGCTTTATTATGCCCATCTAAGGAAGAATGATGTATTAATTGAACAAGGGCTTTTCGTTTGTTTTCTAACGGTATTTTTGTCCTCAATGAGCACGATCAAGGACATTTCGTTAGTTTTCTTACGGTATTTTGTCATTCATGAGCATGATCAAGGACATTTCATTTGTTCTGTAACGGTATTTTGTTCTTCATGAGCATGATCAAGGACATTTCATTTGTTCTGTAACGGTATTTTGTTCTTCATGCACATGATCAAGGACATTTCATTTGTTCCGTAAAGGTATTTTGTCCTTCATGAGCATGATCAAGGACATTTCATTTGTTCTGTAACGGTATTTTGATCTTCATGCACATGATCAAGGACATTTCATTTGTTCTGTAACGGTATTTTGTTCTTCATGCACATGATCAAGGACATTTCGTTTGGTTTCTAACGGTATTTTGTCCTTCATGAGCATGATCAAGGACATTTCGTTTGGTTTCTAATGGTATTTTGTCCTTCATGAGCATGATCAAGGACATTTCGTTTGGTTTCTAACGGTATTTTGTCCTTCATGAGCATGATCAAGGACATTTCATTTGTTCTGTAACAGTATTTTGTCCTTCATGCACTGATCAAGGACATTTCATCTCTTCAGTTATGCTACTTTGTACTTTGTTCAGAGCTCATCATTTAAGAAGAAGATCGCAAGCGTGCCGGGACCTGCGTGTGCGCCTACAACCGCTCCAACATAATTGATATAAATCTCTTTTGGTGAAAATGCTTCTTCAATTAATGCCTTCATTTCATTTGCGGTTTTTTCGTCATCACCATGACTTATTGCGATCGTTTGATTTTGTAAGTTCACGCCGCGTTCTCGCATAATTTCAATCATCCGTTTAAATACCTTTTTACGGCCGCGAATTTTTTCTAGCGGAACAAGCTTTCCGTTCTCTACATGAAGCAAAGGTTTTATATTTAAAAGACCTCCGACAAAGGCAGATGCTTTGCTGATTCTTCCCCCGCGAGCTAAATATTCTAAATCATCCACTGTAAAAATATGCTCAATTTTTGAACAATAGCTTGTGACAGCTTCTTCAATTTCACTTAAAGATTTCCCTTTTTCTGATAACTCTTTTGCATATTTAACTGCAAGACCATGGCCAAGTGAGGCACACTTTGAATCAACAATAGAAAGCTTAAAGTCAGGATATTCTTCAAGCACCTCGTTGCGCATCATCATCGCCGTTTGATATGTACCGGAGAGCTCTGAAGAGAAAGCAACATAAAGGCTTGAAATTCCTTTGTTAGCAAGACTGGTAAATAGCTCTTTTATAAGGAGCGGGGATGCCTGTGATGTTTTGACAACCATTCCTTCTCTCATTGCATCATAAAGCTGCTTGGGTTTTATTTCCTTTTGATCAGCTAGTTGTTTTCCATTCATTTCTACGCTAAGGGGAAGGAATGATATGGAATGTTCTTCAAAATAGTTGATAGGCAAATCACATGCGCTATCTGCTATGATGTGTACATTCATTAAAACACCTCATTTGAGTAGATTTTTGGATTGATCTAGAAAAATTATGTTATATGTAAAATCCGTTTTAACTTAAAGGTCTTTTCTTTAGAGTAATGCTTATTAGCTGTTCTAAGCGCTTTCACTTTTAAAATTTAATGAAGATAGAATTGTTGTAATATCGGGTCTAACTCCCGCGCCAAGCCGCTAAAGGCACTTGCGCTTTTGTAATTAGTTTATCATGATCCGTTTAAAATACAATCTTTGTATTCATTTCTCATAAAAATGGGAACAACAAGGGTAAGGCATTAAGAATGCAAGGAGGGAATTTTATTCATGATAAAAGGTGAAACGAAAAAGATCATTGTTGTCCTTATTGGAGCATTATTAAATGCTATTGCTTTGAACCTGTTTTTAATACCGGCAAATGTATATTCAAGCGGTTTTACAGGAGTCTCTCAACTTTTGTCGAGCGTGATTGAGCAATATACTCCTTTTTATATTTCCACAGGTATTTTATTATTACTACTAAATATCCCGGTTGCCTTTTTAGGATGGAAAATGGTAGGGAAATCCTTTACCTTATATAGTTTCTTTAGCGTTGCAGCGACGACTGTGTTTTTAGAGTTTATTCCAATTCTATCTTTATCAGAAGATATCATCCTTAATGCTGTGTTTGGCGGTGTTATTCTTGCGATTGGTGTGGGGATCACCTTGAAATTTGGTGCTTCCACTGGCGGTCTGGATATTATCGCAATGATACTCTCTAGAATGAAGGATAAGCCTGTAGGAACTTACTTCTTTCTGTTAAATGCCATCATTATTTTAACAGCCGGACTTTTGTACGGGTGGGAAAAAGCCTTATATACCCTTGTAACCCTTTACGTAACAACAAGGGTTATTGATACAATACACACAAGGCATGTAAAGCTTACAGCGATGATCGTAACGAAAAAAGCAGATGAGCTTAAAAAGGCGATCCATTCTAAATTAGTAAGAGGAATTACCACCCTTCCTGCTAAAGGTGGTTTTACTAACGAACCCAAGGATATGTTAATTATTGTCTTAACTCGTTATGAATTGTATGATTTAGAGAGAATTATAAAGCAAGTAGATCCACATGCGTTTACAAATATTATTCAAACAACAGGAATATTCGGCTTCTTCAGGAAGGATTAATGAGGTGAATGAATGGGACGGTCTCTTTTGGCTTTTGGCATGGTTATTTTGTTATTGCTAGGTTGTGCAAATGGAAATGAGGAACCTGCAGGTACAATTGTTGAAGAAGGGGAGGAAGAAGTGGAAAAAAAAGAGCTTGATTTTAAAGTTGTCGTAAATCCCTTATCAAATCAAGTGGAATTTTTGATGACAGTAACAAATCATTCGACTGAAACGAAAAAACTTAAATTTTCTACAAGTCAAAAGTATGAAATCATTGTCAAGGATGCAAATGAACAAGAGGTGTATCGGTATTCTCAAGGGAAAATGTTTGCTCAGGTTATGGAAGATGCCTTAATTAAACCAGAAGAGAGCAAGCAATGGAATGAGGTATGGGATTTTAACAGCCAAGGGATTAAGCCTGGTAAATACGAAGCTGAACTAACAATTTTGGCACGTAATGAAGAAAAACTTGTTGAGACCGTATCCTTTCAAATACCTGAATAAACCTAAGGGTCTGGTCCCTTCAAACAAGATATTGTTGGAGGGATCAGACCCTTAGTTATCTAAATAGAATTAATTGTTTTTTGAAATTCTCGCAATTGTGCTCGTTCTGCATCTGTGCAATTCGTATACGCGGAGGATAACGCATTTTTTGCTTTTAAGATCGCTTCATATTTATCGCCTTGAACAGATCCACTTGCAATATTTGCTGCATATGCAACAGATTCTCGAGCTTGCTGGAACAATTGGTTGCCCATTTATATCCCTCCAAGGGTATCAATCGCTTTATTTGCTTGACGTTCTTCAGCTTCTGATAATGTTGTGTGGTAAGGGAACCTCTCATCGTGCTTAGTAACTGTATCTTTGCCTTGTTGAACAAAACGTCTGGATTTGTTACGTTTACCCATTGATAAAGCCCCCCTTTATAAATGGTGACGTTATTTAACGTCCATTTTATTTTGTGCGAAATAAAAAGATATATAAATGGCAAATTGTATCTGCATTGACACTGTTGCTAAAGGGATAAAACTTCCTTTAAATAAACCGCAATTCCATTCTCTTCATTTGTCTTTGTGACATGGCTAGCAATCGCCTTGAGTTCAGGAATGGCATTTCCCATTGCTACCCCATGTCCTGCATATTGAATCATTTCAAGGTCATTATCCTCATCACCAAAGGCAATAATTCTCTCTGATGGGATGTTATAATAGGCAGCGATCTTTTGTAAGCCAACTGCTTTATTTATTCCTGCTTTTATGATTTCAATAACATGCCATGGTGCGGCCCATCTTCTGTGATCAACAATTTCAGCATGAACCTCTGATAAATAGGTTCTGATTTTATCAACATCGTCTTCATCTGCATGGATGAGGATGCTTGTCACATCATCTCCAAGGCTTACACGTAAGTCCCCAATTTTAATATTAGGATTTCCCATGCTAAAAATATCTAAAAGCTTTTCATCATGATAATGGAAATACACATCATCTATTATTTCAGCGAGCATATTATGTATGCGATGCTTTTCTGCTGTCTCAATGATTTCTTTTACAACCTTTAGATCAAGTGTTTTGTGATAGGTTCCCCACTCATCATTTTTAGGATGATGGACAAATGCACCATTAAAATTAACAATCGGGGTGGTAAGTTGCAATTCATCGTAATAAATGGAGCTTGAACGAAATGGTCTTCCTGTCGCAATGCAGACGATATGCCCAGCTGCCATGGCCTTTTGAATAATTGCCTTTGAATCAGGTGAAATCGTCTTATCGTCCTTTAAAAGAGTACCGTCTAAGTCTAAAGCAATTAAGAAGGGTTTTGTTTCCATAAAGTCTCCTTTTCATTTTGGACAGATTTTGTTTAGCTTACGAAATCATACTATGATTGTACATTGATTATGCTATTGGCATCCAGCTCAGATGTACTGAACATGGTGCTTTTTTACCGCCAGCGACTGGCCCTTCTTTAATCTTGCCGCTCAGGATGGAAGACAAAGAACGTCTTTTATTCTGAAGGTCTGATCAAGGAGCTTCCGCTTTAGTATTAGTGTATCTTTTTTCCAAGTTTCATGTCTACATGTTACAATTAATTAGAGGCAAAATAGTAGGGAGGCGCGTTTTAACTTGGTAATTATTGAAAAAATAAATGTAGCAGACATTCCACTACTACATATTGTAAATGACTTAGATAAGGATAAAAAAACTCCTTTTGTTATTTTTGTCCATGGTTTTACGAGTGCAAAGGAAAACAATTTGCATTATGCTTATTATCTTGCTGAAAAAGGAGTCAGAGTGGTACTGCCTGAAGCAATGTACCATGGTGAGAGAAGTAAACAGCATGATACAAAGGAATTAAGCATAAGGTTCTGGAAAATTGTCTTAAATGAAATAAACGAAATCAATTTACTTAAAGAGCACTTTGAGGAGCGCGGTTTAATTGATAACCAACGAATTGGGGTAGCAGGTACCTCAATGGGCGGTATTGTTACTTTAGGTGCATTAACTCAATATAATTGGATAAAAGCAGCAGTAAGTCTAATGGGCAGTCCTTGTTATACCTTTCTTTTAAAGGATCAGCTATCAACTTTAGAGAAAAATGGTGTGGAATTGCCTTTGTCAAAGGAAGAAATCGCAGAACAGCTCTCGCTATTAGAGCCATACGATTTAAGCCTTCATAAAGATAAGCTGAAAAACCGGCCGTTATTATTTTGGCATGGAGAACGTGATCATGTAGTTCCATTTGCGCCTACCTTTCAATTTTATAAGGAATTGATTCCGATGTATGAAGAAACACCTGAAAAACTAAACTTCATTGCTGATCCGTTAGCAGACCATAAGGTTTCTCGCGAAGGGGTATCAGCGCTGGTGGAGTGGTTTGACCGCTATTTATAATAACTCCATTCAGGATTCAAGAGGCATATGCCTTTTAATCATGAGGTTTCTTTACTATACTTGATGTAAGATCTTAAGAAAGGAGCGGTAAACATGGATGAGGCATTAAAAGAAAATATATTTGGAGCACTTGAAACAGTAGTGGATCCGGAGCTTGGTGTTGATATCGTCAATCTTGGCCTTGTGTATAATGTTGATATGGACGAACAAGGAAGAACAGAGGTTACGATGACCTTAACATCAATGGGCTGTCCTTTGGCCGGTACAATTGTTGAGCAAGTAAAAAATGCTCTTTATGATATACCTGAAGTAAAGGAAGTTGAAGTAAATATTGTATGGAGTCCTCCTTGGACAAAGGATAAAATGTCCCGAATCGCAAAAATTGCGTTAGGCATTCAATAAAATTCAAAAAAACATCAGTGGAAGCATCTTTCACTGATGTTTTTTTATTTAATTATTATTATCGATTTTGGCACCAAGTTAATTGGGCCTGAAACGTATTCTCCTGTTCCCGCATCATCCGCTGCAGAAATCAACAGACAGGTTTAACAGAACTGTCTGATAAATTCAGATGATCATGATCTTCTTTTATGCAAATCAATGCATATATATAAACTGGCAAGCAGGTAGTAAAATTTGTTCTTTATCCTATCTTTAAAGGATTTTTTTGAAAAATTCATAAAAATATTTTTTATACACTTGATTTTATTTTTATACATATTTATAATGAGAAATAATTTAGAAGATATCGAACTTAACAAGAGAAGGTGATTTGGTGAAAGTCGGAATTGTCGGGGCTACCGGATATGGTGGGGTCGAATTATATCGTATCTTGTCTAATCATCCACATGTAGAGGAGTGTATATTATATTCATCCTCTGAAATGGATGTTCCATATATTCAATCGTTTCCTCATTTAACGGATTTAAGCAACCATATACTAAATAAAATTGACGTTGAAGAAATAAAAAACAACGTAAAGGTTTTATTTCTTGCGACCCCACCGGGTGTATCCAGAACCTTATCACCGCAATTTATAGGATCAAATGTAAAGATCATTGATTTGTCAGGAGATTTAAGGTTAAAAAATAAGAGCGAATATGAAAAGTGGTATAAGCGTGAATGTGTAGATGAAGATGTTCTAGAGAAAGCTGTATACGGTCTTTCCGAATTAAATAAAGCGGACATTGCAAAGGCTGATTTACTCGCAAATCCAGGATGTTTTCCAACTGCAACGATATTAGGCTTAGCACCAGTTGTCCGAGAAAAACGAATCCATGAGCAGTCCATTATTGTTGATGCGAAAACAGGTGTTTCGGGTGCTGGACGCAATGCATCACAGGCATTTCATTTTCCAGAAGTAAATGAAAATGTAAAGATTTATAAGGTTCATGAACATCAGCATGTACCGGAAATCGAACAAGCGCTTCACTCATTAAATGACGCGGTTTCTTATATTTCCTTTAGCACTCACTTAATTCCGATGACTCGCGGAATTATGTCAACAATTTATGCTAGTTTAACAGATACGTATACAACCGAAAAATTACTAGATTTATATAAAGAATTTTATGCGGACTCACCATTTGTCCGCATTCGGAAGCAAAACGAGTTTCCATCAACAAAAGAAGTTTACGGTTCAAACTTTTGTGATATAGGTATAAAAGTAGATGAGCGTACAAATCGAGTTACCATTGTATCGGTAATTGATAATTTAATGAAAGGTGCGGCAGGTCAGGCAGTACAAAACTTCAATCTAATGAACGGATTTGACGAAACAACCGGATTATTCCATGCACCAATTTATCCATAATGACAACCAGGGAGGAAAAAGCAGTGTTACAAACAAAGGAAACCCCTTGCTATACAAAAATTGAAGATGGATCTGTCGTTACACCGAAAGGATTTTCAGCTGATGGTGTTCACGCGGGATTAAGATATTCGAAAAACGATATTGGCGTTATTTATAGTGAAGTTCCTGCTAATTGTGCGGCAGTTTATACACAAAGTCACTTTCAGGCAGCACCATTAAAGGTAACGCAAGAAAGTATTGCAAAGGAAGGTCTCCTGCAAGCTATTGTCGTGAACAGTGCCAATGCAAATGCATGTACAGGTGAACAAGGTCTTCAAGATGCATACGAGATGAGATACCGAACAGCAAATTTATTTCAGATTGAAAATCACTATGTTGCTGTTGCTTCAACGGGTGTTATCGGCGAATTCTTAAAAATGGATAAAATCCGCCAAGGGATCGATCAGTTAAAGCCTCAGGCTACAAAGGGTGCGGCAGTTGAATTCCAACAAGCGATTCTTACAACAGATTTAGTGATGAAAACATCATGCTATGAGGTTATGATTGACGGTAAAAAGGTTACGATCGGAGGAGCTGCAAAGGGTTCAGGCATGATTCATCCAAACATGGCGACAATGCTGGCATTTGTGACAACGGATGCGAATATTGATTCAGCATCTTTGCAAGGTGCATTGAAAGAAATTACTGATAAAACATATAACCAAATTACAGTTGATGGTGATACGTCAACAAATGACATGGTGCTTGTACTTGCAAATGGTCAAGCCGGCAACGAGCAATTAAACGAAAACCATCCACAGTGGAATGAATTTAAAGCTGCTTTTCAAATGGTTAGTGAAGAGCTTGCCAAACAGATTGCCAAAGATGGAGAAGGAGCAACTAAGCTCATTGAGGTTGAAGTAACAGGGGCGAAAACAAAGCAGGAAGCAAATCTTGTTGCAAAGAAAATCGTTGGTTCAAGCCTGGTAAAAACAGCTGTATACGGGGCTGATGCAAACTGGGGAAGAATTATTTGCGCAGTCGGCTACAGTGAAGCGTCAGTAGAGCCGGAAAACATCGATATTTATTTAGAAGACCTTTGCTTATTTACAAATAACAGCCCTCAGCCCTTTTCAGAGGAAGCGGCAAGTGAATACTTAAAAAAGGATCAAGTGAAAATTTCAGTTAACCTAGGCATTGGAGAGGAAGCAGGTAAAGCTTGGGGCTGTGATTTAACCTATGATTACGTGAAAATAAACGCAAGTTATAGAACATAAGGAGATCAACATGTCAAAAACAGTCGTATTAAAATGTGGCGGAAGTACAGTAAACCAATTGTCAGAATCTTTTTTTCAAAGTTTACATGCATTAGTTGAGAACAACTGGAAGGTCATGATTGTCCATGGCGGCGGACCAGATATCACAAAGATGCTGAAAGCTTTAAATATTGAGACAGAGTTCGTAGGCGGACAACGCAAAACAACAGAGGCGATATTAGAAATCGCTGAAATGGTTTTAGCAGGCAAGATTAATAAACAGCTGACAAACCTGTTACAAAAAAAAGAACTTAAAGCAATTGGAATATCGGGTAGTGATGGCCAAACTTTACAAGCTGATTATTTAGATCAAGAAAAACTGGGTTTAGTTGGTAAAGTGACATCTGTAGATACCTCCATTGTTTCATTGCTTATGGAAAATGGGTATATACCTGTGATGGCGCCACTTGCACGTACTGTGACAAATGAAACTCTAAATGTTAATGCAGACTTAGCTGCAGCAGCAATTGCGCATGCCATTGGAGCAGAAAAGTTTTTATTCGTAACAGATGTACCTGGAATTTTGGACGAAAAAAAGCAGTTAATTAATAAAATTACTCCAACTGAAATTGAGACACTTATAAACAGCGAAGTCATTACCGGGGGCATGATTCCGAAGGTACACTCTGCTGTAGCAACCTTATCAGATATATGTAAAGAGGTTATGATTGTCAGCGGACAGCAAGCATTTATCGAAGATGATCAATTCAAAGGAACTAAAATTGTAAGCGAGAAGGAGGTCTTGTCATGAGTTATTTATTTCCGACCTATGCAAGATGGAATGTTACGGTTAAAGAAGCAAAAGGCACATGGATTACGGATGAAAATGGCACAAAATATTTAGATTTTGTATCAGGGATTGCTGTATGTAATTTAGGTCATGCAAATGAGGAAATTATCCAGGCTGTTAATGATCAGCTCGCAAAATACTGGCATACGTCCAATATGTTTCATCAACCGATTCAAGAGGATGTTGCGAAGGTACTCGTTGAGAATAGTGATGGAGATGCCGTTTTCTTTTGTAATAGTGGTGCAGAAGCAAACGAAGCTGCCATAAAACTTGCCAGAAAGCATACAGGGAAATCGAAAATCGTAACGTTCCTTCAGTCTTTTCATGGTCGAACATTTGCAACAATGTCTGCAACAGGTCAGGAAAAAATTCAGCAAGGCTTTGGCCCGCTTCTTCAAACATTTACCTATCTTCCTTACAATGACACATCTTCACTAGAGGGGTTAGAGGATGATGTGGCTGCCATTATGCTTGAGGTTGTTCAGGGAGAAGGCGGAGTTATTCCGGCACAACAGGCATTTATTGACAAAGTAGCGGAAACATGCAAGCGTATTGGCGCTTTATTGATTATCGATGAAATTCAAACAGGAATTGGCCGAACAGGCAAGGCTTTTGGCTACCAACATTATGGGATTTCCCCTGATATCATAACGTCTGCAAAAGGGTTAGGAAATGGGCTTCCTGTCGGTGCCATGGTTGGTAAAGCATCTCTTATCGAAGCCTTTCAAGCAGGGAGCCATGGTTCAACATTTGGCGGAAATCCAATTGCGATGGCAGCAGCAAAGGCAACTCTAGCCAAAATTTTCAACGAAGATTTTCTTAAAGAAGTGAATGAAAAAAGTGACTATCTAGTAAATAAACTGAATAGAATAGTAGGAAGTCACCCACTGGTAAAGGAAATACGCGGAAAAGGGCTGTTGATTGGGATTGAATGTAAGGAGCAGGCTGGAGCTATGATTGATCAGTTAAGAGATCATCATTTGCTCGTTATTGCAGCTGGTCCAAATGTAATCCGTCTGATCCCGCCTTTAACGGTTTCCTATGAAGAGATTGATAAGGCAATTGAAATTATTGAAAAAGCTTTTTCTAAGCAAACGGCTATCGCTCATTAACTTGAGCATTTTTTTTACAGGTGATTGAATAAAAATACTTAGTATTTAATAATTATCCAAATGAATGTTAGAAGGATCATTAAGACAAACGAGAGGTGCAAACAGATGAAAGGATATCTCCATTTAGAGGATGGTTCAGTATATACCGGTGAGCTGGAACATGGATCTTCACAGGATATAAAAGGAGAAATTGTATTTTTTACAGGGATGACAGGGTACCAGGAAGTGTTAACAGACCCTTCATATAAAAATCAAATTGTGGTCTTTACGTATCCGCTCATTGGAAACTACGGGATCAATATAAGTGATGATGAAAGTAAACAACCGCAGGTAAAAGCAGTGGTCATGTATGAATGCACAGACAATTATTCTCATTTTGAAGCAAAGTATAGCTTCAAGGAATATTTGCAAAAGTGGAATATCCCAATCATTCATCACATTGATACACGGGCGATCGTGAAAAAGATCCGCAACCATGGTTCAATGGCTGCTGCCATTTCTCAGGTTCAAAACATAGAAAGCAAGCCTTGTGAAATCTATGAAGATGGTGTGTTTGAAGTAGCGTCAACACAGGTGCAAACCTATGGAAATGGTGAAAAGCATATTGCCTTAATTGATTTTGGCTATAAAAAATCGATCCTTACTTCATTGCTTAAAAGAGGCTGTAAGGTAACAACCGTTCCATTTAATATGATGGATCAAGTCGCAAAAATAAAGCCAGATGGTGTCCTTTTATCAAATGGACCAGGAGACCCTGAGCAGCTTTCAAACTATTTTTCAAAAATTAAAGAAATTGTTTCTGCTTTCCCAACTCTCGGAATCTGTTTAGGCCATCAATTAATCGCTCTTTCTTTTGGGGCAAAAACAAAAAAACTATTGTTCGGTCATAGAGGGGCAAACCAGCCGGTTTATGATATGAAAACAAAAAAAGTATTTATCACATCACAAAATCATAGCTATGTTGTGGTCGGTGAGAGTTTAAAAGATACGGATTTAACGATGCGTTTTTATCATATTAATGACGATTCAATTGAAGGGTTATCCCATTCTACATTACCAATTTTAACAGCACAATTTCATCCAGAAGCGCATCCAGGACCTTCTGATAGTGAATGGATTTTTGATGAATTTTTAGATTTAGTCGCTGCTGCAAAAGGAGATATGCTTTATGTCTAAAAACCAATCAATAAAAAAAATTGTTGTAATCGGTTCTGGGCCAATAGTCATTGGTCAGGCAGCAGAATTTGATTACGCAGGAACACAGGGCTGCTTAGCCTTAAAAGAAGAAGGCTATACAGTTGTTTTAGTTAACAACAATCCAGCAACCATTATGACAGATGAAGAATTTTCGGATGTCCTTTACTTTGAACCTTTAACAGTTGAAAGTGTTACAAAGATTATTGACAAAGAAAGACCTGATGGCTTACTGGCATCTTTAGGCGGCCAAACAGGGCTTAACCTAGCAATGGAGCTTCATGAGGCAGGAGTATTGGAAAAATACGGAGTTAAACTGCTCGGTACATCAATTGAATCGATTCGTAAAGGGGAAGACCGAAACGAGTTCCGTCAATTAATGTATGATTTAAATGAACCAATTCCAGAAAGCTCAATTGTCACAACATTAGAAGAAGCACTGGAATTTTCCGATAAAATTGGATTTCCTATCATCATTCGCCCAGCCTACACATTAGGTGGTAAAGGCGGCGGAATCGCTAATAATGCAGAGGAATTCAAAAAATTAGTAAAAAGCGGCTTACAGGCAAGTCCGATTACTCAATGTTTAATTGAGAAAAGTATAGCAGGCTTTAAAGAAGTCGAGTATGAGATGATCCGTGATCATAAGGGTACATGTATTTCAGTATGTAACATGGAGAATATTGATCCAGTTGGTGTTCATACAGGGGATTCCATTGTTGTTGCTCCATCTCAAACTTTGACTGATCAAGATTATCATATGCTTAGAACAGCAGCAGTAAAAATCGTTTCAGCTCTTGGTGTGGTCGGTGGATGTAACATTCAATTAGCTTTGGATCCAACAAGCAAGCAATACTATGTCATTGAAGTTAATCCACGGGTCAGCAGATCTTCTGCTCTAGCATCAAAAGCTACAGGCTATCCAATTGCAAAAATTGCTGCAAAGCTGGCAGTTGGCTATACATTGGATGAATTAAAAAATCCATTAACAATGAGTACCTATGCGAGCTTTGAGCCGGCACTTGACTATGTTGTAGTAAAATTCCCAAGATGGCCGTTTGATAAATTCAATAAAGCCGATCGCAAGCTTGGTACGAAAATGAAAGCAACCGGTGAAGTGATGGCGATTGAACGCAATTTAGAGGCTGCTCTGCAAAAAGCATGTGATTCACTTGAGTTAGATAATATCGGCACACATTTACCAGAGTTCAAGGAATTATCAATTGATGAACTTGTAGCGGTAATGAATAAAACAGATGACCGCAGATTCTTTGCTGTGATGGAATTGATTAGAAAAGGAATGGCGATTGAGGAAATACATGCTATGACAGAAATGGATTTATATTTCTTGTCTTGCTTTAAAAAGATAGTCGACCTTGAGCAGCAATTGAAACAGCAAACGATTGCTACTTTAGATGCTGATTTATTGACTAGGGTAAAAGAGAAAGGCTTTTCTGATCGAACAATCTCAACTCTTATTCAAGCACCTGAAGCAGAGGTAAGAAAGCTTCGACTAGAAAACGGAGTAACGGCTGCTTATAAATATGTAGATACATGTGCTGCTGAATTTGAAGCACGTACAAATTATTTTTATTCAACTTACTTTGGGGAAAATGAACAGCCTGTTCTATCTGATAAGAAACGGATTTTAATTATCGGTTCTGGCCCAATTCGAATTGGTCAAGGAATCGAATTCGATTATAGTGCGGTTCATGGGATCAAAGCATTAAGGAAGTTGGGCTATGAAGCCATTATGATCAACAATAACCCGGAAACAGTTAGTACCGATTTTGAAACGGCAGACCGTCTGTATTTTGAACCAATTACGCTTGAGCATGTTTTAAATATTGTTGAATCTGAACAAATCGATTCAGTCATTGTTCAATACGGCGGCCAAACAGCGATTAATCTTGCTGGGCAATTGGAAGCGGCGGGTGTTAAATTGCTCGGAACTGATACTGAAACACTTGATTGGCTTGAGGATCGTGATAAGTTCTATCAATTATTAGATGAGTTATCTATTCCACATGCTGCAGGCTTAACGGCAAACAATGCCGAGGAAGCCATTAAAGGTGCGGGTGAAATCAGCTATCCGATTCTGTTAAGGCCATCTTATGTCATTGGTGGTAAGGGAATGGTAGTTGTTCATAATGAAGAAACCTTAAAAGCGTTGCTTGCTGAAAATACAACAATGATCTATCCTGTATTAATCGATCAATTTGTTCAAGGTGTTGAAGGTGAGATTGATCTTATTTCAGATGGGAAAGAAGCATTTATCCCAACTTATATTGAACATGTCGAGCCGGCTGGTGTTCACTCTGGTGATAGCTTAGCAATCCTTCCATCGCAGAGCTTCACGGAACAACATAAGCAGGTCATTGCAGATTATGCCAATGCACTTGTAAAAAAATTGAATTACCGCGGAATCATGAATATTCAATTTTTAGTTAAGGATGAGCAAATTTATGTGCTTGAGGTTAACCCGCGTGCAAGCCGAACAGCACCTATTATCAGCAAGGTGACAAGTATCCCGATTATTAAGCATGCTACTTATTTATTATGTGGAAAAACATTAAGTGAGCTTGCAATTAAGCCTTCAGAAATAAACGATTGGGTTGCTGTAAAATATCCGGTATTCTCAAGCCATGCTCTCCATGATGTTGACCTGACACTTGGACCGGAAATGAAGGCAACGGGAGAGGGCATGTGTGTCGGCCAAAATGTAGAAAAAGTATATCGAAAGATTTTTAATAAAGATTTACAGCATATAACAAGTGTATATTTTGATACAGTTAATGAGGAAGCGATTGAATTAACTAAGAAAGCTGGTCTTCAAGCCATTACAAGTGATTATGCAGCATGGGTTGAAGGTGAGAAGGGAATTTTTGTTTCATTAGTCGATAGTGAAGCGGCAAAATTAGACCGACAAATTGCATTAGAAAAAGGAATGATCTTATTTACAAACCTTGCAACGTATTATGCTAGTATTCAAGCACTTACGGCAGACGATGATCATGTATTATCGATTCAGGAGCTAACCAAAAAGGAAGTGGTCAAACAATGAGCAATGTAAATCTAAAGGAAAAAACAGCAGTAGGCAAAAGAGACTTTTTGACACTGCTTGATTATAGCAAAGAAGAAATCCTTCATCTTATTGATGAGGCATTTAAACTAGAAGAAAACCCGCTGCAGCCGGTTTTAAAGGGCAAAACGCTTGCGATGATTTTTGAAAAATCCTCAACTCGGACGCGCGTATCGTTTGAAACAGGTATGCTCCAATTAGGAGGTCATGCACTATTTTTAAGCAGCCAGGACCTTCAATTAGGCAGAGGGGAGCCTGTATCTGATACAGCGAAGGTTTTATCAGGTTATGTTGATGCGATCATGATTCGTACTTTTGGCCATGATAAAATTGAAGAACTTGCTAAGCATGCAAGCATTCCGGTTATTAATGGTTTAACGGATTTATTCCACCCATGCCAAGCGCTTGCTGATTTAAAAACAATTTATCGCTTAAAAGGTCAGTTTGCTGGGGTGAAAACAGCGTATTTAGGTGACGGGAACAATGTGGCTCACTCATTAATGATCGCTTCAGCAAAGGTTGGAATGGACTTTTCATTAGGATGTCCTAAAGGTTATGAACCAAATCAAGAAATTGTTGAAAAAGCACAAAAACTTGCTGAAGAAACTGGGGCAAAAATCGTGATTACCAATGATCCAGTTGAAGCGGTGCAAGATGCCGATATCGTCTACACAGATGTATGGGCAAGCATGGGACAGGAAAGTGAACAACAAGAGCGGATCATCGCATTTAAAGACTTCCAGGTAAATGATGAACTCGTGAAGCATGCAAAAGAAGATTACCATTTTCTCCATTGCCTGCCAGCACATCGCGAAGAGGAAGTTACAGCATCCATCATTGATGGTGAGCATTCAGCAGTATTTGAACAAGCAGAAAATCGGCTGCATGTTCAAAAGGCGTTGTTGAAGGAATTGCTTGCTTAATAAAGATCATATATAGTTTAATTGAAATTATAGACGTGAATTCAAAAGAATTCACGTCTTTTTTATTGAAGCAACGTCCGATTTTAATCGGAAATAGCAGTCATTAATAAAGGTCTAAAGAACAACGTAGTATGAGAAAGGAAAAGTCCATGATAGCAGTTCTGAAGGACAAAGTTTTTAATATTTATTTAGGAACCATATAACAAAACAGGAATAATAAAGCGACTATGAACACACTCATGAAAAATCACAGTCAGGAGATACTATACACAAACAAGAGAGGAGGGGGATACAATGGGCCAACAGCATCGTTTTCGCTCAGGTCAGAAGGCACCGAATAATGGGTTTTATGTAGAAATAGGTGAAACAGGGGACAATGTGAAAAATCCTGCCCAAATCAGATTAAAAGCGGGAGACCGTTTCCCTGAAACGGCAAATCATAATCGCCAATGGACATACAAAAGAAAACCTTAATAAGAAAAGGGAATCGCCTTGCTCAGCGACATATGAACTGAAGCACTCCATTTAAGAAGGAAACACGATGAGCGTAAGTGAATCGATGTTGACTTAAAGGAGGGGGAAGTTCATTAGTCGCTAGCTCTGGCAGTCAAAATGCGGCGTCGTTATCTCTTGACTGCACTTGCACGTCCTGTGCTACGGATTTAGACTCCTTTTCCTTACTTTATTTTTCAATAATAAAAAAACCCTACATAAAAGTAGGGTTTTTTTAATGTAAGTCGAACTTCACATATTAATGATGATCGTTCGCAACAGGCTCGTTAGGGATCAATTGTGCAATAATCAAGATGAGAACGATTGCAATAACTGAAAGAATAGTTGAAGTCATAAAGTCATAATGACCGCCTGTCATTGCATTAATAACATACGACGCCATATGTATTAATAAAAACCCCCAGAAAAATGTCCAAAAGAAACGCACTGTATTCACCTCTATTTCCAGACGAATTCTTATTTTATCTTATCACAGTTTTACTTAATAGTAAAAGCACCTTTTAAAAACGTTCATAAACTATTCAATATGATAATTGTCTATATTTCGGATTATAGTGACAGTGTCCCATTCTTTTTAAATCGGTATACATACATTATATAGAATGGAAAGGAATATGATGTTTTCACAACCTCTTTTCCGCATTCAAAATTTGCATATGAGAAAGGTGGTGGGCAAGTGATGACAATTACGGAGCGTTTTTTTCAAATTGAAACAGAATGGAATGTTGTTCATTTACCAACAAGACCGAATGGGTTTGGAATTTTAATAATTGGTGATCGTTCAGATTTTGTAGATGAAAAATCAAGCTTTTGGCATCAACATTATGGAAGACACCAACTGATTAAAGAGCTGATGAACGAAGGGTACACATTATTTCATTCAAATTTATATGGAAATAATTGGGGCAGTCCTCGTGCTGTGACAATGGCAAAGCAGCTTTATCATATGATCATGAAAAAGGAAATATTAAATCAGCGTATTCATGTATTAACAGAAGGTATGGGTGGATTAACAGCGTTACAATTAATGGAAGCTATGCCTGATAAGATCCGCTCTGTCGCTATGATGAATCCTTGCCTTGACCTCCAAGCCCATCTCGAAAAGGAAAAAGAGCATAAGTTTTTTTATAAGCGTTTAATGAGGGAAATTTCTATCGCTTATGAAATAGAGGAAAAAAAGATTAAAACAGCAAAGTTACCATCTATGTATGATATTACGTCAAATCAGCCAGTTCGGATTTGGCAAAGAATGAACCTCGCCACATATTCACCGAAAGAACATAGCAAAAAATATGAAGAACTACGAAAAAAAAGCGGCAGTCCAATTCGACTTATTTATCATTTAGGAGATAATCCTTACCGAATCAACCAATCCATTATTAAATTTTATAAAGAGAATGAGAAGGTTTTGTAATAAAGTGAGACTTACAGTTTTACTGCTCGTATAAAAACACGTCAAATGGTTTTAAATTTGGCGTGTTTTTTGTGTATAAGCGTATTAATCGTTACGGACTAATTTTATACTACCACGCATACGATACAATATCTGATTATGAGGAGGAAAGGAATGTTAAACCACGTTATTGTTTATGGAATTCACTCCTATGTTGGATTTGCCCTTTGCGAACGGTTCATTAATGAAGGAATTGAGGTGGTTGGAATTTATTCAACTCCTACTAATCCTATTAGTAAGAACCTTTTACATGAGCGGTTTATGATGGTTGGAAGAAATGCTTTATTTAATAAAATCGAAGGATATGAAGGAACGGAAGCAGAAAAATCAGCAGACATGATCATCCATTGCTGTGATGACGTGGGAGAAGCCTCTTCGGTCGAGAAAGATCGTAAACAGTTGGTTATTTCGGTCGATCTCGCAAAGAAATTAAAGAAACCTTTTGTTTTTATTACCTATAAAAATAAAAGTCATGATAGATTGCGAAAAGAGCATATAGAGTTTTGTGAACAATATCTTTCCAGTCATTTAGATCATTATACGATATTTCACCTTCCTGTTTTATTCGGTCCATTTCAACCAATTACTGAAGAAATCCATCAATTTTTAATGAAGGATCAACGGGAAGTTGTTTTGAATATTAATGAACCGATTCTTTTCATTGAAGATGCCGTTGATACAATATGGGAGTTATTAGGTTTAAGTGAACAAAGAAAAATTTATGCTTTACAAGGCGAAATGAAGCAAGAGAGGGTATCGTTAGCTTCAATGGAAATTCAACTAAATCCCGGCAACTCCTGGAATGAAGGGGATGACATCTATTTGATTAAGAATCCAATTAGCGTTGAAAAAGGTCTAAAAGCACAACTTGAATTTATTAAAAAATACCGTGAAATTCTTAGCCCATAGTCATAGTACTTTTTTATTTAAAGAGGATAGAGTGAAAATATTAGTCATTAAGAAAAGGGGCTGCCTTTGTACAATAAGCCTGATTTTCTTTTTTTTGCTTTTTGTTGTGGACAACCCACAGTGTCGTGAATTCCGTTCAAGCAGATATGCTTGTTCCTAAAACCATTGATGATCAAGTTTGCTTAAGTAAAGGGGTATAAAGTCCTTTTAATAAATACAAACTGAAACGGGACACCTTCCAAATCAATTGTAATCACCCTATACAATTTGATTCAGTCATTATAAGATAGAAATGACAAAAAAATAGCTGGAGTGAGAATAAATGGAACAACATCCTAAAGCGATGGAATTTATGCAAATCGCAATGAAATACTTGCCTGAGGCAAAGCAAAAGCTTGAAGGATCAGGCGTTGAATTATCATTAGAAACCATCCAACCAATGATGGAACTATTTACGAAAGTTATGGGCGAAGCATACGAATTAGGAAAGAAAGACGCACAATAAAACATTGGGTCCGTCTCAATACGTTCTGAGACGGACCATCCTGTAAAAAGTCTGACTTTCCAGAATTGAGGGCAGACACCTTTACTTCTGGAATGTTTTATTCGTTGACATTTTTTTTATTTTACTTTTTTATCTTTTTTTTTATAAAAGTAATAACTGGAGATATCTCTTCCAGCACTGGCTTTAAATTTTCTATTGATGTCATAATATCATCCAATTGCTCAAATATGGTAAAGTAATTTACCTCATCCTTTTGACTCATATTTTTGTGAGAAGGTTGTTGAGAAGAGCTTTGTCTATGTCTTCCATTTAATGCTTTTGAGCCAAACATGAATGCATTAAAACGGTCGGCCTTTGATATTTCTTCAGTCTTTTCTGCTTGTTCAAACTCTATTTCTGGTTCAAGAGTTTCTTTTTCCTCAAATTGATCATCTTGATCCACTGATATCGCCTCCATTAAGATGAAATATCTATCATTTACTATTAAATTATGACTAAGAGCTATACTTGTTCTGGTCGGTTGTCCTTAAAAACATTATGATTGAAAAAGAAAGGCCAATAAGATAAAATTAGTACCAAGTCATAATATTTGATTATAAACATCAGTGAGGCATTTTTTCCCGCTGTTGGTTAGTTAAACTTTTTCGGATCTTTAAGGGCTGTTATTCTATCCTTATCTTCAGAGTTTCTAAATCTAAAGGCTGGGATGATACAGCTTTGTTAAGATTGCGAAAAGATTTTGATAATGAAGGAACTCTACCTAACTTGATTAAAAGGGGATGCACATATGAACGCTGGATTTATAGGCATCGGACGTTACACACCAGAAAAGGTCCTTACAAATGCCGATTTAGAAAAAGTAATGGATACTTCTGATGAATGGATTCGAACAAGAACAGGAATTGAAGAACGCAGAATTGCTGATGATTCAATGGATACTTCGGATATGGGTTTTTTTGCAGCAGAAGAGGCTCTCAAAAATGCAGGGATTGCAGCTGAAGATTTAGATTTAATCCTAGTTGCAACAGTGACCCCTGATCAACCATTCCCATCTGTTGCATGTATGCTTCAGGAAAGATTAGGGGCTAAAAAAGCTGCAGCAATGGATATTAGTGCTGCCTGCGCTGGTTTTATGTATGGTGTTATTACAGCCAAGCAATTTATTGAAACTGGTGCATATAAGCATGTATTAGTAGTAGGTGTTGAAAAGCTGTCAAAAATCACTGATTGGGATGACCGAAATACGGCTGTGTTATTTGGTGATGGAGCTGGTGCTGCCGTTATTGGACCGGTTAGTGAGGGCAAGGGAATATTATCCTTTGAGCTTGGCGCAGATGGAACGGGAGCTAAGCATCTATACCAGGATGAATACATTATTATGAATGGCAGAGAAGTATTTAAATTTGCAGTTAGACAAATGGGTGAATCAAGTGTAAATGTTCTTGAAAAAGCCGGTCTAAGTAAAGAAGATGTTGATTTTCTTATTCCACATCAAGCTAATATTCGCATTATGGAAGCGGCAAGAGAACGTCTTGAGCTCCCAGTTGAAAAAATGTCAAAAACGGTTCATAAGTATGGAAATACATCTGCAGCTTCGATCCCTATTTCATTAGTAGAGGAAGTAGAAGCAGGGAAAATCAAGGATGGCGATGTCATTGTCATGGTTGGTTTCGGCGGCGGCTTAACTTGGGGAGCCATCGCACTGCGTTGGGGTCGTTAAGAAATATCTTTTTAAGAAAATTCTTTTATGTTCATACTAATGAGCAATTACAATACGTCAGAATAAAAACACAATAAATGATTACGAAAAGGCTTATGTAATAAAGTCTTAAACGATCAAAAAAGGTGAGGTGCAATCATCATGGAAAAGAAACGAGTTGTCGTAACAGGTTTAGGAGCGGTTACTCCAATTGGAAATGATGTACAAACAACTTGGGAAAATGCGATAAAGGGTGTTTCAGGAATAGGGCCAATTACTCGTGTAAACCCAGATGATTATCCAGCAAAAGTGGCTGCAGAATTAAAAGATTTTGATGTAGAACAGTTTATGGATAAAAAAGATGCAAGAAAAATGGACCGTTTTACACAATATGCTGTGGCTGCTTCATTAATGGCTGTTAAGGATGCCGACTTAGAAATTACGGATGAAAATGCTCCGCGTGTTGGAGTATGGATTGGTTCAGGAATCGGCGGAATGGAAACATTTGAACAGCAATACAGAACTCTACTTGAAAAAGGCCCTCGTCGGGTTAGTCCGTTTTTCGTTCCAATGCTTATCCCTGACATGGCTACCGGTCAAGTTTCAATTGCTTTAGGGGCAAGAGGGTTTAACTCATGTACAGTGACAGCTTGTGCAACAGGGACAAACTCAATCGGTGATGCATTTCGCGTTATTGAACGAGGAGAAGCTGATGTCATGGTAACAGGCGGTGCAGAGGCTCCTCTTACAGAGATGTCTTTTGCAGGTTTTACAGCAAATAAAGCTTTATCAACAAATCCTGATCCAAATACAGCAAGCAGACCATTTGATAAGGATCGAGATGGTTTTGTCATGGGTGAAGGAGCAGGTATAATCGTTCTTGAGGAATTAGAGCATGCACTAGCTCGCGGTGCAAAAATTTATGCTGAAATCGTTGGATATGGCGCAACAGGTGATGCTTATCATATTACTGCTCCGGCTCCTAACGGAGAGGGCGGTGCAAGAGCAATGAGGCAAGCAGTAGAAGGCAGCGGACTTGCTATTTCTGATATCGATTATATCAATGCTCATGGGACAAGTACCCCTTACAATGATAAATTCGAAACATTGGCTATTAAAGAGGTTTTCGGAGAGCATGCTTATAACCTTGCGATAAGCTCAACAAAATCGATGACAGGTCATTTATTAGGTGCTGCAGGTGGAGTAGAGGCTATCCTAAGTATATTAGCTATTAAGGAAGGCATTATTCCTCCAACGATTAATTATCGTACACCTGATCCAGATTGTGACCTTGACTATGTTCCAAACGAGGCAAGAAAGCAGGAGGTCAAGGCTGCATTGAGTAACTCTTTAGGCTTTGGCGGACATAACGCAACAATTATCTTTAAGAAATTTGAAAACTAAATAAAGTATGATGGCGGCTGTCTCAATAAGGGAATGACCCTTTGAATGGAGGCAGCCCTTTTTTTAGTCTGTTTTTCGTGCTTGAGCGCATAGCAGAGTTTCCATTATGATGGTTTGAACAAATAAGCGAGACTCCTTCGAAAGCGAACCACCGGTTAGCAATAGGTGCGAAAAAACAACATGGAATTTTAAAAGAACCCTTTTTAAAAGAACACCCCTTCAAAGCTTTTCATAAGCTAGCAAAAGAAGGGGTGTTATTAATGAGTATTATCGACACAAAGAAATGGTTAAAGGAAACATATGATCAGCGCGACATTTGCAAAAAATTAACATCTTATTTTCCACAATTAAAGGAAGGTGAGATTGCTAAATATTTGAGTTCGTTTGGCATGTATAAAAGAACTGGCATATTAGATGATTGGCTTGAAAAAATGGAAAAGGAAAACATTTATGAATTTGTGAAAGAAGAGGAAGAAAAGCTAAGAAAAGAATGGAATGGCCCAAATATACCGATTTTTATATTCCCAAGTGATATTCATAATCGAAAAATCGAATCAGATTATAAAGGAAGAAGTGGTTTGGCCTTTCACAATAAATTATTTCTGTTTCTCTCGTTAAATATCATAAAAAGTGATATTAAGTCCGTTTTGATCCATGAATACCATCATGTTTGCCGAATAAATTCAGTAAGTAAGAAGGAACAGGATTTTACAATCATTGATACTATCATTTTAGAAGGCTTGGCGGAAAATGCAGTACGTGAGAAGCTGGGGGATTGTCATGTTGCTGCGTGGACAACATTATATACAGATGCTCAATGCGAACGTTTTTTTGAAAGAATCATTTATCCGCAAAAGGAATTATCGGTAGATAGCCGCAACTATCCTCAATTAATGTATGGCACAGGACTCTATCCGAACATGTTAGGGTATGCAGTTGGTTATTACATTGTTAAAAACTATATGAACCAAACCGGAGAAAAAACAATTAATCTGCTAAGCAAACCAGCTGAAGAAATAATAAATAGAAAAAAATAGCCATTTTTATTCATATCCTTCTACCTTCAGACATAGGGATGACTAAAGACAAGTTTTTGGGAAATAAATCTATGTATATTCTGTATAGATTGGAATAAATTCTCTATTAATTGCCAATACTGTTTGACAAATGGTACTGAAGTGAGGGATTTAAATGTTATTTCTTCATGATGTTTGGGTTAATTGGTTTGAAGGTGAAGAGAACGGGTACAATGTCTGTCATTTTCATGAATGGAGAAAGGATGATAGTGTTGAACTCCTTGATCAGGTCCCCCTTTTAAAGGTTAATTCCTTACTTTTTGACTACATAGAAAATAACTTATCGGAGTTACCGCCTGGTCTACTAAAAGATATTTTCCAAAAGGCTTATATTCGCAAAAACCATGAGAGAATTCAACTAGACTACTGCTTTGTTATTACAGATGGTATTGGAATTTTAGCTGTTGATACGATCGGCTACACCATACCAATTCGTAAAAGCCGGATCATCCCGCGACAAGAGCAGCTTGTCTTTGAAATGGTTAAGGATATTGAGTCAGAAGAGTATTCGACTGAATTCATTCAAAATGGATCAGAGGAAAAAGAATATCATATTTTATCATTATCGCCAGAGCATGTACGTGGTTTAACAAGAAAAGAACGCCAATTAAAACAACTATTGTTTATGGCACTTGACCAATTACAAGCAACAAAAAATGCTGCTGAGGTTAAGTACTGGTACACAGAATGGAATCCAACCATGTATCACGACATTCAACAAAGAGAATTTCATGAAGTGTGGCAGAGGCTTTACGAGGAAACGTTGCATGGATGGACACCAAAACATGCTCAATTATGTGAGAACTTAATTAAAGGACAACCATTCTTTGAAAAGCTCTGGGATATGGAGCAAGAATCAAAGGTAAACTAGCTTGGACAAGCTTAGGAAAAAATCAAAAAACGATGTGAACTAAACGTTTGATAAGCATTTAGTTCACATCGTTTTCATTTTATAACCCGGACTAAGCTGTGAATAGGAGCAAAAGGAAATATACTTTTGCGAAAAAATGAAATTTTGCGAAGCTATTTCTTTTTTGCACCTAGCTTTGTTGTCTAACACAATGCTCTTCAGTCAATACACCCAGCCGGAAACTTCCGCTTTTACCTTTTCCGGCCAAGTCCCATTGCTTTCTCCATCTTTTTAAGTGTTTTGTTTGCAACAAAGTTGGCTTTTTCTGCACCTTTGTCTAAAATTTCATCTAATTCTTTAGATTCCATCAGGTACTTATATTTCTCCTGGATAGGTGCCAATGTATTGATGACAACCTCTGCAACATCACGTTTAAAATCTCCGTAACCTTTTCCTTCATATCTTGCTTCAATTTGATCAATCTGCTCATTATTTAATATCGAGTAAATGGATAAAAGATTTGATACGCCTGGTTTGTTTTCTTTGTCATACTTTACAATCCCATCAGAGTCAGTTACAGCACTTTTGATCTTTTTCTCAATTTGCTTTGGTTCATCTAATAAGGTAATAAATGCTTTTTGGTTAGGATCTGATTTGCTCATTTTCTTAGTTGGATCTGCAAGTGACATGATGCGGGCTCCAACCTTAGGAATACGTACTTCAGGGATAGTAAGGATGTCGTTATACTTCTTGTTAAAACGTTCAGCCAAATCACGTGTTAATTCTAAATGCTGCTTTTGATCCTCTCCAACTGGCACCATATCAGTATTATAAAGAAGAATGTCAGCAGCCATTAGAGGCGGATAGGTGAGCAGCCCTGCTGAAACAGCTTCTTTTCCATGAGATTTATCTTTAAATTGTGTCATACGCTCAAGTTCGCCGATATAGGAGACGCATTGCAGCATCCATCCTGCCTGGGCATGTGCCGGTACCTCTGATTGAATAAAAAGCGTAGCTTTTTCTGGATCAATTCCAACAGCTAGATAAAGTGATGCCAGACTTCTTATGTTTTTTCTTAATGCTGCAGGATCTTGTGCAACAGTGATGGCATGCTGGTCAACAATACAGAAGTAACAATTGTATTCATCTTGTAAGTCAACAAACTGCTTTAATGCGCCAATATAATTACCTAGTGTTACAGAACCGCTTGGTTGAATACCTGAGAAAATGGTTTTCATCTTTTTTCCTCCTTGTTATGAGTTATTTTAGAAATTAGTTATGGTGTCCAGCTTCAGCGTCTAACGACTAATGAACTTCATACTCCGCCTTAGATTAGTCAACATCGAATCGCTTACGCTCTTCGTGATTTCTTTTCCGCACCTTAACGGGTAAAAAAGTTAGTGTTTTAGTAAAATTGATTACATTAACTGCCCTTAAAGTTCCGGTAAGTCTCGCTTTAGGTGACTGTACAGCTCCGACAAGCAAAAGACGATCAGGTATAGACAGTGTTTTTAATTTTCAATTTCTGAATGGCTATACTTGCGGAGCTGGGAGCACGCATCTAGATTGGAGTGCTCCTGTTCACACGTCGCTGAGCAAGGCGCTTACACATTTTAAAAATAAAAAAAGCCCACTCGTACCCATATGATAGGGACGATGGACCGCGGTGCCACCCTACTTATTTCTTTAGTAGAAATCACTTACATCTTTAACGCAAGATTACGTCTGTACGTACTATCTTTCTGCACAGAAGCTCAAAAGTCCATTCCATACACTTCATTACCTGTTCACAGCAGCCACAGGCTCTCTTTAAATGATCGTTGTATGTACTATTCTTTGTCATAGCTAACTATTTTTTTACTTATTATAAGGAACACAGCCATTTTTTGCAAATGAATTCAAGAAAAATGGGCTAACGATAATAATAAATAAAGAGAGCAATAAGCATGATTGCTAACATAAGGAGCCCATTTATTAGTAATGGTGAATAATGAAAAGTAATCATTTCAGAAATCGGCTTCATTTCTTTAACTTCATTTTTTGATAGCACCTTGCCTTTTGAAATAAAGGTTCTGCGAAATCCGTAGGTAATCCCATCGAAGAACCCGCCCTTAACCGTTATCGTTAAGAGGGCAAGGAATAAAAAAGCACCTGCAATAAAAAAGGAAAGATTGATGAAGTGTAACAATGTCAATTTATGGTAAATAAGAAATGATAGTAAAATTGTTGCACAAAAAGACACAATAAAAAGCATAAACGATTTAAAGAGCAAATTTAACCATCCTTTTCCAATTATTCAATAAGAACTATTATATCAAAAGAAAGGAGGGGTTAAAAATAGGTATAAAGCTATTCTGATAATATTATTTGAGTAAATATTCACAAAAGCCTTTATCAATAACGAAGAATGTTACTGATTTGTAATGTAAAATTACGTAAGATTTTGTAACCCTTTGCAAGTCAACGCGTTAAAGCGTTTGGTCGCGAAATTGGAAAAGGGTTACAAAAGTAACATAGGTAATTAGGACTATTTTTTTGTCCCGAATTCTTAATATTATTGCATTTTTGTAAATTTTATTAAAAAAATAAATGCATAATTGTTTGAATACTTGTATAATAATCGTTGTAAGTACAACTTGTATATATAAAAGGGAGGTCTATTAGTGAAAAAGTCGAAATATTTTCTACTTTTAGCTTTATCCCTCGTTCTTAGCATGTTCTTATCAGCATGTTATGGCGGAGGAGATGCCGGTAAAGAGACAGATACTGGCGGAGATGAAGGAAAAAAAGAGGCGGTACAAGAAATAACAGCTCTAGAATCTCAAGCAATTCCTTCTATGGATAGCGTAATGGCTCAGGATACTGTTAGTTTCACTACTTTAAATAACGTAATGGAAGGTTTATACCGTCTTGATCCAAACCAGGAAGTTGTTCAAGGTTTGGCTGATGGCGAACCAGAAGTAAGTGAAGACGGAACAGTTTATACATTTAAATTAAGGGATGCAAAATGGTCAAATGGAGACCCTGTAACTGCTCAAGATTTTGTTTTTGCTTGGCAGCGTGCAATCGATCCTAAGAATGCATCACCATATGGTCCATATATGATGGATGGTAAGATTAAAGGGGCTGCTGAAATTTCTGCAGCAGGTGCAGCGAAAAAAGAATACGATCTAAATACATTAGGCGTTAAAGCAATTGATGAGAAAACGCTTGAAGTAACGCTAGAAAGACCAATTCCATATTTTACATCGTTAATGGCTTTCCCAACATTCTATCCGCAAAACCAAAAATTTGTTGAAGAACAAGGTGAAAATTACGGGAAAACAGCTGAAAACTTAGTATTTAACGGTCCTTTCACATTATCTGATTGGGGTGGAAGCACAGCTTCAGAATGGACATATTCTAAGAACAAGGATTACTGGGATGCTGAAACAGTTAAGCTAGAGAAAGTACAATGGAATGTATTGAAAGATTCTCAATCATCTGCAAATGCATTTGAAACTGGCGAAGCTGACGTCACTGGTAAACTTTCATCTGATATCGTACCTCAATATGAAGGTGACGAACGTTTAGTTACATGGTTAGAGCCGACAATTTTCTGGTTGAAATTTAACCAAAAAGAAAATGAAGCTTTAAAAAATCCTGATATCCGTAAAGCAATTGCACAAGCGATTAACAAAGAAGATTATGTAAATAGCGTTTTAAACAATGGTTCAATTGTTGCAAACTATGCAGTGCCGCAAGAATTCGCTAAGAATCCTGAAACAGGTAAGGATTTCCGTGAGATTAATGGCAATGAATTGCTTCCTTATGATGTAGAAGCAGCAAAAGCTTCTTGGGAAAAAGGATTAGCTGCTTTAGGTACTGATACAGTTGAAGTAAGATACTTAGGTGATGACACTGAAAGTGCTAAGAAAACAGCTGAATACATTAAAAACCAATTAGAAACAAATCTTCCTGGTATAAAACTTAAAGTCGAAAGCGTGCCATTCAGCGTACGTTTAGATCGTGAAAATTCTCAAGATTATGATATCCAATTAGCTGGTTGGGGACCTGACTATCTAGATCCTATGACGTTCTCAGATTTATGGTTAACAGGCGGAGGAAACAATAAGATGGATTACTCCAACGAGCAATATGATAAGTTAGTAAAAGATGCGCAAACAACTTTAGCTCAAACTCCAGTTGAGTACTATGATGCTCTTGCTCAGGCAGAAAAAATCTTGCTTGAAGAAGATGCTGCGATTGCACCTCTTTATCAACGTTCATCTAACGTATTAGTAAATGAGAAAGTTGAAAACTTTACTTATCACCTAGTAGGGCCTGAATATAGCTTTAAATGGACTTCAGTTAAATAATGAGCAACAAGTTATGACAATGTAGGAAGAAAGAGAGTATATTTTTGTCAATATACTCTCTTTTCCCTTGTTAGAAAATTGTCGAACATTGTTGAAAATTCAAAATCTTTTGGGAGGTGCACTCATATGGCGAAATATATTACTCAACGTGTTATTTACATGATTATAACTCTATTTTTAATTGCCACGTTTACATTTTTCCTCATGAAAATAATCCCTGGTACACCTTTTACGAATGCTGGTAAATTATCTGAAACACAGCTTACCATCATGAAAGATAAGTATGGTCTGGATGAACCAGTTCCTGTTCAATATATGAACTATATGGTGAATATGCTGAAAGGGGATTTAGGAGTTTCCTTTCAATTTGATAACGTTGGTGTTACAGAAATTCTAATGAATAGCATTGGACCATCAGCTGTACTTGGATTTCAAGCTATTTTATTCGGAACATTTTTTGGCATAATTCTTGGAGTAATATCAGCGCTGCGCCAAAATACGTGGGTTGATTATAGTTCAACGTTTCTTGCTGTGTTGGGAAAATCCATTCCATCCTTTGTTTTTGCAGGATTACTTCAATATTATATAGGGGTTAAATTAGGATGGTTCCCAGTCGCGTTTTGGCGAGGTCCGGAATATTCCGTTATGCCAACAATTGCTTTAGCTATGTTTCCGCTCGCAACCGCCGCAAGGTTTGTGAGAACTGAAATGATCGAGGTCTTAGAATCAGATTACATCACACTTGCAAAGGCTAAAGGGGCAAGCTGGTTTGACATTGCCTTCAAGCACGCGCTTCGAAATGCATTAATCCCAGTCATAACAGTTTTAGGACCATTAGTAGTCAGTTTAATGACAGGTTCATTAGTTATCGAAAAAATCTTTGGAATTCCGGGTCTTGGCGAGCAATTTGTTAAATCAATTACTGTAAATGATTACCCAGTTATAATGGGAACAACGATCTTATTTGCAGTCTTGTTTGTCATCGTTATTTTAATTGTAGATCTTCTTTATGGAATCATTGATCCGCGGATTCGTATAGCGGGAGGGAAAAAATAATGGCACAAGAAAAAATCTCAAAAGATATGTTTTCACCCGCGCAGTTAGATACAACTAAAAGTGAAAAAATTTCAAAGCCTAGTCTAAGCTACTGGCAGGATGCTTGGCTTCGTGTTAGAAAAAACAAAGGTGCCATTATTAGTTTAGTCATAATAGGACTCTTAACAATTATGGCTCTTGTAGGTCCCCATATAACTGGACATGGTTATGATGAGCAAAATTTAAAGCATAATAACCTTCCGCCAAGAATTCCAGTATTAGAGAATATAAGCTGGCTGCCGTTTGATGGTAATTTGGAAAAAAAGAATGGGGATGTCTATAATGCGTATGAGCAAAAGGGAGTCGATGAATATTATTGGCTTGGTACTGACAGCTTAGGACGCGATTTATTTACACGTGTATGGAAAGGGACTCAAGTTTCTTTATATATTGCTGTGTTAGCTGCTGTTATTGACATGGTTATCGGTGTTTTGTATGGTGCAATCTCCGGTTTTGTCGGCGGTAAAACAGATAATGTGATGCAACGTATTATCGAAATTCTTGTGGGAATTCCGAATCTGGTGGTTGTCATCTTGATGATTATTTTGTTAGATCCGGGTATTATATCCATTACCATTGCCTTGACGATCACCGGATGGGTTGGGATGGCGAGGGTCGTTCGTGCCCAGGTTATGAAATTAAAGCAGCAGGAATATGTGCTAGCCGCAAGAACACTTGGACTTTCAAATGGTAAAATTATTTGGAAACATCTGCTTCCAAACCTAGCAGGTGTCATTATTATCAATACAATGTTTACAATACCGAATGCAATTTTCTTTGAAGCATTTTTAAGCTTTATTGGTCTTGGTTTACAGCCGCCACTAGCTTCATTGGGTACCCTAATTGATGATGGATTTAAAGTACTTCAACTTTATCCATATCAAATGATCATACCCGCAATTATTATCAGTTTAATTATGATCTGTTTTAATATGATTGCAGATGGACTACGCGACGCATTAGATCCAAAAATGCGTGACTAGAAAAGGCAGGTGAAGGATAAATGGAAAAAATGTTAGAAGTGAAAGACTTGCACATTTCATTCCATACGTTTTCAGGAGAGGTGCAGGCCATACGCGGTGTTAATTTTGATTTGCTAAAAGGAGAAACACTGGCAATTGTTGGGGAATCTGGTTCAGGGAAATCTGTTACAACAAAAGCGGTTATGCGTTTGTTGCCTGAATCCAATTCTGAAATTAAGAAAGGTGAAATTCTTTTTGAAGGAAAGGATTTAGCGAAATTATCCGGCAAAGAGATGCAAAAAATCCGCGGTAAAGATATATCGATGATTTTTCAGGACCCAATGACTTCGTTAAACCCGACGATGAAAGTGGGAAAACAAATTATCGAACCAATTGTTAAGCATCAAAAATTGAGCAAAGCTGCTGCAAAAGAGCGTGCCATCGATTTGCTTCGACTCGTTGGGATTCCTCAGCCAGAGCTGCGCTTTAATCAATATCCGCACCAATTTTCCGGCGGGATGAGACAAAGGGTTGTTATTGCGATTGCTCTTGCATGTAACCCAAAGGTGTTAATTGCTGATGAGCCAACAACAGCCTTAGATGTAACCATCCAAGCGCAAATTTTGGAGCTTATGAAAGATTTACAGAAGAAGATTGATACGTCGATTATTTTTATTACGCATGACCTTGGTGTTGTCGCAAATGTAGCAGACCGTGTTGCGGTTATGTACGGTGGAAAAATTATAGAAATTGGAACGGTAGATGAGATTTTCTATAATCCGCAGCATCCATATACATGGGGCTTAATTAGTTCAATGCCAAGTCTTGAAAGTGAGGACGATGAGCTATACGCAATTCCAGGAACACCGCCAGATTTATTGGATCCTCCTAAAGGAGATGCGTTTGCGCCTCGTAATGAATATGCAATGAAAATTGATTTGGAAGAGCAGCCTCCAATGTTTAAGGTGTCTGATACACATTATGCTGCCACTTGGCTGCTTCACCCGGATGCGCCAAAGGTTGAACCGCCAGCTGCAGTAAAGCGGCGTCAACGTCAATTCCCTGAGAAAAAGGAGGGAAAGTAAAATGGCGAAACAAGAGAAATTAGTTGAAATAAAAAATTTAAAGCAATATTTTAATGTGGGCAAGCCTAATGAGGTAAAAGCAGTTGATAATGTTTCCTTTGAAATTTACAAAGGTGAAACATTAGGCTTGGTCGGTGAATCCGGTTGCGGAAAATCGACAACTGGAAGAACGATCATTCGCTTATATGATGCGACTGATGGGGAAGTATTATATAATGGAACGAATGTTCACGGAAAAAAATCAAAAGCACAGCTTAAAGAATTTAATCGCAAAATGCAGATGATTTTCCAAGATCCGCAAGCCTCCCTGAATCCAAGAATGAAGGTTTCAGATATTATTGCCGAGGGAATCGATATTCACGGTTTAGCTAAATCGAAGGCAGATCGGATGAAACGTGTTATTGAATTACTTGAAACGGTTGGATTAAATAAAGAGCATGCTAACCGTTATCCGCATGAGTTTAGCGGCGGACAACGTCAACGTATCGGAATTGCCCGTGCTCTAGCAGTGGAACCAGAATTTATCATTGCTGATGAGCCGATCTCTGCACTGGATGTTTCCATTCAGGCACAGGTGGTTAACCTGATGAAAAAGCTTCAAAAGGAAAAAGGGCTTACCTATTTATTTATTGCCCACGACCTTTCTATGGTTAAATATATAAGCGATCGAATCGGAGTTATGTATTTCGGAAGATTAGTTGAGCTTGCAGATGCGGATGAGCTTTACAATAATCCAATTCATCCGTATACACAGTCATTATTATCTGCCATTCCGCTGCCGGATCCAGATTATGAGCGTACCCGTGTAAGAAAGTCATATAATCCAAGCCAACACAACTACAAACCAGAAGATAAAGTAGAATTCCGTGAAATCAAACCAGGTCACTTTGTCATGTGCTCACAAGCGGAATTTGAACAATATAAAAAGCAGTATTCATAAGAATGGTAAAGGTTGCCTTTTCAGAAAAGGCAGCCTTTTTTATGTGGTATGGAAACTTGCTGAAGTGGTTTAATTCCTAAAGTAGATGGTTCAATTCTCAGGAGCACATGTTTCAATTCACAGTAAGTCGTTCATATCAATGGTTCAGAAATTCAAGTCTTATGGACCATATTGGTAAAATATTTCCATGTTTATTCCAAAAAAAGAAGGGTATATCTAAATATGGGAGAATTTATTAAAGATAAGGGAGTAGATGTATGAACTGGTATAAGAAGTTAAATCAGTATTTTCCCATAGAAGAAATGAAATCGAAGGAGCATATGGAGGCTTTGCTTAAAGAGAGAGCTGACATTTATCATAAGGATGAGGGTAAGAACCATGTGATGATGTATGCTGAGCTTGATGATTTTATTTTTATTGATTATATCTTTGTTTCAAAAGATGCTCGTGGAGAAGGACTTGGTCATAAGCTGCTGGAAAAGCTGAAGAATAAAGGGAAGCCGATTATTCTTGAGGTAGAGCCTGTTAATTATGAAGACTCGGATACTGAGAAAAGGTTAAGGTTTTATCAAAGAGAGGATTTTAAGCACGCTGATTCAATAGGCTATGAACGACGTTCTTTAGCGACAAATGAAGTGAATAAAATGGAAATTCTTTATTGGGCTCCTAATCATGAATCAGAAAAAGATATTTATAACGCCATGATTAAAACATACAAGATGATTCATACATACAAGGATAAGGAACTATATGGAGAGTCATATCAGCCAGTGAGCGAGGTTTTGACCCTAGATGGGGAAGGGAGAAACAAGAACATTTTCGATGAGTTAAGTTAATTGAGAATGTGATCTGAAATAAAATAAAGTGAAAATCAGCTTTTAATTCAAATTAATTTATAAAAAACACTCCTTCATAATCCCGGTATCTATAAGGAATATTAATGAATGTAATGGTTTTGTCACACTTTTAATTTAATTTCTATATGCATACTTACTTTTTTATAGTATAATCAAAATATGATTTCTTATTTAAAGTAATTTCAATTTCTATTCACTATATAATTGATGTAACTCATTCTATAATTAGAGGAGTGAAGGATGAATGGTAACATTATATACATCACCAAGTTGTACTTCATGCAGAAAGGCGAAAGCTTGGTTAGAAGAACATGATATAGCATATATTGAACGAAATATTTTCTCTGAGCCTTTAACGATTCAAGAAATTAAAGAAATCTTAAGAATGACAGAGGACGGTACAGATGAAATTATTTCGACTCGTTCGAAGATTTTCCAAAAGCTAAACATTAATTTAGAGTCAATGCCGTTGCAAGACTTATATAATCTAATTCAAGATAATCCAGGTCTTTTGCGCCGTCCGATCATTATTGATGAAAAGAGACTGCAAGTGGGATATAACGAAGATGAAATTCGCCGTTTTTTACCGCGACGAGTTCGTACCTATCAGCTTAGAGAAGCACAGCGCTTAGTTAATTAAATTATCCAAATATGAGGCATATCTAACGAATGTAAACTTAACCTTCAACATGATATATTGGCATATTCAGGTTAATCGTGGTATTCAAAAGATCTGCCTCTTTTTTCATTTATTCGCTTCTTTGATCACGGATCAATTGTTGATAGAGCATACCTCCTAAAAGGATAAAGGCTGTAGTTAAATAAGGTAAGCTTTGTGCTAACAGGGGATGTGATATGTAAAGGAAATAAAGTTGATTCTCCTGTGCCATCATTTTTCCGGCTGTAAGTGCAAGTAAACCGCCGCCAACATAAATCAGCATCGGGAACTTAGTCATCAGTGTAAGCACCATTTTGCTTCCCCATATAATGATAGGTATTGAGATTAATAAGCCAATCGCAACAAGCATCGTATGCCCATGGGCAGCCCCAGCAACCGCAATCACATTGTCAAATCCCATTAATAAATCAGCAATAACAATTGTTTGAATAGCTTTCCAAAGTGAGCGATGACTTTTAATGTTATTCGTTTGATCCTCTTTCCCTGTAATTAAATGAAAGGCAATGTACAAGAGAAAAACACCGCCAATAAGCTGTAAGAAAGGGATTCCTAATAAATAAACAGCAACTAATGTGATAAAGACTCGGAAGATTATGGCCAACATTGTCCCTAATATGATGGCTTTATTTCGCTGATGAACGGGTAGGTTGCGGCATGCCATGGCAATTACAACAGCATTATCTGCGCCAAGTACAAGATCAATTCCTATGATCGCTAATAAAGATAAAAGAAAATCCTGTTCCATGTGTAGACCCTCTTTCAGGTTATTGACTGCTCGTACATGTATATGAGCATACGGAAAAAATATGAGTACAAATCTATATAGGTAAAATAACTGTTTTTGTAAATTCAGAGTTTTTTTATTTCCTTTAAGAGTGTTTTATCATAAAATAGGAGTACAAGATTCTTACACCATTGAAGGTTTTGAATAAAGTGTGGTGTTACTCTTACTTGTTAAGGTTATGCCGGCATACTTTCTCTTTATCCGCGATTAAATTAAGCGCATTTTGGGTAAAGTGTAGTAAAGTACAACTGCCCTAGAAGGGGGTTGTCCCTTCAACATCTCAAATAGAAGGGAAGGTTGAGTAATGGAAATAGAACGTATTAACGAAAATACCGTTAAGTTTTATATTTCGTATTTAGATATAGAAGAGCGTGGTTTTGACCGTGATGAGATTTGGTACAATCGCGATCGCAGTGAAGAACTTTTCTGGGAAATGATGGATGAAGTTCATGAGGAAGAGGACTTTATGGTTGAAGGACCTCTGTGGATTCAAGTACAGGCGCTTGATAAAGGCTTGGAGGTCATTGTGACGAAGGCTCAAGTGTCAAAGGACGGGCAAAAGCTTGAACTTCCTATCTCAGATGAAAAGTTAAAAGAGCTGCCTGTTGATGAAAATATCGAATCATTACTGGAACATCACTTTAATAAATCTGATAACTCAGATCATGGCCAGTCAGATGATTTCGAGCACCAGCTGCAATTTGTCTTTAAATTTAATGATTTAGAAAATCTTATATCTTTGTCTAAATATTCATTATCAGCAGGAATGACGAACGATTTATATTCTCTTGACCAAAATTATTACTTATACATTGAGTTTGATGATGAAGTACTTGATGAAGAAATCGAGAATACTTTGAGTATCATACTCGAATATGGACAAGAGTCAAAAGTGACGATCCACCGCCTCGAAGAATATGGTAAAGAGATTGCAAAAGACCATGCACTAAAGGTCATAGGGAAATACTTTTCATAAACAACAGTCGATTTCAATTGAAATCGGCTTTTTTTATGAAGTAAATTGCAGATATTATCATGAATATCGTAAAGGACATGTCATTACCTTATTGGACAATAAATTCCTAACTGTAGGTTAAGATCTAGCTGTATAGATATAAACCAATAAATAAAGACTATAGATATTCAAAACGACACGTTTACATACTAAACATGGTCTCAAGGTTCGTTCGTTTCATCTAATTAAGGAAGTAAGAATAAGAAAATAAGCAGGGTGAATCCATGAAAAATAAATTCCGTTTGCTGCTATTTGCTGCAGTAATTGCTTCCGCCATTTTACTTACCAAAAACCTTTGGGGAGAGTGGGTTATTGGTACAGTAAGCGTGCTCTTTACATTGTCAGTTATTTTTATTTGTATTGTCATTTTTCTGGAAAATCGCCATCCGTCCTATACGATCACATGGCTGGTTGTATTAGGTGCATTTCCATTAGTTGGCTTCATCTTTTATTTGTTTTTTGGGAGAAACGTGAAGAAAAGGCGTTTATTTGCTAAAAAAGCATTAACTGATGAAAAGGCTTATTTAGAAATTGAAGGAAATCGATCCTCGTATCAAGATAAGATGAACCATATGGGTGAGCATCAGCAATTGTTATTTAAGTTGGCACATCGATTAGGCCATAGCCCAATTTCGTTTGGTACAAAAACGAAAGCACTGACAGATGGTATTGAAACATTTGAGCATATTTTCCGTGAATTAAAAAAGGCAAAACATCACATCCACCTTGAATATTATATTGTCAGGCATGACCAAGTCGGCCAAAAACTAAAGGAAGTCTTAATTGAAAAAGTAAAAGAGGGTGTTGAGGTCCGCTTCCTCTATGATGCTGTAGGCTGCTGGAAATTATCTAAAAATTATATCAGAGATTTGAATAAATCAGGTGTTGAGATGATTCCTTTTTTACCTGTTCGCATCCCTCTTTTAAATAATAAAATTAACTTTCGAAATCATCGGAAAATCATTGTCATTGATGGGACAGTTGGCTTTGTTGGCGGCTTAAATGTAGGTGATGAGTACTTAGGAAAGAACAGCCATTTTGGTTATTGGCGTGATACGCATCTTTTACTTAAAGGGGAGGCTGTTCGAACATTGCAAATGATCTTTTTACAGGATTGGTATTACATGACAAATAAAAAGCTTCCATCCTCCATCTATCTAACAACCTCATTCGATAAGCCAGAACAAACAGGCGGCGTTCAGTTGATTGCAGGCGGACCGGATAATAAATGGGATGTAATCAAAAATTTGTTTTTTTCAATGATTATTTCTGCAAAGAAATCGATCTGGATCGCTTCTCCCTATTTCGTTCCGGATGAGGATATACTTTCGGCATTAAAGGTCGCAGCACTAAGCGGGATTGATGTCAGGCTCATGGTACCGTTACGTCCTGATAAAAGAATTGTTTATTATGCTTCCAGATCGTATTTTCCTGAGCTTCTTGATGCAGGGGCAAAGGTATATGAATATACAAAAGGGTTTATGCATAGCAAAATTATCATTGTGGATTATGAGCTTGCTTCAATTGGAACATCGAATATGGATATGCGAAGCTTTCATTTGAATTTTGAAGTGAACGCCTTTTTATACAGGACGGCAAGCACGCAAAAGCTAGTTGATGAATTTATGAAGGATATTGAACTATCAAGGGAAATCGTCATGGAGGAATATGCAAAACGTGCCTTCTATAAAAAGCTCTTTGAATCAACAGCAAGACTTTTATCTCCATTGCTTTAAGTGTATAAGCATGGGAAACTGTCCCCATGCTTTGTTTCTAAAAGGCTGTTTTTCCAAGCTAGGTTTTTTATAAATGAAATAGTTATAAATGTTCTTCTTGACGTAAGGAGAGGGACTAGCAACGGGGCAGGTAAGACATTTGCAGCCATTACTCCGAGGAAGCTCACTGCCCGCCACGCGGAAAGCAATCATATCTCGATGCAATCAACCACTCCGCACTACTATGAAATAGCAACAAATTTTGTGAAAACAGCATTTTTAGAAAAGAAAATACAATTTCCTCAATTTGATAAAAATGGTGGAGGTATGGATAATAAAATCCATACCTAGTGAGGAGTGATGGATGCTTGTTTGTAGCTTATGATGAAAAAGGTGTTCTTATAAATGTCGCTGAAAAAAAGTGGACAAAAGAAGATTTAATTAAGCTAAGAGAAGAGAAGACATTTCATTGTCCAACTTGCTCAAATGAACTGGAGTTAAAAATTGGTTCGATTATAACTGCTCATTTTGCCCATAAAAGATTAACAGGATGTCAGGCAGAGGGGCGACCTGAAAGTACATATCATATGCAAGGGAAACAGGATCTATTTGAGTGGCTGAACAATCAACCAAAGATTGGTGAGGTTCAGCTTGAACCATATCTTCATGAGATTAAGCAACGGCCGGACTTATTATTTTTAAACGGTGATGAAAAGATTGTGATTGAATTTCAATGCTCTGCCATCGACTCTAGCTTATTGAATAAAAGGACGAAAAGCTACAAAGAGGCAAATATCATGAGCTTTTGGATATTGGGTGCAATATCTCTTAAAAGAACGGGGAAAATGTCCTTTCAGCTTACTCCCTTTCAGTGGTTTTTTACACGGATCATAGAATCGCAAAGCCAGCTTTTTCTTTATTCTTACTGTTCAAACCTTAAATCCTTTATTATCCTGCAGTCGATCATTCCATTTTCTTCACAATCAATTATTGCAAACCATATAACCTATCCCCTTCGTTCAACCTCTTATTTTGATCTTCAGAAATTCCATCTAAATAAGAGAAATCTTATGTTAGCATGGATAAATAAAATCAGGCGGTTTCGCCTTAAAACGATTAGCTTTATGGGAAAGGATGCTGCTGCTCTTAATCTCTTCCTTTATCAGACAAAGCATTCGCCTCTTACTCATTTGCCTTCCCATGCTTTTCTGCCGCTCCATTCTAATTATTTGATAGAATCGCCTGTTTATGTATGGCAAGGATGGATCCTGCTTTATATTGAAAGCATTCCGCTTCAATCAACCTTTTCCTGCCAAGATGTATATCACTATATGGCTAAGAAAGTAAGAGAAGGAATCTTAAAGATTCGTCATTTACCACATATAGACCTCGATTACTCCTATGCAATTAAAGATTATTTGCTAAGGTTATGCGGTTTTTCAATCATTAAACAGCTGCAAAAGAACGTCTTTTTTAAGAAAAGACTCATACTTTGGCCAACGAGCTTGGACGAATTATTGAAAACAGATGAGGAGATCGGAAGAGACTTTGCTAGTAATCACACCATACTTGAATAGCAATTTATTTTTTGAACAAATTAAAAGGGAGATATTAACAAAGAGGTGATCATATGTTTAATAAGAGACGAGGGCGAAATCCTTTTCTTTTCACCATTTCAATGTTGGGGGCTGGTGCTGCAGCTTTCTATTTGACAAAAGAAGCCAGACAAGGTCAAGATAGAGATAACACCATTCATTCATACTCACCTGATCATCCATTGGATTACAGCCGAAATGATGGTTAATAGACTTATGCGGAGAGACATGATGATTGGGGGATGGGTATGAAGCATAGAATAGTACTCCTTGTGACAGCACTTACATTCATAAGCTGTACCAATACAGGCTCCGCATTTGCAATTCATTCTAAAGGGGGAAGCGCAATGGCCGAACAAACAGCAGTTAAAAAACTACCAACTAGAAGTGAAATTAAACAAGAGGATACCTGGAGATTAGAGGATATCTTCGCAACGGACGAAGCGTGGGAGAAGGAATACGGGGAAGTTAAAGCCGCGTTACCAAAGCTGGGAGATTTCAAAGGAAAGCTTGGCGACAGCGCTACAGCGTTATATGAGGCACTCTCGTATCAAGATCAAGTAATGGAGCGTCTTGGCAAACTTTATACATATGCACACATGAGATATGATCAAGACACGACAAACTCAAAATATCAAGCATTAAATGATCGCGCGAGAAATTTATACACACAAGCATCAAGTTTAAGCTCCTATATTGTTCCCGAGCTTTTGTCGATAGAAGAGGGAAAGATTAAACAATTCATCGAAGAAAAGGAAGAGTTAAAGCTTTACAAGCATTCTCTTGATGAAATCAATCGTCAAAGACCGCATGTCCTTTCTGCAGAACAGGAAGAATTATTAGCGCAAGCTTCAGAGGTATTAGGCTCCTCAAGCAATACGTTTGGCATGCTTAATAATGCCGACCTTACATTCCCGACCATTAAGGATGAAAATGGCGAGGAAGTTGAAATCACCCATGGCCGGTATATTCGTTTCTTAGAAAGTGAAGATCGCAGAGTAAGGGAAGATGCCTTTAAAGCGGTTTATAAGACATATGGTGATTTTAAAAATACATTTGCCAGCACTTTAAGCGGTCAAATAAAAAAGGATAATTTCAGTGCGAATGTTAGACATTATGACTCAGCAAGACATGCTGCTTTAAGCAGTGACAATATTCCTGAGTCTGTATATGAAAACTTAATCAGTACGGTGCACGATCACCTTGACCTTTTACAGCGTTATGTGAAGCTTCGTAAAGAGGTGTTAAAGCTTGACGAGGTTCATATGTATGATCTTTATACACCGCTTGTGAAAGATGTAAAGATGGAAGTAGCCTACGATGAGGCGAAGGATTATATCCTAAAAGGACTTGAGCCTTTAGGAGAAGAGTACATTTCGATTCTAAAAGAAGGCTTTGAAAATCGTTGGGTTGATATTCATGAGAATAAAGGGAAAAGAAGTGGTGCCTATTCATCTGGCGCATATGGAACAAATCCATATATTCTTATGAACTGGCAGGATAATGTAAATAATTTATTTACTCTTGCTCATGAATTCGGTCATTCTGTGCATAGCTACTATACACGCAAAGAACAGCCATATCCATACGGAGATTACTCGATTTTTGTTGCAGAGGTAGCTTCAACCTGTAATGAGGCTTTGTTAAATGATTATCTATTAAATACAATTAAGGACGAAAAGGAACGCCTTTATCTTCTAAATCACTTCCTTGAAGGCTTTAGAGGAACTGTCTTCCGTCAAACAATGTTTGCTGAATTTGAACATATTATTCATCAAAAGGCTCAAGAAGGCGAACCTTTAACTCCTGAGTTGTTAACACAAATCTATTATGATTTAAACAAAACATACTTTGGCGAAGATATTGTGGTGGATGAAGAGATAGGTTTAGAATGGGCTAGAATCCCTCATTTCTATTACAATTATTATGTTTATCAATATGCAACAGGCTACAGCGCTGCAACAGCCTTAAGCAAGCAGATTCTAGAAGAAGGCAAGCCTGCAGTTGATCGATATATTGACTTCTTAAAAGCGGGAAGCTCTGATTATCCAATTGAGGTTCTGAAAAAAGCAGGTGTTGATATGACTTCATCTGCACCAATTGAAGAAGCTTGTAAAGTATTCGAAGAAAAGCTAAAGGAAATGGAAGAACTTTTAGCAAAGGTAAATCATTAATTAAGATGAAAAAGGAATGCGACGATTATGCCGCATTCCTTTTTTCGCTGGTAAAATTGGAAAGATGCCAAAGAATCCGAAAAGTGCTGATAAAAGTAAAAAACCGCTGATAAAACTAGAACAGCGCCCCTACATTCGGTTGTTAAAACCCTTTAAATGTTTTACGGTGATTGATTAGATAAAGTGTTATGAAGATTGCAACAAATAATAGCGGTGATGTGATATAAAGAGGGATAATATCCATAAACGCTAAAGTATTAACAATAAACAGCAGTAAAGTTGCAATGCTTCCTGTAATGATCCACTTCATTTTTTCACATCCTCTTGATTTCTATTAGCTTAGCAAATAATAAAGTGGTTAAAACTGTGGGTAAGCACCCGCGTATCGGCTTGAAGCAAACTAAGGAAAAGAGTACAGTCAGTATGGCAGGATGTCTTGCTTTTGACTCCATAGCTATCCCGTCAAAGGGTCTAGCATGTTAAGAATAGTAAGGAAAGTAATTCTTCTATTCTTAAGTTTCTTATTTACCTTTGGCATAATTTGTTCTTATTACTGTATATGATAGAGGATGTCCGTTTATCCCACATTAGCTTTGATTAGGAAAATCATCTGAAAAAATTGATTGTGACATTTCTGTGAAAAGCAGTCATCGGACTTGTCATATGTCGACAAGATTTGATATAGTATAGATGTGAAATTAATCACATACAAACATTTACCCCTTTGTTTGACCGTGAAAAATTTCTCCCATCCCCTTTGTTGTCGTTAAGACATAGAAAAAGACCCTGTACATTGGTATAGGGTCTTTTTATTTTGTTTTTATCAAATATATGATTTTTTGTCGAAAAATTTTTATGCCAACCATGTAAAATAGAATTAACGAAATAATAGAGAGGGGAAGCCGCATGGAAATAACAAGTGTCTATCCGGCCGTAACAGTGATTATCTTTGATAAAGAAGACAGGGTTTTGTTGCAAAAACGTTCAGACGTAGGGTTATGGGGGCTCCCTTCAGGGCATGTTGAGCCTGGAGAAACCGTGGAACAAGCAGCGAAAAGGGAAGTTTTTGAGGAAACAGGGTTGCGTATTGCGGTTGAGAAACTCATTGGAGTTTATTCGGATCCAAGTTCACAGGTATTTCATTATCCAGATGGCCGGGTGGTTCATTTTATTACAACTTATTTTTCTGCAAAGATTGTAGGCGGGGCGCTTAATGCAGATTTAAATGAGTCGTTGGAAGTAGGCTTTTTTTCTCCGGAGGCTTTACCGTCTAATTTGCTTAACATGCATCCTTGCTGGTTATCTGATGCACTTTCAGCTACTGAAAGAGGATATATTCGCTAGTTTGTAATAAGAAAAGGGAATGAACGATTTGGGTTCATTCCCTTTTGTATTTATATATAAGCTAGACATTTCTACCTGAGGTATCGCCAAAATGTTCCGTGCTTTGCTTGAACCCTTTCAACTGTTTGTGATAAGACAAGTTTTTTTAATTCTTTTTCTACTTCAGTCAAGGTCAAATTATAAACTGTTGCGATTTCTGTTGACGCGACAAATTGATAATGCTTTAAAAAGATCTCTATCGGAGGTGTATGTGATGGTTTAATCGCGTCACCAATAAGTTCCTCCAAAACGTGTACATATAAATCATAAGAATAAATGCCAGTAATTTTTAATCCTTCTTCTTCTACATCTTTACTAAAAAAGGCAAGGGTTGGAATTTCGTGCACATCCATTTCAGAGGTGACTTTTAGATCACATTGCAATGCCTTGGCAGCACTCTCTGAGTGAAGATCCTTTTGAAATTCTGTCACATCCAAGCCCACATCTCTAGCAATTTTTATTAACATGTTTTCTTCTGAAATATTTTTACTCTCAATGAATAGCTGCTCTTGAAGCTTTCGCAAATACCGTATTCCTGCTTTTCTTCCTTGGAGCTCTGCCGATTTTATTGCTAACGATGCCGTAAAAGGCTTTGAGAGAGGATTGTCAATCCAAATGTTTCCATCACAGGACATTCCTGTGCGACTAGCAGTTTTCTCCCATGCTTGGGCTAAACTTTCAGGTTTTTTTCTCTTTGCAATATTCAAAGTTGCAAGACGTCCGCTAATAATATGCTTTAATGTGAAAAGACGGCCATACTCAATTTGTAATTTCTTAATAATTGGCTCAAGTGCCCAGCATTCTGGACTTAATGGGTCAACAAACATATAGATCTCTAAAGGTTTGTCCGGATGCCCGCTACAATGAGAGAAAAAGAGAGAAGCGTTCTTTTCCTCATGATTGTTCATCATTGTCATTAACCTCTTTCTGAACAATGCCATTTTCGTCAGCTTCAGACGTATTTACCATATGATGAGCCGTAAGTTGAAGACGATGCAGAAGAAAATCCTTAAGTTCACCCTCAAGTCCCACTTCCTTCATGGCTTCCTTCATGCAGCTGATCCAAGCATTAGCCCGTACAGGAGTGATTGGAAAGGGCAAGTGCCTGGCTCTTAGCATTGGATGTCCATGCTCTTCGGTATAAAGCTGAGGCCCTCCAAGATACTGTGTGAGAAATTGTTTTTGTTTCCGCGCTGTTTCCGTTAGGTCATCAGGAAAAATTGGAGCCAATATAGGGTGTTTTTGTACTTTTCCATAAAAGCAATCAACAAGTTGCGAAAGAGTCTCTTCCCCTATCGCTTCATATGGTGTTAGGTATTGATCAGTCATGTTGATAACTCCTTTTAACATTTTTGCTAATTAACTGTACTTGAGATGGGACCTTTATGCAAAATCGAATTTTGTGTATGTTTATTTTAACAAGCGGTATTATTTATCTCAAACAAATCGCTCGGACGTCTTTGTAATTTAGTCCTATTATATGTGAAAGACAGGTTTGTATGAAGGAAATGGGCATGTGGTTTCACTAAAAATTACCTATTTAACAAAAAAGATTGTTTAAACAGCTTAAAATAAATAGAATGCTTAAAACAAAAGGATCAGATCATGCAAAACACTTATAGGACCTTTGAGGTGCCGAAAAATGGTGTTTTTTAGCAGGATCTGACACTTTTGAGAAAGCCTTATGCATAGTAGCTTGAGGTAATGTTCCTTACATAATTTTGCGTTTCTTTAAATGGAGGGATACCTCCGTATTTATCAACATTCCCAGGGCCGGCATTGTAAGCAGCTAAAGCCATTGGCACATCCCCATTATATCTGGTCAGCATTTGTTTTAAATATTTTGTACCGCCATCAATGTTTTGAACCGGATCAAAGGGATCCTCTACACCAAGAGAACGGGCAGTTGCCGGCATCAGTTGCATTAATCCAAGCGCCCCTGCAGGCTTTTTGCGTTTGCTTTAAACCCAGATTCCTGTTGAATAACCGCCTGGATGAGCTTTGCATCAATCCCATATTTTTCTGCGGCATTTGCAATGATTTCATCTATGTTTCCCGCTTGAATGGAAATTTCATTGTTCGCTGACTGAACATGTATCGGTGATGCTTGTTCGATCACGGCAGAAATCGTATTTAAAGAAGGTGCTGATTGCTTTGTTGTCTTTTGCTCTTCAGGAGCAGTATTCAATAAAGATTGTAAAAGCTCTTGGAAGTTCGCAGCAAATGAAGCAGGTTGACTGTTTGTTGTTTGATTATTAAAGCTTTGCAGGGCTTGAAGCTCGATTAGGGTTTTATAGTACTTCATTTTTATATCCAAAGCTGCCTACTCCATTTCTTTGTATTTTTGCTCATAAAAACGGCGAATTTTATTTTTTGTTTCACGAATTGGAATGTTTACGTTATTTAATAATTGAAGAAATTCAGCTTTACCTAATTCTTCATCCTGAACCTCATATTCAAGCTCATAATCCTCTACTGTTAAATATTGGCTGTGATCGAGAACAATTAAACCATTTTGATATTTTTTTTCAGCTCTAAGTGTCGAAAGTGTTCCAAAATACGTAATTGTTTTCGCATCAACACCTAGAAATACAAGACGGTCGCTAATTTGTCCATTTATGAGTTTACCAGTTGAAATCATTTCGTCTGCGCCTTGCTTTGTAATGAGTTGATGTGTTTCTAATAACCCAATGCTTGCCGGTTCTTTTAAGGTGATAACGTAGTTTTCCTGCTTTTTTCGAATTCTTAGAGCTGCCCCAAGTTCTTTTAATGAAAAATGCGGGGTATCAAAATAATGATTTTCTTGAAAGAAAAACTCATCATCCATTATTTGAAACTCCATTTTTAATTTGTTAAATTCCGCTTCAGTAAGTAAATTTTTAAATTCAATCTCTATTTCCTGTGACATATATAAATCCTTTCTGCCGCTTCAATTATTTATGTTTCATTTTATCTTGCCATTTAAGAGGAGGTCTGCCTTGTTCCGTTGTTAAGCACTTTTTACTTTTCATATTATCTCTTGTTCGGTTTCAACTAGCAATGTTATCACGAGACATTTTAATATGGTAAAATAATCTTGTAATGTGTAACGGAAGGAGATTTATATGAATAAAAGAATAGAATTAACGAAAGCAACGATAGATAATAATCATTTAATCTTAGAGCCTGATTCCTTTCCTAATGAATTAGCAGAGCTGCAGGCAAAAGGACAAATGCTTGTTGATTCAGACCAACTCGCTTTTATCTATATTTTAGAAACAGCTGATGAATTTGTCTACGCAGGATTGCCTCACACAATTTGGAAAGAACTAAAGGAAGCAAAGGATAAAAGCCTAAAGGTTATTTTAAAAATAAAAGAAAATGAAATAGAATTAGCAGATATACTTGATGAACTTGATTACCTATTAGAAAATATAAAAGGTAATGCCAATTATGGAGAAGAAATGGAGAATAAGGTTGTGGGTTTATTTTCCCTAACATAAATTTCTTTTACATGATGAACGAGCAGTACAACTGGTGCGGTGGCTTAAGGGGGATATTTATGCTAAGTGAAGATTGGAAGTTATTTTTAGCTCCTTATAATCAAGCTGTAGAGGAGTTAAAGGTTAAGCTTAGAGGAATTAGATCACAATATGAGCTTCAACATTCAAATTCTCCAATTGAATTTGTTACAGGACGAGTAAAGCCGATTGCGAGTATAATTGATAAGGCGAAGCGTAAAGGGATTCCAATGGATAAATTGGAGGAAGGCCTGCAGGATATAGCGGGAATTCGGATGATGTGTCAATTTGTTGATGACATTAAAGTTGTCGTGGACATGTTGAAAAATAGAAATGACTTAAAAATTGTCGAGGAACGGGACTATATCACAAGCAAAAAGGAAAGCGGTTATCGATCCTATCATGTTGTGGCCGAATACCCTGTTCAAACCGTTCATGGAGAAAAGAAGCTGCTTGTGGAAATACAAATTCGAACATTGTCAATGAATTTCTGGGCAACGATCGAGCATTCGTTAAATTATAAATATAGCGGGAAAATTCCTGAAGATATAAAAGCACGACTAAAACGAGCTGCTGAAGCAGCCTATTCTTTAGATGAAGAAATGTCCCAGATAAAAGGAGAAGTTCAAGAAGCACAGGCCATATTCTCAAGAAAAACAGAAAAATAAATCATTCTGTATAATGGGACGAAAAGCATTCTGTTGATGGAAAGAATCCGAATAATAAAGGGGACGAACCGTATGAAATTTGCTATTACATCAAAGGGTGATTCTGTTTCAAATTCGATTATGCAAAAAATGAAAACCTATCTTGTCGATTTTCAGCTTGAGTATGATGAGGATCGTCCAGACATCGTTATTTCTGTAGGCGGGGACGGAACTCTTTTATATGCATTTCACCGTTATCGCTCAAGATTAGATAAGACCGCATTTATTGGTGTACATACAGGCCATCTTGGATTTTATGCAGATTGGGTGCCTGATGAGGTTGAAAAGCTTGTGATTGCAATAGCAAAAACACCTTACCAGGTTGTTGAATATCCAATTTTAGAGGTAATTGTCCGTCATAATGATGGCGGGCGTGAAGCGAAGTATTTGGCTTTAAACGAATGTACTGTAAAAAGCATTGAAGGAACCCTTGTAATGGATGTGGAAATTAAAGGACAAACCTTTGAAACGTTCCGTGGAGATGGCCTTTGTATTTCAACACCATCAGGAAGTACGGCCTATAATAAAGCATTAGGCGGTGCCATTCTTCATCCTTCCTTACGGGCGATTCAGCTCGCTGAAATGGCATCAATCAATAACAGAGTCTTCCGTACAATCGGTTCTCCTCTCATCTTGCCTGAGCATCATACATGCATGTTGAAGCCGGTAAATGATGTGGACTTTCAAGTTACCATTGACCATTTAACTCTTTTGCATAAGGATGTAAAGTCAATACAGTGCAGAGTGGCAAATGAAAATGTAAGGTTTGCCCGATTTAAACCTTTCCCATTCTGGAAAAGGGTACGCGATTCCTTTGTAGGAGATTTAGAACGCTAAGTAGGAAGGTTTTTATCATGACATCATTTCGGCTGCAATGGACGATTACAGAGACGGATGCTGGCAAATCGGTATTAGCATATGTAAAAGAAAAGAAAATTTCAAAGCGTGCATTAACAGATATAAAATTTAATGGCGGTGACATCTTAGTAAATAATGTCCATGTAACGGTCCGTTATCTTCTTCAAGAGCGTGACACTCTTACGGTTATTTTTCCGCAGGAAGAGAGAGGCTCAGGTCTAGAGGGTGATGATGTTCCGTTTCACATTGTTTATGAAGATGACCATTGCTTAGTGATTGATAAGCCGCCGTTTGTCCCTTCCATTCCATCACGTGAACATCTTAGGGGTACATTAGCAAATGGATTGATCCGCTATTATGAACAACAGAAGATCCCTTCTACCATTCATATTGTCAATCGATTAGATAAGGACACATCAGGGCTAATGCTTGTCGCAAAGCACCGGTTCGCCCACTCCTTATTTTCTGATCAGCAAAAGAAAAAAGAAATTCACCGTACATATGAAGCGATTGTTCATGGCGTTATCACCGAGGAGGCAGCAACAATTTCAAAGCCGATAGGCAGGAAACAAGACAGCATTATCGAGCGTGAAGTAAGAGAAGATGGGCAGCTAGCTGTCACACATTTTCAAGTGCTTCACAGGCTTCATCATAAAACACATATTAAGCTTGTACTTGAAACAGGTCGCACCCATCAAATTCGTGTTCATCTTTCTTCAATCGGACATCCGCTCTGTGGGGATACATTATACGGTGGAAGAGCTGATGAAATGAAGCGCCAAGCTCTTCATAGTTCTCAGCTGTCGTTTTGGCACCCATTGCTAGAAAAGGAGTTTCAGTTTATTTCTAAACTGCCAGAGGATATGAAACATATAATCACTAATCAAAGATAAGGGGTTTACTTTAGAGCTACAAACAAGGAAAGGCCTTTATTAAGCTAATGAAGGCCATTTTTTTGTAGAAAAGCAAGGAAAGTGTCCTTCATAAAGCCGATGAAGGCCATTTTTTGTAGGAAAGCAAAGGAAGTGTCCTTCATAAAGCCGATGAAGGCCATTTTTTTGTGGGAAAGCAAGGAAAGTGTCCTTCATAAAGCCGTTGAAGGCCATTTTTTTGTGGGAAAGCAAGGGAAGTGTCTTTCATAAAGCTTATGAAGGACAGAACTTCATAAGAAAGCGAAGGAAATGTCCCTCATACCTCATAAAACCAAACGGCATTCGCAAGAAAGAGAAAGAAATGTCCTCTATAATTACAATTACTCAAAAAATATATCCCTGGTTTTTCAATAATTTTTGCACCCTAAAAGTGGCATCTTAAATCCAAAACAAGTGAGTTCTTTTTTATTCTCTAAACCGTGATTCATCATATGGAAGAGAAGACGGAACTGAAACGAGTTGATCCTCCGGATAACGATATGCGGTAAGCTTGTTGCCAAAGACTGCCCCAGTATCGATATTAATTGTGCGATTGATCCTTTTTGGTTCTTTAATTGGCGTATGTCCATAAACAATAAATGCATTTCCTTTATAATGCTTTGCCCAGTCACGGCGTTCTGGTGTTCCATCAGGGTTCTTTTTGCCAGTAATATCTCCATATAAGACAAAGGTTTTAACCGCATTACTTGTTTTTCCAATATAATCCTCGCGAATTCCCGCATGCGCGACAATTAAGTTACCTTCATCGAGTACCTGATACAATGGCGCCGATTCATATAGCCACTTAAATTGATGTTTCACTTCATTTTGCTTTTCTGGAGAAAGCGCCTCATATTCTGCAACAGTTGTTTCGAGACCATGGCTGATTTGAACTTTATTTCCGAGGAAAAAACGGTATAGCTTATTGCAATGGTTACCAGGTGAATAATATGCTTTTTTCTCTTTCATCAATCGATAAACAATTTCAATAACAGCCAAAGAATCCGGACCGCGATCTGTTAAATCTCCAACAAACGAAAGCATTCGATTATCTGGATGAATAGGAATTCCTGAACCCCAATCATACCCAAGCCGCTCTGTTAACAACTCAAACTCTTTCAAACAACCATGAATGTCACCAATTACATCGATTTTCAACAAATCCACCTCATTTTAACGGGGACAAAAAATGAGGGATAGTCCCCAATATTGTTATTTTTTTGATAGTTACTACTTCATATTTTTAGAATAAAGCGGTTTTGGGGAAAGTCCCCCAAACAAAAAAGCAAAAAAGAAAAGTACCCAATCATAGGGTACCATCTTTTATAAAAAGAAATTATAATTTTTACTCTTAGCTTTGATGCAGGAACAGTCAGGGCGAATTTCTGGCGGCAATTGAACATTACACTCCTTTTACGCTTAGTCAACATCGACGTTTGCGCTCCAGTGTTTCCTTTGCTACACCTTAACGGGAAGAAAATAAGTGCATGCTAATTAAAACTGACCATAAAGGTCTGGTAAGTCTCCCTAACCAACCATCTGCTGAGGAAGTCTCGCTTTATCACATGGATTAAAAGGTGGGTACAGCCTAGGACAAATAAGACGGCCAGGAATGAAGGTGTATTTCCCTTTCATTCCTGACCGTCTTATAATCAATGAGGATAGGAGCCGCAGCTAGATTGGGGGTGCTCTATTTTTTACGTCGCTCAAGCAAGGAGTTTCTAATCAAACATGTATTTCCTCGTCCGGGATCGAACGTTAAGTACAACCCCTATGGCAACCATATATGTCGCCAGGGAGCTTCCGCCATAGCTTACGAAAGGCAGCGGCAAGCCTGTGATTGGAAGAAGGCCAATTGTCATGCCTACGTTTTGAAATACCTGGAAGGTGATCATGCCGATGATGCCTGTACATAGATAACTTCCAAAAGGATCATTGCTTTCTAAGGAAATATGGATCATTCTGTAAATTAATAAGAAGAAGAGTGAAACGACGATACTTCCTCCGATAAACCCGAATTGTTCAGAAATGATTGAAAAGATAAAGTCTGTATGTGCTTCAGGCAAGTAGACTTCAAGGTTTTTATAACCTTTTCCCCTTAGTTCTCCTGAGCCGATTGCCAGTAATGATTTTACCAGCTGGAACCCTTGCTCCCCGGAGTATTCATAGGGATTTAACCAGCCATAGAATCGGTCAAGCTGATATTCTTCTCCCCGCAAAATATATTTAAGGAAAAAGTCAGGAAATTTAATAAAGATAAACACAATTGATCCAATGCCCAAAAGTGCTGAAGAAGCTGCTGTTACAATAATTCGCCATTTAATTCCTGATACCAAAATCAATGAAGCAATGATCGCACAAAATACCATTGTCATACCCATATCGGGTTGTCTGATTAACAAAAGAATTGGTGGTGCTGCAGTAGCTGCCAGCTTTCCTATTAATAGAAAGTCATCTGTTATCGTATTATTTGGGTATTTTTCACGGTGATCCGCGATGATTCGGCTAAGGACTATAATCATAAAGATTTTCATCAATTCAGATGGCTGGAAGTTTCCTAACGGTCCCAGTTTATACCAGCTGGTAGCTCCTTTTATCGTTTGAACAATTGGAGCAGGTAATATTTCTAATCCGAGTAATAACACCATACCAAACCCGTACAAATACCAGGAAAGCTGTCTGAAGCGGTCATAATCAATAAGCATTGTCATGGCTACAGCAAAAGCGCCGATTATATACCATTGAACCTGCTTCACAGAAAAGTTTATGGCTTGGAGAGTAGCAGGCAGAGTTGCTTCTGCACTATTGATAGCAATTGTACTGACAATTGCTAATAAAAACATAATAAATAGTAACGTAAAATCTATCTGTTGTTGAGGGGATTTTTCAGTTGTCATAGTGGACCCTTTCTAATGTTAAACTTGAAAAATGATTCCATCTTAACGGGCAGTAAACCCCCACTAGGATTCAAAAGAAAATAGTGGGGGACTGCCCATAAAGATTCAATATGTTTATAATATCAGATTTCATTTATTTTCTTAACCCGGCTCCAGGAGCCATTGGTGAAGCACAGGACGTGCAAGTGCAGTCAAGTGATAAAGACTTCGCGTTTTTATCTGCCTCCAGGCTCTAATCAAACAGGAATTGAAAAGAACACGTCTATTCCTGAGCGTCTTTATTTGCCCCAGACTGTTCAAGGCGCTTGCACTTTTGGTCTATAGTCATTGTATCATTAACCATCTTAATTGATTGTGAACGATTTGCAAAGAATCCTTTTTCACAGATTACGAAAATGTAAAATTTTTTAAATGTATTGGCTGTTAATTGTTTGATCGATTGATTTCATATAGAATATTATAGTATTTATAAAAATCAACGCAATATGTAGCAAAGATGAAAATTAATCCAATGTTGATGATATTAAAAGGACTTCCAAAAATAAAGATAACTAGTACGTGACAACAGAGAGGAGGGTCCAAAATGTCAGATGAGAGAGAAGTAGAAGAACTTGAAGAAGAAACGTTACTTTCTGCGCTAGCTAGTCAGAATTTGGACGAATTCCGGGAGGCTTTTTTAGATAAACATCCTTATGATCAAGCTAAATTTTTTGTGAAGCTTGAAGAGGAACAACGATTTACCGTTTATAAATTTCTATCTCCAGAGGAAATGGCCTCTGTTTTTGAAAATATTGAACATGATGATGATCAATATGAACTCTTTTTATCCGAAATGGATCCAACATTTGCAGCACAGATGCTTGGACATATGTATGCGGACGATGCTGTAGACGTATTAAATGAGCTTGACAAGGATCAAGTGGCCAGTTATTTAACCATTATGGATGATGAGGCTGCGGAAGAAATCCGTGAGCTTCTCCATTATGAAGAATATACAGCCGGAAGTATTATGACGACGGAGTATATTGCGATTCATGCCAATCAGACCGTTCATTCAGCGATGCAAATCTTAAAGAATGAGGCGCCTAATGCTGAGACCATTTACTATGTCTATGTCATTGATGAGGATAAAAAGCTTGTTGGCGTTATTTCCTTAAGGGATTTAATAATAAATGAACCAGATATTATGATTTCAGAAGTGATGAATGAACGGGTATATTCAGTTAGTGTGGCAGAAGATCAGGAAGAGGTTGCCCGAAAAATGAAAGACTATAACTTTTTGGCAGTTCCTGTTATCGACTTTAGAGGCCATTTGCTTGGAATTATTACTGTTGATGATATTGTCGATGTCATTGATGAAGAAGCAAGCGATGACTACTCTAAGCTTGCTGGGATTTCAGATGTTGATTCACATGATCGAAGTCCGTTTTCTGCGGCCAAAAAAAGGCTGCCTTGGCTGATTATCCTTCTGTTTTTAGGGATGTTTACCGCCAGCCTTATTGGCAGGTTTGAAGAAACCTTGGATAAAGTAGCGATATTAGCTGTTTTTATTCCATTAATAGCAGGTATGGCTGGTAATACCGGCACACAGGCATTGGCCGTGGCGGTAAGAAGAATTGCAGTTGGTGATGCAGGAGAGCAAAGTGTTTTGCGAATGATTATGAGAGAAGCCGGCACAGGCCTTATTACAGGAACGATATGTGGTGTGGTTGTGACGCTTGTCGTTTTCGTTTGGCAAGGCGACATCTTTTTAGGGATTTTAGTGGGCATTTCGATCTTGGCCACATTAACCGTTGCAACTATTGCGGGAGCCTTTATTCCGTTGATCATGCACCGTCTCAAAGTCGATCCTGCAGTAGCCTCAGGCCCATTTATTACGACAATTAACGATATTATCAGCATACTTATTTATTTTGGAATGGCTACATTATTTATGAAATACTTGATTTGAAAAAATACGGATAGTATGAACTAGCCTGCAATCATGATCAACGGGATGCAGGCTATACTATTTAATATAAAAACTATGTAAGGACCCTGTGATGATTTTGCTTCTATGTTGATTAGTGCGTAAGGCTCTCCATCCAGGAGAAGGAATCAATAGTCCAGTTTTAAAAAAACATATAATAAAGGAGGTCTACCATGCATGGTGCATCTGTAACATCCCTCGTTATCGTTATTCTTGCTGCTTTTCTAACTCCAATTCTGTTACACCGCTTAAAATTGAATTTTATTCCGGTTGTTGTTGCTGAAATCATTATCGGATTGATTATTGGAAAAACAGGATTTAATGTTGTTTCCCAGGATATGTGGCTTGAAACCTTATCGATGCTCGGCTTTATTTTCTTAATGTTTCTGAGTGGTCTTGAGATTGATTTTACGGCATTTGCGGGTGGAAAAAAGAAGGAAAAGCTTCCTTCAGGTAAATACGCGCCAAATACATTCTTAGTTTCCACCATCGTATTTATAGGGATTTTTGTTCTATCACTATTGTTATCCTATATCTTTGTCTGGATCGGTCTCATAAATAATGCATTCTTTATGACGCTTATCATTTCAACCATTTCATTGGGAGTTGTTGTGCCGACCTTAAAGGACGGTCAACTCATGAAAACAAATATTGGGCAGATTATTCTTTTGGTGGCCGTTATTGCTGATTTAGTGACAATGATATTACTCGCGGTATTTGCATCAATTTATGGAGATGGTGAAAGCAATACATGGCTATTATTAATTCTCTTTGGCGCGGGGGTATTACTGTATTTCTTAGGAAAAGCATTCAAAAATCGTTCCTTTATTGAAACGATGTCAAAGGGTACGGTCCAAATCGGCACAAGAGCTGTTTTTACACTCATCATTGTGCTGGTAGCCATTTCTGAAACGATTGGTGCTGAAAATATTCTTGGCGCCTTCTTAGCCGGAGTGCTTGTTTCCCTTTTATCACCAAATAAAGAGATGGTTCAGAAGCTTGATTCATTTGGATATGGATTTTTAATTCCAATATTCTTTGTTATGGTTGGAGTAGACTTGGATATTTGGGCATTGTTTAAAGATCCTAAAATTCTCTTTTTAATACCATTATTGTTTATCGGATTGTTAATTTCAAAAGTTGTTCCAATCCTTTATTTAAAGCGCTGGTATGACATGAAGACAACTCTTGCAGCTGGCTTCCTGCTAACTTCAACCCTTTCATTAGTTATTGCAGCAGCGACGATTGGTGAAAGAATGGAAGTTATCTCGCCAGAAATGTCAGGCGCACTCATCCTGGTAGCGGTCCTAACAAGTATAATTACACCGATTTTCTTTAAAAAGCTCTTCCCTCGGCATAAAAATGAGGATCCGAAAATCAGGGTTGCTTTTATCGGCGCCAATCAAATGACATTGCCAGTAACAAGAGAGCTGAACTCGGATTTATATGACACAACGATTTACCATATTCAGCAGGATAAGCTTGATCAGCAAATCTCGGAATCCTTATTTGAAATTGTTGAAATAAAAGATTTTCTGGTTGAAACACTTAAGGAGCATGATGCATTTGATGTTGACTTAATCGTTGTGGCAACCGGTGATGAACAGCGAAATGCCGATATTGCCCTATTTGCTAAGCAAGAGGAAGTAGACCGAATCATTGCAAGTGTCGAATCACCGAATTTAGATGCAAAAATGAAGGAACATGGAATAGATGTTTTCTCAACTTTGCTTTCAACGAAGACAATGCTGCGGGCATTGATCGAAGCGCCAAGTGTGATGAGAATTATCACGAATCAAGAAACGATGCTTTATCAAATCAATTTAAACAATGCAAAATATGATCATCTGTTATTGCGAAATTTTCCATTCACAGGTGATATCATTTTCGTGAGAATCTTTAGAGGAAAAGATTCAATTGTTCCCCATGGAGACACAGATCTAAAGCTCGGAGATCGTCTGATTGTGACCGGATCGAGAGAATATGTTAATGAATTAAAACGTGAGCTTGAGCTAATTTAATGATCTTTTTCTTGAAAATTAAGAATCATTTGGTATGATAGAGATAAGTAAATAATCATGAAAACCGCTAGGGGATCCCCAATTGAGGGGCTGAGATTAAAGTGTTTCTTTTAAACCCTTATAACCTGATCTGGTTTGTACCAGCGTAGGGAAGTGGAATTACGGCATATGTTAATTATGTGTGTAAACCACTTTCTTACCTATAGGAAAGTGGTTTTTTTATTGGAAGTGAAAAAGTTGGAAATCCATGTCATTACAGATGGTAAGCAGTCGGTTAAGGAATTAACAAAACAACTATTGCGCTTTCACGAGAAAGCAGATTATATTCACATTCGTGAAAAAGCGAAAACAGCTTCAGAACTAATGGAGATTGTATCAATTTTGATAACTGGGGGAGTCCCACAGAAAAAGATCGTGATAAATGATCGGATTGATGCAGCTTTATTAAACGGTTTGTCTAATGTCCATTTGCCTGGTCATAGCTTTGCAATTGAAAAAGTAAGAGAGCTGTCTTCTTCATTAAGGATTGGCCGCTCAGTTCATTCCCTGCAGGAAGCAAGAGAGGCAGCAAAAGCCGGTGCAGATTATCTGTTGTTCGGGCACGTGTTTACAACCAACTCAAAGGCAAATCTAGCACCGCGAGGAGTAAACCTATTGGCTGAAATTTGTCAGTGTGTTGACATTCCCGTAATTGCAATTGGAGGAATGACCCCTGAGACGATACAGGAGCTTTCAGGAATAAAGCTTGGCGGAGTTGCCGTGATGTCCTATGTCATGTCAAGCAGTGAACCTCGAATTGCCTTGCAGAAAATGAAAAAAAGTTTAGCGGAGGTGAAAATGAATGAAAAAGTATTATGATGTAGGAATCATCGGCGGAGGTATCGTTGGTCAATCGATAGCCTATCAGCTAGCTAAAGAGGGAGTATCTGTCCTTGTGCTTGAAGGGAATAAAATTGGAACAGGGGCAACCAGTGCTGCTGCAGGGATGCTTGGCGCAAACTCTGAGCTTGAAAACTATGATGCCTTCTTTCAGTTTGCGAAGGAGAGTCAGCGCCATTATCATGTCCTGCGGAATGAGCTTTCAGAATTATCGCAAATCAATATTCAGCTTGTAGATAAAGGCATGTATAAGATCGCAATGACAGATGCTGAAGCAGCTTCTTTAAAAGAAGCGATAACACAACATGATACAGTTGCATGGCATGAAAAAGATTCGGTGCTTGGACATGAGCCGATGTTATCAGCAGAGATCAAGGGTGCGCTTTATATTCCTGAGGATGGCCATGTTTCACCAAAGCATGTATGTGCGGCTTTTGCAAAGTCTGCTAGTTTGCTAGGTGCAACTATTTTAGAGAATACTCCTGTACATATGATCAAGAAAAATGCTGTGAACGAATATTCGCTTTCAACCCCGCTTGCTGATTTCATTTGCAGCAAGGTTGTCGTAGCAAACGGTGTTTGGAGCGGGTACTTTTTTAACCAATTGGGAATTGATGCAGCGATGAAACCGGTAAAGGGAGAATGTCTTTCTGTAAAAAGCAATCAGATCGGCCTAGAACGAACGGTTTTCTATGATCATTGTTATATCGTTCCAAAGGGAGATGGCAGATTTGTCATCGGAGCAACAATGGTCGAGGATGATTGGAGTACAGAGCCAACAATTGGCGGAATCCAGTCACTTATTGGAAAAGTAGCACCAATTCTGCCAGAATTAAAATCTGCTCAACTGATTGAAACATGGGCTGGATTACGTCCGCAATCTCATGATGGTAAACCATATATTGGTCAGCATCCTGAAGGAGAACAGATTTATTTTGCAACAGGACATTACCGAAATGGGATCCTTTTAGCCCCGCAAACAGGGTTGATGATAAGGGATCTGATTTTGAATAGGCAGCTAAATGAGGACTATGTGAAAGCATTTTCGATCAACCGAATTTATGTACAGACGTGAGGTGGGAAAATGAGCATTAAGTTAAATGGGGAAATTGTCGAGCTGGAAAATGACGTTAAGACGATTCAGCAGCTGCTGGCACATTACAAGCTGGAGGACCGTCTTGTCATAGTGGAACATAATCGAGAAATTATTTTAAAAGATCAATATGTGACGACATCAATCCAAAACGGTGATGAAGTTGAGTTTGTTCATTTTGTAGGAGGAGGATGAGCCAATGTTAAACATTGCAGATAAACAATTTACATCAAGATTATTACTAGGTACGGGGAAATATCCGTCATTTGAGATTCAAAAGGAAGCTGTTGCCCAATCTGAGGCAGAAATTCTAACCTTCGCGGTTCGCCGTATGAATATCTTTGAAGCATCGCAGCCAAACTTTTTAGAGCAGTTAGATCTTTCAAAGTATACTCTGCTGCCAAATACAGCAGGTGCCAAAACGGCAGAGGAAGCAGTAAGAATTGCCAAACTTGCAAAGGCATCTGGCTTATGTGATATGATAAAAGTTGAAGTCATTGGTTGCGACCGTTCGTTGCTTCCAGATCCAGTAGAAACTTTAAAAGCTAGTGAAATGCTGTTAGAAGAAGGATTTATCGTTTTACCGTATACTTCAGATGATGTGGTATTAGCAAGAAGATTAGAAGAATTAGGGGTTCATGCCATTATGCCTGGTGCTTCTCCTATTGGATCGGGTCAAGGGATCTTAAATCCTTTAAATCTAAAATTCATCATTGAACAATCCAATGTTCCTGTCATTGTCGATGCAGGAATCGGCTCACCTGCAGATGCAGCATACGCTATGGAGCTGGGAGCTGATGGTGTTTTATTAAATACAGCCGTTTCTGCGGCAAAGGATCCGGTGAAAATGGCCGTTGCCATGAAGCTTGCAATAGAGGCTGGCAGACTGGGATTTGAAGCCGGCAGAATTCCTAAAAAGGAATATGCAACAGCAAGCAGTCCAACAGAAGGAATGATGACCACTTAATGGAGCGATATTCAAGACAAATATTATTTTCTCCAATCGGGGAAAGCGGGCAAGAAAAAATCAATCAAAAGCATGTGTTCATTGTAGGTGCAGGTGCGCTAGGCACAGCGAATGCAGAAATGATTGCACGTGCCGGGATTGGAAAATTAACGATTATTGACCGCGATTATGTAGAATGGAGCAACTTGCAAAGACAGCAGCTTTATTCAGAGGAAGATGCAAAAAATAGAATGCCAAAAGCAATAGCCACAAAAACACGTCTTCAGCAAATTAATTCTGAAGTACAAGTTCATGCTATTGTAGAGGATTTAACATCAGCCAATATTGAAGAATTGTTAGATGGTGTTGATGTGATCGTTGATTCAACAGATAACTTCGAAACAAGATTATTAATCAATGATGCTTCATTAAAGCATGGTATCCCATGGGTGTATGGCGGGTGTGTCGGAAGCTATGGCCTTTCGTTTACTGTCATCCCAAATAAAACACCATGTCTTCATTGCTTATTAAAGCATATTCCATTTGATGGGATGACATGTGATACGGTTGGAGTTATTTCACCGATTGTTAGTATGGTTACTTCCCATCAAACAGCAGAAGTGCTGAAGCTGCTTGTTGGAGACGAAGAAAACCTGCGCAGCAAGCTTGTATCCTTTGATCTTTGGAAAAATCAGTATTCAGCGATCAACATGGAGAAGCTGAAAAATAGGGCTTGTCCTACATGTGGAACAAATCCTGTTTATCCCTACTTATCGGCTGAAAAAGAAACAAAAGCAGCTGTTCTTTGCGGAAGGGATACGGTACAGCTTCGTCCAAGTATAGGGAAGCAGATTTCGTTTGAACAAATCTCTAAAAGAGTCAAACCGATAGCCGACGCACTTTTAGAAAATCCATTTTTATTATCAATGACATTTGGCAGACATCGAATCGTTCTATTTAAAGACGGCCGAGCGTTAATTCATGGGACGAAGGATATTGCTGAGGCTAAAAAGATTTATCATCGTTATGTTGGATAGTAAATCTAGCAAGTATAAAAGCCCTCTCACAGGTAGACAGAGAGGGTTTTGGCTTTCTTGTCTACTCTTAGCCTATCTTTGTAGCCAAACCCCTCTCAAATCCATGTTCTTCTTTGTTTTGGCAATTCAATGACATTTGGTTGATTATGGCCATTTTTATTTGCGTTTGTTTTCATGACCGATTCGAATTTTTCTAGAGCTTTTTGAAACTGGCTTTCATTTAATTTATCTGTTGCATATAATGAACAAAGAACAGCATAAGCGATGGCTCTTGTATCGATGTCAATCGAAATATCTACATTGGAATTACCGCTAGTATTAATACTAGCTTTGTTATCATTCTGTTTTATATTTTTAACTTTCTGTTTACCTTTTTTTTCATTCATTGTTTTACCTCCTTTTTACTAGTTTAAAGAGACTGTTCCAATAGGGTTTTACCCATTGTTTCTGAAACAGCCTCATTGTTACTACATTATTATCATTTCTTAGTCTTGTTCTTGATCCTGTTGTTGATCCTGATCAGAATCTGCTTTAGCTTTAACTCGTGCACGAGATTCACTATCAACTTCAATGTGAATATCTACTTTCGCGTTACCACTGTTAATGACTTTTGCATTATTAATGTTTTTATCTTTTAATTTGATATCATTTTCGTTATCTAATTCATTATCTAAGCGGTTATCTACATTTGTTTTGTTTTCTGCGTCTGCTTTAGCTTTAGCTCTTGCTTCAGCTTCATTATCTTTTCCCCAATATGACATGGTGTCTCACCCCCTTGCTTTCTTACTAGTACTATATTCAAAAGATCATTCAATAGAGTGGACAATTTTCCATAGTCAACGGCACATTTTAAAAGAAGGGACCTATAATTAGAATCGGTCTGGGAAAATGTAAGGGATGAGAGTACATTCTTCAGGGATGAAATCGATAGCACTTTTTGGATTTTAATGATATAATTATAACCAGGTACTAATAACATGTATTAATATTAGGAGGATGTACATGAGTTTATCACTTAATGGTCGCAATATTGTCGTTATGGGAGTAGCAAACAAACGCAGCATCGCATGGGGTATTGCACGCTCTTTACATAATGCTGGTGCTAGACTAATTTTTACATATGCAGGTGAACGTTTGGAGAAGTCTGTTCGTGACCTGGCAGAATCATTAGAGCGCAATGATTCCATTGTTTTGCCTTGTGATGTAACAAATGATGAGGAAATTAAAACATGCTTTGGTCAAATTAAGGAAGAAGTAGGCGTAATCCATGGTGTAGCCCATTGTATCGCATTTGCACACAAGGAGGAGCTGCAAGGAGAATATCTGAACACAACACGTGATGGCTTTTTATTAGCCCACAATATTAGTTCATATTCTTTAACAGCTGTTGCGAAGGAAGCAAGAGGAATTATGACAGAAGGCGGCAGCATCGTCACGTTAACTTACCTTGGCGGAGAGCGGGTACTGCCAAATTACAACGTAATGGGCGTTGCTAAAGCTTCCCTGGAAGCTAGTGTCAGATATTTAGCAAGCGACCTTGGCAAAGATGGCATTCGTGTGAATTCAATCTCAGCTGGTCCTATTCGTACATTATCAGCTAAAGGAATCAGTGATTTCAATTCTATTCTAAAAGAAATTGAAGAGCGCGCACCGCTTCGCAGAACAACAACACCTGAAGAAGTAGGTGATACAGCACTATTCTTATTTAGCGATCTTTCAAGAGGCATGACTGGTGAAAATCTTCACGTTGATTCAGGATATCATATTATCGCTTAACAAAACAAAAGCGTAAGCGCCTTGATCAGACCCGACAAGCATAAGACGCTCATGAATAGAAGGTGTACTTTAGCTTCAATTCATGAGTGGCTTATGACGTCGAGGGGCTAGGCGCTGGAGCTAGATGTCGTACGCTTATCCAAAGTATGAGAATTTTATAATTTTCTAAACAAATTCAAAAGGGACTGATCCAACCATCCAATATAAGGGAATTTCCTGATATTGCACGGGGATCAGTCCCTTTTTTTGATCGTTCTACAAAATCTCTCCCAGAAGATCTCGTGCAGGCTGGCGTTTGAGCACAGTCCCATTTTGAACAAGGATGATTTCATCAGCTATATCAATGGCCACAGTCCTGCCTAACCTTTGCTCAATATTAGCTAAACATTTCTGAGCCGTTTCCGTAATCGAGGGAATGGGGTTATTCGGCTTTGCGATAAAAAAACCCTGGCCATATGTAATGCCTAAATCAATTACCCTTTGAAGCTCAGCTTCTGTTTCAATTCCTTCCGCGATGATTTCACAACTCATTTTTTTCGCAAACATCACAAATGCCTCGAGGATATGGAATTTTACTTCATTATGGTCAACGCCGCTTATTAACGAACGGTCCACCTTAATATAATCCGGCATTAATTCAGATATAGATTGCAAGGAGGAATAGCCTGCACCCGCGTCATCAATCGCAATTTGAAAGCCTTGTTCACGATAATGATGTAGTACATTTCTAAATGCGGCAAAGTCATGGATGGCATTTCTTTCGGTAATTTCAAACACAACATGGTGAGGGGCAATTCCGTATTGGTCTAGCAGGGAAATGGTATGGCCGGGATTAAACTGGTTATCATACATCACTTGGGAATTTAAATTAATAAATAGTTTTTTATCTTTTAAGATTCCTTTACTTTCGGCAAATGCACGCTCCCTCGCGATTTTTTCCAACGTGTATAATAATCCTTCTCTCTCGGCAAAAGGAAATAGATGAGAAGGACTATAAAAAGGACTGTCAAGGGGTCCTCTTGATAAAGCCTCAAATCCGTATGTTTGATGGCTATGAAAATGAACAATTGGTTGAAAATGAATGGTGAGCTGCTTCTTTTCTAGAATTGTCATAAATTGTTCCTTCAAAGAAGCTCCCTTATCAGAAGGGACAGTACGATCATTGTTCATGCCTTTTCTCCTTTAATAAAACAAGCAGGTTCTTGTTTATGTTGTCTAAATAGGTAACTAAAATCTATGTAATTCGACAATAACAATTAAATATTAAGGCAGAGTAAATTTAGTGTAAAATTTTTTATCTTTGTTAACAGTATCAATCAATGATAAGAAATAGGCACATAACCTAGAAATGATCATAAACTGCTATAGAGCAGATTTATTATAGAGGAGGTTTCCGATGAGCAGAAATCAGCAACTTAAGCCGCTGTTGTATATTGTGCAGCCGGAATACGATAACATTGCTCCAAAAATGCAAGAGTTAGTCATAATAAAGCCGGTAAAGAAACAGGAAAGCTTACCGGTGGAACCTATAGAAGCTGAGACAGCAGAGACAAAAGCAGAGATTTCATTAAATCCTGTTGTAGAAGCAGAACCAGAACCAGAACCAGAACCAGAAGTTGAAGCTGAACAGAGTAAAAAGGAAGAAGTTATACATGATGAAAAACAGGAACGAAAAAGAAAACCAAGAATACCAATCTCCCAGATGACGATTCCTGAAAAGGTTGAGTTTTTTACAAATCTTCCGAAAAATATGCCGAAATCTTTGTGTCTTATCGAAACAACTGATAGCACTTATCGGGGGATTATCGTGTCAGAGGAGGATGGAGTCGTGACTATACGATCTTTACACCATCCACGACCAATTGATATTCAGCTTGAAGACATCCAGGCAATCAATGTATTAGGTTTTTAAATGGATAAGGCTATCGCAAAAGAGTCTGAATCTTTTGTGACAGCCTTATATCGTCCGGTTTTTAATAGCCAGTTCATGTCAACATCTGTGGTGATAAGCATTGAATGGCACAACTATTCGATACATCTACTTTGATAAAATTTTCCGTTTTTAATAATCTTTTTACAAAGCAAATCTGATCTTCATTAAAAAGATGAATCAGTTCCCCGCTTGCATTTAATGGCTTTAGCAGTCTTAATGTAAGATGGAAGTTATGAATGGATTCCACCCGGAAAAATACAGTGCCATAACCTTTTACATCTATAAAATGATAGGCTTTAAACAATTCGCCCTCTTTTAAAAATAAAAGGATTGGAATGGAATCTCCTAATAGGTTCATGGGATAAAGGAGATAGCGGTAGCGATGTGCAGCACGTTGTTCTTCAACCGCGTTTTGCAGAGAGATAATTGTTTCTATCACGTGAATCATGTAATGATCATCACTAGTCCTTTTCATTGGTTCCCTCCCTTTCTATTATATATGCCTATATTAGGATAGATATAATAGAAGAAAAGGTAATAATGAAAATGCCTATTTGTTGATAAATGGGCATTTTTAAGTAGATCAATATGTAAAAAAGACTGCTGTGACCAGCAGTCCATCTTTTATTTGCAGTGTTTTTTATCCATCGCACGGTTTACTAAATCAGGTGATAAGCATTGAATAGCACAGAAGCAATCAAGATCTACTTCAATACAGAAGTCAGATTTTGCAAGTCCGAAGAAGTCACCGTCACAAGGATCACATACGCTCTCAGTATCGCCATTCACATCAAAAGGACGTAGCAGTGATAATGTTGCACAGCAATCTTTAACGTGCTCAACGCGGAAGAAGATTGTTTTAAAGCAAGCCATATCACCTAAGAAGCCACCTACGTTACCGAAAGCTTTAAACAGATCACCTTTTTTATCGTATAAAATGAATGGAATTGTATCTCTACCCGGACTAGCTGCTGGGCTTAACAAATTGCTGAAACAGCTAGTTGGACAGCTAATTTCTTCAACTGCTTCTTGCTCAGCTAAAATTTGCTCAACTGCTTCACACACGCAATTGTTATCGCGGTCTTTACCTTTGCAACCCATTTATTTTCATCTCCTTAAAATTAGTTATTTGACTCTCTAGTCCTTAACACAATATGTGAGTTATCCCTAGATGGTGTGGGCAATCGTCCAAAATTGAGGGAGGGGGGCTTTTCTTTTTTTGTGTATTTGTATTAGGTACAAGTGTCTGTAACGATGAGAAGCTAGCTTTTTAACGAATGTTAATCAAGTAAGTTTTTAAACTCATGCCATTTTGAATGATTGACTTTCGTAATGCTAGATTGATGGTTTCTCACATTGTAGATTGTAAAGTCACGATAACATAGTGGCCCTGTTTTCATTAATTCTTTTAATACTAAAACATCTTCATACAATTTACCCTCCTCAAAAGAAATGACAGGAAATCCGCCAATCGCTTTTAACTTATCTGTCCGATAAATTCTAGGTCCCAGAGGAAAATGGTAAGAAAGGAGTTCGTTTTCATCCATGACTGGTTTGCCATTCGTTACCTCACTAAATTTCATTTCATGTGAATCGAACTGCCGCCAATTTCTCAAATTTCCATAGAGGACAGCTGCAGACGCAGGAAGTGTCATTATTTGCTCCTTAATTGTTGAAATCGCATCCGGGTCAAGCCAGTCGTCTGCATCAAGCTCTAAGATGAAATCTGAGGAAACATAGGGTAAAAGTTGGTTTAGAGCTCTTGCCTTTCCTTCGTTTTCTTTTTGGAATACCCATATATTCCGTCCACCGTTCCATTTTGTAAGACGCTCATATGTCTTGTCAGTTGAACCGTCATCAATGACTAATAGTTGATTAATTGGTGTATGTTGCAGCAGACAGGAGGTAATAGCAGTTTCTACATAGCTGGCCATATTATAGGTTGAAATCATAACTGCTAAAGAGGGAGATTGATCATAAGCTCCTTTTGATGGTGAAGAATATTTCGCGATAAACTCCCATTTATTTATTGTTTTAGTATATGCTCTAGGATTAAAGGGCTTGACCATCGGTTTCGTTATTTTTACTATTTTTGCTTTTTCTATTTTTTTTAGCCAGGCTGGAAGGACAGCTTCATTAAAAGGGATTTGTTCTTTTGTGAATAAAGGTGTTTGTTTTAAGAAGGTAGCTTTAACTAATAGCGGCCTTTCAATTTCCCGACCGTGAAATTGAAATGAATTTGTCAGGATAGAACTGTTTTGATCTATATGTGTAAAGAGCGTTTCAATCTCTGAAATAAGGTATTCGTGTTTATTTAAAAATAAAACATAGTTACTATTGAGTGATTGTAAACAAACATTTAACGTTTTTCCAAGGTCCTGGTCAATCATTTCTACTATTTTTAAAGGGATCTTTTGTGATGTTTTGTCCATGTAAAAAGCAGTCTTATTCTTTTTAATAATTGTTGCTGCTTTTAAACGATAATCAAGGAAATTTAAGGACTCAATTGCTTTATTTAAAGCAGTCTGACTAGTGTAATTGATCAAAAAAACATGTATGTCTTTCAACTAGAGACCTCCATTATTAGTGAAATTATTTAGTTTTAGGTTTTTAAGGTAATCAGTTTGTTCTTTTAATAAATACTCGTTTATCTGATGTTTATATCTCTCTTTTACAACCTCAGTTTCTAAAGCTATTTCCTCCTGATGATTTTTTGTACCCATTGCAGCGTGCTCTCTATAGAAAACAAGTAGTTTATTAATATATAGAAAATCGTACTTTAGTAAAATGCGGCACCACATATCATAATCATTTGCATAGCGTAATGTTTCATCAAACAAGCCTACATCTGCAAACAGATCCATTTTTGCCATAACAGTGCAGCCATTTATTGGGCAGAAGTTTAAAAACGTTTTAAGAAAAGACAGTTTATTGTAAGAAGGGTTTTTGACTCTGCGTACATATTCACCTTTGGAATTCATGACAATATAAGGAGAATAAGAGACTGTGGCATTTTTATTTTTCATTAATTTTAGTTGTTCTGAAGTCTTTTCAGGTTTGTATAAGTCATCTGAGCTTAACCATGAGAAATACTCTCCGGTGGCATGTTGAATGCCTGTATTCAACGCGCTTGCTGTCCCGCCATTCTTTTTTTGTATATATTTAATTTCTTTTAAATAAGGATTTATTTTATCTGTATATTTTGAAGAACCATCATCAACAACGATCACTTCTATATTTTTATACGTCTGATTCAATGCACTTTCAATGGCTTTGTCAACATATTGACAATTGTAAAAGGGGATAACGATTGAAACCTTTTCCATTTGTACCTCATTCCTGATCGTTTTTATTTATTTAAAGCGTAATCCTTCTTTAGCCATTCTGCTAATCAATCATTCTTTCTCATTAAATAATGTATGTATGCAATCTTGTTCTGACATTACGAATCAATTTTATCGGGACTTTCTTCTGATATTTCCATATTTAAGCAGAATTTAGGTTATATATATATTCAAAAAAAAAATACGAACATAAGCTAATAAAAAGGATAGGAGGGCAGTTCTTTATGATGCGTAATATTTCACTTTCTTTCCAAGATGAAAGTTGTGTCAAAACAGATAAGCAGTTAATTTCTAGTTTGAAAAATACATTTACAATTGAATTTTGGGCTAAACCATATACTACACATTTCATTCATCAGCAATCAAGAAAATGGATATCTGATATTAGAAATCAGCGCTTTGCTATCACTCCTGTTTTTGGCGCTTATTTAGACAGCGATTTAACCCGAGCTGGTGTCGGAGTTTCAGTCGGTACGAACGGTGTTTCGGTTTATGAACATACAACAGATTATTTGCCTGCAACTTTAGTCTATGAAACGTCCATTAATGATTGGACACATATTGCCATTGTTTATCAAAACAGAATTCCATCTTTATTTATTAATGGTGAATTTGTGAAGAAAGGGTTTAAAAGCAGGAAAAACGTTGTTCCTTCAGCGGTTTTAGGTGGAGGTATTCCTAATGGGCATTATGTAGGTGAGCTTAAGGAAGTTAGGATATGGAGTACAGCCAAAATGCAAGAAGATATTAAAGAGAATATGACAAAAGAGCTTACTGGTGATGAAGATAATCTTGTTTGTTATTGGAAATTAAATGAGGGATCAGGAATGGTCGTTAAAGATGCAACGCCAAATGGATACGATGGTACGATTTTAGGAGCAAAATGGAACAAAATTCAACCTGAAATTCCGCAAAATAAAAATGTCTTATTTACATTTTTTGTTCCAAGCGGCGGGGTTGAGACATTAAATAGACAACGCTTTTATGCTTTACATCAAAAGGGAATTAACTCGCACTTTTTGTATACACAAGGTGGAACTGGCCTCCAAAATAAAATTGATACATCGATATTCGTTACGAACGATGATGAGGAAATTAAAAACATAATTTTAGAAGGGAACTATGAAGCCATTGTGGTCGGGTCTGATCTTCTTCTTCTGAAAAAATTAAGAAATTTTGGCTATCAAGGTCCCTTAATTTATGAAATTCAAGGGTTAGGTTTTAATAAAGAGTATGCAGATTATTTCTTGAAAAATCATGCTCTACCTATTTTGAACAAATATTGTGATGCTATTTTATATCCAAGAACACCGCATCTTATGAAGGCATTTGAAGATAACTTCCCACATATAACGAAATTTTGTTTTGATAATTGTTTTAACACAGAGGAGTTTCACTATCAAATCCTTCCAAAGCATGATCATCCAATTGTAGGATGGGTAGGGAGAATTGAGGAAAACAAGAATTGGAAAGACTTTCTTTTAATTGGAGCCGAATTAATAAAAGGAAATCCTTCTATCCAGCTTTGGATGTTTGAAGACAATACATTGGGCGATAAGGAAGAGAGAGTCGCTTTCGAACAAATGATTGATAAACTGAATGTGCGTAATCATCTTACCATATATGCAAATCAGCCCCATGCAAAAATGGCAGATCACTTTTCGATGATTGGAGATTCAGGAGGATTTTTATGCTCGACCTCTAAAGTCGAGGGTTTCGGCTATGCTGTCTTAGAGGCAATGGTCTGTAAATGTCCAGTTCTGTCAACTGATTCAGATGGAGTGCGCAGTTTTATTAAACATGATATTACCGGGAAGTTTTTTGAGTTGGGGAATATTGATGATGCTGTCCAACAAGGGAAAGAGTTATTATCAAATCTATCTTTAAGAGAAGCCATTAGACAGGAAGCTGAAAGACATATTAGAGAAACCTTTTCACCAGAAAAGTACGCAGTAAATTTCTTAAACATGCTTGAATTTTTTAAACGTAGAAATATAGGGTGAGGACTAAATTATTTATTTAATAAAGTAAAAAACAACCTAAAAAGTACACCTATCTCTCTAACGTAGGTAGTGTATTTTTTAGGATTTTTTTGTTTTCTACGTAATCCTTTATTTTGAATCAGCTAATTTTCTATGTATGAAAGCTTCCTTAGAAAGGATTAGAAAAATACTATTTACTAGTAAAATAAACAAATATACAAGCACTTTAGAAGATTTATGAATAGATTATATTGTAACAAGTTTTAAGAAAGGAGAATGGTCCATGGCCAAGTTGCTAGATGCAAGAACTTCTCAAGGAGCCAGTTACGCAAATTCGATAAGCGTTCCAGTAACAACAACGGCTCAATTATTTGGACGTCTAACTCTTAATGCTGCGGGTGGAACAGGTCTAATACGAACTCAAATTAGTGGAACAGTAGCTATTCAATTACCTGATCTCCCTGTGGTCACAACTATTACAATCACTGTTGTAAGACAGTCGAGTTCATCAAATCCATCTGTATTAATTTATTCAGTTGAAGAAACTCTTGATACCTCTATCTTAGGTCCACAAGTACTATCATTTACTGCTTCAGATTTTAATGTTCCTCCTTCATTTGATAACAGAATAGCTTATCTTGCGTTTATAAGTGCAGATACAGGAGGGGCTACTCGAGTTGGTCCTGAAAGTTTTAATGCAACAATTTATTCAGACTAATTAATTTGATTGAGAAAGAAATGATTGTTTAAATAAAAATTCTTACTAATTTATATAGTGAATTAGGATTTTTTATGGGTGGAAAAAAGTTCCTATTTATATCAGGTTGATTCAAGGTGATATCCATAGGAACTTCTTTTATGTTTTACAGTTAGAAGGAAGTTACTTAAAATATTCGAATTTTTGAGGTCTTTCCTTTTAGCGGGGGGAGTTTTTTACCAATTATTATCTTTTTCATAACCTTGCTGAATAAGAAGATCACCTGCTATTTTTTTAAAGGCAGTTTTATGTTCTTCTTTAAATTCTTTTTTCCACTCACCAATTTTCCCCGACCTAAATGTTCCCGACTCTTTAGGTTTAATATTTTGCTTTAATCGATTTAATAATTCTGGTCTTGTTAAGTTTAAATGTGCAAGGTCATTCCATAAAAAATCTATAATTTTTAAAAGGGCTTTATTTTGTGATTCTTCATCCTGTGTGAGTTCTTCGAAAGTAACCTTGCAGATTCCAAGCTGCTTTCTCCAGCCTAATTTATTTTGAGAAAATTCATAAATATTAGGAATTGAATAAACTCCGTATTCCTCCTTCTCCTCTTCAGTAAAATGTACCCCATTTATCATAGCTAATAGACGTTCTTCATGTGTTTTTAATTTCTTCAAATATGGAGTCCAAGGGTGATTTCCCCATTTGTTTAACATGACAAAATGAACAAGGGAAACAACAACATCTCTCAAATCCCTGCTAATAAAAATTACCTTTACATTTTGTGAATTTAATAGCTGTGCACGCTTTTCAGAGTAATCTAAATGTGCCGGTCCTACGCTTCCAGGAGTAATTATTCCTAACTCTTCCTCTTCAATAATCCATTTAGGTGTAATAATCATGCCTGGAATTCCAAGAATAATTTGTAACAGTAAATGAGTACCGCTTTTAGGCAATGAATTAACAAGCACTTTAGGTAAAGTTTGTTTTTCAGTCAATTAATTCCCTCCTTAATTGAAACAGATAGTTGGATGCTTAATGAAATAAAATGTTATTTAGTTCTGTTGTTTGGTATATAGTTCCATAGCTATGCGTTTTGTGTTGATCAATGGAACGAATGGAAACAGAACCATTACCATTATCAAAGGATGTTAAATGTTTATTTTCAAAACTTTGATTAAAACCTTCTTGTTTAAGAATCAAGTTATATAACATAAATGGAGAAGAAGGAAATACACCTTTTCCCAAGAGTAATGTATAAGGTGTATCTGCATCTTTCATCCCAAGTAAGATAGCTTCCATTTCTGTAGCTCCAGGTAACTCGATAAATTTCACTCTTGGGTCTTCAATATGCTGCAATACATTTATGGCTTTCCTATCTATACTTCTGTCTACAATGATAAGTTTATAATTACTAAAGGATTGCTCAAACAGCTCTTCTAATTTCGCAATTGTTTTTTCCGAACCATCTTGAACTGGATAGATTACCGTAAGCTTGAAAGGTATGTTTCTTCGATTCCGTGCTTCAAGTCTTGCTAGGTTAAATGCATATCTCCATCTTCTATGTTGAGCTTTTGAATTTCGTAATTGTGCTGAAACACTTAATGGAGAATTTGTGCGATATTCCATTAAAGCTTCAGGAATATAAACGATTTCGCAATGCTCTGTAAGCCGGAGCCAATATTCGTAATCTTCAACTGGTTCCATTTTGTAACCGTCGATCATTGCGGCGATTTGTTTTTTATACATGAACGAGACACCGATAAAGCATACATCGAGCAAATTTTCCTTAGGTTGGTCTTGATATTTATAAAATTCCTCTAATTGAGGTTCTTTTAAAAATTCACCTTTCGCATCAATATGCCTGAAGCTGCTATATGATAATCCGACATTGTCCGGAGTTGTTTCGAGAGCTTTTCTCAGTTTTTCTAGATAGGTATCATAGTAGATATTATCGCTGGAGACCCATGTTAAATAGTTCACTTCATCTACTTCCATTAAATAATCAAATCCAGTATTCAATGCTTTTGCAACACCCTGATTTTTTTCTTTCAAAATAAAATGGACTCGCGGATCTCCCTTTATGATTTTATGAATAACGTCATTGGTTTCTTGGGGTGCACCATCTGAAACGATGACGAAATAAAAATGTTTATAACTCTGTTCAAGGACCGATCGCAACGCCATTTCAAGGTAGACAGGATCCTGTTTATATACCGGCATGACAACGCCCACGTCACGCATTCTATTCCTCCTTATTGATTGATTCTTTCTCATTAGATTTATTCAGCTGATTGCTTTTTGGTACGATAAAAATGAAAAATATCCCGCAATGATGTCTCAAGGGGAATCACTTGCTTCCTACCTAATTCAAGATTTTTGAGGATAAATGATAACTGGTTGTTCCAACTGGTTATTTACGTTTACTCAATGATCTAAAATTTTTTCTAGTTCCTCCGTTAGATAAAGGGTCCCGTAATTAGGTATTTTTTGTTGATGGATAGAATAAATAGAAACAACACCTTTACCACTATCAAATGATGTTATATATCTATTCTCTATACTTTGATTTAATTGTTGTTGATTAAGAATCATGTTATATAACACAAATGGAGAGGATGGAAATACACCTTTTCCCAAGATTAATGTATAAGGTGTATCAGCATCATTAATCCCAAGTAAGATAGCTTCCATTTCAGTAGCACCAGGTAATTCGATAAATTTCACCCTTGGGTCTTCAATATGCTGCAAGACATTTATAGCCTCCCTATCTATACTTCTATCAATAATGATAAGTTTATAATTACTAAATGTTTGCTCAAACAGCTCTTCTAATTTTACAATCGTTTTTTCAGAACCTTCCTCAACTGGATAAATGACTGTTAGCTTAAAAGGTATATTTCTTCGATTTCGTGCTTCAAATCTTGCAAGATTAAACGCATATCTCCATCTTCGGTGTTGGGATTTTGAATTTCTAAGCTGTACTGAAACACTTAATGGTGAATTTGTACGATATTCCATTAACATTTCAGGAATATATAAGATTTCGCAATGGTCTGTCATTCGAAGCCAATATTCATAGTCTTCAACTGGTTCCATTTTGTATCCGTCAATCATGGCTGCAAAATGTTTTTTATACATGAAAGAGACACCGATAAAGCATACATCAAGCAAATTTTCTTTCGGTTGGTTTTGGTATTTATAAAATTCCCCTAATTGAGGGTCTTTTAAATAATCACCTTTTGCATCAATATACTTGAAACTGCTATACGATAATCCCACATTGTCCGGAGCTGTTTCGAGTGCATTTCTTAGTTTTTCTAGATAGGTATCATAGTAGATATTATCGCTGGAGACCCATGTTAAATAATTCACTTCTTCTATTTCCATTAAATAATCAAATCCGATATTCAATGCTTTTGCAACACCTTGATTTTTTTCTTTTAAAATAAAATGTATTCGCGGATCCCCATTTGTGACATTGTGAATAACATCATTTGCTTCTTGAGGTGCACCATCTGAAACAATGACAAAATAAAAGTGTTTATAACTCTGTTCAAGGACCGATCGCAGCGCCATTTCAAGGTAGAGAGGATTCTGTTTATATACCGGCATGACAACGCCCACGTCACGCATTCTATACCTCCTTTTTTATTGATTCTTCATCATTACCTTTTATAGCTATTTTTTAATCATGGATTGGTTTTTGTTACGATAAAAAGTAAGAATATCCCGCAAAGATGTATGAATAGGAATCAATTGCTTCCAGCCTAATTCTATGAGTTTTTGAGTGGAAATGAGAACTGGTTGTTCCATCCGATTATTCACTTGAGTGTTTACCTTAAAATCAACCGAGGTTAAGGCTTTGTATCCAACTATGATTTCATCTAAAGACCGGCTTTTTCCTGACGAAATGTCATAAATTTCGCCTGAACTTCCTTTATTTAATAGGATCTCATAGGCATTTACTGCATCTCTCACGTCAATAAAGTCACGTTGTGCATATGGATTATAGACTTCAAGAACCTTTTCTCCAGCATTTTCCTCCATTTCGACTATTCTTTGCGCGAAGATTGAACAAACCCCGGCTGAAAAACCGGGTCCTATTAAATTAGAAGGCTTCGCAATGACAATATGCATCTTATATAAAGCAGCCCACGATTGGGCAATTAAAATTTGCAGGGTTTTGCTTAAGCTATAGGGATGTGTTAGAGTAGATAGATTGTTTGGATCAAATTGAAGAGCGGAACCAACAACAACAATTTTGCAAGCAGGATTTTCTTGACGTAAAGCCTCCAGCAGGTAGGCGGTAGACATGATATTTGCTTCCATTGAAGAAATGGGATCACTCCATGACTTCCCTACATGGTTTTGTCCGGCCAAATGCAGAACATATTCAGGCTTTATTTTTTGTATTAGCTTGATAACATCTTCTTTCCTCGTAAGATCACAATGTTCAACCGTTATGGCTTTTGTGTCAAAAGAGCCACTTCTTGAAACGGCTATAACATGATAACCTGCTTTTAAGAAATGGCTGCAAGCATGTTGACCAGTAAAGCCGCTTGCTCCGGTAATTAAAATGGCAGGCTGCTGATTCATTGGCCTCGCATCCAGCTATGCAATTCTTTAATCATTTCTTCATATGAAGGAAGTTGGTAGTGAAAATCTGTTCGGGTGCTTTTGATTGTCCGGTCGAGGACGATTTTATCATCTGGAGTAATGATCACGTCATCCTTTTTAAACACTTTTTGAATTAATTTTAACAATGAATATTTTGAAATTTTTTCTTCTGCACCAAGATTGTAAAGACCAGTTACGTTATGCTCGATCATCGCATCGATTGCTTTTGCCAGCTCCAGGGTGGTAACCCCATTCCATAACACCTTTTGATAGCCTTTAATTTCACCTGTTTGGTTCATAAACCATAAAAACAGGCCAATTCCGTCTTCTTTCAGCTCCGGCCCGATGATCGAAGTCCGAATGGTTAAATGCTTATCACTGATAATTTCTCCCCAGCGCTTTGACTGGGCGTATATAGAGGTTCCATCAGGATTGTCAAATTCAGTGTAATCGCCTTTTGTTCCCGAAAAAACACAGTCCGTACTAATGTGAATAAGCTTCCCGTTACGACGTTCAACTAATTTAACCAATTGATGGGGCAATAAGCTATTGACCTGAAACGCAAGAACAGGATGATTGGTTGCCGCTTCATTTAAAATGCCGATACCATTAATAATGATATCGGGATTGATCAACTCAATGATGTCCTCCAATTTTTTAATATCCGTAACATCCAGATAGAGTGAATCTTTATCATTTTGGTCCCTTGATGTATAGAAGACATCGTGCTGTCCCTTCTGTTTAAAGTAATCCACTATGACATGTCCTGCCATCCCTTTTCCACCAAGGATCAATAATTTCATTTAATAAACCCACCTTTCAACAACATATCTTTAATCTCAGCTTGGGTCATAAGTCCAGTACCAGAGTGATAGCTTTGTAAATTAGCAGGTTTATAATCAGCATACTGTTCCTTGATTCCATCGATATGAATGGAAGGAAGAATCACGAAATATTCTTCATCATAGGCAATCGTGGTCTTACTTTCATATTCTGATAGAAGCAACTCATCAATTTTCTCACCTGGGCGTACCCCAAGGATTTCAATCTCAACATTCTCCTTCTTAGATGCATCAATTAATACCTGGGCAAGGTCCACAATTTTACATGCAGGCATTTTCATAACAAAAATTTCTCCGCCAACACTTTCAAAGGTTGCTTTAAAGACGAGTTTAATCGCATCCTGTACGGTTAAGAAGAAACGAGTCATATTTAGGTCAGTGATGCCGACTTTTTGTTTTTCCTGTATTTGTTTTTTAAAGACATGGATGACACTCCCGTTTGTCCCTAACACATTTCCCCCGCGTATACAGACGAATCTTGTTTTAGTATTTAAGGTGTTTGCATGGATAATAAGTCTTTCTCCCATCGCTTTTGATAAGCCATAAAAATTTGATGGATTAGAGGCTTTATCTGTTGAAATATAAACAACTCGATGAACCTCACAGGCAATGGCCGCATCAATCACATTTTGTGTACCAATTACGTTTGTTTTTAATGCTTCAATCGGCTGGTCCTCACAAACCGGGACATGCTTTAATGCTGCTAAATGGAAGACATAATCCACATTGTGACATGCTTCAATTAAGGCATCCTTTTCCTTAATATCGCCAATGATAAATTTCAATTTTGGGTTACTATCAAACTCTTGTTTCATCGTAAATTGAGCAGATTCATTTCTTGAAAAAATACGGATCTCCTTTGGATTATGCGTTAATAGCTGGGAAATCAATTCATGTCCCCATGATCCTGTGCCTCCAGTAACTAAAACGATTTGATTATTAAACAAATTCCATACCTCCTAGTAATATTTTCATCACTTTATCTGAAACATTTGGGTGATCATATCCTTCCGGCAAAGACCATGTTTTTGGTTGGTTTACCATAACGTTTACGCAATTTGCAATTTGGGAAGCGTTGATTCCCGATAACATATTGCTGCCACAGGCAATGGTTTCCGGCCGTTCGGTCGTTTTTCGTATCGTGATCGTTGGGACGTGAAATAAACAGCATTCCTCTTGAACGGTTCCGCTATCTGTTAATACGCAATAAGCATTTTTTTCCAATTTTACAAAGTCGAAGAATCCAAAGGGTTCATGAAATTCTACTAATGAATGAACCTTAAAATCCTGAATACGATCAATTCGGGATTTTGTACGGGGATGAATGCTGCATATAATTCTCTTTTTATAGGATTCTGCTACTAGATTTAAGCCTTTGAAAATTTCAAGTAAGCGATCTTCGTGATCGACATTTTCCGCACGATGTGTTGTGACTAAAAAGTAATCATCTTTTTTAAGGTTCAAGCTTGTGAGAATGTTGCTGCCTTCAATCTCAGTATAATAATGCTGTAAAACCTCATTAATCGGATTGCCCGAGATAAAAATCCGATTTCGCGGAAAACCCTCTTTCACTAAGTTTTCTTTGCTTTGAGGTGTATAAGGAAGATTAATACTAGAGATCGCATCAATCACACGGCGATTTTTCTCTTCTGGAACTTCCAGATCGAAGCAGCGATTTCCAGCTTCCATATGCACTACTGGGATTCCCATCCGTTCGGCTAAAATGGCACTTAAGCCGCTGTTTGTATCACCTAATACTAGAACTCTATCAGGTTTTTCTTTTAAAAAAATGGTTTCTAGACTTTTATACATGCCCGATAACTGCTCCCCAAGAGATTGCTGCTGATTGGACAAGATATAATCAGGTTTTCGAACTTCTAATTGTTCAAAAAAGATATCACTTAATGAAGAAGTGAAATTTTGCCCCGTAAAGACCAAACTATGTTTTTCTGCATACATGTCGAGTTTTTTTATCGTAAGGCTCAAGCGGATAATTTCCGGCCTGGTACCTAAGATTGTTATTACTTTCATAGTGTGCCCTCTCATATCCTTAATTTTATTTTTTTGTTCCTATTAGACGCTTTCTCTTATAGATTATGCAGTCAGTCATATAATGCTATAGGCAACTCTATTAACTTTTTGTTTCAAATGGTTAGTTTGAAAACTTTAACATGAAGAACAATCAAGGAATGTAAGGTCATTCATACAAACTTGTAAACGATAGGCTAACAGTAATTCGGGTTGCATGAGGGCGGCATATAAAATACCATGATGATCTTAAATAAAAGAGTGATAACATGACCTTGTACGGAATGATGACAGTTTGTATCGTATGTCTATTGGTTTTCGCATTAGTAGCAGATAAATTTGAAACAGATCTTGTGATGTTTACTGCGTTAGTCTTATTGATGGTTTCTGGTATTTTAAGTCCTGAAGAAGCGTTAATAGGCTTTGCAAATGAGGCAACGGTAACAGTAGGGGCTTTATTTATTGTGATTTATTCCATTAAAAACACCTATTATATAAAAAAATTACCTGAATATATGATTGGTTATGAGAAAAGACCGCAAAAAGCAATTTTTAAGCTAATGCTTCCAGCAGCATGTATTTCAATGTTTATGAATAATACACCCCTAGTTGTGATTCTGACTCCCCTTGTGAGGAAATGGGCCAAAAAAATAGGATTGCCAGAGACAAAGCTGCTCATTCCTTTGTTATACGCCGTAATCTTAGGGGGAATGTGTACGCTGATTGGAACCTCTACGAACATTGTTATTAGCGGTTTGTTAATGGATAGAACTGGAACAGGATTTAGCATGTTTGAGCTCGGTCTAATCGGCATTCCATGTGCGATTCTAGGTATTCTATATATGACGTTTATTGGCAGCAGCATGCTGCCTAATCATCTTGCAAAAGATTTTTTAGAGGAAAAGAACGACAGTGAATGTCTGGTACAAGCGAATATTGCTTCAACTTGTCCGCTGATAGGAAAAACAATAAAAGAGGTAGGATTACTTTGGTTAAAACAGAGTTATTTTATAACCATAATAAGAAGTGGAAAGAGCATTTTTCCGATCTCTAGCAGGCAGACGTTACAAGAAGGTGATTTTCTACTATTAAAAGGAGATCATGAAACGATTGGCGGATTAAAGAGCATTCAAGGCCTTACTCTAGAAGTTGAATCAGAATATAAATCCTCTTATTCACACGAAGCTGATAAAAAGTCTATTTTCTTGATCAGCATTTTCATAATGATGATTGTATCTGTTGGTTTAGGATGGTTAAAAATGATTACAGCTGTTTGTATAACTGTCGTTATTCTTTTATTTTCAAAATCAATATCGATTGAAGAAGCCAGGAATTCAATAGAATGGAAGCTGCTTATTATGATCGGATCATCCTTTGGCATCGCCAAAGCTTTGGAAAAAACAGGGGTAGCTTCAGCAATGGCCGAATGGATAACAAGTCATGTGATGAACTATGGACCTATTGTTATTCTTTCCGTCATCTTTTTCTTAACCTGGATGACGACAGAACTCTTATCAAATAACGCGGCTGCAACGATGATTTTTCCCATTGCCTATTCCGTAGCAGAGCAGATGGCATTAGATCCCACTCCCTTTGCGATCACCATTGCCATTGCTGCATCGACAAGTTTTGCCACTCCGATCGGCTATCAATCAAATATGATCGTTTATGGAACGGGAGGATATTCATTTAGCGACTTTATGAAGGTTGGGATTCCGCTTGGTTTGATTGTAATGATTGTTTCCGTGTTGTTGATTCCTTATTTTTGGCCGTTTTAGTGAAGGAATTTGATGACGGAAAAACTTGCACTAGTGATTAGAGAGTTTTATTACTTTATCCTTTAGGAAGATACTGCTAACTTTGCCTTCCTTTAGTGCTAAAAAGTGAATTTCTTTTGTTGGATTTTCATTTTTTAGTACAAAAGGGGGGAATACCTATGTTTAAAAGGTGCAATCGCCCTTACATAATACCTCTTATTGAATATATATATTGTGAGTTTATATTAAATAATAGGAGGATGAAATTATGGGTTGTTGTGGTAAAAGAAAAGGCCATTCCCATATGAGTACAAGTATGGAAGTAGGTGAGATGTCAGATATGTTAAGTATATTAAGATCAAAACGTAAGAAGAAGCATCACAAAAAGAAAAAGGATAATGGTAATGGGGTAGTATGTGATGGTTGTGCGTGTACCTTCTTAGTAGGTAGAGAAGAGGAAGTATTTAATCTCCTCCTTGAAGGAAATGATAATTTCCTAAATTTGGCAGGTAATGGTGGGAATCGTACTGACTTTGAGTTTCAAGGATTTGAGGATTGTTGTGCAATCTTTACTTTCGAAAGCACAGGTCAAACTGAAGAAACTTTTGTGGTAGATTGTCGTTGTATTTGTGCACTTGTACCTGTAAATGATTAGATTTAACTAAGTTTTAATGAATTTATGTTTATTAATATACTAATTACTTCATATCCTGTTAGATGAGTGAATCCTGTATTTAAGGGGATTCACTTTTTAAAATTCTAGATTATTAACTATTTTACAAAAAAAGAAACTAATGCCCTAGCAATCTAGCTTTTATTGAATATAAATATAGGGCAAAATAAATTATTTAAATAGGAGGATAAAAGAATGAAGCGTAAGAAAGACTTAAGTCTTGAAATGGGCTCGATAGATGAGTTGTTATCTCAGTTAAAAAGCCGTAAAAAACATACTAAAAAACATGACCATAAAAAACATGACCATAAAAAATGTGATCATAAAAAACATGATCATAAAAAACATGATCATAAAAAACATCATAAATGTGATGACAATAACAATGGAGTTGTATGTGATGGTTGTGCGTGTACCTTCCTAGTAGGTAGAGAAGAGGAAGTATTTAATCTTCTCCTTGAAGGAAATGATAATTTTCTAAATTTAGCAGGTAATGGTGGAAATCGTACTGACTTTGAGTTCCAAGGATTTGATGATTGTTGTGCAATCTTTACTTTTGAAAGCACAGGTCAAACTGAAGAAACATTTGTAGTAGATTGTCGTTGTATTTGTGCACTTGTACCAGTAAATGGTAATGGGAATGGTGGCGGTGGAACACCACCAGTAACACCACCAGTAACACCACCAGTAATACCAGTAATACCTGGTTCATTGAGAGCACGTCTTTTAGCACTTCTTGGTGAACTAGTTCAAATCGAGGTTGGAAATGAACTATTTAATCCATTAGTTGGAAGAATTTTGGCGGTTAGAACTGATTATTTCGTTCTACTTGAAACTACTGGTAACCAAACTCTAGTAAGATTTGATCAAATTGAAACGATAACTGAACTATAAGGGGGGAAAAGAATGTTTAGTGATATGTTAGCTGCGGAGTTAGCAGGCCGTATTGGAGCAAGAGTTTTGATTGCAACAGACAATGCTGAAGTAGAGGGAATTCTAATGTCTGTTAATGGAAATTTAATAACTGTTGTGGAGAACAATGGATATGGAGCAGGTAGATTAACAAGTGTGTCAGCCTTATATGTTAACTTTGTTAGATTTTTACTTCCTGCTGCGTAAATCTTGTTAATAGAGGAATGGATTCAATGGAATCCATTCTTTTTTTTTATCCAATTTAATATATCGCTTATTTCGTCCAATCTTATCAAAAGGAACTAACATACTATATTGGTGAATAAACTGAATCGAGGTGTTAAAATGACAAACAAATATTATAATAGTAAGCAATGCTGCTCACATTTTCCTAATTGTACTTGTGCGTTAAATAGATTTTTAAAACTTCTAAATCATCCAAAGAAAAAGTGTATTTGTCCTCCAGGACCAGCAGGACCAGCCGGAGCACCAGGGGCGCCCGGAGCACCCGGAGCAGCGGGTGCTCCAGGAGCACCCGGAGCACCCGGAGCACCCGGAGCACCCGGAGCACCAGGGGCACCAGGGGCACCAGGAGCACCAGGACCAGCAGGACCAGCAGGACCACCAGGAACAGTCTTAGGATTCGCTTATATTTATAACACGCCTTCTCAAAGTGTAGCGCCGAATAATAATGTGGCCTTTAGTAATACAGGTCCTATAACTCCTACTGTTTTTTCTCATACGTCTGGGTCTCCTAATATTACAATTAATCAACCTGGAGTTTATCAAGCAACTTATTTATCATCCATGACAACAGGCGGGCTGCCAATAACATCGCTTTATTTTAATGGTGCTCATATAGCAGGAAGCACTTATAGGCCAAATAATGATATTCAGGGACAGGTAATTTTTACGATAGCTACTCCTGGAATTTTAAATTTACGAAATACAGGAAATAATATGATTGGATTACCCAATTTTAATAATATTAATGGGGAACTAGGTACCAATATTTCACTGCAACTCTTTAAGCTAGCTTAAAAAAACAAATCACTTAAAAAAGTAGTTGCTTACTAAATGTATTAAAATCTTACCACAAAACAAAAATCTTTAGCCTTTTACCTATGGATATGGTTTAAGGCTTTTTTAGTAAACTGAAAAGGAAGCTAATCTATTACTCTATTGAAACTATTAAACTACACAAGGATAAAAGGAGTGTAATTCCATTTATCCCTAAACCAAAAATGGGCACCAAAACCATATCTTTTCCTAAACAAAAACCTAAACCTATGCATTATATATAAAGAGGAAAGGAGGGTTTTTTGTGTACTATTTGAACACTCCAGTTGAAATGAATACAGAATTTCTTTCATCCTTCATTGATGTAGAAGGGGAAATAACAGCTAAGACCATTCAAGCTTCAGGTGATCTTATTCATATAAAAAATTCCCGTAACGTAAGAATTATCACTTATGATGCAGAACAAATTTCTACTCTAAATACGTCCATTCAAGCAGTCATCACATTGTTTCTTCAAACAATCCTTTTAGACAGTGAAACAGCCGAATTAATCACTCAGGAAATGAAAAATAAATTTAGCATCAAACAAGCCAATAAAAAGGAAATTTTTATCGAAAATTCGGCAGAAGTGGTGATCGATTTACGAAATCATGAGGTAGCTTATTCACTTCAATTTTTTATGCAGGTACTGATAGCTTTGATTTCCGAATTTATCACCTAAGAAAAATGATAAAGGAGGGGTAATATGGATGATAAAAAGCCTGATCTTATGTCTCCTGAAATGGCAAAAATAATGGTTCAACAAATTCTTAACAAGCATAACATTTCAAAAGAAAAACTAGCGCAAATTTCTGACGAAGATAAGGAACGTTTTAAAGAGCTTGCTAAAACATATAAAGCACATGTTGAAAGTCTTCTTGATGATCAAGGTTTTGCAACAGAAGAACCTTCCTCTAAATCTAGCAATGAGAAAAAATCAGAAAACAAGATGACTTTGCGACAAAAACTCCGTAAAAGACGAGGCAAATAATCTAAAAATGGGCAAATCACCTGAGGTAAATACCTTATACAAAAGATACCTTTCCTGCATTTAATGTATTAAACCGAAAGGAGGAAGAATAAATGGAAGCAAAACGTTATAACTGGTGTGCTCTTGGAACTGAAGACCACCCAATGAAAGAAAAATGTCATGATGAAAGAGATGTATTTGGTCATCGTAATGATGATGCAATTTTTGAACAAGATGGATTACAAGTTGCAAATACTGAACAAGAAATTAAAGAGTTAATTTTTATCAAAGATTCTTGCGACATTAAAGTAAAATCAGAACAAGAACAATTTGCTGCTACAATCAATATTGGAATTAACTTAATCATCTCTTTATTAAATATCATCCTTGACGACGATGCAGAACTTGTTACACAAGAATTATTGCAAGTAGCACAAACAACTCAAAAAAGTAAACAAAAAGTAGTTATCATAAATTGTAAGGATATTGAGGTTAACTTAGAAGATCAAAATACAGCTGTAACATTAAATCTATTCCTTAATATCTTTGTTGCCTTGCTTAATATTGTCCTAGACCTTGAAGATATTGTTGATTAATTGTTCGAACAAAGACATTAATCATTAAGGAAGGATAATATTAATAGCTGATCTCGATCATGAGATCAGCTACCTTCATTTTAAAACAAGTTTCATAAATACATATTCTTTAATTAAGCTCATAAAATGTGTATAGAGAATTCAAATAAAGGTGTGTGTGTAATGTTAACATTGCTGAATTTAATCATTCTTGCACTTGCCTCATTTCGATTAACAAGATTACTTGTCTTTGATAAAATTACCGAATTTATCAGACGACCTTTTCATCAAGAAGTTGAAGAAAAAGATGAAAATGGAGAAATAGAAACGTATATAGAAATTAAGGGAACCGGCTTAAGAGCATGGATCGGTGAACTTTTAAGCTGCTACTGGTGTACAGGTGTATGGTGTTCTGCCTTTCTATATGCAGTTTGGCTGCTTTGGCCTTCTGTGGCGGAGCCTTTGCTTTTTATTTTAGCTATCGCAGGATTAGCGGGAATCATCGAAACGGTTATAAATAAATTGTTAGATTAGGCTTATGCTTAGAACGATATAAAGCGATACGCATAAACTGAATTTAGGCAATCAATATTGGGTTTGGCTGATTTTATATAGATTTATTACATTATCAATTAGGAAGGTGGGGATACAAATGAAAAAAAGCAGCATGAATCCTACCGATAAGGAACAAAAAACGCCTTCAGTTGGGCAAAAGAAGGTTAAAAAAAGCGGCTGTGGCTGTGGCAAAAAGAAAAAACGGTCATAGTGTAAAAGTAAATATATGAGGCAGGCTGACGAGAAAATTCGTCAGCCTATTATTTTTTAGGGGATCTATATGTCTGCAAATCAAAGCAATGGATCATCTGATTTAAGAGCAGTAATAAAGTAACAAAAATACTATATCCTGTATCGCTTGCTGTAAGAAGGATGGATCGTAATTTCTGATGCGCTATAAGGTATTATGGTATTTCAAAACAGGAGAACCGCTAAAAAGCCATTATCCCAGAGTATATAAGATGGTATCAAATATACCTGTGAAGCCGAAGAAGAACCTGTACTTGAGTACAAATAGGCATTCATTTTTTTCAGCGAAGATTCTCACATAAAAAAGGTTTTGGTAAGAAATGATAATATATCATAACACAAATTTTTCTTACTAAGCCTTCTTCACATATTTAAGAAGGTAAAAAATCAAAAGAAATGTGAAGGTGACAGGGAAATGCTAGACTGGGTTGAAGTAATCATACGTTCAGTACTTATCATTTTAGGATTATTTTTTATCACCAAACTATTGGGAAAAAAGCAATTATCAAAATTATCTTTTTTCGAGTACATCGTCGGGATTACCGTAGGTGATATCGCTGGAACGATTTCAATGGATATTGAATTAAATGTAGTAAATGGTGTGATTTCATTATTAATATGGGCGCTTTTCCCGGTCATTGTATCAATGGCTTCCTTAAAGAGCATTGTTTTTCGCAAAATAGTGGAAGGGACTCCTACAACATTTATTGAGGGAGGTAAGATCCTAGAGGAGAACTTAAAACATGAGAAATACACAACAGATGAGTTAATGGAGCAATTAAGGAAAAAGGATATTTTTTTTGCTGGAGATGTTGAATTTGCAACGCTTGAAACGAATGGGGAATTAAGTGTTTTTTTAAAACGGGAAAAAAAGCCCGTGCTTTGGGAGGATCTATTCGGACAAGGGCAGCAGCTAAAAACACCGCAAACGATTATTAGGGACGGAAAATTAAATGAAGAAGCCATTTATGCCAGTGGCTATAGTTTGGATTGGGTTAATGCCCAGCTCAAAAAACATGAAGCAGCTGCAGAGGAAATTTTCCTCGGCCAAGTCGACCACTCAGGGAAATTATACCTAGATTATTACAAGGATGGATTGCTTAAAAAAGGAGAGAAAGATATTGATCATTGAACAGGTTTTCCGTGGGTTGATGGAGAATGTATATCGCCGGCATGATCATATCCAAAGAAAAGAGGATGCCAATCTTTATCGTAAAGAGAGGGAACTGAACCAAATGGATAGGCTGAGTGATGAATTTGAACAAAGAATGGAGTTAGCTGCTGTAGAAATGGAAAAGTGGCTGATTAAACATAAACCTATAAAAAGAAATTAGAATTCATATCAAAAACTACCCGCAAACGTCCAAACAAACTGACTCCTATCTTCATATAGTGAAGTAATGATAGCAGGAGGAGGTGCTTAGCGCATGGGTTACGGCTACGGTGGCTATGGTTATGGCGGCGGCGGCTATTACGGCAGCACGTTTGTTTTAATCGTTGTATTATTTATCCTTTTAATCATTGTTGGTGCTTCTTTCTATAACTAAGACCTAGTGTCTTTGGGGCATCAAAGAAAATACGAGCAGATTTTGCTCGTATTTTTTTTGAAAAGGTAAGAAAGGATTAAATTTTAACATCATGAAGTGTAGGCAAAGAACGATTTCAATTTCATGAGCTTCTTAGTTGTCCTAGGCTTTTCTTAAGAAACTTGAACAAAGAGCTCAGTCTCTTTTTATTCACCTTTTGCCTAGAATGTCATAGGATATATCATCAGGTAAGGAGGCGGGAAAATGGATAATAAATTCTTCAAAAATATCGAAAATAAAACTGGCGTTAACATGAATGATGTTTTTGCTTTAGCAAATTCTTTACAGGGTGCAAACTTCAAAGATGAAAAAACTGTACGCAATGTGATCCGCCGCGTATCACAAATTGCTAACAAACCTGTTTCAAAGCAAATGGAAGATAAAATTGTTAATTCAATTGTTAATGGAAATGAAAAATTAGATTTTAACACCATTTCAAAAATGATTAATAAGAAATAAATGAAAGACAACCAGGTATTTAAGAGAAGGTGAATCAAAGGGGCAAAGCTCTTTTGATTCACCTTAATTTATTTTGTTAATATATTGTTCATTATTCTTTCACCTTAATTTCACATATCTCCTTTATAGTGAAGGTGACAAAAAGAGGTGAAAAAATGGAACAAAATAAAGAGCAAATTGCAACATGGAGAAGTTTTTTATTACTATATAAGTTTGCCTTAGATGAAATGAATACAAAACTTGAAATATTAAATGAGGAATTTGAATTTTCACATCAGCATAATCCAATTGAACATATAAAATCCAGGTTAAAGGAACCAACAAGTATAATAGGAAAGCTGCAAAGAAAAGGCTTGGCAATTACAACTGAAGAAGCAGCCAAACATATTCAGGATATTGCCGGGGTCCGAATCATTTGCTCTTTTGTATCAGATATTTATAAAATCCTTAATATGATTTCCAGTCAGGATGATATTAACGTATTAAAGGTAAAGGATTATCTTAAAAACCCAAAGTCTAACGGATACCAAAGTCTTCATTTATTAGTGGAAATTCCCGTCTTTTTAACAAATCGAACAGAATATATAAAAGTTGAAATACAAATACGTACGATCGCCATGGATTTTTGGGCTAGCTTAGAGCATAAGATTTATTACAAATATGATAAGGAAGTACCTGAATCATTAACAAATGAATTAAAAGAAGCAGCCGAAATTGCTCACTATCTCGATATGAAAATGAAAAGAATTCATGATGAAATGATGATGTATAAGGTGAAAGACAAGTTAAACGAAATTCGTATTATCGTCTAATGAACGAATTCAGTATTTATAAAACCCTCATACTTGCTTAGGTATGAGGGTTTTAATTGTTTAAAAATGATTTTTGTTTGGGGTTGATTCGTAAAGGGTAGGAACCTTATAAAGATATCACGATTTAAACTGCAGGAGGAATGAAAGATGGTGATGAAATGGAAGAAGAAGTTTTTCGTTGGAGGAATTGCTGCGACAATGACATTAGTCGGACTAGCTGGGTGTGGGGATGAAATAAATGAAGCAGAGAAAAATGTGGATAAAGCGAAAGAAGTAAGTGACGAATTAGAAAAAAATATGAATAATGCAGAACAGGAGCTGCAGGAAAATGGAGTCGGAGATGGCGTAGATCAGGATAACGGTCCAAGTGACGGCGTACAAAAAGACGAGATAGATGATGAAAATAAAAATACGGAAACCAACTAGTTAAGATTTGAGTAAAAATGAAGGGGGATTGAAATGACTAAAACCTATTATGTTTCAGTTGAAGCGGAGGATATTCAAGAATCCAGATTGGATGATCACTTAATCTATTATGAAATTAATGCTACACATGAGCAAATCCAGGAAATCAGAAAGATTTTACGGGAAATTACTAAAACAGAATTAGATCCCAAACCAATCCTAACATCGTTAAATGAAGAAAATGGGATAGAATATCGGGAAGAACAGGATCAATTAATAAAAACCTTGTATGAAAAAATTTATCAGCTTGGAACCTCAGAAACAAAACAGGAGCTCCGATCATTACGAATTTTAAACCATCTTCACTAAAGAAGATGGCTGTTCTTTGTCGTCATCAAAAAAAGAGTAGTAATTATACTACTCTTCAAACCTTACACAAAGCTGATTAGCTCATTAACGGCTTTAAAAACCGTGAAGCTGATGCTTTCCGTCCTCGCCGGTATGCTGGTATTGAGATGAACAGCTGCTGCTTTGCACGCGTCATCGCAACATAAAGTAAACGCCGTTCCTCTTCTAGAAATTGATGATTTCCTTTTCTGGCTGAGTCAAGAGCGAAATCATGAGGAAGGGATCCATCAACTGCCCCTATGATATACACATGTTTAAACTCAAGACCCTTTGAGCGATGGATCGTCATGAGTTGAACCCCGTCTTCCGTTGAATCCTTGCGGCCCTTTAATGCTCTTTGAGTCAGCATCATGTGATCAGCATGCTCAAGGAATTCCTTTACGGATGAAAATTTCTTTAGGATAACTTTTAAATCATTGAGGTCATCTGAACCTTTGTCCATTGCATTTCCTTCATTTCCTTGTTTTTTTACGTAGTCATGAAAACCAAGTTCTTTTTCTATGATGTGCAATGCCAAACCTGGTCTTTCATTTTTTAATGTGCTTATTCTTGGGATGATTTTTTTAAGTTTGGCCATTTGGAAAGCTGGCAATCCATTTAAATGCAGTAACGCTTCAACAAGTGAACAATCGTGGAGAATGGATAAAGCTTTGACATCATTAAGAGCAGATTGCTTTAAAAATAAAGCACGGATGATATCGCTAACTGCTGCCGTATCATCAGGATCAACACTTAGACGCAAATAGCTGAGAGCCCCGCGAACCATTTTTCGTTCATAAAATGAACTTTGCTCATTTTCAACGACAAATGGAATACTAGATTGAACAAATCGTTCAAAGATTGCACGTCCGCCTGTATGAGTTCGATATAAAATTGCAAATTCATCAGGGTTCGCACCGTCTGCGATTTTTTCCTTTATATCATTTACAATCATCGTTGCTTCTTCCTCTTCATCATATGGGAAGAAGCAGACAGGTAAATGATCTGACTGAACCTGAGCATACATTCTTTTAGATAAACGCTTTTTATTTTTTGAAATCACTTCATTTGCTGATGACACAATATGATGATCTGAACGATAGTTTGCTGAAAGGGTAATAATTGTTGCATCAGGGTATTCCTCTTTAAAATTTAAAATGAAGGAGGGCTCACTGCCTCTAAAACTATAGATCGTTTGATCATCATCACCAACGCCGCATAAATTATTCGTATGATTTGATAAGAGTTTAATAAGATGATATTGAACAGGATTAATATCTTGAAACTCATCAATGAGAAAATAATGAAACCGATTTTGATAGGCCTTAAGCAAATGCGGATGATCCTTGAGCATGTAATAGCATTTGACAAGCATATCGTCAAAATCAAATTGTCCCCGACTAAGCTTTTGTTTCTCATAATACGTGTAAAGTTTCAGTACTGTTTCTTCCCAGTCGTCACCAGGGGAAATATCCTGTGGCGATTTCATCGTATTTTTCCAATAACCGATTTGCTGAAGCGCTTGGTCAAAGGGAAAATCCTTTTCGTCAATTGTCATTTCCCTGCATGCTTGTTTCAGGTAGGCCTCTTTTTGCCATTCCCATTTAAGCAAATGCTGACCATTCCATTTTTCACGGTCATGATGGAGAAGCATTTTATAAAAGATGCTGTGAAAGGTCCCAATAACAAGCTGGTTAAGCTTGGCAGCAGATTTAGTTGCATTCGTTTTTATTCGTTCATGCATTTCTCTAGCGGCCTTTGCAGTGAAGGTAACAAGCATCATTGATTTCGGATCAATTGATTTTTCTTCCATCATATAGAGTGCTCTAGTCGTTAATACACGGGTTTTTCCGCTGCCTGCACCAGCTAAAATAAGAAGCGGTCCATCGATTGTAGTGACAGCCTTGCTTTGCTCGCTATCAAGCGGTATTCCAAGTAAGGGTGAAGCAGGTTGGGTTTTTACGATGAAAGGTGTCCGCCCCTTTAGAGCTGAAGGAAGGCGCCATTCACTCGATATGGGCTTTTCGGTTGTTGCAATCGCTCTTGATTTCGGGAGACGGAAACCGTTTTTCTCCGTATATTCGTTTACCATGGCAGACTCTTGCAATGGGTAATTGGATTGAGTTGGAGGGCGTGAATCCATTTCATTGCATGTTTTGCTATCTTCCTTCATTACATGGTAGAAATGTGGCGGCTCGTTGATTCCGATATATAGTTTCACAGGCTTTCCGCAAGCCTTGCAGGTGACTTCATTTTTTAAGCTAGCCTCATAGATTCGTTGATAATCCTCTCGAGGCAAAGTGGTTAAAGAAACCTTTAAATCTTTCATTCTTGCATGTTTCAAGATAATCCCCCTCCCATAAAAGAATTCTTAAAGCGAATATGTATAGAAAATGACGTGTGATTTGAAAGGTTTTAGTCCAATTATAATGAATAAGCCAATTTCTTAAATATTTAGTTCGAAGATAAACTTCTAATTTTCTCAGTCAATTCATGTCATAGCTTAGTTAAAAAATAGCGGCAAACACTATCTTATCAGAATGCAGTCCTATCGAAAAGGTAAATTTAGAGGAGAAGAAAGGGAAGGAGGGGCAAGGTGGGGTATATTTTACCGATTAAGCATGATGCCTACATCCAATATGCAAACCGATCTGTTCCAGTGAAACATGATTATTCATATACATATCCAGTTGCTGCAGTCCAATCTGCTAATAAAAAGGGGAGAGAGTAAATCAAACAGCAGCAACGAACAGAGCTTTATGATCAATAAGCAAAAACATTAAAGAAGAAAGTTGCCGATTCATTATTAGAAAAAGGACAATTTATAAACGAATATGTTTAAATAAAAAGGAGGGCGACATCACCTAGTGTCACCGTCCTTGAAATGTTTGAACATGAAGACCTTTTCCTTCAAGCCATTCAGCATACAATACTTCTTTCATATCAAGTATATTTTGCTGTTTTAGCTGCTGCTCTAACCAGGTTAGATTAAAACCTGCTTCAGTGAGATTATCCTTAATAACCTTGCCGTCACTAATAAATGTAATTGGCAGATTTACCTGAGCAAGATTGACCTGTAAATCGCCTTTTGTTGGTGTTTCATAAGAAGGCTTTTTTAAGATGCTGACAGTTCCATCCGTTTCTAAAATGGCATACTCCAGTTCACGAATGGAGAAAGCACCTTTAGAGCGAATGAGATGCTGAAGCTGGTTGATATCAAGCTTGTTCTTTTTCATGCTTTCTCTAATGATTTTCCCTTTATGTATGATGATTGATGGGTTGCCCTCTAATAAACCGCGTGTTTTACTCCATTTTTGTGTGATGATCTCCAAGATGAAAATAAGCAGTCCCCAAATTATAACAGCATAAAGAATCTGGACTACTCCAACCTCATCATCGAATATCGCATTCCCTACAAGCTCTCCTAACACTAGTGCAGAGATGAAGTCAAATGTGGTAATTTGGGTGATCTGGGTTTTACCTAATATCCTTGTTAAGATAAAAAGGGCGAAAAAGCCCAAAACTAATTCAATGGTAATTTGTGCATAATGCATAAAATAACCTCCATCTGATACACCATTAAAAATAGTTTTTTCCAATTAGGCTTATTTTATCCTTTAAATGAAGGAGACTTTAGGGAGGGAATAAGCAAAAAAACGAACTTGGATAACCAAGCTCGTTCGTAAAAAACATAAAATTATTGAGTATGTTTAATCATTGTGACATGAGGAATTCCGGCATCCATAAACACGTCAGATACCGTTTCATATCCTAGTCGTTCATAAAAAGGGATTGCATGTGTTTGGGCATTTAGTTTTAACTTGGTAACACCTTGAGCGGCTGCGATTTCTTCTAATTTTAATACAAGAAGTTTTCCTGCACCTTTTTTGCGGCTTGAAGAAAGAACACAAATTCTTTCAAGCTTGCCTATCCCATCTAATACACGAATACGTGCAGCGCCAATTGGCTCCCCATTATCATATAACACAACATGTGTTGATTCATCTTCAAATTGATCTATTTCTTCTTCTTCAGGTACCTGCTGTTCATCAACAAATACGGTTCTTCTTACTGAAAATGCATCTTCGAGTTGTTCTTTTGTGGTTACTTGCTGTACATTCAATTAATTGCAATCCTTTCCGAGTAAGAATGTTTCATAGACGGTCCAAGAACCGTTTTCGAGTTCATATAATAAATGGAAGCGATTAACAACTTCCTCATGAGTAATATCAAGCATTCTCAAACTGCCAAGCACGTCCGAATGCTCATCATCTGATAAATTTTGCCCGATTGTAATATGAGGGACAAAAGAATATTCAGGCTGGCTTTTTAAAACTCCGTTATGAAGTTTTTCGTGTAATCCTTGAAGTTCATCTGTTGGTTCAACTTTTAAATAAATGACATTGTTAACAGGTGCAAAGGAACTAACCTTTTTAATGGTAAGCTTTAAAGGTGAGGCTTCCTCGGCAATGTTTCGAAGCTCTCTTGTAATCTGTGTCAATTCTTCATCAGTTGCTTCAAAAGATGTCTTCAATGTGACATGCGGCGGTACAAGAGCATAGTGCGTATCATAGCGTTTTCTGTATGAATTTGCTAAATCTTGCAGCTTTTTTGATGGAAAAAGGGCAATTCCGTATTTCATATTCTTCCCTCCTAGATCATTCTTTTAGTGATAGTATATCAAATTTTCAAAAATAAACATATGAACGAAAGAGTTCCTGTGATGTTACTCAAACATGAGACGGAGAATAGGTGTTAACGCAGGCTGCCAGTACTTCCATGTATGGTCACCATCAAATTCTTCATATGTATAAGAAAAACCTTTTTCTGAAATGACTGATTTTAATTCGCGGTTTGGTGTTAAGAAATCTTCAATCTCACCATGTGTTGTTTTAACCTCAGTCTCTTTCTTACCTATTTGATGATACACTGTTGGTCGGGATGATCCCTTAAAGTCTTTCACAGCTTGTAAGACTTCATCATTAACAAAAGGAGATTGCAGGATTAGCTTGCCAAATGTGTTTGGATAGGCAAGTCCTGTCATTAATGATAAGGTCGCTCCAAGTGAGTCTCCGATAAGAGCACGCCCATAGCCAACTTGGTAAGTAGGAAATTCCTGATCGAGATAAGGGACAAGCTCATGGGTGAGAAATCGTATGTATGCTTGAAACTTTGCTCCGCTGGGATGGTATTTTTTCCTTCGGTCTTCTACATCATGATACGGAATACCGACAACAATAATATTATCAATTTCTTCATTTTTCATTAACGCGTCAACCTGCCTGCCAACACGCCCCAGCCGGAAATAATCCTGTCCATCTTGAGCAATAAGCAAGCTATATTTATAAAGTGGTGAAAAATTTTCGGGAAGATAAATAAGCAATGTTAGTTCTTCCTGTAATGCTGCTGAATGAAAAAGATGTTCTTTAATAATACCCGTTTGTTTGCTCATCATCATCTCTCCTCGAGGCATTAATGAAACACTTTTTTATTTTATACCATCTTAACGGGCAGTAAAACCCCCACTTCAAGATTTAAGAGAAGCTAAGGAGTTAGTGGGGAATAACTGCCAGTAAAGATCCAAAGAAGGTAAGTGTAAGAATAGGTAAAAGGTTGTGACCTTATAGGGAATCAACCTTATAAAAATGTTTAGGTACAGCAATTCCAATCGAAAAGGAAATGAAATTATACTTCTTCATCTCATCTAATCTCACTATTTCTTAAAAATTCGTTTAAAAAACACTTTTTTAAGGAAACTAAAAAATAGAACCGAACAAATTTGCAAAGGGTGTATACAAATGAAAGTGGCGGAACTATTAGTTAAATGTCTTGAGCATGAGGGAGTTAAGTATATTTTTGGAATACCTGGAGAAGAAAACATCGATATTATGGATGCTCTTTTGGATTCGGATATTGAATTTATTGTCACGAGACATGAAACAAGTGCGGCCTTTATGGCTGGTACCTACGGAAGGCTTACGGATAAGCCAGGTGTTTGTCTGGCGACTTTAGGGCCGGGAGCCACCAACCTTTTAACAGGTGTAGCCAATGCGAATATGGATCTTAATCCGTTAATTGCGATTACCGGTCAAGCGAGCTTAGACCGACAACATAAAATTTCTCATCAATATTATGATTTAGTGGATATTTATGAACCTGTTACAAAGTGGAATGCCCAGGTTAAAAAGGCTGAGATTATCCCTGAGGTGGTTCGCAAAGCCTACCATGTTGCAACAAAAGAAAAGCCGGGTTCAACACATATTGATCTCCCAGAGGATATTGCGGGTATGGAGACCGAAGCATCCCCGCTCGAAATCATCCATCATTCGAAATCGGTAGCAGATGAGGGTGTGATAAAAGAAGCTGCCGCGATCATTGAAAAAGCAAAGCGTCCGATCATTCTAGCGGGAAATGGAATTACGAGAAGACATGCATCTGAAAGCTTGTTAACACTTGTTGAAAAAACGAAAATCCCTGTTGTCCATACGTTTATGGGAAAAGGGGCTCTAACGTGGAAAAACGAGCTTAGCCTGCTTACAGCTGGAATGGGCGGAAATGATTATATTACGTGCGGTTTTAATCAATCTGATTTAATTATTGCGATCGGCTTTGATATGGCAGAGTACCCTCCAGAAAATTGGAATCCACAAGCAAAGACACCTATTTTGCATATTGACACTGAAGAGGCCGAAACAGATGCCCATTATCCAGTCAAACTTAATGTCATCGGCGATATCAATGAAAATATAAAGAAACTGAATGAGGCCGTTTCCTCAAAGGAAAGAAATAATGATTGGGTATTAAGTGTTCGCAAACAAGCATTAGCTGAGCTAGAGCAATTTAAAGATGACGAAAGTTTTCCGGTAAAACCGCAGAAAATCATTTCTGATTTACGGTCTGTGCTAAATGAAGAGGATATTGTGATTTCTGATGTCGGTGCCCATAAAATGTGGATGGCAAGAATGTATCATACGTATCAGCCGAATACTTGTCTGATTTCAAACGGACTTGCTTCAATGGGGATCGCGGTTCCTGGAGCGATCGCTGCAAAGCTTGCCCACCCTGATCGAAATGTGGTAGCTGTCTGCGGCGATGGCTCATTCCAGATGACAGGTGCAGAGCTTGAAACAGCAAAACGTCTTAATCTCCCAATTGTTGTTTTGCTTTGGAGAGATGAGGGGTATGGTCTTATTGAATGGCATCAGCAGAAAAAGTTTAAGCGCTCTTCTTATATTAAATTTGGGAATCCTGATTTTATCCAACTGGCAAAAGCGTATGGCTTTGAGGCGATTCAAATCCAAAAGGGCGGAGAGTTAATGTCAGCGTTAGAAAAAGCAATTGCAATGAAAAAGCCTGTATTAATTGATTGTCCAGTTGATTACAGTGAAAACATGAAATTAACGGAGAAGCTCGGAAAGATTCTTTGCTAGGATAGGAGGAAGAATAATGCGTTACGGATCAATTATTAATGGTAAAGAACGAAATGAAGACAACCGTGAAACACTGGCTGTTCATAACCCGTTTAATCAAGACAAAGTAGGAGAACTTGCTTTAGCGAATCGTACAGATCTTGACGAAGCAGTCAATAATAGCTTTGAAACCTTTCATTCAACAATGAAATTTATGCCTGCTCATAAACGCTCTGATATCTTAAGGCGGACTGCGGACCTTTTGGCAGAAAGATCAGAGGAATTTGCTGAAACAATTGTACAGGAAGCAGGAAAACCAATAAAGTACAGTCGGGATGAGATTAATCGCTCTATTCAGGTTCTGCGTTTTGCCTCAGAGCTTGCCAAAAATATTACAGGTGAAGTTCTTCCAATGGACGCGGCAATTGGCGGAGAAAGCAGAATGGGATTTGTTAAACACATTCCGTTAGGTGTTGTGGGGGCCATTACTCCCTTTAACTTTCCGTTAAATTTATCCCTGCACAAACTTGCACCAGCAATTGCAGCAGGGAACACGATTGTATTTAAACCAGCTGAAAAAACGCCAATATCAGCCTATAAGCTCGTGAAGCTATTTCAAGAGGCTGGTCTTCCTGATGGGGTATTAAATCTATTAATGGGAACAGGAGAAGAAGTTGGAGAACCGCTTGTCACACATGAAAAGGTCCATAAAATCACATTTACGGGAAGTTTGCCGGTAGGAAGAAAAATCCGTGAATCAGCAGGTTTCAAAAAAGTAACACTTGAATTAGGCTCCAATTCGCCAAATATTCTTTTTGAAGATGCTCATATCGAAAGTGCTGTGAAAGAATTAGTGAAAGGTGCATTCGCCTTTTCTGGACAAGTCTGTATTTCAGCACAAAGAGTGTATGTGCATAAGGGCATTTATGAGCCATTTTTGTCTGAGTATATAAAGCAAACAAAGGCTTTAAAAATTGGCGATCCAAAAGAAGAAGATACCGAGATCGGTCCGATGATTACCGAAAAGGAAGCTAAGCGGGCGAAGGAATGGATCGATGATGCAGTTGAAAAAGGGGCAAAAATCGAAACAGGCGGAGAGCGCAACGGAACGATACTTGCTCCAACGATCATGACGAATGTTGATCGAAATATGAAAATTATTGCTGAGGAAGTATTTGCACCCATTGTATCTGTTATACCTTTTGAAAGCGAGGATGAAGTCATTGAATATACCAATGATTCCATTTACGGCTTGCAAGCGGGTGTGTTCACAAGAGATATTGATCGGGCGATGCGAGTGGCAGATCAATTGGAAATGGGAGGCGTGTGGATTAATGAAATCTCCACATATCGTCAAGATAATCATCCATACGGCGGTGTCAAACAAAGCGGTATCGGCAAAGAGGGTATAAAGTACGCCATTGAAGATATGACTGAAATGAAATTTATCGGTATCAAATTAAATACAAATCATGAAAGAGCTGCTTCCTTTGGGTGAGGCAGCTCTTTTACCCTCGTATAAATCAAGCAAGTTCCACTCATTGATAGAAGCATAAAATTGAAAAAATTGTCGAAGATATCAAACTATTGCAATAATATTATTGCAATCTTAACTTGAATCATGTAAAGTAGTAAAAAAAAGTAAACGATAAAAATTTCATACATTCTTATCAAGAGAGGCAGAGGGACTGGCCCAATGAAGCCTCAGCAACCGGTCAAAACGAGTGAAGATCTGGCGAATGTTGATTTTGCTATATGTTAAGTGAAGCTCTATGTTGTTTTTTACAGCACGGGAAGATAATGGAAAATGACTCGAACAAAGCGTCTTTGTTTGTTCGAATCATTTTTCATTATCTGCCCCAGGCTTGCAGAGCAAGCCGCAAGCACCTGCGTGCTGTAAAAAAGCAACCAACACTAAGTAAAAAGCTTCCTAATTCAGCAGCAAATACAACATTATAACCAATTACCACCAAGATCTTCCGAGTGCCAAGGTGCTAAATCCAGCAAGCCACACCAGCGTTATGCTTGAGAGATAAGAAGAAGCGAACTCAAACACAAAGTCTTCTTCTTAACGGGGAAGACTTTTTATATTATTCAAAAGTCTAAAATGCTTCCTCCTCATGAACATAATCTAGAAAAATAACTTACTTAGGATGGTGACAGACATGAGTCAACGAATCGAAACGAAATTAGCACAAATCGGCAATCGAAGTGAAAATGTTACAGGTACAGTAAACCCCCCTGTTTATTTTTCAACAGCCTATCGACATGCTGGAATTGGAGAATCTACAGGATTTGATTATATTCGGACAGGTAACCCTACTAGACTATTAGTGGAAAAAGCAATTGCTGATCTAGAGCATGGTGACCGCGGTTTTGCCTTCAGCTCAGGGATGGCTGCGATTCAAACCATTATGGCCCTTTTTCAAAGCGGTGATGAATTAATCGTTTCATCTGATCTATATGGCGGTACGTATCGTTTATTTGAAAGAGAATGGAAAAAATACGGCTTATCCTTTAAATATGATGATTTTACAAATCCGGCTGAAACAGAAAAATTAATTTCTGAAAATACAAAGGCGTTATTTATCGAAACACCGACAAATCCTTTGATGCAGGAAGCTGATATTAAGGCACTTGCAGCTGTTGCCAAAAAACACAATTTATTAGTGATTGTTGATAACACGTTCTATACACCTGTTATTCAAACACCAATTCTAGATGGTGCGGACATTGTCATTCACAGTGCAACTAAATACTTAGGCGGACATAATGATGTGCTAGCCGGTCTCGTGGTGACAAAAGGAGAACAATTAAGCGAAGAGTTTTTCCAGCATCAAAATGCCATAGGTGCCGTGTTATCCCCATTTGATTCTTGGCTCTTAATGAGAGGGATGAAGACGTTATCGCTTCGGATGAGACAGCATGAGCAAAATGCCGGGGCTGTTGCAAGATTTTTAGAAGAGCATCCAGATGTGCAGGATGTTTTATATCCAGGAAAAGGCGGAATGCTGTCCTTCCGTTTACAGAATGAAGCATGGGTGAATCCATTTTTAAAGAGTCTTAAGACGATCACGTTTGCAGAAAGTCTAGGTGGTATCGAAAGCTTTATCACGTATCCGGCGACTCAAACTCATATGGATATTCCAGAAGAAATTCGGATTGCAAATGGTGTTTGTAATAAGCTGTTACGTTTCTCAGTAGGAGTTGAACACGCAGAGGATATTATTGAAGACTTAGCGCAAAGCTTTATCCAAATGAAAGGAGCTGAAACAGTTGAGCAATCATGATTGGTCGTTTCAAACAAAGCTGCTGCATAATGAAGCAAAGGTAGACCGTGGAACAGGAGCGGTGAGTGTGCCGATCCACCATTCATCAACCTTTCATCAATTTAATGTTGATGAATTCGGAAAATATGACTACGCACGTTCTGGCAATCCAACACGTGAAGCGCTTGAGCAGGCAATTGCTGAATTAGAGGGCGGAACAAGAGGACTGGCTTTTTCTTCAGGGATGGCGGCGATATCAACAGCGTTTCTGCTGCTTTCTCAAGGGGATCATGTCCTTGTTACCGAAGATGTGTATGGCGGAACATTTCGTATAATAACTGATGTTTTAACTAGATTTGGAATTGAGCATACGTTTGTTGATATGACACATCTCCATCAAGTAGCATCGGAAATCCGTCCAAATACAAAGGTGATTTATATGGAGACACCATCTAATCCACTGCTTAAGGTGACTGATATTCGGGGAATTGTAAACCTTGCAAAAGCAAATGGCTGTCTAACCTTTTTGGATAATACCTTTTTAACACCGGAACTTCAAAGGCCGCTGGAATTAGGTGTTGATGTTGTCCTGCACAGTGCGACAAAGTTTTTAGCAGGTCATAGTGATGTGCTGGCAGGACTTGCTGTTGTAAAGGATGCTGAGTTAGGAGAGCGTCTATATAAACTGCAAAATGCATTTGGAGCTGTACTAGGCGTACAAGATGCTTGGCTTGTTTTAAGAGGACTAAAAACCTTGCATGTTCGTTTGAAGCAATCTTCAGAATCAGCACTTAAAATAGCAAATTTTTTAAGTGAGCATCCTAAAGTTGAGGAAGTATATTACCCAGGACTAAGTTTTCACCCAGGCTATGAAACACAGCGCTATCAAGCAGACGGCGCAGGTGCGGTTCTGTCATTTAAACTAGCGGATGGCGAAGCGGTGAAAAAGTTGGTCGAAAATGTGAAGCTTCCAGTATTTGCGGTAAGTTTAGGTGCTGTTGAGTCGATCCTTTCTTATCCGGCTAAAATGTCACATGCAGCAATGCCTCCAGAGGAGCGTGAAAAGCGCGGCATCTCAGATGGCTTACTTCGGTTAAGTGTTGGCTTGGAAAATGCTGATGACCTGATTAAAGACTTTTCAGAAGCGTTGGAAAAGCTTCCGCAAAAGGCAAGTGTACGTTAGAACTGATAGATAGGTCTGTTGAAAAATGGGAAAAGGACTAAAAATCCTTTTCCTATTTTTGTTTGGGTTAACTTTCATCTAATCCAAAGGAAAAGGCAGCATTTAGATGCCTTTTCTCCAATTTTTCTTACCTGCCGCCATATCCATACCAAGGATAATGGTGATAATAAGGATAATGGTAATAAGGCGGGTAGTATGGTGGATAGTATGGATAGTATGGTGGGTAGTATGGATAATAAGATGGGTAGAAAAATGGCCGTCTAGGTCTTGGCCGTGGATATGGAGGATAGTAAGTATATGGTCGATATTGTCTTTCATCTTCAGGGTTAGTACTGTAAAATTCGTTTTCTAAAGATGCTTGCTCTTCAGGATTAAAGTCTTGATCCTGCATAATGATAACCTCCTTTTTTAGGATCCTCCCTTAACGTTGGAGTTAAAATCACTTAAGACAAATTAGATAATGTAATAAATGATTAGCACCGCCTCTATTTTATATGTGCGATAGCTTTTTCAACATTCACTCTATTTTTAATTTTTTTCGATTGTATTACATCAATCGTTAATGCAGGTTTCGTATGTATGCTTACTGCCAAGGTATTCTCTAAATCTTTGTCTGTTTGAAAATGTCTCTCTTGTTTTTCCTGAATCTTCTAGTTAGCAGGTTAAAAAATTGAACTGTAACCTTATTTCACATAAATTGAGACAATCTGTAATAGAATGTAAGATAATACATAATAGTTTTAATATTCACATTATATTTTTTCAATAATGTAATATTATGTTGAAACTTAGGTGTTAGAAATGAAAAGGAAAATAAAGAAAAAGCAGGTTTTCTAAAAGAACAAGCTTATTATTTATATGTTAAGCGCTTGTTTTCGAAATTATCGTAATTGACAGTTTTATTGATTCATATGTTAATATAAGGTTGTATATTTTTACATAATAAAACAAAAGGGGGAAATTTTATGAAAAGAAATCGCATAAGTTTATTATTTGTGTTGATGCTGGCATTATCTATGGTTTTAGCTGCTTGCGGCGGCGGTAATGAGGATGTGTCTGGTAATGGGGGAGAAAGTAATGAAGGCGGCAACAAAAATCTTAGCTTACTAACTGGTGGTACTGGTGGTACATATTATCCACTTGGTGGACAAATTGGAAAGATTATTTCTGATAATACAGATGTAAATATTACACCACAAACATCTGGTGCCTCTGCAGAAAATATGGAAACATTAAGAGCAGGAGAGGCAGAACTTGCATTCTCTCAAACAGATATTGGAGCATATGCAATTGAAGGAAAAGAAATGTTTGAAGGAGATCCAATTGATAATATTCAAGCAATCGCGTCATTATACCCAGAAACAGTACAACTTGTAACAACAGCAGATAGCGGAATTAAATCGGTTGAGGATCTTAAAGGAAAATCAGTTTCTGTAGGTGCTCCTGGATCAGGTGCTTATATTAACGCTATGCAACTTCTTGAGATTCACGGATTAACAGTTGATGATATAAAGGCACAAAACCTTTCTTTCGACGAATCTACTGATGGTATTCAATCAGGTACTATTGACGCAGCATTTGTTACGGCTGGTACTCCAACTGGTGCAGTAGAGGCATTATCAGCACAAAATGATGTGGTGATTGTTCCATTAGCCGATGATAAAATTCAAAGCTTAATAGAAAAATTTCCTTATTATTCGGAAGATACGGTTTCGAGCGGAACATATAATATTAAATCAGATGTGAGAACAGTAGCTGTTAAAGCAATGCTGGTTGTTTCAAAAGACCTTGATGAGAATTTAGTGTATGAAATGACAAAAGCGTTATATGAAAATACAGATAAAATCACTCACGCAAAGGGTGAATTTATTAAACCTGAAACAGCACTTGAAGGGTTAGGGGATATGGAACTTCACCCAGGTGCTGCAAAATATTTTGAAGAGAAAGGTATTTCCGAGTAATACATTTAAAAGAGTCGGTAGATCGCAATGGCTATCTACCGATTCATTTTATGATTTTTCTTTTTTTAGGTGGGATCGCAATGATAAAGAGGAAGATTATAATTCTGCTTTTATTTGTCCCCCTGCTGCTTTTAATTGTATTTGCTCCTTACAAACAAGTCGTTGCATTTACATATGAAAATCAAGGGCAATTACTTGCTTATTTGGTTTTAAAAGAGGACAAAGCTTTTCACATAAAGTATACACACTCTATCCATCTCTCGGATGTATTGGAATCATATCGTTTAGATGATAAGAAAATCATTCAAACGGAACTCGCGTACGAGGATTTTGCAGTTGGAATGCCTTCAAATGCTGAAGGTGACGAAGTCTTTGAAGAAGTGGATGGAACATATTATTTAAAAAATATGAGTCGAACATTTCCATTTATAGACTTAAGAATTGGACAAGTAAGAGCGAATCATCGACTAATATATGAGAAGCAAACATATACATTATCAAACTATATGAAACCTGGAACATGGGTAAGAATCTCACAAAAGAAATTATCATTATGGCAACAATTGAAAGGAGTGAGCATCAATGGCTGGTAAAGAAGAAATAAAAGCGTTAACAGAAGAAGAACAGCAAGCATTGATAGAAAAATATGATATAGAAGCTGGCACAAGAAAACTTACCGGAGTATTAGGATGGATTGCCTTTTTTGGCTTACTGGCTTTCTCCCTATTCCAATTATATACAGCTGTTTTTGGCGTTTTTACAGCACAAATTCAACGGACCGTACACTTAGGATTTGCGCTATCCCTTATCTTTTTGCTCTTTCCAGCGAATCGAAAGAAAAAGCAAAAAGGAAAACTGCAAATCGCTTGGTATGATATCATTTTAGCTATTTTAAGTATTGGTGTAGGTGTTTATTGGCCAGTCTTCTTTGAAGATTTGGTCATGAGTGTCGGGCGACTTGATACACTTGACTTTGCTGTGGGTTTACTTGCTATTCTATTAGTTTTAGAGGCCACTAGACGTGCAGTGGGACTACCAATTACCATTATTGCTGTGATCTTTTTGCTATACGGAATTTACGGTACATACATGCCAGGATTTCTCGGGCATAGGGGTTTAACATTAGAACGGCTTGTTCAAACGATGTTCTTTACAACAGAAGGGATTTTGGGAACACCTTTAGCTGTTTCCTCAACTTTTATCTTCCTTTTCTTATTGTTTGGTTCTTTTTTAATTAAAACAGGTGTTGGTCAATATTTTAACGATTTATCCATAGCTATTGCAGGCAGAAGAATTGGCGGACCTGCGAAAGTAGCCATTTTCTCGAGTGCTCTTCAAGGAACGATTAGCGGGAGTTCGGTTGCCAATGTTGTTACCTCTGGGGCCTTTACCATTCCGATGATGAAAAATCTTGGCTATAAGAAGGAATTTGCAGGGGCAGTAGAGGCTTCGGCTTCAACGGGCGGGCAATTGATGCCTCCAATTATGGGTGCCGCAGCATTCCTTATGGTCGAATTTATTGGAAATGGAATAACCTATTGGGATATTGCAAAAGCTGCTGCGATACCGGCAGTTCTTTACTTTGCTGGTATTTGGATTATGACGCATTTCGAAGCAAAGAGATTGGGCCTGCGTGGTCTAACAAAAGAAGAAATGCCAAGCAGAAAAGAAGTATTTGGCAAATGGTATCTATTAATTCCGATTGTTGCGATTATTGTTTTGCTTATGTCAAATATAACTGTCACACATGCTGCTTTGTATTCCATTTTGATTTCTATAGTAGTTGGTTTTATAAATAAAGATGCCAGAATGAAAATCATTGATATTATTTATGCTTTAGTAGATGGAGCAAGAACGGCTTTAAGTGTTGCAGCAGCAACTGCAGCTGCTGGGATTATCGTCGGAATTGTTACCAAAACCGGGTTAGGACTGAAGCTTGCAAATGGATTAATTGACCTATCGGGAGGCTTGTTAATTCCAACACTAATATTAACAATGATCGCTTCGCTTGTTCTTGGAATGGGTGCTCCAACAACTGCAAACTATGTCATTACATCAACCATTGCAGCTCCAGCGATGATCCTATTAGGTGTAGCAGATTTACCAGCTCATTTATTTGTTTTCTATTTTGGTATTATAGCAGATATTACACCGCCAGTTGCATTAGCCGCATTTGCCGCCGCTGGTGTATCGGGAGGAGAACCGCTTCGGACAGGAATCGAATCATCAAAGCTTGCAATTGCCGCGTTTATCATTCCATACATCTTTGTTCTATCACCAGAACTGCTGATGATCAATACGACCTGGCTTGAAGTCATTTGGGTTGTATTCACTGCAACAATAGGTATGATCGCAATAGGTGCAGGGGTGATCGGATATTGGATGAGAGGCATGCACTGGCTGGAAAGAATTCTTGCTGGGATGGCTGGATTACTTTTAATTTATCCTGAAGGCATTTCTGATATAACAGGATTAATCATGTTTGCAGCTCTATTTGCTTTACAATATGTCTGGAAACGCAACAGCCATAACAAACCACAAATGTCGGTACAAGGATAAAAAAACGAAAAACCTGATCCTCGACACGAGGCTATTCAGGTTTTTCCTATTTTCCGGGAAATAAGTCGAAAGATGTGAGATTTAGCTGATACAGGACTTGTTTTATTAAATTTTAAAAATGGTTGACTAAAGATAAATATAGAAATATAATATAAAATGTAACTTAATAAAACGACTTGTTAGCTCAGTGGGAGAGCACTTCCTTGACAGGGAAGGGGTCGGGGGTTCAAGTCCCTCACAGGTCATCACAGTAATTGTATCAAGGGTTTGACAGTATTTTAAATTCAATAATGTAAAGTGGTTGCTGTCAAAACCACTACCATTAGGAAAGACCATTTCACTAATTAAGGTGAGGTGGTCTTTTTTTTATGCTGTTAAAGTTTGCTATTCAAGATTTTTTAGATGACAGGGAATTTAAAAATTTATCTCCTGCAACTGTTTTTAATTACAAAGAATCACTGAAACAATTTCAAACCTTCTGTAATGAACATGAGATTGCCAATATTCAAGATATTACAGCAAATGTCTTAAAGAAGTATCTGTTGCAATGTCAGAAGGACGGTAATAGACCTTCTTCTATAAATTCTAAGTTACGTAGGTTAAAAGCATTTTTTAATTACATGATTGAAATTGAAGTTATTATAAAAAGTCCAGTAGAAAAGATAAAGTCGGTTGGTATTTAAAAAACGAAAGTACAGGAAAATGGGCATGTTACAATTCAGGTTTATATCCTGGTTACAATGAAACAAGATGGTGTAGTGCTAAAGTAGCTGGAGGAGCAGGGTATTATCGTTTATATATTGTTTCAAACGGTGGAGCCTCTGCATCTGGTAGTCTTTCATGGTAAATATTTTAATTGATTTATATAAAAGGAGTTGGTTTGTTTGAGAAAGATAAACATGAAAAAAATTATATTTATCTTATTTGTCGGGTTTTCTTTAACTTTGGGATCATTGGGAATAACAACACCAGCATCAGCAAATACACCAACAGGCTGCGGAAATGATGGTAGTGGAGGTTGTCATACACCATTTCGTTATTATACAAAAGGAGAAACCGTAATTTATAGAGCTTGGAGTTATAGAGGGACAGTTAGTTTTTGGGTAGAAAGGGATTATAACGGCACATTAACTCCAGTAACATCCATATCCTATGTAACTCCAAATAATAGTCCTCAAACACGATCATTTGTCGTACCGGTTTCAGGTTATTATACACTTGAACTTGGTTGTAGATATGGGCGTGATACATGCACTAGTTATGGATCAATGGATGATTTAGATTAGCTAATGGTTAACAACTAATCCAGGGTGTATAAAAGGATCTTCGACTGGGGCTATTGACAAATACCCATTTAATCAAAAAGAAGATGAATATCTACTAAATGTAGTGTTCATCTTCTTTTAATTTTAATATATGTTGTGTCTGGTAATGGGATTTCTTAGTTTGTCAACAGGCCCGACTGAAGATCCTTTTTCATGCCAATAACATCGATTATGTAAACTAAATTTTTATAATGTATTTATGTGATATTTTGTGATAGGGAATATAGAAGAGATTTTTGTGGTTTTAGTTGTATTCCGTTTAGGATACTTTTAAAAATGTATATTTGTCATATTTATCTATACTTTTATTTCTTCTTAAAGCCTAACTAACATTTGGGCCATTTCTTCAATTTTACTAAGATCTATCACTCCTACACCTCCTTACAACCTAGATTTCATATGCGTGATGGCGCAAAATAAACGAAATGGTCCAATATATTCATTTTTTACATATTTAAATTGATAGTTAAATTAATCATTTATTGTTAAAATTGCTAGTCTTAGTAGTAAAAAACAGTCAAAGTGAAATGACTTTTAATATAATAGAATGTAGTTAATTTCTTTACAAACGAGGTGGGAAAAATGCATGACTGGCGAAAAAAAGTAAAAAAAGTATATCATGACTTTAACAAAAACAAATGTGATTGTAATATCATTATTATTAAGGGTAACAATAATAAAGTTTTTTCTCCATCAGTTTCAGTAGAAGCTCGAGCTCGGGATAATGGAAAAGTTGATACTTGTGTAAAATTACCGTGAATACCGTACTTCAATTCAAAGTTTAAAAGGGAATCTTCAATTGTTATTATCCCCTTATAGTGGACAGTAAAAAGAAAGGATTGTACTGTCTTCTATGGAGGGGATTTTTTCATGGGGAAAATTAGAACAACCTATACAAAAGAAATTAAACTAAAAGCTATTAATTTATACGAAAACGAAGATATGGGGATCAGATCAATTTCCAAAGAGTTAGGGATTGGATATACAATTGTCCAAAGATGGATAGCTCATTATAAAAGTGAGGGAATTCAAGGGTTAAACGAAAAGAGAGGAAAATCTCGAAACCCACTTAAAGGTAAAGCTAAAAAAGACCACGAGAGTGATACAGAAAAAATAAGTCGATTAGAAGCAGAGAATGCCTATTTAAAAAAGCTATTAGCTGCGAAAAGGGAGATGATTCCGGAAAAGAAAAATCGTTAAAATACAAAATAATTCATGAGCTTACGGATCAATTTACTATTATCACGTTGTGTAAGATAGCCGGTGTTTCAAAAAGTGGCTATTACAAATGGCTAAAACGCCAAGATAACCCAACAGATAAGGACTTGGAAGATCAATCCATCGTAACTAAGATTATTAAATGCCAACAAGATCCTGATATTAATTGGAGCTACGGTTACCCAAGAGTTCAAACTTGGCTTAAAAAGATGTATGGTTTGAAAGTTAATCATAAGAGAATTTATCGTTTAATGAAGGCGAATGGAATTCAAGCAAAGATACGAGTAAAGAAGTGGAAACACTTTGGACGAAAAGAAAAATATGTCGTTTCAGAGAACGATTTAAACAGAGAATTTTCAGCTTCACGCCCAAATGAAAAATGGGTAACTGATATAACATATCTACTATTTAATGGAAAGAAACTCTATTTATCTACGATACTAGACCTTTACAACAATGAGATTATTTCATATAAAATAAGTGAAAGAAATGATCTAAAGCTAGTAGCTGATACAGTAAAAAAAGCAATAAAAAAAAGAGATGTGAAAGGACTCCTATTACATAGCGATCAAGGATTCCAGTACACCTCAATAAGATATAACAAGCTATTAGAAAGATACAACATT
>NZ_LATZ01000004.1 GCF_000981385.1 Bacillus sp. SA1-12
GGGCTGTAGCGAGATCAAATTCTTCAAGTAATTGTTCTAAGTGTAGTTTATAAGCATCATGTGCTTGGTGACTACCAACAGAATGTTTGGCTAATTCTATTAGTAACTGTGCTTTTTTAAAGCCAGCGTGTCGCTTCATCAGTGTTTTCCAACCTTTTACTATATCCTGTGCTTCCATGGAACGTAGTTCCCTAGGTGTAGGAAATAAGCGAAGAGTTGCGATTGCCCCTTTGCCTTTGAAGTCTTTAAATACCTGTCGAAGTTCAGGGAAGACAATATCTACCCAACGATTTATTTGGTTTATGGAACTGACGAGCCGTTTAACAATCACGTCACGGTTAGCCATTAATACTCGAAGTTTTTCGAAAGGTTCTGAAGTGGGACGAATAAAGGCATAGTAGCCATTCTTCACCATATCAGCGATGACGAGAGCGTCTTTTTTATCACTTTTGGATTGGGTGTTATCTCGGTTTTCCTTATTCTTTTTTACAAGGTGAGGATTAACTGATACGACATCAATGTTTTGTTCGTATAGCCATTTCGATAAGTTAATCCAGTAATGTCCGGTAGGCTCCATACCAACTATTGCTTTATCAAAATTTTTTACAGCTTTTAATCCTTTGATCCATTCTAGTAACCTAGTAAAGCCCACTTCACTATTTTCGAAAGAAAGAGGATTACCAACCACAATACCACGATAATTTACAGCTCGAGCTACATGGACTTGTTGTGCAATATCAACTCCGACAACGAGATGACGATCTGAGATTCTTTCAATAAGTTGATTTTGTTTGTCTTGCATTTTATACTTCATAGTAGAGCTTCCTCCTTAAGATTTGGGTTTAGAGTGGTGTCTATATTCAATCTTACTGAGGAGCTCTTTTTTTATCAAAGTCAATAATTTACTCTCTACAGGAATGCTAATGGCATTATATCAATAATAGGTTTCGCTTTTAAACCTGGCACAGCTGTACTTCCTATATGATGAATGTCTATCATTTCATCTTTAAAAAGCTCACAAATTTTTTTTGCTTCAGTTTTGAATAATTGAACCCAGTTATCATTATAGTTTGTAACAATTATGTTCATTGCACGGTTGACCATCATGAGTTAACTACCTATCACCATTATTTTAAGAATTTTATCCCTCTTCTACATAATCACTTCAAATTCCTTTACAAATACTGCATTCCCCGTAATCTCGATATCATAATTGTCATTGGTTTTAAAGACCTGTACCATAACCCGACCGTCTTTTTCGATTTCATGACCTTGTTCTACTATAAGATTTAGAGATTTTTCAAATTGCGTGTTTATGTATTTTGCATAATATGCTCCCATTACCCCTGAAGCAGTTCCTGTAACTGCATCCTCTATCGTACCGGAGTAAGGTGATGAGAAATGGCGTGCGTGCATATCTGCATGAGGATCATAAGTTTCTAAACAAAACGGATGTATTGAAGCTTTTGGCATTTCTTTTAAAATAGTTGGAAATAGCTTATTATTAGGTTTCATTTTTTTAAAGGCTTCAAGTGTTTTTATTGGAATTAAAAGTGTCCAAGTACCTGTACTGCCATAAAGAATAGGTAATTCACCATCTAGATCCTGTTTTGTTAATCCGATTGCGGCAGCTAACTCTTCCTTTGAGCCATTAAACTTTTTAAACTGCGGTGAAGCTTGTTTCATCGTTATGTACGTTTCATTACCTGCAGCTGCATGAAGCTTTATAGGTAAAACACCTGCCTTTGTTTCGATTGTAAAATCTGTTTTATCACCTAATAATCCTCTCGTTTTTAAGGCAAAGACCGTTGCCATTGTTGCATGTCCGCATAAATTCATTTCATGCCCTGGCGTAAAATAACGTATTCTAAAATCAGCAATAGCAGATTTTACAGGAAAAGAAGTCTCATTGAAACCTACTTTTAACGCAATCTCTTGCATTTCTTCCTCTGTAAGGTCATCTCCATTAAAAACAACACCTGCTGGATTCCCTTTATTAGGCTCTTTACTAAACGCATCATAATGATAAACCTTTACCGGTTTCACTACTAAATTCCCCCTATATAAAGTTCAGATTATATTATGATTTTACCACTAATTACTAGAGACTTGTTCAGCCATTGATTTAAGAGATTAAAGGATTTACACTGTCCTTATACCACTAATATAGCGTATATTTGAAACTTTCTTTATATATATTCGTATGAAGAATATAACAATATTTATGAGGTGATTTCATGTCCATTTTTAATAAGATAATTGCTAGTGTTGGGGTTGGTTCCGCAAAAGTAGATACAAAGGTCAGGAAAAGTTACTTTACACAAGGTGAGATTCTTGAAGGTGTTGTTGAAATTACCGGCGGATTAACTGCACAAAAAATTCAATCAATCAACCTTAATCTAATGACTTTATATGGCTATGAAGATAGTGATCGCCTATCATCTACTGTTATTTATACTCACAAGGTAAACGAACCTTTTGTTATACAAAAAGGAGAACGAAAAGAAATTCCGTTTTCATTTAGAATACCATTAGATACCCCTATTACAATGAGGGATCCAAAAACAAATAAAAATGTGCCGCCTGTGTGGATTGATACCGATGTAAATATTCTAAATGCTGTTGATCCAAGCGATAAAGACTATATATCTATAGAACCTTCAGAAGTTCAAGAAAACATTGTAGAAGCAATAAAAATAATTGGGTTCAGATTTAGACAAATGGAAAGTCAAAAAGTGCCTTTTGGAATAAAGACAAAGCGTCCCTTCGTGCAGCAATTCGAGTTCGTCCCTTCCTTTGGGAGATACTTGAACAAGCTAGATGAACTAGAAGTCTATATCTTACAGGATGACCATGAAACAACAATTTATTTTGAAGTCGATAAGAAAAGTAAAGGTGCATTTTCATCCATAGTGGAGAAACTAAACCTTGATGAGCATAGGGGCAGTATAACATTTAAAAATGATGAAATATTACATAACCGCAGACTTGTAAGTGATCGATTTGAACAAATAATTGAGAGCGATTTATAATTTCTTTTTCTGAAAAGCTGTTCTAAACGTTTGTTAACTGCGATAAGTACTTAATAAAGCTGCTAGTTAGCAGCTTTTTCCCTTAACAAAAGGCAGTTTATATTAATTGTAACTAAAAAGTTTAAGAATTAACTTCCATATATGAGAATGGGAAATGGCATTAATATCCGCATTGTAATTTAATAGGATTTGTACAGAATCTTTTTTGCCAAAATGTGATGCAAATCCTAGCGGAGTTAATCCTTGCTCGTTTTCTAGATTTGTTAAAGCTGGGTTAGAAATAAGAGCCTTTTCCAATGCATCTACATTATTTGATTCAATAAATTGAAAGATATCTTCACTTCTAAACTCACAATTAAACCCTCCATTACTATTTTTAAGCTGTTTTCGGGATCTTTGTTGCTCTTTTCAGTCCCGCTTTCCTAACCAGGAGTCTCGAAAACCAACTTCAATCAACTTTTATTAGTTTTTGTCAAAGAACTGATTAAAAATAACAATCTCTTAGAAAATGCCTATATTTAAAATACTTCTATTTCCTGGCAAATTTACCTTTATCTTCAAACAATAATTTTAAAATACGAAATAAATCATACATCTCTTATCCCGGAAATTGGCATAAAAAAAAGACGCGTTACTCGATTAACGCGCCATTTTGCATATGATTAACAATTTAAATAGAAAGATCATCCATTTTCTTTTATATGCCCTGCCATCATTCCGGGATTCGCTTCTATTGTTTCATCGTTTGGTGCATGTTTCGGCCTAATAAGGAATGTACATAGAAGTGCTCCTGCTAATGCAATCCCTGCAAATAAGAGGAATGTTTCACCCATAAGCAGGGACGGCAGCTTCAATTGGGGAGCTTTTCTTTCATATGATCAGTAATTCTTGACGTTAGGAACCCAGTCATTCCTTCCACTGCAAATAATACCATTACTTGTTGGCTGCATTAGTTTAAATTTGGGTTATTCAGTTTAAGGATAGCAAAACCACATTCACTCCTTTGTTAAGCTCAAAAGTAAATTATCGGACGCAACATCGCGCAAAAAGGGGCTCATTTCACCTACACTGTATAGCTGCAAATGATGCATAGCACGGGTGCAGGCAGTGTAAAACAATCTGCGCAGGCTCTCATCTCCGTAACTTTTAGCTGATGCGTCATAAATAATAACCGCGTCGAATTCGATCCCTTTGGCCAAATACGCCGGTATGACGACAACGCCTTGCTCGTATTCAATCGTTCCGCTCTTCACGAGCTTAATCTCTTCGATACCTCTCAAGGAATCGTATGCAGCGGTGCTTTCCGCTGCAGATTTGCATATAATCGCGATTGTGCTGTACTGCCGTTTCCGTAAAGATGCAACTTTGGAAGCAATGGAATGATGCAATTCAGCTCGATTAGACAGTTGCGTCAATATAGGCTTCTCGCCATCGCGATCAAAAGCGGTAATCCGTTCGCCGTTAGGTACGAGTCCGCGTGTAAATTCGACGATCGGTCTAGTGGATCTGTAGCTGCGGGTCAAGTTAATCGCAGCCGTTTCATCCGGACCGTATAAGCCAGTAAGGGTTTGGAAATCGACCATTTCATTTGCATGCGCGAATATAGCTTGGTTAAAGTCACCGAGCACGGTCATTCTTGCCGAAGGAAACAATCGTTTCAAAAACTCAAATTGAAACGGAGAATAATCTTGCGCCTCATCTACAAGTACATGTTTGATCGAGCTGTTCGTCTGAAAGCCTTGAATCATCTCTTTCATTAGTAAAAACGGAGTAGCATCTTCGTAAAATAGTTTACCTTCTTCCAGCATTTTCACCGTTATTCTGCAAATATCCGGCCACTCCTCGGGTGCATCCCCGTCCATCCACTGATTGATCTGGATGGGATCTGTAAAAAACTGCTTGTATATTCCCTTAATGTTAATGAAACGAAACCCCTTGATCCGTTTTCGCAACGGCTTTAACTTCTGACGAACAATCAAGCGGGCTAACGCTTTAGGCTCGATTTCATAATCATGAATCGACTCTCCTTTAAAGCCGCGTTTTTTTGCTAAATAGGTATGTGCCTTATGGTAATCCTCATTGCTGAGCAGTTCGATTTCCTCCTGTACCCATGGCTTAGACCGTTCAAGTTTCTCTGCTTCATCTATTTCCTTAATTAGCCAATCCTTCAATTTCTCAAGTCTGTTATGAAAGCGAAGCGAGGTGTCACTGCTATAAAACTTTTCCGTAATTTGTTCAGCAGTTACAATTGTCTTTCCTCTGAAGGTAATCCCTTTGAATACCATTCCAGATAATTCCAGTGATTCTCTGTACGATTTAATCGCCTCAAAAAAACGGGTTGCAGCCTTGAATCGGATACTAGCAATCCTCGTTCCGTAAGATGGTTTATCCACTGCAGTCAAAACATATTCCAATTGATCGTAAGGATTCTCAACTAGAAACTCACTTTTCAGCCGATGATCCAAATATTCCTGAAATGTGACCTGCTGCATATTCTCCTCGCCGAGTTCTGGCAGCACATTAGAAACGTAACTATTAAACATTGAATTAGGCGAAAAAAGAATGATTTGATCGGCATTCAGCACATCTCGATATTTATAGAGCAAATACGCAATCCTCTGCAGTGCAGCCGATGTTTTACCGCTGCCAGCAGCGCCGTGTACAATGAGCATTCGTCCGCGGTCGTGCCGGATAATCCGGTTTTGCTCTTGTTGTATGGTGGCTACTATACTGTGCATATGTTTGTCTGTACCTTTACCAAGCACCTGTTGTAATATCTCGTCACCAATAGTGAGACTGGTATCGAACATCGATTGGATCATGCCGCTGCGAATGAGGTATTGCCACTTTTTCTCTAGCATGCCATGGATGACCCCTCCAGGTGTAGCATACTTGGCGGGCCCAGGTTGGTAATCGTAGTAGACACTCGAAATCGGAGCCCTCCAGTCGTAGATAAGGAAATTCTCTCCGCTTGTATCCGTGAGCGTAGAGATGCCAATATAGATTCGTTCCGCAGTTGAAGTTCCTTCTTCAATGAAATCGATTCGGCCAAAATAAGGCATCCCTTGCATGCGCCGCAGCGAAGTTAATCTTTTAGATGCATGTCTATGGGTGCTTTGGCTTACTGACAGGGCTTGAGCCTCTTGTCTCAAGTTGATGATCGTCTCAAGAAAATCGTCGAAGGTATCAATATTTACCTTTACTTCGTCCCAAAAGTGTTTGCGGATATTCACAACTTCCTTCCGACGCCTGGAAGTTTCGCCCTCCAATCTATTGATTTGCTCTGTAATTACCTCCATTACTCTGTAGACACGTTCTTGCTCCCTGCGAAGTTCCATGTCCATATCAAACACTCCTTTAAAAATAAAAATAGGGGTTGACTGAATTGGATTTTATGCTGTATAATTAAAATAGGGATATTTTATACAAAAATCCATAAAATGTGTGCATCTATATAAATTTACCACAGATTCTCATTTTTATCAATACATTTACAACCGACCATCACGATGATGGATCATGATTACTGAAATTTCAAAAGAAGAAAAATCCTATTTTATAAAACAATGCCTATAACACAAATTATTAATCGCATATTTACAGCAATAAGAAAATCCCAATATTAAAAGCCCCATTTCTTAAGATAACTTATAAGAAATGGGGCTTTTTTGTTATATCCTTAAAGCTCCCAATCTTTTCTATTTGGTAAATATTAACTTTTATTTCAACTTAAAAGTTGAGGTTATATTATTTTTGATACCGTTCACTATTACAAGTCTAAATAGGGTTTTATCTTGTCAAATAAAAGTTAACTGTCTGTATGAGCAAATAATGGCGCAACACCATGCTCAGCCTAAGGCAATTAAGAAGCACACGCATAGAAGAAAGCCATTCTTCGCCAAGGTTTAAACATTTCTTTATACAAAAAGCTGATTCGAATAAAGCATTATTCAATGCCTTTTTCAAATCAGCTTAGGTAAACTCTGAACTATTAATGCCTTTTTGGAGCTAACTCAATCGCTTGTCTAATTGCTTCCTGAAGACTTTTTTCATCAGCAATGCCTTTTCCAGCTATATCAAAGGCCGTTCCGTGGTCTACACTTGTACGGATGATAGGCAATCCGACTGTAATATTTACACCCGCGTCTAAACCCAATACTTTGACTGGACCATGTCCTTGATCGTGATACATCGCTACCACAATATCAAAATCGCCGCGGACAGTTCTGAAAAAGAGGGTGTCTGCCGGCAGCGGACCTACTACATCGATTCCTTCACTAGCTGCTTTTTCAACAGCAGGAACAACCTTCTCTGCCTCTTCTCCATACCCGAACAATCCGTTCTCTCCCGCATGGGGGTTGATTCCGCACACTGCAATTCTAGGTGTCTTATATCCAGCTTTTTTTAATGTTTCATGTGCTAATTCAATCACTTTGTAGACACGATCAGGATTAATCATTTTTACTGCATCGATAATCCCAACATGTGTAGTGACATGAATGACTTTCAATTTTGGTGCTGATAGCATCATGGAGAAGTCTGTTGTGTTTGTTAATTCAGCTAAAATCTCAGTATGACCGGGATACATATGGCCGCCCTTATGCAATGCTTCCTTGTTTAAAGGGGCAGTACAGATCGCATCTATCTTCCCTTCATTAGCAAGCTCAATCGCCTTCTTTAAAAATTCAAAGGCTGCATGCCCGGCTTCCGCTGAAACCTGACCAATCGGCAAATCAGCCGGGACCAGATCCATGTCAAGACAATATACCTTCCCTGGTTCATAGTCAGCTTCCTCTACCTCGTTAATCTTTACAACTTCTAAATTTGTCTTTACAAATTGTTGAGCCCGGTCGAGAATTTTGGCATCACCAATCACAAACAGATGACATTGTTGATAAATCCCCTTATTATTTAAGCTCTTTAATATGATTTCAGGTCCGACTCCTGCAGGATCACCCATTGTAATCCCGATTACTGGCAACTTATTCATTGTTTCTCTCCTTTCAATTCTAGTACCGCATTGACCAATGATTGTTCAGTACCAAAAGCACCTGCTTTAGTAATAGCATATAATTCATGCTCTCCAGCTAATTTGCCAAGCGGAATACCCGGCTCCACTTCTTTCAGAAGCACTAAGCCGCTTGCACCAATTTGACGGCAAACGTCCTTTGCTGTATCTCCGCCAGTTAGCACAAGTCCCGAAACAAATGAATGATTTTTCAAAAACTCACTTGCGATTTCACCTAATCCCTGCGAAATCCGATTGCTTATCTCTGAAGAAGAAAGACCAAGCCTTTTTCCAGCCCCAGCCGTATTTTTCCGAATTTCAGCTGAGGAGTCCACAAATAAAACAGCATTATATCCTTCTTGATATGCTGCGACCATCTTTTTTACATAGGATTTCTTAAAGTCCTCCCAGCGATTCTCCTCTTCAAAAACCGTTATCGGGTCCACTTCCACCGCAATCATTCCGTCCATCTCTAGTAATCTCGAAATTTGGCCTCTTGTTACACTTGAAAGACTCCCTGAGACCACTAAAATATGTTCATTTTCCCCCATAACCGGCTTCACTGCAACTGAGTTGATCATCCCTAATTTTTCGGGTAAATATTCTGCCAATCCGGCTGATCCGACCCAAACTACATTTTCAGTGATTGATGAAATACAAGAAGCAATATTTTCAAGATGCTCATCTAATACTGCATCAAAAACCAACCATTTAACACCTTTTTGCTGCCAATTTGAAAGCTCAGCTCTCCATGATTCGATATCTGAACCGAGATCTTCCGTTCTTACGAGACCTACCTTTTGATCGGATTGGCTCTCAAGCAATCGACAAAGAGAAGATTCCTTAACCGGACATTTTGGATCTTTAGAAATTTCTGTTTCTGAAAGTGGAATTCCATTTAAATAATGCATTCCATTTTTCGTCGTTCTACCAATCCGGGGAAAGGCAGGAGCAATGATACAGAACTCAGGGTCAAATACTGTAGTCACTGCTTCAATTTCAGCACCAAGATTACCTCGCAAAGTGGAATCAATCTTTTTATAAATATGTGTAAATCCATTCTCTTTTAAAAAGAAAGAGGCCTTAGAAACAGCCTCATATGCTTCAGTTTTACTTACAGCCCGGCTATCCGTGTCAATAACAATGGCATCTAAATAGCTTTGCTCGGCAGCCAGCGGATGTAAATCAAATATAACAGATGAACGTAATCCTTTTTTCACCAGCTGTACTCCACTGTCGTTTGCACCTGTTAAATCATCTGCAATCATTCCGATTTTATTCATTCCCAGCTCCCTCTCTTCCTTTCTAGCGACAAACATTTATTAAGATTGTGCAGTATTAGCTTTAACGCCGATACGTTTTGCCCACCAGGCTACCACAATCGGTACTAAAATGGCTGTGACAATAACACAGGAAGCGATAAGAGCTGTTGCTGATGCAACCAGCGGCTCATAAATAGCGTTTGCTGAAGCAACAGCGGCAGGGACACCTACCGCATTACCAGCAGTGGATGCAGCTGATAATCCGGCAATCCCGTTTCCTTTTCCAACAAGGCGATCAGCAAGGAACAGCGTTGCACCCGTGATCGTAACAACAGCAACTCCCAATAGAACTCCTAAAATTCCAGCTTTCCAAACATTTTGAAGATTTAAGCCGGCACCTAGTGCAAATGCAAAGAATGGAACAAGTACAGGAACTGCTTTACTTAAATAATTACGCATTTCTTTATCAAGGTTACCAAGCAGCATACCAACTATTAACGGAATAATGGCTCCAACCAACGTCTGCCATGGGAAGGCAGCAAGACCCGCCACACCCAGAGAAATCATCGTTAGGAATGGGCCAGATTCTAAACTCATGATCGAATAAGCACCAACATCTTCCTTTTTACCAAACTGACCCATTAAGGCCATATATAAGCCACCGTTTGTGTCATTCATCGCTGCAACAATCGCTAGCACAGAGATACCCGCGAAGAATCCGCTCTCAATCATGCCTTCACCAAGGAATTGAGCTGCAATTACACCAACTAAAGCTGCAGTAGCTACTTTTGTTCCTAATAAAGCTCCACCTTTTTTAATGATATATGGAGTAGCTTTGAAATCGATGGTTGATCCCATACAAACATAAAAGACTGCTAAAATCGGTAAGGCTCCAGTCATCATAGCTCCGGTAAATGAACCAAAGGTTGTTGCTGTATTAGGAAAAAGTGTATTTATAATCGCTCCAATAATCAACGGAACGATCATCATTCCTCCCGGGATACGGTCTAATGTTGCTTTGATCTTCATCTGTAATTCCTCCCTCATGTATGTTGTGTTTCATTTTTAAACAACAAGTTTTTGAAAACCGCTTACAATTAGGATTATAGGACATGAGTTAATCAAAGACAACAACAATAATGTTTAATTTTGAAACAACTACTGAAGCTTTCTCCATAAAGTTGCTCTGCTAATCCCCAGTCTCTTTGCTGCTTTGGACTGGTTCATCCCTTCTTCCTTTAATACTTTTTCCAATATCTGCCGTTCGATTTGATCCCACGTAGTATTTAAATCAATCTCTGTCGTTCTGAAACTTGCTTCGTATGTGAAGCTGTATCGTTCCCATACAAGATCCCATTCCTCTTTGCTAATATAATGACCTTTTGCAAGGGCCAGCAGCTCCCCAATAATATTTTCGAGTTCCTTTAAATTTCCTGGCCAGGCATATTCCATGAGCTGTGCTAGAACTTCTTCTCGCATTCCGACAATGTGTTTTCCGTATATAGAATTATGTTTTGCTATTAAAACCCTTGTAATTTCCTTAATATCCTCGATTCTTTCACGAAGTGGAGGGATTACAAGCTGATATTCCCCTAACAAATGAAGGAGTTCTTGGTTAAAGCTTGTATTTTTAAGCAGGTTTTTAAACTGTACTTTAGATGAGCTAATGATTCGTAAATTGGTACCTTTGCGAAGTTCATTTGCCAGACGTTCTAAAAACGGCATTGACAGCTTGTCTATATCCTCGATATATATCGTATCGTTTGATGGGATTTGGAGCAGCCCGATATTTGCTCCTGTTCCAAACAGCTCCTCTGCCAGCTTTGTTTCATTTACGGATTGACAGGAAACTCGGTAGAATCTCCCTCTGTTCCGCTGACTAGCTAAATGAATGGCTTCTGCAAAGCTGCCTTTCCCTGTTCCGGCCTCACCGGATACCCATATATGTTTATCTGTTTTGGCATATGTTTTTGCCCGCTTAATCGTTTTAGTGATTTGCTGGCTTGAGCCAATGATTTGAGCAAAGGAGGCAATTTGTACATGCATTTTAACGGTGCTTAATTCTGACATATAAGGATTTTTGTTAGGCTCAAGATAGATGAAAATATATTCCCCATTTGGGAAAGAATTTAATTGATAAGATTTATTATGGATAAGTACATGTTCAAACTGTACCCCTTCTTTTTCTAAATCGTTCAACTTCAGTAAAAAGTCCAGCTCCGAGGGAAGGACCTCCAACTCTCCAAACCACTGCTTTATTTGATCGTTTTTGTATAAAATCGAACCGCTTTTATCGAAAGCCAATATTCCAGAAGGACAATTTTGGACAATTCCCTGAAAGAATTGGGCCTCTTGGTTTCCCTTTTTATAAATATCATGAATATGTTCGACTTCAGATAGCATGTCTTGAATGGATTCTGTACCTGAAGTAATTAATATGCCATGATGGCCCATTTTTTGAGCGGTATTAACCGTTACCACATCTCCAAGCACAATCTGAGCCCCTTCTTTAACAGCCCTTTTAAGCGTTTCCTCCACTTCTGATTCATGGTTGACAGAATAGATCGGTATTTCAACATCTAATAAATTCGAAACCGTCAAAGCACCTTGGCAAATATTTGGGAATCCTATGATTGCCAGCTGGATGTTCGAATCTTTAATTAAAGTTAAAACTCGCAAAATATCATATCCAGATACAGGTATATCCACTACAGGGATTGAAACATGCTTACGGATGAAAGAAGCTGTTCCTCCACGGCTTACAATAACATCATAATTTTGCTCTTCGGCATTCATAACAATCGGCAGTGCTTCTTCCAGGTCTGCAATATCCACATCTATACTAAATCTGCTGTCCTCACCCGCTACTTGTAATAAAAGATCACGAAGTCCCTGATAAGGAGCAATACATTTTACTTTAATTTTCATTACCTTTTCCTCCAAAGTGTTTCTTTTTGAAACAATTATAAAGGGATTATACAATAGTTATTTAAAATAACAAAGATTGAGTAAATTATTAAAACAAAAAGCGGTGGATTTATTCGACACAAAAAGGATCATGGTCAATGATCCTTTTAAAAAGCATATTTATTAATACAGTAAAGCAACTATTAAAAATTCTTAAAAGTGAAGTAGGACGCTATTTCCATTTAATGATTCTCTCTATTTAAAATTAATGAGAAAATCCTCATTTTCTGATGAAACAAGCTGGCCCGTTTGTTAATTAATATCTCCCTTACTTGCATTATTAGTTCTACTAAGAAAAAATCCATTTTAACTATGTTTGGTCAGTATTTAAATAAACCGACTTTATGAGGAGATTATTCTATGCAAAATTTACAGTATTCTTTCTCCGTAATTTTGAAGCTGATAAAATATTTGAGCGACTAAATAAACGTGGTTGTTGTTTTAATAGACAAAAAGCTTTTATATACCCGCCATTAATTTCCTTCACAATGATAGTACGAAGCGTAATTTCTCCGGCATTCGAAATATAGATTATTTCAATTGGTAATTTTTCTTCTTTTGAATGTTGAAATAGGCCATTCATATTTATCAGCTCCTTAATTCATATTATATGCAAACATACGTTCATTTTATACTGGAAAATCGAACATGTTTTCGTATAATAAGGATATAATATTCATTAAGGGAATGGTAAACATGATTAAAGATCGAGGATCAATTAAGTGGACATCATTGACTCTGCCAGAACATGTTAATTTAGTTAGAGAAGATGAGAAGTGTATTTATAAGATAGAAAAACCTATTAATGATGAACATCAGCTAGAAAAGATTAATCATACGATTTGTGAAGCAATGGAATTAAATAAAGAGCTCGTTTTTACTTATTATGAAAATGGAGATATAAAACTATATATCGGATATATTCACTTTTTAGATGAAGTAAAGAAAGAAGTTAGAATCTTAGGTTTTCATCAAGAAAAATATATTTTAAAGATCGAGGATATTTTAAGAGTCGATATCAATTAATAAGTAGTGATTATCGCAATGATTTAAATGAATGAAAAGAATAAGAGCTTGAATTGGTTCAAGCCCTTTAAAATATCAATACTCCTTTTGATCATTAACAGATAGAACTTTTTCAGCTACAATTGAAGGATAACTGCAATAATTATTCATACGAAAATCGAATATTATTTCGAAAATCATAATAGATGTCATCCAAAAACCTTCTGGCTGTCCAGGCAGTGCTCCTTTACTTGAGTTCAAACATGCTGACATTGTGCATTAATCAAAAGCGTATCTTTCCTCCTTCCATGGATCCCCCTTCATATGATATCCGTTCCGCTCCCAAAAACCAGGATGATTATGCTCTGTAAACTGAATCCCGCGGAGCCATTTCGCACTTTTCCAAAAGTAGAGATGCGGGAATACGCCTCTTAGCGGAAATCCATGTTCAGGTGTAAGTGGTTCATTGTTAAAGGAATGGGCAAGCAGGCTTGTTTCCTTTAAGAAATCTTCAATGGACAGATTTGTTGTCCATCCTTCTTCAGCATGTAAAATGACATAATGAGCGTAATCCTTTATGTTTACGTCCTTTATTATGTCCATTGTTCTAACTCCTTGCCAGCTGGCATCAAGTTTTGACCAGCCTGTCACACAGTGAATATCATTGGAAAGATCGACTTGCGGAAATAATGTCATGATATCGTTGAGTGTATACAGCTTTGGGTGTTCCACTAAACCATAGATTTGTAAATTCCATTTTGAAATATCCTCATAATAGGGTACATTCCCGGCATGCAAAACAGGCATCTTTGTCGTTACATTTTGATTCGGAGGTACTCGATCTGTTGGATGTGTTCTTCTTTTTTTCCCAAAATACATTTTACTCATACCCTCCTTTTTAGTTAACCTTAATTAAAATTAAGTTGACATACTTAACGTCCTCGATTATTCTTTCTTTAAGAGATCTTAACATGTTAGGGGGATCACGATGAAGAGAAAATTAACTACATATGATATTACATTGGTTGGTATGTTTGCTGCTTTAATGGCTGTTGGTGCAAATATTACATCCTGGGCGCCATTTCTTCAAATCGCAAACGTTCCTTTATCGATGCAGCCGTTTTTCTGTATTTTAGCTGGCCTCCTTTTAGGAAGCAGACTTGGCGCATTATCCATGACGATTTATGCGTTAATAGGTATTGCAGGCGCCCCTGTTTTTGCTCAGTTCAGTGGAGGAATCGGCGTAATTTTTGGCAGTACTGGCGGATTTATTCTTTCCTATATTATTACGGCATATGCTGTTGGAAAAGTAATCGAATTAAGCAATGTTAAAAAACAGGCAACGTTTTTTACGGCATCCGTTGTGGGGATTTCCCTTATTTATGTAATCGGCACAACCTATATGTGGCTTGCATTAAATGTTTGGATGGGCGCCCCGATGTCTTATGGAGCAGCTTGGGGAGTAATGGCTTGGTTTATCGTTAAGGACGCCGCATTCACCATTTTAGGCGCACTGATCGCACCGAGAATATATTTCGCTGTAACTCGGGGAGCAAATAGACGAATCGCTGCTTAACTATAATAAGACAGCCATTTTGGCTGTCTTCTCTATTTTATTTTACCCTTATAATCCTCTAAGTACTGCTTTTCTTCCTCGGGAGATAATACTCCTTTCGCTTTTCCAATCGTTCCGCCTTGTAAATTCCAAACTGCATTATGGTCCTTATCTGCTTGGGAGAAGTCGTCCTTAGCCCAGCGATTTAGAATGTCTAAAAAGAGATCCTCATTTTCATAGCGTCCATTCTCAATCATATTTAGTAAAAATTGAATTCGTTCAGCAGTCATTTCATAATGAATCCATTTTTCTTCTGCTTCAACCTTTTGATGTGACATTCCGTGCATATAATGAAGAATCTCATCCTCTGTAAAGCTTGAGTTCCCATTATCAAAAGGATTTTCTGTTACCGCTTTCGAATTTGAATGTTGTGAAGCTGAAGACTTGTTATCCTCTGTTGGTGTAGCTTGTGCAGAAGAAGAGACTGCTTTTTGATCAACCCTATCTACTAAGATGATTCCATAGTATCCTAAACAAATGATAAGAACAATTACACATCCAACAATTAGCTTATGTTCCTTTACCCAGGTCAACAAACTCCCTCCTAATATAGCAGGATAATTTAATGATACAATGGGGAAAACACTGAGGACAAGAGTAAGGATTGTCGAAATCCCTCGCATTCATACTTTTTTACTATTTTTCCATTTTAAATGTATAATTGATACTAGCTTTGACCATAAAAATAGTAGAGTCTATGATGAGGGTGTGAACACAATGAAAGCAATCTTGGTTAAAAAATATTTTTTAGATATAAAAGAAAGAGAACAGCTGGAAAAAGAAGTCTTAGAAAAGAATCCCGACCTGGCAGAAACAATACTGGAATGGGATGATGAGGAGTTACTGGAGAGAATTAAACATTACCGATAGAATGAAAAAGCTGAGGCTGTCTAAAAAGGGTCACCCCCTTATTTTAGAGACAGCCTCAGCCTTTTTGTTTTTATAATATAAGTGCTGCAATCCAGCCAAAGATAATCAACGGGATATTATAGTGAATAAATGTTGGTACACATGTATCCCATATGTGATTGTGGTTCCCATCAGCAGATAAGCCAGATGTTGGTCCAAGCGTACTGTCTGACGCAGGTGAGCCTGCATCACCTAAAGCTCCTGCAGTCCCAACAATAGCGATCGTTGCCATTGGGCTAAAGCCCAGTTCCAGACATAAAGGAACAAAGATGGTCGTAATGATCGGAATCGTTGAAAAAGAAGAACCAATCCCCATGGTGACAAGCAAACCTACGATTAGCATTAATAACGCACCAATCGCCTGGCTGCCATTAATAATTGTTACGGAATCTTCTACCAGCAGTTCAACATGACCTGTTTTATTTAAAACACTTGCAAAGCCGGAAGCAGTAATCATGACAAATCCAATAAATGCCATCATTTTTATTCCATTTGTTACAACAACATCCGCCTCTTTACGTTTAAGGGTACCCCCAATATACAAAACAATTAAACCGGCTAAGGCGCCAAAAATCATTCCGTCCACTTCAAGCTTTTGGGAAAGAAAAAGCTGAACAGAAAGAGAGGCAATAATTGAAACAATTGCAACAGTTAGAGATTTTTTCGTATATGGTTGTGTGATTTCTTTTCCTGCTAGTTCACGAGTTTCATAAGATCTTTTTTTGCGATAAGAGAAGAATACCGCTACCAAAAGTCCTACAACCATTCCAATAGCAGGAATAGCCATAGCGTTTGGAATATCTGCCAAAGACACGGTTAAGCCGCTTTCCTCCATGTTTTGCTGCATAATTCCGTGGAAGATCGCGCCAAATCCAACTGGTAAAAACATATAAGGTGTAATTAAGCCAAATGTTAAGACAGATGCAATTAATCTGCGATCCAATTGGAGCTCATTAAACACCTTTAATAACGGTGGAATCAGAACAGGTATAAAGGCGATATGGACAGGGATCACATTTTGTGAAAAAATCGCCATGATTAAAATCATGAAAACGATAAGTACCTTAGAGAGTGTTTTTCGTTTTGTCTCCCCTTCACGACCGACAAGCTTGATCGCACTTGAAACCATCGCATCTGGCAACCCTGTTTTTGAGATAGCAACTGCAAATGCACCTAACAAAGCATAACTAAGAGCAACCGTTGCATTAGCACCTAAGCCGCTGGTAAATGTTTCGATCGTTGTTGCGACATCTAATCCCCCTGTTAGTCCGCCAACAAAGGACCCAACAATTAGTGCGAACACCACATTTATTCTTAATAAACTCAAAATGAGCATTACTATGACAGCTATTACTACAGCATTCAACAATAAAACCCCCAAAAATCCTTTAGTTTGCTAATATGGTAGAGAAATAAAAACAACAGTTTTTAATTTATCACACTCTTTTTCATCATGTCAACGGAATTTTATGTTAATAGCAGACTAAAGGAAGAGCGCATAGCCATTTTCTCACCATTTTATGAAAGATTTTATCGGAAATTCTACCTTTTCTCGCAACTTTTTAATTTATTCTAGCAACTTCTTAATGTTTTCTTGCAACTTTACGATTTTTTCTAGCAACTTCTTCATCTTTTCTTGCAACTTTACGATTTTTTCTAGCAACCTCTTCATTTTTTCTAGCAATGACTATTTATTGGACGAAAAAAATCGGCCTTTACAGCCGATTTTCTGTTTCAAAGCGTTCAACGAACGCTGCTAATGTTCTTGCCATTACACCTGTTGCTCCTAAAGGACCAAGATCAGTTTCCTTTGATGTTGTAGCCGTGCCAGCGATATCCAGGTGAACCCATGGCGTACTTTCCGCGAACTCACCTAAAAATGTTCCGGCCATAATTGGATGTCCTTCACGGCCTGGTGAATTATTTAGATCAGCCATTTTACTGTTTCGAACACGTTTTTTATCTTTTTCTGTAATCGGCAGGCGCCAAATTGGCTCTGCACATTCATGAGAGGCTTGCAGTACTTGTTCGAATAATTGTTCATTATTCGTCATAGCACCAGTTGTGTCGTTCCCTAATGCAATGATGACACCGCCTGTTAAAGTTGCAACATCCACTAAATAATTAGCACCATGGTGCTTAGCATACGTAATTCCGTCAGCAAGAGCTAATCTGCCTTCTGCATCCGTATTTAATACCTCAATCGTTTTTCCGCTTAACGACACAATCACATCATCTGGTTTAAATGCTTTGCCGCTAATCATATTGTCTGTTGAAGGAATGACAGCTACAACATTTTGTTCAGGTCTGATTTCTCCAATGATCTCCATTGCACCTAACACTGCTGCAGCGCCGCCCATATCGGTTTTCATGCCTACGATGCCAGCTTTCGGTTTAATTGAATAGCCGCCTGTATCATAGGTAATCCCTTTGCCAACTAAGCCTATTACATCTGTCCAATCTTCTTTTCCTTGATATTTCAATACAATCATTTTTGGCGGTTCTTCGGACCCTTGATTGACAGCCAGCAGAGCCCCCATACCGAGCTTTTCCATTTCTTCCTTCTCAAGTATTTCATACTCAAATTGATATTTGTTTGCTAATTCTATTGCATAGTTTGCTAATTCTGTTGCTGTTAAAAGATTAGGAGGCATGTTTGTTAACGTTCTTGCACTGTTTGCTCCATTTCCGAATGCATAGCCTATTTCTAATGCCGATTTTATTTCATCCAGCTCTCCCCCATCAACTGCCACATTGATATTTTCAATATTCTTCTCAGGCTCGTTGGACTTTTGCTTATAATCGACAATTTTATAAATAGATAAAGCAAATGCTTCTGCAAGAGCATAGGCAGCCTCACTGCGGTCAAAGTCATCTGTTACAAAAGTTTCTAAAGCAATTGTGACATTTTGTAATTTAGCTTGTTGAACAGTTTTGAACAGTTTTCCAAATACTTCTCTTGCTTCATCGAATTTTAATTCCTTTTCTCTTCCTAATCCAACAAAAAAGATGCGTTTTACTCCCAGCCTTCCCAGGGTATGTAATTTAGTAATCGATTTCTGTTTTGTGGGTAAGTCGCCTTCTTTCATCAATCCCGTGATTTGTCCATCTAATTGCTGATCCAGCTCAGCAGCAAGTCCTGAAAGTTTACTGTTTTGCTGAAACATCCCAATTACAAGGGTTTCATGCATTTCATTAAGTTCTAATTTATTATGTACCTTAAACAATTGCGGCACCTCCGTTTTCTTGATAATTATGATCGAACACTGCTAAGATGTGCTATAATGAAGAAAATCTTTGGCAGAACGATCGTTTGATAAAACCTTATAGAGAGCTGATACAAATGTTACTCTACCAGTATACAAAAATGTAGCAGCCAGACTCTATTTAAGCATATCAAAAACAATCCTGAAAATTAATCATGGCGTTTTCTGTACATCTTTGAAAGGGGTATACAATTGGATTTATTTTATAATTTTCCTTTACTTTCCTCATTAGCTGCAATATTTTTTGCCCAATTTGTTAAAGTGCCTATCCAATTCATTGCTACAAGGCAATTGGATTGGTCCCTCCTAACAAGTACAGGCGGGATGCCCAGCTCTCATTCTGCGGCGGTTACAGCTTTATCTACCGGGGTTGCACTTGATCATGGCCTTGACTCTTCCATTTTTGCTATTTCAGCTGTTTTTGCCATTATTACAATGTTCGATGCAACTGGCGTAAGAAGACATGCTGGTGAACAGGCAACGGTTTTAAACCAGCTTGTTCTTGATTTTAATCGCTTTGTTGAGGAAGCAAAGGTTTGGCCTAAAAAAGCGGAGCAAGATAAACAAAAAAAGTTAAAAGAGTTACTTGGTCATCAGCCTATTGAAGTGTTTTTTGGCGGATTAACCGGAATACTTCTAACTCTGTTTTTATACTTTGTTTTTATGATGTAGGAGGATGTCTATGAGACTCATTTCGATTTGTCCAAGTAATACAGAGCTTGTAGCTTATCTCGGACTAACCGATCACCTTGTCGCACTGGATGATTATTCTGATTGGCCGCAGGAGATCTCCCATTTGCCGCGACTAGGGCCTGATCTGTCCATTAATATAGATCTGTTAGAAACATATAAGCCTGACTTGGTGCTTGCCTCTCTTAGTGTTCCTGGAATGGAGAAGAATGTGGATGAGTTGAAGAAACGAAACATCCCGCATATTGTGTTTCATCCTCAATCCTTTCATGATATTGCTGAAAACATAAAAACACTTGGAGACCTGATGGGAAAGGAAAAAGAAACAGCACAGGCCATAGAGGCATACCAAAACACACTTCATACATATCGCCAACTGGCTGCAACTATTAAAAAGCCTAAAACCGTTTATTTTGAATGGTGGCCAAATCCTATCTTTACTCCCGGAAAAATCAACTGGCTTACAGAGCTTAGCCAATTAGCAGGAGCAAGGAACATTTTTGATGATGTCTCACTTGCTAGTGTTCAAACAACTTGGGAAGATGTATTCAACAGAAACCCTGAACATATTTGTTTATCATGGGTAGGTGTAAAGCAATCGAGAATGAAGGCTGAGCATGTATTAAAAAGGGAGCATGCATCTAACCTGCTTGCTGTAAAAAACGGCCACATCCATTTACTAGAGGAATCATTATTTTGCAGACCTTCACCTCGTTTGCTAGAAGGATTAAAACAGCTTGCCCATCTTTTGCATCCTGATTTATTTCCAAAGGCAAATGAAACAAAGAGCTAGTGAAGAAGTGCTAGCTCTTTGTTTTATTTTTTATAAATTTTTGTCTGAAAACTTGCATTGACTCATCATTATTCAAACTCTCCAACTGATCTTCGGTTAAAGTCCCATTGCCCATTTTGATGACATATACATCTAATTGTTTCTTTCCCCAATTATTATATACGTCTTCTACTGTCTCATAATATAGATCTAATCGATTTCCTTTTATGGCCCCGCCTATATCAGCAACAACACCATAGCCATACTCAGGAATAAATAAAATCGTTCCAATTGGAAATACATTGATATCTGCTGCAACAGTTGAATATAAATCACGCTTTACCTTTACTCCTGAATAAGTAATTCCATAGCTAGGATGATTTGGATTTTTCCCTGTTGACTCAACACCGGCTGTGTACCCCGTTGCAACAACCTTCTTTGAAGGATATTTAGACCAATCAAATGCCTCCTCTAGTGATACATTGCGATTGCTTGCTTCAACACTTGAAGAAATTTGTGTTCCAACGGTCGGTTCACTTTTCATCGATTTAAATGTTAAGCCTAAAAATCTAAACGTATTGTCGTTATCTTCATTATCTATATCCGGGGTTTTACTTGGATTTGAATAATCATGAGTATACCAATGCACAACATCTTTTGCTTCAAAACCTGAAATTGCTTCATATGTTGTTGTTAATGCTCCTAAAAATAAGAGGCTCATTAACATCCTTTTTCCGATTCTCTTTATACTTATCATATATTTCCTATTCACTCCTCTCACAAATCTAATCGTTCCCAGAATGATGAGAGAATATTCATATATAGAATAAATTGATAGTTTGCAAATTTCTAAAATAAAAGCTATATTGAAGCTCAGATTTCATGCTTCTGCTTGATGATTTAAATGGATTCTTGTGACTCCTGCGAAAAACAACGGAACAAGTAAGATGCCCTCAGCAGCACATCGTTAAGACTCCCAGTTCACCCTCTAAAAAAGCAAGCATCTGAAAGCGGAAAATCTCTAGGCAACTTAAGCGAGACAAAATAAAAAACCTGCCATTTCGATTGATGACAAGTTTTAAAATAACGATATACAGTTTTACATTCTCTAGCAAAGCGCTTACTCTTTTCTCATTCCTAAAACATTTGGTAGCCTCTTTTACGAAGCATTTTAATAATGATACCAGAAAGTATGGCTCCGGCAAGGCCGCAAGCTAAAATAAGGATATCTGCAAGTGCTAATGAAACAATTTTATTGCCTAAGGCAGAAAATGATTCACCAGGACTTAGAAAATATTCAATGAACTTCACATTATCTATAATGAAGATACAAACAATTGGATACACAATTGCCATGATCCATGACATACGTAATAGCATATTTAGTAAAAATCCGATTCCAAAAAACAAGACTAAAAATAATAGCATTGAAATTAATAAAACAGGTAAGCTTAACATGCCTATCACCTCCATTACACCTATTTAAGTGTACTAAAATGAAAGATAGACAGTCAATCCTAAGTCAGTGAACGTTTTATGACTTCTTACCTGTTCCCTCGCAGCTTTTGCATGTTTCGGAGCCGCCTAGTAATAACTGAAAATAACCGTTGCCAGAGCAATATGGACATTCTTGTGTCTTAACATCTGTTGTAGTAGTCATAAATGTCTCTCCTTTAGAATTGTAATAGGTCTTGTTAATATACCAAGTATTCTGACAATTATAAAGGAAGATAATCTTACATATTTTTTGATGTAAGCGAATACACAGAGCATTTTCTTTTAAATGCTCTGTTTTTCATAGAATTAAGAAAATTACAAAAATAGTCTATACGCTGTATAGCCAAAATGATCTCCAGGATTATGATGATCATATTTTTCAAGTTCAGTATCGAAGGAAGAGTTAGCAAAGTTCACAAGCAATAAAGAGGCATCAGGATCATGAATAAGTTGTAGAGGATGAATAAAAACAGCCTCTTCCAGCTCTTTTTCTTGAACAATAATAGAGTTGGTTTCAGCTTGGAGCTTAAAGATTATCATATTGTCGCTTATCACATCTCTAATGACACCGGATCGAATTCCAATAACACCTTCAACTTTTGTCATAATTCCTGTTTCCTCACGAATTTCTCTCACAACCGCTTGATCAATTGTTTCTCCTTGTTCTACAAAACCAGCTGGTAATGACCATTTCCCCTTTAACCCGCCATATTTTTTCTTTACAACCAGCCATTCTCCTTTTTCATTTCGTACAATCCCTGCAACAGCCAGCCAAACATTTCCCCGTTTTGACTTCAACATCGTTTCTAACTCCTTTTGCCAAATAGTGATAAAGAAAACTCACCGACTGGAGAGCCCATAATGCGCAGCGTGATGAGTGGCTGCCCTTAAAACTTTATTTTGGATACTTTTCTTCACTGCTAATTTATACTTTATTAAAGTACAATAAAAGGACAAAAGCAAGATGCCTTTGTCCTTTTCTAAATAAAACGTGACGAAATTATAAAATGTTAAACTTACCTTTTTTCAATACTAATGAAGGTCCGCCAACCATATATAATGCACGGTTATCGATCATTTTTTTCATGAAAGATGCTTTTGTTCCCACTAATTTTTTACCGAATACAACACCAACTGCATCGTCTTCACCTAAAGACGCTACAGATCCTTTAATATCTGGTGCAAATTTCTCCATTTCCCCACGCTCGCGAATAGCAACTGCTAGGTTTTTAGCACATGTTTCACCTTGCTGCATAGCAATTTGCGCTGTTGGCGGGTAAGGACGATTGATTTCTTCATTAATAATTAATGAACAATCTCCGATAATAAACACTTCTTCATGGCCTGGAGCACGTAAGAATTCATCAACTTTTACACGGCCGCGCATGTTTTCAAAGCCTGCTTCTTCCACAACGCTATTACCGCGTACACCTGCAGCCCATACTACAGTTCCAGCTTTAATTGTTTCCATTTTGTCATCTTTTGCAACAACAATGCCTTCTTCGATACATTCTTTAATCGCTGTACCGATTTTAAATTCAACGCCTTTTTTCTGTAAATGGTTTACAGCGTACTCAACTAATTCAGGATCGAAACCTGGTAATGCAGTTGGTGCTGCTTCAACACAGATAATGCGTACTTTTTTAAAGTCAATATCATACTCTTTGCAAAGCTCAGGAACTTTGTTCCCTAACTCGCCTAAGAATTCAATTCCAGTAAAGCCCGCTCCACCTACAACAATAGTTAAGCGCTCATCTTTTTTCTCAGCTTCCATGTTATAAGTGGCAAATTGATATTCAATATGCTCACGTAACTGGCGGGCAGAGTCGATGCTTGTAATACCAAATGCATATTCTTTTAAGCCCTTAATACCAAATGTTTCAGGGTGTGCACCTAAAGAAATAACTAAATAATCATACTCAACTTCACCATTTTCAAGTACAATCTTTTTTGCTTCTTTATCAATTGACACAACTGTATCTTTAACAAATTTCACGCGGCTGTTATCAATAATATCCTTAATTTGATAACGAGCACGGTCATGATGTAAAGTACCAGCCGATGCTTCATGCAACCATGTTGTTTCATAGTGATAATCATTTTTATTCACTAATGTAATGTCTGCTTCATTTACTCCAATTTGCTTTTGTAAACGAGTAACTGTAATTAAACCACCATAACCTGCACCTAAAACGACAACTTTTGGCTTTCTCACCGAATACAACCACCTTTTTTTAATAATTGTTGAAATAAAACGAATAATGTCTCTTACTATCATCCTCTGAATGACTTCATTTTATTTTAGGATAAGAGTTAAAAGTTTGTGAAATCATTCACTTACCTTCACACAAAGAAGGAAAAAGCGTAAAAAAATAGAAATAGATATAATTATGCCTATATTCCATATTACTATTTAAAATTATTTTTTCAAGTTATTTTTTCTTACAAAGGAGTACATATTTTTCCGAAAATAATCTATAATTTTATATGTTTTTTTACCACTACTTTTAAAGCTCTTAAATATAACAATAAATACAAAGAAATCTTACGAATAATGTCATATGATAGTTGGGACAATGAAGCAAAAGTAAATGAAATACTCTATTGACCTATGGTAAGATTTTGATATAGGTTCCGTACACCTTTAAAGAGGAGGATGGCAAGTGAAAGAAGATACTAAAGTTTATGATATTACCATCATTGGCGGAGGGCCAGTGGGTTTGTTTACAGCCTTTTATGGAGGAATGAGACAAGCAAGTGTTAAGATTATCGAAAGTCTCCCACAATTAGGCGGTCAGCTTTCTGCGTTATATCCTGAAAAATACATATATGATGTTGCAGGCTTCCCAAAAGTGAGAGCCCAGGAGCTTGTTGATAATTTAAAAGAACAAATGGGTATGTTTTCACAAACGGTCGCACTGGGGCAGTCGGTAGAATATGTGGAAAAACAAGCTGATGGCATCTTTAAGCTAACAACAAACTCAGAAATTCATTATACAAAAACAATCATTATTACTGCAGGTAACGGAGCGTTTCAACCCCGTAAGCTCGAGTTAGCAGAAGCCGTAAGGTACGAAAATAGAAATCTGCATTATTTTATAGATGATTTAAACAAATTTGCCGGCAAACGTGTTGCCATTTGCGGAGGAGGCGACTCTGCTGTTGACTGGGCACTCATGCTCGAACCTATCGCCCAAAGCGTCAGCCTTATTCACAGACGTGATAAATTCAGAGCACATGAACATAGTGTTGAATTATTAAAAAAATCAAAAGTGAATATTCTTACACCATTTGTTCCAACCGAGTTAGTCGGTGAGGAAAACATTGAAAAGATTTTATTAGAAGAAGTAAAAGGAGATCGCAAAGAAGCACTTGAAATTGATGATTTAATTATCAACTATGGCTTTGTTTCCTCCCTTGGGCCCATTAAAAATTGGGGCTTAGAAATTGAAAAGAACTCAATCAAAGTAAACTCCAAAATGGAAACCAATATTGAAGGAATTTATGCTGCAGGAGACATCTGCACGTATGAAGGAAAAGTGAAACTGATTGCAAGCGGATTTGGCGAAGCCCCCACCGCTGTTAACAACGCAAAAGCATTCATCGATCCAAAGGCAAAAGTTCAACCATTACACAGTACAAGCTTGTTTAATTAATATGACAAATAAGGCTGTCCTCAAAAAAATTCCTTTGAGACAGCCTTGTTTTTATCTTTGTGTTTACTCTTGTAAAACTTCGATAGAGGAGATGTGAGTCGGATTAATCGTAATTTTCTTAGCATGATCCAAGTAAATAAATCCATTAAACAATTCCCTTCCCTCTGGACGGTCATTGTAAAGGGTTTTTTTAAAGTCATTTACTGAATAATTTTCTTCCACTACCACATATTCTTTCCCACTATTCATAATAACTTTAATTTTCATATCTCCACTCTCCTAAAAATTATCTTAGATAATAATTCGATAGAAGAAATGAAAATTCCTACTATGTATTGTGAAAATAAAGTTTACTTAGTTGGTGTTCTTTAGGAAAAACTCTTTTTGTGTATACCATACTATATGCCCCCTGATCTCCTTTCTGAAGAGCTGGTATTCAGAACTCCTAAACACTGATTTCCAAGAGCACACTGAAATTCTCATAAAAGACGCCAACTACATTTAACAGCTAATTAAAAAAACAGACCACATCAAACAGTAGATAAAACTACAGTCTAATGAGATCTGTTTATCAAACTTAACAATCCTCTGGTGTACCAGCGTTTTTAGCCGTTCTAAATGACGATCCGCAGCCGCATGAGGCGATTGCGTTAGGGTTGTCGATCGTAAAGCCTCCACCCATCATCGATTGCTTATAATCAATGGTCGTTCCATTTAAGATGGGTGCATCTTGTTTATTCACGAGAATGGTTAGTCCATGTTGCTCCAGGACTTGGTCTTCATCTGAAATTTCGTGTTCGAACCCCATTCCGTAGGATAGGCCGCTACATCCTCCACCCTTTACAGCAACACGAAGATAGGCATTTTCTTCTTCATGCTCTTTCATCATATCTTTTATTTGAAAAGCAGCTGCTTCTGTAATTTTCACTACATCTGTCATCGTATAACCTCCTTAATCAGTTATGAAAGGATTATATCTTTAGTATACAGCTTCATTGTCACTCACTCAAATAATAGGTTCCTTTACAGATAACTTCTGCAGGACCGGTCATTAGGACTGTTCCTTCTTGAGTCCAATTTATTTTTAAGTCCCCTCCAGCTAAATGGACTGTGGTTTCTTCTCCTTTAGTTGTCTGGTCGTTTAAAACGGAAGCAACAACAGCAGCACAGGCGCCTGTACCACATGCCTGTGTTACACCTGATCCGCGTTCCCATACTCTAAAATGCAGCTCATTTTTTGACACGACTTCGACAAATTCCACATTAACACCTTCAGGGAAACGTTCATCTTTCTCAACAACAGGACCTAATGTTGTTACAGGTGCATGTTGAATATTATCAACATAAAAGATCAAATGCGGATTTCCCATTGAAACGGCTGTCACATTATAAGATTCTCCGGAAAAATCCATTTTTTCATTAATGGTTTTTTCATCACTGTTTCCAGCCATCGGAATCTGTGCTTTTTCTAAACGAGGCTGCCCCATATCAACCGTCACTAATTTGACAGAATCATTTTCAGTATGCACTTTTGCATGAACGAGGCCAGATAAGGTTTCAATTTGAAATTCTGTACTTGTTACTAATTTATGCTCATACGCATATTTCGCAACACAACGTAAACCATTGCCGCAATTTTTCCCTTCTGAGCCATCATTATTAAAGATTCTCATTTTTACAGGTGCCTGATCTGATGGGCAAATTAAAATTAATCCATCAGAGCCAATTCCCGTATACACATTTGATACTTGTCTAGCAATTTCAGGTAAACTAGCTTCTTCAAGCTGCTCCTCAAATTGATTTACATAAATATAATTATTTCCTAAACCGTGCATTTTTGTGAATGTAAATGAATTCATTTTGTCCTCCAAGAACTTTTGTTTTTATTAGTATAAAATGTTGGAAATATGAGCACAATACTTTTATCCCCCGTTTTATAGAAGTAAAAGCTTCCTGCTATTTGTAGGGAGCTTTTCTTTTTCTCTTTTACTGAATCAAAGGGTGTTTAAAGGATATTCGAGGCAAGTGTAAGGTGGGAAAGGAGCTATTTTGTAAGGCACAGCTCCTTCTATTTAAAACATCGGATTTTCTTCAAGAAAAGTATAGATATTTTCAACAAGCTCATCAGGGCTGTTTCCTGTAACAATTTCACCATTTACTAACGCATATAGAGAATGACTGCATTTGCCACAGTATCCCAGACAGCCGTATTCAATAATATCTAAGTTTGGGTCTTTTTCAAGTTGCTGTAAAGCAGCTTGTGCGCCATTTGCTAAATTGCTAATACAAAATTCAATAATCGGCTTCATTTTTTTACACCTCTTTAGGCCGAGCCAAATTAAATAAACACTTATGTCAAACTTTATTATACAATTATAGTTAGGTCAAGGTATACAACTTGGCTGGGATATTTTTTCATCAAGAATGTTTAACGGATTGTAAACAATAAATATGATCTTATGTATTTTTAAAAGTTCATCATTAATAAAACGTTTTTTCTGATAATGTGTTGTTATTTCACCTTAATTTCGTTATACTTTTTTATGGAATTTTGAATTATTTACGTATAATTTCTTGTTTTATGGATTTCATTAAAAACGTGGGGAAAAAGGGGTATCGATTATGAAGAACCTAGTGATCCTTGGCGGCGGGTACGGTGGTATGCGTATTCTCCTTAGATTATTACCAAATCATTTGCCAGAAGATGTTCAAATTACACTGATAGATAAAAATCCCTATCATTGTTTAAAAACAGAATATTATGCACTTGCAGCAGGTACAATTTCTGACCATCATATCCGTGTTTCATTTCCGGAACATCCAAGACTTCAAACAAAATTTGCTGAAGTAACCTCAGTAGACCTTGATAACAAGCAAATTGTTTTAAAGGATGAAGTTGTTCCTTATGATGATTTAATTATTGGTTTGGGCTGTGAAGACAAATATCACAATGTCCCAGGTGCAAAAGAGTACACTTACAGCATCCAATCGATTGACCAATCGCGGGATACCTACCAAAACCTTAATAATTTAAGCGCAGGTGCTACTGTTGCCATTGTTGGGGCTGGTTTAAGCGGTGTTGAACTTGCCAGTGAGCTGAGAGAAAGCCGTAAAGATTTAAACATAAAGCTGTTTGATCGCGGAAAACATATCCTTGCGAGCTTCCCAGAACGTTTAAGCAGCTATGTTGAAAAATGGTTCATCGAGCACGGCGTTGAAATTATTAATGGGGCCAATATTACAAAGGTAGAACCTAACATTGTTTATAACCATGATCAGCCGTTTGAATGTGATGTCGTAGTTTGGACTGCAGGAATTCAGCCTAATAAAATTGTTCGGGACCTTGAGGTTGAAAAGGATAATCAAGGCCGTGTTGTTTTAACACCTCAACATTTTATTCCTAATTATGAAGATGCATTTGTTGTAGGAGATTGTGCCAGCCTGCCGCATGCACCGAGTGCCCAGCTTGCTGAAGCACAGGCTGAACAAATCGTTCAAGTCTTACAAAAAAAATGGAATGGAGAGCCTCTGCCAGAATCATTCCCTCCATTTAAACTTAAAGGTATATTAGGTTCATTAGGTAAAAAGCAGGGATTCGGCCTTGTAAACGATCGCCCGCTAATGGGCCGGGTTCCGCGTATATTAAAATCAGGGGTACTTTGGATGTACAAGTATCATAATGGATAAGAATTAAAGCACAGGGCACCTTGGTCAGCCCAGGATCTATGCATGATAATCAGTACGGCGATTGTCCAACTGACTGAACTTGCACATCTTGCTCTTCAGAGAAGGATCTGTACGCTTATCCACAACTTAAACGATAAAAAAGAGGATGTCTAACCAAATGGTCTCGCATCCTCTTTTTTATTGGATAAGAAAGTATAAATTTTGTACATAGGGTTGGTGTCTAAGTTCAGGCACTTTTCTTATACCGTCTCACTCACATACCCATGTAATTCCATTTCTTCATAAATTCTTTTTAATCTTGGATTCCCTTCTCCCACAACCGTGCCTTCAATGACGACAAGCGGGTAAAAGTACTCATCATTTATGACCTTTTCAGCCATTTCCTGCTTTTCATGATCGTTTGGCGGCTGGTTGATATCAATATAAGTGATTGTAAAATGCTGGTCTTTGTATTTTCGTTTTAAAGCCGCATCTAACCATTCGTATGTTTCTTTTGCTGATGGCAAATTCACACAGCTTGGACACAGAATTTCCGCTCCATAGACACAAATCTCTACTGGTTTCATAGTTACCCTCCACCATTCTTTTCTTTCATTGTATTCGAAATGTTTAAATGTTTCCATCCTCTGTACAGTGATGGACCATTTTTTTCAGCACAAAAATATGGTAAAATAAATATTAGGCTTGGTTGCCAAAATCTTTCGATTAGATTTTTCGCTTTAATTCAAATATAATATGTATCAAGGAAAGGAGTCGATTAAAATGACTGAAACAACAATGTTTGATCAAGTACAAGAAGTATTAGATAAACTTCGTCCATTCTTACTTCGTGATGGAGGAGATTGTGAATTAGTAGATGTTGAAGATGGCATTGTAAAGCTTCGTCTTTTAGGTGCTTGCGGCAGCTGCCCTAGCTCAACAATCACTTTAAAAGCAGGTATAGAGCGTGCATTATTAGAAGAAGTACCAGGTGTTGTAGAAGTGGAACAGGTATTCTAATACAATGGGGCTGTCTCATCAATGAGACAGCCCCTATTTTTTTAGCTTTTTACTTCAGAAATTTGTTCAACCTTACATCCTTCAAAGTCAATATCCAGCCGCTCAACATCACAGTTTGAAAACTCACTTGCAAGCTTCTCGGCTAAATAATCACCTTTTCCTTTTTCGGTAAAACAAATAACAGTAGGACCAGCCCCGCTTAAGGCTGAGCCATATGCACCAAGGTCGAGAATTTTTTCACGGACAGCCTCAATTTCCGGGATTAGGCTGCTTCTGTACGGTTGATGGAAAAGATCCTTATTCATCATTACCCCAGCAAGCCTCCAATTGTTCGAAAGCAGTCCGGCTACAAGCATATTGCTTATCGCACTGGCTTCCACGGCTGTCTTGTAATCAAGCGATTCTGGCAAGACGTTTCTGGCATCACTTGTAAAGACCTCGTATTTAGGGATAATAACAACCGTATCAACATCTATATCCTTTACACAAACTAATTCCGTTTGTTCATCTTGATGAAGACCAATAACAAGTCCGCCGTATAGGGATGCCCCGACATTATCCGGATGTCCTTCTTCAAGGCTTGCGATTCGTGCCTTCTCATCATTCGTTAATTGCAGATTGCAAAGTTGATTGGCAAGCTCAATTCCGGCAATAATAGCTGCTGCACTGCTGCCTATTCCCCTTGCCATTGGAATATCGCTCCAAACCTTTACCTCGCAAGGAGGCAATTGCTGATGATGCAATGAGGCAACCTCAAGGGCTACCTTTGCAATTAAATTGTCTTCATTGGCAGGAATATCTTTAACATGCTCTGTCATTGGGATGAATAGGAATTGATCGGCTTTCTTTACCTCAAGTGTTAAATATTTACCGAGCGCTAGCCCAATTGAGTCAAATCCAGGACCTAAATTAGCTGTGCTTCCAGGTACTGTAATTTTTAACATGTCGCCTTCTTTCATTGAACTGTTACCCCGTTTAAGTATTGCATGAAGACTTCTTCATCATTAGGAAGAACAACCGGTTTGATTTCAGAAACATCGATTGCTGTATTTGGATCTTTTAAGCCATTTCCAGTTAATACAGCTACAACCTTGCTGCCTTCTTGAATTAATCCTAATTTACGATGCTTGATGAGGCCGGCGATTGAAGCACAAGAACCAGGCTCCGCAAACACCCCTTCCTCACGTGCAATTAATTGATAAGCTGCTAAAATTTCTTCATCTGTTACCGAATCAATTTTTCCATTTGACTCTTCTTTTGCTTTAACGGCTGTTTCCCAGCTAGCCGGGTTTCCGATACGAATCGCTGTCGCTACTGTTTCTGGGTTTTCAATTGGTTCCCCGCGAACAATCGCTGCTGCACCTTCAGCCTGGAAGCCATGAATCTTTGGCAGGCCGGTTTTCTTCTTTTCATTGTACTCTTTAAATCCTTTCCAGTATGCTGTAATGTTACCAGCATTTCCAACTGGGATAGCCAGGTAATCTGGAGCACTGCCAAGCTGTTCACAGACTTCAAACGCTGCTGTTTTTTGCCCTTCAATTCGGTTTGGATTAACTGAGTTTACTAATGTAATCGGTAATTTCTCACTCAAGTTGCGAACCATTGTTAACGCATGATCGAAGTTCCCTTGAATTGCATATATCTCTGCACCGTACATAACTGCTTGTGCAAGTTTTCCAAATGCAATCTTGCCATCTGGAATTAACACGATACATTTCATATTTGCTCTCGCAGCATAAGCAGCTGCTGCTGCAGATGTATTTCCTGTTGACGCACAAATGACGGTATCACTGCCCTCTTCCTTTGCTTTTGCAACAGCCATAACCATTCCGCGGTCTTTAAATGAACCAGTCGGATTTGTCCCCTCTGTTTTTACATATAATTCAACACCGAGCTTTTCAGAAAGCTTTGGCAAATGAATAAGCGGGGTATTTCCCTCTTGTAATGTTAATTTTGGTGTTTTATCTGTTACAGGTAAAAACTCTGCAAATTCTTGAATAAGACCCTTCCACATCATATTGAACCGTTCCCTTCTACTCGATACGTACTTTTTACTTCCTCTACTACTTCCAGATCATTTAAACGTTGTAAAATTTCTTCAAAATCACTTTGTGCTGCTTCATGTGTCACTATCACGATTTCAGCTAGATTGCTATTTTTTATAGGAAGCTGGAGGATTTTCTCGAAGCTTACACCTCTTTCAGAGAAAAGAGAAGTAATATGAGAGAAAGCACCAACTTGATCTTTTGCACTAATTCTTAGGAAATGCTGTGCATAAATTTGATCAGCGCTTTTTAGCTGCTTTTCAAATTGAGGTGCCACTGCACTTCTTCCGTTAACATCAAGTCTCATATTCTTCATGACTCCGACTAGATCGGATACAACCGATGTTGCTGTAGGAAGGCTTCCTGCTCCAGGACCATAGAACATCGTTTCCCCAACTGCTTCTCCATATACATATACAGCGTTATATTCATCATTAACCGCAGCTAATGGATGTGCTTCCGGCAATAATGTTGGCTCAACCGCAACTTCAATTTTTCCGCTTTCCTTTTGCGCTATTCCGATCAGCTTCATTGTATAGCCTAAACGTTTGCTGTAGCCGATATCTTCGTCCGTTACAGAAGAGATACCTTTTACCTTAACGTCTTCTAAATCGACATGCATGGAAAAACCTAAGCGGGCTAGGATCGCCATTTTTCTGGCAGCATCCAATCCTTCTACATCCGATGTTGGATCAGCTTCTGCAAATCCAAGGTCCTGTGCTTCCTTTAAAACGTCCTCGTATGCACTTCCTTGCTTAGTCATTTTTGTTAAAATAAAGTTTGTTGTACCGTTAACAATCCCCATCATCTTCGTAATCCTGTCAGACGCTAGGCCATCAACTAAGCTGCGTAAAATCGGGATCCCGCCTGCTACACTTGCCTCATAGAAAAGATCACAGCCATTTTCAGTGGCAATCGACAGCAATTCCGTTCCGTATACAGCCATTAAGTCTTTATTCGCTGTAACTACATGTTTTTTTGCTTGCAATGCTTCAATTAAATGCTGCCTCGTTTCTTCAACTCCGCCCATCACTTCAATAACAACATCTATATCAGGATTTTTAATAACATCATCCACATTTGTCGTTAGAATCTCTTGATTAATCTCAACTTGTCGTGCTTTATTTAAATTTTTTACTACGACCTTTTTCACTTTTACAGGACACCCAACTTGATGGATAAGCTTATCTTGGTGATCCTCGATAATTTTAACAACACCACTGCCAACCGTCCCAAGACCTAAAAGTCCTACATGTATTGCCTCCACAGGTTTCCACTCCTTTATGTTCATCTAGAGAGTACAGTTGTATCCTCATAAAAGACACTATTAATATACTTGTCATTATAAAATGCTGAGAACTGTTTTACAAGGGCGAATTTTCAGTTTTTATTTTGAAAACGCTTCCTATGTTGATATATAAGTATATATTTTTTATCTCATTTTTCATTAAAAGCTAAGCCTTTGCTATGTAAAAAATTTATCACTATAGTAAAACACTAATATCTTATCATTATTTACTCATCTTTTTAAAAGCTCTTGCCTTTTTAATAGGCAGTTTCTACAAGTTTTCCTGATCGTTTCCAGGAAGGGTTCTTTCCACGTGTCGTACGGCGAGCCTCCTCAAGATAAATCTACAATGTGCCAAAACATATTTTAAGAAAAAAACTTATTTTGCAATTACCTTTGTTTTTGGCTCCTCCCCTTTTAAAACAGACAGGATATTTTCCGCACATAGATTCATCATCGTATATCTAGTTTCATAACTTGCACTGCCAATATGCGGCAACGCTACGACATTTTCTAAGCCAACTAAAGGATGATCGGAATCAATCGGCTCGTTTAAAAAGACATCTAGTCCTGCTCCTGCTATTTCATTATTTGTTAACGCCTCATAAAGGTCATCCTCATTTACGACCGCACCTCGGCTCACGTTGATAAAGATCGCCGTGTTCTTCATTTTTTTAAATGCTTCTTTATTAAAAAGCTCACGTGTTTCTTCTGTTAAAGGGGTTAAACAGACAATAAAATCAGCTTTTGCCAGCAATTCATCCAGTGAAGAATAGCTTGCACCAAGTCTTGATTCTGCTTCCTCATTTCTCGAACGGTTATGATAAAGAATGTCCATTTCAAAACCTGTCGCCCGTTTTGCAACAGCTTGTCCAATTTTCCCCATACCAACGATTCCAATCGTCTTATGATGAACATCATGTCCAGCAAGCAGCAATGGCCCCCAGCTCTTCCACTGATTATTTTTTACATAATCACTAGCCTCCATTAACCGTCGTGCTGCAGCAAGAATCAACCCAAATGTCAGGTCGGCTGTCGTATCTGTTAACACATCCGGTGTATTGCAAACAGCAACTCCTTGTTCATTTGCATAACGGACATCAATGTTATCATAGCCAACTGCTAAATTTGCAACGACTTTTAATTGTTTGGCTTCATCTAATAATTGTTTATCAATAGCATCTGAAAGCATAGTTAATAACGCATCAGCTTTTTTTGCTTTTTCAAGTAATAATTCCCTTGGGCAAGGTGTCTCCTCTTCGGGCCACATTTCAACCTCTGCAATTTCATAAAGTGGTTGAAGCTGCTCTTCAGAACATTTCCTTGTCACAAAAATAAACGGCCTTGTCAATGTGATCACCTCATGTTAATAAATGGTTTCCCCTTATTTTACCACAAGAATGAACACCGTGACTGATTCATCTGTTTGAATCAGCCACACACTCAAATCGAGAGCTTACGAGGATAGCCACTCCAGAGTGGGGAGGACAATCCTTTTTGTTCTCATGGATAGCATGTTCGAATAATTTTTTAAAAATGACTCATACTGATTTGAAGTTGTTAAAATCTCCTTAAGCCTTGCTTCAAAGATTGGTTTATCGTTCTCTGGTGATAAATAATAGTTTTCTATACACTCGAAATAATGGATCGGAAATAATAATCGGCTGTAAATCAATCTCCAGGAAAATGCGGAGAGCGGGGCGGTACGATCATAGTCATCTAAAAAGCGAAACCCATTCACCCGCAGTTCCTCCTGCCTTTCAAAGAATAGATAGCGTAAATATTCAGCAATATCTCTGCTTGCATGATCAAATACCCATTCAGTTGGTAATTTTACACATTGAACCGGATCCCAAGTCGTTGGGTGAAAACGATGGTGACAAATCGTTCCTGAATCGATCGGCTGCGCTTCCTCATCTAGCTCTGTATCCACTAAATATTGAATTCCATTTTCCGCTAATCCCAAATAATAAGGAAAAGATTCAATAAACATTTTTTCAAACTGAGTAAACGGTTGAACATGAATTTTCCCGCTCCAAAAGGATTCTAATTGATCAAGCCGCTTCTCCCATAAATGCTTCCACTGTCCAATCCGTTGAGTTTTTGATAATTGATATGGATATGTTCTCCCCTTTTGATGAAACCTTGCTAAATCTCTTCCAATCTGCTGAAATCTCCCTTGGGTATATGGAGAACATTTAACAAGCGCATATTTCACCTTATCTTTTTCAAAAAACAATTGGTTTTTTTTCGTTAATACAATGCGGGCGATATTGGGCTCTCTTTTTTCCGTCATGTATTCACTTAATTGATATAACTCGTAGATTTCTTCTTCATCTAAATTTGTGATTGGGACAATTACAAAATCAGTTTGATGCAAACGAAAGGAATTGTAATTACCGATTTTTCTGAGATCCTGAACCTTTATGCCGTACTCTTCATAAATCACTTTTTTCATTAACATTCCTCCTAAAACAAATTGCCTTTATTCTATCGTAAGCGGCGATTCATATGATTATGATTATTTGCTGCAGGGAGAATAGATGTTTTTGTAGAAGAATATAGGATAGAGGTTAATTCTTTAAAAATAGGTTTAAACTGTTAAGGATTAGAAAAGCACAGCGCTTAGGGGCACAAGACGAATTGCAATAGAAGGCGTTCTTTTCCTTCCGTATCAAATTGGCAACTCCCTAGAGGAGCAGATGGCAGAAAAATTAGGTGAAAATTTTATATCTTCTTAAAAACTAATCATTTTTTTAAAGACTGAATATCTTAAAGATATGACTCATAAACTAAATAAATGCGCAAAACAAATAGAATGGGTGATTTTTAATGAAAAGTGAAGAAAAGATGGATATCGTTGAAAAAACTGCACGAGAATGGATGGTAAAAAGAGGAGTAAAACTCGAAGATATTGCTGATCTCGTATACTTTTTACAAGAAAAGTATCACCCTGATTTAACAATGAAAGAGTGTTTAGAAAATGTTGACCGCGTGCTGACAAAACGAGAGGTGCAAAATGCGGTTCTTACCGGGATTCAATTTGACGTGTTAGCCGAAAAGGGGCAATTAGAAGAACCGTTACAAACCATTATTGGCACAGATGAAAGCTTATATGGTGTAGATGAAATTTTAGCTTTTTCAATTGTAAATATATACGGATCAATCGGCTTCACAAATTACGGATATATCGATAAACTTAAACCAGGAATCCTGCAATATTTAAATGATAAATCAACTGGAAAATGCCATACGTTTTTGGATGATATTGTAGGAGCAATTGCAGCAGCAGCATCAAGCAGACTGGCACATCGAGCGAGAGATGTTGAATAATAGGGAACTCTATTAAAATCAAAGAGATACTTATCTGATCTTTATGGAAGCCCATTACAACTTTCCATTAAGGTATTCTGCCCGTTAAGATGGATAAAGCGAACGATCATCAGTAGGGTTCTCAAAGTTCAGGAAGTACAGGTGCCAACTGATGTTTGTGTAAATATGAGATCTTTACGGCAGTTATCACCTACTAATCTTCTTTGCTTCTCTTGTATGATAAAATCGGGGATTACTGGCCATTAAGTTAGAATAAATAAGGACTGTCTTATAGAGGGTGAGTAGCTCTTAAAAGACAGTCCTTTGATTTACTTCCATACAATACGAACATATTCCTCTAAAGATTCCACTGAATACGTAGGCTGAATTGGATAAGTATTTAATTGCTCTTTTGAGGTGACACCAGTATGAACAAGCAGCGTATCTAATCCACAATTAATCCCCGCTTTTATGTCAGTATCATAATTATCACCAACCATTAGGGTTTCGTGTTTTTCAGTTCCTAGAACCTGTAAGGCTTGTTCCACAATAATGCCCTCCGGTTTTCCTATAAAAATTGGCTGAGTATTTGTTGAAACAGTAATGACAGATGTCATGGCACCGTTGCCAGGTAAAAGACCTCTTTCTGTCGGGAGTGCAATATCTGCGTTCGTTGAAATAAATACTGCTCCGTTTCTAACAGCGATACATGCCTTTGCAAGCTTTTCATAGGTGATTTCACGGTCAATTCCAGTAACAACAAAATCAGGATCGTGTTCAACAAACCTCAGGCCCCTTTGTTCCAATGCTTGTTTAAGGCCAATTTCTCCAATTGCATAAACCGTTGCACCGGGCTTTTTCTCCCAAATATAATTTGCTGTAGCCTGACTGGTCGTAAACACACTTTCCGTTGTTGCCTGGATATTAAATTCCTGGAGTTTTTTTGCCACTTGTTCTGGCGTTAGTGAGGAGTTGTTCGTAACAAAGAGATAAGGAAGCCCTTTTTTAGCCAAAAAGGCGACAAACTCCCCTGCTGCTTCAATTTGTTCTGTTCCGCGATACATGGTGCCATCCAAATCGATTAAATAACCTTTATACTGTTTCACTTACAATCACTTCTTCCGTTTGGTTTTCAAATGAAAGAGGATGACCTAAAATAAGTCACCCTTTCCTTGTTGTTTAGGAAATGATAAATTGCTTTAACTGTGGATAAGCGCTGCTGCATCCAGCTCCAGAGCACAGGATGTGCAAGTGCAGTCAGGCCGATTAGTTGCGTTTTTGCCCGCCTGCCCCATCAAGTCACTCTAAGCTTTTATTAAAGATAATAAATTTTTGATTTCTAGCTCCAGCGCCTATACCTCTAGGATCTAGGATCTGGAGCTTTTCTTATTTATAATGGTTTAAATGCTGAAACTGGCCCAAGTTCATTCTGAATATAAGTTCGAACATTTGTTGGAAACGCTCTAATGTGAGGTTCTTGAAGAGAAAGAACATGAACCAGCTTATCGTATTCAACAGCTAAGTAATCCTGAACAATTACTTTTCTAAGCAGGATTACTTCTTTTAGTCCTGTAGCTTCGCTGCTGTTTATGACCTTTTCATCTAAAAGGATGTCAATGATGTCCTCATAGCTTCCCGGATCCCTCATGATAAAACCATCAATCATTGCATTTCCGACATCCAGTATTGTTTCAATGCACATATGGCAGATTCTCTCAAGCGCGGCTTTTTCGATATCACTAGTCCAATTTTTTTGATTGGCGAAAAGTTCAACCTGTTTTTCTAGATATTTCAGCTTTGCTTCAATTAATTCACGGTCTACAAAATACACTGACGTCACCTTCCTTATACTAACTCAACACGATCCTTCTCAAGTTTTCCAGGCTTTGCATAAAAATATCCTTGAGCTAAATCAACCTGATTTCGCAACAGAACATCTGCTTCTTCTTTCTTCTCAATTCCCTCTGCTACAACAAGAGAACCAGCTTCCTTTGCAATCAAAATCAACCCTTTTAACATGGATTCCTTTAGTTTGTTCGTATCAATATCTTGAATCACAGAGCGGTCAATTTTAATTATATCAGGCATTAATTCATTGATTGTATGCAGACTTGAATAACCTGCACCAGTATCATCTACAGCAATCCGAAACCCTTTTTGGCGCAGCTGCTTTATATTATCAAGGAAAAAGGCTAATCCTTCAATGGAATCACGTTCTGTCACTTCAAAAATAAGCTTTCCAGGCTTGATTTCTGGAAATTCATTCAATAGTTTTTCAAGCGCAGGTATAAAACGTTTATTCCCAAGTGTAATGGGTGTAAAATTCAAAAAAATGTCATCCAAGCAGCCAGCTTTACTAATTAGCTTAAACGCTTTTTCTAAAACTAAAAGCTCTAAATCATAAATAAGATTTGATTGTCTTGCAAGCGAAAACAATTGAAGAGGAGTTTCTAATGCTGTCCCTTTTGGCCCTCTCGTAAGAAATTCCCAGGCAATAATTTGATTTTTCGGCAAATCAATAATGGGCTGTGCCAATAAGGTAATCTGCCTTTTTTGGATAATTTCACGCACCTCTAATAATGTTTTAATATACCGGGATTGTATTCGCTTTTCCGCCATTGCAACTGCTTGCTGCTGCACGATATACAAAGCATTCTGTGTCGTACAATATTGCCTTTCAACAAACATATAGCCGATATCAAAAGTATGCTGGAAATACGGGTATTTTGTATTTATCCACCTTTCCAGCTTCGGCATCATTATATTTATCATGTTTTCAATATGTATGAACCTTTGTTTTTCATCTTGGATCCTCAAAAAGATCGTTAATCCTTCACTATAATAATCATGAACGATAATCAGGTCATCTTTATAGGCAGAATCCTTAAAAATAAATTGAAACCCTAATTTTAATTCGTTTCTATACTCTTGTAATTGAGTGAGTTCGAATTGTTGAGAAAACTCCTTAAGATTTGAAATCGACAACACAACCACTGCAACTTGATGACCATTAGACAGTGTGTCTAAAACCCCTTCTAATACAGGATCTCTTAGGACAAACTTAGGTGGGAAATAACGTAATTTTTGGTGTGGCAGAAAAAGCTTGCTCCACTTTTTCACCCTCATGTATTGCTTTTCCCAAAATCCAATGGCCATGAGCATTCAACCCTTCTGGTAGTCACCGTAAGTAATCATATTTTATCACAATTATGGATATTTCGACTTATTTCTTGGAAAATTTTATTTTCGTTATACAAGATGACATTTTCCGTTTCAATCAATTCCAACTATTTGATATGATGAAATTATCTTTTTTATGTGAGTTGGTTAACAGAAAGGGAATAAGAAAGGAGTTCAAGCAATGTCTGAACGGTTTTTTTTATATGATGATACAGTTGAAACAAAGACAAGATTTGTTAGCTTTATGGGGGAAAACCAGCGATTTGATCTGGCCATTATCCAAAGTGACCGTTACTATGGGAAGCAAATCATTCTTGATTTACAGAGCAATCGCTTTGCCATTATTGGTGAAGATGACCTAAAAGAACCCGGTTATTTAGAATATGCTTATAACCTTAATGAAGAGGATGCGAGTGAACTTCGTGACTTTTTATATGAGATTGTTTAGTGAAAGCTGTTTTCGTAAACCTTGTTGTTACTTGAACAACAACGTGATGTTAAGATTTTCGAAGTCAAAATGAGAATCTTTTTTGTTTTAAACTACTTTTAATACTGACTGTACTAGTTTGAACGGCTCCTGCGGGAACAAAAGGACAAGGAGCACTTGCAGAGATCTCCCGGATCATAGCGGAAACCGAGCGCTTGAAATGTAAATCAACAGGTACGTTTAACAGCGCCTTGCCTTGTTTAAAGAAGTAACACCCTTTTATAAAAGAGCTACAAAATAAACGCGGCCTTTCGCTTAGCCGCGTTTTATCCTGTTCTTATTTTTTTATTTTCTTCAATACAAAATAAGCACATCCAAAATTGCAATATTCAAAAATATATTCATCTAGTGTACTTATCTTCGTGTCATAAGATGCTTTTTGATTTTGGTCATCAAAGAATCCTCGCAGCCTTAACTGGCTATAGCCCCAATCACCTACGATATAGTCATATTTATTTAAGATATCACTGTATCTTTCTTTAAAGACTTCTTCATTAAATCCGTTTCTTTCCTCTTTAACCAACTCAAAACATTGGTTTTGAACAACGATCATTTTCTTATTCACCCCATCCATATTCCTTATTCTTATCATAATCTAATCATACCTAACCATCAATTACTAAGAAAAATTCAATCCGCTTTGGTCATCCTAAAATTGAGGAGGTGCTAATATTGATAAAATTAAAATTAGCCATAAGTGTTATTGGTCTATCGCTTTTAACGGCTTGTCAGTATGGTGCTGAAGAAGATGCTCAATTTTTGCACGAAAGCGGTAATACAATAAATGTACAGGATCGTACCGATCTTTACAATGAAGACGGCCATCCAAATGGAAAAGATACGAATTCAGCAAACTTTGGATATGTACGTCATCAAAAGAGCGGCATTCCTCAAGATGTAGCCTATACACCTACACCTGGTGTAAACCGGGAGCAAACTGCTAACACGATAAGCAGCTTAATTGTCCAGCTTCCGAACATTCAAGATGTTGCCACATTAGTTACAGATGAAGAAGTATTGGTAGCATATCGAACAAATTCAGAAAATCGCAATGATGCGGCAGACCAAGTAAAGAAAACCGCCTTATCTGTCGTTCCAAGATATTACCACGTCTATGTGTCAGATGACGCCAATATGATTCAGCAAATCGAAGCATACAGCCCGCTGGATTCAAATAGTCGTGATATTGACCAGATTTTAAACAAAACAATCAAACAAATGCTTAAATCTCCGCAGGGAAAGCCACTTAATACAGGTGAAAATCCAAATGGAGAGGGTTACGGCGAAACAAACGAAGAACTTGATGATGATACAAAGGATCAATATGAAAAAACGCGCTATAACAATGATAATAATAAATAATGGCATATTCAAGAGCGCAAGATGTCAAAGCGCTTAACCAAAAAACAGGACGAAAAAAAGGAAGAGATTCTCTTCCTTTTTTCCATTACGCTTGTGCTTGTCTTTGTTTTGCTGCTGCATTTACTTGCTCATCAGCATGATAAGATGAACGAACAAGAGGGCCAGCTTCACAATGACTGAAGCCTTTGCTTAATGCTATGTCACGCAACTCGTTAAATTCATCTGGGTGATAATATTTTTGCACCTTCAAGTGCTTCTTCGTTGGCTGTAGGTATTGGCCGATTGTCATAATATCAACATCATTTGCCCGTAAGTCATCCATTGTTTCTATAATTTGTTCCTTTGTTTCTCCTAAACCGATCATTAAACTTGACTTTGTAGGGATTTCAGGCTGCATTTCTTTTGCCCATTTTAAGAACTGCAACGATCTTTCATATTTTGCACGTGCCCGCACTCTTGGTGTTAGCTCACGTACAGTTTCAATGTTGTGATTTAAAATATCCGGCTTCGCATCCATAACCATTTTCAAGTTCTCATAAACACCGCCTAAATCAGATGGTAATACTTCAACAGTGGTAAATGGACTTTTACGACGAATAGCACGAATTGTTTCAGCCAATACTTTCGCACCGCCATCCTTTAAATCGTCACGAGCTACCATTGTAATAACTGCATGCTTTAAATTCATTAAAGCAACAGAATCAGCAACACGTTCTGGCTCAGCTAAGTCAAGCTCATTAGGAAGGCCTGTTTTTACTGCACAGAACCGGCATGCACGAGTACAAACCGAGCCTAAAATCATAAATGTCGCTGTTCTTCGTACGGCCCAGCATTCATGAATGTTAGGACATTTAGCCTCTTCACATACTGTATGTAAATTTTTCTCTCTCATTAGCTTTTTTAAATCGGTGTAATTTTCATTTGTATTTAATTTTATTTTTAACCATTCTGGCTTACGTATATATTCTTCCTTTTTCGCCATCTGATTCATCTCCAATTACATAATTTCATTTCCCTTTAAAAATGATATATCCGTATCCACTTTAACATATGAAATCAAGCGGGACAAGAAAAGGTGCTTATGCAATTTCTAACATTTGCTATTAATGAAACTGTCTCCCTAAAACCAAACTAGTAAAAGAACTTCCAAGTATTTAGGTTTTAGATCTTATCCGGCATTTACTGGCAGTTGTATCCTCATTATCTGTTTTTCAAGCATTCGTTTGATGCTGGTATAACTGCCAGCTCATGTGGGACTATGAAACCGGCTGAAAGGAGCTTATTACTGTGCGCAAATTTCTCAGTACCATTTTTATCTTTACGGTGATATGTATTTCAGCTCAACCTCTGGCTTATGGTGCTGAAACTGGAACAGACCAAAATCAAGAACACCAAAGGCTGATGAGCTTATATAAAAAGGTTGAAACAATTACCACAATACCATGGTATATCTTAGCTGCTATTGATCAATATGAACGAAATGTCCGCCATTCGCGCAAGGACATCCCAAAAGCTGAAGGGCTAATAGAAATCTATATCAGGCCAGAAGTATGGGCAGGGCCGCTTAATCCGAATAAACAGGATACAAATCCTAAAAGCATCGGGTTATTTGACGGTATTGGGGAAGACGGAAATGGAGACAACCGCGCTGACCCGACAAACGATGAAGATGTTCTTTATTCTTTTGCTCATTATTTAAAATCCTATGGAACTGATCTCGACAATTTAAAAATCGGGTTATGGGATTATTATCAACGTGATAAAGCAGTTGGACTTATTATGGGGCATATGCAGCTATATAAAAAATATGGCCGTCTGGATTTGGATAAACACGCCTTCCCTGTTCCCTTAAATCACAATTATAGCTACAAAAACACATGGGGTGATGCTCGCGGCTGGGGAGGAAGGAGAATTCATGAAGGTACAGATATTTTTGCAAATTATGGAGTACCTGTTAGAGCAACATGCTATGGTGTTGTTGAAATGAAGGGCTGGAATCGTTATGGAGGCTGGCGGGTCGGCATACGGGATATTGATAATACGTACCACTATTTCGCCCATTTAAATGGATTTGCTGACGGACTGCATACTGGGCAGATTGTTGAACCAGGACAATTAATCGGTTCTGTAGGAAGCTCAGGCTATGGCCCCCCTGGAACAGCAGGGAAATTCCCGCCACATTTGCATTATGGTGTTTATAAGGATAACGGTCGAACAGAATGGTCTTTTGACCCTTATCCGCATTTAAGGGCATGGGAACGCGCAGAAAGAAAAAGAAGATAGGCCGACACTGTTGTCAGCCTATCTTTTCCATTTTGTGGTAAAACCTATTGTTATTTCTAAAGAATAAACATTAAAATGTTTGAATTGAATGAAACAATGGAGCATCAAAATAACAATCATTGCTCCTTTTATCATTCATTTCTCAGAAAAATAACTCTTTCCAATATAATTATCGGTGACATTTTTAAATTTCCCCCTCATATTTTCTCCCTTCACAGTCTCATCTTGAGTTAAGGAGGTTTGGTCTTTATGCTTATTTTCAACATTTATAGTGTAAAATGATCATTTTTTCGGTAATTCTATTGAATGATCCAACTCACCGCTACCATTATAGTATTGCGGAACTTCCCCTTGTTCGGTTTGGATAATAATCGGTATTGAATTTTCTACTTTGATCACTTCTGTAGCAAAAGGGATTACAACTTGAACACTAACTTCCACAAAAATCTCTACTTCATGTTTTGCATTATTTATGCCATATTCCTCTGTCGTACTTTTAATATCCGTAAAGACATCACCTATTAAATAATATTCTACTGGAATACCTGGACCTAGCGTACTCAATATGGAATTACCTGTAATCTTCCCTAATGGAATCTCATAAATTATTCCATCATCTCTTTTTGGGTCAGAGGAGATATCGTGAAAATTATTTCTTTCAATCTCTTCCAGCTTGATTGTCACATTATCTGTTACCCTTTTTTTAGCTGCAGTTATTGCTCGTTGATTAAAGGTAAATGAATTGATGTTCCCCTCATTATCCTTGCCCACAGCAACTATATTCTCTTGTTCTTCTTTTGTAAGAATTTCTTCATCAACTGCATCATGAATGATCGTTGTTGCTACTTTTTTAGCTTCTAATTTAGCGATCCTCATCAAGGTTGCTTCAATTTGGGCATTAACAATCCAGAAACTTACGGCTGTTAATAATATAAAAATAACTAAAGTTAATAGTAACACATATCGAAGAGGCAGGGGCCCTCTGCGCGGACGACGGGCGCGGAACTTAGCCAAAACAAATCCCTCCTTTACATGTTATGTGTATGCATGTAAGGAGGGATGTACGCATTATTTTTACGATCAAAAATAATTTCTTTATTTATGAAAAATATTAAAAACCTTAAACGAATAAAATGGAAAAATCTATTTATGCCATCATAACTAAGGCGTCTTTTCCTTTTGTCCCAACAACAATGCCTAGCTTTTCAGCTTCATATGTGACAGATTCCAATGGCGCCTCAAGTAATTGTTCAATTGTTCTAACACCAACTGCTCTGCCTGCAATGATTCCTCTATCTTTTAACTTTTCATTTAATAAAGCAACATCTAAGGCACCACACATAATATAGCCTTTATCGTTAGTGACCGCCATAAAATTCGTTTTTGGTAAAGCAACTGTGATTGCTGTAAATTGTTTTCCTTCAATGACAATTGGAGTCATGGTGATCATCGCTAGTTCTACACTCCTTTCTTACTATATCTTTATGAGTAATGAAAGGATGCGTGTAGATGTTTTGCCTACTTTGTTAGTGATTTTTCCGCTACTCTCCAGGCTAATAGATCTCTTAAAAGTTCGGGCATATAAAAGATTTTTTTCTCTGCATGGCTAATTTCCGGATAAAGTGGTCCAAGCGTAAACATATCAACTGTTGCAACGGCATAAATCCGATCATAATGAATTGGTTCGCCATTCACAAGCACTTCTGCAACATGCTGTTTCCCGTCCGCCAACTTCTCCATTTTCACCTCAATACCATCAAAAACCATGCGCCCCATTACTTTTCCCCGGAAGCCTAATCCCTTTAACTTTAGATGCTCCATTTTTTCCTCACGTGCTTGAACAATGATTTCCTTTAGCACATCCCCCTTCAAATAAACCTTACATGGATTAATAGGATGAGGACAAATTCGATGAAGATCCTTTCTCGTCACTGGCCCTTTATTTAACGGCTCCAAAAGCATTCCCGAGTTTACCATTGCAACCTCTCCATCACACCATTCGCGGAGTGCTCTAACTAAAAATAACGGAAAGGTAGAATCATGAAACCAGTCCAAGGTTAGATCATTTTCTAATATTCCTACGGTTTCAGAAAGCTCTGTTTCGCTTTTTACTAATGCTTTCTGCAGCCATATACTAGATTCTTCACAAATCTCCTTCTGCTCTGACATTGAATAAAGAGCAGCCTTGCGTTCAACCAATTCTTTTTGTTCATGATCGATTGTTAACGAAATATGACCAACATATTGCCCATATTTTCCTGCACCGGCGACTAGTGTATTCTCTATCTTTTTGCCGTTTGGCAACACATGATGGGTATGGCCGCCAAGGATAAGATCAATTTCAGGAAATTCTCTTGCAATCACCTCATCATCGCTTATCCCAAGATGTGAGAGAAGTACAATGATATCAGCTTGTTCCTTTACTTGGCCAATGGTTTCTAATAGACTTTGAAAAGGATCCTTTATTTTCCAGCCGAGCAGTTCATAGAATTTTTCATAAAACACGGTCACGCCTAATAACGCCAGCTTTATTCCGCTTGGTAAAGTCATGATTTTATAAGGAACAACCCATGGCGGGCGTTCTCCCAGCTCTGTATATAAATTCGATAGGATAACTGGAAAGTTTGCCCTCTCATATAATGTATTTAGGTCTTCATGAGAAAACGTAATTCCCTCATTATTTCCAATGGTTACCGCATCATATTGAAGCATATTCAGCAGCGTCACATTGGCTTTTCCTTTTGTTGCTTCTGTTATTGGATGAAAACGGTCCGCATGATCTCCAATGTCAAGAAGGATCATTTGTTCTTGATTCTGTTCGTGCAATTTCTTTTTATCATTTAAAAATTGAACGATCGCTGGCCAATTTTCAAAATGACTATGCAAATCATTTGTATGGTAAAGGTGAATTTTCTCTAGCATGTCCTTCTCTCCTTATACATAAGGTTCTTCCTGTATACAATCATACTTTTTAACGTTCATATCCAATTTATCCTTTGAATCCCTCATAAATTAATTTTAAACCTGCAATGATTAAAACGATTCTCAGTAAATGAACGATTGTCTTATTTTTCAGCTTCGTATTAATCAAGGCACCAAATCTTCCGCCAAACCATGCACCTGGAATAAGCACAGCTGCAAACATCCAGTTGATGTTTCCTAATGCAATATGTGTAACCGAGCTTGTTGACGCTGACAAAAAAATAATAAACATTGAAGTTGCCACCGCAATATGGGCTGGAAACATAAACAATAAGATCATGGCTGGAACCATTAAAGCCCCTCCGCCAATGCCAAAGAGACCAGATATCAATCCGACTACAAACGAGATGATAATGCCAGGAACAGGATGGTAGGAATACGAGTGTTCCATCCCATCATCTCCAATAAAAGAACAAACAACAGCATTTTTCGCTTGCTGTTTTCCTCTTCGTTGAGGAAGCTTATCCTTTACCATTAACACAATCGATATAAAAATCATAAATAACCCAAACCATAAGGAAAACGACGACGTATCAAAAAGCTTGTTCACATATGCCCCGACAATTCCGCCTGGTCCGCTCCCGATAAAGAAAATAAGTCCGCTTTTATAATCTACTTTCTTATATTTCATATAGGTTAGGGTGGAGGAGAGCCCTGTAAAGATAACCACCAATAAAGATGTCCCAACAGCTACCTGTGGTGAGACATCTTGAAAATTCGAGAAATAAGAGCCTAGTGTAAGCAGCATAGGGACAACTATAATCCCGCCGCCTAATCCGACAAGGCTGCCGATTGTTCCGGCAATAAAACCGATAATTAAAAGAATCACCCATTCCATGCTTTTTACCTCTCCTCTTCATCACTGAACAAACTTAGCTGCATTTCGGCAAGACCCGAATAGGAGATGTCTAATAGATTCATCATCATCTTTGCATTATCAGCGGCATCACCGCCAGAGTTATTATTAAAGAGCAGATAGATAACATCTGTCGCTTTTTGCAGTGAATGTAAATTTTGTTTCCATTCCAGCAACTCTTCCCGATTGTACCGATATAAATAACGGACATCTCGCCAATTATCTCCAGAAGCCGGCTTATTCCATCCATGAACATTTCTTCCATGAAAACGAATAAGTGTCTTAGCGGGATCAGTCGGATGAAGCACAGCAGGTATTGACCTCTCCCCGGCTTGCGGTTCATCAACAATGCTGTGAATCCACTTTTCAGCCTCCATAAACTGCAGGGTTTTATCATGATACTCAGGGGAAAACCAAGTCCGATTACGAAATTCAAGGGCTACATCAAAATCAGCCATTTGTTCCCTGCACCATTTTAAATACGAGACATTTTCTTTCCGGCAATCATACCATGGAGGAAATTGAAACAGCACCATAGCCAGCTTATTCGCTTTTTTTAATGGTACTAGTGATTGTATGTATGCTTTAAACATCGTTTCTTTATATTCAAAAGGAATATCTCCGCGAAGATGTCCTGTCATCCCCTGATACGCTTTAGGAATAAATTGAAATGTATCAGGAGTATCATTTATCCATTTCATGATATTTCGTTCTGGCTGGACCGCATAAAAGCTGGCATCGATTTCGACAGTAGGAAAATGTGCGGCATATTCCTGTAATTTATTTGTTGTATTTGTTTTTAAAGGATAGAGGGAATCATGATCGCCCCATCCAGTTAAACCAATTTGAATTGTTGACATTCAAATCATCCTTTTGAAATGTTTGTCTACACATACTATACCATGACGAAGGGAGATAGAAAATTGAACTGTTTATTCGAAAAAAGCACAAGGCGCTAATCATTCGGCAGCAAGCATAAAAGCGAACAGGAATTGAAGGTGTTCATTACTTCAATTTCTGTTTGACTAAACCCTGGAGGCAGTTAAAACGAAACACCCTGTAACATTAACGTCAATTGCACCTCTTGTGCTTCGCCGATGGCGCCTGGAGCCCAGACACTAACACTAGGTTAAAGGTTAAATTTTTATATAAAAAAAAGACTGACAAGCTGTCAGTCCCCCATTTATTAACCGATAGAACCTTCCATTTCGAATTTGATCAGGCGGTTCATCTCAACTGCATATTCCATTGGAAGCTCTTTTGTAAACGGCTCGATAAAGCCCATTACAATCATTTCGGTTGCTTCTTCTTCAGAAATTCCGCGGCTCATTAAATAGAATAATTGTTCCTCTGATACTTTAGACACTTTTGCTTCATGCTCAAGGGAAATATTGTCGTTTAAAATCTCATTGTATGGGATTGTATCTGATGTAGACTGATTATCCATTATGAGTGTATCACATTCAATATTTGATCTTGCGCCTTCTGCTTTACGTCCAAAGTGAACGATTCCGCGATATGTTACTTTACCACCTTGTTTAGAAATGGATTTTGAAACGATCGTAGAAGAAGTATTTGGTGCTAAGTGAATCATTTTCGCACCTGCGTCCTGGTGCTGACCTTTACCTGCAAGGGCAATCGATAATGTCATACCACGTGCACCCTCACCTTTAAGGATAACTGCAGGATATTTCATTGTCAGCTTAGAACCGATGTTACCGTCAATCCATTCCATTGTTGCATTTGCTTCACAAACAGCACGTTTTGTTACAAGGTTAAATACGTTGTTTGCCCAGTTTTGAATGGTTGTGTAACGGCAATAACCGCCATCTTTTACGATGATTTCAACAACCGCACTGTGAAGTGAATTTGTTGTATAAACCGGTGCAGTACATCCTTCAACATAGTGAACATGTGCGCCTTCATCAACAATAATCAGCGTACGTTCGAATTGGCCCATGTTTTCAGAGTTGATACGGAAATATGCCTGCAACGGTGTATCAACCTTTACGCCTTTAGGAACATAAATAAATGATCCGCCAGACCATACAGCTGAGTTAAGAGCCGCAAATTTATTATCTGTAGGCGGAATTACTTTTGCCCAGTGCTCACGGAAAATATCTTCGTTTTCTTTCAAGGCTGTATCTGTGTCCTTAAACACAATTCCAAGCTCTTCAAGGTCTTCTTTCATATTATGATAAACAACCTCTGACTCATATTGTGCCGATACACCTGCAAGATATTTTTGTTCTGCTTCTGGAATTCCAAGCTTATCAAACGTACGTTTGATTTCTTCTGGTACTTCATCCCAAGAACGCTCAGATTTTTCAGATGGTTTTACATAGTACGTAATATCGTCAAAATTTAATGCAGCCAAATCACCGCCCCATTGCGGCATTGGCATTTCATAAAAATGCTGTAATGATTTCAAACGGAAATCAAGCATCCATTGTGGTTCATTTTTCATACGAGAGATTTCTTCAACGATTTCTTTCGTTAAACCTCTCTCTGAACGGAAGATGGAAACATCCTTGTCAGCAAACCCGTATTTGTAATCGCCGATTTCAGGTGCCTTTTTTGCCATCTACACTCACTCCTATCCATCTAAAATTTAAGGGCAGTACATTTCGTTTATTCCTTGTTGTGATTAACGCCCTTTTCCATAGCTTTCCACGCTAATGTGGCACATTTAATGCGTGCAGGAAATTTCGCTACACCCTGTAATGCCTCGATATCACCTAAGTCAATATCGTCTTCATACTCTTTCCCTAACATCATATTCGAAAAGATTTCCGAAAGCTTCAACGCTGTGTCAACCGTTTTTCCTTTAATTGCTTGGGTCATCATAGATGCAGATGACATTGAAATGGAGCAGCCTTCTCCTTCAAATTTAGCATCTTTTACAACATTATCCTCAACATCAAGCGTCAAACGGATACGATCTCCACATGTCGGGTTATTCATATCAATTGTTAGACTATCCTCAAGTACCCCTTTATTTCTAGGGTTTTTATAATGATCCATAATCACTTGGCGGTATAAGGTATCAAGATTAATATGATTAGACATTACTGAAGTACTCCTTTGTTTTAATTATACCTGCTACTAATTTATCAACTTCTTCCTCAGTATTATACAGGTAAAAACTAGCTCTTGCTGTTGCAGAAACCTTCAACCATTTCATAAGCGGCTGTGCACAATGGTGACCTGCCCGAACAGCGATTCCTTCAGCATCTAATACTGTTGCAACATCATGCGGGTGTACATCCTCTATATTAAATGTTACTAAACCTGCTCGATGTTTCGGTCCGTAAATGGTAATGCCTTCTACTTCACTTAGTTTTTCTAAAGCATATTGAGCTAATTTATGCTCATGTGCTTCAATGTTTTCTAAGCCGATTTGCTCAAAAAAATCAATTGCCGCCGCAAGACCAATGGCTCCAGCGATAATTGGCGTTCCTGCTTCAAACTTCCAAGGGAGCTCTTTCCATGATGACTCGTATAACCCAACAAAGTCAATCATTTCACCGCCAAATTCTACAGGTTCCATGTTTTCCAGAAGCTCTTTTTTGCCATACAGAACACCAATTCCTGTAGGAGCACACATTTTATGTCCTGAAAAAGCAAAAAAGTCACAATCTAAATCTTGAACATCAATTTTCATATGCGGCGTGCTTTGGGCACCATCCACCACCATGATTGCTCCATTCTTATGAGCAATCTTGGCAATTTCCTTAATCGGATTAATCGTGCCAAGGACGTTTGAAACTTGCATTACCGAAACAATTTTCGTATTTTCGGTAACCGTCTCTTCAACATCTTTTAGATCGATCGTGCCATTCTCTTGTAAAGGAATATATTTCAAGGTTGCACCTGTCGCTTTTGCTACCTGTTGCCAAGGAATAACATTTGCGTGATGCTCCATATACGTAATAACAATTTCGTCGCCTTCGCGAACTTTTGTTAATCCATAGCTTTGTGCTACCATATTTAAGGCTGTAGTTGCACCGCGGGTAAAAATAATTTCTTGAGTCGATTTTGCCCCAATAAATCTCCTTACCTTTTCACGCGCTCCTTCATAACCATCTGTTGCTTTTGTGCCTAACGTATGCACACCACGGTGAACATTTGAATTATATTCACGATAATAGGTAGATAATGCTTCGATAACAGCTAATGGCTTTTGTGAAGTAGCAGCACTATCTAAATAAACAAGGTCTTTCCCGTTAACCTGCTGATCCAAAATCGGAAAATGTGAACGAATATCTTTGATATTCATTATTGAACTTTCCTTTCAATCACATTTACCAATTGTTTTTTTACGCCTTCAATTGGAAGTTCATTTACAACTGGCGCTAAGAATCCGTGGATAACCAGGCGCTCTGCCTCTACCTTTGGAATACCGCGGCTCATTAAATAATAAAGCTGAATTGGATCAACACGGCCGACTGATGCAGCATGGCCTGCTGTTACATCGTCCTCATCAATTAATAAAATCGGGTTTGCATCACCGCGAGCTTTTTCACTTAGCATTAACACGCGTGATTCCTGCTCGGCATTTGATTTAGAAGCACCATGCTCGATTTTTCCGATCCCGTTAAAAATAGATGATGCACTATCTTTCATAACACCGTGCTTTAGGATATAGCCTTCAGAGTGTTTGCCAAAATGGACAACTTTTGTAGTAAAGTTTTGCTTTTGCTCCCCGCGGCCGACAACAACTGATTTTGTATCACCGAAAGAGCCATCGCCAACTAAATTTGTCACATTTTCAGAAATTGTATCTCCGTCATTCATTAACCCTAACGCCCACTCGATACGAGCGTCACGGCCAGCAACACCACGGCGGTTCACATAAGTTGTGATTCCTTTTGCAAGGGTATCAACTGCACCATATGTTACCTTTGCATTTGAATTAGCAAATACCTCGGAAACGATGTTGAAAATTCCCTCAACATTTTCTACAGTTGAAATATAGTTCTCAACATACGTAACAGAGCTGTTGTCTTCTGCTACAACAATGACATGATTGAAAATATTAGCTTCTGGATTGTCATGGACAAATACGGCTTGGATTGGTTCTGTTACTTCTACATTTTTAGGTACATACACAAAAACACCGCCATTTACTAGAGCAGCATGTAATGCTGTTAAACGATGCTCGTCAACCTTTACGCCGTCTTTCATAAAGTATTTTTGAACCAATTCAGAATGCTCTTTTGCTGCAGTATGGATATTCGTTAAAATAACACCTTTATCTTTTAATTCATCAGATAAAGAAGTGAATGAAGCTGTATTATTAATTTGAACATATAAGTTCTTAGTAGCTGACTCAATGTCAATTAATGCTTTTACTTCTTCATGCAGCTCATTCAAAGAACTTAATTCTTTTCCAGGAACAGTATGCTCCTTGAAGTTTGTAAAGTTCCATTTATCAATTTTTGTTTTATCCGGTCTTGGCATTGGAAGATCCTCTAATTTAGCAAGAGCTTGTAAGCGAAGATCAGTAAGCCAGTCCGGTTCACCAAGCTGTTTTGAAAAGCTTGTGACATAGTCCTGATTATACGTTTTTGTTTCCATGTCTCATTACTCCCCCTTACGCTTAAGCTTCTTGCCCAACAGTTTCGTCTTCAATACCTAGTTCTTGTTTAATCCAGTCATATCCTTCTGCTTCTAAACGTTGTGCCAGCTCAGGTCCGCCTGATTTTACAACACGGCCTTGCATCATAACATGTACTTTGTCAGGTGTAATGTAGTTTAATAAGCGTTGGTAGTGTGTAATCATTAAGCAGCCAAACTCTTCGCTGCGCATTTTATTGATACCTTTTGCTACAACCTTAAGGGCATCGATATCAAGTCCGGAATCAATTTCATCAAGGATTGCAATTTTTGGCTCGATCATCATTAATTGAAGGATTTCATTACGTTTTTTCTCCCCGCCTGAAAACCCTTCATTTAAATAACGCTGTGCCATATCTTGGTCCATTTCAAGCTCTTCCATATTTGCATCCATTTTGCGAATAAATTTCATTAAAGAAATTTCATCGCCTTCCTCACGACGTGCGTTAATTGCTGACCGTAAAAAGTCTGCGTTTGTTACACCGCTAATTTCACTTGGATATTGCATCGCTAAGAACAGACCTGCACGTGCACGCTCATCTACTTCCATTTCAAGTACATCTTCGCCATCCAAGGTAATGCTTCCTTTCGTCACTTCATACTTTGGATGACCCATGATTGCTGATGATAAAGTTGATTTACCCGTACCGTTCGGTCCCATGATTGCGTGGAACTCTCCGCCTTTTATTTCGAGATTTACACCTTTAAGAATTTCTTTTCCATCGATCTCTACGTGTAAATCTTTAATGATTAATGTAGAACCTGCCATAACTATACCTCCATAATATATAAAGTTTCCTGATTCTCAGTTTATTCTCATTCTTATCTTATAACAAATTAAAAGTGAACACAACCTTTTAGGAATTCACTCGAAATATGTCAAAATGCGAAAGATTAACTTGGTTAAACATTCACATTCTATGTACAAAGAGTGAGAAATGAGCCATTTTCTACTATATAACATCTTTACCCGCGAATCTACCTTTCATCACCTAGATTAGTTTTTACTTTTCTAAAAAAAACATTCTCCGTTCTTGAAAGAGATGCCGGGTTTCATGTAAAAGTGATCTGCTGATAAATGATACAAAATGCGAAAAAGAATCAGCCTTGAATGACTGATTCTTCTAATGTTCATTACATTTATTTTTTCATTCGTCTATCAAGACCGGCAAATAGCAGCTGACTTTTCCGATGATCCTCTTCACGACTGATTTCTACATCCATACGTCTCGCTAATTTTCTAGAGTACTCAGCATACCCAATACCATGTGCGTGATACATCGCTTTTTCCATTTCGGACGTGTAGTTGAGGTCAAGTAGTTCCTGACTCGAGTGGATAATAACCAATCCCTTCAATTTTTATTTACATAAAAACTTTATCAAGAATTTTCCCACAATTCAAAGTCCGTAAGATAATGTGACAATGTTTTGAGTTTCTTTATCAACCATTATGCAAAAATAGGTGTTTTTTTCGCACATTCCCTCATTGATCCTTTGAATTACTCAACCTTAGATCTTTTTACCGCTATTCTGGTTCAAAATCTTACAATAGAAAAGCTATTGTTTTAATTGATTGAGATCTGTTATACATTCCTGAACTAAGGTGACCGCTTGACTCATAGCGGCACCACCGCCAAAGGCAGCTGTAACACCAATAGCTTCTAAAATTTCCTCTTCACTCGCACCATGATCTAAGCATCCTTTTGTATGGTAAATCATACAATATTCATCCTGACATTGTATGCTAATTCCTAAGGCAATTAAATGCTTTTGCTTTTGTGATAAAACCCCTTCTTTAAAGCAAGCCTCTGTAAACGCATTATAATGATGAGCTATTTCCGGCATTTTTTGTGTAAAGGTTCCTACTCCAGTTTTAAATTCAAGTAAAGCAGCTTCTGTTGTATTTCTTGGTTCATGAGTATGCTCCATTTTATTATCAGCTCCATTCAGCAATTTTTCACGGTTAGTATGCTATACGAAGGAAAAAGTATACTGAGTAAAAAGGAAAAGTGTAAAGATAGTTTGTTTGATAATGTGCGGATGGAAAGTGAATCTGTATTGGGATTAAACCACTTGCTAATTTTTTTGCCCTACACTTACATAGAATTGATCCCACTCTCGTTTTTTGAACCATTCCTACATACTAATTTATTCCGTGAAATTTATGAATAAATCACTGTGTAAATGAAAAAAGCTGACAGCATATTCATCGATGCTGTCAGCTTTACTCTAATTATTCTCCTTGTGCAGCGGAGATAACTGAGCCTTTATATTTCGTTTTAATAAACTCTTGAATTTCTTTAGATTGTAATACTTCAACAAGTGTTTTAATTTCTTCTCTGTTTTCGTCACCTTCACGAACAACAATTAGGTTTACATATGGGTTGTTTTCTGGTGATTCAAGAGCAATAGCATCTTCTGCCGGGTTTAAGTCTGCTTCTAAAGCGTAGTTACCGTTAATTAAAAATGCATCTGCTTCATCATTTTCATATGCTTTTGTAAGCATTGGTGCTTCAATATCAGCTTCAAACACTAGGTTTTTTGGATTTTCTGCAATATCTTCAATAGTAGCTTCCGTTTTATTTACGCCTTCTTTTAACTTAATCAAGCCTTTTTCCTCTAACATTGAAAGCATGCGGCCGTGGTCTGCAACAGAGTTACTCATGATGATCTTTGCTCCATTCGGAAGATCCTCTAAAGATTTGTGACGTTTTGAATAAACACCAATTGGTTCAATGTGTACTCCGCCGGCATTAACAAATTTGTAATCATTGTCAGCCATTTGGGACTGTAAGTATGGCTCATGTTGGAAATAGTTTGCATCAAGATCTTCTTCAGCTAATGCTTTATTAGGTAAAACATAATCAGTGAACTCAACAATTTCTAATTCAATACCTTTTTCTTCTAATAAAGGTTGTGCTTCTTCTAAAATTTCAACATGCGGTACAGGTGATGCACCCACTTTTAATGTTTTAGTATCTCCCTCTGAACCTGATCCATCTTCTTGTGCTGCACCGCCGCAAGCAGCTAGTGCTGTTGTGAAAATAGCAAGTATGATTGCTAATAAAGATTTTTTCATTCTTTTTCCTCCTATCGTTTATCAATAGATTTAGTTATGATATCCCCAATAAATTGGATAATAAACACAAAGATTAAAATAATAACAGTTGCTACTAATGTAACCTGATTATTGCCGCGGTTAAATCCTTCCAAAAAGGCCAGATTTCCTAAGCCGCCGGCACCGATTGCCCCTGCCATTGCCGTATATCCAATTAATGCAATGGCTGTTACAGTAATACCAGAAACCAGCGCTGGCATTGACTCTGGAAGAAGAACCTTCCAGATGATCGTGCTTGTTTTAGCCCCCATCGATTTAGCTGCCTCAATAACACCTTTATCGATTTCACGTAATGCTATCTCAACCATACGTGCATAAAATGGCGCCGCTCCGATGATTAACGCAGGTAAGGCTGCATTTGCACCTAATATTGTTCCTACCACTATTTTTGTAAATGGCAGTAATAAAATAATTAAGATAATAAAGGGAATAGATCGGAAAATATTGACGATCCCTGCTACAATTGCGTTGATAAACTTGTTTTCCCATATATTTCCCTTAGCTGTCAAAAATAACAATAATCCTAGGATAATTCCTAATAAGAATGTTGCCACGACAGATATGCCCGTCATATAAATGGTCTCATTCGTGGCTTCCAATACCTTTTCCCAATCCACTTCAGGTAGAAGCTGTTCAAGCATTTGCAATCACCTCCACCTCAATTTGTTGATGATAAATATATTCTAAAGCCTTACTGAGCTCTTCTTCATCTCCATCTAAATGGATAAACAAACTTCCATATGAGCCGCCTTGTGTTTGCGAAATTTTCCCTTGCAAAATATTAACATCAAGATTAAACTTTCTGATTAAGTTTGTAATCAATGGCTGTTCAGCTGATTCGCCAACAAAGGTTAATTGAATAACCTTTCCTTTTGGATATAGTTCTAATAAATGGGCGACCACTTCGTTTGTCTCTTCTGGTTCCGTGACTTGTTTGACAAAACGTTTTGTAATTGGTTGTTTAGGATTCTTGAATACTTCAAGTACATTTCCTTCCTCAACAACATTTCCATTTTCCATTACCGCTACACGGTGGCAAATCTTTCTAATAACATGCATTTCATGGGTAATCAATACAATCGTAAGACCTAATCTTTTGTTAATATCAACAAGCAAATCTAAGATGGAATCAGTCGTCTGCGGATCAAGTGCAGAAGTCGCCTCATCACATAGCAATACCTTCGGATTATTGGCTAACGCCCTAGCGATTCCTACACGCTGCTTTTGACCGCCGCTTAATTGTGAAGGGTATGCATTTTCACGGCCTTCTAACCCTACAAGCTTAATCAGCTCATCAACACGTTTTAAGCGCTCTGCTTTCTTTACGCCAGCAATTTCTAACGGAAAAGCAATATTCTCTCTCACAGTTCGTGACCACAATAAATTGAAATGTTGAAAAATCATGCTAATTTCCAAGCGTGCTTTACGTAATTTCGCCCCGCCAATCGAGTCAATTCGGCTGCCTGCAACGTTGATCTCACCGCTTGTTGGTTTTTCCAAGCCATTCAGCAATCGAATTAAAGAACTTTTTCCCGCTCCACTGTAACCGATAATTCCGAAGATTTCTCCTTTATCTATCGATAAATTCACATTATTTACAGCCGTTACATTACCTGACTTTGTTTGATAAACCTTCTTTACATTCTTTAATGTAATCATAGTGTCACCTTCTTTCGATTCATAAAATCTCACCGATCATGAAAAAGCACAAGCGCCTGGACCATTCCTGCAAGCATAAGGCACTTAAAATAGAAGTCGTTTTTTGCCTTCAATCCTAAGTGGCCAGACTTGCGAACATGGCGCTGGAACTAGACATCAAGACTAAGAACAAATAGTTTTACTTGCTTAAACTTTTAAAAAATCATGTAAGGCAAGATAAGTAAAAAACCCTTCTGCTAAATGAGCAGAAAGGCATAACAAATGTCCTTTCTCTCATCTTCCAAAGCTTTAGCTTTGCGTGAATTGGCACCATTTCAACAGTGTTGATGGTTGCCGGGCTTCATAGGGCACTTCCCTCCACCTCTCTTGATAAGAGATCAAATTATATAATAAAAGTTTTTCATTAATTTCAAGTGAGCTTTAAATACGTTTGTGATTGTATCATGCGCTTTAAAAGGATGTCAACAAATTCTCCTTAACTACCAATAAATTAATTTACTACTAAACTATTTTAGAAAAACAGAAGCTCCTTACTCAGCCTTAGGCAAATAAGACGAAATGGAATAAAAAGCGTTCGTTCTTTGCGTTAAATTCCATTTCTTCTAGCACCTACAGGATGCAGGCACTGAAGCTAAACACCGTTACTTCGTTCATTGAATATTCCTTAAAATAAAAAAAGGATAACCTAGATCTTCTAAGCCATCCCCTCTAATACTATTTATGATTGAAGCAGTTCCAATCCTTTAACACCTGTTGCTTTATAAATCGCTTGATCAAGATCTTCAATGATATCTTGAATATGTTCAATACCAACTGATAAGCGAATCAAATCTTCAGCCACACCGGATGCTTTTAGTTCCTCTGCGCTTAGCTGTTGGTGTGTAGTGCTGGCAGGATGAATGATTAGGCTTTTGGCATCCCCTACGTTTGCCACATGTGACCATAATTCAACATGATTAATAACTGCTGCTCCTGCTTCACGGCCGCCTTTAATTCCAAATACAACGACCGAACCGGCGCCTTCCGGTAAATATTTAGCAGCCAAATTCTTTGCTGGATGATTTGAATGTTCCGGATATAACACCCATTTAACAGCTGGATGTTTTTCTAAGTACTTAACGATTTTTCGTGCGTTTGCAACATGTTCTTTCATCCGAATGTGTAGTGTTTCTAAACCTAAACTGAATTGAAATGCGTTATATGGACTAATTGCTGGACCTAAGTCCCTTAACAATTGTACACGAGCCTTAATAATAAATGCTTGTTCGCCCAGTGCTTCAGCATACACTAAATCATGGTAGCTTGGGTCTGGAGTTGTAAATCCAGGAAACCTAGGGTTATTCCAATCAAACTTTCCGCCATCAATGATGACCCCTCCAAGAGTTGTCCCATTTCCAAGCAGCCATTTTGTTGCGGAGTGCACAACGATATCTGCTCCATGTTCAATCGGCTTGCAAAGGAAAGGCGTTGCAAATGTATTATCAACGATTAAGGGTACCCCTGATTCATGCGCAATTTTCGCTGCTGCCTCAATATCCAGCACATCTAAGCTTGGATTTCCGATCGTTTCAGCGAAAATGGCTTTTGTATTAGGAGTAATAGCAGATCGGAAATTTTCAGGGTTCTTTGGATCAACAAATACTGTTTTGATTCCATACTTAGGCAATGTATTAGCAAAAAGATTGTAGGTTCCACCGTATAATGTTGAAGCAGAAACAATTTCATCTCCTGCCCCAGCAATATTTAAAATGGAAAGGGTTATTGCTGCCATTCCGCTGGAAACAGCTAAGCTTCCTACCCCGCCTTCAAGCAGGGCAATTCTTTCTTCAAAGACAGTTGCTGTTGGGTTATGGATACGAGTATAAATATATCCTGGTTCTTTTAATCCAAAAAGATTTGCTGCGTGATCTGTATTCTCAAATAAATATGCATTTGATTGATAAATTGGGGCAGATCTTGCACCAGTCATCGTATCTCTCTTTAATCCCCCATGAATTGTAATCGTCTCTGGCCGATATTTCTTCTCCTCCATCTGTTTTCCTCCTTATTCTTTATCTCACTAATAGGTTTTGTCTCTCGATCGAAAATTTTGAATATTCTATATCTATATGGTAAGCGATTCCAAGATGAATTTTCAAGGATTATCAGCAAGCGCTAAGCTTAATGATCGCATCAAACTTTAAAAAATCACGATAAGATCCTTTAATCGTTACTTTTCCAAACGCAATCAATTGTTTTAAACTGACATGGTTTAATAAAACCTCTTCTAGGTCCTGACTTTCACCTTCTATGAGGAAGTCGATATGATTAGGGGGATAGAATAATGTTTTAGCACCATTTGATGATAATTCAATGTAAATGCTATTTTCATGATGAGGTTTTATTTCTAATAAAAGAGTTTGATTCAAAAGAAGTGGGGCTAAAAACTGAGCCTTATTAAAATTAGCAATAAACGTAGTCATAAACATAAAAAAACCTCCCGATTTCAACCAAGCTATTTACTAACTTCATTGAATAACGGAAGAATCCTTTAAAAATAAGTCGACAGTTTCTGCCTATTTTATTCATTTCATGCGAGTTCGTAACTATTTCCCAAGAAATATGTCAGATCAGTGTACATATTGCTTAATTAATTCATGTAGATAGCTTACAGATTGGAAGGCATATACCCTTTCCATCTCCTTGCCGTCATTATATATAAGTAAGCATGGCACACTTTCGATTTCCAACTCTTTTGCCTCATTTGGAAAGTAATTAAGGTTTACGGAGTGAATCACTATGGATGGCAATAATTCATCAATGACTGTTAACATCCGTTTTGCTACTTGACATGTCCCACACATAGGGGTATATAAGTACAAAAGCACAAGGCCCTCGTTTTGGATCATAAGCTGCTTTTTTTCCCATTCAACCATAACTAAAAAAATAATACCCTTTCTATAGATATTTTGCATTCACATCAATATTCGCACTTAATAACACAGATGCAACATGATGATCTGGCGCTGTCGCTACTTCACGGTAGGCTCTATCAATATAAAGATGTGATGCTTCTGGTAATTCTCTTTTAAATTGCTTGCGCAGGCGATCACCTGCATCATCAGAATCAACTAAAATATATACATCCTTTAAAAATAATTCATCGATTAACTCATCAAGTTTTGCCACGCTTATCGTTCCATTTGTACAGATAATTTCGATTGGTTCATTTAAAACATTAAGCACTTTCTTCTTATCTGATTTACCTTCAACGATTAATACCTTTTCAACCTCAACTAACGACATAAACATCACCTGTTTTTATAGTAAAGTCTTTTCTATAAACTATTCGATTTGTCGAGGTTGTTTCCTTTTTATTAAATGTTTTTTCTCAAATTTAATCTTTTAGCTTAATAAAACTTGATTAGAAAAAACGTTTGAAAGAAACGACCTTTTAATTAAAGAAAGGGGAAGCGATCTCCCTTGTGACATTGCGGCATTCTAGCCCAACAAGTCAATCCAATGAGGAAGTAAAGGTAAAAAAGCCTTCTATTCCTGCTCTTTTTATAAAGAACGCGAGTGTTGATGTTGACTTTTCGTCAGGCGGAGGGATGTTCATTACTGCTTTATTGCTGGAAGAGAAATAGCATGTACTTCCTCTCAAAGAGGCAGCACTTGCACATCCTGTGCTTCAGAACTGGACAACAATACCCACACAAAGTATAAAAGCTACCTGCTTCCTTTGCTTTAAAAAAGAGCAGTGGAGTGATCCACTGCTTTAACACCAGCCATTCTCATCATCACAGTCAACATACTTCTGGTCTGAACCTGTCACAACATCTGAAAGCTGGTAAAAACGGCTCTTTTGAAATTCATAGCCTGCCTTTAAATCAAAGTTATTTTCCGATACCATTTGGCCAATTTTTTCCTCTTCAAGATAAAGATTCAATTGTCCTTCAGCAAATTTTCCTATGACTCGATCCGTAATATCTAAACGTTGTTTCTCAAAAGACATATGGACACCCTCCTTATCTATTTGTAGGGTGTCCATAAATCATGTTATCATGCTAATTAGTCTTCATTTGTCATTTCTACATATTGTTCAGCTGTCATTAAATTCTCAACGTCAGCTACATTTGCTGGTTCAATAACAATCATCCACGCTTTTTCATATGGTGATTCATTAACAAATTCCGGGCTATCATCAAGATCTTCGTTAATTTCTACAACCTTACCGCTGATTGGCGCATAAAGTTCAGAAACAGTTTTCACAGACTCAACACTGCCAAATGGCTCGTCCGCTTGGATTTCGTCACCAACTTGTGGCAATTCAACGAATACGATATCACCAAGCTCTGATTGTGCAAAGTCAGTAATACCAATGCGAACCTTATCTCCTTCAACCTTTACCCACTCATGTTCCTCAGAATAACGCAGTTCTTTAGGTGTGTTCATGTTCTTTACCTCCAGCATTCGTTCATTTTTAAGTAATCCAGTTTCTTTTTTTGAGTTATTCAATAATGTTGTACCAGTTTGTAGCAAACTATGCAAGAATTATCTATTAAGATCCCCAGATTTCGGCATATTGCTCTTCTTTAAACCCAACAGTAACGGCATCTTCACCAGCAGCAATTGGCCGCTTAATTAACATGCCATCAGATGCCAACAGCTTAAGCATTTTTTCCTCTGACATTGAATCCAGATTATCCTTTAAGCCAAGCTCCCGATATTTTTGACCGCTTGTGTTAAAGAATTTTTTTAGTTCCAATCCACTTTTTTTATAGAAAGACGCCAGCTCGTCCTTGCTTGGTGGATTTTCAACGATATGTATTTCATTGAAAGCAATATTATGTTCTTCCAGCCATTTCTTTGCTTTACGGCAAGTACCACATTTAGGATACCAATAAAATTTTAAAGCCATACCTCTCACCACCTACTCTTTTTATTTGATTTAACTTTATCTTATCATATCAAGTCATACAAGCCTAATTAGTGATTTTCTAGTTTCTATTATTTAATATGAAAAAGAGGCTGTTTTTAACAGCCTCTTTGCTTATGATAAATAAGCATTTTTATCAATCAATGATGCCGCAATTTCGCGTTTTTTCGCGATTACATTGATTGGCGTATGTCGAGTAAATTTGCGTAATGCGGACAACATCATGCGTAATGCATCTCCTGACTCCGCAGCAATTAATGATTCTTTGGCATCAGCCTCAATTTCATTAAAAGCTTCCTGACAATATACTTGTGTATAGAGTAATTTTTGTTTACTTTTCTCTTCACCAGTTGCTGCAATTGCCTTTTCTGTTCGTAGAATGGCCGATTCCATGGCATAAACATTGCTTATGATATCCGCTATATTAACGAGAATTTCTTGTTCCTTCTGCAGGTCTTTTCCAAACTTTTGCGCTGCCAATCCAGCAATGAGAATTCCGATTTTCTTAGCATTTCTCAATAGGTATTTTTCTTGCTCGAGTGTCCCCTCGCGTACCTCCTCAGGCATTAGCATCAAAAGCTCCTCTTGTAAGCTTTGAGCCTTTTGGAACAGAGGAAGCTCACCCTTCATGGCTTTTCGTAAATAAGTTCCAGGTACTAATAAACGGTTAATTTCGTTCGTTCCTTCAAAAATTCTATTAATCCGTGAATCGCGATAAATCCTTTCGACCTCATATTCTGCCATGAAACCATATCCGCCGTGAATTTGAACACCTTCATCGACAACATAATCAAGGGCTTCAGAACCAAACACTTTATTAAGCGAGCATTCAATTGCATATTCAGCAACAGCGGCAGCTACTTCTTTTCCATCTTTTAATTGCTCATCAGTTAGACGGCTCATTCGGTCCTCAAACAGCCCAACTGTCCGATATACCGAGCTTTCCATTGCATAAGTTTTGATTGCCATATTCGCCAGCTTTTCTTGAATCAGCGAGAAACGGGAAATTGGTGTTTTAAATTGCTGGCGTTGGTTTGCATATTGAACAGAAAGATCAATGACCCGTTTACACCCCCCAATTGTGCCTACAGCTAATTTGTAGCGGCCGATATTTAAGATATTAAAAGCAATAACATGACCTTTACCAAGCTCACCTAATAAGTTTTCCTTCGGCACTAGAGCATCCTCTAAAATAAGTGTTCTCGTTGAGGAGCCCTTTATCCCCATTTTCTTTTCTTCCGGTCCAGTCGATACCCCCGAATATTCCCTTTCAACGATAAATGCCGAAAAATGCTCACCATCGACTTTAGCATAGACAATAAAAACATCAGCAAAGGCTGAGTTTGTAATCCATTGCTTCTCACCATTAAGTACATAATGAGTTCCCTCAGCGTTTAGCCTTGCTGTGGTTCTTGCTCCAAGGGCATCTGAACCTGAATTTGGTTCAGTAAGTGCATAAGCGGCAAGTTTTTCCCCAGAAGCAAGACCTGGCAAATACTTTTGCTTCTGTTCTACATTACCAAATAACACGATTGGAAGTGAGCCAATTCCGACATGTGCTCCATAGGATAATGAGAAGCTCCCAGCTCTTGAAAACTTTTCTGTAATCAAAGCTGAGCTGATTTTATCTAACCCTAATCCACCATATTCCTCAGGAACATCTGCACCTAAAAGACCAAGTTCACCAGCTTGCTTTAATAATTTTACAGATTTATCAAATTGATGATGTTCAATATCCTCAAGATCCGGTAACACTTCATTTACGACAAAGTCCTCAGTTGTCTTGGCAATCATTTTATGTTCATCAGTAAAATCCTCAGGTGTAAATAAACGGTCATACGGAAGATCCTCAATAAGGAAACTGCCGCCTTTGATCACTGCATCCGTTGCTTTTACCATGAAAAATTCCCCCATTTTTAGCATTTTTCAAATACTTTAGGTTTCTATAAGTGAGACTTCATCATTGGGAGTACTCTTATCCCCATGATGGTTAGCTCTAATTAATACGCATCGTCCGAAAAATCCTTACGTCTCCCCTGTATAGACAACAATCCCTCGCAGAATCTTTACGTGCCGTTATCTCCCACTTATTTTCTTAGCTACACTAGAATCTTGATGTTGTGGGTTTCCTTGCCCATTAAGACTAGGATAAAATCTAAGAGCCTCACTTAGATTAATTCAAATACCCCTGCAGCACCCATACCTCCGCCAATACACATGGTAACAACCCCAAATTGTTCATTTCTCCGTTTCATTTCGTGAATAAGCGAGAGTGTTAATTTTGTACCAGAGCAGCCGAGCGGATGTCCAAGTGCAATCGCACCTCCGTTAACATTTACTTTTTCCTCATCTAGTCCTAGCTCACGGATTACCTGGATCGATTGGGAAGCAAAAGCTTCATTTAATTCAAATAGCCCGATATCTTCTAGTCCTAATCCAGCATATTTCAAAGCTAATGGCACTGCAGCAACTGGCCCGATTCCCATTATTTCTGGCGGCACACCTGCTACAGCAAATGAGCGAAACTTGGCCATCGGTGTTAACCCTTCTGATTCTGCTTTTTCTCTGTCCATTATCATCACTGCTGCAGCTCCATCACTTGTTTGTGATGAGTTGCCTGCCGTTACAGAACCCTTTGCAGAAAACGCCGGTCGAAGCGTTGCTAACACTTCAATTGTCGTATTTTCTCGTACCCCTTCATCTTGAATAAAAGGAGTAATCTTCTCTTTAAGTTTATGGTCCGCTCCAACTGTTCTTACCGGAACATCTACCGGAACAATTTCCTCAGCAAATCTTCTATTCTTAATGGCATTAGCCGCCCTTTGATGACTCCTTACTGCAAAGGCATCCTGCTCTTCACGGGAAATGCCATATTTTTGTGCGACCTGTTCTGCCGTATGCCCCATTCCCATATAGTACTCTGGTGCATTCTCAGCTAATTGTACATTCGGTCTTACGACATGCCCCATCATTGGGACAAGACTCATTGATTCAGCACCGCCGGCAATTGCTGTATCCGCATGACCTAACATGATCTTCTCTGCTCCATATGCGATGCTTTGCAATCCCGATGAACAGTAACGATTGATCGTAATCGCCGGCACTGTATATGGAAGACCTGCAAGCGCTCCAATGTTTCTTGCCATATTCAGTCCTTGCTCAGCCTCAGGCATGGCACAGCCAATGATTAAATCGTCAATATTCCCCTTGTAATCTCCTGCTCGTTTTAACGTTTCTTTTACAACCAATGCACCGAGGTCATCTGGCCGCATATTTGCTAATGACCCTTTTTTTGCTTTTCCAACAGGTGTTCTTGCACCTGCTACAATGACAGCTTCGCGCATTCATTCACGCCTCCCTTTGCGATCTATTATTCAACGGCTGTTTTCGCAAGCTTTTGTGTATTTAGGACAACAAAGACCGAGTTACTCAAAAAACAGAACGTTAATTTCTTAACGGTTTTCCTTTCACAAGCATATGCTGCATACGTTGCTGAGATTTTCCTTCCGCTACTAAACTTAAAAAGGCTTCTTTTTCTAAATTTAACAGGTATTGTTCATCCACTTCTGTTCCAAATGGAACCTTTCCTCCTGCAATCACATAGGCAAGCTTCTTTGCAATTTTTAAATCATGATCTGAAATGTAACCTGACAAGTACATTGATTGGGCACCAAGCAATAATGTTGCATAACCGGTTTCTCCTACGACAGGTACTTTCTTTCTAATAGGAGGCTGATATCCGTTATCATAGAGTTCAATGACTCTTTGCTTTGCATCGAATAGTAAGTGATCACCATTTACACTAATTCTGTCATTAGCATTCAACAATCGATTCTTTCTTGCTTCTGCTGCTGAGGTAGAAACCTTGGCCATTGCAATTGTTTCGAACACTTTATTTGCAACAGATTGTAAATCAAACTCAACACCTCTAGGCATGCTGTTTAACTGCTTGATGTAAAGCTCTTTATTCCCCCCGCCACCTGGAATTAAGCCAACGCCAACCTCAACCAAACCCATATAGGTTTCACTTGAAGCCTGGATGCTGCTTGCTGGGAGGCAGATTTCTGCACCGCCGCCAAGCGTCATGCCAAATGGTGCTGCAACAACCGGCTTTTTACTATATTTAATTTTCATCATAGCTTGTTGGAATTGATGAATAACCATATCAATTTCGAAATAGTTATCATCTTGAGCTTCCATTAAGATTAACCCAAGATTGGCTCCGACACAGAAGTTTTTCCCCTGATTTCCAATCACGAGCCCTTTGTAATTTTTTTCAACTTCATCGATAGAAAAATTTATCATTTGAATAATGTCTAAACCAATTGCATTGCTTTTTGAGTGAAATTCAAGCAAAGCGACACCATCACCGATATCAAGCAAACTTGCTCCACTGTTTTTCTTGATGACTCCATGTACTTCTTTATGTGTGTTTAAATCAATGACCTTGGGATTTTGAAGCAATTGGCGATATTCACCGTTGTTATAAAAGAAAAGAATCCCATTTTCCTTGCGATAGAATGTCTCAAATCCTTTCGCAACCATTTCTTTTACCCAGTCCGGAACGTGAAAGCCGCGAGCTTCGAATAATTCAATTGATTTTTCAAGCCCAATAGCATCCCAAAGCTCAAACGGTCCTGCTTCCCAGCCAAAGCCCCATTTCATCGCACGATCAATCGAAACGATATCATCTGCAATGTTTCCAAGAAGGTCTGCAGAATAGATGAGTGTAGGTATAGTAATATTTTGTAAAAGAGTTCCCGCACGGTCATTTGAATAGATAAGCGCTTTCAATTTATTTGTTAATCCCTTAGCCTGCTTTGCCATTTCAATTGAAGGAGTCGAAAGCTTCTTTCTTTGTTCATATTCAAGCGTTTCTGGATTTAATTCGAAAATTTCCTTTCCTTCCTTTTTATAAAAGCCCTGCCCGCTTTTGCTTCCAAGCCAACCATTATCAAGCATTTTCTGCAAGAATCCCGGAAGTTCAAAAACCTCTTTTTCCCTTCCTTCCACTTGGTCAAAGACATTTTTGGCCACATGGGCAAAAGTATCCAGGCCAACGACATCAAGAGTTCGGAAAGTTGCACTTTTCGGTCTGCCAATCAACGGTCCAGTAACAGAGTCAACCTCCCCGACACTGTAGCCTTCCTTCATGAGCTGTTGAACTGTTACTAATAAACCGTACGTACCAATACGGTTTGCAATAAAATTAGGTGTGTCCTTTGCAATTACAACACCTTTTCCTAAAACATCTTCACCAAATAACTTCATAAACGATAAAACATGTTCATCTGTACTCTTAGTCGGAATGATTTCTAATAGTTTTAAGTAACGCGGCGGATTGAAGAAATGAGTTCCAAGAAAATGCTTTTTAAAATCCTCTGATCGCCCTTCAATCATTGCATCTACAGATATTCCTGATGTATTTGAGCTAACAATGCTCCCTGCTTTTCTATGTTTATCAACTTCAGCAAAAACCTTTTGTTTTACTGCTAAATTCTCAACAACAACCTCAATGATCCAATCTACTTCAGCAAGTCGATTCAGATCATCTTCAAGATTTCCTGCCTCAATGAGAGAAGAATTTTCGGTTACAGTTAATGGAGCCGGCTTGTGCTTAAACAGCTTTTGAATCGCTGTTTGAGCAATTCGGTTTCGCACAGTCTTATCTGCTAATGTTAATCCCTTTTTGATTTCCCCTTCATCCAATTCGCGCGGCACGATATCCAATAGCAGTACTGGGATGCCAATATTCGCCAAATGTGCTGCAATACCTGAACCCATTACCCCAGAACCTAATACGGCAGCCTTTCTAATTCGTTGGATCATGCTTCTTCCCCTCCATTTGAATGAATGCTCATTCATTTTTCCTCCAAAAAAAATTCATTGCAAATATATTCCTCTACCCTTAATATAAAAGATTTTGAAAATTTCTTCAATACGTATAGCACTTTTTTTTCGAAATAATCGATTTCTACTTTGGAAAGGCTATATAATTAGGAGGTGATAATTGATGGCACGTTTAAAAAAGAATCCTTCCAAAGCAGGTGTTAGTGCTGCAAGTGTCAAGGGCAATGCAGGTCCTACTAATGAAAAGACCGGCGGCGGTAAACGCACGAGTCAAAACCAACAATACAAACAAGATAATATGGGGAATGATCAGTTTTAAGGTACACGAGGAGAGTGTCTCATAAGATACCTCTCCTTACTTTTGCTTATTTGTCTGTTGATTTCAGCTCTTGGTTTTTGTTTCCCATAGTGTCTCACAATTTCTGCTCCAAACACCATAGTGCCCAATCACCTATTTCTTAAAAATCCCCTTTAACACAAACGCAACATTTGCTGGTCGTTCTGCGAGCCTTCTCATAAAATAGCCATACCAATCGGTCCCATATGGTACATATACACGCATACTGTATCCTTCTTTTACGAGTTCAAGTTGTTTTTCCGGACGGATACCGTAAAGCATTTGGAATTCATATTGCTTATTCGGTATTTTATGCATTTTTACCAGCCTTTTAGTATAGTCGATGATCGCATCATCATGAGTGGCAATCGCTGTGAAGTTCCCATTTAGTATATGTGCCTTTATGATCTGCTTGAAATTTTTATCCACTGCTTTTTTCTCCGGAAACGCTACCTTTGAGGATTCTTTATATGCTCCCTTGACAAGCCGCAAATTCGGCTGAAACTTCTTTAGTTCTTCAATATCCTTGCCTGTACGGTAAAGATATGCTTGAAGAACGGTACCTACATTGTTAAATTCCTGTTTTAGTTGTTTAAATAAAATAAGGGACTTTTCACATCTTGAATAATCCTCCATATCAATTGTGACAAACACTTCATGGTGCTTAGCTGCTGTTAAAATGCGCCTCATATTCTTTAATACTACTTCATCTGAAATGTCCAATCCCATGGAGGTTAACTTCAGAGAAAGCTGTGACTTTAGCTGTTGTTTGGCAATTGTTTCAATTGCCTCTATGCAATGATCAGCCATTTCATTGGCTTCTTGTTCATCTTCAATAAATTCCCCTAAATAATCCAGCGTTACATCCAGGCCTTTTTGGTTCAAGTCCTTAATAACCTTTATGGCCGAATCAATGTTTTCACCAGCTACAAACCTTGCCGCTCCGAACTTTAAACCATATTTTTTAGCTAATTTCGTTATCATTCTATTTTTGGATAAAAACATAAAAGAGTTTCGCAGAAGCTGTTCCATCATAAAACCCTCCTCAAGCGTTTTTATACCGATGCTAATACCATGATACGACATAAAGAGCGATTATTTTTTTAGGTAAAATGTCTTACTAATGACTGTATTCTGCCTATCTTATCAATATGTCCTCAGGTGAAAGATTGTGTATAATTCCTGTTTTAGGTGGAACGATATGTGTGAAAATATGTTCTTAGGAGGGTACATGATGCAACAACAAAATATGCAGCAGTCACAAGGGATCATGCAGCAGCCGCCTGCGGTAGTGACAACAAAAGATCAGCTTTATTTGACAGATATGCTTTCTTGGAATCTATTAGCGATGAAAAAGGCTCATTTTTTTGCATCCCAATGCCAGGATCAAGAAATCAAAGCTCAACTGGATCAAGTTGGTCAAATGCATCATCAGCATTATCAAAAAATCCTAACCCATCTTCAATCTGGACAACAACCTCAATCAGGTTCCCAGCTTCAATAAAGGAGTGAAAGACATGGATAACAATCAATCTAAAATACAAAACCCTGCAACACAGGTACAAAAAAATTCACAAATGAATGATCGTGATTTCGTTAACGATTTATTATCAACAGAAAAATATATGACAGGTTCCTACTCAACAGCTCTTAATGAGGCTAGCCATCAAGCTTTATATCAAGATATCTTAACTATTACCAATGAAACACAACAAGCACAGCGGGACCTTTACAATCTTATGTTCAAAAATGGCTGGTATTCACTTGAAGCAGCAGATACCCAAAAACTTCAACAATCCTATCAGCAATTTTCAAATTATATAGGACAACAATCACCGTACGGTGGCGTTTCTCAATAAGAAAAGCGCCTTGGTCAGCACAGAGCAAATAAGTTGCCATGAATAGATAGCTTTGGAGCTGGACACTGACACTAAGATCGAATTTATACTCTTCTTATCCACTCGAAAAAACCTCAGCTTTTTCATCAAAGCTGAGGTTTTTTATTCGTTATTAGCTGATTCACGATGTTTTTCATTAAGAGCTTTTATTTCGTTAATCAACATTTTTAATTCATTTTTGGCATCAGGATAGGTTGTATTCCAATGCTTTGCCAATGGCGGCATCGATTTTGCAATATGGGTATACAACGCCCACATTTTTACCTTTTCAGTCAGCTCATCCGATGCTTCACCTAATAATAATTCTGTATATTTTTCAACTAGACCTTCAAACTTTTCTGCGAGCTCCTTATCCATTTTTTGCATCCTCCTTAATGAAGGCTTTTCTGCATTCAATCGGGCATGTTGTACAACGGTCACCGTTCGTCGAGGTTACATAAAACAAGCAGCATGTTTTTCTCATTCGGACATCATTCTGTTTTGGCTGATAAAATTGAGATAGCGGATTACGTGTCTTTACCCCGAAAGATGCTGGAGGAGCATCGATTACAACATAATGAAAATCCTCTTGAACCTTTAAATATTTTTCATTAGAAAGGCTGTCATCTTTTAATAAGGTTTCATACATCCAAAAGATATAGACGGAAACATTTTCCCAAAGCACTGATTTAGCAATCTTTGTTTGGCTGGAAATTGATGATACGACTTTAGCAATGTTTTCTAAAAACAAAGTTTGAACGACTTCAGCTCTCCATTCTGCCCGATCAGAATGAGGAATAGTGACTTCAAGGTTTCCAAAGTTAAAGCTTGGGAGCCATAAAGGATCGTTTTCATCCGTTTGCAAGGAAACTTTGTCAATGCTGCTGTTTATTCCTTTATCAAATACGCTCATCGAATATAACACTAAAGCAGCAATAAACGCATATCTTTTTACAAGCATTGAACCAATAACATTTTGTTTATCGCTATTTAGCTTTTCTTGAAGCTTTTTATTAAATATCCGCTTCATCAAATCATCTTTTAACAAGTCTAAGCCTTTGATGGTTTCATATGGTGCAGCTTCTTCTGTGCTTAAGCGATACTTTTTTAGCGCAGCAATCTCGATATCAGTTAATTTATGCATTTACAACCCCTACTTCTTTCACAATGCATCTGCCCTTTCCGTGCGGTATGCATAACGGAGTTCCAAATAGCGGATCAACGGTTACTTCACAATTCATTTGAAAAACATGTTGAACTAAGCTGCAGTTGATGACTTCCTCAGGCCGGCCTTGAGCATAAATTTTTTTGTCTTTTAAGGCAACAAGATTATGTGCATACCTGCAAGCTAAATTCAGGTCATGCAATACCATGACAATGGTGCGTTTTTCACGTTCATTTAATTCAAAAAGTAAATCTAAAATTTCAATTTGATGTGTCATATCAAGATAGGTTGTTGGTTCATCAAGCAAAATAATATCTGTTTTCTGTGCTAATGTCATGGCAATCCACGCTCGCTGCCTTTGACCGCCGGATAATGAATCAACAGGTCTTTCTGCAAAAGCCTCCATTCCAGTTGCTTCAAGGGCACTCATTACAGCCTCTTCATCTTCCTTCGTCCATTGCTTTAACCAGCTTTGATAAGGGTATCTTCCCTGCTTTACTAGCTGCAGTACAGTTAAACCTTCAGGAGCAACAGGGCCTTGCGGCAAGATGGCAAGCTGCTTCGCCACTTCCTTAGTCGGCAATTTTGCAATCGCGTTTCCTTCAAGTAACACTGAGCCTTCCTTCGGCTTTAGCAGCCTAGCAATGGAGCGAAGCAATGTTGACTTACCACAGCCGTTACTGCCAATAAAAACGGTTATTTCTCCTTTGGGAATTTTCACATCTAATTCATTGATAATGATCGAATCGCCGTATGAAAGTGTGAGGGTATTTGTTTCAATTGCATGCATAGTAAACCACTCCTTTTATCAAAAGCTCTTAAAGCTTTTCAATTCATTCTAGTCTTAGCATGGCAGCACCAAGGCGCTTCCGCTTTTATAATTTTGTATCCAACTCCAGCGCCTAGCCCCTCGAGGTCATAAGCCACTCATGAATTGAAGGTAAAGTACACCTTCTATTCATGAGCGTCTTATGCTTGTCGGGGCTGCTCAAGGCGCTTCCGCTTTTAAGTATTACGCGTCTTAAATAATAAATATATAAAATATGGTGCCCCGATTGCTGCGGTAAACACGCCGGCAGGAACTTCCAGCGGAGAAAATAAAGTTCTCCCGATTAAATCTGCGACCATCACCAGTATCGCTCCAATCAGCGCTGATACAGGCAATAATGAGCCATAAGAGGATCCGACAAGCCTTCTGCCAATATGCGGGGCCATTAATCCGACAAATCCGATAGCACCTGCAAATGCTACCGCAATACCTGTTAGGGCTGTGCTTAAAATCAGAAGGAAAAGACGGTTTCTTTGAACAGCACTCCCAACACCTGTTGCCAGCTCATCACCAAGCTCCTGGATATTCACATTTCGCACCGAGATTATACAAATAACCAATAAAACGAGAACAACTGGCAGCATAACACGAACCTGTTCCCAAGTAGCTGCATATACTGTTCCTGTAATCCATACATTTGCTTGTGCAGCTTGATAAATCGGCCCTTTGATCATAAAAAGAGTTGTTAACGATTGGGTAAGCATGGATAAGCCAATTCCAATCAGGACAAGTCTGATTGAGGATGAACCATTTTTCCAGGACAAGAGATAGACAAGCAGTCCTAAAATGGTAGCACCTAAAAAGGCTGCAACAGGCATCCATTCAATACTGACAGTCAAAGCATTGTTTTTATCGCTGAATAACATCAGGAAAACAACTACAGCTACTGATCCTCCTCCTGTAATACCAATAATATCCGGCGAGGCCAGCGGATTTCTGATTAGTCCCTGCAGGATGGCGCCTGCAGCTGCTAAGCAAATTCCAACTAATAATGCCACCAGAATCCTCGGTAAACGGAATGAAAAAACAAATAAATTCTCCATGTCTGTGCCATAACCAATGAGCGTTTTCAATACATTAAGCGGACTGATCATGACTTCTCCCATCCCGGTACTGACAAGAAAGATTGTACAGACAAGAATAAGTAAAATAACAGATGTAATAAGTGCTTTTTTATCAATTAAAAATGAAAGTTTATCTGAGCCAATCCGGAGTTTTAAATATTTTTTCATTTTTGTCCGAACCCCCTGCGTGCAATGTAAACGAAAAAGGGAGTTCCAATAAAGGCTGTCATAACTCCTACCGGAACCTCTTCAGGCATGATGATATATCTTGCTAAAATATCCGCTAATACTAAAAGCGACCCGCCTAACACGAGACAATATGGAAGAATCCAGCGATAATCGTTTCCGACTAAAAACCTTGAAAAATGCGGAATGACAATTCCAATAAATGCAATAGGTCCAGCTACTGCAACAGAACCCCCGCCAAGCACGATTACGATAATGGCTGCAAGAAGCTTTACAGTCCCTGTACGCTGTCCTAACCCCTTTGCCACATCCTCGCCCATTGTAAGGACATTGATTTTTTTCGTCAAAAACATACTTAGGATGATCGCTGTTCCTACATAAGGCAACACGGTCGTCAGGCTCTCCATTTTTCGGCCTTGGATGGAACCGGCCAACCAAAATAGGACTTGATCAAAAGCTGATTCATTTACTACAAGAAGCCCCTGTGTTAATGAAGAAAATAATGCAGCCATTGCAGCTCCTGCTAAAGTTAACTTCATTGGTGTCAGCCCTTCTCTTCCGAAGGAACCAATAAAATAAACTAAAAAGGCTGTTAAAGCAGCTCCAGCAAACGCGATCCATGTATAGGCTTGTAAGGAATCAACGTAAAATAAGGAAACGGCAACAACAATAAAAAATCCTGCACCTGCGTTGATTCCAAAAACACTCGGTGATGCTAGAGGGTTTTTCGTTAATGCTTGCATAATGGCTCCAGCAATCGCCAGACTTGCACCAACAACTGCCGCTATTAATGCTCTTGGCAGTCGAACATTTTGAATGATAAGATGTTCATTTGATCCATTAAACTGAGTAAAAGCTTTATACACCATCCCCCAGTTTGTGTCCGTATAGCCGTAAATAAGACTTCCACACATTAAAAATAGAAGTAAGATAAATCCTGCAAATAGTCCAGCTACTTTAAATTTATTTGATTTAATCAACATGTTGTACTCCCTACCACTACTTATATCTATTTCTATATTATCAAAAACAGTTGATCTTGAAAATCATTTTCAATTAAATATTGACATTTTACTTGAGAACTTTTATCATTCTCTTTGTAAATGAAAATGATTATCATGTTGAGGAGGACAAACAATGAAAGCTGCTACATATAAAAAATCTTGGCTATCATTATTCGTATTAAGTATTGTTATGCTTTTATTAGCTGCTTGCGGCAATAATGCAGAAGAAGAAGGTACTGAATCTCAAGGAGCTGAGGGAGGTACTGATGCAAAGACTGAAGAAGCCTACACAATTGAACATGCAATGGGTTCAACTGAAATTAAAGGAACTCCAAAAAAAGTTGTCATTTTAACTAATGAAGGAACTGAAGCCCTTCTAGCAATGGGTGTTAAGCCTGTAGGGGCTGTACAATCACATTTAGGTGAACCTTGGTATGAGCACATTTCTAAAGATATGGAAGGTGTTGAAGTTGTAGGTACAGAAAGCGAAGTAAATATCGAAGCAATTGCGGCTCTTCAGCCTGATCTCATTATCGGTAACAAAATGCGGCAGGAAAAAGTTTATGAGAAATTAAGCGCGATTGCACCAACTGTTTTTTCAGAAACATTAAGAGGCGACTGGCAGGAAAACTTCAAATTATATGCTAAAGCATTAAATCGTGAAGAAGAAGGTAAAAAAGTAATTGATGAATTTGAAGCACATGTTTCTGAAGTAAAAGAAACTGCGGGAGATAAATTAGATCAATCTGTATCTGTTGTTCGCTTTATGGCTGGTTTAACAAGAGTCTATTATACAGACACATTCTCTGGCGTTATTTTCGATAAGCTCGGATTAAAACATTCAAGTACTGTACAAGAATTATTTACCGATAACCCAGATGACTTATTTGTCCGTGAGGTAGGAAAAGAAGTCATCCCGCAAATGGATGCGGATATTCTTTTCTATTTCACATTTGCACCTCCTGGTGATACAGAAGCAACAAAAACTGAGGAAGAATGGACAAATGATCCTCTTTGGAAGAATCTTAATGTTGTAAAAGAAGGCAAAGCTTACAAGGTAGATGACGCTATTTGGAACACAGCAGGCGGTGTCATTGCAGCAAATAAATTATTAGACGATCTTGAAAAGATTTTAACTGAATAGAGCTTAAGCGGCTGACATATGTTAGCCGCTTTTATTATTGCTTAGGAAATGATTAAAATGTTTAAAGGGTAGATAATGTTTCGGAATCAAGCTCCGACACACAGGATGTGCAAGTACAGTCAGGGCGATTAATGTTGCACTTTCTGATTAAAGGCCCTAGCCCTCAATTGTTTAGCTTATCTTAAAGCTGTTAAATGCTCGCGCTTTTGTTCTTGACTATTTGCGTATTTCTTTGTTTTTTCTAAAGAAACTCGGGGAAAATAACACCAAAAGAAGTGACAGGAGATGAGAAATTTGCTTCAAGCTGGTCTTTGGGGAGCATTTGCCGGTTCTTCCATTTTAATTGGTGCACTTATCGGGCTGCTAACTGATTTACCTAAAAAAATAACAGGTCTAATCATGTCGTTTGGTACTGGTGTTTTAATTGGAGCTGCTTCTTTTGAGTTGCTTTTTGAAGCTGTCAAAGAAGGTGGTCTTATGGCAACATCGGTTGGGTTTATATCAGGCGCATCCGTTTTTACCATATCAGAAGCAATCATCACGAAAAGAGGCGGTAACGAGAGGAAACGGACAAAAAAGCGGAACACCAATCACTCCGGGCTATCGATTTTTATTGGGACTATTATTGATGCCATACCGGAATCGGTTATTATTGGGGTCAGCTTACTCGAGCAGGGCTCTGTTAGCTACTTAATGGTTATTGCTGTTTTTATCAGTAACTTTCCTGAGGGTCTTTCAAGTACGGTCGGTTTAAAAAAAGACGGCTATAGTAAAAAATTGCTCATTTCGATGTGGCTAATTGTTGTATTTCTCGCTGCATTTAGTTCATTACTGGGCTATTCGCTCCTGCAAAACACATCCACAGCCATCCTATCGTTTATTTCTGCTTTTGCTGCAGGAGGAATTATGGCAATGGTTGCATCAACGATGATGCCGGAAGCGTTTGAAGAAGGTGGTGCGATTGTTGGTTTAATCGCTTCCCTTGGTTTATTATGCTCACTGTTTCTTTCACAGCTATAAGGGCCTTCAAAGGGAGAGCCCTATTTTTTATTAAATCCTTACATTCCGTCTTCTTCAAAATGAATAATGTCCTTATTCTTACCAATGATTAACAGTACATCACCCATTGAAATTTTTTCATTTGCACTTGGTGATACACAAATCTCCTCCCCGCGCTGAATCCCGACAATCGCGCAGCCAAACTTTGATGGGATGTCTAAATCAAGCAATGTTTTGTTATTTAATTTTTTTGTGGCGACCACCTCGACCATGCTATACTCTCTTGATAGTTCAATATAATCGATCATTTTTTCAGAAATAATATGATGAGCAATTCTTTTCGCCATATCTCTTTCCGGATGAATCACCCGATTGACCCCAATCTTAACCAGCACCTTATGGTGATAATCATTATGAGCCTTAGCCCACACCTGGGGAATTTCTAATTCTTTCAGGATTAAAGAAGTTAAAATACTTGCTTCAATATCATCACCAAATGAAACAAAGGCATGATCAACATTTCTCACGCCAAGCTGTTTTAAGAGTGTCTCATCAATAGCGTTTGCCTTTACAGCATGTGTCGCAAATGCTGCATATTGCTGAACCTTTTCTTCATCTTTATCAATGGCCAGTACCTCTATACCCAGCTCATGGAACTCTTTCACTAAAGTTCCTCCGAAACGGCCTAATCCAAATACAGCAAATTGCTTTTTCAACGAACATTCCTTCTTTCCGATTTTCACTTAATAGATGACCTTTCCTAATCATAGGATGAAACCAATACCAGCCGTATATTCGTCGTCTATTTAAAAAATGGGGCTGTCTCAATTAAAGGGTTAAACCTTTTGGTTGAGACAGCCCCATTCTATTTGTTATAAGCCGCTTTCCTCTTTTAGATTCATATGCTTTTTCTCTGTTTCAGAGACATATAAGGCACATGCTGCATCACCTGTAATATTAATGGCTGTACGTGCCATATCTAATAAACGGTCAATCCCTAATATTAAACCGATTCCAGCGACAGGCAAGTTTACTGAGTTCAATACCATTGCTAGCATGATTAACCCTACTCCTGGCACCCCAGCAGTTCCGATGCTAGCCAATACAGCTGTTAGTACTACGGTAACAAGCTCTATTGGAGATAATGATACTCCGTAAACCTGTGCAATAAAAATCGTTGCCACACCTTGCATAATCGCTGTACCATCCATATTAATTGTTGCACCAAGCGGCTGAACAAAACTGCTGATCGATTCAGGTACGTTTAACTCCTTTTGCGCCGTTTCCATGGAAACAGGCAAGGTTGCATTACTGCTTGATGTACTAAAGGCAACACTCATTGCCGGTGCAAACTTTTTGAAAAACGTTATTGGATTGTATTTTGCCAAGAAAAACACTGCTGATCCATAAGTGACAATCGCATGAATTATGAGGGCTAAGACGACAACACTCATGTATAAGCCCATTGCTTTAATTGCCGGTAGACCTTGACTGCCGACAGCTGTTGCGATTAATCCAAACGTACCATATGGAGCAAACTTCATCACCAAGTTGACTAAAAACATCATCAAGTCATTACCCTGCTCAACAACATTTAGCAAGGTGCTTGATTTCTTTCCTAACATCGTTATCCCATAGCCAACAAAAATCGAAAACACGATAATTTGCAGCATATTTCCTTCTGCAAATGCCTTGATTGGATTAGTAGGGACGATATTCAACAACGTATCAGCAGTTGATGGAGCCTCTTCCGCTTCAAATTTTGCTCCCTCTGTATCAAAGTTGCCGACATTTCCTGGTTGAATAATCATTGAAAGAGCTAATCCGATTATAATGGCAATTGCCGTTGTCACTAGAAAAAATGTAATGGTCTTAAATCCGATTCTTCCAAGCTTTTTCGGATCTCCAAGCCCTGCAACCCCAAGTGTGATGGAGAAAAACACAATTGGAACCACAAGCATATTGATTAAATTCAAAAAGATTTTTCCTAATGGTGTAAATAAAAAGGTATTAAGTGTGTTGAATAAGTCAGGAGAAAAAATATTTAAGAGTAATCCAACAACTGCCCCTGCGATCAAGCCGATAATAATCTTCGTTGCTAACTTCAATTTGACCACCCCTGTTTCTTACATTTACCCAAGTCTACGGGCAGTAACTCCACATGCATGGAAGTCACACTTTATGATCTATTCCCTTTCTTTTCTAAAAGAAAACCATTTCTACCTTTTTAATTAGTTAACTCTATAAATTCTTCTACATCACTTACAGCCATTTGAACAGCTTTCTCCCAAAATTCTCGTTTGGTTAAGTCTACTGACAAATGCTTTGAAGCCAGCTCTTCAACAGTCATAGAACCAGTATCCTTTAACAGAGCGATATATTGCTTTTCAAAGGCTTCCCCTTCCTCAAGCGCTTTTGCATAAAGGCCAAGTGAAAATAAATAACCAAATGTATACGGGAAATTATAAAATGGCACATCGGTTATATAGAAGTGCAGCTTTGACGCCCAAAAATGCGGGTGGTACTCTTCCAACGCGTCACAGTAAGCCTCTTTTTGAGCTTCCACCATCATTTCTGATAATCTTTTACTTGAAACATAGCCTGCCTTTCTTTCTTCATAAAACCTAGTTTCGAATAAAAAGCGGGCATGGATATTCATAAGCAATGCAACACTTCGTTGTAATTTATCCTCCAGCAAAGCAAGTCTTTCTGCTTTGGTTTTTGCTTGTTTTACCGCAGCATCGGCAACAATCATTTCGGCAAATGTTGAGGCAGTCTCTGCTACATTCATGGCATAATCACAGTTAAGCGGATGTACACTGTTCATCGCAAAGGAATGGAACGCATGACCTAATTCATGGGCAAGTGTTGAAACATTTCCTGGTGAGCCAGAGAACGTCATAAAAATCCGTGATTCATTGCTATCAGGGAAGCCTGTGCAAAATCCCCCTGGTGCTTTTCCTGGACGGTCTTCAGCTTCAATCCACTCCTGTTCAAATGCCTTTTTAGTAAACTCCGTTAAATTTGGCCCGAATTTGCTAAACTGCTCTAAAATAAATTGAGATCCCTCTTGATAGGTCACCTCTGAATGATCAGTTTCCACAATTGGGGCCTCCACATCATACCAGCTAAGATTATTTATACCCAATCGTTCTGCTTTCCGCTTTATATAGTTGACTAGGGGCTGTTTATGTTCTGAAATAACCTGCCACATCGTATCAAGCGTTTCTTTTTTCATTCGATTTATTGCAAGCGGTTCTTTTAAAGGATCTGTCCAGCCTCTCTCATGATAAACAGTTAAGCGGAAGCCAGCTATTCGATTTAATGTCTCAGCAAACAAATCTGCCTGTGTCTCCCAGGCTTTTTCCCAATTAGTAAAGAGGGATTTACGAACTGAACGATCTTTTTCTGAAAATTTATTTGCGGCTTGGCCAACCGATAATAACTTGACCTCATCGTTTTCTTCAAATGGAATGTTAATCTTTGCGACCAAAAGATCATATAGGTGTTCCCAGCCAAAATAGCCGTCAACTGACAAGCCTTGAACCAATTGTTCTTTATCAACTGAAAGCCTTTCCTTCGTATGATTGCGCATTTCATTCAATACAAATGAAAGTCCATGTAATCGCTTGTCTGTTAGTAATTCGTCCCATACAGCTTGGTCCATATTACCAAGCAGTTGTTCGAAGGTAAGCGCTGTCTTCTTGAAGGTTGAACCAATGGCTGTTACCTTCGACCGGAGGAGATTTGCCTGTGCATCTGAAGTATTTTGCGCCTGCAAGCAGCTAACAAATGATCCAGCCTGTTCTAATTTAATTTTTATGTACGTGATTTTATCCAACGTGTCTAATAAATGCTTTATGTCAGATACAGCAAACTCTGCCGGCCAATTCTTCGTCATTTTCTCAAACTCTTCAGCAAGTTGTTCTATCTCAGCGATATAACTGGTAAATTCGGATGAATGACTGCCCCCTTTGAAGATCGTTTCGAGATTCCAACTGTTCTTGTACATTGGTGTTTGCACGATACATGCCTCCTTTAGAAAAATGGAATTTTTTCGCTGAAAAGGATAAAGTCTTAAGGCACTCAAGCCTAAAGAAAGTGCAAGGCAAGGGATAAAGACCTCGAGCAGCCCCATTTCCAGAAATTTATGCTCAAGGAACTAGCGCTTTCTTTATTACTTATAAAAATACGTTCAATTCAAATGTTTTATAACAAATTTAACAAGAAAAAGAGACATTGGCTGATGCCATGTCCCATAAATTATCAAAATCGATCGATCATTACTTTTTTACAGAAGTATCGTCCTCATCATCCATCAGACCTTTGGTGGCCCGTTTAAATTCTCTTAAGGTTTTTCCAGCAGCCTTTCCTAACTCAGGCAGCTTCTTTGGACCGAATAATAGTAAAGCGACAAATACAATAAGCATAATTTCGCCGAAGCCTAAGTTCATTCTTGAACACTTCTTTCATAAAAGAATAGAATCTTACTAAATTATAGCTGAATAAGCTGCATTATGCAAAAAGATTATCCTCTTACAACCTTCTAACCTGTAATAAAAACATACTCGAAATGAATAAAGTAATCAAAAGCGCAACGGGAACTAGAAAAGATAGATGGTCTTCATGATTCAGCTCTTCTTCCGGCAGAGGAGAAGCTACTACTTTACTATCCACTTGTTCATTTTTTTCTGTTGTATCCACTAATGTCAGCTTTTGCTCTTGAATGGTTCTCCCATCCTCTCCCTTTATGACTAACATTCCTGAGGAAAGAATCTCATCCTCTGTTAGCTCACCGATTTTTTTGGTAAAGGAGATGTCCTCATTTGTCACATAGTGGTTCTCTAACTCATCTTCAAACTGACTATTTTCTGCGATTTTTTCTGTTTCAAAATGATGGAACCCGTAATCCATTAATGCTTCCGTATCTTCATACGATTGTTCGTCAGACTTTGTGTTTAACGTGACTACAATCAAGCTTAAATTTTTGCGTTCAGCCGTCGTCACAAGTGTGAACCCCGCTTCAGTGACGAACCCATTCTTCCCGCCGGTTATTCCTTCATACGATTGATCACGCACCATCATATGGTGATTAATGAGGGTTGTATCCCATGTTTCACCATCCCACGGAAGCTCTGCTGTATTAAAAATCTCACGAAAAGTATCATTTTTCATTGCATATTGAGTAATCTTAGCCATATCCTCAGCTGTTGTCACATGCTCAGGATCATAAAGCCCATGCGGATTCGTAAAATGTGTATTCTCAACCCCAATTTCTTCCTGGAGATACTGGTTAAAATCGATAATAAATTCATCTACAGACCCGCCTAAATGCTCAGCAATTGCGACACCCGCATCATTTCCAGAATTGATCACAAGCCCTTGTATCAGTCTGATTAAAGGGACTTGTTCACCTTCCTCTAAGTATACGCGGGTTCCATCGACATTCCTGGCCTCTTCACTTACAGTAACAAGATCATCGAGGTTTCCCTTTTCTATAGCATAAATAGCTGTTGCAATTTTTGTAATGCTGGCTGGCGGAAGTTTATCTTGGCTGTTTTTTTCATATAAAACTTGACCTGAGTTTGCTTCTATCAATATCGCGGATTGACTATTTAACTGGATATTATTGGTTTCTACTGTTTCAGCAGTTATTATTGAAGGAAAGATGAATAAGCACAGGGGCAAAATAAGGATATATTGAAATAGGTTTATATTCATGTTGCATACTCCTCAGTATTTTTTACATGGAACGGCAATTATCTCAAACACCACTTTCAATAGAATAACAAGGTTGGAATAAAAAAAGCAATATCATGGATAAATAATGATAGGTAAAAGTACCCAGTCTTATCTTTTTGCCATTTTTTACATTGACACTTTTTTATTGGACATTTATACTAAGAAACTGACGAACGTCAGGAAGGGTGAGAGGCATGTCAGCAAGCAAAATTAAGATGGCAGCATTAATTCACTTTGCTAACAGCGGTTATGAGGGAACTTCCTTATCCGCGATCGCAAGCGAGGTTGGAATAAAAAAACAATCAATTTACACCCATTTTGCCAATAAGGATGAATTATTCCTAACGGTCATGAATGAGGTGCTGATTCAGGAAAAAGAATACATTAAAAGCTTCTTTATAAAAAATAAGCAACTCCCCTTGGAGAAAAGACTTTTCCAATTTCTTCAAGAGTATAGTAATCGATATGAAAAGCAGGCTGACACAAAATTTTTACTTAGGATGGGCTTTTTACCGCCAAATCACCTTTATGATCAAGTAATGGATAGTATTTATCATTATTATGATGAATTGGAGGACATTCTAGTCGAGCTCTTTAAGGAAAATAAACAAAGCTTAAATGAGGCAGTGAGCATAAATGATGCCCTAATCGCCTTTATTGGCCTAAGTGATGCCGTTTTAGTTGAGCTTTTGTACAGCGGAAATGAACGGTTTCAACGGAGATTAAATGCTGGTTGGAAGGTTTATTGGCAAGGAATTGCTTCTAAAGGGGGATCTGAATATGAATAAAAAGTGGCTGCTCGTTTATATAGCGGGATTTTTTGAGGTTAGCTGGGTAGCTGGATTAAAGCACGCTCAAGATCCTCTCGCATGGATTGGTACATTTATCGCTATTATCGTTAGCTTTTATTTGCTCATAAAAGCAACAAATTCATTACCGGTCAGCACCGTTTATGCCGTCTTTACCGGTTTAGGTGCAGCTGGGACAGTACTTGCGGAAATTGTCTTTTTTAATTATCCCTTTAACTGGGTGAAAATCGCATTATGTACCGTTCTTATTTCCGGCGTGATCGGCTTGAAAGTAGTAACTAGTGAGCGCGAGGTTCAAGAAAAGGAGGCATAAAATCATGGATTGGATTTTTCTTATTTTAGCAGGCTTTTGCGAGATTGCAGGCGTTGCTGCGATTTCCAAGTTTAATAGAAAAAAAACATTCATCAATATCGTATATATGGTCGCTGGATTTGCATTGAGCTTCCTTTTGCTTTCAACTGCTATGAAGACCATTTCAATGGGAACATCCTATGCAGTTTGGACAGGAATAGGGACCGTCGGAAGTGCATTAATGGGCATCCTTTTCTTTGGTGAATCAGCAGGTTGGAAACGATTATTATTTATTGCAATGATTATTTCTGCTACAATCGGTCTTAAATTTATTCCCTATTAAAGGAATTTTTCCAGTGTGAAAACTGTTGAAATACTCTAGTTTAGTTCTTCTTGGAGCATGCAGCTACGGTATTCTATCCGTTATCGTTAAGCTTGCTTATTAAGAAGGGTATACGGTTTCTAAAGTAATTGGCAGTCAATATTTATTTGTCTTTATCTTTTTATTCATCCCATATCTATTCTTAAAAAGCTTTTTCTTTAAAAGATATCTGCTTTTTATTACTTGCCGGGATAACCCCCAGTCTCACGGGGCTGCTTTATGGAAAATCTCTAGAAACCGTGCCGGCATCCATCGCGGTAATGCTATTATTTCAATTTATCTGGATCGGCATTGTGATCGATGCAATAACTAATAGAAAAACACCTGGCAAAGAAAAGCTTCTGGCTATTACCCTCTTATTTATCGGAACGTTTCTAGCAGGCGGAGGGTTAAATAATCTCTTAGATTTGCAAGCATCAGGGATTATATACGGGCTGCTCTCAGTAGTTTCATTTACGTTCTTTATTTTTTTGAGCGGAAGAATTGCTGTTCATTTACCTGCTTTAACAAGAAGCTTTTTTATGTCCTTAGGAGCATTCTATTTTTAATTGCTGTTGTTTCACCGGAATTTATCCTAAATGGATCTTTAGGTAGTGGATTATGGGTATTTGGTAGTCTTCTGGGTTTCTTTGGGGTCCTTTTACCTGTTTTACTTTTTTTCTATCGGAACCCTAAAATCGGTCCAGGTATTGCAACAATATTAGGAGCTGCTGAGCTGCCAACAGCCGTAATCGCCTCATCCACTATTCTTCATGAAAAGGTGTCAGCCAGTCAATTGGCATGCGTGTTAATGATTTTAATTGGCGTTGCTACTCCGCACCTTGCACAATGGAATGGCAAAAGAGTCCCTTTAAGCTCCGAATAAAAGGGACTCTCACTATTATGCTTCTAATCTCGGCTTCGTTGGATCACAATCAGGCTTCTTCGTACTCGTTGCCTCTGCTACCTTCATTAAGTAGTAGCATTCCTCTCTCAACATATGATCGGCCATTAAAGGTGAAAAGGTGCTTAACATTTCATTAGATAATTCCATTTCTTCCACCTCAGCTAAAAAGCCTCTAAATAACTCGATTTCAAGCTTAACATCTCTATTCATTTTCCTCAGTGCAGGAAAGGAATCTATATTGGCTCTTAAATAACCTGACAATTCAACGGCTTTTAGATAGAAATCCTCAAATTGCTTTGCAAAAAGCTCACTTTTAAGTTTCAGCTCTTTTTCCGTACGATCAAGCGTGTCTGATATTGCCCCTGCATGACCCGAGGCATCCAGCAGCCATAATAAATGATGATGGAGCTCATGAAAAACAGGCGGCTTTTCTTTCCTTTTTAAATACGTGAGAACAAGCAAATATTCCTCAAGCTCGTTCACCATATGATTAAGGAACGTTGGCGTTAAATAAATAGATATCTTTCCAACAAGATGCCTTTTAATTAAAGAGAGTTTAAACCGTCGGAGTTCGCGTGCATACTCCTCCGCTTCCAATGTCAAAGATTGCAGATCCGTCAGTTCCCTTGCCTTTTTAAGCAGCGTATCAAAAATATGCTGAAACTGCCTCGCTTTTTTTATATCATCCTGTTCGCTGACAGCCAAAGAATTTAAAATAAACCTGGCATGATCCCCTAAAATCTGAAGCCAAAATTGATGTTCAAATACAGCTGCTTCTTCAAAAGTTTTCATGTAACTCCTCCCAAACCATATTAATTAAAATGTATGAGGAGAAGGGATATTTTATTAATTATGTATAGGATCACTTTATTCTAGTAGTTAGAAAATAAAAAAAAAGGCACAACCAAAATTGTGCTTTTAAAAGATAGGCTTTATACTGGTTTTATTGTCTAGGTCCAGCGCCTAGCATCGCAAGTTTAGCAAAATTAGAATGGAAGGCAAAAAAGCTGAGCAAGTCGTTTTCGCTTTTCGATTAATGCTCAAGATTTCTCTCCCAATACATCATTTCCTCATCTTCATCTGTTTTTAACATGGCCAGCTTTTCAAGGACCCGGATCGATGGTTTGTTATCACTTAAGCATTCTGCTGTAATTGTCACTACCTCTTTTGTTTGGAAGGCCCAATGGATAAGTGCCTCCATGGCCTCTGTTGCATATCCGTTATTTTGGGCTTCGTTAAGAATCCCATAGCCGATTTCAACTACACCATTATGCGGCTTTCCTTTGAAGCCAATATCTCCAATAAATTGATTCGTTTCCTTAAGAAATACAAGCCAAACGCCCCACCCTATTAAACTAGGATCGCTTTCAATTTCATGTAAATAAAAGTTTATATGATCACTCACATCAACATCATCACTTAATAATTCTTCTTTACATGGTACAATAATTAATCTATTTGTCGTAATTTCCATATGAATTCCTCTTTCTATCCTCTTTTTAAGACACACGTTATAAGGGCAAACCATAGCTCTTATTATTGTCATCGATTAAGATTGGCAGAATAACAGAGATGGTTGTCCCTGTTGGATGACTATCTATTTTAACTTCACCGTTATGATGTTTAATAATTTCGTAGCTAACCATAATCCCTAATCCTGTACCATTTTCTTTTGTCGTAAAAAACGGCTTGCCGATTTTGCTTAACAGCTCTTTTGGGATACCCGTGCCTTCATCAGTAATTTTGACAATAACCGAACCATTTCTAACTGACTCAGCACATACGGTTATATTTCCACCATTAGGCATCGCTTCAATAGCATTCTTTATAAAATTAATAAATACCTGTTTTAATTTATTTTCATCACATAAAACTTCTAGCTGTTTCTCTTTAAAACTCATGTGAATATGTATATTATGTAAAATGGCCTGTGAGCGAGTCAGGGCGACAACATGCTGTAAAATACTGCATATATTCTTATGTCGGTAATGTTCTTGTGGAGGTTTTGCCAATGCTAAAAGTTCACTTAATATTAATTCGATCCGGTTAATTTCAGCTGAAATAACCGAAAAAAACTCCTTTTGATACTGTTCACTGCCTTCCATCAGCTGCAAAAATCCTTTTATCGCTGTTATCGGATTTCGGATTTCATGGGCAATTCCAGCAGCTAATTGTCCCGCTACGGAAAGTTTTTCTGAATTCATCATTAATTCGTGTGCCAGCTTTCGCTCTGTAATATCTCTCATAATAAAATAGATGGCAGGCTTATCCCCTCTAACAGCAGGAATCATCTTTATTTCAACATCTATTTCTTTTCCAGTCACCTGAACTATTTTTTCTTCAAGCAGATCAGAAGGAAAACCTTCATCTGATTTTTGCAGATAATGGACAAATGAGGATTTATGACTTGAAGGAATAAATTGATAAATATCCTTCCCAATAATCTCTTCTTTATTGACAGTACCTAGTAGAAAAACAGCTTCTTGATTTACATTTTCAATCCTAGCTTCCCTAATAACCATGATACCATATGGAATATGATTGACCAGCGTACAATAAAGCTGCTCCCATTCATGCAGCTTGCGTTCTTGAGCAAGATAGTCTGTCATATCTTTAGCAATCCCATAGACGCCAACAACTTCATCATCAACGATAATAGGTGTGTTTGTCACTTGTAAAACCAATTTTGTATGACTATTTGTGATAATCGTACATTGATAATTTTGTATTTCTCCTTTAAGAATCTTCTGAATAGAAGCATCTACCGATTTCACACAATCACTTCCAAGGAGATCCTTGTAAAATAGACCGTTCAAGTCTTGTTTTGAATAGCCGGTTACTCGTTCAAATTCCTTGTTCACTTGCGCGAATCTACCCTCTTTATCTAAGGCATAATATCCATCAGGGTGTTCCTCGAATATTTGTTGATTAAAAAAACCGCTATTCTCTAAGAAAACCTTAAGCTTGTCTCTCTCTCTCCTCGCCTTTACGCTATTCATGTTGTTCTCCTTCCATAGCTTTTTCATAATCACTCTTAGATACGATGTATGGTTAGTATGTAAAAATCTTCATATTTATTACTTTATATTCTAAGTTTACACGATTATTTTTTCAAACATTTCTATTTTTAAAAAGTATGAAAAGAACCTGCTAAAAGCAGGCTCTTTTATTCCAGTATCATATTTAACTTAGTATCCGCCCCAAACGTAAGCAGCACCCACGATGATTAACAAGATGAACAAAACAACAATTAATGCAAAACCTCCTGCATATCCACCTTCATTTCCCATTCCTGTTCACCTCTTTCTGGTTTAAGTGTCACGACACATAACTAATATATGCGCTTTGATTTTATTCGTTATTCACAAAGCTAAATTGAAGAACCCATTTTTTAGTTCTAAAAAAGAGGCTGTCTCAAAATCCTTGAGACAGCCTCCTATGTAAAATGCTTATTGGTTATCCTTTCTTGCGCTTCCTTTAGAATGATCAACATTCTCTTCAAAATTTGCATCAATTGTACCTTCCATATAATCATCTGACGCTTGTTCATGGGTCGTTGCCAAACCTTCAGACAGTTCGTCTTGGCGTTTATAATCTTCTGCTTCATAATGCCTTCCTGCAATTTGATTGCTATCCACTTTTGGTTTTTTATCCATCCCTTTCCACTCCTTATAAGAAATAATTAATGTTGTTTTTTGCTAAAAAAGATGTCTCCTTCTCAGGAAGGATCGACCTCATCATATGATAAAGTAACAACTTTTGTTGACTCCCCTTTTTCAATTTCCTCTTGTGTTGCTTTTTCATTTAATTCTTCGCCATCATCCATACCTGGTGCAATTTGATCGGGGTTTACTTGGTTCGATTTCTTCTCCATTTCCATCACTCCTCGATTATAACCATTCCCGTAAACGAAGATGAATATGCAAAAAACTGACCGAAAGGAGATCCAGCTTTGACAAGCCAAAAGATCCTTTGGTCAGTTCGGAACATCTATATGAAGAGTAACGTGTTAATCCCCTACCTTACTTAAGCATTTGTTCCATCACGGTTGACAAGCTTAAGTGTAACATCCATTTTTTCTCCTGCACGATAAATGGTTAGTTTCACTTCTTCACCAATTTTTTTCTCAGTGTAAAGATATTTTCTTAATTCACTTGCTGAACCGATCTCTTTGTCATCCATTGCGATAATGACGTCCTGTTGCTTTAAGCCTGCTTCATCGGCTGGTGATCCTTGTTGAACATTTCCAACAATTACGCCTCCTGTTACATTATCTGGGAGCTGCATGTTTTGCTGTAAATAATACTCTGGAATTTCACTCATTTCTAGGAGCCCTACGCCGATAAATGGTCTTTGTATCTTACCATTTTTCATTAGCTCTTCAGCAATTGGGATAACATCGTTACTCGGAATTGCAAATCCTAATCCTTCAACACCATTTTCACTGATTTTCAAGCTGTTAATTCCAATGACCTCTCCACTCATATTAATCAGCGGTCCGCCGCTATTACCTGGATTAATGGCTGCGTCAGTTTGAATAACATTTAAGGCCCAATCACCTTCAGAAGTAGTCACATCAATTGTCCGGTCCACACCGCTAATAATGCCCTGGGTAACTGTTCTTGTGAATTCTTCTCCTAATGGGTTCCCAATCGCAATGACATTTTCCCCTGTGCGAAGTTCAGATGAATCACCTAATTCAGCAACAGTGGTAACCTGTTTGGAATCAATTTTTAAAACAGCGATATCTGTTAACGCATCTGCTCCAACTAATTCTGCAGCCACTTTCTCTCCATTAAATAGTGTGACCTCAATCGACTGTGCACCTTCAATTACATGATTATTTGTAATAACATATGCCGCATTCTCCTCCTTCTTAAAGATAACACCTGAGCCAGTTCCGCTTTCTACACTTTCACCTTGTGTATTTCCAAACATATCGGCTCCGCTTGCTTGCTTATTGGTGATTCCAACAATCGCCGGTGATAAATTTTCCACCATATCAGCAATTGAATTTGTATTGCTGGACAGTTCTTGTGTGGTGACTGCAGAAGATTTGTCTTGACCATCCTTTTGTACGGATGCTTCAACCGAATTGGTATCAGCAACCGAGGTTGGATTTTCTTTTTGGTCTGTATATGTTGTTACTCCAAGTACAAGTGCTCCGCCGATCACACCACTAACTAACGATGAAAAAAAAGGTTTGATGCTTCTGCGCGGTTTGGTCTTTTCACGTGTAATATCTGTTTCATCATAATATCCCATTCTTTGTTCCTCCTATGTTTTTGTTTATATGATAAAAGATTAAGCTCCTGAGCTAACATATCCGCCTATGACAATTAAAATAAATAATAGTGAAACTCCTGTTAAAATGATAGCTTTCATAATTGAATTCCTTCCTTCGAATTTAACGTTGTCCTTTCTTATAATGTAACTATACTAAACGAGTTTGGGATAAAAATGAAAGAATTATGGGAAATTGTGAAAAGAGCATCCATACATAAAAGTACGATGTATAATACCTTTGAGAGGAAGTGAACCTATGAGCTTTACCATCTATCTTGTCGAGGATGAAAAAAACTTAAATGAACTGCTAACAATGTATTTAAAAAATGAAGGATGGTCGGTCACATCATGTTTAACGGGAATTGATGCAAGAAACTTGATTAATCGTCCGCCTCATTTATGGATTTTAGATATTATGCTTCCGGATATTGATGGCTATCAATTAATTCGGGAAATTAAAACAGCAACACCAGAAATTCCAGTGATCTTTATATCAGCGAGGGATGCGGATATTGATCGTGTCTTAGGGCTGGAATTAGGCAGTGATGATTATATATCAAAGCCCTTTTTGCCGAGAGAGCTCGTCATTCGTGCGCAAAAGCTTTTATCAAGAACCTATACAGAGGAAACGAATACACTGACAAATCTTCCCCCATACCATATTGATGAACAGTTAAGGATCGCTTACCTAAACGGGGAGGAAGTGAACCTGACCTCAAAGGAATTTGATTTGCTGCAGTTGTTCCTGCACAATCAAGGCCAAGCATTTTCAAGAGAGCAAATCTTAACGAATCTTTGGGGGCAAGATTACTTTGGTACAGATCGGGTGGTCGATGATCTTGTTAGGCGGCTTCGAAAAAAAATGCCCGATCTCAAGCTTGAAACAATCTATGGGTTTGGGTACAGGATGTTAAAGGGATGAAAAATAAATCATTAGCCTTTCAAATATGGATAGTTTTTTCAGGGATTCTCCTTGTTACCTCCTTATTACTGGTTATTCTTTTTCCAACGACCTTAAGAGGATTTTTCACGAAGGAAATCTATAAAACCATTGAAAATGAACAGCTCGTGTTAACCGAATATGGAAACCCCGATAACAATGAATTAGTAAGAGACAAGAAAAAAGACCGATCTGTTTCACATGTAGTGGTTCCCTTTCAAAGTCCGTTTTTCTTATATTCTGATGAATTACCACTTGATTTTATTAGACAGACTCAGGACTTAGCAGCCAATCAAACAAATTCAACGGCGAGGTATGAAAAAAACATAAAAGACCAAACCCTCTTTTATGTGATACGAAAGAATTTAACGGTGAATGGCGAACCAAGCTATCTCTTATCGTACTCTTGGGATTCATACCGAAATGATCTCGTATTTACACTTTTCCGGCAATTAATGGTCGTTATGTTTATTGTCTTTTTATTGAGCTGGATCCCTTCAATTTGGCTCGCACGATACTTATCAAAGCCTCTTGTTAAGCTTGAAAAGCATGTCAAGGATATTTCTGAACAAGCATGGCATGAACCTGTTGAAGTGGATCGAAATGATGAAATTGGCAAGCTCGGACATACCATTGAAAAAATGCGGCAGCATCTTGTCCGGAAAGATGAAGCCCAACAAACCTTGCTGCAAAACATTTCACATGACTTAAAAACACCGGTTATGGTGATTCGGGGCTATGCCAAATCGGTCAATGATGGCATCTTTCCTAAAGGTGATTTAACAAGTACGATGGATGTTATCGAGGAGGAGTCCGAAAAACTCGAGAAAAAAATCAAGGATTTGCTATATTTAACAAAGCTCGATTTCTTATCAACGCGTAAGCCAACAAAAGCATTATTTCGCCTTGATCAGCTTGTCAGTGATGAAGTGGAGCGAATTAAATGGGCAAAAGCCGAACTTAACTGGCAGCTTCGCTTGGAAGAAGCACAAATATTAGGTGATGTTGAACAATGGGAAAAGCTGATCGAAAACCTGCTAGAAAATTCCTTGCGCTATGCAAAAAATGTCATTTCAATTTCGATTACGAAAACAAATCAGGCAACTCTGCTCCGTTTCTGGAATGATGGTCCATCCATTGATGAGGGGATTATGGAACAGCTTTTTGAGCCTTTCCAAAAAGGACATAAAGGTGAATTTGGCATCGGCTTAAGCATCGTAAAACGAATTGCCGATCTACACGGTGCAAAGGTTTGGGCGGTAAATGAGGAGAATGGTGCAGCTTTTTATACGGAAATTCCTTTGGCATTGTAGTTAATAGAATTATTTTTGGAGAACTGTTTCTTAATTTAATAAAAAGCACAAGGGATTTCCATTCGAAAATTCTTGTGCTTTTTTGAAACAGTATTTTAAGGATTTTTAAATAATTGAAGATGCTAAAAGATATTACTCAGAGACCATCCATCAATTTTGTCTCTTATCCTGCTCCTGACATTTCACAGGGTCAGCCACGATATGATATTTCGCTATTACAATCAAGGATTTGATCTTTTATACTCCTTAAATTCCTGTCTCTGTTTCCTAAACAGTTAGTCAGTTTTGTTATGCTTTTGGATAAGTCATTTCCTCAGGCTTTACATATTGATTAAACTGTTCCTCAGTTAAAAGGTTCAATTGAACAGCTGCTTCTTTTAATGTGATCCCTTCTCTATGTGCCAACTTGGCAATTTTAGCCGCATTTTCATATCCTATATAAGGGTTTAAAGCTGTTACAAGCATTAAAGAATCACTGAGATAACGCTGAATGACAGGCAGATTCGCTTCAATCCCGACAGCACAGTTATCATGGAAGGAAATAATTGCATCTGAAAGAAGTTGAACCGTCTGCAAGAAATTATAAATGATTATCGGTTTAAACACATTTAATTCAAAGTTTCCTTGGCTTGCTGCAAAACCGATTGCCGCATCATTTCCCATTACCTGAACCGCAACCATTGTTAATGCCTCACTTTGGGTCGGATTAACTTTTCCTGGCATAATTGAGCTTCCAGGTTCGTTTTCAGGAATGGTAATTTCCCCAATTCCGCATCTCGGACCGCTTGCCAGCCAGCGGACATCATTTGCTATTTTCATTAAATTTGCCGCTAAAGCCTTTAACGCGCCATGTGCATAAACAATTTCATCATGGCTTGTTAATGCATGAAATTTATTTGCCGAAGATCGAAACGTCTTCTTTGTATACTCACTGATTTCCTTTGCCACTCGATTGCCAAACTCAGGATGGGCATTGATTCCTGTCCCTACTGCAGTGCCGCCAATGGCTAAATTTTTCATATATCCTGTTGCCTGCTGGATCATTTCCTTTGTTTGGTGGAGCATATGGACCCAGCCGCTAATTTCCTGCCCTAGAGTTAAAGGGGTTGCATCCTGCAAATGGGTACGGCCGATTTTGACAATACCCTTAAATTGCTTCACTTTTTCTTCCAACGTTGCTGAAAGTTTCTCAATCGCAGGAAGCAAATTCGCTTCGACAGCCAGCACCCCCGCAATATGCATGGCAGTCGGAAATGTATCATTTGAGCTCTGGCTCATATTCACATCATCATTCGGATGAATAACGGCATCAATTCCTTTTTCCTTAAGAATTTCATTGCCTCTTCTTGCAATCACTTCATTTACATTCATATTGCTTTGTGTTCCGCTTCCCGTTTGCCATACAACAAGCGGAAAATGTTCATTTAGTTTGCCTTCAATGATTTCATCACATGCTTTTATTATCGCTTGAGACTTCTCATTATGTAGCTTTCCTAGTGAATCATTTACCTTTGCCGCACTTCGTTTTAAAATAGCGAAACCAATGATAACCTCACTTGGCATTTTTTCTTCGCCGATTTTAAAGTTTTGCTTGCTGCGTTGTGTTTGAGCTCCCCAATATTTATCAGCTGGTACTTGAATCTCACCCATTGTGTCTCTTTCAATACGAAAATTCATCCTCAACCACCTCCGAAAAAATGATGTCACATATCTATATTATGGCTTTTTTTCGCTTTTTAAAAGGAAAAGGCTGGCTCTTTAAGTTGAGCCAGCCTCTTCGTTTTCTTAAAGTGCCTGTAATCCAGCCTGATTTAAGAAATTCCATGGCTTATTATAATGCGGTTGGAAGAAGAAATCGACAAAGCCGAGTTCATCTGTTGTCATATTGTTTTGGATACATACAGATAATGTATTAATAGATTGTGTGACATCAACTTTAGACATCACCTGTGCCCCGACAATTCGTTTAGTCTCTTCTTCATAGACAACCTTCAGCATAATGTCTTCATAGGTTGGCATAAATTCTGGACGGTCATGCTCTAAGATTGTGATGCTTTTCACATTCATTCCCATACGAAGAGCCATCATTTCTGTCAAACCAGTAGTTGCGATATTTTGATCAAAGATTTTGATACCAGATGTTCCTTGTGTCCCCATATATTTAATTGTTGGTTTCATTAGATTTTTTGCCACCAATGTACCCATTCTCACCGCATTTGTTGCAAGCGGGATATAGGCATGCTCACCTGTTGGGTTATAGCGGATTGCACAACTATCACCTGCTGCAAACACATCCTCATTGCTTGTGCGCATATATTCATCGACTTTAATTGCCCCATTTTCAAGCATATCGATTTGTCCTTTAAATAGCTGGGTGTTTGGTTGGAAACCGATACAAAGGATGACAAGATCTGCCTCATACGTCCCATTTGTTGTTTTAACGGCTGCAACTTTGTTATTTCTACCAACAAATCGAGTAACCGTTTCACCTAATGCTAAGCGGATATCACGATTTTTGAAATCCTCTTCAATGATATCAGTGAAAGACTCATCTAAATATTTGCTCAAAATACGGTTTTCTCCATCAATAAGCGTTACCTGTTTCCCGCTCATTTCAAAAGCTTCAACTAACTCGATACCTATATAGCCTGCTCCAACAACAACAATTTTTTCCGCTTCCTTTGCTTTTTCAATAATGGTCGTTGCATGCTGAAAGTTTTTGCAAAGGAGAACATTCTCTTGATTGATTCCTTCAATCTTAGGAATAATTGGCCAAGATCCAGTTGCAATCACTAATTTATCAAATGTATCATTGATGGTTTCATTTGTTTTAAGATTACGAGCGACAAGTGTTTTCCCCTCAATCTTTACATCTAAAACTTCATGCTGCATAAACATATTCACCCCAAGCTTAGTAAGCTCCTCTGGTGTACAATAGAACAGGCCATTTGCATCCTTCACAACTCCGCTTACATGTAAAGCAATTCCACAAGATAAGAAAGAGATATTATCATTCTTTTCATAAACATTTATATTAGCACCCGGATATAATTTCATCATATTTGAAATAGCTGCAGTTCCAGCATGAGTACATCCTATAACAGCAATTTTCATTTTCATTTCCTCCTGAAAATAAGTTTGTGAAGTTTTTCACATATATTTGTGAAATAATTCACATTGTTTATGGTTTTATTATATGCCCCCTCTATTAAAAAGGCAACACTTTTTGTGAAGTTTTTCACAAACTAAAATAAAAAGGGGAAAAACATCCCCTTTCTACTCCTCATAATCAATTTTTAGACCTTGAACATGCTTTTTGTTCATTACTTTTTTCTTTTTGCGCACTTCTTTGGAATCAAAAACTTGATCAAGATCATAATTGTCAGGATACAAGTCTTCAGCTTCAATAAATGGCTGAACTCGTTTATGGTTAACCATTATTTTTTGATTTTTCACTAAAAGTTCAAGCTCCCCTCTCGAGTTTGCACCCGATACAACAATTCCCTTTGTTTGAAGATGTGAAATCCATACTACATCACCGGCTAAATAGGTTGTCATTTGTTTCTTTTCTTGAGCTTTCTTCTTTTGATTTTTCTCGTTTGGAACGACATTTGGCAGTATTTCACGTTCACTGCGTGGCTGTTGATGGGTGATGTCCTGTGCTCTCTTGATAATCTCCAGAGGCATCCCCAATTTTTGTGCAATTGTAAATGCCTGGCTCTCTCCTCCCTTTCCGATGATTAACCTATAGAGAGGCTGAAGTGTTTCAATATCAAAGTCCATTGAGCCATTTTGAAATCCATTTGCTTTTTCTGCAAAATCCTTTAGTTCACTATAATGTGTTGTGGCGATTAACATGGCACCAGATCTGTATAATGCCTCTAATATTGAAATTGCCAGCCCCATTCCTTCTTGAGGATCTGTTCCTGAACCTATTTCATCAAGGATTATCAGCGTATCCTTCCGCGTTTTTTGAAGAATATCAATCACATTCCGAATATGGGAGGAAAAGGTACTTAGGGAATGCTCAATACTTTGCTGGTCACCAATATCAACAAAAATATCTTTAAAGATACAAAAGCTGCTTTTAGGAGCTGCAGGAATATGCAGACCTGACTGGACCATCATCGCTAACAATCCTACCGTTTTAATCGTAACTGTCTTACCGCCTGTATTCGGCCCAGTTATTACTAGTGCCATGTATTCATTCCCTAATTCCATTGTTAATGGCACTGCGTCCGCACCCAATAAGGGATGTTTTGCATTGATGAGATGCAGCCCTTCATCAGGTTGGAGCTGTATTTCACTTCCCTGCATCGATCTGCTTAGCTTTGCCTTTGCAAAAATAAAATCATATGACACCATTCCTTCAATATTTATTTGAAGCTCCTGTTTATAAATTGCTGTCATTTCTGTTAATTGTCCAAGAATTTTTTGAATCTCAAGTTCTTCCTCTACTTTTAAAAACGTTAGTTCATCCTGCAGCTTGTTTAAATCCTTAGGCTCCATATACACGGTTTGCCCGCTTGAGGACTGGTCTAAGATGGTCCCAGAGAATTTCCGTTTGCATTCACTTTTTACCGGGACAACATATCTGCCATTTCTGACACTGATAACCTGCTCTTGCAGATAGGAAGTTGAGGTTTTCATTATCTGTGCGAGCTTTGCTTTTATCTTTTCTTCGGTTGAAGCAATTTTACTTCTAATTTTTGTTAAAGCCCTGCTCGCATAGTCATCCACTGTATTGTTGCGAATGGAACGTGCAATTTCATCTGCCAAATCTGCCAGCTCATAAAGCGAATAGGCGTAGGAGCTGACTGTTGGCGCAATATACTCCTGTTTCGCCATAAACCGTTTAATTTTTTTCACACTATCCAAAAAAGCGCCTAAAAACCCGAATTGGTCAGGTGTAAGAATATACCCTTTATCCACCCTAGCAATCAATTGTTCAACCCCATGAAGTGAATGCACAGGTATGCTCGAAGATTTTTCTATGATTTTACATGCTTCAGTTGTTTCATTAAGCCATCGTCTTATTTTTTTCTCATCATGAATAGGCTCAAGCTGTACCGCTCTTTGTTTCGCCGCCTCACTCATTGCATAGTCACTTAGCAATGCTGTTACTTTATTAAATTCTAAACTTTCCATTGCTGATTTGTTCAATGTGTAACCCTCCATTTATTAAAATTGGCTAAGTTAAAGTTTGTCGATTTCCTATTAAGGCATGATACGCAGGTGTCTCCCCCCCACAACAAAAATAAAAAAGGTGATGAACAGTTGGCTGTTCATCACCTTTTTATCCCTAATATTAGGCAGACTGCGCCTAATAAGCCCAATACAAACAAAAACCGTGCTTAAACAAAGCACGGTTGTCACGGGCATTATGCAAGAGATTGCAAATTGTGTATGATTACCGTTTTGTTCTTAACTTTCTGCAGAGACATAACTAAATAAACCTTTACGATCATAAAAGTTTTTCAAGCTAGTCATGCAGTTGAAGTATTTACTTCGATTAGTTAAGAACAGAAACCCTCACAAAACACATCTCCTAAAATATTGTTATCTATAAAATAACAGATAATGGATCACACTGTCAATATAAGGAATCAATTTAACTATTGCGGATTTCCCCGACACTTTTCCCGCCTAAAAATGCATGGCCGGTTTTTAAGGTTTTAATCGTTTCAAAGCCAGATTTCTTATATACCTTTTCCACTCTCTCAGTGATTGGCATTACCCAAAAGCGATCCACGTGCAGGTTTGCTACTTCCTCTTGAATATAGTGTATCAGCTGTCCGATTAGCCCTTTCCCGCGATATGCTTCCAACGTTGCCACGCTTTCTAATCTTGCGTCCTGTTCATGCAGAAAAATACAGGCTGTTGAGCAAGGAATTCCATCATATTTTAATAAATAATGTGTATATGCTTCGTGAGCAAATTCTACCTCAAAAGCTTTTTCTCGGATCGCGCCGCCAAATTCTTCCATTTGACATTCAATGTACATTGCATCCTGCTTATTTTCTTCAGTTACCTTTTCAATCGTTACCTTAGTATCCTTTTTAACATTCACCCTTGATTTCCAAAGCTGTATTGGACAATCAAATTCTTCAAACCCAAAACCTCTTTGTTTTAGGGCCGCAATAAAATCCGAATGATCTTCATACTGAAAAAGATAAAACCTTGGTCTCAGTCCTTTCTCCTGATAGAAGGTTACTACCTCATCAATGATCTCCTCATGATTTCTAATATAGGCAGAAATATGGGCATGGTTGGCATCATAATAATTAGGCTGGTCTATATTATAAAAAAGATAGCCCCAGCTTGTTTCCACCCTTTTTGAAAATGACGATATATATGCAAGATCTAAAGCTTCAAACATCTTTTCTATCATTTTTTCACCTTTTTGTCGTTGGATTTTGAGTTAATGTTTATTACCTTCTGGTACTTCTTTGATACATAGTTGGTTGCTATTTTAAGAAGCTATTGCCAGACTTCTTAATAATATCACTTTGTTTAACCTCTTTAATAGTTTCATACTATGATTGAAATACTCAAAGTATCTCCCTTTTTTCACCTTAAAACTCTATCTAACAAAATCATGAGCAGCTTATTATTCATTATTGCTAGTCCACTCCTTTAGCAATTGTTTAGCGTGTGATTTAGATACATTAAAAGTTTGCCATGTTGTTTCTTCTTGAATCAGTTGCATCTTTTTTTCTTTAAGAAGCTTGTTGAACATTTCGTTTTTCTGTTCAATCATAATCGGGATGGCATCATAAGACAGTCTATCTAGATAATAGAGATCCAGCTTCCCTGTTTCTTCATATCTCTTCATATTTTGGCTAACAATAAAACGGTCAATATTAATATAGTTTACAATCACATAAGCTACTATTGTTGCGATACACATCGCTTTTAATAGCTTAAACCTTTGTATGTAGATCTTGATCAGTGCTAGCCCAAGGAGGATACACAATAATACCATAAAGGCATGAGCATACAAGCGTAAATACGTATACCCATAGGCCTGTTCATATAAGGAAAGCCTGTTATACGCAGAAGCAAGCATGACAAAAGTAAAGAAAACAAGAAGACTTAACAGCAGCTTTATAATGTTTGGCAGCACTCGTTTTTCAAACTTGCCAATATGAGTGAGCAAAAATAATAGTCCGATATTAATGATAGACACAAGTGTCAGCTCCATAAAGCCCCGTCTGGCATATTCAGCATACGTATAAGCTGATGCGGAACTGGAAGGATCCCCCGTAAAGAAATAAGTAAACTGTACAGCTGCATATAAAAAATAGACAATATTCAAGAGGATGAGCATAGTACTAACAATAACAGTATCCAATTTCATACTCCTTGACTCGCCTTCTCCACTGTTCAACACGAGCGGCTTTGCCAAAGTCATGAAAAAGGCAAACAGCAAGCATGTAATAACAGCTACTAAAATAACCTGAAAAAACATGCTGCCGATATTCGCTTGATACAACCAATCAGGAAACTTTCCTAATAATTGTTTAAAATACTGATCAGAAGAAATAAGCAAATAAAGGATCGTCCACAGCAATGGTGCAGATAAAAGCACACCAAGGATGATCTTCTTTACCATTTGCCCCTTTTGATCATGCATGACCCCTTTCCCCGTTTTCCCGGCGGAGAAAATTACGTTAAAAAAGTCTATGATTGTCTCAAAAAAAGTAATAAACATTAATTTAATAAACAAACGGTTGCTCCATTTCTCCAGATCCCATCTTCTCGTATGAACCATATGAATAAACATAAGAAGCGGCACAATGAGAAAGTTTAATACTAATAAAGGCTCATTGCTAAATATCCCAAAACTTACTGCCAATAATAATGCAGAACCTCCTAAAACAAAGTGAAACCATTCTTGCTTTTTTCCTTTTATAGCAACTCTTGCATAAAAAACCAAATAAAGAAACATCGCATAGATCGGATAGGAAACCCCGAGCTCTTTCCCATAAAATAAATGATGGAATAGAATCCCTCCGGCCAAACAAATCATAAAATTTCTCCACGTTTTTTCCATTATTGTTCATCTCCTTTATATACATAGAAATTCTTGGTATACAAGTAAAAAAAGATTGCTTTTAGTAGCTGATATATATAAGGAGGGTGCTGATATCCCCCTGCTTATTGCTGATATATTATAAAATAGGCTGATATCTTCTCACTTCCCTCCGATATATTTTGTATAGCGATGACTCTTCTCGCTTTTCCGCCGATATTTCCCAGTATAGGCCGAGATCCTCTCGCTTTCCGCTGATATTTCCTGAATAGCACTGATATCCCTGCTCCCCGCCGATATCTTAAAGGAGCATAATATACATGGATTTTCTATGTACATAACTAAAAAAAGTCATTCCCTCTATAAGGTGCGCCTTATATCGAATGGCGCACCCCAATATAATAAAAAAACTTACTGATCGGATAAACTAAGAACGTCATGATGACACAGATTGCGATGAAGGTTGGAGTTAAAATAGGTTGAAACCAATTTACCGGAATGAAGTGAAATAGTGTCATGATCATTAAAAGCACATTTGGAATCAAACTGATAAACACGGTATTTGAAAATAATTTTTCTCCTAGCAGTCCGTATTCCCTGCCGATTTCAAACCCTAGTATCATCCAAAAAACGGTATAAACGATAACGATCGTTAACGGGATTTTCGCAAGAAGCCCCCATGCGTTTGAAAGGATTGAATCTTCATAGACATGATAGCAGAAGGTAAGCAGGGCACCGATGAAAAAGAACATAAAATTGCAGAAGACAAAATTCCGACTGATAAAGCCTTTGGAAATCGGCTCAGCTTCTCCATATTGCTTGGCGATCTCTACAGGATCTCCTAATTGCGCCATTACTTCTTCTATACTTAGATGGGGCTGATCAACTAGCTTTTCTTCAATATGTAATTCATATTCCTTCACGATCTCTTCCCTGTTTACCGATGGTGGCAGCGACTGTGCGAGCAACTTTAAAAAATGGTCTTTAGATGGAATCATACCGATCTCTCCCAATTATGCCATTCATCATCTTAACAAATTTGCTCCACTCTTTCGTCTTTTCATTTAAGATCACTTTGCCCTCTTCTCTAATCCGATAATATTTTCGGGCAGGGCCTTTTGGCTGTTCCTGCCAATAAGTATCGACATAACCTTTTTTCTCTAATTTGTGCAGAGCTGGATATAATGTGCCTTCCTTTACTTCAAGGGTATTGCCGCTCCGTTTTTCCATTTCCTTGACTAACTCGTAGCCATACATATCCTTTTCATTCAAAAGCTGCAATAAAATTAAGGAGGTGCTCCCTTTTATGAGCTCGCGATCAAACATCTTCTCACCTACCTCGAATATTTAGGTATACCTACTACCATATTTTACATTTATTATTCAAAAATTCAAGCACTCATTTTTTTCTCTGATTTTTCACTTTATAATAATAGGATAAGCATAGCCTTTAGTTGGAAGGAGTTAGACATGATGAATATTTTATTAGCCGAAGATGACGTAAAGCTTGGCGAGCTTATTACATATATGCTTGAGAAAAAGGCAAAGTATCAAGTAGAGTGGGTTCAAACTGGAGAGGATGCTTATGATTATGCAACAATCTCTTATTATGATGTAATTATTATGGATTGGATGATGCCAAACGGCGACGGAGTAGAGATTTGCCTTCGTTTAAGGAAAGAAGGCTATGGCCGGGCTATTTTAATGTTAACAGCAAAAGATGCGATCCAGGATCGTGTTGTCGGACTTGATGCTGGAGCAGATGATTATTTAGTAAAGCCCTTTGAAATTGATGAGCTGCTAGCTAGACTTAGGGCATTGGCTCGCCGCAATTTTTCACCGATTCGTGAAGAAATTTTTACTATCGATGACCTTACCATCAATCGTACGAGCCACACCCTGCAAAATGGTCAACAGGTCATACAGTTAACGCCACGGGAATATCAGCTTCTTGATTTATTGGTTCAAAACAAGGGTCAGGTTCTTACACGGGATATTATTTTTGATCGGATTTGGGGAAATGAAACAGATGTTTCTTATAAAACAATTGATGCTACTGTAAAATTGCTTCGCAAAAAGCTGAGCAAATTTGGAAAAGGAGATTGGCTGCAGAGCATTAGAGGGGTTGGATATAAGCTTGAGGCGTAATAAGACCAATTTATTTTTTAAAACACAGAGGAAATTAACGATTAATTTTAGTTTACTGATTATTTTATTTTTGCTTTTATTTATTACAATCCTTTATTCTATTGTGTATGTATGGTTTACTGCTGCTGAGAAAAATGAATTGCGAAATATGGCTGAGCATGAAGAAAAGCGTGTTGAAAGTTTGTTAGAAAAGGACTTTGGAGATGTTCCTAACGGGCGGAAAGAGGATCCTGAATTTGTCGGTGATCAACTCTTTTATTATGTCATAAATATGCGCAGAGAATTGATTTTACAGGATGAGGATGAACAGCTGCCATTTCTTCAGAATGACTTTATCAACTTTATAAATGATTGGCAGCCGGCAAGGGAAGAACTACGCAATGAGACAATTAATCTTGATCGCCGCCAAATGATGGAAGATATCGATAGCAACCGCTACTCAACATATGTTCCAGAGAATCAAAAATTAAAACTGCTAATGATTGCAAAACCGATCTATGAACGTAGCCAGATTATTGGCTATCTTTATATTGGAAAAAACATTACTGACTTATCTGAGCTATTAAATGGCCTTTTTAAAATTTTAGTGATTTCAGCACTTATTTTTTCCGGAATCGCCTATTCTTTTAGCCGTATCATGTCAAGGCGGGCAATGGTTCCAATAGAACAAGCCTTCAGGAGGCAACAGGAATTTGTTGCAGATGCCTCCCATGAATTAAGGACACCGTTAAGTGTCATGCTGTCTTCATTAGATATTCTTGAAATGGAGAATCAAGACCAAAATGAAATGGCAGGAAAAATGGTTGATAATTTAAAGGATGAAGTAAAGCGTATGACCGGGCTTGTCGGTGATTTGCTAACACTAGCAAGGTCTGATTCAGATGACCAGAAAATCACTTTTGAGGAGTTCAACTTATATTCTGTCGCTGAACGGACTATTGCTTCATTTGAGGCCCATGCTCTGGCAAAAAGGATCAACCTCGAATTGAATAGTCCTGAAATGGTCATGATCAACGGGAATAAGGAGCGTTTAACCCAGCTGCTGTATATCCTGCTTGATAATGCGATTAAATATTCTCAGGACGCCGGGTCTGTTACATTGTCTATTTGGAAGGAAGCTAATATGATGCTGATCTCCGTGAGGGATACCGGAATTGGGATGGATCCTAAGGAACTTCCTCATATTTTTGAACGGTTTTATCGTGTCGATAAAGCGAGAACACGTCAGCAAGGCGGTCACGGACTTGGTCTTTCTATTGCAAAATGGATTGTTGAACTTCACAACGGGCGTATTTCAGTTGAAAGCAAATTGGGAGAGGGCAGTACATTTTTAGTCAAGATTCCAGAACAAAAGCGCAAGCGCCTCGAATAGCTTAGGGCAAAAAAATACGCTCAGGAAGTAGATGTTCTTTGCCTTCCATTCCCGATTTGTTAGACCCTGGAGGGGTTAGGCGTTGCAGTCAAAAAAGCGTTGCACAGACAGTACTTGCACATCCGTGGCTGGATATCAAAGCGCTTATTACATTACTGGTAGTTTATACTTTTTACCTTTATAAAAAACTGTAGCTTGCAGACAAATCTGCAAGCTATTTTTCATTTCTATTCCTCTTTATTTTTTTGCTGCAAATTTTTAATGACTCCTCTATTTTTCACCGTCTTTTCACTAAACTTTATTACATTATAACCATTGCAACATTACAACTTGAAAGGAGGTGAAGGATTGATGAGAAAAAGAAAACATCCTTTCGTTTGGATAGGTATTGCTCTAGCAGGGCTTTATTTCCTATCAATCATCGTAAATATGATCGGACATTTCTTAACCACTCGGGTCATATTGCAGTCACATATGGGACATGGCCCCGGCAGCTTTACTTTCCAACATGCAGGGGTAGGCGGACACTTTGACTTTATTAATGTTCCATTCCTCTTTTCGATAGGATTGATTGCCTTTGGCTGGTGGATTTGGAAAAAAGCAGATGGTGAGCCAGTAAAGAAATGGCTAGGAGGTATTTTACTAGCAGCTGTGTTTTCAATCTTGCCGCTAGTCATTGCAATTCCAGCTTTGCTGCTTGCTCTTTATATCGCATTTAAAAGCAAAAAGGCGGATTCAGATTTAAACGATGAGCCAATGTCTGTTATTACCCAAGCTTATACAAACCACGATCTTCTTGATGAATGGGAACGCAAAACAAATAGGGAGGAACAAAAATAATGGGAATTTTTAAACGAGTAAAAACGATCGCAGCAGCCGATTTTCATCATGTATTGGACAAATGCGAGGATCCGGTAAGTATGGTCAAACAATATATGAGAGCACTGGAAGCCGAATTGGCGAAAGCACAATCTGCCTTAGGAAATCAGCTTTATTTTGAACAAAAACATGAAGGGCATATCCGTCAGGTTAAACAGACAATCGAGGACCGCAAAAGACAACAGAAACTAGCCTTGGAAAAGAAGAATGATGAAATAGCGAAAATGGCTATCCAAGATCGTCTTGAACTTGAAAAGAAGCTACAGGCGCTTGAAGCACAGCTTGAAGGAATCAACGGTCAAACAAACCAATTAAAAGCTCAAGTTGTAAAATTAAAGGAAACATATGCTGATTTGCAAAATCGCAAAACACTGCTTCTCTCAAGAGCTACTACAGCCCGTACAAGCTACAAGGTGAAAAACACCTTGTTTTCTTCCCAATCTGAAAGCATTTTAAATGGTTTTGCCAGAATGGAAGATAAGGTTTTACACTTAGAGGCTAAAGCAAGTGCGCTTGATTACTTTTCTAAAACAAAGCCGGTTCAAGATAAATCATATTCTCTTGAGGTGGAAGAGGAGTTTATAAAAGCAAAAGAGGCAATGGAAAAACAAGCTTAAACAAAAGAAATGGCCATATACTTAAAAAGCACAAGCCCCTCAACATATTTGAGGGGCTTGCATTTATAGAAAAAGTCAAATTACATTTGAACCCTGTCCGTTATATAAACTTACACTGTTAGCTTTGCAGGTAAACAACATTTTGTGGTTTTGTTTTTAAAACTTCTAAGTACAGGATATGGTGTCCGTCACTTTCATGCACTCTGAATACATAGCCCTCCTCTTCAACTTCCGCTCCAACCGCGGCATCAAAGTTTTGGGTAAGAAACCAGCCTCCGATTGTATCAATACCCTCATCAGATAAATTCGTATCCAGCAGGTTATTAACATCATTAATAAGTAATTTTGCATCTAAAATAAAATGCTGATCACTCAATTTACGTATTTCAGGGATTTCATCCTCATCAAATTCATCTCTTATTTCGCCAACGATTTCTTCAAGGATATCTTCAACAGTAACTAAGCCTGAGGTACCCCCATATTCATCAATCAAAATAGCTAAATGTGTTCGTTCTTTTTGCATTTTCACTAAAAGATCATGAATTGGGATCGTTTCAATAACTTGAATAACAGGATTGATATACGAATTAATATTAAATGCTTTCGTACTGGTTCCGTCCATAACCTTTGAGGTTAAAAACTCTTTTATATTAAGAAAGCCTATAATATTGTCCTTATCCCCATCTACAACCGGATACCTGGTATATCGTTCATTCTTAATAATTTCAACAATATCATCATAAGTATCTTCGATTGAAATCGTCACAATCTCGGTACGCGGTACCATAATTTCCTTGGCAATTCTCTCATCAAACTCAAAGATATTGTTTACATACTTTAACTCATTTTTATTGATTTCTCCGCTCTTGTAACTTTCTGATAACAAGATACGCAGCTCTTCTTCTGAATGCGCCAACTCGTGCTCTGAAGCCGGCTTAAGCCCGAAGAGCCCCACCAATACACGTGCAGATCCATTTAGGAACCAAATGAATGGGTACAAAATGCGGTAAAACCAGATAATAGGTTTTGCCGTTAGAAGTGCTATCGTTTCAGCTTTTTGAATGGCAACTGTTTTAGGAGCAAGCTCCCCTACTACAACATGAAGGAAGGTTGCAAGAACAAATGCAATGACTAAAATAAGGATATGTGATAATGATTCATCGACATTGAAATAACTAAACACTGGATGTAAAATAATTTCAAACGTCGATTCACCAACCCACCCAATACCTAGTGCAGTTACAGTTATTCCAAGCTGACAAGCGGATAAATATTCATCTAGGTGGGTGACGACTTTTTTCGCTGAAACTGCTCCTTTTTTCCCTTCTGCAATCATTTGGTCAATTTTTGATGCTCTCACCTTTACGATTGCAAATTCTGTTGCTACGAAAAAAGCAGTTAAAGCAATTAATAAAACAAAAATCAATAAGTTAATAGTGGTCAATGAGTGATCTTACTGTATGTAAGATCTACACCTCCTTTATATACTTGTACATTCTTTTCATACCCAAATTAAAAAAATTAATTCAGAAGCAATAGCAAAGATTGTATTAATGAAAGACTTTCACGTGATATATTTTTTTTAACATATTCATGATCATGATCGAGTTTTGCTAAAACTTTTGATACATCATCTTCAAGTTCTTTTATTTTCAGCCTTAATTCTAATACATCTATCTCTTCTGCATTTTCATCTATTAATCTCTTTTTTACTTGCTCTAATGACATCCCTTCTTTTTTACATTTTTCAATAAAATGTAAACGCTCAATAGCTGAGATGTCGTAGTACCGATAATTCGAAGAGGAACGTTCTACTTCTAATAGTCCCAAATTGGTATAATAATCAATTGTGCGCTTTGTAACACCTGTTCTATCAGCTAATTCTCCAATTTTCAGTTTACCAGCCCCAACATTATACCCCCAAACTATAACGTGATGGTTTTATCATACAATGTTCAATAGGTATCATCAAGTAATACGGACTTAAAGACTAAAAGTTTCACCATTCTGTCATTGTTTTTATTTTTTTTTGTAACCAAATAAGAAAATCGAGTGTAAACATGATGCTTACACTCGATTTTCTCTGCTATCTAGATGATCCTCGCGGGAGGAACAGTTTACACAACATCATACCCTTGATCTTCAATGGTATCCTTCATTTCTTTTTCCGTTACTTTACTTACATCATAATTAACTTCAACTGTTCCTTGCCCTAAGTCTACTTTTACGTTTGATACACCTTGTAATTTTCCTACGCTTCCCTCGATCGCATTTACACAGTGATTACATGACATTCCCTCTACTTTTAAAAGAATCTTTTCCATTTTAATCATCCTCCTATTTTTTCATTAATCGTTGCACGGTAATTAATAATTCATCGATGATTTCTTCGTCACCTTCTTGAATTCTTTCGACAACACATGTTCTAAGATGTCCTTCTAGCAGAAGCTTTCCAACACTATTAAGTGCAGATTGTGTTGCTGAAATTTGGGTAATAACATCATCGCAATACGTATCCTTTTCAATCAAGGATTTTATCCCGCGAATTTGACCTTCTATTCGATTCAACCTGGTGATTAAATTTTTTTTCACTTTATCAGAATGATGGCTTGTTCTATGCTCATTGTCTTGGCAGTGGTCCTGTTCATGCTCAGTGCTCAACAAATGTGCCCCCTTTACATTCACTATCTTTTATTTTAATACACCAACGTTATCTATTCAAAATTTGCTGATTATTTCTTTATTTCAACAACAAATGGAAATGCTCTTACTTCTCCATTTTGTTTAAACTCAGCCCAGATTTTATAGATGCCTGGTTCTTCAACTTTTGTTTCAAATCGCGGTTCCTGATCACTTACCGGGTGAACATGAATATAGTCCGTCGCTTCTTCATTCAGGATGACAATATGACCCATTGCCCCCAAATAAGGCTCTAATCTAGTTTGATTCAATTCAAATGACATGGTAATTGGCACGTTTGCCTTTTGTGAACTCATATTTAGTGTGACTTCATAGCCCTCTATCTTTCTTGTTAATGACTGATCAGGCTGCAGAGCCTGGTGGCTATGAGTTGTTCCCTTATTTCCAATCATTAAAGTTATCGGTTTGACTTGATAAGATAAATTGTTTGGCTTGATATCAACAAATGCTTTAAAGGTTCCTTCAGGCATTTTCTTATTCAGTTTGAATATTCCTTTGCCAGTCTTTTCAGGATGAACATGATAGAATTCAGCTAAATGCTCATCAACAATAATTAAATGCATAAGCTTTTCGTGATTTACCTCAAGGTCATCAACTGGATTTCCTTGTTGGTCAGTCAGCTTCACAACAATTGATGTCCCATCATAAACTACATCTGCTTCAACTTGGCTTTCATGTTCTGCAATGTTTTCTTCACCATGATGTCCATGCTCACTCGTTTTATCCTCTGCTACATGACTGTCTCGATGTTCATTCGTTGTTTGTTGTTCACCTGCAATCACTTCTGAATAGAACATATAGGAACCCATCACGATCAGTAAATAAACGATTGCAGCTGCTGCCCATTTCTTCATTCTCTCCACCCTTCTTTCATGAAGCATCCTTTACATTTAATTTTACCCTTTGTAATCGCAAGGCATTTAATACAACTGAAACAGAACTAAATGCCATTGCCGCTCCAGCGAGCCAGGGGGCAAGGAAACCAATTGCTGCGATCGGAATCCCGATTGTATTATAGGCAAACGCCCAAAACAAGTTTTGTTTAATATTGCGAATGGTTTTCTTGCTCATTAAGATCGCATCGGCAATGCTCATTAAGTCGCCTCTCATTAATGTAATATCAGCGGCATCCATTGCCACATCGGTACCAGTTCCAATGGCCATTCCTATGTTTGCAACCGCTAGTGCCGGAGCATCATTGATGCCATCTCCGACCATTGCAACAAGCTTCCCTTGCTGCTGTAATTTTTTCACTTCTGCTGCTTTACCTTCTGGAAGAACCTCTGCAATCACTTGATCAATTCCCACTTCCGCTGCAATCGATTTTGCCGTTCTTTCATTGTCACCTGTCATCATGACTACTTCCAGCCCCATATCTTTCAACCGGTGAATCGCCTGCCTAGATGTATCCTTTACTGTATCTGCCACGGCAACAATTCCTGCATACTGCTGATTGATTGCGACAAGCATCGCTGTCTTTCCTTTGATTTCAAGTGCCTCCATCTTTTCATTCGCATCGCTAATTTGTATGAGGTTGTTTTCCATTAAGTTTCTTGTTCCAATAAGAACTTCTGTACCATTTATTAGCGCTTTGACGCCATATCCTGGTATGGCTTCAAAGGAATCGACATTTTCCAAGTCTGTCTGTTTTTCTTGAATTCCATTAACAATCGCTTCAGCCAGCGGATGTTCCGATTGCTTCTCAGTACTTGCTACAAATCGTAAAAAGTCTTTTTCAAGTATGTTTTCTTCTACGATCACATCCGTCAGAACCGGTTTGCCATTTGTAACAGTCCCTGTTTTATCCACAATAACAGTAGTAATTTGGTGGGTAGTTTCTAGGTGTTCACCGCCTTTAAACAAAATCCCATATTCAGCTGCCCGGCCAGAACCCGCCATTATGGATGTCGGTGTTGCTAAGCCTAATGCACACGGACAAGCAATAACGAGTACGGCGATCAACTTTTCTAAAGCAACCGCAAAATCACCAGGACTGACCCAGAGATACCATATAAAGAAGGTAAGAAAAGCAATTCCTACTACAATCGGTACGAAGATGCCTGAAATTTGGTCTGCTAAACGCTGGATCGGAGCTTTTGAACCTTGGGCATCCTCAACCACCTTAATGATTTGTGCAAGCGCTGTACTTTTGCCTACCTTTGTTGCCTTCACCTTTAAAAATCCATTTTTATTGATTGTTGCTCCAATGACGGCATCTCCTGCCATTTTATCAACTGGAACGCTTTCCCCTGTTATCATTGATTCATCTAAAGCTGACTGTCCTTCAACAATGGACCCATCTACCGGCACCTTTTCCCCCGGCTTCACAAGGAAATAATCCCCAACTACTACTTCTTCTATCGGGATTATTACTTCTTTACCATCTCGAATAACTAGCGCGGTTTTGGCTTGTAAGCCCATAAGCTTTTTAATCGCTTCTGATGAACGGCCCTTCGCTCGTGCCTCAAATAATTTTCCGAGAATAATTAATGTAATCAGAACCGCACTTGTCTCAAAATAAAGTGAAACCATATGTTCATTTGACCCGATTGATAGTATAGCCAGGTACAAGCTATAAAAATATGCTGCTGACGTTCCTAGTGCGACTAAAACATCCATGTTTGCACTTTTATTTTTTAATGCTTTAAAAGCTCCAACATAAAATTGCTTTCCAACTAAAAATTGCACAGGTGTCGCTAATGCCAATTGAAACCAAGGATTTATGAACATCTCTGGCAGGTAAAGAAAGGACGTAAATTCAAAATGGCTGACCATCGCCCATAATAATGGAATAGATAATATTAGCGAGAAAATGAATTTGCCTTTTTGTTTTTCCAGCTCCTGTGCACGGTGGTCAATTCCTTCTGATTGCTCTTCTTCTTTTACCATTCCCTCGTAGCCTAGTTGGGAAATCTTATTTTTTAGATCTTGAATGGTTACTTGTGAAGCATTGTATTCAACATTTGCTGTTTCTAAAGCAAAGTTGACTGACGCCTTTACGACTCCGTCCAGCCTGTTTAAACCTTTTTCAATGTGGTTCGCACATGCCGCACATGTCATGCCTATTATAGATAGTTCTGTTTTTTCCATGGCGACCCCGTATCCAAGATCATTCACTTTGCGAAAAAACTGATCGACTTCTACTTGATTGGGATCATAGGTAATCGTAGCCTTTTCTAGGGCAAAATTAACATTCGCCTCTTCCACACCTTCCATTCGTTTTAAACCTTTTTCAATTCGATTGGCACACGCTGCACATGTCATCCCCGTAATCGGCAGGTTAATTTCTTGTTTTGATGGATTCATTGAAATGTCTCCTTTATCTGAATGTACATTTACACACTTGTTTTAAAAAATGAGTGATATCACCTTCGTTACATTTTATACTATACCCCTCTATGGTATATGTCAATCATTTTTCTCAGCTTTTTTTAATTCAGGCATGTCACCCTGCTTATTAATCTATATATAAAAGAAAAAGGGATGTACTGGAGGACTTTTATGTATAAACAGTTTTTCTCACTCTTTATTTTTATCCTCTTGTTTCTAACCGGTTGCAGCAGCGTGCCTCAGCAGTCAAAGGAATATCTTGCAGCAAACGGAGTAAGCGAGGAGAATATACAAGAGCAAAAATTGATTTCTGCACAAGCAACATTTATCGGGCTAATGGACCCGCACACAATTGAAGTCATTGTCAATGATAAACCAATGGCTTTGCAAATTACAGAAGAACAAAGGAAGATCCTAGAACCGCTGGAGATGAATAAAGAAATTCACATTGAGTATTGGAATAATGAGAAAACGTCTCAGAAAATATTGAAGAAGGTGGAGATAATGGAATGAGAGCCTGCTGATTTTATCAGGGGGCAGAATATATATATACTTCCAAAATGACAAGAGAACTCAGCAGGAAGAGCTCAAAGCACAATAAACAATCTCTGATAAAATACCTTAGCTACTTGATTCAAAGAGGACATTACCTATACAAAAATTAACTTAGTCGAATAAATTAGAAATCAGCAAAAACGCCAAATTCCTATTCATTCAAAAGTTTGGCGTTTTTAATATTTTAATAAAACTATTATATGACTATTTTTAGCCGTTACAAAAGCCTTCAGCATGTAAAAAGTGATGAATCCTATTCCTTATTCTTTAACTGCCTATCTAAATAAAACGTCCCAAACGGTATAAACGCAAGGAATACAGCCCATACTCCCCAACCATTCGACCAATGTTTTTTAAATTTCACAACAGCTACCATAATAACATATGAGACAAATAGGAATCCATGCAGTCCGCCTACGATCGTGACAGCAATAGGAAAATCAAGAAAGTACTTTAACGGCATGGCAATGATCAGTAAAACTAAATAAGAAATACCTTCTAAGTTCCCAACAAAGCGCAAAAAACCTACAGATGTTTGAAACATCACATCAACTCCAATTTCTAGCAATTTATACCTTTTATTATACATGGATCAGCTAGACAGGCAGCGATAAACTTTGACAATTTCCCAACAGAAAGAAATGGATAAAGTCCCTACCTATTTATCCTACTTAAATGACAAGATAGTTTTAGGATTAAGAATAACCATAAAATGCAAGTTAGCTTTCAAAAAGCAACTAAAAATCCTTTATGTTGTTGAGTAAAAATATGAAAAAAACTGCCGAGTCTTTCTCGACAGCTTTAGAAGGAAAAGCCCCTTCTCCTCTTTACATTTCCAATGTTTCTACATGGCTTTCACTTTCAGACTTTAGTCTCTGCTTTTTAGCTTTTTTAAAATGTAGAAGCTCATATATAACCGGAATGACAACAAGTGTTAGAAGTGTTGCTACACTCAATCCGCCTATAACAACAACAGCTAAGCTGGCAGATACTAAATTACCCATTTCAGCTTCTTTAAATAATAATGGAAGCATCGCCGAAATTGTTGCTACAGCAGTCATTAAGATTGGACGCATTCTAATGGAAGCTGCCTCGACGATAGCGTCGCGAATAATCATTGTTTTTTCATTTTGCTTCACGCGATCCAATAGAACAATCGCGTTTGTTACAACAATCCCAATTAACATCAATGCTCCCAATAATGCCGTAACATCAACAGTTATTCCGCTGATCATAATCCCTGCTATCGCTCCAATCGCGGCAAGCGGCAAAGAAAAGAGAATCGCAATTGGTGCTCGGATGGTTTTAAAGGTGATCACCATAATTAGGAACACGATCCCAATTGAAGCAAGCATCGTCATAAATAAATCTTGAAAGTCGTTTGCTTGATCTACACTTGCCCCTCCGACAAGTACTTCCATATTTTTAGGAATCTCTATTCCTTCAGTCGTTTTATCACCAAAAATACGCTTATTAATTTCCGTGGAAATGTCCGATAGTTTTTCCGGATCAACAGTTGCTGTTACCCTGACATATTGATCCCCATCCTTATGGAACGTGCTGGTAGGTTCTTCTGTCTGCTTTAATTCCGCTACTTCTGCTATTGTTGTCATACCATTAGCTGTCATAATCGGAACATTTGATAATTCTTTTTCTGAATCCGGATTAAATAACGGTTCTAGCATAACCGTAGTTTGCATCCCGTTCAGTTCAACGGTACCGAGCGGTGTTTTATTCAGCATGACAGCAGCTTGTTGTGCCACTTGGTCAGCTTTTGCATTAGTGGAATCAACTATAAAGGAATAAACAGCTTTTGTCTCCTCTTGGTTGGAACTCACCTTCTCAATTCCTTCAATATCCTTTATCTCTGCTTCCACTTCTTCTGATAATGTGATAAGTCCTTCAACATCATCACCGATTAGATCAATTGTTATAGAAGTAGAGCCTCCACCCATCATTGTCGCTTCAGTAGCCTCTAGTGTTGCATCCTTGTAGACATCTTTTTGCGTATGAATTGTGTCAACAAAGGCTTCCATATCAGCATCTTCTTCTAAGATGGCCATTATTTGCGCTTGAGTTGGATTACCGACAGCACCGTATTTTGCTGCATCCTCAGAGTTACCCAGCTGCAAATATAATGTGTCTACCCCTTCTTGCTCTAACAAATATTCTTCAAGCTTCATCGATTCCTCTTTCACTTTTTCAATTGGTGTTTCATTTGGATAAGTTAAAGAGACAAAGACGTAATCAGCTTTGGTTTTATTGACAGAGCCTTTAGGAAGCATAAAGTATCCTCCAACCGAGCTGACAAATAAAAGCAATGCTGTTACAAGCACCACCCATTTATGATTTAATGACCAGGTGAGCATTTTGGCAAAACGCGGGGATGGTTTGTGCTCTTTTATTTTCGCTTTCTTAAGCAAGCCGGCACTCATAACAGGTACAACTGTAATGGCCACAATTAAAGAAGCCAACAGAGAATAAGTGATTGTTAATGCGAATGGAAGCAAGAAATCCTGCAGGCTTCCGCTTAATAACCCCATTGGTAAAAATACAGCCACCGTTGTAAGGGATGAAGATGTAATCGCCGAGCCAACTTCCTTTGTGGCATCCATGACCATATTGATCGTGAATTTTTCATTTTGTGCTCTTCTAAAAATATTTTCAATTACAACAATGCTGTCATCTACAAGACGTCCTACCGCAACGGCAACTCCGCCTAATGTTAATATATTTAATGTAACACCAGACTGGTTGAGCAGGAATAAAGTAAACCCTAAAGAAAGCGGAATCGATACAATTGTGATTAAAGTGGAACGAAGATTGCGTAAGAACACCATGATGACAATGGTTGCAAATAATGCACCTAATAATACTTCTTTAATCATACTGTGGACAGAAGATTCAACCGAATCAGCTGAGGCTAAAACAACAGTCGTTTCAAGATTGTCATACTTTTCATTTATTTCCTGTGACGCTTTTTCCGCTTCCTTGCTTATCGTTACCGCGTTAGAATGTCCATCCTTTGTTATGACAAAAATTAAGGCATCCTTCCCATTCACTCGTGTAAGATTGTTCTCTTGTTTTGTTACATTAATCGTTGCCAGATCCTTAAGAGGTATGTTTGGAAGTACTTCCATTTCTCTTAGTTTTTCAATCGAATTTAAATCTCCTACAACCTTAATATTAGCCGTTTTCCCATCGACCGTTTTTTCTCCGACTGCCGTTGCCATATTTTGACCTTGAAGCAATGGCATAATATACTCAATGGAAACTTGCTTTGCAGCCATCTTCTTTTCATCTAAATCAACCGATACATACGAAGGAATGGTCCCATTTGTTTGGATGGATGATACACCAGCAATATCTTTGAAATACGGAACAATTTCATCTTTCGCATACTGAATCGTTTCCGAATTTATTCCTTCATCAAATGTTAACGCAATGTAGGAAACAGGTATCATGGATGTGTTCAATTGGACGATATTTGGCTTCATCACATTTTCGGGTAATGTTACATTCGCTAAAGCTTCTTCAATCTCCCGCTTCGCTTCCTTCTTATCTATACTTGACTCAAAGTGAATATCGACGGATGAGTAACCCTCACCTGTTGTTGAAAACACATTCGTCTTCCCATTTACACTATCAACGGCATTTTCAATGGGGGACGTGACTTGCTCCTCCATCATGCTTGCGTCTAATCCCTCACCCATGACGACGACTGAAATAAACGGTTGGTCAGCAGAGGGCAAAAATTCCATCGGCAACCGAAAATAACTTAGAACCCCCAACACAAGAATCAGCATTGACATAATTGCAATTGCAGCTTTGTTCTTAAACGACCATTTCGTAAGCCAAGACATATTACAGACTCCTTCCAATTTTCATTTTCTTTAAAGTTGTTTTTCTCCATTCTCGATGCAGGATAAATTTCATATAAGCGACTAATTACTACAGTCATCATTCTAATAGCAAAAAGTGGAAGAGTTAAATGACTTAAGGTGTAAAACTCTCTAAGGCTAGAGACGTATATTAAACAGAACTGTTTTTTGTAAACGTTTCATTGGATTTCCTATTATTAAAGTGGGACTAAGACAATCGGAGATAGACCGGTTCCCCTTTATGGAGCAAGTCTATTAGAAAAGAATTTTTTATATAGAGCAGACCATAGCACATGGGGCTCTGAACCATCTGCGAAAAGCGAGTGCCTGAAGCGAAATCAACAACAAGTTTAAGAGTGCCTTATTTTAAAAGGAAGGTTTATTATTTGAGGGAGCTGTTGTACACAAACTTGTTCTAATAAAGAGATATAAAAACAAAATAGGGCTGTCTCAAGTTTGCGGGATGGTTAAAACCCTATTGAGACAGCCCCTACATTCCTCTAGCTTTTTCTACTTATTTTATAACCATTGTCAATTTTGTCAAAGCCGATTTTCGGATAATATTCCATTGCTTCCTGTGAAGCTAACAGGATTAATGACACCTGCTCTCCCAGCTCTTCCCTTAACAAGTGGACAAGCTCCTTACCAATTCCGCTTTTTTGAATGCTCCGATCAACTGCAAGATCTGATAAATAGCAGCAATAGCTAAAATCAGTAATTGCACGTGCTACGCCGACTAAACGACCTTCATCCCGGGCAGTGATAATAATGTCGGCCTGCTCAATCATTTTTTGCAGCCGCGGAAGATCGTGGACAGGCCGTATTATACCAGAGGCTTTAAATAATTCTGACAGCTCCTCAGCATGGACGGTGTCATTTACTTTATATTGTACTTTTAAAGTCATAGTGATTCTCCTTCCTCCATCTAGAAAATTATGTAAATATGTAAGTTAAACTATATCGTATTTTAATAGAGGAGTCATCAAAAAAAGGACAGGAAAATCCTGCCCACATTAATTCTTTCCTTTTTATATATTTTCATACTATTAGCTAATATCAAACACACCAATGAAAAAAATTTTCTCAACTCACATTGATCCGATTAGAATCCATATTCCTATCACTTTCATTTGAATAAGCAAATCGCCTTGGCACTATTGCTAACGCAACAGCTGCGATTAAACCAGGAATAGCGAATGCAATGAAATTTAAGTGAATCGGCATACTAACCGATAAGAGGAAACCTCCTAAGAGCGGTCCCAGCATACCGCCAATTCGGCCGATGCCGGAAGCCATTCCTAAAGCTGTAGACCTGATATTTTGCGGGTAGTACTGGGATACATAGGCTTGCACAATATTTTGAGCTCCGATAGTAGCAGCGCCTGCAATGGCTACTAATACGTAAATAACAAATGGATTTCCCCCAAAACCAAGTAAGGTCAAGGAAATTGCGCCTGAAGCATACATTGGAACAAGCATCTTTTTCGAGCCGTATTTATCACAAAGTCGACCGATTATAAGGGTCCCAATAATTGCACCACCTTGTAAGGCGATAAGAAAAGCTAAGCTTGAATTCAACCCGTACCCCGCTTCAATCATCAACTTAGGAAGCCATGTGTTTAAACCATACACCATTAATAAACAACTAAAAAAAGCAATCCAAAACATTACCGTACTTAAAGCGCGATTTTCCTTAAATAAACCTACAATCGGAACCTTAATTTCTGTTGTTTTTATTTCCACAATCTCATCATGTATCGTAAATGTTGATCCAGGACTCACCTTGGAAAGAATCGAGATTAATTCTTCTTTTCTGCCTGTTCTAATTAGGTGGCTCGCTGTTTCTGGCAATTGCTTATAGGTCAAAGGCAGAAATAATAAAGGCAGTCCAGCAATCCAAAAGATAGACTCCCAGCCAAATGCCGGCATCAAATAGATTCCTAGTAAAGGGGCAAGTATCCCTCCGATTGAATAGCCGCATAATACGATGGAGACGATCATGCTTTTCATAGATTTAGGAGCATAATCCGTTAACAAGGCAATGATGTTAGGCATGATACCGCCAAGTCCTAAGCCTGCCAAAAAGCGAAAAGTAGAGAAAAGCGTCGGAGTCTCAGCAAAGCCACATAAGAATGTAAATAAACTAAAAAATATCATGGTGATGACAATAACATTTTTCCTTCCAAGCCGGTCAGCCAATGTTCCAAAAAATATCGCACCAAACATCATGCCAAATAGTCCATAGCTGCCCATTGCCCCTGCTTCTACTGCAGTAAGACCCCATTGATCGATCAGAACTGGTACAACAGTTCCGTAGACGACCAGGTCATATCCATCAAACGCAATAATCAAAAAACTCCAGATAAGCAACCGTAAATGAAAGCGGTTAAATTCACTTGCAGCAATAACTTCTGTTGAATGAATGTAAGCCAAATTTTCTCCCCCTTTAGTTTTACTATAAAATGTTAACGCTTACTCGTTACTTTTTATCTATATAGTTAATTTAGTTCTCTATTTGTGATTATAACAAGCGCATTACGTGTTTTCAATACAGAAAAATTTATTATTTTTAGTTTTCTGACTATAAAAGTTATTTAGCCATAAACATAAAAAAGCGGGAATATCCCGCTTTTTTATGAATTCCTCTTAAATTTTCCCTTTACTCTATATCTGATTGATAACCAAACCCTTCAGATATCTCTTTACTCATTTTCAATAGATATCTGCTAAGCTCCGCTTCTTCATTATGAGGTATTTTCTCGGAAAAGCCGACAATTGTCACTGCCCCAAGAAGTTTCTTTTTGTAATTAAAGATTGGGAACGCAACGGAAGATATGGATGAAACCAGCGGCTCCCTGGCAAATGAAATTTCTTTTTGCTGAATGGATTTACATTCTTCTTTAAGTTGATTAACTTTTTCTAAAGGAATTTCCTTTAATTCTTTTTCTTTCCATTCATGAATAATCTGCTCATCCATGAAAGCCATAAATACTTTACCTGTAGCTGATAGAATGGGTAGTAACGTCCCCATTTGAGCTCCTATATTATACCCTCGGTTAGTATTAAACTCTCTAACAATCATTGGCCCATTATGTGTCCAACTGGAATATAAAACGGTGCTTAAACTTTTCCCGTTGATTTCAACCAAGTAAGGTGTAATCCTATCCACAACATTTTCTTGATCTACAGCAGCCATTCCATATTCTATCAGCTTACTTCCAAGTACATAGGCACCTGATTCTTTATCACGATAAAGAATTCCTAGCTGAGTGAAGGTATTAAGATATTTATACAGATTGCTTTTTGTAATTTTAGTTAAATCATGGATATCAGAAAATTTCAGCGGCCTTCCTTGTTTAGCCATTAAATCCACGATACCCATGCCTATTTGTAATGATTGAATGGTTGTTCCTTTCTTCGTGCCTTCCATTGTAACCCTCCTATATAAAAAGGTTAAGCCTCTCTTAACCTCCTATCAATAATTTTAGCATTATCGTGACCTATATCCCATTAGAAAGAATATGATGATGAAAATATCTCAAGTTAAACTTGTCCAAATATCATGTTAAAAGAATGCACTATGTTGAGCTTTTCTGAAATTTTCAGATGATTATTTTTTTTAATAATATTGACAATCTAAATAAAATAAATTAAGTTTTATATAAATAGAGAACTAAGTTATCTAAAATGATAATTTTTAATCTCCAAAAAATGAGGTGATGAAATGAAGAAATTTTTAGTACTGATTGAAAGAAAGCCATCTTTTACAGGGAACTTTATTCAAGGCCATCGTGAATTTTTGCAAAATTTAAGGGAAACGAATGGCTTGTTTACTGCAGGCGGATTTGAAGATCAATCTGGAGGAGCCTATGTTCTTTTAGCAGATTCGTTTGAAGAAGCAAGATCAATGATGAACAGAGATCCAATGAATCAAGAAAATGAAGCCGTTTACAAGATTAAAGAATGGAATGCTGTATAACATTAAAATTTTTAATAGAAAGGGAGTTTACAAATGAAGCTAATTACATTTACTCGCGAAGGTGTTTCACGTATTGGAGCCATTACTAATGAAGAAGTCATCGATTTAAATGCTGCATATAAAGCATTACTTGCTTCTGAAGGGAAAATTCGTGCCCGCGAAATTGCCGAAGCGTTTATTCCAGCAGATATGAATGGATTTTTGCAAGGAGGAAAAGAAAGCTTTAAACTTGCTCATAAAGCGATAGACTATGCCTTAATCAATAGAGAGGATAACGGCTATCAACTAGTTTATAAGCTTAAAGAAGTAAAAATTGAAGCACCGGTTCCGGCACCCGGAAAAATGATTTGTGTTGGTCATAATTATCGTGAACATATTTTAGAAATGAAGCGTGAACTTCCACCGTATCCGGTAGTGTTTGCGAAATTTGCTAATACGGTGATTGGGCCTCAGGACGATATTCCCTTCTATCCAATTTCAGATCAGCTTGATTATGAAGCAGAGTTTGCATTTGTGGTCGGGAAACGTGCAAGACATGTATCCCAAGCTGAAGCACTTGATTATGTAGCTGGATATACAATTGTTAATGATGTAACATATCGTGATCTTCAGCGCCGCACCCTTCAGTGGCTGCAAGGTAAGACCGTAGAGGGAAGCGCTCCCATGGGGCCATGGCTAATTACAGCTGACGAGCTTCAAGACCCTTCTGGATTAGAAATTGTTCTTACTGTGAATGGTGAAGAGCGTCAACGATCAAATACAGCGAATCTAGTATTCTCTGTGCAATATTTAGTTGAATTTTTATCGAATCTCATGACACTTGAGCCAGGAGATGTGATTTTGACAGGTACACCAGGCGGGGTCGGTGTGGCTCGCGACCCACAAGTTTTCTTAAAAGATGGAGACGTTGTGAAAATTGAAGTTGATAAAATTGGCAGTCTTGAAAACCGAGTAGCACCTGTCAAAGAACCCGCGGAGGTGAAGTAAATGGCAACGTTAAGCCTAATTGAATCCATTCAATCTATTCATAGCTCACTCGATAGGATCATTCAAAAAGCAAACGAACTGACTGAAGATGTTATCCGTTGGAAACCTTCTGACGAGGAATGGTCAATTATGCAAATTCTTTGCCATCTAGTGGAAGCGGTTCCTTATTGGCTAAATGAAATTGAACTGCTTCTAGAGTCTCCCGGAAAGGAATGGGGCCGCGGCTTACAAAATGTTGACCGCTTAGCAGCTGTGATAAGTACAAAGGTTGATGGCACCCCTTTATCATCCGTCATAAAAGAGCTGGAAGAATTAAAACCGCAAGTGGAAATGACGTTAAAAAAACTAGATGATGAAACGTTATGGCTTGAAGCACCCAGCCGAAATCCTCGGTTTGGCACTAAACCGATTTCATTTATCGTTGATCATTTACTTGTTGAACATGTAGCAAAACATTTTGGCCAAATGAAGCGAAATCTAACAAAAGTTAACCAAGATTAATCGCCTAATATAACTGGGGCCTAAGCCCCTCATATCAATCAAAAAAATTTGAAACGGAGAAATCGAGAATGGCAGAAAAAAATGATTATTTTAAAAGTAAAATTGTCCAAGACTTCACGAGAGATATTCGCCAATATAATCTCGGACCACTTTGGGAAGCAATTCCAGAATTAATGCATCACCAGCCCGAGCCCCATGCACAGGCTTATCTTTGGAAGTGGGATCTACTTGAAAAAAAATTAGCAGAGGCGGCGCAAATTTTCACACCCGATCGCGGTGGTGAACGAAGAGCCATTTATCTTCAGAATCCCGGATTAGATTATCGCCAGCCATGGGGATGGGCCTCCACATCGCAGACACTTTATGCAGCAGTACAGCTGCTCCAACCTGGGGAAACGGCGCCATCTCATCGTCATACACAAAATGCGCTCCGCTTTATTACACAAGGTGAAGGCGCTTACTCAATTGTTGAAGGCGAACGGATTTTCATGGAAGAAGGTGATTTTGTTATAACACCAAAGAACCTTTGGCATGGTCATGGCCATGAAGGTACTGAGCCGATGATTTGGATGGATGTTCTCGATATTCCAACGATTTATATGATGGGCGGAACGTTCTTTGAGCCATATCCAGAAAGAATAGAACAGCCGAAGGTCCCTGATAACTATTCTGCTCAGCGCTATGAAGGAGGCATGGTTCGTCCGATCTCTGACCGTCATCCTAAAAAGGCACCCCTAAGCGCATATAAATGGAATCAAACATTGAGGGCGATTGAAGGATTGTCTCGCTTTGAGCCAGATCCATATGACGGCTATGCAGTAGAGTTTATAAACCCATCTAATGGACAAACGGCTAATCCGAACATTGGTGCATGGATTCAAAAGCTTCCAAAAGGGTTCCATTCAAAAGCTCATCGCCATACACATTCAACCATTTACCAAGTTTTTAGAGGTTCAGGTTACAGCATTATTAACGGGGTTCGCTTTGATTGGTCTCAAGGTGATTATTTTATTATTCCGAACTGGGCAGTACATGAGCATGTCGCGTTACAGGAAACTTTCTTCTTTTCAGTTAACGATTTGCCGATAATGGAAAAATTTGATCTTGAGCAAGAGACTCCATATGAACTGAATAACGGTCATCAAGAAGTAAAAAGTGAATTTAATCCAGTTTTGGTTTAAGTGTAATTCTTAACAGATTATTAATTTGACTTTTAAAACTGGGATAGAAAGTTTACTACCATCAAACATAAGGGGGATGACACATAATGGATAATACAGAAAAAGAAGTTCTTGTCATTGGCGGAGGAATTGGCGGAGTGGCTGCAGCTCTTGCATCAGCTGAAGCAGGCCATAAAACAAAAATTCTAGAACAGGCTCCAGTGTTCGGTGAAATTGGTGCAGGTATTCAAATGGGACCAAATGCAATGGCCGTCTTAGATCGTTTCGGTGTTGCTGATGAAATCGAAAAATATGCAGTATTCCCTCAAAGACTAGTTCTCAAAGATGTTTATACAGCAAAGGAATTAGCTGCACTAGATTTAGGTGATGAATTTAAAGCAAAGTTCGGTTTCCCATACATCGTATTGCACCGTTCAGATTTGCATCGCGTCTTGGTCGAAGCTGCCGAGAAAAATCCGCTTATTAGCCTTGTTAATGATCAAATCATAGAAACTGTTGATCAAAATGAGTCGGGCGTCATTGTTACTAACCAAAGCGGAGAACAATTTTCAGGAAAAGCTGCAATTGGTGCTGATGGTCTTTGGTCAAAAACTCGTAAGTATTTTGCTGACGATGAAGCAATCTGCTCTCATTATGTTGCATATCGCGGTACAGTTCCTATTGAAGAAATTAGTACAGATGCAAATATGGATGACGTAATCATGTGGATTGGCCCTAACCTTCACGTTGTCCAATATCCTGTTCGCAAAGGGGAATTATATAACCAAGTAGTTGTATTTAAGAGTCAACAATACAAGCCTGATTCAGATGAATGGGGAACTCCAGAAGAAATGGATGCAGTGTTTAAAGGATGCCATCCTCTTGTTGAGAAAGCATTATCCTTTATCCAGCGCCAAATTCGCTGGCCGATGTATGATCGTGAGCCAATCGGAAACTGGACAAAAGGGAATTTTACGCTTCTTGGTGATGCGGCACATCCAATGCTTCAATACCTGGCACAAGGCGGTTGTCAAGCATTAGAAGACGCTTCTTACTTGGCTGATATGCTTCAGCTTCACGGCGAAAACTTTGAGCAAGCATTTTTAGCTTATCAAAAAGAACGTATTCCTCGCACCGCAAAAGTTCAAAAAAGTGCTCGAACTTGGGGAGAAATTATTCATGCGGAAGATCCAGTCTCCATTTTACTGCGCGATACACTTCTAGAAAATATAGAAGCCAAAGACTTTGACATGATCGACTGGCTATACGGATATGAAAAACTGCCTGCTGCAAATAATAAGCAAGCTGGAATCTCCTTATAATTGAATGAAGGGAAAAATCAAAAGTAAATAAGTCCCAAGGGTTAAATTTATCCCTTGGGACTTATTCATTTCCATATTTCTCTTTGATAAGCATGGTATCAAAGTGTTGTTACTACAAAAACCTATTTGATTTTACTTATCTTCAAAAACTTGAATAAAAGCCTTCATATAATCCGGCAAATCAGGCGGACGTCTGCTTGACACAAGATGTCCATCAACAACCACCGCTTCGTCCAGCCATGTCGCTCCTGCATTTTCCATATCATCGCGAATACCTGGTGTGCTTGTTACGGTCTTGCCATTCAATATTTTAGCAGAGATCAGCACCCAGCCTGCATGACAGATTTGGCCGATTGGTTTTTTCCGTTCTTCCATATGCTGAACGATGGCTAGCACCTCAGGAAATCTGCGCAGTTTATCTGGAGCCCAGCCTCCTGGAACCAATAAAGCGTCATAATTATCAGGATCAACATCTTGAAAGGAGAAATCAGAAGTTGCCGGTACTCCATACTTTCCTTTATATGTATATCCAGCCTCTTCTCCGGCCAAATCAACCGTTGCCCCTTCTTCACGCAAACGATGGATTGGATACCAAAGTTCCAAGTCCTCGAAATCTTCATGGACAAAGCTTAATACTTTTTTACCTGTTAATTTCATTTGCTCTCCCTCCTTGTTTTCAACCTTTCCTATAAAACATCTTAAAAAGCCTGCTCTCAATCTTTCAATAAACGTAAAAATCAATTCTATCCCAAATCTAACAAAATAAAAAGATCGTAGCAAGGATTTTGCTGCGATCCATTTATTTTTAACTTTATCAATATTCTAACTTGTGTTCCACAAAAACTACTGAGGCAGAACTTGAAAATAATCAGACATTTTCCGAGTAGAATGGTCATACGCCTAGCGTCAGACCGATCATATAACCAGCTCCTCGTTATGAGATTTCCTCGAACAACACATAAGAAAATCATATCTATTTTCATACAAATTACATGAATCAAACAATTATGTTTGTAAAAATTAAATTGAAATAAGCAGGGCTTAAACTAGTAACTTATAAAAACGTCTCCTTATTTCTTCATCTAATAAAAAAATGAAATGTGGGTCAATCTTCAATTTTAACGCCTTAACATACGTATCAATTAAATATTCATCACTTAAAGCTTTAAGCATTATTATCTCCTTTCACTTTCTATTACACACAAAAAAAGCTCTAAAAGGTTTTATTATAGGGCTCTTTCTAAGAGATTTAAGGTTGATCGGAGCTGAAGTTAATACACTGCAATCAATTAATTTGCACTATTGATAAATAGGAACATAGTTTACTAAAACAGCATATTTCAACTATTTAAAGTTCTTTAACATCCTCTATTAAAATCCTCATATAGAAATGGTAAGGGCCATCACTAAAATATGTATGAAGGATATGATTTATCCTTGGAATCCATTGAAATAGAGCCTGTTTATGAAATCGTCTCTTTCAAACAGGCTCCCAATTAGGTTTTATTTTGTTTTGCTTAAATGATAACAGTTTGTTACTTTTATCAATGCTTCAATCAACGCATGAAGATCAGCTGATAATTTCTCTTTTGTCTTCTCCGAAAGAGACCTTTGCTCGCTTAAAAAGTCTCTTAATGTCTTGATAGCTTGCTTGTGATGACCTAGTTGATACTGTTCCAGCGACCTAGAAAATTGGATTGTTGATGCTTCGTCAATCTCCCCAGATTCCACATAACGCTGCATGATTGCTTCTACGCGATGAAATCCTCTTTTGATATCACCATATCCAAGCATCTCAATTTGAGCGATAGAAGTGGTTGCTGCTCCTCCGTTCTCTTGAATTTCTAATCGATAGAAAGAATAGGCACCAGGGTTTTCGATTGAAAATGGCTTGGTGAATTTGCGCCATGGGAAACATTCATTTTCCCTTTTATCAAGCACTTTCCAAACATTACCATCTTTGGAACCTAATAATTCCCAGCTTTTTGGATCCTGTTTCACAGCCTCACCAGAAGTAATTGTGTACATTAATACTTCCTCAGGTCCATTCTCAAAACAATATTGTACCCATGGATGAGTGCCGTCAAGAGACAGTATTGTGTGAGATGTATTGTCAAACAGCTTTTCAGCTCCGCCTCTATTGGAATGCTGGGATATCCCTTTCTTATTATCTGTCAAGTCATACATGACAATTGGCAGCAAGGAAGTTCCGTTTGTTCTCGGATTAGTAATTGACCCTGGTAAGGCGTCTTCAACACCTGTTCCCCACTCTGAAGGCTCGCTTCCCATTTCAAACTCCAAGATTGCTCCATTACTTAGCGTTTCATGATCAATCGTTAACTTATTATGGAGTTTGCCGTTTACTTTCAGGCTTTGGACAAATTTATTTTCATGACTGACTTTTGGTGCTTTTACTAAGATGGTGTTCCCATTTTCAAGACGAATCGTTAAACTTTTAAAATAAGGAGCACCTATAGCATATTCAGGTATACCCATTTGCAACGGATAAAATCCTGCGGCACTGAACAAATACCATGCAGACATTTCGCCATTGTCTTCATCTCCTGAATACCCTTGGCCAATTTCACTGCCGATATATAATCTTGATAACACTTCACGGATTTTTTCCTGTGCTTTTGCCGGCTGCCCTGCATAGTTATACATGTAAAGAATGTGATGGGCAGGCTGGTTGCTATGTCCGTACATCCCCATCCTTACATCCCTGGCTTCAAGCATTTCATGGATGAAACTGCCATAATGCCCTGGATAGGAGGCTGTCTCAGGAATAGTAAAAAAGGCATCTAGTTTTTCCGCCAATCCAGCTCTGCCACCATAAAGATTTGCTAAACCTTGACCATCTTGCGGTACGTGAAAGGCCATATTCCACGCATTTGTTTCTGTATAATCGCCGCCCCACGCTTCAGGATTAAAGGTTTCGGGAGAACTTCGCCATTCACCTGTCGGCACTTTTCCCATAAAAAACTTTACATCGGAATTAAACAGTTCAACATAGTTTTGGGCGCGTTCTAAATAATAAACAGCATCTGTACAATATTGTTGATAAGCTGGAATCGCTTCATCTGTCTGTTTTGCCAGCGCTCTTGCCAAATTCGCAATTGCAAAATCATTGATGTAGCCATCCATTGCCCAAGATAAGCCCTCTCCAGTCGAAGTACTCGTATAACGATTAAAGATAGACGTCGCTAACCCTTTTCGCCCCACACTTTCATTTTCACTTGCAACAGAAGCATTCTTTAAAGCAGATTCATAAAAGGCCTTCACATCAAAATTTGTTACTCCTTTTAAATAAGCATCTGCAAAAGCAACATCAGAGCTTGTGCCTACCATTAGATTGGCATAGCCAGGGGAAGACCATCTAGATATCCAGCCGCCATCTTTATATTGCTGGATAAAACCATTGATCATCTCACCGGCATTTGTTGGGGTTAACAAAGCGTAAGCTGGCCACGATGTCCGGTAGGTATCCCAGAAACCATTATTGACATAGCACTTACCATCGACAATGTTGGCACCTGTTTCTTTCGGTGTGTTTTCTTTTATCTGGTTTGAAAACGGACTTGCATACTGATACTTTGGTTTTTCTTCCGTGCCTGTATTTTCATACCCAATATTAGGATATAAGAAAAGCCGGTACATATTGGAATAAAGCGTGACAAGCTCTTCATTGCTTGCTCCTTCCACTTCAATCATTTTTAGTTTTTCTTCCCATGCTTTCTTTGCATCTTCCTTTAAACTTTCAAAAGTGGAATTTGGTTTTATCTCCTGCTCAAGATTCTTTCTCGCTTGGTTGACACTAATCAATGAAGTAGCGATTTTCATTGTCACGGTTTTATCCTCACCTGAGGTGTCAAAACAAAAATAGCCAGCAACAGGATCCCTGTTCTCACCTGTTAGCTTCCCGCTATCTAATACCTTCTTATCAAAGACTGCATAAATAAACATCCTCGTACTGCCGTCGGAAAGTCCGCTTTTTACATCTGTATAACCAGTTATTGACTGATCATCTGGATGTAAATTCAAGCCGCCATCATTATTTACATTGTCAAATATCAGGCTCGATTTCTCACAGGTAAAGGTAAACTTAAACATAGCAGCACGGTCTGTCGGCGTTATTTCTGTTTTTATTTTATTTTCAAATGTAACTCGATAGTAATGAGGCTTTGCTATTTCATTTTCATGCTTAAATGCCAACGCACGCTCTTGTCGATTTGCACTTGGTTTTTCCAAGGCCTGAGGCATGACTTGAAATGTCTGACGGTCTCCCATCCATGGACTTGTTTCATGACTTAGAGAAAATGCCTGAATTTCGGGCAAATTATCTGAGTTATTTGCTTGTTGGTACGTGTAAAGCCAGCTTGTTGAACCAGCATCTGTCGCTGGTGTCCAAAAGTTAAACCCATGCGGTACAGCCACTGCCGGAAAATTGTTCCCTCTGGAAAATGTTCCATTCGAGTTTGTGCCCCGCAGAATATTCACATAGTCTACTGGACTTTTATAGGTTACTTCTATCGGGTCTCCCTCAATTTTAATATCATCAATACTGCCTTCAAAAATCGCTGGACCACTAGGATTATCATAGGCTATTAAAATTCGTTCAACCGTTTTTCCTTCAGCTACTTTTCCAATGACAGAGGCTTTGTAATTCCACTGATTTGGATATAACGTTTTGGATTCACCCTGTGCTTGGGGATGCACATCAATTCCATGCTGATCCTTGGCCCCAAGTTCGCTAAGATAGGTTCCATCTGAAAATGCAAGGTCGATAGATACATAGGTACTGGAATAATCCCTTTGCTTTTCATCCATAAATTGCGGATGAATATAATAGGAAAGCTGTGATTTTGACGTTATCGTAATTTTAACCTCAAATACTTTATTATAAGAGTAGGCCCTGCCTTCTGCTACATGCCTTCCAGAATACTGAAGAGCTTTGTTTCCTGTCCATCCTGCATTGACTTTTCCGGTATAACTATTTTTCGGGCCATTCCCTATTTGTGATTTCATATTAGAAGATTCAGTTTCCAAGCAATTTATCTGTTTACGATCGCCGTCAACATTATTATTATTTATCGGCTTGTCATCACCTTTTCCTATATGAGTGATATTCGCTTGAATCGATTCATCTATAATAGCTCCCTTAACTCCTGAGGCTCTTTGATTTCCATCACAATCAGTTTCTACAGAGTTATTCCAAGCAGGTTGCACGTCCCCCTCTTCAAATGATGTAAAGAAGTCTGTTGTTTCAGATTTCTGCGCAAAGACTGGACGAAGCTCAGTTGGAGTAACATAATATTCACTCATGTACGTAGTGTCTCCTCTAAGAAATTTTTGATTTCGTCATTTTGATATGGAATTGTTTTCGCTCAGTTGATTATGATACTCGCTTATTCCAACTGGTTTTAATAATTTAATAAATAGACCGCCAACAACCGACCGGTTCTGAAAGTTTATCTGCTTGCCGGTAATCGTGTCATACCAATCTGTAAAAGGGACACGACTTGAAGATTCATTTAAAAAATGCCAGAGCGGAGTGATCATTTGTTCAAAATCATTTTGCGAATTAGCTAACGATGCACACCATACAAGCCAATCAGACTTCGTATAGGTATTCCTGTTGTCGAGAGGGGTTCCGAACTTGTTCTGTTTTGATAGATAATAAGGGATTTCTTTTTCGACGATCTCTTCTGGAAATAGATTTAGTCCGAATAACCGATCCCAAACCAGGTTGTATTTCATACTCCACGTCTCTTTTGTACTATCAAACGTAAGTTTAAAGTGATCTTCAGATGCCGCCATTTCTACCCATTGAGATGCCATCTCTTTTGCCTTTTGATAAAAAACTTCGCCATCCTTTTCATCCAGCATCTTGCACATAATCGAATAGGCACCAATCCCAAGTATGGCTTTAATTGATAGGTTAGCATTGTGTGCCAAATGTCCGGCAAAATCATCCGTACATAATTGGTTTTCCGGATCAAGTCCATTTTCTATTAAGTAATTTGCCCATTCAGTCAAAAGCACCCAGTTTTCTTTTGCAAAGCTTGCATTTTGAGCATAAATGCAAACGGAAGCAGCCATAATTAACATATTTCCGCATTCTTCGATTGGCATTTGGTATTCTAATTTATTTTCACCATACACTTGACCGTTTGCTTTTGGATAACATCCAACATCGTGCGGCGCAAAATGAAATGTCCACTCCTCGCTTGCTGCGTATCGAAAAATCGGCCTCATCATCGCTTTTACAAACTCAGGATTATACCGTAAAAACAGCGGAATAGATGGGTAACTCACATCAACCGTTGCAATACAGCCATTACTGAAGTTTTCCTTCGATAAAAATAAAACCTCGCCATTTTCATCTACAACCAGCTTGTGAGCAGCAATTGCCTGCCTATAGGAAAGGGCCAGCAAATCCTTATATTTTTCTCTACCTGCATGTTGGCTTTCATTGATCAGTTCTCGATTGAATTCTTCACATTTTCTTTGAATTTCTCCATATTGCGAGATGGCTAAGCTGATCATTTCCTCAAACGTCATTCCATTTCTGCGCCAATATGCGTTTAAAGGCTGGTTAAAATATTCTATTGCATGAATATCATCATAAGCTAAAACCAGAAAGTGCGATACTTGAGTTTCATCAACTTCGCCAATATCTACTAGAGCAGCCATGACAGCCGGGTTAGACTGTACTGGTCTTGGCTGCTGCTCATCATCTTTCTCCAGCAATTGCCCGGTTTCCGCAAACTGCTTCCTTACGTCGTATGAATGAATAACCGTTTTCATTGAGCTTACTTGAGGTGAAGCCAAATAACAGTATCCCCAATCAATCCTTGTATCATCACCAACTCGTTTTAAAACCGGCTGTTCTTCCGTACCCATATACATGGCAACTATTTGTTCATTTATTGATTTTCTCCCCCATACAATGGGTTGATCAACTGTATTCACACACAGATCGCCGGATACATCAAAATAAATTTGGACATCATGGGTGTTTCCATCCACGGAACGTACATTAAAAGTTAAATATGAAGCAGGCCTTGACAATAAATCTAAGTCATTCAGAAGCAGCGGTGTCACAAATTTCATTTCCAGCTCGATACCGTCTCCTTCAAATAAGTATGTAGTCGTTAACGGATCAACTTTTAAGGACTTTTGCAGGAAAGCAGGCGGTTCTTCATAATCTGTATCAGATGTCATTTGAATTTTTCCCATGAATCGGCTGGTCTTACCGTCTACCTTGATCATTCCAAGCATGCTGTTGCGTTTATTTGTCCAATGAACAGTGTGATGATCATAAAGATGATCTGCTGCCGACCAAACGCTGAAATACGGATCAACTGTAATTAATGGAACGGAGGGGGGTCTAAATTGTTGAATCATTTTCATCCATCTCCTTCTGGCTAATTTAGTAATAGATAAGTAAGTGAAAGGGAGAGCGCACTGCTCTCCTTTTTCAATGCAATTCAGATCTACATGTGTTTAGTTTGATGTCCTATATCGCATGAATTCTGTTCCTTCTTTTGCCTGTTTTGATATTTCATCAGCAACATCTTCAATTCCGACACTCTTTAACGCTTCCCGAGATTCTTTCATTAAGTCCAGCGCTTCTTTTTCAGATTTAGCATGAATCGCTTGGAGGACAACATCTCCTAACGTATCAAACACGGGCTGAATTTGCTCAAAGTTTTCATGCCCCTGGTACACGTTATAAGGATCTTTCCCTTCAATTGGCTTAATTCCATTTGGTGACATGATTTTTTTAAACTCTTCTTCTTTTTTGTATCGTTCATCATATTGATATCCATACGCACCGCCTGCTAAGGAAACGGTACGGTATAATCCTGCTAATGTACCGTAAGAAGATCCAATTCCCTCATTAATCAATGCTTTAGGATCATCTTTTAGCTTATCAACCCATTCTTTTTTCGCTTGAACCTTGCCATCAACCATGTCATAATGAGTACCCTCGATACCAAAGTTTGTTAACAGGAATCCCTCATCAGATGCCAAATAATCTAACATCTTCATGATTGCATCTAATTTTTCCTTGGAGACTGTATTTGGAACAGCAATAAGCTGAGACCCCGTTACATTCACTTCTGTTCGATGGGGATCACCGTTGAAATCATTTAATGGTCCTAATGGAACAAATTTATCTTGCAGCCCTGCTTTTACTAACCCCGTCCATAACCCAGGGAACTGATTTGGGACTACTGCATACTGTCCTTGAGTAAACTTTTCCTCGGCTATCGCACCAGTTTGTGTATATGCCTCCGGATCAAGCAATCCTTCATTGAGTAATTTTTGCATGTACAAAATATACTCTTCATATTCTTTTGTCATAATATTCAATTGAGTATTGCCGTTTTCATCAATCATCCAGCTGCTTGAACCTGCAACAGGTACAAACATCTCAGACATAATGTCTAAAGGCCATCCGCTTCCACCTGCTCCCAAAGGAAAAACCGGTTTCCCATTCACCTGGAGGTTCTCATCTTTTACTGCCTTCAAAAAATTGTAAAGGTCCTCAGGCGTATGGACAGATTGGGGATCCATCCCTACTTTATCAGCGATATCTTTATTAACATATAATCCATATAACCAGTTAATCACATCATCATCAGTAGCAGGATAACTAGCATGCAGCATAAATTGACCGCCATCCTGCTTACTAATGATACTGTCATATAAAGAAGGTGACATATTTTCTTTTTTCACTAATTCAGCAAGATTTGGATATTTCTCTATATATTCCGTTAGATCATGAAGCTGCCCCTCATTTGCTGCCTTTAACAAAGTTTCACTTTCTTTTCCCCAAGCAGGACCTGTATATAGATCTGGAAATTCACCGGTAGCAAAAATCTGGGTAATTTTTTCTACCTCACTCATCCCTTTAGGAAAGTCGAATTCCATTTTAACTCCTGTTTCTTCCAAAATCTTTTTGGCAACAGGATTATTTGCAACATCTTTTGGAGCATTTCCATCTGAACCGGCCCAGTTATGCAAAACCTTGATTGTAACAGGACCCTCCTCACTTTCATTACTTGTTTCCTGTTTCTGACAAGCAGCTAAAATAGTCAGCGAGAAAACCAGCAACAATGTCATGACTAGCTTAAATGTCTGTTTCATTTTTCTCCCCCTAAAATGAATATTTTTAATATGATAACTTCTCTTTAAGAGAGAAGGCCTATCCCTTTACCGAACCAATCATAACCCCTTTAACAAAGTACTTTTGTAAGAAAGGATAGACACATAGGATTGGCAAAGTCGCCACCATCAAAGTTGCCATCCGTAATGATTCCGGGGTTGTTTGCGCAACGGCTTGCAGCCCTACAGAAGTACCTGTTTGAGAAGCATTCTTTGCAGCATCAGCTTGTGCTAGTGATTGGCTTAACAAATCATTAAGTAATGTCTGAACAGGCAATAAGTCTTTATCTGTTACAAAGTAGGTACCTGTAAACCAATCATTCCAATGGAAAACCCCAATAAATAATCCAATGGTAGCAAGAACAGGTGCAGATAAAGGTAAAATAATTTTCATGAATATCTTGAAATCCCCGCACCCATCAATCTTCGCTGACTCTTCCAAAGAACTAGGAATTTGCTGAAAAAAGGTTCTAAGGACAACAATGTTGAAGAAGTTATATAAAAATGGAATGACATAAACCCAAAATGTGTCGATTAATCCCAATTCCCGATATAAAATAAATGTTGGAATCATTCCGCCGCCAAAAAGTGTCGGGATAAAGATGAAAAAGGTAAAAAAGGTTCTTCCCGGCAATGTTCTTTTCGTTAAGGCATAGGCAAATAATGCACTTAAAAACACATGTAAAACCGTACCAATCACTGTACGAAGAATCGTAATTTTATAGGCTTCCAGAAACTTTGTATCTTGAAAGATCTGAATATAGTTTTCAAATGTAAAACCCTTCGGAAGAAAATAAATAGGGTGCTTCATTGCTTCCACCCCATCACTAAGGGAGTAAGCTAATATATAAATAAAGGGGTAAAGCGTACTAAAAGCAAATATCCCCAATATTGAATAGTTAATGATAGAGAATAGTGACCATTTTCCTTTCATTTACGCCTTCACTCCTTTACCATAAAGATGTTCCATTGACTTTTTTGCTAATTCGATTCGCTGTAATGATAAGAATTAATCCAATCATCCCTTGGAATAGCCCTACTGCTGTTGCATAACTAAAACGTCCTTGCTCCAAACCAGCCTTAATCACATAAACATCTAAAACAGTACCTATTTTTGCTGTTGCCGGAGTGTTCAATAACAGCAGCTGCTCATACCCTGCTGACATAATTCCTCCGCATGCAAGAATAAACAATATGACCATTACACCTCTTATTGATGGCAATGTCACATGCCACATCTGCCTGAATCGATTTGCGCCATCCATTTTTGCCGCCTCGTATAATTGCGGGTCAACTCCTGAAATGGCTGCTAAATAAATTATGGCACCCCAGCCTACACCCTTCCAAACATCTGAGGCAATAATGATTTGATAAAAATAAGTAATATTCCCTAAAAACTGAATTTTATCAAGGCCAAGGGCAGCAATGATTTCATTTACCGGACCTCCGTACGGAGTTAACATTCTTTGCATAAGTGTGACAACGACAACCCAAGAGATAAAATGGGGTAAGTATGAAATAGTTTGCACCGTTCTCTTAAACTTCGAAACTCTTACTTCATTTAACATTAGTGCTAATATAATAGGCATCGGAAAACCAATCAGCAGCTTCATCAAACTTATGATTAACGTGTTCCGAATGATTTCCCCTGCTTGATAGTAGGTAAAAAACTGTTGAAAGTACTTAAAACCAGCCCACGGACTTCCCAGAATTCCCTTTACAAAATTAAAATCTTTAAAGGCAATGGTTATCCCATATAATGGAATATAAGAAAAGATAAAAAACCAAATAATTCCTGGTAGTAAAAAGAGATAGAACACTCTATGCTGCCATATTCTTAACCAGATGTTTTGTTTCATAGTTTTCGTTACATGAACGGGCTGGGAAGCTAGCTTTGTTTCAGTATGGTTTTTCATTTTTCTCTCCTCCCATAGTTTTACTTATTAAGCCTTACAGGGTGTAACATTTTTACTGCCAATTAATAACAACTTTTGTTTGTTCGGTTGAACTGTGTATATAGTTTAGAAAAACGGTTTTTGATGGTTCATGCCATTCGCATTTGATCTGTTTACTGACATTTCCGATTACAAGCTTTGCTTCTATTGGCTCCTTGGGGCAAAATAAGCGTGCAGCTGCCTTTATTTTTTCAGGTCCTCTAACCGTTATTTCAAAGCCATTTTCATGCTGATCTATTTTTTCAATCCTTGAGGAAGCTGCAATGACCTTTACATCCTCTTTCTTAGAATCATAGTTTAGATCGTATAATAGTGCGTTTTCATCCGGCTTTAACTGGATGTGATCAAGAACCTTTAAAGTTGGATCAAACAAATCAACGAAACTCCCTTTAATGACTAATGGGTCTGAACTCATTGATTCATCTACTACTGCTGCGATTCGATAAGGCCCCCGTTGCAGCATAAAGTAATTTTTTTCTTCCAAAGTAATCTGTTGATCATAGGTTTCTAGACTATGATTAATGATTTCCCTTAACAAATCTGCACTTTTGTTCGATGTGGTCAATTCCTTAGGACACAGCCTTAAATAGCCAAGAACGCCTTTGTCGATATGATAAATTCCTTGTTCAAGCTCGTTAGCCAATCCAAAGCATTCGAAAAGATGTTCCCTAGGATACTGGTATTGGTGTTTTCCTGTATTCCACCATTCTCTAACCTTATGGTATGGATCACTATCATCACCAACATAGATGAGTACTCCGCCTTCCTTCACCCATTGAGCAAGGGCATTATGCAAATCAGGATATTCAGGCTTTAAAAACTCATAGCTCAATATCAATAAACGGTAATCCTTTAAATAGTTTGAGAAGCGGCGAACATTATCTAGTTGAACGGGTCTGACCCATAGCCCCCTCTTTAATAACGGTAAAGCTAGTCCATAAAAATGCGAGAAGTTTAATAGGTCAATATCTTCTTCGTTTTTGACTGAATCAGGATCTGTTCCATCATAACGAGCATTTGATTCAATTTCATCATTCGAAAAATTTCTTCGTTGATACATCATTGAATCAGCAACAAGAACACCAATTTTTTCAGCATATCCGTAAATTTGGATGTCTTGCTGATCCATATTGCCCAATGTATGCATAACGCTCAGCAGGTTCGTTGCATAGTTTTCAGGGATGGTTTCAACACCTGTACCATCTTCCTTAGGATATTTCCCTTCAAAAATTCTCCGTGGCCATGGCGAAATTTCAAAATGAGAGATTTCGGGATGCAATAGGGAAGCAACAACTGTTTTATAATAGTTTCTTCGGTAATCTGACCATGTGTGTCTTGGGTTATCTTCTATTGGATCATGTAAAAACCACATTCTTCGATCCGTCCCGCTTACAAGCTCCTGCATCATTCCATATTCTAAAAAGGCGGTTTCAAATGTCCGTTCCTTACGAACACCTTCATACACATTCGGCGTACGGGAAGTTCCCGTCCAAATCTGCGCAATGTAGCCATCAATCGCTGGCAAATCTATCAGCATAGATTCCGGACTAATAATGCGCCATTGTGTATAGTTGATAAGACTATGTGTCGGAACATAGAATCGTAGAAATCGGTTATATTTGACTAACGCATATTCTTTTAACTCACTGCATAGACGGTCTAATGCACGCTTATATAAATAAGCTTTCAAATGGGAAGCGCGATACTCAGCATCAACAGATTCATGAGGCGGCTGCCATGGTTCCTTATAATAAATTTGCCACTCTCTTTTAAACGCTTCAGAATATCCTCCGTCGGCCCAAAATTCAGGTTCTTCTAAATGAATGGCCTCAACACCTGCATCAACCGCAATTCTAATTCTTTCTGTCAAAAAATTCGTATAAGAAATGGTCGGCACCATATAGGGAATGTCTTTTCCATGAAGAATATGGGATTCATGCTTATTTGTTTGCGCTTCGTCCCAATGATTCTGACCGTCTATTTTGCCATACAAATAGTCTTGATATTCTCCCCATGCAACCCCTGTCATTAAATGAACGACATAGCCTTTTTCTTTCCACGCTTTTATTCGTTCCGGCATCGTCTTATCAATTCCATAAACCATCACAAAATCAGTTTGTAAATCATAGGAAGGCTTATAAGGGGCAGATTCCTGAAAACCAATTCTTTCTTCACTTCGGTCCCTGTTAATCATCCTAATTAATCGCTCCTATTTAAGATTATAGTTTTCGTATTATGTAAGACAGGTCCCCTCTAAAAGCGTTACATCCCTCCTAGAGGGGTTCACCTCTTTATCCTTTTTGATTAGCTAGAAAGCACTTTTTATTTACTAGGCAGGCCATTTGCTTCACGAAGGAGTTCAAAGTACTGATCTCCACGTACAACCTCATATTCTTCACCTAAAGAATTCGCTATTTCTTTAATATCTGAAGGAGTTACAGACCAAGATAGCATTCCCATTGAGATAAATAAAGGTGATGTTCCATCCCATTCAGCAGCTGCCTGTGCAATAGCCTCTTTTGCTTCTACTACACTTCCTGCACCGCGTAAAATCGACTGTGGAAGCTTCCCATTCAGGATGGATGTTCCTGTGTTATTTTCCCAGCTCATAAAAATTCCTTTAGGGTTAATATAATCGATATAGTCTTGGGCTTCGGTTTCAGATAATGGTACATTTTGCTCATCTACCCGATTTAATGCATAAATAATATCCATGCCGGTAAGCTTCATATACTTATTTGTCTGCTCAGCAAATGTACTAAACGTTTCATCCGGCCAAGGTGTTGGGTAAATATATCCAGCACCTGAAGGTCCGACAACTAATAGATCATTCCTTGTTGCGCTTTGCTGATAGTGACTCAGCATTAATGGAGCTGCATCATAAAGAAGCGGGGTGGTAGACCAGTTAATCGGCACACTTCCTCTTGCCTCATCATCCCAAAGCTGTCTTAATTTATGTTGGTTGTACTGCAGATTGTCTCCCTCGCCAAGTGTAAAAGTAACGTAAATTTTATTATCAAGTTCTGGTGCCGGGAGCGGCTTTTGTTTCTTCATTTTCCCCTTGGTTCCTGAGAAGACGGTCATATTGTTAAACCAATCGGCAGCAAGGACATAAACGCTATGCCTTGACGTAATTTCTGTTGAGCTAAATTCTCCCGCAACATCGTTTCCAAACCACCCTAAATATGGAGTATTTGGTTCAACATCTGACAGGATGCTCTCAAACAATTCCTTTTCTTCCGGATCATTGGATTCAAGCCAAAACACCATGGCTTTGTTTGCAACAGCATAATCTCTTAAATAACCATAAGGCTCAGTCACCTCTGAAGATAACGGTTGAACATTTGATGCCGAAACTTTAAATTGGTTCCACATATCAATCGAAACGGTTAATTCTTGAGTACCTTCCGGAGGTGCAAATTGATACACAAAATAATTACCGTTATCTGCCCATCTATGTCCGCCAAAGCGGTCATCAGAACTTGAGTTATTGCTGTCATATAAAAACGGCTCTTCTTCTGCTGTTCCAGGTATAAATTGAGCAATGATTTTTCCGTCTGCTTTCACTGTTACCTCATGTACAGCAGGACCCCAGCCATCATTCGTAAATGCATCTTGGAAACGCAGATAAACAGCTTCTTCTCCAAGAAATTCAGACAAATCCGACTCATATACATCACGATTTGAGCTGTCTCTAATCTGCTCATCTTCCTCAATAATGGTACGAAAATCGTTCCAATTGTCATCAGGAAGGGCAACGCTTTTACTCGGGTTCAAGCCGATAAGCATACGGTGAGTCGTCTCTGGCCAAAGATTTTCAAATTGCCATTTATATGCATCCAGCCCATCTTTAAAACGACCGCGGAAGTCGTCAATCACTTTTAAATTGTACGGTGCATTTGTAAGCTTCTCAGCGAGTTCAGGACTGGCAACCACTGCATTTTCCAATCCTGCCTCCGTTGTTGCAACATTGATAGAATCCTCAACTTCCGGATCATAGATGATAATGCCTGATATGGCATTTTTGTATTTCATAATCAAATCCCAAGGATCTTCAATCATTGTATAAGGTACATTTAAATCGTTTAACCAAGTATAATTTCCTTCTTCATAATTCACTTCAATAGAATAGATTCTCGGTTGTTCGCGGTTCACATTACCTTGCAGTGTCGTAAATAGCAGCTTTTCATCACCAGAATTTTCCCTTAAATCTAGGACATCAAGATGCTTCGCCTTTGCAAAAGTAGGCAGTGCCTGGTTTTCTGGCCAGTTTATGTTTCCATTTTTTACAGATTCTGAATTCACATCCTTTGCGTAGACAGCAGTCCCAGTCAGCATTAAGACCATCGCTAAACTTATCATTAAAAGTTTTCGGAACATATTATCCTCCCCATATAAGTAACCTAATCTCTAAACATAAAATCACTCGGGCATCAACTATTAGCACTAAAATCTTTCTGCAATTATATAGCAGTAAATGATCACCTCCTTAAATCGTGAAAACAATAGGTTTCTTTTTATTTTCCGGTTATATGATAACGCTTTCTTTTCCTTGTTTTTTAAGCAAATCATATGTTTCTATTGGTTATCTGGTATTTTGATGATGGTTCTGGTAAGTTATATTTTCAAAAGCTAGATTAAAAGCTTATTAGCTTTCTAAAATTTAAATTATTTGCTATTTGTCAAAGCGGAAATATTCATAAAAGTCAATTTGCAGATGCGTTACAAATAAAGGAAGTTTTCCAGAAGGAATCTAAAGAAGCAATTATGTAAAATCCATAAGTGAACAATTTATTATGTTTGTGCACCAATAACTTTGTTATATACGATTATATATAATAATACATTTATGTCAATAATACATTTATAAAAATTGCATTGATTCAAAAAAAGAGGTTTTGAATTAGCAGAAGCAGAGCTAAGAAGGAGAAAAAAATACCCGATTTTATCAGGTATTTTTCAATCGATTAACTTTCAGTTCGGTTAAAAACCCCTGTTGTATCTTTAACAATTAATTTTGGTGCGAGGTTTATTTTTTTATACTCTAAACGCTTATTGTTTTTTTTCTGCTCAAGCATTTCCATCAATATCTTTGCTGCCTTCTGCCCCATTTCCTCTTCAGACTGGGAAATATGGGTGTAAACACTAAATTCATCATATCCGGACGACGGATCATCAAAGGTTAAAATAGATATATCCCCAGGAACATTCAATCCGATTTGCTTCGCCATTCTGAAAATGTGCAATCCGAGCTTTGCATTCAGCGTGATATAAGCTGAGGCGTATCGAGATGCGATAAATCGATACAAAGGATGATCATTATCCATATTTACGTAATCCACTTTAAAGTCAGTAAGTATTAACGAGGGATTAATCATCTCCCCCTTCTCTTTAAATACATCCATATATCCTTTTATCCGGTCTTCAACCGTAATGGTTGGAAGTGAGGAATCAGAACAGATTGCAATATTTCGATGCCCCAAATCCCACAAGTGATTAACAGCAAGTTTAGCTCCGCTAACGCTGTCCGAATTAACATAACTCGTTTCAACCCCCGGCAAGTAGCGATCAATCAACACGAATGGGAAATGCCGAACCTTCAATTCTAAGATATCATCATTGTAGGTTTCTGCATCTATCGGAAAAATAAGCAGGCCGACAGCCTGCATTCGAAGCAGTTCCCTTATCGCTTCCCGCTCGGATTCCTTAGAATTTTGAGTTAGCATAATGACAAGATAATAATCCGATTGATTTAAAATCTTATTTATACCATTAATTAACCTTATAGCAAAGAAATCATTTACCGTAGGCATAATTAAGCCAATCATTTTGCGCTTGGTCGAGTTTTGAGCTGGAATTTGTATGGATTCATCCATTAAAATCTTTCTTTCTTTATCACTCTCCATGTTTTTATCGGTTAAACGATGGATACCCTCTTGGACAAAGCTCCCCTTTCCAGGAATCCGATAAATCCAACCCTCCTTTGCCAATTCGGCTAATGCATTCGCAACCGTAATTCTACTCACATTAAATTTTTCCATTATTTCACGTTCCGGCGGAATTTTTTCATGCTCTAATAGGCTTTTGGAAGAAATTTGATTCTTATAATATTCTTGAATCTGCAAGTACAATGGCGTCCTCGAATTTTGATTATTTTGCATGAATGATTACTCCTGTTCTCCTCGAGTATTTATATCATTATATCATTTAAGTTTTTTATTTCAAGAAACCCCAATCCCTCACGAATGAACTCTTCTTTATTGCCGATCCAACGAATACAACCCCAGTTATTATTACCTTTTCTCCTTTTATCAAACATAAAAAAACAGTATTTACTATTTTTTTGTTGACTATACCAAGAAATGTATATATAAATATATTTAATATAACAATACATAATTAATTTTCTGTATTTCTATAATTATTCCAATAAAGGAGGTGATGAAATTAGGCATAGGCGTTCAATCACTATTTATGATAAGGAGATGTGAAAAAACTTGATTCGAAATCTTATGATTCTAACACTGGTTACACTTTGTACACTATCTTTAACGTTTGGAGCTTCCGCTTCAGCGGGCACTCCACCGCACAACAGCTCTGTTAAATGGCCAAAGCATCAAGAACTCCCTACCTTTGCGAAAGTAAAGCATTTGGATGTTGCTAATGTCCATGAAGAATCTGGGGACATAAAGATTCTTTTAGCGACCCTTCAAGGGATTGTTAATAAGGAGAAGCCGCGGATTTATGTGCAGCAGAATGAAGCAGATCCTTGGTTGAACGATCTTCAAGTACCTTATAAGCTTCATGATGATGCGATGGTTGTCTTCAGGGCATATATGGATGAAATTGAAGGCATCATTATCTACGATCCAGAAGTTCCGGACTCGATCAACGTGGCTACAACTTTAGCCGGACTTAAAAATGCGGTTGTTGCAAGTCCTGAATTGGCACAACAATTGACATCTGCACCGTATAACCTCAAGGTAATCAAGGACTTCCAAGGTCAATTCAATAACCGAATGGAAGCGTATACATGGCAATATGAAAATCTTTGGAGCCAAACAACTAAGAGAATGTTAGTTGGGTTAAGCCCTAACACATCCATCCCAATTCCTCCAGATAATTACGAATCGTTTCAAAGAATAGCAGTTGAAAAAGAACAAATCAGAGATCAGAGTAATCGGGAAACATACGAATTTGATCTGTCTTCTTTTTTAGGAAATGAGGCTGTGTATCTCCGCTTTAATGATGCATTTACTCAAGATGGCTGGGGACCGGCTGTTCATGAAATCGTCGTTAAGGCTGACGGGCAGACCATTGCTCAATTTAATACAGGCACACCTGAGGAAGAACCTTTTCTCTATGATAAACACGGCTCGAAATTTTTACCAGGGAGCGATCACCGGTTTGCTGATAATGGCAACTACTTCATGTATGAGTTTAAGCCGCCGGCAGGAACAAAGCAGTTAAGGGTCTATGTCGATATGTGGAACCAATTCGCTGTGTCCGCAAGCAAAGTCCGCCCGCTTTCATCCGAACAAAAGGAACCTTACGGATATTTACGTGACTATGCGGTTGCAAACAAGGCTATGGTCTTCTGGCTATCCACAAGCGTGCCAGAGGAAAAAGAACTCTTTGAGAAAATTTTGTCTGATGTCGAGCCTGGCACCCCGTATTTGGGATGGTTTGACAACGACTTTGAAGGTGAAGTTGCCGGAATCGATATAACCTCGAAGCATGGTGTCTATGTTCTTCCATCAGACTGGTTTCATAACATGACGGTCTTTTCAGGTACAAAACATAAAAACGTAATGACGAAAAAGCCGGAAGCACCAAAACTTGAAAACAAAATCTATGTAACTTACACCTTTGGAGAAGGTGATAACTTGCAGTACGATCAAAATCATATGCGCAATTTATGGAATGATCCTGCAAGAGGTAAAGTACCTATTAACTGGACTTCAAGCCCAATGCTTTATGATGCGGCCCCTGCCATTCTGAATTATTACCAATCAACTGCGACGGAAAATGACTTGCTTGTCGCAGGACCATCAGGAGTCGGTTACTTTAGTCCATATGCTTGGCCTGAAGAGCATTTTTCTGATTTCCTAAACGATACTTACTCATATATGAAGAAATCAAAAATGTCGTATCCTTATGTTCTAAACCGGGATGTGGCAGTAGATCTTCCGCTAAGTGAGACAAAAGCTGCAGCATATGAGAACAACTATAAAGTTCCTGGTCTCTTCCTGGGCGGGGGAGAAAAAGTCGGTATCGAAATAATGAACGGCAGCCTTCCGATATCGTATTTGCGCGGTATTTCGACCGTTCAGGATGGAATTAATATACTAGCAGATTATAAAAGGGACTGGGACGGCAAATCACCTAAGTTTATTTCCATCGGGATTAATGCTTGGGGAATGAATCCTTCGCATGTATTAGCTCTTACTGAAACGCTTGGACCAGAATATGAAGTAGTCAGAGCTGATGAGTACTTCTCACTTGTCCGAGAAGCCTACGGATTGACTTCTGCAAATAAAGCTGATTAAAAGATGTTCAAGGTTATAAAAATCAAGTAAAGTAAATTTAACTAAGAGTTGAAGAAGACTAAAGTTTAGTAAAAGCAAAAAGACTGTAAAGCATGTCCAAATCCATGCCTTGCAGTCTTTTCATATAAACGTTATGCTATTTCCATGCCATCTTTTTTCTCCATTAACCTTCTTCTTTCATCTAAATCTTTAATAATTTGTTTTTCTTGCTTATCAAATTTATGGAATAATAAAGCTATAATTGCTAGTCCGCTGCAAATAATCGGCAGCCAAATAAAATTAAATTCAATCGCTTGTAATGCTGAGTCCGTTTGTTTCTGATTGGCTATATATCCTCCTGCTGATAAAATAGCCGCTGTCAGTGCCCCGCCAATTCCCATGCCAAATTTTGCACCAAAACTTGATGCAGAGGTTAATAAGCCAGCTGCGCGAACTTTATTTTTCCATTCACCATAATCTACGGAGTCAGCTAACATGACAGAAATCAATCCTAAAATGAATCCGGTTCCAAATGTTCCAATTATTGTACCTGCCATGATCAATGGGATATTCTCCATTGTCCCTCCGATGCTAATAAGGATTTGACCAATTACACCTATTACGAGTCCAAGTATCATTGTATTTCGTTTTCCAATTCGTTTTGAGAACGTTGGTGTTAAAACTAAACTAAAAAGAGTTATAAAGTTAAAACTCATCATAATAGGAACAAGCTTTGCATTTCCAATATTATTTGCAAAATAATAGACGGTTGTCTGGTTTTTAATGGTTTGCCCCATCCAATAAATAAAATTCAAAAAAATCATGATAAACCAAGGAAGATTTCCTCTTATAGCTTTTATTCCTTCTTTGAAAGGAGTGACTTTTTTTCCTGGTAAAATAACCCGTTCTTTTGTATTCTTGAATGTAATTAATAACATAACTACACCAAAAGCAGAAAATATAAGCATAGTCCAAAAGAAGCCTTTCTGATCATCCCCTCCTCCTAAAACGCTTACAATAGGCAGGGTCGCAACTGTTACAATAATTGCTCCCATCTGTCCGCCTATGGAGCGAACGGTTCCTAGTACTGTCCGTTCCTGAGGATTACTCGACAAGCTTGGGAGAATGGAAGTGACAGGTATATTTATCCCTGAATAAATAATTCCAACGGAAATATACGTAATGTACGCGTAAATCAATTTTCCTTGATAGCTAAGGTCTGGCGTAAAGAATGTTAAAGTGGCCATAACTCCAAATGGAACGGCTAACCATAAAAAGTAGGGACGGCTTTTCCCCCATCTAGTATTTGTTCTATCAATTAATACCCCAAATAACGGAGCATCCAAGGCATCAATAACTCTAGCAACTAAAAATAAGGTTCCCACTGCTGCAATACTCAATCCAAAAACATCTGTGTAAAAGAACATTAAATAAGTACCAATAACTTGGAAAACTAAATTACAGGCAGTATCGCTTAATCCATAACTAATTCTTTCTTTCCAGCCAACTTGATTTTCATTCATTGACAATCCCACTCTTTCACATATGATCTAACATGCTGTCCTTAGAAAAGGCTTTCTTTTTAGTTATCCCAAAACAGGTATCGATTCCAGATACCTTTGATAACTTTATCTCATTACCATAATACTGACTTTTTTTCTTAATTTCTTTAACATTTCTATCATTTTATATAACAATTCTGATCATGAAAGGTGGATATTTGCATCTAGATTTTGGGATTGTCAAGAAGCAGTTACAGGACAGTTTTCAGTTTAAGAAGTGATGTATGGATGGGAAGCAACATTACTTGCTAACTAGATTTATTTTTGCACAGATGAAGAAGTAGATTTATGATTAAAAAGGGTTGGTTAGAAGAACCTCCCAATTGGAGAGACAGAACCAGTCACAAAACGTAGCTAATAAAACAGTTTCCTTAAGAATAATTACGTTTTATTTCATCATAATAAGATTAGTGTTGACATTTTAACACTAATCTTCAATGTGGAGGGATATCGTTTGAATATTCTTATTCGCTTATTATCAGCCCTGCTTTCTTTAGTAATTAGAGCTGGATTTATCTTTGAGCATTCGAACACTAAGTTAAGATCTTTGTTTAGAATGCCTTCTTTCGCATAAGCCTTGAATATTCTTAATGTATCTTTTAATTCCCATTGAAAAATAAGAAAGGTGAGCATAACAGGATTGTTTGCTTACCTTTTTTAGCTTGAACGGAATACTCCACATGCAAAATAAAAAACCATAAAGGTGAATATTTCCCTCTATGGCGACTTTAATAATCCATTTCTACTAATAAACTTGCTGTGTGCTCATCCGTTATAAGGACATTTGCATATTTCCCTTTTAACGCTCCATAAATCGCATCTAATTTTTTAGGGCCTCCAGCGACTAAAATGGATTTTTCCTTTTTGGCCAGTTCGTGCAGCTCAATGCCAATCGTACGATTATTTAAGCTTTCAACACAAATTTCCCCATTTTTATCAAAGAACCTTGAACAGATTTCTCCTACAGCTTTTGATTGGATTAAATGCTGGTCTTCATTTGAAAAATATTCAGCTTGTAATAAAACGGAATCGAGGACAGGAGTTCCAACACTAAAAATAGCAATATTTGCTTGCTTGCCCAACTCTAAAATTTTATGAATATGGCGATCCGCTTCTATCGCTTGCTTCACAACAATATGATCCACAATTGCTGGGAGCGGTAACAAAAAGGTTTGGGTATTAAAGGCTTCTCCAAACAAATGAATGATTTCGGATGCATAGGTCTTTGTTTCTGAATGACTGACACCGCCATTCAATTGCACAACAGTTGTATGGCTAATCGGCTTTGGTTTTAATTTTGTGGCCAACTCATAAACGGTTGTTCCCCATGATGCTGCGATCACATCATAATCCTTCACAGTCCGATTTAGATAGTTTGCCCCCACTTCACCTAATTGCCGCTTAATCAAGGTATGATCATATTCTGATACTGAAGCAATTACAACCTCTTTTAGGCCAAACTTATCCTTTACCCTTTCAGTTAGCAATTCACCAGCTTCAACCGGATTATGAATATTAATCTCCACAATCCCTGAATCCTTCGCTTGCTTTAACATCCTTGAAACAGTTGGCCGTGACACATTTAATTTTTTGGCAATCTCTTGCTGGCTATAATCCAATTGATAATAGAGCCTTGCAACTTCAATAATTTTATTAAGCTTATCCTTTTCCATTTAAACAGCACCTGATTAATCATTTTGTAATTGGCATGTTAGACCTTAACTGTTGATTTCTGCTTGAATCAACAACGAGTTTCCTAAGCTTGTAAAAAAGAGAGGCTGACACCACCCTCGTTTCGTCAGCCTCCTCTGTTTCATTATGCTTCAAGAAGTTTCTTTACACGCGCAACAACGTTCTCAACTGTGAAGCCATACTCAGCTAAAATACGTTTTTCTGGAGCAGACGCACCGAACGTATTAATTGCTAAAATATCACCTTCATCACCTGTGTAACGATCCCAACCAAGTGGAGAAGCCATTTCGATAGCTAGACGTTTCTTCACTTCTTTTGGTAGTACGGAACGCTTGTATTCAGTTGATTGAGCTTCGAAGCGGTCCCATGCAGGCATACTTACAACAGAAGCCTCAATACCTTCTGAAGCTAATGCACTTTGCGCCTCAATCGCTAAACCAACCTCAGAACCTGATGCTAATAGAAGAACATCTGGTGTTTCCTTAGCAGCTGGAGAAATCACATAAGCTCCTTTTTGTACACCTTCATAAGCTGTTTCATTTGTACCTTTAACTGTTTTTAAGTTTTGGCGAGTTAAAACAAGAGCATTTGGCGTTGATTTTGACTCAATTGCTAATTTCCAAGCTGCAGCTGTTTCATTTCCGTCTGCTGGACGTACAACAGATAGATTTGGCATTGCACGTAATGAAGCAAGCTGTTCGATTGGTTCATGTGTTGGACCATCTTCACCAACAGCAATACTATCATGCGTAAATACATACGTAACAGGAAGGTTCATTAATGCAGCCAAACGAATCGCCGGGCGTAAATAATCAGAGAATACGAAGAACGTACCGCCGAATACGTGCAAGCCACCATGTAAGGCCATACCATTTAGGGCAGCACCCATAGCAAATTCACGTACACCGAACCAAATATTGCGGCCGCCATAATTTTGGCTTGAGAAGTCACCGCCATCTTTAATCGTTGTTTTGTTTGATCCTGCTAAGTCAGCAGATCCTCCAAAGAATGATGGCAAGTTTTTCGCAATGCCATTTAACACTTCACCTGATGAAGCACGAGATGCAAGGCTTGAGCCCTCTTCATATACTGGAATATCCTTATCCCAGCCTTCTGGAAGCTCTCCGCTGATTGCTGTTTTGAATTGATTTGCAAGCTCAGGAAATTCTTTTTCATATCCTGCAACTAACTCATTCCACTCGTTTTCTTTTGCCTTTCCAGCTTCTTTAATCGCTTTGTTAAAGTGATCATATACTTCTGAAGGTACGTGGAAATCTTCTTCAAATGTCCATTCGTAAGCTTCCTTGGTTAATTTAATTTCATCCGCACCAAGTGGTGAACCGTGTGAAGCAGATTTACCAGCTTTATTTGGCGAACCGAAACCGATTGTTGTTTTTACTTCGATTAAAGTTGGACGATCTAACTCAAGTTTCGCTTGTTCAATCGCATTTGAAATTTCGTTCACATCTGTTCCATTTTCTACGCGAATAACTTGCCAGCCTTTTGCAAGGAAACGCTGCTCAACATTTTCCGAGAATGAAAGATGAAGGTCACCGTCAAGTGAAATGTCGTTTGAATCATATAGTACAATTAGACGACCTAATTTTAAATGTGCTGCAAGTGATGCTGCTTCTGAAGAAATACCTTCCATTAAATCTCCGTCACCACAGATTGCATATGTGAAATGATCAACCACATTGTATGATGGCTTGTTATAAGTTTCAGCTAAATGACGCTCAGCCATTGCCATACCAACTGCCATCGCAATACCTTGTCCTAATGGGCCAGTTGTTGCATCAACACCTGGAGTGTGGCCATACTCTGGGTGACCTGGTGTTTTGCTTCCCCATTGTCTAAAGTTTTTGATATCATCCATTGTTACATCGTAACCAGCTAAGTGAAGCAAGCTGTATAAAAGCATAGATCCATGTCCTGCAGAAAGCACGAAGCGGTCACGGTTAAACCAGCTTGGGTTAGATGGGTTGATGTTCATAAACTTTGTCCAAAGTGCATAAGCCATTGGCGCTGCACCCATCGGCATACCAGGATGTCCTGAATTTGCTTTTTCTACGGCATCAATCGATAATGTACGGATCGTTTCAATTGACAACTTTTCGATTTGTGTTAATTCACTCATTATTTTACTACCTCCGAAATAGAATTTATTTCTTCAAACAATGCTTGATTGTCCTGAATAAGTAATTGGCCTGAAGGTTGATCAGATAACGTCCAATCGACCACAGCCTTTTTCAATTGATTAGCAAGAAGCCGATCTAATGCAGTAGGGAAAGGACCACCGCATTGCGAGTCATCAATCTCAACGACTTTCCAATCAAGATCAAATTCTTTAAAATGTTCGGATAATTGTTCCGGATTAACGGTTTGATCCATTATAAAGAAAGTATACCCTTCTTTATTCGCTTCTTTCTCACGAATATGCTGCTTTAAATTAACGATGGTTTCCTCTTTCGCATCCTTCACCACTACTGCTTCCACTGCCAATGCAGTATGTTCCAGCAGTTTAGATGGTCCTGCACCGGGAATTTGCACATTAAAGGTTCTAACTTTTCCATATGATAAGGAACTAGCCGTATCTCTAACACTTTCGATGTTTTTCACAATAGCATTAAATGCTGTGTCATAGCCTAATGTAAGTTGTGAACCATCGATATTGTTGAAAATACTTATCGGAACCTGTAATGTTTTAGCAGGCAATTGTTTTAAATCCGTTTCAACCTGTCCTAATAAAATGATCTTATCGAGATTTGCCAGCGAATTTGCATGTGTTGAAGCTTTTTCCTTCCAGACTTCCTGAGGAAAAATACTTAATTCATAGCGATGTGAACCAAATTTCGATAAGTCCTTATCAGACAGTTCTTTCAGTTCTATATCTTTTGTTGTTTTATTGCATTCGATCCCATATACAGTATTTTCTTCTTTAGATAGTCCTTCTATAAGGGTACGAACGATCTGAGCTGTACCTGCTGAAGCCCATCCAAAATGAACCACACCTATCTTCATCTACGTTACCCCCCCTTAAAGAGAAATTCCGTTCATACACCACTGAACATTTGTTACTTTGATAGTATACATGAAATAGTAAAAAAGATAAATACATAAAAACACTAATTTTCAAAAAATTAATTGATTTATTAAATGGGAACAAAACACAAAAAACGACCATTACAACTATGTAGTGGTCGTTTATAGTATAAACATATCATCCATACTTATTTAAAATAAATTAAATCGTTGGCAAACTTATTATAAAGGAAGTTAATTCCTTATTGGATTCACAGTTTATTGTTCCATTATGCTTTTCAATCAAGGTTTTGCAAACATAAAGGCCTATTCCTGTTCCTAAGCTTTTAGTTGTATAAAACGGCTCAAAAATCGTTTCCTTCATTTCCTCAGGAATTTCAGGGCCGTTATTTGTGATCGTAAAAACAATGGAATCCTTATTTTTTTCACAAGTAATGGAAAGGCAGCGATTAGTTGGAAGATGTTTTAAGGCATCAATGGAATTTAAAATAATATTCACCAATACCTGCTTTACTTCATCCTTAACAGCTATAATCTTACAATTCGAGTCGATGTTTGTTTTCACATCTACATCTCCATCTGCAATACTAGGGTAAAGGAAAGAAAGTATTTCTGAAAACAGGTCTTCCATTTGAATTTCTTCGCGGTGTTTATCCACAACTTCAAGCCTGGAAGCATGCAAAAATTGTGTGATCCGGAACTTTAACTGATCCAATTCATGCTCAATCGTTTCCATATATTTCAAAGAGGGGTTTTCCAGCTTCAAAAGCTTAATAAAGCCCATAACCGAAGTGAGGGGATTTCTAAATTCATGAACAAAGCTTGAGGACATCTGGCCAAGAAGAGATAATCGATCCTTATGAGATTGATTAATGAATACCATTTTTTCCTTTAATTCTAAATCCTTTAATTCCGTATATCTTGTAACTGCATGAAAGCAATAACGATCAAAATGAAGGTTTACCTTATCAATAATTGGCTGTAAATCATCAATCGCTATACCTGATTTATTAATATATTTAATCACTGAACTTCTGCCTAAATTAACATTATAAACAAATTCCCCTATATTGCTGTTGCTTAACACCCGCTGTTTGGCCACCTTATAAGCTAGCTGTTTTACCTCTTCATCGGAAACAAATTGAGTAATAGACCTTTTTATTAATAAATACATTTGATAGCCGTTTTTCTTTACCTCTTCCTTATAAATATCCTCATCATGAATAATAATCATTTCCTTCCATAATGTAAGGAAATCCTCTTCTTTTTCTTCTAGAAACCTAATTAATTTTTCCTCTGTTGAAACGGATGCAGACTTCATAAATACCACCGCTTTCATTCTTTCAAGGTTATTTCATATAAAATTTAGACAAAACTTGCTAAAAACCTTCTAGATTTTTAAGAAAATTTTAATGTTGACTTTACCAAGATTTGATTTTAAACTACTAGCGGTTAAATTCAAAGGAGAAAATATTCCCAAATGCGTGGACAAAATTTTTAGGATGCTGAACATTCCCGAGCATAAGATGTATTAGATTAGAAGCCATTTTTGTTTGCTATCAATTCCTATTTGACTAGTCGCTGCAGCCAAATGCACGAAGTTCTGTCTACCTGACTACATGTGCAAAGTGCTCTGGGTCTGGACAGGAGGTACTTTTTTGGCCTCTACGGTTACCTGGACTTAAAAAAGGCATTACATGAATCCTTCCCACATAATGCCTCCAGTGTTAATCTATTTAGTTTCCCGATGCAATGTGCGTTTCTTTAACTTTGGACTATACTTCATTAATTCTATTCTATCTGGATTGGTTCGTTTATTTTTCGAAGTGATATAATTTCGATCTCCAGTTTCCGTGCATGCTAATGTAATTTTGACTCTCATATTCCGTTTCCTCCTCAAAAAAGGTTAAGATATTTCTAAGGCAGCCTCTGTAAAAGCAGGCAGCTGATCATGAAATGTTGACCAATCCTGTTCCATTTCTTCATCTGTTAATAAACAAACTTCAAGAGAATCTTCTATTTCTTCACGGTTCATATCAAGACCAATGAATACAAGCTCTGTTATTCGATCTCCATATTGATGATCCCAATTTTTTAGGAGCTCTGGTTCTTCAAGTAAAATTTGTTGTCTTTCTTCTTCTGGATAGGTCGCGACCCACTCACCAGCTCCTTGAAGCATAATTGATGGTCCAGCTTGGGAAAGCAGGCATGCAAGATTGTCGCGCGTGGCGAGCCAAAGGAATCCCTTTGCACGTACAATATCTACTGGCCAATTCTCAAGCCATTTCAGCAATCTTTCAGGATGGAATGGCCGCTTACGTCTGTACACAAACGATGAAATACCATATTCTTCTGTTTCTGGAGTATGTTCCGTCCTCAGTTCCTGTATCCATCCGGCAGCCTGACTTGATTGTTCAAAGTCGAATAAATTTGTATTCAAGATTTCACTCAGATCTACCTTGGAAAAGGTGCTTTCTAATAATTTAGCCCCCGGATTTAATTTGTGAAGCACTGCTTTTATTTCATGAAGATCCTCTTCAGGTACTAAATCAGCTTTATTTACCAGAATGATATTTGCAAATTCAATTTGATCAATTAGTAAATCAGATACCTCTCTAGTATCTGATTCATCTGTTGCCTGCTTTCGGTCTAACAGGGACTCCCCTGAGGAAAAATCATGCCAAAAGCGGTTCGCATCAACTACGGTAACCATCGCATCTAACTGGCACATTTCTGAAAGGTTAATGCCAAGCTCTTTATCAATATATGTAAAGGTTTGGGCAACTGGGATAGGTTCTGAAATGCCAGATGATTCGATGACTAAATAATCGATATCCCCTTCCTTTACCAGCCTTTCCACTTCAAAAATTAAATCCTCTCGCAGTGTACAACAGATACAGCCATTTTGCAGCTCCACAAGTCTTTCCTCAGTTTGGGAAAAACCACCTTTTTTAACAAGCGCCGCATCGATATTTACCTCGCTCATATCATTGACAATAACAGCCACTCGCTTGTTCGCCTTATTTGTTAATATATGACTTAATAAAGTTGTTTTCCCTGCCCCTAAATAGCCGCTTAAAACTGTGACGGGTATCTTATCGGTTTTCATCTTATACCTTCTTTCCTTAATCGTCATTGTTACGATTTACAATGTAAACCCACTCTTTTTTTCATTTTTTAAGTGCAGATATATTAATCGTAATTGTTACGTTTTACATTGTACAGATTTAATTACTCTTTTGCAATAAACTTTTTTTATTATTTTGAAAGATTTATGTTTCAAGGCATTACATACAGGGAATAACGTAATAGAATTAAAAAAAGAGTTGGTATATTGTATATACCAACTCCAGTTTATTAGTCATTAAAAGTTAACTCGAACAACACGTCCATTAAATTTCTCGCCCCAATAGCCGCTGGACATATTAGCAATTGCTACACCAGTTGAGCTTTGTGAACCGATAAATTTACCGCCGCCAACGTAAATGCCGACATGGCCATCTCTTTTATACGTATCAAAGAAGACAAGGTCTCCTGGCCTCATACTGCTTGTTGAAACTTGTGTTCCTGCGTTCTTTAAAGAATCAGTATTGCCACTTAACTGAACACCAACTGTTGAAAAAGCCCAAATGACAAATCCTGAGCAGTCGAATCTTCCGTTAGCAATATCAGACGCTGATCTTCCGCCTCCAAATACATAGACAGAGTTGCCGAAATATTTATAACCAGCACGAATCAAATCATTAACAGAACCACTAGGATTTACAGGCGTTGCCGCAACTGTTTCCTTGGCAGGACTTGATTTTGGAGAAGACGTTGTTTGTTTGCTTTCAGTGCTGGATTTTTCTGCACTTGCAACTGTTTTTGCACTTGCCTTTGTCTGTTCAACAGCAGCTGTTTGGGAGGCTTGTCCCTGGCTAGCCGCACTTGCAAGCTGTTTTTTAAGAGCTTCTTGTGCAGCAAGATCTGCTTCTTTTTGTTTTAAGCTTCTAATTGCAGCTTCATTGGCTGTTTTTTCATTTTTAAGGTCGGCTGCCAACGCGTCATTTTTTACTTTTTGCCCGTTTAGATGCTCTTGCATTCCTTTAAGCTCTGTATTTAGCTCATTAAGCTTAGCAAGGCTTTGCAACTTTGCAGCTTTCTTTTCTTCCAAAACATTTTGATCAGCTTCCTGCTGTTCCATCATAGTACGATCTGCTTCGACAATTTTACCAACCGCAATTGCACGATTAACGAAGTCACTAAAGCTGGAAGACCCTAGTAACACATCAATGTACTCAACATTTCCTCCGCTATGCTGGTAGGAAATAGCGCGTTGTTTTAAAATTTCCGTTCTATTTTGAATCGCTGTCTCTAATTCTTTAATTTCAGTGTTTGTTTCACTAATTATTTTATTAGCAGCTTTAATATCGCTCTGAGTTTGATTGATCTTATTGTTGTTATCCTCAATTGCTTGAGCAACACGCTGCTTTTGCTCACTTAACTTTTGAATTTCTGCTTGAATACGTTGTGCATTTTGATCAGCTTGACCTATATCTGCTTGGATTTTTGTACGCTCATCTGATACACTCTCAGTTTCAGCTTTTGCCGAAGGAATAGCAAATGAACTTCCTAGTCCGATCATGACCGCTAGGTTCATGACCAGTAGTTTCTTTTTCGACATTTCTCTTCCCCTACTTTCCCATTTTGTAAAAACAAAATCTATTTCTATGTATCTATTTATCTTATGTACAATTAATCTTCTGCTACTTTTTTCTTATTTAGCACAATTAGAAGTATATCATCAAAAAGTGACAAAAATATGTTTTTAATATTACAATTTCATTTCAAATATAACAAAACACGCTTTATTTCTACCCTGTAAAACTATAATGTAAACTCTATCATAAATTTTGAGGCAATTCTAGCCCCTAACATCTATGAAAAACATAAGGTATATGTATCTATTTTCTTCCATTTATTTATAGGAAGATCAGCGCATGTAACATTCCTGTTATATTCCTTCCAAAAAACGACAAAAAAGCAGTTCTCAAAATAAAGAACCGCTTTTTTTCAATAGGCAATAAACACTTTATTTAGTTGAATAAAGGACTTCATCAATGATCCCATATTCAACTGCTTCTTCCGCACTCATATAAAAATCCCGTTCAGTATCCTTTCTTATTTTATCAATTGGCTGTCCAGTAAAATCGGCATACAATTTATTGACATGCTCTTTCAGCTTTAAGATGCGCCGAGCCGATATCTCAATTTCGGTTGCTTGCCCTTTTACTCCGCCCAAAGGCTGGTGGATCATAATTTCACTATTGGGAAGAGCGTAGCGTTTTCCCTTTGTTCCTGCTAAAAGCAAGGTAGCCCCGAATGATGCGGCCAATCCTGTACATATCGTTCGAATATCGGGTTTGATATATTGCATCGTATCAAAAATGGCAAAACCTGCAGTTACAGATCCGCCAGGACTATTGATATATAATGATATGTCCTTATCAGGATCATCAGCAGCCAGAAATAATAATTGTGCAACAACACTATTGGCGACATGATCATTTATCTCATCACCAATCATAATAATCCTGTCTTTTAAAAGCCTTGAATAAATATCATATGAGCGTTCCCCACGATTAGATTGATCAATTACATACGGAATCGTAGTCACCTTAAGATATCCTCCTTATCCTGAGATTATTAAGCAGCCATGCAAAGCCCGCATGAAGGAGAGAGTGTTTTTGCAGGAAGCTGAGTTTCCTTTCTTAAAGAGTGTATAGTAGGAATGCAGCGAATTAGAATGGTTGGATCCTGTTGTATAAGCGAGTCATAAAAAAGCTCTGAAAGCAATTGCTCTTCTTCTTTTTCCCAGATTAGCTCTAAACGGTTGACATGATGCTCAATCCGCTTTTTTGTACGGTGCAAAATCGCCTTCACAGCCGTTTCAGTTGTCTCAAGAATTTCAGCGATTTCAGACGATCGATAGCCAAACGCCTCTTTTAAAAACAAAATCACTGCCTGCTTTGGTGTGAAATGATTAATTAAAAATTGCACTAGTTCAAGGACATCAGATGTCGGTTCTTTTTCCGATTCCTTTACCTCTATTTCCATTTCAAGCGATTCTTTTTTTCGTTTTCGCACCGTATCGATCCATTGATTATACGCAATTTTTTTTAATAAAGCCGGTGAAAGCACCTCTGGTTTTTGACCATACTTCTCAATCGCTTTCAGTACTGCTTCTTGGGCAATATCCTCGCCATCCCATCTGCATTTCGTTAAAAAACGGCAATAAGAAAGCAGCGACGGCAAATAATCTTCAATTTTCATCTGCTGCTGATTGGAATCTTTCCTCACATTAATGTGCATGTTATTCACTCCTTTAAACACTCTCTGTTATCTAAACGGATAAGGCGGTATGAAAGGATATGGGGTCTTTCTTTATTTTTGAAAAGTTATTTTTATTATATATGAAAGGGAAATGTTTTTTGATTCTTATACTATAAAAGAAACTCTGCCTTTCGTTGTTCCTATATGAGGAAATTGTAATTTACGGAAAGGCTTTGTAACGGTTGTTCGTGAAGGGATATGGAGGAATGAACGGAGCTTTTGATTCGTAATTTTATTTTCAAAAAAATGTTTATATTCCTCTAGAACCACCTATCTATTTTTTGAACCACTACCCTATTCCCCGACTACTCGGTTCGTGGTTTGAACCACAATCCTCATTTATTAAACCACCCATCAAGTTATTTGAACCCCTCACCCTAAAACATATCAACTTAAAAAAAGGGACCAAAATCACAAAACCGTAAACCCCTTGCTAGCTTTTATCTCTCCATTCACGATAATCGAGAGCAGATGTTCGCCGGGATAGTGTTTTCTTGTTGTTAAGTCTTTGAAGGAATGCTTTTTTGCGTAAGCTCTTTTTTCCCCGCCGTTTATGACATGCTCGCTGATTTGAAAGATTTTTTTGGAATGCTTACCGTTGGCCTTTACAAAATCGATTGTGTATTCAATTCTTAGTTGGGTTTGCTTTTCGTCTGTTGAGCTGAGTTGAAAGGAGAAGGTTAAAGCATCTCCAATATGTAAGGCTTCTGTTACAAGTAAATTTTCTACAGAGAGTTTGGGATTACTGGTGAAGCCATGTAATTCCAGGGCTTGCTTGTTTCCATTTTTCATTAAGGTACGTAAGCCCTTTTTTATAATCCAGTCTGTTTTGTCGTTATGGCCCGACCATTTTTTTGCAAGATCTAGGACAAGGTCTGGGTGATCCTTTGATATATCATTTAAATTGTTGGCTACACTTTTTCGGACATATAATGAAGGATCTTCCTTTAAATTTTCTAGAATTGGCAGGATTGAGGATGGGTCCAGCTTTAGGCTGGATAGGACGATTCCCCATGGCAGACGGGGTCTTGAGCCTTCACTTGCCAATCTTCTTACATGCTCATTCGGGTGGTTGCTCCATAATAAGAATTGTTCCATCATCTTTTGTTGGTCTTTCATAACAAAAGGTCTTACCGCAAATTCGGAGGTGGAATATTGAGTAAAGTATTCAAGTGCTTCCATTGATTCATCCCAGTCGTTTAGACCGTATACTTCTACATAATCCGGAAAAATAATTCCCGTCAATCCGTTTTGAACATGCGGGGCCGCTTTTTTTAATACCGATATGGCTTCAAGATAGTTAAGTTGCATTGTTTGCTGGAGGGAAATCGTAATATGTCTTACTCGCTGTTTAAGTGCCAACTCGTCCCACTTATCATCATAAATCAGCTCTTGAAAGCCAGAGGCATTAAATGATGGAAAGTTCGCCTTAATCAAAGAAGAAAGCTGGTTTATAAAGCTGTGGTCAAATACCTTTCTCAATTCTTCAGCCATGTTTTTTCTCCTATACACGTTTTTTTATAACAAAGGGAGACCCCTGCATAAATGTTGTTAAAGGGGTCTGTTCCTACACATCTTTTTCATCTTTTTCAACCAAATATTTAAGCATGGACAGCTTATTATCCCAGAACTGTTCATAAAACGAGAGCCATTCCTTTAATTCAAGCAACGCATCAGGCTCGAGCTTGTACCTTGTTTCTCTCCCTACTTTTTCAGCGCTTAGCAGGTTTGCTTCCGAGAGAATCCGCAAATGCTTAGATACAGCCGTGCGGCTCATCGGAAAGTGCTTGCTGATCATAGTTACTGGCAATGGCTGATTTGCTAAAAGCTTTAGCATTTTCCTTCGCGAAGGATCAGCAATAGCTTGAAAAACATCATATTTTTGAATTGCTGACATTATTCCTCAACTACTTTGCGTAAACGCTCATCAACAATTCCATTCCAGCCATTGTTCATGCGATTTCGAATTACTGCAAATGTCTCGCCAGCAGGTCCCACAATGTCGTCTGGAGCTCCCCAGCCCGAATGAATAAGCGTAAACTCAGTTTTTCCATCTTGCTCCTTTAGTTCAAAGGAAACTTTCCAGCCAAATTTTCCCCAAGTGAAAGAAAGGCCGTTTGGCGGATCAACTTCAAGCACTTTACATGGTGATTTTTCATAGGGTGAATGAAGCGTGAATTCATGTCCCACTTTTGGTTCAAAATCGTTTGGCATAAACCATTCTGCAATGCCCTCTGCAGTTGAAACAGCCTGCCACACCTTTTCGATCGGTGCTTTAAAAACAACTGTTTTACGTATCTCTGGTACTAGTTCTTGATTTGTTGTCATGTAAATTGCCTCCAATAAAAATATGTAACCAAAAGGTTTCATATATATAATACGAAACCATTTGGTTACATGTCAACCTTCACCATTTGCCAATTTTTTCTTGATCCACTGAATAATATCTGTCATCACTTCTTCGCGATTCGTTTCATTAAGCATTTCATGTCTGCCTCGTTTATAAAAGGTATAATCGATTTTTTTTATCCCATGCTCTTGAAATTGCCGAATGACATTCATAACTCCTTTAGTATACTGACCAACCGGATCTTGATCCCCGCTAATAAAGAAGAATGGCAATTCCTTATCCACTTTTGCCATTTCATGATGCTTATGGATCGTTTCCAACCCTGATAACAAATCATAGTAAAATCCCGCAGTTGCAACATAGCCGCAATGAGGGTCTGCGATATATTTCTGCACCTCAGCACGGTCACTTGTAAGCCAATCAAACTTAGTTTCAATATTAGATAATTTTTTATTATAGCTGCCAAAAGTTAATTTATTCATGAGGGGACTTTCTGTTTTCTTTCCTAATTTTTGAATTTGTGATTTGGCTAATCGTTTGCCGATCTTTCCCATTAATCCGGGATTTCCTCCGGTCCCAGAAAGTATGACGCCTCTAACTGCTCCATGATATCGCTGTAAAAACCGCCTCACTAAAAATGAACCCATACTATGTCCCATAAAAAAGACAGGTGTATTGGGATGTTGTTTATGAATGTGTGCATTTATTTCATATAAATCATCAACAGCTCGTTCAAAGCCATTTTCTTCAGCAAAAAATCCTAAGGTACCGCTTTTTTCACCAGTTTTTCCATGACCGCGGAGATCATTTCCGTAGACAAAAATCCCTTCTGAAACAAGCGTATTGGCAAAACCTTTGTAACGATCAATATGCTCTGCCATTCCATGTGCTAATTGCAGGATTGCTAATGGTTTCACATTCTCTGCATACCACTTAGTCAAAAAAACGTCATGACCATCTGACATGGTAAGCCAACTTCTTTGTTCCATGAAGCATCCCCCTTTAATGTGATTTTATCTTCCTTTCATTAAAAAAGACTAAAAAATCACTTTTACGGCCTATAAATTGCAGTCTTATTTAAAATGCTCCCATATCTCCCTCTTTGAGGTGGTGATCGCTTCAGCTCCAGCTTCCAGCGCGTCTTCAACTTCCTTTATCGTGCGAATTAATCCTCCAGCAAAAATTTTAATATTCGTTCGTTCCTTTACCTCTCTTATCATCCAAGGCATAGCACCTGGCAGTACCTCAATATAATCAGGTTTAGTTTTTTCAACTAAGCGATAGCTTCGTTCGAGGGCATGCGAGTCAATTAAGAACATTCGCTGAATGGCGATGACTCCCTTTTGTTTTGCCTTTAAAATGACATTTGATTTAGTTGATATCAACCCGTAAGGATCGAATTCCTGACAAATATATTCTGTTGCATAATCATCATTTTTCAGGCCATGGATAAGATCGACATGATAAATGATTTTTTTCTGATATTGGTTAGCCAGCTTTTGAATATTAGCTAATTGGGAAATATGTGTCTCCAAAAACACTCCGATTTCATAATCACTTTGTAAAAACTTTTCAAACTGCTTGATGGAAGAAAAAGCAGGTAATATCTTTTGCATATCTTCACCTTTTCATCTATAAATTATTTAATAAAAGCAGGAGTGCTTTTATTAATGGTTAAACATTGCTTCAGCTATTAGCCGGTATGATTGAATTCTGTCCTTTTCTGAGTGAACAATTGTAAGAATCATGATTTCATCAACTTCATATAAACATTGTAAATCATGAAGCTGCTGCTTGACTTCACTTGCATTGCCAATTATCAGCTTTTTTTTCATATCCTTGATCATCTCTTTTTCAGCGTCTGTAAAAGAATACTGACTTGCCTCTTTTAAGGATGGGATTCCTTTTGGATGTTCCCCTTTCGCTATTTGGATTTTCCATAAGTAACCGCTTAGAGCAAGTTGTTCGGCCTCTTCTGTTGTTTTAGCGCAGATTGCTGAAACCGCAAGCAAAGCCTTTGGCTGTTTCATTCTTTCATTTGCCTTAAAACCATCCCTGTATGCTGTTAAGATTGCTGATCCTTCATGATCACTCATGAAATGTGCGTATGCATAGGCTGTACCATTATCCGCCGCTAATTGAGCACTTTTTTTGCTAGTTCCAAGAATCCATGGCAGTGGCGGAATTTCCGGCAGAGGAGCTGCAGTAATATTCGAAAAAAGATGGTCTGACGGGAAAGCATTATGTATGAAATTTAGCAACTCTTTCACTGAATCCGGGTATTTTTTGATTTGTTCCAGGAAATTTTCAGTTAGAGCCATGGATGCTTCTGCAGAACCTCCTGGGGAACGGCCAATCCCAATGTCAATCCGCCCTGGGAAAAGCGTTGCAAGCATGTTATGAGTTTCAGCAACCTTATATGGCTTATAATTAGGTAGCAGCACTGCACCTGTACCGAGCCGGATCGTTTCCGTTCTCGCCCCAATATAACTTAGCATAATTTCTGGGGCCGAGCTTGCAAGTCCCGGTAAATCATGGTGCTCGGCAATCCAATATCGGGTATATCCGTTTTTATCGCCAAGCTGAGCTATTTTAACCGATGTTTCCAATGCCTCTTTAGCCGTTTTTCCAGCTGAAATTGGTGCTTGATCTAAAATACTTATCATCATGATACAACACTCACTTTCCCCAATTAAAAATGGATCTCTTATCACTAATCTTTAAGTTTACCTGCTCTAAAGAAACTTTTCAGCGAGTAATGAATAAGATTGCACCTTATCTTGAAAATCATAAACATTTGTTAAGATCATGAATTCATCAGTCTGATATCTCTCACTTAGTTTAAGTATCTCTTCTTTTACAAAATCCGGTGTACCAATGATCATCCTTTTTCTATTTTCTTTCATCTTTACCTTTTCTTCATTTGTTACCATTCGACTTTTTGCTTCTTCAATCGAGACGATCCTCGTGTCCCCGTTATTTTCGACTGCCAGCAGCCAAAGATCTTGACTTAATGCTATTTCCTCTGCCCTTTCTTGTGATGGAGCACAGACAACAAAAATGCATACGTTGATTTTAGGCTGCTGCAAGAATGGAGAAGACCTAAAAAAGCGCAAATAATGGTTAATCGTTTGTTCCCCGTTAACAGGTGTAATAAAATGCCCATACGTAAAAGCTGTTCCCTTCTCAGCAGCAACTCTTGCACCTTTTTGAGAAATACCTAAATGCCATAATTCCGGAATTGTCACGTTTTTTGGGTATGCTATAACTCCTTGCTGGTTTGGTTTATCTAATGTAAATTCCTGCAGATCTTTAACTTGTCGGGGAAAATCGTTTAGGCTTTTTCGGATGCCGTCAGTCAAAGCTAATCGAGTTGCTGGTGAACCCCCTGGAGAACGGCCAATCCCTAAATCTATTCGGTTTGGATAGAGGGCCTCCAGCACTTTAAAGTTTTCTGCAATTTTATACGGGCTATATTGGGGCAATAAAACACCGCCTGATCCAATACGAATATGATTAGTTTGGGCAGCAAGATGGGAAATGAGTATTTCTGGAGAAGTACCTGCAAGTCCATTCGTATTATGATGTTCAGCTACCCAAAATCGGGTATAGCCGAGCTTTTCTGTTACTCTAGCTAACTTTGCTGTTTTTTGAAAAGCGTGATGAGCAGTTTCACCTTTGCTTACTACAGATTGATCGAGAACGCTTAATTTCATCACATCTCCCTGCTTCCTGCCAAGAATTCAGTCATCCCTTTATCCAGCCTTATTATACAGTTTCTTGGATCCGATTATCCATTTTGCAAGCCTTTCAATATAAGTCATTACTTTTTTCCTCACTACTCAAAAATGAGTGATTACTCACTTTACGATCATATCAAAATCCGTTAAAATAAGAGTGAGTAATCACTCATTTAATGAAAGCGGGGAGATTTATGAAGCAAGAAAAAGAATTAATTTCCATTCAACACATCTCAAAGGCTTTTGGAAAACAGAAAGTTTTATCAAACATTTCTTTAGCTATACAAGAAGGCGAGATCTTTGGCCTTTTAGGTCCTTCTGGTGCAGGTAAAACGACGTTAGTAAAGCAGCTGGTTGGGTTGGAAATTCCAACTTCTGGTGAACTCTTTCTTTTTCATGAGAAAATGCCTTCATTAAAATTGATCGAAAGGGTCGGCTATATGGCACAGTCTGATGCGCTTTATGGTGAATTGTCAGCAAAGGAAAATCTAACGTTCTTTGGTGCTCTTTACGGGTTAAAAGGAAAAAAACTTACCAAGAGAATAAATGAAGTAATGGAGCTGGTGCAACTTACAAATCATCTCGACAAGCTTGTTTCAGCCTATTCAGGCGGAATGAAAAGAAGACTCTCTTTGGCTATTGCCCTCCTGCACGAGCCTGAGGTCTTAATTCTTGATGAACCTACAGTTGGGATTGACCCTGTTCTGAGAAAAAGCATTTGGAATGCATTTTATTTACTAAAGGAAAAAGGCACAACAATCATCGTGACCACCCATGTCATGGATGAAGCAGAAAAATGTGATCAATTGGGCTTAATGCGCGATGGTTCCTTGATTGCAGTAGGTACGCCTGCAAAATTAAAAGAGAAAACAAATTCAACAACCATTGAAGAGGCTTTTCTCTTTTATGGAGGGGTTCAATCATGAGAATAAGAGCCTTAGTTATCCGAATTCTGCGTCAAATTACCCGTGATAAGAGAACAATGGCCTTGCTGCTGTTTGCTCCGATACTTGTTTTAACTATGCTGAACTTAGTGTTTAATGGGGAAGATTATCAGCCTAAGGTTGGCTTTGTTTCAGTACAAGAAGCTTTACTAGAAAAAATAGACCAGGATGGGGCAGTAATCACGGAATATGCCAATGAAAAAGAGGCAAATGAAGACTTAGCAAAGCAAGTAATTGATGGTTATGTCCAGTTTGGCAGCAATGGACCGGAAATTTCCCTTGAAGGCAGCGATCCAAGTGTAAATACAGCAGTACTAAAATGGCTGCAAATGGCATTAAAGCCTCTGCAAGGAAACAAGGAAGCCATTCAGCAGCTTGAGATTGATTACTTGCATGGTTCAAGTGAAATGGGACAGTTTGATTATTTCGGTCCGGTTCTGCTAGGATTTTTCGTCTTTTTCTTTGTTTTCCTTATTGCAGGTGTATCATTCTTAAGAGAGCGTACGACCGGTACATTGGAGCGGCTTCTTTCAAGTCCGTTGCGAAAATGGGAAATTGTGATTGGGTATGTCATCGGATTCGGACTATTTACAGTGATTCAAGCTTCCATTATCGCCGCATATGCCATTTATGTGTTAGGCATGCTGATGGAGGGAGCATTTGGCTATGTGCTCTTAATCACCTTGCTGCTTTCATTGACAGCACTAACATTAGGAATTTTACTTTCAGCCTTTGCCAATAATGAACTGCAAATGATTCAATTTATTCCGATTATCGTTGTCCCCCAAGTCTTCTTTTCCGGATTATTTAATTTAAACACGATTTCAGAGTGGCTCAGCTGGATTGGTCCGTTTACCCCGTTGTATTATGCAGCAGATGCATTAAGAAATGTCATGGTCAGAGGTTACGGGTGGGGCGAAATACAGATCGACCTTCTCGTTTTAGCGGGATTTTCTATTGTATTTATACTGCTAAACATTCTGGCACTTAGAAAATATCGAAAAATCTAATCATTGCATTTAACCTTCTTTATAAAATCAATTATTATTAGTACTATATCCAAGTTATGAAGGAGTAAAAAATGTCTGAACAAGATAAATTATTTGATGCATGGTTTGATCAAGAAGAAGGCTTAACAGAAAAGCAAAAAAAGATATTAGCCGCGGCTATTGATTCGTTTGCCGAAAAGGGTTATGCAGCAACATCAACAAGTGAAATTGCCAAAAAGGCCGGCGTTGCAGAAGGGACCATTTTTAGACACTATAAAACAAAGAAAGATTTGCTGATTTCCATTGTCTCTCCTATGATGGCAAAGTTGATTGCCCCGTTTGTAATAAAGGATTTTAATAAGGTATTAAATAAAAATTATGAAACCTATGAAGACTTCTTAAGAGCCATAATTGAAAATCGCATACATTTTCTTAACAATAACATGCAGCTTTTCCGGATCCTAATTCAGGAAATTCCTTTTCAGCCCGAATTAAAGGAACAATTCAAAGAACATATCGGAAAAAAAATCATTGAACGCTTTCAAACAATCGTTGAACATTACCAGGCAAAGGGACAAATTATTGAAATCCCTGCTTTTAGTGTGATCCGCATGACAGCTTCTACAATTTTCGGTTATGTTATTGCAAGATATATACTTTTACCAGAGGCAGAATGGGATGATGAAGCTGAAATTGAAAGAACTGTTCAATTTTTGCTGCACGGATTGTCCCCTAAAAAAGAGTGAAAGGCCTTGTTTGGTGATAGGAATCCTCCTCTGATTCCTATCACCCGCTTCATTTCATCAAGCGTTTTATCATCTTCAGCCTATTTTTCGCATTAGGATAGCGAATACTCAAGTCAAAACGATTCGTTTGTTTCAGGACACTTTTAAAATGGGAAAACGCAGTAAAGCTGGATTCACCATGGTAGGTCCCCATTCCGCTCTCTCCTACCCCTCCAAACGGCAAGTACGGTGTAGCGATATGCATTAATGTGTCGTTCACACATCCGCCGCCAAAGGAAATGGATTCTGTCACCATTTTTTCTACCCCTTCATCGGTTGTAAAGACATAAAGGGCCAATGGTTTTGGACGACTTGTAACAAATTCGATTACCTCCTGAATCGTTTCATATTCGAGAATAGGAAGGATCGGTCCAAATATTTCTTCAGTCATGACAGGAACGGTTAGTGCATTGGGCACTAGCAATGTTGGTGCAATTTTACGCTTTTCATTACTTAATTGACCGCCAAACAAAATCTCCCCATCAGTCATATAACTTATTAGTCGGTTATAATGACGATCATTAACAATGCTCACATAGTCCTCGTTTTCAACTGGATTTTTGCCATAAAAATCAAGAACGACAGATTTCAACTCGTCAATAAACTGATGGCGAATCCTTTTATGAACATATAAGTAGTCAGGGGCAATACATGTTTGACCGGCATTTGTCCATTTACCAAAGGCGATTCGTTTAGCAGCTAATTTAATGTCAGCTGTTTCATCAACAATACAGGGACTTTTTCCGCCCAGCTCTAAGGTTAGCGGAATTAATTGTTTTGCTGCTGCCTGCATGACAATTTTTCCAACCTGGACACTTCCGGTAAAGAAAATATAGTCAAATGGCTGTTCAAGTAAGTTGGTTGTTGTTTCTACACCGCCCTCCATGACGGCAATATATGATGGATCAAACTCCTCTTTTATTAATTTAGCTAACAGGTTGGAAGTATGCGGCGTTAATTCTGACGGCTTTAAAATGGCTGTATTCCCTGCTGCGATTGCTCCAATAAGCGGGGCCAGTTGTAATTGAAATGGATAGTTCCATGGTGCAATAATCAGTGTAACACCATAGGGTTCTGCGATTTTATATGCTCTTGACCCAATATGAGTTTTGGCTGTCTTTGCTTTTTCAGGCTTCATCCATTTGTCGAGATGCTTTAGGGTAAAGCGGATTTCCTCCAAAAGAAAGCCAATTTCGGTTAGATAAGCCTCTGTTTTTGATTTATTTAAGTCTTGCTTTAAAGACTCGCAGATTTCCTCCTCATGTGTACGGACTTGCTCTGCGAGTGTTTCAAGCATACTGATTCTAAATTCTTTCGATCTGGTTTTCCCACTTTGAAAAAACTGTTTCTGTGCTTGAACCTGGGCTTTAACGGTTTGGACTGAATGCTCTTTTCTAACTGTTTGTTCCACTAGTAAACCTCCTGACTATATTTTTTTAATAACATCAGTGGGGGTTTTCTCGAAGTACAGGCTGTATAAGTGCCGACTTTTCCACAGGACATGGCGAAGGAAGTTGACCCATCCCTCACTAATGGTTAGAGAAACTTATCACGTTTAGACCGCTATGGCCTTATGTCTTGCCTGAATTGGACAACAATCCTCCATCGGTCCTTTGCGGGTATGTCCTTACTTTTCTTCTTAACTCTCTCAAAGAATAGATATACTGCCCGTTATAATGGAGCAAATTCTTCTTTACAAATTGAATTTAAATGATAGACAAATAACGTATAAATTCGGTCTCGATTAAGCCTCTTAGGATCAAGCATGGCATGTAAGGCGATACCGTCCACTAACGCATACAGCCGCTCCACCTCGATCGACTTGTCCACGTTTTCTTTTATCAGCTGGTATTGATCCATTGAATCAATTAATCTCTGCATTCCTGTTAAAAGTCCATCATGATGGGCATCAAATCCCTTTTTATGTCTTGCATATGCAGTAAAGGCAAACCAAACCTCCATTTCTGCCATAGATTCGTCATTCGTTGGCACGATTTCTAGAATGATCTTAAGTATTTTTTCTTTTGGAGGTAATTCTTGAACGGCAATTTTTTTTATTCGTTCTGTTACTCGTTCAATCACCAGTTTCATTGCAAAGATGAGCAGCTCATCCTGTGTTGAAAAATAATGTCGCAAGGCACCAAGTGACAGACCAGCTTCTTTTGCGATATTTCTAACAGTTGCACCTTCCATTCCCCGTTCTAAAATAACCCTCCATGAAGCTTCTGCTATTAATTTTTTTCTCCATTCATGATCAACTATTTTTGGCATATGTTTATTTTACCAAAAAGCACAGAATTTTATAATACACTTGTATCAAAAAATATTTTATTGTATGCTGAGTTTATATAATACAATTGTATTGAAAAGAGGTGTCCTTTATGAGTTTAGTAGGATGGATGATTGTTTTTTGTGAAATTGCTTTTTGGGTTGTTATTTTTTTAGGTTTGACAGCACGTTATCTCTTTAAGCAAAAACGATTTGGCCTCATTTTATTAGCATTAACCCCTCTTATCGATTTGATCCTGTTAATTACAGCAGGTTTTGATTTATATCGCGGAGCTGACGCAACACTTGCCCATGCACTTGCTGCTGTATATATCGGCGTCTCGCTTGCCTATGGTAAAAGTATGATTGAATGGGCAGATCAACGTTTTCTGTACTATGTATTGAAACAAGGGGAAAAGCCTAGGAAGCAATATGGTTTGGATTACGCAAAGCATAATTTTACGAATTTCTTGAGGCATATCATCGCCTATGTCATTGGAGCAGGTTTGTTGGCAGCCATTATCTTTATAGTAAACGATTCTTCCCGCACAGAAGCATTAAGCGGCGTATTGAGAATATGGTCTCTTGCCCTGGGGATTGATTTAATTTTTACGATTAGTTATTTTATTTGGCCGCGAAAGGAAAAGAAGAAGGCTGCAGGTATATAAAAAATGTATGGGGCTGTCTCAATACCAAAGGGGCAGCCCCTTTATTGTTTATAAGATAATTTTAACTTTCATGTTCTCTTGCAATTCAGCATCAACAAGTGTCAATCCTTTATGGTTTTTTAAAGAAGTAATGATGATATTGAACATTTCTTTATCGAGTGAATCTGGGATCCAGGGGTCTGCTTTCGTCTGGTTAGTCCATTTTTTAATCTGTTTCCAAAGCAGCTGCGAGGAGAGCAAAGCTCCTAAACAGTTCAAAACAGCATAGGGGACTGGAATCATAAATTGAACATGTCTTCTTGTTTTAATCATGACTTTAATCATTCTTCTTACTCAATAACAACGGAAACCTTATCTCCGTTTGCAGAAGCAACATCAACGATCTGGCCATCTACTTCATTTTCTATCGCATGGATGAGAAGGTCAATATCAATATCCTTTACGTACACCGCAGCCTGCGGTACATTTGCAGCAATTCCATGGCCAGCTTTTAAAACAGCTTTTACAAGATTAATTGGAACATTGACATTAATATTATCTTTATCAGTAGATTCAACTTTAATTTTAAGCATCCTTTTATGATAACCTGAGCTCGTATCAACATGGATACTGCTCTCTTTATTCCCCTTCATAACGTGGAGTAGCTCTGTTGCTTTTTCAACATCCAATTTCCCTTCTTGCACCATGGTCATTACCTTTGAAATTTCTTCTTTCATTACGCATCCTCCTCATTTTCTTTTAGTAATTGAATGGCCTCTTCAGCCGTTATTTCTCCAGCATCAAGCATTGAGATCACTTTTTTCTTATCAACCTTTTGTTTCGTACGGTCAGAATATCCTAATGCCTCAATAATTTCATTTAACTTTCCGCGAACGGTAGGATATGAAACGGAAAGCTCCTTTTCAACTTCTTTAATATTCCCCCTGCATTTTAAGAAGACCTCAATAAAACGAAGCTGCTCCGCAGCAAGGGATGAGAATTTGGATAACGCAAACTCATTTTCAATATTCGTACGGCAATTAGAACAATGCAATTTTGTTACGGTTAAAGTTTTATGACAAACTGGACAATCTGTTAGAAGTGGAAATGCCATGTTTCTCTCCTTTCCTCTCGATACTTCCATTATATAATTTTAATTAAATTTATCAATTTAATTTTTAAAATTATTAATTTTTTTATTAATAATTTTTAAATATATCAATTTCAATTTAAAATAATTAATTACCCCCTTGAGTTTTGAGATAACAAAAAAAGGGACTGCTCCCCACAAATACCTTATAGTAGTATCTGTTAGGAAAGCAGACCCTTTTAAGACAGTCCTTCAATGCACATGATTTTTTTGGTGTAAGATAATCAGGACATTCCGACCCTCATCTTAACCGCTTTTTTGGCACGTGAACGTTCTGTAACATCTTGTTTGAATACCTCGCCAATCATATCCTCCAAAACCGCTCGAGCGGAGTTTGGATAGTGCATTTGCTTAATGTTTTCTTTCATTTCTTTTAATGTTTTTTTATTATTAAGAAGTTCGATGACAACTTCTTTCATTTCATTATAATCATTGACGATCATGGCAGATCGTTTTTCTTCAAAATATAAGGCATTTTCCTGTTCCTGACCAGGCACCGGCTTGTATAATATGACTGGCACGCCAAGTGCTGTAGCTTCAGATAAGGTAATTCCGCCTGGCTTTGTAATCATACAGGATGCAATTCGGAATAACTCGTCGACCTTCTCTACATAGCCCAATGGAATAATTGTTTTAGGATGGGCCACTGCAAACGGCTCAAGCTTTCTCATCAGCGCAGTGTTATTTCCGCAAACAATGACAACCTGCAGATTTTCCTGGTTGACAAAGGATTCACATATATATTTTACATTTTTTAAGACCCCATGTGCTCCGGCCATAATTAATACAATTTCCTTATTTGGATCTAAATTGTATTTTTGATATACCTCTTCCTTTTTAACGTTAGCCATTTCGAACTGTTCACGAATGGGGATTCCGGTAATCTTCACTTGATTTTGGCTTACCCCAAGCTCGACTAATTTTTCTTTGACATTTTCACTTGCAACATAATATTTATCGATATGTTGATGCACCCAAATTTTATGAAGGCAAAAGTCTGTTACCACATTAAAAGTCGGGATAACCTCACCTGTCTTATTCCGATATTCCGGAACAACCATCATTGGAAATGTATTGATAATCATATCCGGCTTCTCAGTCTGAATCAGTTCTTTCAGCTTTTTTTGACCAAGCGTATAATACAGGTTCATGAAGCGCTTGTTGTACATCTTATCGATTCCATAATAAAAAATCTTGTAAAATCGTTTTCCATAAGAAAAACTCTTAATATATAAATGTTTTGTTATTTTCGAAATGAGTGGGTGTGACTCTTTGTATAGCTCGGAAACGACAACTTGCTTAAACCCCATTTTTTTACATTCATTTTCCAAGGTTTTCGCTACTTGAATATGTCCGTTTCCATATTTCTCTGTTAATATTAAAACTTTTGATTTGCTTACCAACACGTTTGTATCTCCTAACTTAGGCAAATAATTAGTGATGATGAAAGATTGTGTACTTAGACATTGATTGTAACGCGTTTTGATCGAATAGAAAAGCCCTCATATTTAAATGAGACTTTGAGATCTCCTCTTTTCTATCATCCTATGAATCACTGAATGTTAAAACATGCTCAGGCTCTATGTTATTCTAGGGCCTGAGATGTAGTATTTTTAAAAATTGGGGCCAGTGTGAACAGTTGCTGCTATTATTTTACCATTTTTTTAGAAAAAATCCTTCTTCCAACTTTATGAAAGAATTATGAACTAGTTGGTTTCATATAAGACTCTTCAAAAGGCTGAACAACAACAAAGCCCTCACCTTCAAATCTCATTTGGATCGATTCGCCGCTTCCTCTCCCCAAAAATGTTTTTAAGGTAATATCGGTTTGAAATTCAGGCTGCAATTGGCCAGACCAAGCAACTGTTGCATTCGGATCGGTAATCACTGGCTTTCCCGGAGTTACTCTTAAGGTTAAAGGCTCATAATGAGAGGTGATCGCAATCATCCCTGTTCCCTCACATCTGACATTGAAGAGACCGCCGGCCATCATACCAGCAATACGTTTCATCAGCTTAATATCCCAACGAAGATTTGATTCAAAGGCAAGCAGGTCATTTCCGTTCACAAAAATAATATCATCCTGCAAATCAAGAATAATAACCTTTTTCCCTTGGTCTGCGAGATACATTTTCCCTTGTCCTTTTGCCTTCATTAATGCCGCTCCTTCACCTGTCAGCGCTTTTTTAAATGTTTTTCCCCATCCATGCTCAAGCAAACCTTCACGTTCAAATTTTATTTGTCCATTATAAGCAACCATCGATCCTGCTTTTGCCCAAACCTGTCCATCCAGGTTTACCTCTAGCATACGAGGTGTTTCTAATTCAAAAAGACCTTCCCCTTTATCTTCCTGTTCGGTTTGTTTGATAAATTCATTAATCGAATATTTACTCATTTCATCAACTCCCCTTCTTTTATTGTAAATACGGATCATTAGGTACTTTTGTTTCATTTACTCCCATTACTTACATATTCAGACACTTTATTCATTTTATCTATTCGAATTGTCGTTGTATATAATTCATCCAATATATTATAATTTTGGATGAAATTGTTATTTACTTAAGTTAAGATAATAATTGGGGTTAAGTTCCCAATCTTTTTTCTTAATAACACGAAATGCAGGTGAATTTCATATTACATTTAAAAAGTAAACAGAAAAGAGGCTTTATCCTATTATCGCCAATTTTGATTATTACAGTTATTCATTTCATCATATCAATTAGCAACTCATATATCCAAGCATACTCTTGGGTATTAACAGCCTTGTTATACTGGACATTACTAGGATTGATGATTGTTGGTTTTGTTTCAATTACCACCATTAAAGACTGGTTTAAAAAACCACTCTTTAAAAAGAAGTGGCTGATCATCGGAATTTTAATTGGGCTCTTTCCTGTTGCAGGAATTCTTATTCCAAATTACTCATTAATTATTGAATATCCGACGATTGCCATCTTTGTTTTATTTTTTGCTCTGATTAATCCTTGGTTTGAGCAAGGATATTGGAGGGGATTATTATTGGATGCTGGTAAAAACCTTCCTGCCTGGGCAATTGTCTTTTATTCCAGTTTTCTATTTTCTCTAAGTCATTCGCTGCTTTGGGGTATCTTCTCAATTGGAAATCGTTCAATCCAATTATTCATAGTCCTCTTTATCATGGGTATCATTTGGTCAGTTATCAGGTATAAAACAAAAAGCTTACGTTGGCCTTTATTTTCACATGTCCTAGTTGATATTGGAAATCTCTCTGTATTTGTCTTTTTAAATCTGTATGTTCCTCCGGGAATGTAAAGTTATTAATATTGAAATCTATTTTTCATCAGGCAATCGGCCAACCTAATAAAAAAATGCCCGATGCATTCGGACCTTTAACCTAATTATTATTAGCTTTTTCATATTTTAGGAGCTCTGATACGGTTTTAAATTCGTATCCTTGCTCAGTTAATTTATTTATGATCCCTTCAACCGATCCTAGTGATTCCTTTCGGCTATCATACATAACATGCAGTAAGATAATCGATCCACTTTTAGCATGATCACTAACATGTTGAACGATTTTTTCTGAATCAGCGCCAATCTCTGGATCTGTCTCCGGCTCAATATCCCATAGGATTGATTTACGATCATGGTCTGCTAAGTATTTTGGCAGAAAAAAGAGCTTTTTCCCATATGGCGGCCGAAAGAGAATGTCTCCTTCATAGCCAATTTCTCTAATAAGTTTGTCTGTATTCTCTACTTCTTCTTTTATAAAAGAAGGAGATTTGAAGACCATTCTTTGATGGGAAAACGTATGATTTCCTACTTCATGTCCTGCTAGAGCGATTTTTTTCGCTTCTTCCATATTTTCCTCAATTTCTTTTCCTGTTAGAAAAAAGGTGGCTTTTATGTCCTTTTCTTGAAGAATTTTTAGAATATCTTCTGTTTTCATTGTCGGTCCATCATCAAATGTTAAAGCGACAACCTTTTCTTCTGTCTCTGCTTTATGGATGATTTCACCGAAAAGTTGAAAGCTTGTAGAATTAATTAATTGCAAGAACCCATAGCCTAAAACAATTAAGATGAGTAAAGCTGCTGCAGCTATTTTTATAGCTTTCATTTCTCCGTTCCCCCATTCATTTCAAACAAAAAGGCTAAGAAAACACAAAATGTGCTTCTTAGCCGATATACTTAAAAATAAACTAAATAGATAACCACTACTAAAAGAATGCGGTAAATCGCAAATGGAACAAGCTTAATTTTATTAATCAGCTTTAAGAAAAAGCGGATCGATATTAATGCAAACACGAACGCACTAATAAACCCTGCAATAAAAAATGGCATTGCATCAAGCGTAAAGTACTCCCAGTTTTTCAGTAATGATAAAAAGCTGGCGCCGGCCATAATCGGAACTGCCATGATAAACGTGAAATCAGAAGCTGTACGGTGGTTCATGCCTAGTAAAACCCCGCCGGAAATGGTTGAGCCTGAACGAGAGAAGCCAGGCCATAAAGAAAGACATTGGATAAGTCCAACCGTGAACGCTTGTTTATAAGTGATTTGGTCCACTGTTTCAGTCTTAGGCTGTTTTGGTCCGAAGATATCTGCTAAAATCATCAAAATGGCCCCGGCAACTAAACCGATTAATACCGTTTCGATTGAAAATAAATGCTCATCAATAAAATCTTCAAACAGAACACCAAGTACACCAGCTGGAATCAATCCCACAATTACTTGTGAAAGCTTCAGACGATTTTGACCTTCAGAAACTGACTCTTTATTGAGACGGCCTAAACCTAGTAAATCAATAAAACGATTCCTAAAAACGACTACAACAGCTAAAATGGATCCGAGCTGAATGACAATTTTAAACGTATTTGCTACATATTTCCCAAGAAACTCTTCAGACTGCAGCCACATATCATCAACGATAATCATATGACCTGTTGACGATACAGGCGCAAATTCCGTTAATCCTTCTACTAATCCTAGAATAACGGCTTTTAAGATTGTTAGAATATCCATTTATTAATCTCCCTTATTCCTTTTTCTCTTTTTAATAAACAATGCCAGCACAACAATCACTCCAAGTGCAATTACAGCATAGACAACATTTGAATAAATATCCATCACTTCAACAACTTTTTCCCATGACTCTCCAAATTTTGCACCAACTGTAACTAAAATAACGTTCCATACTAATGTTCCAACCGTTGTAAAAAGGAGAAAGAGCCAAAAGTTCAGACTTGCCATTCCAGCTGGGATCGAAATGAGACTTCTGATTAACGGGATAACGCGGCAGATAAGGACTGTCCAATATCCGTACTTATCAAACCATTGATCCGCCTTGTAAATGTCCTTTCTCTTTACTTGAAGAACCTTCCCCCAGCGATCAACTATTTTCTCAAGTCTTTCAACATCAAGAAGATTTCCAATCTTATATAAAATGACTGCTCCGACAACAGATCCCAAAGTCGCCGACAGAATTACGCCCGGGACCGTTAAGTCAGTAAAATTCGTCAGCATGCCCCCGAATGTAAGAATCACCTCAGATGGTATTGGAGGAAAAACATTTTCCAGCGCAATCATCAGAAAGATTCCTACGTAACCAAATTGTTCAATTATACCTGTTATCCAATTTTCCATTTAAACCTCCAAAAAATTATTGTTTCAATTTACAATGTGATCCTTCTCATGCAAAATAAATAGGATCCAGATATTCTTTAATCCCACATGTTAGTATACCTTTAATTTACAAATGATTGAATAGTTCTTTTCTTAACATTTTATTAAATCTTTCTTTGCACTTTATTAACAAAAGCTCAGTGGGCCTGGAGTCATGGGCAATTAAGAGCACATGACTACAAGGTACTTTTCCTTACCTTTAGCTCATGAATCTCTGGACTCCAGAGAGCAAATCGCTGTCAGTCAAAAGGGCAATGTTCTTATCTTCCTGCACTTGCATGTCCTGTGCTTAAGAATTGGATGACAAGCACCTATCCACCACTCTTAGAAAAAGGATAAAGGACCTGCCGCAGCCGACAAGTCCTAATGATTTATAAAGAATGTATCTTTTTTTCGTTATTTACCATCCTATTAGAATTCAATTGTTTCCGTCCCCATGCAATGGAAAGCATCATACCAATCAACCCCACTGCACCAGCCAGATAAAACACAGCTGAAAAGTTCACCATTTGACTAAACATTCCTGCCACAAAAGGGCCAAGGAAAATTCCGAGTGCATAGATCGCCTGGAATAGCCCCATAGCTGTTGCCCGCTTTGATAATGAAATCGTTTGAATTGCCATTCCCATTAAAAGAGGGATTGTCATTCCTTGGGCATAGCCATTTAATGCCTGTGTCACATATAGCCATTGCAAATTTGAAACAAAAGGAATAATAGAGGTAAAGACAAATGTTCCTAAAAATCCAACGATTAAAATAGACCACTTATGATAGCGATTGAGTAAATATCTTCCGGTAATAATCGGTGCAATCGCATGCGGCACCATAAAGCTAAAAACTAGGATAATTAAGCTTTCTTTTGTTGCTCCTATATTTAAAGCATAGGTTGGCGTGAAGCCAAACATAGTAATGAACAGGACAGCATTTGCTAACGCAGATAAAAGAGCTACTTTCAGCACAATCGGGTCTTTAATGACGGCACGCAATTCTCCCATCTCGATTTTTTTATCGCCTGTTTGACTCTGGACTTCCTTCACCCCAAATGACATGATAATACCGAGACAGCCAATGATTCCTCCTAACCAAAAAGGTGCCTTCCATCCCCATTCACTAACAAGATAACCACTAAGGCCCATGCTGATAAGCTGTGAGGCAACAGTGACAAACTGGATATTCCCCATGGCCTTCGTTGTATCTTCCGCTTTAAAATAACTTGCGTACAATACAGTAAAGGCAACCCACATGGATGCGGTAACGCCAGAAAGAACCCGGGAAGCAAAAGCAAAGCCTAAGCTATCTGTCAAAGCAAACCCAAAGCAGCTAATCACACCTGTTACAAGCCCTGCAATAATAAATGGCTTTCGTATTTGCATTTTATCTGATAGAATCCCGATCGGCAGTCTTAGCAATATTTGCATAATTCCGTAGCTCCCCGCGATAAATCCCACTAGCGTATAGGCTCCTCCAAGATAATCTAAATATTCAACAAAAACAGGGACGTAGATATAAAGCGAGAACCAATAAATAAATGTAATGACAATGAAAAATAGATGGTAGTATAATGAAATTTTTCGTGTTTCATTGTTGGTGTTCAAATGAAATCCTCCTGTACAGCTTCTGTAGTCAATCATTTCGTTTTCAACTTCAATTGGCAGATTACTGTAAAAGTAACATGATCCTAGTGGATTCGTCATCTAAAAGGAATTATCCTCTATGAATCAATAAGTTTAATAATTAATACTCCTTCTCTTAAACTGACATAATCAACAAAAACGTTTCGTATGATGGCATGTTAAAAGAAAAGGAGGGTTATGCATATGGCAAGCCAAACAGGGGATATTGTCCAACAATCATTACATGCTTTGTTAGAAGACAAATCCTTTTTGCCTGATTTACATGGACGATCTAAGAAAACAGGCTTTTACTTCATTAGCTGCAATCCTTTCCACTCCAAATCATATCCATAAATCCTTTCTGCGTGTACCTTTGGAAAAAGGGAAAGTCATCCGAATTCCTGCCTTTCGCGTTCAGCATAATGATACCCTGGGACCTTACAAAGGAGGGATTCGCTTTCACGAATCGGTCAATGAAGACGAGGTGGTTAACCTTGCTGCATTAATGACATTAAAAAATGCCCTTCACGAAGTTCCCTTTGGCGGCGGAAAAGGAGGCGTTGTCATTAACCCAAAGGATTACTCTGATAAGGAGCTGCATTTAATATGTGAAAAATATGTCCGATATTTCAGTGATATTCTAGGTCCTGACAAGGATATTCCTGCGCCAGATGTCGGGACAGGTGAGCGTGAAATGGATTGGATGATGGCAGAATATAAAAGCATCAACCCCGGAAAACCATATCGCGGAAGCTTCACGGGAAAAAGTGTTGTTAACGGAGGATCATTAGGACGCCGCGGAGCAACAGGTAAAGGAGTTTATTTTACTTTCCGCTATATGCTTCACAATTTTCTCATAGAACATAAGGAATGGCTTTCAGAAAATCCTAATCCCTTCGCCAAAACTACGTTATCGCTTGGAGATCGGCCTCTAAAAATTGCGGTACAAGGCTTTGGAAATGTTGGCTCTATTGCTGCTCTGGAGGCCTGCCGCTGTACCCATCTGCAAAATAAAGTTGTTGCTGTAAGTGATAGAAATGTTACCTTATTCAATTCAAATGGGTTAGATATTCCTGCATTAGTTACGTTTGCCAGAACGAATAAGGGCGAGCTTCCTACCACAGAAAAACAGTTATCTGAGCTCGGTATTGAAGTAGTGATCCTAAATCGCAATGAACTTCTTTATCTTGATGTGGATGTTTTATTGTTAGCTGCCTTAGAGGATCAAATCCATAAAGCCAATATGAAGCAAGTTAAGGCGAAAATCATTGTGGAAGGGGCAAATGCGCCAGTCACTGGTGATGCAGATAAATACTTAAGCGATAAAGGTGTGATCATCATCCCTGACATTCTTGCCAATGCGGGAGGGGTTATCGTTTCTTATTTAGAATGGATGCAAGGAAGAGAAACACAATTTTACAGCGAGGAAGAGGTTTTCAAGCTCCTTTTCGACAAAATGACCTCTACCATGACCACCATTCTGCCGCAATTCTATGACGATCCATATCCTTTGCGGCAAAACTGCTATATTCAAGCTGTGATGAAGCTATGCACGATTTTATATCGGCATGGAAAATTGTATTAAAACACGAAACATAGGCTCAGGGCACTTTAATCAAGTGCAAATAAAGCACTCCGGAATAGAAGGTGAACTTTACTTTCAATTCCGGAGTAGTTAAATCCTAGAGACAAATAAAAACGCGATGTCCTAATCTCGAATCTGCATTTATACGTACTATGCATGACCGATAGTGCCTAGAGCTTGACACTAAAACTGATTATAAATATTTCACCTATTTTAAGAGGATAGAAAGGAAGGGCTAATTCCTTTCTATCCTTACCCTACTGTTAATTCCCGCTCTTCTTTATACCATTTACGAAGTTGATTAATATGAGCCTAGTGGTATCTATTATGATCGGCAATATGCCAGATTCCCCAACGGATTGTCGCTCCATTTTGATAATCAACAATCTTACTTAATTGATTATCCTTTAACTGTAAGCATAAAGATTTAAATATGTTGAATACCTCATCATAATCAGTGAGAATCCTTTCTAAAGAAACTCCCTTTATCATCGGAATTTCATTGTTTTTATCTAACATTGGTCCGTACCTTTCCTCAAGTAATTTGTGTACCGGCTCACCCTTTAGTCTAAAAATCCAGTTGAGGTCCACATAGGCTAAATGCCTTATTAATTGTGCAGTACTATTATATTGTTGTTTTGAACCCTTATAATCGATTTCCTCTTGTGACATATCTGCAACAATTGCTTTCAATCGGTTGTAATTGCCATCTACAGCTGAATAAAGCATCCCTACAACTGGATCCATATTCGGCTCACCTTTTAAGTCTAAAATCATTTTTTTCACCTCAATCAAATTATTAAAAACTTCCATCCTGCAATCATACTCTTTTACTATAGCACTCTGGCATCTTCAACTTTATCGTTATGTTTCTAGAAAAGAAAAATGAGCCTCCAGTTTCACTACTAGGGCCCATTTTTATGCTACAAATTAAAAATAGTTATCGTTTACTTTCTATTTAATTATTCTATTCATAAAAAATAGATAAGGACGATTTCAGGTGAGAAAAATCAATCTTATAAATACTAAATCTTCCCCTTTATCCTAAAGGGATTTCCTACAGATGTATCATTTTACGCTTGCTGTAAACCTGGACGATTATTCTCTACAACAAAGCTAGCACGGGTACTAATTGGTGCATCAGGTCTTGTCACGTAAGGAAGGACACGGAAATCTGTCAGCCAGCGATCAGGTGTAAGGTTGCATCGCACATACCCGCGCTGAGCGTTGTGAAATTTCATATGAGGATTTGCCGCTAACCATTCCCTTCCTAAGTTATCCATATCCGCACCATCTTTTCCAGAAGTAATGGAGGTTCCAAGAAACTCAGTCCCGATTGTTGCTGAGTTTGGATCATCAAAATTTTCTTTTAATTCTGCAGCAACGCTCCGATGTGCATCCCCCGTCAACACAACGAAATTTTTAACCTTCCGTTCGATTATCTCAGAAAAGAGACGTTTTCGGGCTCCTGCATAACCATCCCATGTGTCATTACCAATTATCATTTCAGGGCCGGAATTGTGATCAGCCTGAAACATAAAAATTTGTTGGGCTAGAACGTTCCAAGTAGCAGTCGAGTTGCCAAGGTTATTTAACAGCCAACGCTCCTGTTCTTTTCCAAGCATCGTGCGATTCGGATCCATCGTTTCCTCTGTTGGCGTGTTTGTTTTTATCTGATCATCACGATATTGACGGGTGTCGAGCACATTAAATTGGGCTAAATTCCCATAGGATAGTTTACGGTAAAGCAGCATGTCTGGACCGTTCGGAATTGATGTGCTTCTTAGAGGTAAGTTTTCATAAAATGCCTGATAAGCAGCTGCTCGTTGTGCGAGAAAATCTTCACGTGATACTCCATATTCTGAGATATCGTCTGCATAATTATTTTCTACTTCGTGGTCATCGCCTGTTACTACCCAAGGAAACTTAGCATGTGCGGCTTGAAGATCTGGATCGGTTTTAAATAAGGAATATCTAAGGCGATACTGGCTTAATGTAACGGTTTGGTTGTTATGAACAGGTGGAAGCGGTACGTTTCTTACTCCTCCTGTCGGACCAATCTTATACTCGTAAATATAGTCACCAAGGTGTAAGACAAGATCCAAGTCTTCTTGCGCCATATGTTTATACGCTGTGTAAAATCCTTCATACCAAGCCTGGCATGAAGCAAATGCAAATGACAAAGAAGGAACTTTTGCACCATATCCTGGAGCTGTTTTCGTTCTGCCAACCGGACTTATTTCTGTTCCAGCTCTAAATCGATACCAATAATAACGAGATGGTTTCAAACCGCTGACCTCTACATGAACCGAGTGGGCTAACTCAGGCATGGCTACAGACGTCCCGCGCTTTGCTACCTTTCGGAAATTCTCATCCTCCGCTATCTCCCAATGAACAGGAACCTTATGATCAGGCATTCCGCCAAGACCATCCTCTGCCAGCGGCTCAGGTGCCAGCCTTGTCCACAATACAACTCCGTCTGGCAGCGGATCCCCTGATGCCACCCCCAGCTTAAAAGGATTATCCTTAAATTTAGGCGTTTCAGAAGCAGCCAAAACTGCATCTACAGGGAGAAAGCTCGCTGCAACTAACGATGCAAATGTCCCGCCTGAAAATTTAAGGAAACGTCGTCTATTCATATGCTCTTTATCCGGTACATAAAGTGATGATTTTTTCTTGTAAAACATATCTATTCCTCCTCTTTCTCTTCTCTGTTCTCATTTAGATGGAATGACTAGTCCTTAATTGTAAAGGCTTAACTAATTTTCACCAATTGGATATCAATTTCTCTTTTTGCAAACCCGGGTTACCAGCTTCAACAACAAAACGAGCATAGGTTGAGCTCGGAGCACCTGGACGAGTAACGTAAGGCATAACTTGAAAATCTGCTTGCATTTGCTTGTGAGTCATTTTGCAGCGAACATACCCTCGCTGTGCATTGTATAGTTTCACTTGAGGGTTGCCTAACCATAATGCTGCAAGAGAATCAGTTTCTGCACCATCCGCATCAGAAGCGATAGATGTAGTGATTAGCTCGGTGCCAATTGTTTTTGAATCAGGATTGTTAAAGTCGGCCTTGAGATCTGCAGCTGCATGTCGATGAATATCACCGGTTAGCACGACAGGATTCTTAATGCCATATTGTTTATACGCAGAGAATATCCGCTCGCGTGAAGCGACAAATCCATCCCATTGATCCATACTGTATGTCATTCCATCTCCCGTATCGCGGTCAATTTGTGCCATTACGATCTGCTGTGCCAATACATTCCATGTCGTATCCGACTTGCTAAGCCCCTGAATGAGCCAACGTTCTTGTTCATTCCCAAGAATCGAACGTGATGGGTCTAAACGCTCCTCACAATTTGCGATAACTTTACCGCAAGCATAATTATCCCTGTACTGGCGTGTATCAAGGACGTTGAAGTCAGCTAAATCACCAAAACGGAAATTGCGATACATGAGCATATCAGGGCCGCTAGGAATACAAGTACTTCTTAAAGGAAGATTTTCATAGAATGCTTGATAAGCAGCAGCCCGCTGGCGAAGGAATTCCTCTTCGGAAATACCGTACTGAGAGTTACCGCCAGCATAGTTATTCTCAACCTCATGATCATCCCCCGTAACAATCCACGGAGCAGCCGCATGAATAGCCTGTAAATCAGGATCTGTCTTAAATAAAGAATATCGTAAACGATATTGGCTTAAAGTGGTGGTCTTGCTGTTGTGAGCACTGGACAAAGTAACATCTCTCTTTAAATTGCTAGAGTTGATAGCGTACTCATAAATATAGTCACCAAGAAAGAAGACCACATCAGGATGATCATTCACCATATGTTTGTAAGCAGTAAAGTAGCCATGGTACCATGCTTGGCAAGATGCCACACTAAATGTTAACTCAGAAAGATGATCATTTGGTAATGGTGCGGTTTTCGTACGGCCAACAGGGCTTATCTCCGAGCCAGCTTTGAATCGATACCAGTAATACCTTGATGGTTGTAAACCATGGACTTCAATATGCACCGAGTGAGCAAGCTCTGGCACAGCGAGTGATGTACCGCGCTTGATGATCTTATTAAAATTCTCATCTTCTGCAAGCTCCCACTGTACGGGAACTTTACGGTCAGGCATTCCGCCAAGTCCATCCTCAGCAAGCGGCTCAGGCGCAAGCCTTGTCCATAACACAATACTGTCAGGGAGGGGATCTCCTGATGCCACCCCAAGTTTAAAGGGATTGTCTTTAAACTTAGGAGATTCAGAAGTTGCTAACACCTTATCAACTGGAAGCAAGCTAAGTGCAACCAAAGAAGCAAAGGTACCGCCTGTATACTTCATAAATCTCCTTCTGTCCATGTGTCCATGTTCTGGCAGATAGAGTGATGATCCCTTTAAAAAATGCATGTTTATACCTCCTTTTTTGTTTTTAATTTGTTCTTTTAATCTATTAAGAACAATTACAATACTAGAAATACAATATTGTCCTCGTTTTAGAAAAATTTTAATATTTTGTAAAAAAATGAATGAAAATGTAAATTTATAGGTGATTTTACACATTAACTTCATCCATATAGGTGAATAGTCATTATTAGAAGTAAATCCTTATCCCTGTGAAGCTCCACTACGTTCTACTCAACCATTTATTCCCGGCTTATCTTCTTAGCTTCTCTTGAATCTGGAAACTTGATTTTACATCCCGTTAAAATTTGAATAAATAATTTCTTAATCTTTCATGAAATAGTACTTGAAGCCCAGGAACTGTATAGGGTAAAAGCAAAAACCTCTACTAAAAACGCTTTCAACGGACGGAAATTGTCAACTTATGATGAATTTTATATCTATATGTTTGCTAAAAAATCTGAAAGGAGGTGAGAGCATGCACTTCCGACATTTCATTTTTTGCGGTTTCATCGCAGGTATGACGCTATTCTTTCCAGCAGATGCATTCGCTGAAAAAAATGGAGTTGATACAGAGGTTAATCCTTCTCAGCAACTAGAACAGCCTCAGGAAAAGAAACCAGCATTGATAAGTCCTCAAATAAGGGAAGAGGAGAATTCCGATCAACTGTCTGGTTCAATCAATACTCCTAAACAAACGGTGTCCTCCCTTTCCGAAAAGACTGGCAAAACGTTGGACAATCCAATCGATTCGGTTAAAACTCAAAGCAGTCAGTTACGGGAGCAAGCAAGTGAAAAAGCGCAAAGGGCAAGAACATCTAAAGTTGTTACGAATAATGAACATACTTTGCCTGTAAAACCCAATAAAGAGGAAATCAGCAAGGGGCAAAATAAAGAACCAATCATAAAACAGGCTCAGCAACCATCAACTCAAGCTAAGCCTTCAACTAAGAATGGACCGGGAAAACCTACAAAAGAGCCTATTGAAAATACTACATCTACTATTGATGCCGAGAAGGATCTATTAATCAGAAAAGCTAAGAAAGAAGCGGATGAGAAAAATCAAAATAAAGCTATCATAAGTAAGCAAGATCCATCCGAAAAGGCCTCAATCAATTATTTGAGCAAGGATTCGCAAGAAGAACAGAATACTCCTTCTCACAAACATCAATATCCTATAGACATCCAGACAATAAGCTCTTCACAGAATACGAAGCTACCAGGGGGGTCAGCAAAAGATCGTTCAGGTACCAGTAAAAGCTGGAATAGTACGGTTGAGAAATGGATTGAATTTGAAAAACAGTGGAATTTGAGACTTATTCAGACCTTTGTCTCAAAAGCACACGTGTATCGTAATCAATGGATTAATGCCCCGCCAGCAAAGCCGCCAAAGACTGCTCCTTTTTTCTTATAAACAAACATCATGACATTTATGGAGATCAAATGAAGAAAAAGGGAGAGAATAATGATGACGTTTAACTTAAAAGGAACAACAATTGTAAAATTATTTGTATTGGCAGGCGTACTTTCAGTCGGTTTTTTTGCTGGAGGACAGGTAAGTGAAGCAGCTGGTCAAGGAAACCATGGCGGTCAAGGAGCTGCTGTAAAGGTTGAGCAAGCTTCAGAAACGAAAGCTGTTCAAGTAAAAACAAGTACAGCTAATAAAGTCAATGCACAGGCCCGTGTAAAAGCAAGCGAAACAGCAAAAGCCCATGCAAATGTACATTCTGCAGTACAAGCAAACAACGATGCAGAACCGGAAAAAACTGAGGTTAAAGCGAAAGAGCAGGCAGAGGTGGAAGGAAAAGAAAAAACAAACCCATCTGCTGCTAACAAAGCAAACTCTATGGCTAATGAGCGTTCAAGCCAAAATGCAAAATCGCATGCAGCTGCAAACTCTGCTGTTTTTGCTGACGATATATCAGAAGAAGTCGAAACAGTAGATGCAGCTGAGGTTGTTGTTAAAAAATCTAAAAAAGCAGAAGATCTAAATGCTGCTGATGAGGTTAAAACAGAAAAGAATGAGGAACAAGTTGAACTTGATGCTGATGCCAAAGCAGATGCAAAAACAGAGAAGAAGGTAATTCCCTCTGCTGAAAATAAAGCAAAAGCGATGGCTAGTGAACACGCTAGTTTGAACGCGAAAGCACATGCAGCTAGTAACTCAGCCGTACTTGTACTAGCTGTTATTGAAACGGAAACATCAGAAGAGCAAGCTACGAATGAGACTGTAGTTACAAATAAGGAAGAAGGTACTGAGGAAGAAGCTTCTGATAAATCTACAGAAGAGGCAGCTGTTGATGAAACACCTCTTGAAGCTGCAGAAGAAGGAGATGCCGAAGTTAATCCTTCCATTACAAATAAAGCAGAAGCAAAGGCTAGTTCAAAGGCAAGCGAAACAGCTATAAACCATGCAGCTAGTCATTCAGCTTTACTTGCTGTAGCGGTTGAAGAAGAATAAAGAAAACCGATAGCAAAGCCGAAGGGATCCACCCTTCGGCTTGATGTTTTCAAGAATGTACAATTATTTTATGATCAATTTCCCGTCAACCTCATCCAGGTTAAAAAAGACCGGCCGTTCATTCGGCGTTTTATTTGGGGCATGAATGGTGAGCATTAGCTGATTTGAAAAAGTATAGAATAACATTCCATGACCGCCATCCTTATCAAAAAGTGCCCTTTTATCATGTACCCACGGACCTAAAATATTGCCTGATGTTGAATGGGCCACACCGATCGCATACCCCTCCTGTCCCCTGCTAGACCACAGCATTTGCAGCTCCCCTTGACTATTTCGAAAAAGGAAGGGACCATCTGTTACATAATTTCTTTCATGTGCAGGTACAGTCCAGCCCGCATCACTTGCTTTAAATAACAGCACCGGTTCACCTGCCGCTTTCCGAAGATCCTTAGTCAAGCGGATCGCACAAATTTCTCCATCTTCGACTTGCAGCCATTCATGACAAAAGATCATCCATGGATCCTGCTGATCATCTAAAAACAGTGTGCCATCAAGGCATTCCCAATCCCTTGGAGTTACCGGTTCATCTGTAAGTGGCGTAAATGGGCCAAGTGGATTATCTGAAACAAGAATTTGCGTACCCCGGCATTTGTCCACTGCTTTAAATGAGGCAAACATATAATATCTCCCATTATATAAATGAACCTCTGGAGCCCAAAAATGATGGTCTGCCCAAAATCCTTCATCTGGTCGAAAGGCAGGAAAGGGACCTTCCCAGTTTAGCAAATCCTTACTCTTGTAAACATCAAATCCCGTTCCCTTTCCATCCCATACATTTTCATCGGTCGTTCCATAAAGAAAATACGTCTTTGTCTCATACTTCGGCAAAATAAATGGATCGCGAAGCCGAATCTCTTCTTTAGTTAACATCCTTTTTCCACCTTTAACTTTTGTTATCCGCTTACACATCTATAATAGTAACTTATAAAGTACCTCATGGTTAGTTATTTATTATAAATAATAGATTCTATCTGCCAGAACTCATTGATATAAGTTTTTATAACTCCAAAATAAAACGAAAGCTGGATAAAAGAGCATAACACCGCCTATAAAAGACAACATCATTTTAAATTAGTCAATAAGCTTATTACATATTTACTATCTTCTTCATAACCTATTTAAATATCTTTAAAAATTCTTTTCGCAAAATCTTGATACATAGTGCAAACGCCTTCAATTTGAGGTATCTTTATAGTAATCTATTTTTTTTACCTCACATTTTCACTTATAAACTATAAAGCAAACCAGGAAATGAGGAGTGACGCTGAATTGGACATACAAGAAGCTTACAAAGTACTAGGTGTTCCAGAAGATGCTACTGATGACCAAATTGAAAAACAATATATGACATGGATTCGGCGGAATCATGCATATCAAAGTCAGGAGGATGGAGAAAAGCCTTTTGATTTTGATCTGATAACCAATGCCTATAATAAGATTAAAGCTTATCGGGATGGTACCGAGGAAAAGCAAGGCCCTGCTACCTTCCGTGAGAAATCGGATCATTTTCTCCATTACTACAAGCTCCATATCATTGGGGTGATCCTTCTAATTGCACTTTGTGTCTATGTGACCCAAAGTGTCGTTTCTCATTTTCAGGAACAAAAAAGATTGGCAAGTCTTCCTCCTGAAAATGTAAGCATTTTGCTGCATGGTGACTATTTTGAACCAAATAGTGACACAATGGCTGTTTCGGAGAATGTCTTGGCTGACATTCCTTCATGGAAGAGGGTAACCGTTAATTTGAATTATTCGCCGACAGAAATAAACGACTCGATGGATGTTGGCATGCAGCAAAAAAGTGTTGTGACGCTTACATCTGATAAATCAGATGTCTATGTAATGGATCCTGATAACTTTGAACTGCTCATGACGAATGAAATGTTCCTGCCACTAGATGAATTGGAGCCATCGCTTAAAGAAAACGTTGAAGCAGATAAGCTTGTCTATGCAACATCACCTGAAGATAATGCTGAACATTTATACGGAATTGTCGTTTCTGACACAAGGTTCTTTGAGGGAGTCCAAGTCAATGATGAGAAGAAAATTGCGGCAATACGGGCGGATTCAAAAAATAAAGAAAATGCATTGAAATTATTAATTGAACTAACAAAATAATACCGCCTTAAAAGGGTCAGACCCCTTTAACAATTTCAATATAGAGGATTTTAAACGATTTAAGATCCATTATATTGTAATAAAGAGGTCTGGCCCTTTTTTGTGACGGCATTATTTCAAGTTAGCAATCTATTCCTTGCTCCATAATTCAACTGTGTCCTTCACTATTTTCGTGAATTCTTTTTCTGCCTCTTCAACTCCGGCTTTCTCTAAGTCCTTCATGAATAGATCCCATATTCGATCAAAGTCATCAGGTTTAGTAAGAATAGCCTCTGGAATTCGTTTAAACGTGATATCTATCATTTTTTTGTTTGATACCTCAAGCTTAGAACCTGCAGGGATTGCAAGATTGTAGCCTGCACCCCAAGGTTTTACAGGAAATTCCTCAGCAGGTGGGAATAGATCCTTCCATAATTCAGCATCATAATTTTTCAGTACTTCTTTTTCAACATCTGTTAAACCTTCGATTGCCAGTTCACGGGTATTGACTGTAAAGGTTTGTCCTGTTGAGTCTAACACACCATCGCCATAACGCGGGGCAAAGCGAAGGAAGTTATAGCCTATTCCTGTTTCCTTTAAATAGTCTTTATTATTTCTGCGTTTATCCCATTCTTCTTCTGGGATAACACGCTTGCCATCAACGATTTCATAATGCTCCCCTTCAATTCCCCAATTTAACATGATTTGTGTTTCTTCTGAAACTAAATAATCGAGGAATTTGATAGCGCGAACAGGGTCTTCACAATCAACAGTGATGCCAATCCCCCATCCTACTTGGAAACCTGAGCTTTGATATGCATGGTGCTTATATTCTTCACTTAAAGTAATAGGATAGTAGCCATACATTCGTTCATATTTCCCTTCATCACGTAAGGCATTCTGTGCGTCATTGATCATATAATCCGGAGCGATAGTTGCTAATGCCCGTCCTGTAGACAATTTTGCTAACCATTGATCATTTTTTTGGACAAAAGATTCCTGATCTAACAGACCTTCTGTGTTCATCTTGTTATACCAGCGGAAAACTTCTTTTTCAGCTGGACGGCGATAATGCAAGGTCGCTTCATAGGTCTGTGGATCAACGTAATACTCACCATCATCTGATGCCCCCGTCATCATAAATCCGCTATTTAAGGTAGAAGCTTGAAAACGCCAGCCATCTGACTGGAGGGTTAATGGAATCGTTGGCTGTCCATCGATTTCAGGATGACGTTTATAATATTCTTTCAAGACATTTTCTAAGTCCTCAAGCGTTTTCATTTCCGGATAACCCAATTCCTTCACAACATCGTGCTGGACAAGTGCTGCGAAACCTGGAGTCATTGCCTCATTTTTAACTGGACTATTAGGTAAAACATATATGGATGGGTCATCTTTACTCCACTTCATCCGATTGATTTCATCACCAAGCATTTTTTTAATATTTGGTGCATGCTCTTCAATAAGCGGGGCAAGGTCAATTAACGCTCCTGCTTCAACAAGCTGACTAGCACCCTTTGATGTAATGAGATCAGGATATTCACCGCTGGCAATCATTAAAGGAATTTTTGTTTGACCGCCTTCCATATCAAATTCTGGATCAAGTGTTACCCCTGTATCCTCTTTAATCTTTTGTCCAATCGGGCTCTCCATATTCTCCCAGTCAGAGTTCGCGTCAGAATCAAAAACCGTAAAGGTCATTTCCCCATTTCCATCTGATTTGCTGTCATTTTCAGTTGAAGCCTTCTCATTTGAACCTTGACATGCCATCAACATCGCAAATAAAGCTGTGATAAAAACCATACCGCAAATTCTTTTAAAAGATTTCATCCCATTTCTCCCCCTTGATATACAGTTGTTTGTAAAAATAGGTGAACCTGCAGACAACATAAGCAGCTCTTACTGTTTTACTGCTCCCAATGTCATCCCTTGAATAAAAAATCTTTGCACGAATGGATACACTAAAATGATCGGGATAACGGTAATCATGGTGATCGCCATTTTGATGGATTCAGGTGATACCATGTTTGATTGCTGCTCCGCATTTGGCCGCATCTGATTCGCATCAACGCTTCCACTCATGGAGGTATTATCCAAAATTTTCATTAATTCATACTGTAAGGTTGTTAAGCTTTCATTCATGCTATTGTATAAATAGGTGTCAAACCAACTGTTCCATTGTCCTACTGCGACAAATAATGCGATTGTCGCTAATACTGGCTTACATAGCGGCAGGATAATCCGATAAAAGATTGTAAAATCATTCGCTCCATCCATTTTCGCTGATTCCTGGAGGGAAAATGGCAGACCATCCATAAACGACCGAATAATTATGATATTAAAGGCACTTACCAGGCCTGGCAAAATATAAACCCAAAATGAGTTCATTAAGCCTAAATCTCTTACCAGCATATAACCAGGAATTAATCCTCCTGAAAAATACATCGTTAACACAATAAAGGTGGATACAAACTTCCGTCCCTGGAAGTCAGCCCGGCTTAAAGTAAATGCAACCATCGCTTGGACAAAAACACCTAAAACGGTACCGACCACTGTCCGCAGGACCGAGTTAATAAAGCCGGTAACTAAGTTATCGTATTTAGCAATTTCTAAGTAATTATTAAATGTGAACTCCCTCGGCCATAAATAAATCCCGCCTCTCACTGTATCGGTTGATTCATTCAATGAAATCGCCAATACATTTAAAAAGGGATACAATGTGACAACCATGACAACCGTTAAGAATGCATAATTTAACAGGTCGAAGACACGGTCTTTATTTAAACCTTTATTTAAAGCTCGATTCCCAGCCATTTATCCGTTCTCCTTTACATGACACTTTGATTTGAAAAGCGCTTAAAGATTCCATTCGCAATAAACAAGAGGATAATACTAACGACCGAATTAAAAATGCCAATGGCTGTCCCATAAGAAAATTGCCCTAATCCAATTCCGTAGTTAAGCGCATACAAATCCAGGACCTCTGAATAATCAACAACAAGTGAGTTTCCTAACAGCATCTGTTTTTCGAATCCGATGCTGACCAAGTGACCGATATTTAAAATCAGCACAACAAGAATGGTTGGACGGATGCCCGGTAATGTCACATGCCAGATTCTTCTTAATCTGCCCGCTCCGTCTACTTTTGCAGCTTCATAAAGCTGAGGATCAAGTCCGGCAATCGCTGCTAAAAAAATAATGGCATTCCAGCCCATTTCCTTCCATAAATCCGAGGCCGTTACGATTCCCCAGAACCATGTCCCTTGAGCCATAAACTGAAAAGGTTCATCAAGAATATTTAACTTCAGTAAAAGGTCATTAACGATACCGCCATCAATTGATAGCATTTTTGTCACGATCCCAGCCACCACTACCCACGAAACAAAGTGAGGCAAATATGTTACAGTTTGCACAGTTCGTTTAAATACAGAATGCCGAACTTCATTGAGCAAAACAGCAAACAAAATCGGAACAGTAAACCCAACGATTAAACTAAGAAAACTCATCGCTAACGTATTTCTTAACACCAGAAAAAAACGTTCATCAGTAAATAAGGTGATAAAATGTTCGAAGCCGACCCACTCTTGTTCAAAGAATGACCTTGCTGGCCGATAATTTTGAAACGCCATCGTCCAACCCCATAAAGGCAAATAATTAAAAACAAAAACCCATGCAACAAAAGGGAGTGACATCATATAAAGAATTTTTTGACTTGAAAACACCTTCCAAAAACTCCGTGTCTTTTTCGTTTTCATTGTCAGATTCCCGCTTATAATTGGTTTCTTTTTTACCGTTTCCATAAGACTCCTCCTTCTCTGTATATTTATTCTAAATGAGGAAACACGGTAAAAATACCTTACTAATTTTCACAAAAATCAGGTGATAATTAGTAAGGTATTTATCTGATTTTAATACCTATATATAAATGATTATTCGAAATGGTTTATGTATTAAATTCATTGCTGTCAATAAATTAAACGCTTTCTGAAAAAGCGATAATCCTAAAAAATTTAAGAAACTATCCTACATTTTCACACAGGATGAGAAAGTTATATAGTGTGAATTTTTTATAGGGAAATAAATACAACAAAAAAAGAGTAATCAACCCTAACAGCTAATAAGTAGGGATGATTACTTTTTAACTTTTTCAACTAATAAAACAACCAACGTAACTAAGGCAATCATAAACATCGCTGTATTAATATCCATAGGTGCACCTCCATGATGGGGAGGCTTTATGCCAACCCGGTTAGCTATTGACATGATGCCATTGCAAAAAATGTTCACTAACTCGTTATGGTATAGCATATTGAGGCTGGTGCATGTTTTATTACCTTTTTTTAAAAATATTTAATAAAAGTTAAATATTTTCAACTAATTCACACAAAAAAAAGATGCCTTTCCTTTAAGCATCACGTGTTTTTTCCCTATATAACATTTCATTCAGAGGCGGATAATCCAAGGCATGCCATATCCTCAAAAAAAACTCAATTGATGGTTGAGATTTATTATTCATATAAATGGATAAATTGCTTTTATCAATACCGGTCAGTTCTGAAAGCTCTTTTTGCGAAAGTTTTTGCTGCTTCATGATTTTCTTAATATTATTTTTAATCGTCCCCTCATGGCGATTAATGAGCGATTCAACATTTTCCTTCGGCGTGTCACTCATTTGCTTAGCTCCCTCATTTAATATCGGCAGAAATTCTGGCAGGGATTCATATAATTTTCTCGTTATTTCCTTCGGCTGGTGAGCATCAATATTGTCGAGCATAGAGTCGATAAAAAGCATGGTTGCGCCCTTTATAAAATCCTCTGGGGTATACTCCACATCGACTTTATCCATTTTTGCTTCTACATTTGCATAGGTTGTATAATCTTTAATTTTATCAAAGTTTTCTTTTTTAAAGCCCACTTTTATAAATACAAATTCGTCTTGTTCAGATCGTTCTTCTGTTTCAGTTGTTTGACTATCGCCAAAACTAACATATGTGATCTTATTTTGTTCGGAATTATTTTTTTTATTCATTATGTATATCGCCTCCTTTTCGTGGACAACTTATGAGTAACAAGAAAATGTAAGTGAGGTGCTTTATATGACGAAAGATGAAAGAAAAGATGTAACAAGAGATGTAGGCGGAACCGGTAAGCGTTCATAATAAATAACCACAAATAATAAGCATTTAAAAACGCGACACACATACTCAGTGTCGCTTTTATTATATGTTACGTTTTTGATTCTTATCATCCTAAATTGAAAAACTTTAACTTTTGTTTGGATCTGTCAATCAATTATTAATCAAATGGCACTTTAAGTGTTATCACACACCTGCATTGTAACTAGCTTTCAATTTTCGATCCTCCTTAATAAGTTAGGTTAAGTTTAAAAACCTTGAATAAATTTAACTTTGTTACAAATACTTTAATTGTTTTTGTAATTCCATTTTTGATATAAAACTGTGATTTATATCATGTTAACTCTGATAGGAGAATTTTAATGGATGTAAAAAAAACAATAAGGAGTGTTTTCATGGGTATTTTAAGCGGAAATCCACAAAATGAGCCACTGCATTATGGTGAAGTGTTTTCTACTTGGTCTTTCCTTCTTACTGCAAAAGGGGCTGTAGCTGGGTATCAAACACAGTTGAATCATGCAGGAGATGGAGATTTAAAAAAATTATTAGAGGAATCAATTCAAAATTGCCAACAAGAAATTCAGCAAATTGAGGCTCTTTTAAAGGAAAACGGAGTCGGCCTCCCTCCTACTCCCCCAGAAAGACCTAAAGCTCGGCTTGAAGATATACCAGTTGGAGCAAAAATGATGGATCAAGAAATTGCTGCAGCATTATCAGCTAATATCGCGGCAGGATTAGTATCTTGCAGTATGATTATTGGTCAATCTATCCGTGAAGATATTGCTATGATGTTTGGACAAATTCACACTCAAAAAGCCGCTTTAGGAGGCAAAGCGTTAAGACTTAATAAGGAAAAAGGCTGGTTAATTCCTCCGCCGTTACATCTTAATAAAACGGAAGATTGTTAAGAATCGTACCTCTTTTGGGGTATATGTCAGTCTCTAAGCACCCGCATTTTAATGCATTGATTTAAAATGCGGGGTGCATTTACACTAGGTGATTTCCCCAATTTGGTAAGATCAGTGATCATTATTACTTTCTTGGCTACTTTAGGACACTTGGCGGGATGCATACGGTATGGATTTCCCATGGTGAATTATTTCCTTCTGAGCTTGGATTTAATCCGGATGTTACAGTTTCAAACATTGGTGAATTAGTTCCTTACTTTTCATTTGGGGAGTTTCAGGAAGGGTATGTATGATTTTCTCAATCTTATATACAGAAAACAAATTAAAAGAAGGGCAATTACGGTACATTAAATAGATTAGATGAGACATACGTAAGAGCACCGGATTACAACAGAAAGGCATGTTGATTGTGTAAAACTTGTGGCGGTAAATCCGGATCTATTTCACCCAGGTGAAGACGGCAGCAGGGTTCCTGAAACTGGGGCACTTATTGCAGCGATCCAAGCGGTAACAGGCTATAAAGAATATGAATCAGTTCGTTCTTGTACAATCATAGAGCTTTTCATAGGTAAACGAGGGATCGCGTCCTACAACGACCACATCACATGGCTCCTTACTACCTAAAGATAATACAATGTGACCGCTTGACTTAATGGACTGCTCAAGTGCAAGTGTACCAAACGTTTTCACTCGGACATTTCCGTATTTTTCCAACAAATAATCTCCCACCAGTTTCAACATAGGATTTATATGCTCCATCACCATTATGCGTATTGTCTGTAACCATCCCTGGTCGTTGTACGGTAAGGAAGTATTTGATCCTTCGGACAAATATAACAATCATATTTGCCATTGTTTACGGTAAATGATGTAAGCGTACTGGCATCTGCGTTTGGATCGCTGGCTGATGTAACAACCCTAAAGTCACTTTGCCAAGATTTGTGTGTCACGTTGCAAACAACGTAGCCACGATAGTCACCATTAAAAAACTTAACATGTGGGTTCACTGAAAGAGCGGCTTCTACAGCATCCTTCCATCCGCAACCTGAACTGATCGAAGTACCGACAAACTCTGTTGTGAGAGTTTCTGATATAGGATTGTTGAAATCCTTCTTTACATCATTCACAAAGCTTGAATGCCAGTCCCCACTTAATACAATTGGATTTGAAGGACGTCGTTCTTTAATGAAAGTAAGCAGGCGATCACGATCTGCAGTATATCCATCCCACTGGTCATGATTGACGCTTAATCCTTCCCCTGTGTCATAGTCGTATTGTGCCATCATAGTTTGCTGTGCCAAGACATTCCATTTAGCGCGTGAGCGAAGTAAATTTTTTATCACCCATTGTCCTTGTTCAGACCCCATCATTGTTCTTGAAGGATCTGAAGCTTCAGGAGAAACAGGCCCTCCGGGAAACCCTTCACCTACTTGATCATCACGGTACTGCCGTGTATCCATTACGCTGAATTCAGCTAGATCGCCAAACGTAAATTTCCGATAAAGAAGCATGTCCGATCCTTGTGGCTTTGATCGACGTCTAAGAGGCAAGTGCTCATAGTAAACTTGAAATGCTGCTGCAAGCAATTTAAGGAAGCGCTCGCGCTCATTTGACTCTTCATTATCCGGTTGAGAAGTATCATTTGCCCAGTTATTCTCAATCTCATGGTCATCAAAGGTTACGATGAAAGGGAATTTTGCATGTGCCGCTTGCAAATCCGGCGATGTTTTATATTTTGCATGATTGTTTCGGAAGTCAACTAATGTTTCCATATCTCTGCTTTCATACGTGTAATCTCCAAGATGAAGAACAAAATCAAGATCTTCTTTAACCATATTATTATAGGCAGCGTAACGTCCACCTGCCCAAGATTGACAGGAAGCGATGGCAAACGAAAGACTTTTCACATGATCATCATAATCCGGAGCTGTCTTCGTTCTACCTACCGGGCTTATTTCATTTCCAGCTATAAACCGATAATAATACTCACGACCGGATTTTAACCCATAAACTTCAGCATGCACAGAATGACCAAGCTCGGGAGCAGCAACCTCTGTTCCTCTGCGAACAATCTTCTTGAACTTTTCATCTTCCGCAACCTCCCACTGGACAGAAACATATCTTTTTTCCATTCCACCGCTTCCATCTTCTGCAAGAGGATCCGGTGCAAGCCTTGTCCATAAGACAACACCGTCTGGAAGCGGATCGCCAGAGGCAATTCCAAGTGTAAACGGATAAGCCGAGAAAGTAGGTGCTTCTTCTGCATCCATTTGGATTGATATTTGGAAGGGAAAGACCAATCACTGTTGCTACTGCAGTTTTTCCTGATGCTCCTAGAAAGCTTCGGCGATTAATCTTTCTTGAAGAAAGGTCTTCTAGCCATTTGTCAAATTTCAAGTTAATCTCTCCTTTATTGTTTTGACTGAATTTCCACTTTCCCTTGAAATAGTAAGAGCTCCTCTAATAGCTAACTGCTTAAATCCACAAAAAAACCCAAGTATAGCCAGTCCCGAAAAAAACACATGGCTTAACCTAAGCAAATGTGTATGATCAGAGAACTTGCAACTATACCTGGGTTTTCTCCTTATACTCCACCCTTGGCAGTTAGCAATATTAATTTCTACAAAATTTAAACTCTATGTATTTATCATAAAATGATTTTATTAATAGAGTATTAGGGGTAAGTAAATATCCTATGAATATTTATTTCAATAACTAGTCCATTTCTCCCGAATATTGTCATATTTTTGGATAATACTGTCTTTTTAAGCTTTATAAAATGGCAGCTTATTTTCTTTATTTTAAAACCTTCGAGTTGAACGATTGTCCCATAGTACTCTGTTATTGAAATTGATTTTCCACTTACATTATGATTATGATTAACAGATACCCCCATTATTACAATAGAAAATCTAAAGGGATAACACTGGAGGAACCATGTTACAAAAATTCGGCTTTTCTCAATATGAAAGTAAAGTTTATGAAGTACTGGCGACAAGCGAGGAACCTATGGATGCAACGACTATTGTTAAATATTCAGGTGTCCCAAAGGCAAAAATATATGAAGTGATCTCACGTATGATTGAAAAAGGCATGATCATGGATTCAATTTCGGACAATAAAAAGCTTTATACCGGACTGCCATTATCGATTGCGATTGAAAAACTAACAAGTGAATTTCAAGCGAACGTGGAACAATTAAAAAATAACGGCATCAAAAAGCGTTCCTACAATGATGAGCATGTTTGGAGCTTGAAGGTGGATACATCCATCCGGGCTCAAAGTAAACAGCTTGTTCAAGATGCCAAAGAATCAATTCGTCTATCGGCTTGGAAGGATGACCTAAGTGAATACTTGCCTTTGTTAACTGAAAAAGAAAAACATGGGGTAGATGTCGAGGTGCTGGTTGTTGGTGAAATAGATACAACCTTATCCAATATCCACACATTGATTCCAGCAAAAGAACACCATTCATTAGAACGGTTCCGTTTGATCATCGCAGATGATAAAGAAGTCATCTTTGCAGGTGTGGAAGATCGATCCTGGCAGGCAATGAAGACAATGGCCAAACCATTTATCAAGGTGTTTACCGAGTTTTTCTACCATGATGTGGCATTGGCTAAAATTAATGAAAAGCATTTTGATCTGTTAATGAAGGATGAAGAGATTAAAAGCATATTGATGAAGTTACGCTATTAGGGATTTGGTCAAAATAAAGAGAGGCGACTCATATGAGCAGCCTCTTTTTCAGGAGAACTTAGTAAGAAATAGCTGCTTGAAGTGCCATCTCAATCATGTCATTAAAGGTTGTTTGGCGTTCTTCAGCAGTTGTTTCTTCACCTGTCATAATATGGTCACTTACCGTTAAGATGGATAGGGCATTTACACCATATTTTGCTGCAAGGGTGTATAATGCTGTTGTTTCCATTTCCACAGCCATGACTCCGTAATCAGCTAATTTCTCTACAATTTCCATGCTATCACGATAAAATACATCAGCTGTTAAGACATTTCCAGCCCGTACAAACAGTCCTTTCTTGATGCCAGCATCATAGGCTTTTCTCACTAAATCAAAGTTTGCACACGGAGCAAAGTCAATCCCCGGAAAGGTAAGACGGTTTATATTGGAGTCGGTACAAGCGGTCATTGCCAAAATGACATCACGCACCTTCACATCCTTTTGAATAGCCCCGCATGTTCCAACGCGAATTAAATTTTTTACGCCATAATCTCGAATCAGTTCATTAACATAGATGGAAATCGAAGGAATCCCCATGCCGGTTCCTTGCACAGACACATGTTCCCCATTAAATGTTCCAGTAAATCCAAGCATTCCCCTTACATTGTTGTAGCAACTAACATCTTCCAAAAAAGTCTCTGCAATATACTTTGCTCGTAACGGGTCACCAGGCAATAAGATATTTTCTGCAATTTCACCTTGTTTTGCGTTAATATGTGTACTCATTTTTTTATCATTACAATTGGGTACCAATTGCAATGAAATTCACCTCCATTTTATTATTCTTGATTTCTAGCAAGGGTCAAAAAAGAATGACCTTGTTTAGCCATTGATATCCCTGCAGCTCCCAATGCAGCAATGATAAATAAACCGCCAATTTGAGGATTTAGAGCGGCAGATCCCCCCTCAATGACAATCCCCCCGACAAACGATCCGAAAGCAATGCCAAAATGCAGTGCTGAATTATTTAAGCTTTGCTGAATATCAGACGTTTCCGGAGCAGCCTCAATAAGATAGCTTTGCATTGCTGGTGTAATCGCCCAGCTTAACATACTCCAAATCATCATGACTACTAAAAATAACGGAAGAGCGAAAGTCGTATAAGGAATAGAAAAAATGGCAGCTCCAAAAACTATAATTACAAATAGAATAGTAGGCTTTGTACCAAACCTGTCAGCCAGTAATCCGCCAAAACCACCGCCGGCTACTGCTGCAACCCCAAAGATTAAATACACAACACTAACCCAAGTTCCATCGAGTCCAACTTCCATTTTTAAAAATGGCGTTAAATAACCATATAAGGTTAAATGTCCGGCCAAAAACAGAAAAGATGTTAGCTGGGCAAATAATACCCTTCGATTTTTCAATGTGCGTAGTTGCATTCTAATCGAAATTGACGGTTTTGGTTCAATGGTATCCATATAGAAAGTCACACCGATGATCGACAGTAATGTTAAAACGAGAATCATGATAAACGGGGCACGCCAACCAAAAGCATTTCCTAACATTAATCCGATTGGAACACCTAACACAAGGGAAGCACTGACACCCATAAATACCACACCAATTGCACGCGCCCGGTATTTTTCTGCCACAATGCTTGATGCAATTGTTACACATAATACGACAAGCAAAGACCCGCTTGCAGCTGAAATAATTCGTGCAATTAATAGCATGCTATAGGAAGGACTGAAGACTGCCAAGCCGTTCCCGATAAAAAAGATTAATAAAGCAAGCAATGTTAATCGCTTCCGCTCAACACCTGCTGTCATGGTCAATAAAATCGGCGCAGCCATCGCAAATACAAGCGAGAACACCGTGATGAGAAATCCTGCCTTTCCCAGACTTACATTTAAATCTGACGAAATTAAATCAAGGATTCCTCCGATTATCAATTCAACCATTCCAACTACAAACGAAACAATTGTTAATAAGTAAACACGTTTATCCATTATCTACGCTCCTTTATGGTTACTACTAAGATAGTAACCTAAGAGAATAGAGTTAACAAGAGGAAATTTATAAAATAAAAACCACATGTTACTCGACTCCTCAAGACTAAAGCGGTGAAGACATTATTGGATCTGGAATAATGCTTAGTCTAAATGGCTGCTGAAATAGATAAAGAGGTAATCGTTAACGTTTTTACCGTTAGCAATTACCCCTTCTTATTTGTACTATTCATTCTAAAAGAGACTTTTTAGAAGACCGGTTTTCTTATTAAATAATTACCTGTATAACCAGATTTTTATCGTTTGAACTTATTGCATTAAAAGTATGGCATCAGCAATCGGGCGTTCACCAGTTTGATCTGATGGTCTTGTAACTAATGTATCGTCAACGATCATGGATGTAGACCCGCCGCCATCAAGGTTGAGAGCATCCACTGCACCTAGTGATTTCATAATCCTTGCACTTTCTTCAAAATTCGCACCTACACTCCAGCCTGGGGCTCGTCCGTCAATTGTTACGAACAGCAGGTTGCCGTTTTCCTTAATTCCTGCAAGTGTCCTTGGGTTTCGACGTTCCCCGAATCGGTAATAAAACTCAGGATTCTCTTCCCAGTGAAATCCTTCCTCTACTGCGTTTATTGATAGTTTACGATTTTCTAATAAACGTGGTCCTCCGTTAATAATTCCGGTTGTTTGTTTTAGCAATAAAGGTTTATCATCCGCAGTCATTTCACTTTTAACCTGAATATTCATCCCTTCTTGTGCGTGTTCTCTCAACCACTGTGCTGCTTCTCCCGTCCCAGCAAGTACTGAACCTTTATTTGGAATTTCTCCGCCGCGATTGTTGCGAAAATCAACAACATCACCAGACTCATTTAATACCACTTCGGCTCCTTCACCAGATTCCGTGTTCTCACCGAATGCAAAAGTATATTGAATCAATTCACTATCATCTTTACAAGTATAATCATGTTTCGGCTTCTCAGTTGTCATATCTCCTCCTGTTCCGCCGCAGCCGCGAATCAATCCAGGCATACGATTAACACCATCAACTTCCCGATCAGCGCCGTCTGTTGAAGTAGCTTTAATGTAAGATGAAACTGAAGCGATGGACGCATCGCTTCCTGATGAAGGAAAAAGAAGACTCGAGCGGCCGTTGACCGCTTCACTAATAAGCTTTCCATTTATGACAGATATACCCGCAAGATCACCAGGTGTTCCATCATTGCTTCCTACTACAAAGTATCCTCCATTTATTCCAGCTAATGCGTGGTTTCTTTCAACCATTTCGGTTAACGTTTCTTTTCCTTGTACTTCATCATTAGCTAACGCAGGCACAACTTTTCCTTTATATTTTTCCGGATCAACTTCAATCACATTAATCACCCATGGTCCTGTTGTCATCTTTCCATCCTCACCGGTAAAAACAACACGAAGGCCAGTATATCCATCATTAGACATTTCTTGCTGAAGAGCCTTTGCATCTTCCTCCAATTTGAAAGTTCCAACACGGACAAGAAATCCTAGCGGCCCCTTTTCTTTGTCATCCATCGCTCTTTCTGTTATCTTCTCAATACGAGTTTTATCATATCCATCACTTTCAAGTTTTTTTGCTAATGTTTTTGCTTGTTTATATGTGTCAACGAAATCAACATCCACTGTAAAAAAATCTTCATCTGATTGTTTTCCGCGTGTGATTTTAGTGTGAGTAACTCCAGGTGCTAAATTTTCAGCTGTTCTTTTTTCCTTTAAATTAGGTGCACCAAGCGGGAGCTCATCATTTATTATTTGCCTTATCGAATTTTCCTTGTTCTCAGCTTGAACCTGCAATATTTGGGCATTATTTAAAAGCAGAACAGAAGCTAGACTGATCGATGCGATAGGTATCATAGCTTTTTTCATCGTTTTTCTCACTATTCCCACTCCTTAAGTTAATCGACTACTATAAAACCAATTTTGGCAGCAAAATAATCCAAGCCATGTTTTTGTCATTCTTCTCACTGATATGAACTTTAAAATAAGCACGGACATTAAGAAGCTCTTACATTGAAACAATTGATTTTTATTATAAAAACAAGATATTAAGCAGATGTTAATGTTTCATTGCAACAGCATTAGAGTTTATGAAGCTTTTGTAAAGTTTCCACAAATTCAAAAAAGCCAATCGTTTAAAGCCCTTAAAAATATTCTCAAGGGCTTTAAACGATTGATCCACTATGATCTTGATTCCCCCATATTTCCACGGGGTAACTTTTTTTATATCCTTACTATTTATTAATCATCCATTTTAGCTTTTTTATAGGCCAACGGCGTCATATTTATCGACTTTCGAAATTTATCAATAAAATAGCTTGTGCTATTAAATCCTACTTGATAAGCCACTTCCGTCACATTCGATTCTGTTTGTTGCAATAAACGTAAGCTTTTTTGAATTCGATAATCTGTTACATACTTTAATGGGGTAGTGTTTAACATTCTCTTGAAATACCGGCAGCATTCAGAGCGGCTCAATTGGCCTGCTTTTGCAATATCGTCCAGCAAAATTTTCTCGGCATAATGGAAATGGATCCAATTTAACATTTCCTTCATCCGGCTATTTTTCACCATCTCTGTTTCATCGAATTCTAATTGAAAACCGCTTATAATCAAGCTTTTCCAAATTAAGGATAGCTGAATGGTGATGTCGATTTCATAGTATGATGATTTTTGCTGAATCCAATGATTGATTTTGATCATAGCATCTAAAATGTTTTTCCCCCAAGGTTCAGCGGAATCTATGTATAAGTAAGATAAATTAGTCGCTTGAATATAGGGATATACATAGGTTGCATAGAGTTCTTGTGGTAAAACGAAATGAGGAGAAATATTCAAGCAAAGATAGATACACCCGGATTGATTTTTATCCTCTGTCATGTGGAGACAGCCGCTATTTATAAATAGACCATTACCTTCTCGGACCTCCACTTTTTCTTTATTTATTTGAAAGATGGCTTCCCCTTTTATAATGTAGACAAATTGTATTTCTTCATGCCAATGAAGAGGTATATAACCATGTATATTTTCATTAATCGTTGTTTCATAACAGGCGATCGGTAACGAAACTGTTCGATGCTCAGTAAGCTCTTTTAGCTGTTGATCAATCACGAAATTCTTTATCTGCAAACCCAACACCTCAATATATTGATATTTTTTCGTTCAATACGAGTAGAAAAAACCAAACTTTCCCCTTATGATAACAATATTATTATATTTAAAGGTGGAGAAACAATCATGAGTAAACCTGCTAAAAGAACAGGATTGTTCCTTGTGATAACAGGAGCGGTATTTTGGGGAGTTGGAGGAACAGTTGCACAAAAGCTTTTTCAATACGCAATCGATGTAAATTGGCTTGTTACGGTACGATTGCTTATAGCTGGTTTATTACTGCTATTTGTTCAATTTATTGGAAAAGACCGTTCTCAAATTGTTGGTGTGTGGAAAAATAAAAAGTCAGCATTTCAACTGATCATCTTTGGTCTAGTTGGTATGCTTGCTGTTCAATATACCTACATGTCATCGATACATTATGGTAATGCAGCTGTTGCTACATTATTGCAATATTTAGCACCTGTTATGATTATCATTTATCTCATTTTACGTAAGCAAACGGTTTTAACTGTAAGTGATGGGGTCACGATTTCACTTGCTTTAGTTGGCTGCTTTTTCCTGTTAACAAACGGCTCAATCACACAATTATCTGTGTCTTCACCAGCGATTATTTGGGGGATTTTATCAGGAGCGGCGTTAGCATTTTATACGTTATATGCCGTTCCTCTGCTGAAGGAGTACGATTCGCTTGTCATTGTTGGCTGGGCGATGGTCATCGGCGGTTTAGCCTTAAGCTTTATGCACCCTCCTTGGCAGGTGGATGTTTCAAGCTTTAAGTTGGAAACCTCCTTCTATTTACTTTTCGTGATCATCTTTGGTACGATGTTGGCCTTTTGGTTTTATATCGAAAGCTTACAAAGTCTTTCGCCTAAAGAAACAAGTCTTTTCAGCAGTCTAGAGCCTTTAGCTGCGGTTTTAACAACCGTCATTTGGTTAAAGGAATCGTTTGGAATTTTTCAATGGGTTGGTACAGCCTGTATTATCACGATGATTTTATTATTAGCGTTAAATAAAAAATCCTCCTCTAAAACTAGTAAAACAACAAAAACTGAAACACCCCTCAGAGTTAGTTGAGGGGTGTTTTATAGAGGGACAAAATAGGAAAGCTTTTTACCTATCACTGCAATCTACCAGTTTTCTTCAATCCACAATTCATAGTCGATCGCTTCTTCTTTACTGAGTTTCTCACCATTCAGGTAAACATCACCCCATTCATAGAGCTGTTTATCAAAAAATACATGAAAGAGTATGCGTACATCTTCATCTTCCGTATAGTCATAGCCTTTGAATTCTACCACATGGTAGCGATCCTCTTCCTTCACATAATTCCACCTATAATCTTCCGTAAATACTTCAAGTGTAATCGCATCGTCACTGTAGCGGACGATATCTTTAATATTTGTTTTAGTTGGTACATAAGCAAGAGCAAAGTCCGTTAGGAGAAAGAAGAAAAGGCTAAAGGCCATGAGTCCGAACATGATCCCAAGATGTGCTCCGCCTTTCGTTTTTATATAAGGTTCTTGCTGAGAATCAGGTCGTTCTTGTGCTTCATTTAATATCTTAACAGTGTGCAAATTATACCAGCGATTTCCGTACCAGCCTGTAATGATTCCTACAAGCGGATAAAAGCTATACAGCAGCCATTCGGGCATATCTACAAAATAGATAGGAATGGTCAAAATCAGCTCAATTCCGAGAAAAATAAAAAATAACTTATACATTTTCCGATAGGCCAGCCAGAAGATGGTAAAGAAAAATGCAGCCCAATTCCACGTGTTATGCTTTCCAGGATCACTTACCGACCCCCATTTTAGATGATAATAAGATGTGTTTTTTTGCACGACCTTTAATAGTTCTTTTAAGCGGGATTCTTCCATGTGGGTCTCCTCTTTGTTCAAAGTAAATTTAATAGATTAAAAATACTTCAGGATACGTAAAAGTACAAGCATTATCTCAATCATCAGAAGTAAAATTTCTTATTTTGGACAGCTTCTATAAAGAAGCATTCCCGCTTTCTTATTCAGCTTCTTTTCTGTTTCCAATGATAGATAAGAACGGCCAAAAAGTTTGCACCTAAGAATAATAGATTTCCCTGTGCATTAAAGTGTAATTATTGCGTTTCAAACCCATTTTTACATCATATTCATCCATGGTTATACCTAATTCCTTTCGTTTCATATCATCTTGGTTTAATAGTTATTAAAAATGGATTATAGACGCTACAATTGGAAGATCCTCAAAACAACATTGGTTTCTTCCTTAGGGACAATGTTAGGTTACTCCTTGGACAAATGTAACCTCATTCTGTATTCTTAAAATAATTCCTCAAAAAATCTTTGTCTTCCTATGTGATCAAGGTAATCAATCTTTCTTTTTTCATAAAAATCCTCGGAGTCTCCTCTTTCAAAAAACCAAACACAATCTATAAAAATACTTAATTTATACACATCAAATAAATGTTTTTTTTCAACTGTTTCTAACGGTCTGTGTTTTACGTATTCTAAGACAATTTTCCTCGCTTCGTTAAAGTTAATGAACTCATTTTGATCATAACGCCAAGCCCAAGATTCTAATAAACCAACTAAATCAAACAGCAGATATGTATAGTTGGCATCATCAAAATCCAACAATGCACTAAATTCACCATTGTTGAACAAAACATTAGAGAAGTGAAAATCCGCATGACAAATCCCTTTCGGTAATGATTGAGGCAGATTTAATTCATTCAAGCCATTCTTTAGCCAACTGAATTTCTTTTTTGAATGTAAGTTATTTATGCGCTCTGATGCCTTTTGGGCTTGTTCCTTGCAAAATTCAACATTATAATTCCAGCGACTCTCTTTATATATAGGTTGATAATCTTTCGTAATCGTATGTAATTCTGCAGCCATTTGAATGAGCTGTTTCTTTTGTATCTCGTTCGGCTCTTGAACGTGATGTCCCTCCATATAGTCAAATACAGCATAAGGTTTTGAGTTATAACTATTTACAAATTTTCCATTCTTATTTTCTATTGGTTTTGGACAGGGATAATTGTGATTCTTTAAAAACCTAAGTAATTCAGTTTCAAATAAAACCGAATTCTCAGTGCGGTTTTCATAATACCTGAAAACAAACTGACCATTCGTTGTTTGAATTCTAATGTTCGTTTGAACATTTCCGTTTTTAAAAGGTTCGGAGTCTATGTATTTACCAAGGTTATAATTTGTCATTATCTTTGCTAATTCATGTTCTGAAAATTCTGTTTTTGCAGCCATGTATGATTCCCCTTTATTATATTATTTACTTGGTAAGCGGCCATGTAACGGATGGTGATCAATTTGAGAAAAACATTAAAGAATGTTTACTAATATTAAGCCATGAAACATTTTGGCAATATAAATTGGCCTCATTCGTTGACTGTTATCTTCTTAAGATAATACAAGATATCCTACTTTCCCTCAAAAATTCAAGCCCTTACATACATATAATTTGACCGTGTTAAGCAACGTTTTTTAGGGGGTAGATCCTTTAACTCCATTTAAAACTAAAAAGAAGCAGAGTCCTTCTGCTTCCTGTCACATTATTTTATTACAATTAATTTTTGATTTTCTATTGAATATACACAATCAGCGACTCTTTCAATAAATGTACGATCATGTGATACGAGAAGGACAGTTCCTTCATATGCCTTCAAAAAGCGTTCCAATGCCTCAATACAAAAAACATCTAAAAAATTGGTTGGCTCATCTAAAATCAGGACATTATATCTCCCTAAAAATAGTTGGCACAATATCAAACGAACCGCTTCTCCACCACTTAACTCCCGGACATTTTTCTTAACATCATTTCCAATAAAATTCATTGCATGAAGAGCTGCACGAATTTTACTTTCATCATAGTCACTTCTTTCTTTTATATAGGCCAATACACTTTCATCTTTTTCAAATTGATAACTCATTTGTTCATAACATCCAATTACCGCTTTCGGAGAAATGATCATCCCCTCACCCTTTTGATAAATGTGCCGGAGTAAGGTTGTTTTTCCTGAACCATTCTTTCCTTTAATAGCAATAGTATTTCCCAATGGAAATTGGAAGGTTGTTTCCTTTAGGAGAAGGTTATTTCCTCGCTTTAGTGTCAGACGATCTGCCATAATTGGAAACTTATTATGCACCTGAAGAGCGATTGGCTGATGAAACCTAAGTGTTTGTTCAACTTTCGCGGCCTCAACTGCTTCAAGCTGGTTCACTCGTTGCTCAATCGACTTCGCTGCACGCTGAACAGCTTTTTGGCTCGTATCCTTTGATTTTGTCATAAACATTTTATTCGCTTTTGCTTTCGTTTCCTTCTTTGAAATATGGCCATTAGCTTGAGTTATTTTTTCTGCCTTTTTCATTTTTTCCTCTGCAGCCCTTAACAAACGTGTTTTTTCTTTTAAATAGTTTTCATGCTGCTGTTGCTGCTGTCTTCTCTGGAGCTCTTTTTGCGCTGCATAATCTGAATAATTTCCTGTGTATTCAGTTACACATCCATCTTCGATCTCCCAAATTTTCGAGACGAGTTTATCCAGGATATAACGGTCATGACTGACAAGCACGAGCGCTCCGTAATAATAGGCCAATTCATCGATAAAAAAGCGTGTCCCCTCTTCATCAAGATGTGTTGTAGGCTCATCAATCAATAGACCTTCATGATAATTTGAAAAGATCTGTGCTAACTTCAGCCTTGTTTGTTCACCGCCGCTAAAGTTTTCAATCTTGGTTTGTGGAATAGCTAACTTTCCAACTAGCTCAAAATCTACGTCTCTTTCAACAGGTGATTCCACCTGATCAAAATAAGCAAAATCCACAAATTGTTTGACATGACCCTTATCAGGCTTAATTTGTCCGTTCATAAGTTTCAATAACGTACTCTTGCCAGCTCCGTTCTTACCAACAATTCCAATCCGGTCAAACTGATGGACGGCCAGCCGGGGAATAGTTAACACTATACGATCTAAAAATGAGAGTTCTATCTTTTCTAATTCAAGACATATTTTTTCCATTATTCATTACCTCGCTTTGTTAAAATAAAAAAATCACAGGCATCTGCCTGTGATTTGAGAGTAAAGGGAAGAAACATACCTATCCTTATTAGTTAAGGGGCTATTAGGAGCCGTCAGCAAATAAGCCTTCCTTTTACTAAACAAAAGAAGGAAAATCTAAACAAAAAGAAAGAAAGGCAGAAAAATCCGCCTTTCTGGACATTACATATTTTTCATCTCCTTGCCCACAGTTCATCGCAATGGACTAATATGGGCAAAAGAATATATGAAATGAAGATTATTAAAAAAGGACAGACTGATCCCGTTTACTCTGCAATCACGAAGCAGAGCCTTTGAACGTATTCAATTACCGGTTCAAAGTTGGGAATCGAAGTCTCATCGAATGTGTCATTTTTTAATAATCCTCCTTAATGTATAAAAGTACAATGCCATTATAAAATCCCACTTAAAAAAAGTCAAAGGGTATTAACACAAATCTTTAACAAAAAGGGCACTTACTCCCCCTTAGTTTAACTTCTTTATCAAAAAGATTTCATTTACCATGCCTCAATCGCACTTTCTGCCGTTTGATTTCTTCTAAGTTATTCTTTCTTATTTGGTTTTACTCTTCATTTATCGGGAAATAAATCAATGTTCGTCAAAAAGGAATGAATGGAGAGAAATTAGATGAAAAGGGCCATGATTATTATGAATCCTTCTTCTGGAAAGGAAGAAGCAGAAAAAAACCTTCCACATGTTGCAGAAACATTGCAAAAACAAGGGTTTGATTTGGAAATCTACCTGACTGAAAAAGAATGTGATGCATTACAGTTTGCAAGGCTTGCCTGTAAGCATTCATTTGATGCTGTGATTTCTATGGGTGGGGATGGAACGTTAAACGAAATCATTAACGGCTTGGCTGAACAAGAACACCGGCCATCACTTGGGATTATTCCCTTAGGAACAGTCAACGATTTTGCCCGCGCATTACATATCCCGCTTGATAGCAGTAAGGCCGTAGAAGTGTTAAAGAAGGAAAAACTACGTACAGTTGATATTTGCAAAGTCAATAACAAGTATTTCTTGAATGTTCTTGCAGTTGGAGAAATTGCCGAAGCCTCATTTTCTGTATCAGCCCAACAAAAAACGCTCCTTGGTCCATTAGCTTATTTTATGGAGGGGATAAAATCCCTGACCTCAAAACAGGCTTTTCACGTAAGACTTCAACACGATAAAGGCGCATGGGAAGGAGAGGTTTTACTCATACTGGCTGCTTTAACGAACTCAGTAGGAGGATTTGAAAAAATTGCCCCTGACGCCAAAGTAGATGATGGCCTGTTAAAATGTATGATGATCAAAGATGTCTCCTACCTTCAATTCATAAAGTTAGTGAAAGCTCTTCTTAAAGGGGAACATATTAATGACCCAGCTGTCGAGTATATTAGTACATCTGCACTTCAAATCTTTTCTTCTCATCATTTGAAGGCCAATATTGATGGAGATGAGGGTGATCGTTTACCTCTCAACCTGAAGGTGTTGCCGGGCCATTTAAATATTTATGTGCTTTAAAAAAATTTACATGAAACGATCAAATTGTAATAGGGCCGGCTTTTTTTCAACCGCCCCTTCTTTAAATGATCTTATAAAACCCCAGAGAACAGTCGAGCAATTGACTCCTTTAACTTTTCGATGAGACTCCGCTTATAAAACTCAACCGGCCGTATTCGTTTACTTACATTTATATCCGCTTCATAATCAGCCACTAAATCCTGTATAGTGCTTGCCTCAATTAAAAAAGCATTTACCTCAAAGTTTAACTGAAAGCTCCGCATATCCATATTCGCTGTACCAATTGAGGCAAGATCACCATCAACTATGATGATTTTTTGATGTAAAAACCCTTTTTGATAGGAATAAATTTCAACACCGCACCGTAATAGTTCTGGAAAGTATGACCTTGTCGCATATTGGGTAAGAAACCCGTCATTAATTTCTGGCACCATGACCCGAACCTGAACTCCTTTTTTCGCAGCTATTCTCAAGGCTGTCCGGATGGATTCATTTGGAACAAAATATGGCGTTGCAATCCAAATTGATTTGGTGGCACAGGAAATCATCGTGTAGTACATATCACTTATAATGTCCTCTTGTGTATCCGGGCCGCTTGCCACGACATGGACCAACCCATCTCCTTCTACAGAAGATGCCGTGTTATAGCGCGGGTCATCAAGTAAGCATTCATTGCTAATATATTCCCAATCTAAGAGAAATATAGAATGCAGTGTTTGTAGGGCTTCCCCCTCCAGCATTAAATGGGTGTCCCGCCAAAAACCAATCTCTTCATCTTGGCCGAGATACTCAATGCCGACGTTTAACCCTCCGACAAACCCAATTTGCCCATCAATCACAATGATTTTTCGGTGGTTCCGGAAATTAAACTTTTGGTTAAAAAATCCATATTTAATGGGTAAGAAAGAATAGACGGAAACACCCGCATTCTTCATCCTTTTTATATCCTTACTTAACAATGATCGACTTCCAACGGCATCATAGATAAACCGTACTTCCACTCCATTTTTTGCTTTGTCAATTAAAATATCCATGATTTCTTTTCCAAGCCGGTCAGAACGAAAAATATAGTATTCTATATGGATAAAATGATTTGCTTTCTTTAGCTGTTTTTTCATTTCAGTAAACGTCTCGGCACCATTTGTTAAGACCTTTGTCTGTGTGCGCATATTCATCTGCGTCAGCGCAACCCGTTGGGAATATTGGACAAAGCATTTCTGATGTTCTTTAAGCTTTAAAATATCAGGAGTTTGCTGTTTAGTTGACATGTTCTTCAAGGAATCACGATCATTTTTCCGCTTGCTTTGAAAAAGATAGCCTTTCAAATACAACTGACCTGAATACAGATAAAAGATATAACCGATAACAGGGAGAAAGATCAATACATACATCCATAGCAAAGTATTGTGAGCTGTTCGGTTTTCAAGCATTAATGAGAAAATAGTTGTCAGAATAATAAGTCCGTATAAAACCAAAAAACATCCCTTCAACAGGTAGCTGCTATTTGTAAAGAAAATCATATAGACTGATCCGATAATAATGAGAACAAATAAGAATTCAATTCGTCGTTTTTTCATAAAATGGTCCTCCAACATTTGTTTAATGATTTTGACGTTAGAGAATCTAGATAAAAAGTAGTGTATGTATTTATATAGAAAGGCCCGCCTGCTGACGAGCCTTTCGGGAATATTATGATACTGATTTTGCTGCAACCACTACTATTCTTCCTCGATCCAATTCTTCCTCTAATTGTTGAGCACCAACATCAGAAACACCTAAAGATTGAATTTTGGAGCGTAGTTCATCTCCACGTGATCGAAACACATTTGCTACTGAATCAAAGACACCTTGCTCTTCTACACTGATCTTTTCCGTATTCGTTGCTCTTGTTAGATTCTCAGAAAAATCTTTGTCATGAGCCAAGACAAAAACCTCATCTTTGCTAAACCCTTGAGTGATTAATTGACCAATTGCTTCTCTTGCTTCAACAGCATTTTGTACAACTTTTACCTCTTTCATGTTATGAAACCCTCCTTAGAAATTGATTTTTAATGCTGGATTAAAAGTTAGGAATGAAGATGCTTAATTTGTTTCTGTATTTTAATTTTCGATATCTGACTCATCATTCTGTTCACCATCACTAGTATCATTATCTTGTCTACTCCACCAGCACATCCAGCTTAATCCTCCTAAGGTTCATGTTGCACCAAATCCACCTACTGGGAATCATTTCTTCCAAGGATGATGATCCATTACCTAACTTCCTCCTTTTTTATTTACAAGAGTTTTACCCTGCAGAAAAAGTCTTTAAACACTATGAAGGAGGACTTCTACCAAAATTAATAAAGTCTTATGGAGTCAATATACTAATCAAATTATAGATGTGTCCACACTGATACACTACCCCCATTAACAGGAAATGCTGCATATCCATCCGCTTCAATTTTAATAGAATCCTCTCTTGTTCCAGTTAGATCAGCCCATACCTCTCCAGCCCGTTCTTCACCTACATACATTCGTTTCTCTCCTTCTTCCGCATTCGAAATGACAACGGCACATCCTGATTGTTTTATTTCTTTTACGCCACGGCGAACCCAGCCAATCAAATTTGGATGGTCAAAATAATCATTTTGTTCACCATATGCTTTATAGCATCTGGCAAATAGAAGCGGATCAATGGCTGCTTTCTTTGCTTCAATAGGTTCATCCCCGCCAATACCAAAATAATCCCCGTAAAAAACACATGGATAACCGTCTTTACGAAGTAAAATAAGAGAATAGGCAATTTGTTTAAACCAATCCTGAACCCATGATTCTAGTGACTGATTTGGTTGAGTGTCATGATTATCAACAAAGGTTACAGCATGCTCTGGATGGGATTGGACAAGAGTATGATCGAAAATCATCGTGAGATCAAAGTCACGGCCGGCATTTGAGGCTGTATGTAAATTATAATGAAGGGATACATCAAATAAATCGAAGCTAAAGTCAACATTGTCCAGAAATTTTTGGCATGCTTCGAGTTCTTGATTCCAAAACTCCCCTACAACATAAAACTGATCCCCTTGATGCTGACGTACCTCTTCTACAAATTGTTTGATAAATTCATAATTAATATGTTTAATAGCATCTAATCGGTAGCCGTCACATTGTAATGTATCTACAAGCCATTTCCCCCATTGGATCATTTCGTTTCTTACTTCTGGATGATTATAGTCAATGTCGGCATACATTAAATAATCATAATTTCCAAACTCATCATCTACATTGTCATTCCAACTTTTGTGATCGCCTACGATCCGATATATTCCATAATTATTCCGCTTTGCATCAAAATCTGTCCCACTAAAATGTTCAAAGCTCCATGTGAAAGAGGAATACTTGTTATCTCGATTAGGAAAAGTAAACTTCGTCCATCCTTCGATCTCAAAGGGCTCGGATATTTCTTTCAATCGATCCTCTTCATCAACTTCAATTACTTGAAATACTTCAGTTTCATCCGCTCCTGCTTTATGATTCATGACCAAATCAGCATAAACATGGATACCATACTCATGACATGCAGCAATCGCATCAAGTAACTCCTGCTTTGTCCCATATTTCGTGCGGACTGTTCCTTTTTGATCAAATTCACCAAGATCGTATAAATCATACACGCCATAGCCTGGGTCTTCTCCTGATTGCCCCTTCGTTACCGGGGGGATCCATACCGTATCAATCCCTTTATCCTTCAGTTCTGGTGCTAACTCCTTCAGACTGCTCCAGAGGGTTCCTTCTGCTTCTACATGCCATTCAAAAAATTGCATCATGGTATGGTTTCGTTCCATTTTGTTTACCTCCTATTAACCTATGCATGACAAATTGTTATCATTTGAACCCCCTTTACTTTGTTACTAAAGAGCATTAGGTTCTGTTAAACTTACCTGTGATTTCAACAATAGATTTGCACTTGTCAGGGAGCCTCACGGCTAAGTGCAATTGCAGGGTCTCCCTTTGACTCGATTTTCTAAGCAGTTTTCTCACCAATTCGTTCCAAAAAACCTCTATAGCCGAAAAACTATAATAATGATTCTGCACCATCGATATAAACCTTTGTCCCAGTAATATGGCTGCTCATATCAGAGACTAAGAAGAGGACAAGATCTGCAACCTGCTCCGGCTCTCCTGGTCTATGCTCCAGCGGCTGATTTCCTTCTGGATAGTCAACTGGAATTTCCACCTTTTTCAATTGTTCTGTGTGATGTGTATTCTGACCAATATTTGTCTCAATTGCCCCTGGACAAACTGCATTAACACGTATTTTATAACGGGCCAGTTCTAATGCGGCCATTTTCATAAAGGCCACTTGTCCGGCTTTTGAGGTGCTATAAGCGGACATTCCTATATTCGAGAAGGTACGGTTGCCGTTTATAGAACTGGCAATAATAATACTGCCGCCACTTGATTTCATATGAGGGATGGAGTGCTTAACCAATAAAAACGTGCTTGATAAATTCGTCGATAATGTCTTGTTCCAATCCTCGAATGTTAAGTCCTCAATCGGAGCAAGAGTTCCGTTAATTCCTGCATTGGCAAAAACAATATCAAGTCTGCCCCAGTGATCAATGACCTCGTTTATCCCTCTTTTTACCTGCGCTTCATCGGAAACATCACAAGCCGCACCAATGGCTTGTCCACCGTTTTGATTTATTTCTTCTGCCACCTTTTTAACCCGAGATTCTTCGATATCCATTAAGCAAACTTTAATTCCTTGTGCAGCCAATTTTCTTGCTGCCGCTCTGCCAATACCTGAGCCTCCACCTGTGATTATTGCAACTTGCTCACCTTTTGCATGAAACCATTCCACGTTTCTTCCTCCCTCGCCTTTTAAAATTCGAAAAATTCATACTGGTAAATAATAAATACCCAGCTAACATAAATAGAAACTCACATTTAAAACAAAAAAAACCAATCAAAACTCTTGTAAAGAGTTGATCGGCTTTTTGTTGTTGGATAAACCAACCATCACCATTCTCAATTATTGATAATATCCCGCAAAGTTTTTTGAAGCGTATTGAAGGTAAATGTATACCCTTCTCGCTCCAATCGTTCTGGTATTACCCAGCGGCTTTTAAGCACTAATTCGGTTTCTGTTTTGATTAAGATTGCGCCTATTTCAAGCATCCATTTTGGAGAAGGGACTCCAAAAGGTACATTCATTTCAGTCCGCAATAAAGTCATAAGCTCCTTGTTGCTTACTGGATTTGGCGCAGCACAATTAAATACCCCGCTAAGATCCTCCCTTTCCTTTAGAAATAGAATGATTTGAAACAAATCTTCAATATGGATCCAGCTAAATCTCTGCTTACCTGTCCCCTGAACCCCGCCAAGGCCAAATCTCACTAAATGTTGATAAGGAGTCATGACCCCTCCTTCTTTACCTAGTACAATGGCGATCCGGAGAGCAATTTGCCTTGTGTTTGGCAAAGTAAACGAAAAGAAAGCATTCTCCCAGCTTGTCGCAACATCCACAGAAAACCCTGAACCAATCTCCCCTTTTTCCTCTGTCATCGGACGATCCTCAGCATGCCGGTAAATTGTTGCCGTACTGGAATTCATCCAAACCTTAGGAGGTGTTTGGCAAGCCAAAACCGATTCTCCGAGAATGTTCGTCGTCTTTATCCTTGACTGCATAATCTCATGCTTATTTTTTTCATTGTAGCGGCAATTCACAGATTTTCCAGCAAGATTGACCAGAAGATCAGCCCCCTCTAACGCATCAATTATTCCAGAGGTATCATCCCATGAAATATACTGCGGCTGCCTTGAGATAACCTTCACATCATACCCAAGCTCATGAAACTTTTTCTGAAAATATTCCCCGATGAAGCCCGTACCTCCCGCTATAACTGCCTTTTTCATCGTAAAACCCCAATCTATTATATTTCTGTCTATCCAAATGCAGTGAGTCACTTAGAAGTCTTCACGCTTTCGGAACATGCCTCGTGTTAATTCTACATTACTTTTTCCTATGACAATAATCTCATAGGTTTTCTTTTCCTTTTGTAAGGCCGGTAAGTTATGTGACTTTATGATTTCATTACTAACATTCACCAGCTCATTTACCTTCTCATTGTATGGGTCTTGAAAAGATGTTCGAACAATATACTTGATCGGTTTCGGATTGAAATCGATTGAAATCCCCTTATATTCATCAGTCAATTGATTTAAATTATTATCAATCTCTGGAAGTATCCGCATCCAATTACTCTCATCATCTGCTTTGGATTCTACAAACATCTGATCAGAGTCAGTAATCTTAAAATGACCTCCAACTAATTCACTCAGCAGTACAAGTGAGCCCAACAAACAGATCACAATTACGGCCTCCACTGTATGCTTTTTCTTCTTACCATTTTGCTCAATTGCTTCGCGATAGTTCTGTTGTACTCTGCGCATCTTTGAATTGAATTTCATAGCAGGACTCCTTGGTAGGTTAATCGTATTTTTATTATCGTATAAGAGGTTTGCAATAGCTGGTGTCTGCCACGGAAATATTTTCCGGCTTTCCAGACTAATAGTGTAATTCTGCTATTTCTGCGGCTATTCCATTCAGCGACTTGGCCAGGTTATCGGCGACTTCCTTCAATTTATCAGCGCTTCTCCACTTTTTCAGCGAAATTTCCCTTTTTTCAGTGTCTTCAAAACTAATCGACACTTCACCATTTTATTTCCGACTTCCTAAAGTTAAGTAACAGGGACCTTTATACCAATTCTCTTTATAGCAAAAAAAACCTTTACTTTTTACAAAAAAATACAAAATTTAAAGGGTTTCTTGACTTTTATGATGAATATCGAAAAGATAAAATTAAATACAAGGATTGATTATAAAGCGGCTTCGAAGATAGATATGAAGAAAAAGAAAATACCACGGAATTTTTTAAAATTAGGTGATCGATATGGAAAAGAAGTTAAACATTTTGAGTCAGAATGACCCGATACTGGGTAAATTTATAGAAGTTATTGGAGAGTTGAAACTAAATCAACGAGATGATCATTATCTTTCACTTGTTAAATCCATCATTGGTCAACAACTCTCAGTGAAAGCTGCAGGAACAATTATTGATCGTTTTGAAAAATTATTAGGTGGAATCATTACACCTGAAAAAGTATTTATGCTTTCAGAGGATGAAATAAGAAGCAGTGGTATATCCCGATCAAAAACAAACTATATAAAAGATTTATCGCAGAAAGTGTTAAATAAAGAAGTGAGATTAGATACTCTTAAGGCCTTACCTAATGATGAAGTTATTGCTGAATTAACTAGTGTAAAAGGTATCGGAAAATGGACAGCTGAAATGTTTTTGATTTTTTCTCTTGGCAGAGAAAATGTTTTATCCTATTTGGATGTTGGATTACAACGCGGAGCAAAATGGTTATATAACAGTGATGACGGGAGAAAGGTTTTGGAGGAAAAAGGCGGAAGCTGGGATCCCTACCATTCAATCGCTTCACTCTATCTATGGGAAGCAGTGAATCGAGATTTTGTTAAGACTCATAAATCGTTTGAAGACTTTTTACAACTACATGATTCTAAGCTATAGCCAGGATTTTCGAGAAATGTCCCAGTAATCCTTTATTTCCATAATGGTTTTAACTGGAAGTTATATAAAGAATCCTCAGATAAAATCAACTTAATTTCTTACAGATGTGATCCTTAGCCTCTAGGCTAGGGATTATTCGATTAAAATCAATTTGGTATTTTCTTATTTAATCCGCTTAGGAGATGATTGCAGAAGAGAAATCCTAAACCACTAAAATTTGAAGACGTAAAATTCCATTAGTTTTAGCGATTTAGGTTTTTTAACTCCCATTCAATCGTTTATGTTAACAGAAAGCTCAATTTGTAAATTTCTTAACAATCCCTATACATTAACGCATTACCTAAATCTTACAAAAGTAGGATCGAAATTCATCATCAAGTTTAAAACCTTGTTTTTCCCAAAATGTCCATGCTTGTTTATTTTCATGTTCAACTGAAAGCTCTATACCCTTTGGTTTAGTTAGTATGGTAAATTCTTTTACATTCGAGAAAAGCTGTTTTCCCACTCCAAGGTTACGAAAATCCTCAGAAATAAAAAAGTCATTTAGTAACCATACACGTTGTAATGATAGGGAGGAAAAAACAGGGTATAGTTGGGCAAATCCAATGATTTCATTATCTTTTTCGGCAATAAAGATCACCGATTCAAGTCTTTCAAATTTTGCAAATAAAAAACAAAGCACTTCTTGCGGGTTTTTTTCTTGTTTAAAATACTCACGATAGGAATCAAAGATTGGAACTAACTTTGGTAAATCTTGAATTGTTGCTTGTCTTATGAAAAAGTTATGACCTATTTTCATACTCCTTATCTCCTTCAATGACCATCACTAAATCAGGCACATTAGATTTTTAGTAAATCTAATATGTCCTTCGGTTCCTTTAAGATGTAGTCTGCTGATTTAAAGGATTCGGCTGTTTTCGCCCCCCATAAAGCAAGTGCAAATTTCACTCCGGCACTGTTGGCGCAATGCATATCATAAATCGAATCTCCAATATAGACTGCTTCATCTGGAGCGGCATTTAATTCGGATAAGCAAGCTAGAAGTGGCTCCGGATGTGGTTTGTGTCTTTTTGTATCATCGGCACAAATGGTGTGTTCAAAAAATGAACTTAATCCAAATGGGTCAAATTCATCTTTTATTCCTGCCTTGTTTTTGATGTGACAATGCCTATTTTGACAGGACTTTCTGATACTTTTTTTAATAGATCTTCAAAATCATCAAACAGTTTTACTTCGTGAGAGAAGTCTAGTACTGCTTGTGACCACTTTGGATGGACACGTTCCACATCACTTATATTTAGTTTTCTCAGCGTTTCCTTTCCCGGAATTCCTAAAGCAAATCTTAAATCATGTAATGGATACTCCTTACCCTCTTCTCTTAAAACCTGTTGCAGGGATTTTAGGATAGCTTTTTCGGTATCTAATATGGTTCCATCTACATCAAAAATAATACAATTAGGCAAACTATATCCCCTCCTTTGTCTATCACAAACCACATTTTATCATAAAATGATTATGGCAAATTTCCTATTTCCAAGGTATTCCACTACTACATAATTAATCATATTTTTCTTTACAAGCTCATAAACTTATTTTAAACTACAAAGCGTAACAATTACGATTTATTCTTCTAGTAAAAATCATATTAACCATTCTACTTATGTGAGCAGCTTTATATAAATAGTAAGAAGAAAAAATGAACTTAATAGTGGGAGGAAAATATGTCTCGGATACTTCGTGCAAATATTATTGATCTTACCGGTGTCTTTTTGATCGTCGTTGCTCTATTTCTTATTTCATTCAGCTCCGGATTTGCATTACCTTCTAGTTTCCCATCTTCTTTGTTAGATTTAAATACGATTTTTATCAGTATTTTAATAGAAGCTCTGCCTTTTGTATTAATAGGGGTGCTGATAGCGGGTGTCATTCAAATCTTTGTAACAGAAGAACATATTAGCCGGTTCATTCCGAAAAATAGACTGTTGGCCGTGCTGATGAGCTGTGTGGTCGGTGCGTTATTTCCTGCTTGTGAATGCGGAATTGTTCCGATTATCCGGAGGCTTGTGACCAAGGGGGTACCAATTTATGCTGCTATCGGCTTTATGCTGACTGGTCCATTAATCAATCCGATTGTGATCGCTTCAACCTATATGGCATTTGGCAATGATGCAAAAATTGCTATCTTACGAATGGGAGTAGGTTTTGTTATTGCTATATTGGTTGCATTTGCAGTAAGCTGCCTTTTTAAAGGACAGCAATTTAAAGCACAGGTTACAAACGGTCATTCTCACAAAAAGGCAAACAACGAAGCTTTTACGAATCGACTTTGGTCAATGCTGACTCACTCAATCGATGAATTTTTTGATATGGCGAAATACTTAATCATGGGTGCCTTTTTAGCGGCCTTTGTTCAAACATATCTACCTGCAAAAAATTTGCTTGCAGCAGGTAATGATCCCGTCTCATCCTTACTGGTTATGATGGGACTGGCTTATGTTTTATCACTCTGCTCTGAAGCAGACGCTTTTATTGGCGCATCCTTTAGCAGTATTTTCCCAACCTCATCCATCCTTGGATTTTTAACCTTTGGACCAATGATTGATTTAAAGAATACCTTGATGATGCTAAGCGTCTTCCGAGTCAAGTTCGTCATTTCTGTGCTTGGTCTAGTTGCTGCATCTGTATTTATCATCATCATGCTGCTGCAAAGCTTTCTTTAGGAGGGATCATCTGTGACATTCCATATTCAGCAAGCGCTGAGAGCACTTATTTTACTGACGTTTACACTATTTATTTTTAAGCTTCATGTTACAGGAGAAACGGCAAAATTTATTAATCCTAAATACGAAGGTTTGAGCCAGTCTGCGGCCGTTATTTTCTTGCTGTTATTTATTGTTCAGCTGACAAGAATATGGTCCGTAAAGGAAACTCATCATCCTCATTGTCAGCATGACCATGAGGAACATACTTGTGATCACCACCATCATGATCATGGTGATACTCCTTTTACGATAAAAAAGCTCGTTTCTTATTCTATTATTGTTTTCCCTTTGTTAACAGGTTTCGTGCTCCCGGCAAAGATTTTGGACGCCTCTATTGCTGATAAAAAAGGCGGCATGGCGATTTTAACAAGCCAAAAACAAACAACGAGTGGCGAAAGCTCTGAACAAGAGGAAGAAACGCAGGCCAAAGAAAATACGGTACATGAAGAAAACGCAGAACCGAATAACTTGGAACAAAACGTTTTGACAAAAGAAGAATATGATCAGCTTACACAAAATTTATCGCAAAGTTCTGCTATCGTGATGGATGATAAAATGTTTGCTGCCTATTATGATGAAATCAATATGAATATTAAAGCATTTAAAGGCAAGCAAATTGAATTAAAAGGATTTGTTTACAAAGAAGATGGTCTCAATCAAAATCAAGCAGTGCTTTCTCGATTTTTAATTACCCACTGTGTAGCAGACTCCAGTATCATTGGGTTTCTGACAGAATTCCCTGAGGCCCTGACAGTCAATGAGGATACATGGATTGAAGCAAAGGGCGTATTGGACATTGGTTCATATAATGGAACTGAGCTCCCAATCATTAGGATTACCCATTGGACACAAATAAATGAACCTAAGGAGCCTTATCTTTATCCAATTAGCGTCAAAATCATGTAAATTCAAAAGCAGAAGCTGAATGTTTCATCTAATTTAGCTTCTGTTCTTTTATGTCATTTCTTTGTTTTACTATCACAATGTTTACGAGAACAGACTAAAAAAGACAATCGGAAGAATTGATTGCCTTTAGATTCTTATTCTATTCGTGGAGTTATCAATATAATTTATTCCTTTTTCCGTTACTTCAACATTTAATACATTTCCAAAATTCACTTGTCTTATTAATCCTTCATTCTTCAAGTCCCCGCAAATCTTTGCGAAGTCTTCTGCTGTAACATTGCAGGCTGCTGCTGTCGTTACCTTACCGTCTAAAAGCGATGATAAAATGGCTATTCTTCCATTTATAAAAGATAAATTCTCGTTCATTCTCTCACCTCCACCACTATTATCGGTTAGAGGGGGTTACTTCCATACTATACATGCTGCTTTATTTATTCTTTGTTTTAAAAATTTGAATTGGTCCTTTCCAATTAATTCTTTGAATTTCTTTATAATTGTCTTTTGTGTATTCAGAAATGACCTTTCTCCAAAACGTTTGAGCCGGAACGTTCTCTTCTATTTCTGCAACCTCCCAGTTTCCAGGGAACAAATCAAATAAATAAAATGCCGTATGTTTACCGATACCTTCTTTTCGAAACTTTTTCATAATGAAAAATTCAGCCATGGAAAAATAATATTCCTTATGTAATGTTTCATGAGTTATTTTCCGCACGAGGGCAAAACCTGCAAATTTCTCATTCACTTTAATCAGAAATGGAAAACGTTCAGGTTCTGTCCAATAATGATCTAAATACTTATAACCATACTCTCCATATTCATTAACATCTTCTGGATCATATTCACTGAAATCGTATTTATAAAACTCTAGTAATCTCCTTAATACCGTTTTTTGCCCGACGGATGCATTTTCAATTTGTATTTTCATTTTTTTATCCTCCCAGTTTGACTTTTAAAATTGCAATATACAAAGCGAAATTCTCCTCTTTTTAACTAAACATATAAAAACAGACTTTCCTTTAACTTCTCAATAGAATAATAATTAGCTTCTTCTTTTTTAGGCTTATTTTCACATACTAAAAGTTCTGCAGCAGGAGGGAAAACACCTTTCATTTTCCCTTCAAATACAGAATCATTTCATCAGAAAACTTGAAAGGCAGGACCAATAAATGCCCACTTCCTCACGTATCATTCATTCATTTTTGATTAATATAAAGAGATAATATTTTTCACAATAAAATATCCTGTATAAACAGATTGTCCAAGAAGAATTACCCCTAAAATCATAGCCGGGATTATTTTGATCCTGGCAAAAAATCCTGACAAGGCTGGGTTCCTCCGTTTAAGAAGAATCTCCATGCACACTTGAATGCCGTTCATAATCGATTGGATAAGGATGAAGGATGCTAGAAGGATACTTATATGCATAAGTAAGATGTCATACCTAAAATAAATCGGCAAAGCTAGTAAGCTACTAAAAGACAATGCCCAGAGGATTCCCCAAACATTTCGTATCCAAAATAACATCGCAATCCCTATCACTCCGATAAACAAATAGATAATATACTCATAGTTTTGTTTTGATACTAAATAAAATAAGCCAATGGCCGCGAGTGACTCTCCTGTATATCCTGCATAGTTGATAAGCGTGTGTGTAAATCGTGGATGTTCACTGTTTAAGTTCTGTTTGTTATGCAATGTCATTTTATTGAACACCCCCCCTGTTAAAATGACACGAATGACCTCGTGGAGGAGGGTGTTGCAGAGAGAAAAATACACTCTTACATAAGGAATTTGGGATACGATCAATGCAGTAAGCAAGTAAACATAAATAGGAAATGTATAATTGAAGTTTAGATTCAGATTCATGATTAATTCTCCTTTCTTTTTCAGATTAAGAAAAGAAGCACCTAAGCATATCGCGCTGGTGCTTTCTTTCCAGTATTCATCCTATTCCGACTTAAAAAGACTCTCTTTTTCACCCTTTAGCTTGTCCAGCTCTCTATTTAATTCCTCTTCATTGACATAGTTTCTGAAGGAAGCTTCATGCTGTGCCAAAGGATTAACTAAATGGCTGCCCGCTTGTACTTCTGCTTCCATTAATAAAATTCGTTCTTCTGCACGGGCAACCCCTCTGGCAATCGTTTCTGTCTGGAAGGAAGCCGTTGTATTCTGAATTTGTTTAATTGACTGAGCCACATTTACTCGCGAAGCCAATAGAACTTTCTTATTTTGCAGTTCATAATAGATTTCCAGAAGCTCACTTACTTTTTCCTTGAGAAGTTGTGTTTGTCCTTGAATTGCATCGTATTGCTGTTGATAAAGACTTAGTTGCTTTTCGTGAAGTAATTTTTCTTGAATCGCCAGTTTCGCGATCGAATCCTCCTCATGCTCGACAGCCAGCTTTGCCTGTCTGTTTCTTTTCTCCACTATATTTTTTGTTTCAAGAATAAGCGCAGCTTGTTTATTTTCTGCAAATATCTGCCGAGAAAGAGCCTTCTGAGCATTAGCCATTTCTTTCTCCATTTCTCTCGTATATTCATTCAACATGGCAATTGGATCTTCCATCCCATCTAGCAGTTGATTAATATCAGCTTTTGCAATTGTTTTTATTCTTTTAAAAATTCCCATCCTACTCATTCTCCTTTTTCGTTGTTACATTTTTTTCCCACTGATCTAAGAAGCTCTCATTTTTGTTCATGACCGGTTGACGTGAACTCATCAGGGATGTATCAATAAACTGTTGCATCGAGGAAGCTTTCGCTTTCTTTCTAAGGAATTTCACTAAAAGAAACAAAATAGCGATTCCGATGATCAGGAATAATAGGAAGCCCAACCAGGAAAATCCAACATGATGAGGACCGTTTATCATGTGGTGGCCACCGAAGCCTCCCCGCGGTCCCATACCACCTGGACCATGTCCATGAGGACCTCCTGCCAGAGCACTCTTCCCACCAAATAGAAAGTAGACTCCCAGCATCATTGGAGTGATGATCGTCCCCCAAAAGATTGATTTTTTGACTTTAGTATTCATCGTTTTCTTTCCTCCTTTCGATATCATTGGTTGTAGTTTAGTAGAGGTTGGTGAAAACTTGGTGAAAAGGAAGAGATTTTTAAAAAAATAATAGAGAATGGGAAAGTTAAGTTATTTGTGGTATATGTTGAGAAGAAAAAAGGATACCATCGGTCTTAGACCAATAGATACCCTACGCTGCTAAATGAAGTTCAGTAATTCTGACTTGTTTATTTACCAATTTCTATTGATAGCGAAATCGATGTGGTTGTTATGATAAATAGTTCTTCTGTAATAAAATTTTCGCCTTTCTTATTGGATCCCTTATCCGCTTATTTTTCGAATCTCTTCCGTTTCATTTCTAAAATAACGCTCGACTTCTTCTAAACTCAATCCTTTTGTTTCCGGCAAATAATATATGATAAAAACAAGACCCAAAATACCAAATCCTGCAAAAATAAAAAATGTCATAGAAATACCCACACTATTCATTAAAACCGGAAAGAAAAGACCTACAAGAAAGTTCATCATCCAGAGACAAAAAACTGCAGCTCCCATACCTAATCCCCTTAAGCGCATTGGGAAAATTTCTGCTAATGTCAGCCATGTAAGCGGGCCAATCGAGCCTTGGTAAAACGCTAAAAACATGATAGTCATAGAAAGGACAAGATATGGAAGCCAATCGGAACCATCAAATACAATGGAAAATATGCCTATTAACACTAAAGACGTTGTTGTTCCTGCTAGACCTGTAATAAACATTGGTCTTCTACCGACTTTCCCTAACAAATAGAGTCCAGTAATACATGCCAATACAGATATAATCCCATTTGCAATATTGGCAATTAACGCTACTTCTGTCTCGAAACCTGAATTTTGTAAGATTTGTGTACCATAATACATAATAGAATTTACGCCGGTTAATTGAGAAATAGCTCCAATCCCAATTCCGAGCAATACAATATTTCGTATCCATTTTATATTTAAATCTTTTATTGATACCTTTGCTTGTTTGGATTCTAGTAAAATAGCCGTTTTGACTTCCTCTAATTCTGCAGAGGCTTGTTTTGGCTCCCTCACCTTTTTAAACACATCCAATGCGTCCCGGTCTCTTCTTTTTCCCGCAAGCCATCTCGGACTTTCAGGCATGAACAACATGCCAATTCCCAACACCGCTGCCGGAATAGCTGCAATAAGTAACATATAACGCCAAAAATGGCTTGTGTCTCCAAACATATTTCCAAGAAGTGCATTAAATAAAAAAGCCAAAAATTGCCCTGAGACAATCATTAATTCATTTTGAGTTACAAGTCTCCCTCTCTTTTCTGCAGGAGCCATTTCTGCTAAAAATGTTGGAACAGTAACAGAAGCACCTCCGACTGCGATTCCTAAAATAAATCGGCTGATGATCATCATCAGAAAATTCGGTGCTAAGCTGCAACCAATGGTTGCTATGATAAAAACAACCGATAGTTGTAAGATTGTTTTACGCCTTCCTTGAAAGTCTGATAATCTGCCAACAAATAATGCACCAAACGCTGCCCCAAGCAATAAAGAGCTCGCAACAAATCCCTCACCTAACGGGTTTAAGTCTAGTTGTCCAGGCTGCGACATATATGGCAATGCCCCATTTATAACACCTGTATCATACCCAAATAATAATCCCCCAAAAGTAGCGATGGTTACGACTAACATTAAGTATTTCCTAGAGGAATGATTCTCTCTTTCGTTTGAATACGCTTTCAGAATATTCATCTCCCTTACTAGATTATTTGATCAATCGAATTCTTTATGCTTTGGTGCTGCATCTTTTAGTCCTGCAGCAAATTTATGCGGTGTACAATCATCAGGCTTCGAAGACTGTACAAATACACCGCATAAATCTTTTTTTGTTACCTAGGTATTGTACGGCTGTTTATAGCAATGGCATCTTGGTTGTCCTTGGTCCGACTGCTATCCTTTTCACAGCAGCTCTTATTTGTATATATGCACTCTCTCAGTTAGCAATCTATCTAAATACCCTTTTGTCCGCTTTGCAATTGGAAATGGTTTATCAAAAGGTGCCGGGTACATATCCTGCTCAACAACTAACCAACCTTCATAATGAATGTCAGCCAACACATTAAAGAATGCTTCCATATCCACAACACCTAACTCAGGTTCACACATGACATCTCTCTTAACTGCTTCTGCGAATGACCAGTTATTTGCTTCCATCATCTTTTTTACTTCCAGATCACAGCTTTTAATATGCAAGTAAGGGATTCGCTCATGATGCTTTTTCATAAAAGTAACTGGGTCCCCGTTACTGTGCGCATGATGGCCCGTATCCAAGCATAGATTTATATCCGTATCATTTAACAAGCGTTCAATTTGTTCTTCTGTTTCAATGTGGCTTTGTGCATGAGGGTGAAAAACAACTTCTAGCTGATAGTCTTCCTTTGCAACATTCCTTATGCGATTTATATTCTCAATAAATTGCTTCCATTGCTGTTCGTCCAGCTCCACTGGGCGTACAATCTCACCAGTAAATAAATCGGTATAGCAATCATCAATTAAAACGACATATGGGGCCGTTTCAAACTGCACTTGCAACTTTGCCATTTTATGCAGTTGCTCAATCAAATCGTCTGTTTTTTCAACAGACATCAAATCGCCTACTAAAGTCGTAGCAACTAATTCAAGGTTACGCGAATCTAATTCATGTTTTAACAACTTATAGTCATTAGGCAAATAACCCCAAGGTCCCAATTCGATCCCCTCATAGCCAGCCTGTTCCATTTCATCTAAACATGTTTTCCAATCGATTTGCTTTTCATTTTGCGGAAACCAAACACCCCAAGAATCAGGGGCAGTACCAATTTTAATACGCAACTTTAACTCCCCCTTCTGAAGCCACATCTACCGCCATATTATTCTTGGCTGATTCCAACAAAGCTTTGACAGTTGCATCGACCTTTGCGGCAAAAGCAAAATCACATGTATATGACTCACCTTGTGTAACAGCTTTCAGCAATTTATGCGCTTCTACTACCTTCATATCGTTATAACCAATTGCAATACCGGCAGCTGGCTGGAAAGCACTGTAACCTTCATGCCCTTCGTTTAAAAACACCCTTCTGAATCCTCTATCAATAGGATCATCAGATGTAAAGTACACGTGAACTTCATTCATGTCTTCAAGGGAATAGTACACGCTTCCCTTTGTACCTTGAATCTCGTAGGTTAAATAGTTCTTTCTTCCAGCGGAAACACGACTGCAAGATATAGTTCCAATTGCCCCGATATTGTATTGGGCGATTGAAATGATCACGTCTTCATTTTCCACCTGACCATGTTCTTGAGAGCCGATTGTTTTTGGTCTTGTTTTAATGAATGTTTTTGATGTTGCTTGAACTGTTTTTATATCTCCCATTAAGTACTGTGACAAACTTAGTAAATGTGAGCCAAGATCACCTAATGCACCTGATCCTGAATATTTGTTGATATGGCGCCATGATAGCGGTATCTCTGGGTTGAGCAAGCTATCTTGATCATAAGTACCGTTAAATCGAATGATTTCTCCCAGTTTACCAGAATCAATTAACCCTTTAATGTAGGCCGATGCAGGATTAACGACATTGTTATAGCCTACATAATTGACTACCCCTTTCTTTTTCGCTAACTCCGCCAATTCATAGGATTGTTCAAACGTAAGTGTTAAGGGTTTTTCGCAATACACATGTTTCCCATTTTCTAACGCAGCCTTTGCGACTTCAAAATGAAAGGCATTCGGTGTGGCAATATCAACGACATCTACCTGGGCATCAGTCACAACATCAAGCCAATTGGTCGTTGAACGATTGAAACCAAGGGTTTTTTTGGCTGATTCAACAACCTCTTTATTAACATCTGCAATGATCTCAAAAACCGGATTTCCATATTTACTTCCAAAAACCATTGCAGCTTGATGAAATGAAGTGACATGTGCCTTTCCCATCCACCCTGCTCCTACTAAACCAATTCGTACATTCATCTTCTTTACTCCCCCTATTAAAAATTTAATTTAATACTATCGATTTCAGAAAGCGTTGTCATCATTGATTATTGCTGTTATATTGTAAATAATTGCTCTACTAGTTCAAAAGTTTCTAAAATAAATAATGTGTATATAAACGAAGGTGATTACATGAAAATGAATGAAAAAGGTATTTTACCTCATTCCGAAATGCGTTTTTATCAACCAAGCGACTTCGCCTATAAGGCCTTATATCATTTGATTTACAGCGGAACATTTTACACAAATAGTGATTACTATGTTAATCGCAATAACTGGAACAGTTTTTTATTTTTATATGTAGAAAAAGGCAGAATGGTTGTAAAGTTTGAAAACAAGGAGTATTGTGCTACTGAAGGAGAATTCATTTTCCTAAACTGCTATAAACCTCATATCTATTACTCGGAAGGAGATAGCACATTTAAATGGGTTCATTTTGCAGGAAATGCCAGCCAAGCCTATTTTGAACAGATTTTTCCAAAACACGGGTGTGTATTCCCCACCATTCAGAACAACCTTAGAATGCATTTGAGCCAACTTCTCGAAGATACAGAAAAAAGACAAATTGATGAAGAAAATCAGTCTATTATTATCAGCAAGATTCTTTACGAGTTAAACAAAATTGCCTTCAAGCAGCAAGAACAAATGAATGCTGTTGTTACTAAAGCCATTTCTTTTATTGAAGTCAATTTTAGTCATGAACTCACTTTGGAGGAAATTTCATCACATGTCAATTTAAGTCCATATTACTTTCTAAGACTATTTAAAAAATCAACTAATTTAACACCTATTCAATATTTAATTCGGCACCGATTAAATCACGCCAAACATTTATTGCATAATACCGATTATTCAATAAAAAGTATTGCATTTACCTGTGGATTTCATAGCGAAACACATTTTATAAATTCTTTTAAAAAAGCAAATGGTCTTCCTCCAAATAAGTTTCGTAATATTACATTTTAGATTTGGCAGGTTACCTGTTAATCATAATGCAGACTTTTATATAGAAGAATGATTCCAATTAATAAAGCAGCTTTCCTGGACTGCACCCCAAAAGTTAGAGTGAAATCTAATTATTGGGGTGTTTTTTAGTGGCTAAATATAGTGAAGAATTTAAGTTGAAGCTTGTAAAAGAGTATTTAGAAGGTAAATTGGGATATAGATTATTAGCACAAAAGTATAATATGAAAGACTCCACACGTATTTTGAGATGGGTAAAAGCTTAAATTTGGGGAGAAAGGGTTAATGAGAAAGAAGAACAAGGAAACTTATTCTGTTCAATTTAAGCTAGATGTATTAAGCTTTATGAAAAGAACAGGTTCTTCAGAGACTGATACAGCCCTTCAATTTGGACTAACCAACCCTTCTATGGTAGCTTCTTGGAAGAAAGCTTTTTTGGAGGGTGGTCCTGAGGCCCTGGATAGACCGAAAGGACGGCCATCCATGTCTGATCTTAATAAGAACAAAAGAAATAAAAAAGTTGCAGAAGAAAAAGAAATGACGTACGAACAAAAATTGGAGAGAGAAAACGAACTTCTGCGTTTAGAGGTAGAATACCTAAAAAAGTTGCGAGCTTTTCAGATGGATCCGGAAGGCTATCTCGAAAAGCACAAGCAGCGT
>NZ_LATZ01000005.1 GCF_000981385.1 Bacillus sp. SA1-12
AAGACACGTGTATATTAGTAACTATTACTTTGATTTAGCACGAGGACGTGAGCACTATCAAACAAATGATTATAAAAAGGCGAGTAAAAATAGATGGTTAATTGAGCGTCGACATGCAGATAAAGTAAGAAATCATAGTTTACGTCGCAGCCGTTACAGAGGGTTAGAAAGAACATCCATTCACTCTCTTCTATCAACAATAGCTTGTAATGTAAAACGTATGAGTAAATTAATTACTCAAAAACGACAACGGGAGAAGTCTGCCCTTTTACAAGAATCATAGGAATAAAAAGGAGAAAACCCTCATTTATCTCTTGAATTTACCCCTTTTAACATAGAATATCCCTTATAAACACCCGGAAAATGTAAAAATCACCTAAAGAACACATTTAAACGTGCCTTTTTCGGAGGTCTCCCTTGCGGTGTGCCGTTGTCTGTTTTGTATTTCTTACCTTTCTCCATATATCCACCTTTAAGAAACCTACCAATTATTCTTAGTAGGTTAGGGTCAGAGATTCGTAGTTTTAAGAACTCCATCATCCATGTGTGGTCAACGTTGTCGAAGAATCCTTTGATATCTACATCTACTATATAATTTACTGACTTCTTTTCAATGTAATAATTCAGTATTTTCAAAGCATCGTGGCAATTACGATTTGGACGGAATCCAAAGGAGCAATCAAGAAAGTCATTTTCATAGATGGTATTTAGTATCTTTGTAATGCCTTTTTGAACAATTTTATCTTCATGTTCCGGTATCCCCAAAGGTCTTTTCTTGTTTGAATTGAGTTTTGGGATATACATTCTTCTTACTGGAACAGGTCGATAACTTTTGCTTTTAAGCCTACTTACTAAATCCTTTATGTTTTCTTCCATGTTTTCGCTGTATTGTTCTTTAGTCGTTCCATTAACACCAGTCGCCTTTTTATTAGGTAGTTCATGATGACACTGTGTTAGCGTTTGCTCATTTAATAAGTGTGCAAGTGATGTGAATTTCAATTTAGTATCAGATTTTGCTAATTCTGCTATCCTTAGTAGTTTTGTTTCCATTTATTATCCCTACCTCTGTGTGTAGTAAATGTGTCCCTAGTAAGGGTGATAACTGGTAGCTAGCCTTTCCTCCATCGGCATTACCCAACTTCATTGGTACTACGCTGCTATCCGACTCCCTACATCGGCATTTGGTTTCCTTGCTTATTATCGCTTGTAGACCATACTCTTCTATAAAGTAGAAAAGACCGGTAGGGTCTCCCGAGTTGCCGTATCATATCAATGTGTAACGTCCCAAGGTCTCTGACTCCAGAGAGGTTTCATCCTTCTAGCCTTTGACGAAGGATAAAATGTTGCTTTCTGCACGCAGGTAAGGCATCAGCCCTCTCGGTTTACTAACGTTTATGGAGCTCAATCCCTTCAGCCATTTGGCTTTCGGCCCGCCGTCGGGTAGAAAACAGGCGCGCGCATATGATAAAATCACGTTTCCTGTAGCCCCCCTACGATCCCGGACGGTCGGATTTCCCGAGTCCGGTTCTGACCTTGGTTAATCACCTACAGGTCTTCCCATACAACCGCAGGATTAAATGTCGGTACACATATTCCCCCATCATTTGTAAGTTTACTTGTAAGCTAGTTTAAACATACTTAATAGCTCAGAGTCTATTATGCTTAAACATTCCAAGTGCCCAGAGGTCCTTCGCTCCATCATAGGTGTTACCTTAATAGAAGTGTAATTTCCTTACACTTAAGAAGGCATTACCCTTCTCTCGTTGCTACTACGACCTCATGCGCCAGTCCTAAATCTTCCTACCAATTTCTATTAGCCTCTTATATGATAGGTCTTTATTGGTTTGTACCATTCAAATTTGAAGTAGGACCTTCCCGTCGTTATCTCTGAGAATCTTTCCCTAGATGCTAGAACCCGTGCCCCGGCTGCCCTTACGGTGCTTTTGACCGTTTCTTCCCGTAAGGAATCGGTCTTCCCCCGTTAGATAAAGGTCGACGCTAAGCAAATCATCCCTCGAAACAGTTTCTTGGAGGGGCGTAGATTTCGGGACTGCAGTATTCGTTAATTCCTTCTGGCCTCTAGGTTTGCTCGCCACACAGACTGTTCCGACCTTATTCTCTCAGTGTAGAATAGGCCGCCGTGACTTTTACTTCCAAGCAGAACGTAGTTTGTTACCTCCCCACGCATTGGATATGCTAGTCATCCGAATTCGGCCAATTGATGACAGGAGACTTTCACTCCATGAGATTCTCAGCCTTGACGGCTGCTCCACCTAACTGTCTACGCTTAAAGACTAGAGTTACCTATAGTCCTCCAAGACTCGCTACGAGCGAATGGCTAGTTCTTACTCGACGGGAATCCCACCCGCTATATGACACGACCTATGCTCGGCCGCACACCTGCAACGTTACTAAAATAAGAAAAAGCGATCCTTCCTTATTGAAGCATCGCACCTGTTAGTTGAACAAACATATCCTATCTTGCCTATTAATTAAAAACTTTTTGAATTTCCGACCGAAACTTCTCAGTTCTTGTACAGGCATCAAGGGTCAACTTTAGAAGCTCGAGTGTTACTTCTTCTGATTTTACAAGACCTTCAAAACGTAAGTCCTTAATCCACTCCCAGATATCTTCAAGTTTTCTCTTTAAGAAATAAAATTCAAAGGCATCAAAATCAGGAGTCTCATAATTCATAAATTTCCTATATTCATATAAGAATTGTCCGGCATATGGCTCTGTTATGATAAGGATTAGGTCTTGTTCTTGCGGAGCAAGTTTTACACATTCCCAATCAATAAGCATAAGGTTTTGCCCCTGCATAAGATTCCAATTATGAGCATCGGCGTGAGACAAAACAAACTGTTGAGATTTGCTTTTCAAAGTATTTGATAAATACCTCATCCTCTTAATCTTTTCTAATAAAGTGCCAGTATAAGGCTTTACAATGTCTAAAACGATATCGTTTGTTTTAGACAAATCGTTATGAATAAAAGAAGATAGGTATTCGCAGAAATCAATATCAAAACTTTCCTTTACTTGTTGCTTTTTTAATTCATTAGGGATATTTGAAGTGCTTTTATGAAGTATTCCCAGAATCTTAGCCAGTTCATTTACCTGATTTGAACTTAGCTGCTTCTCACCAATTGTAGTTCCTTCTAAATGCTCTGAAAGCAAATACACGTACTGTTCGTCTTCACATTTACTACTTTGTGAACTCGTATAGATTGTATTGACGAGATGCTTTTGTAAATCAGTATGGTTATGCAACCATTTTACTAAAGGGGTATATCTGTCGATTGCATTAATCCACGGAGAGATGGAAGGCTTTTTTTTGTTATACACTTTTAAAAAATACTTTCCCCTTATATCTTCTACGAAAAAAGCTAAAGCCGACCATCCCCCTGGACGCTGTTCTATTGAAGTTGCTTCAATTCCATAGTTATTTTTTAAAATAGCAGAAATACGATTATTCATCTCCATAAGATCTTCTTTCCTTATTAAATTTTTTATCATCAGGATGTATTCTCTTAATAATGTATAATTCCTTCTTTAACTAATCTTCTTCGTTCGTTCAATAATCCGCCCCAGTGAAGGTGTACCATTATGATTTGAATGATTAATAGTAGAATTTAGTTAATGTTGATAAGGATCAGTAAAAGAGGATAAATTCCCTACATTGTCGAATTAAGCATATGTAGATGAAAGCGGGGGGATTATTGTGGAAACAGTGAAACATGAATTAGCTACTAGTTGGACTCTTATTGCACATCCATCTTATAAGCTTTATTCAAATAAAAAGAGTTATGTAGTAGTTGACCCAGATAACTCGATCATTCTAAATTTTACTATCGATAACACTGAAGTGGATTTCAAACATGCGACTTGGGAAGCAGCCTTCAAAGTAAGAATTGATACAAGAACTATTACAATTACTTCTGAACCTGAGACATTTGACGATGATGAAGAAGAGGACGAAGATTAATTATTTTTTATGCACCCTTATTGGGTGCTTATTCTTATGGTTCAACAATAGGCAAAAATAAAGGTAAACCGAACCTGTTAGTCAAAATTAGTCAAACATAAAACTTACAAAACCTATACCCCCTCACCGCCATTGACATGACCGTATTTTTTCGAAGCACATAAAAAAAGAACCTTCTCATCAGGGGAATGATAAGAAGGTTCAGTAGAAAAATATAGAACATCAACCAAACATTTGTTCGCTTAATGTTATTTTAATTTATTTATTTCGATAAGTCAAGTATTCCTTACTGTACAAAATCATTTAAGCTTTCTTCTACTTTTCACTATCAAATCTTGCCTGTCTAGTCTAACTGTGATTATTCTCATAACTGTAATCCAAAAGTGATAACTCCTTTTTTTACAATCGCAAGTATAGTTTCAATATATTTTTTCACAAACAAGATTATTATAACTAAGGTACAAATATGCACAGGCTAGTTCAAACGCGTTCAAGCTTTTTAAATGGTTTGGGAGGCAATTCAACACGGATGGTATCACCTGGTTTCACTTCTCCACTCTGTAATATGACTCCCATTATTCCTGCTTTTCTTATTAGATTTCCGTCTGAATCCCTATCCAAAACGGCCTTTAATAGACCAGGTTTAAAATGATCAATTTGAGCACAAGGATTACGTAAGCCTGTTACCTTAATAATTGCAGACACACCTATACATAAGATCGTGTCAGTAGGTAATTCAAGAAGATTTATCCCGACAGTTGTAATATTTTCCCCCAATTGTCCAGGTTTAATGTTAAAACGGTCTGCTAACTCTTCGAATAACTCATTTTGAATTAAATGCACTTGCCTTAGGTTCGGTTGATTTGGATTTTGTGCCACTCTCGAGCGATGTTTAACCGTTGAACCAAAATGTGCATCACCTTCAACCCCTAAACCCTTCACTAACTTTATATTCTCTTGATTCTCTTTACTAAACGTATGCACCTGACTTAAACTAACCGCTATGACTGTACCTAAAATTGAACTTTCTTTTTTTTCATCAAACATTCAATCCTCACAGCCTTCCTTCTTTTAAACTCGATGTTTGTTCACATTCAATAAAGGTTTGATTATTCCTTTTTTCATTAACCTTGACCGTTCAATCAACAAGTACCCAAAAATTGAATGGATACTTTACAATATTCGTTTACATACTGCCAACTATCAAAAGTACACCAAAGAGCCAAACCCGGTAATACTAAGGGTTTGGCTTTTGTCCATTTCTTATCGTTGATTGATTGCGGTATTTCATCTTATTATGTTTTTTAGTAGACGCGTTCCTAAAGAAACGCGTCTTAAAGTTTAAGATGATTCTTGTTATTCTTTTTTCTAACAATAAGACCAGCAAATAAAAAACATCCTAATCCTATCATTTTCATTATGATATGTCCTATATTTCCCAAATCATCAATGGTTAAGGAAAATAAAAAAGCCCCAATTAAAATAAAGAGAATTGCAAAGAACCATCTCAAATGATTAGATCCTCCCTCTACATAGAAAGAATACAGGCTGTTTTAATAATCGAACATTGTTTCCTTGTTTAACATCTATTAGATAGTTTCGATTATTTGTATGCTCAATACTCCATTTAAAGGACACCTAAAAGGCGTCCTCATTCATACTTTTGTTCCTCAGTTCGGCAATATTTTCGGACTATTTATACCTATTGTAAAAAATATAAGATGAGATCGTTAAAATTAAGAGCGAAGTGACAAGTATAACCATTAAACTAATAAATTTATAAAGTCCGGGTAAAAATGAAATGAATATCATACATATTCCACCAAGGACAAACACCTTTCCACCTAATTGATGTGTTTTTGTCCATGTTTTTTCATTTGCCAATGTCCATGGTGTACGAATCCCTGCAAAATAATTATGTTTAATACGAGGCATGTAATTCCCCAGAATGATATAGAGAAACCCGATTGCTATGAGGATCGCGAATGAAATATCAATGGCCAAACCTAAGTTATAGCCTATCGTTACGAGATGAATGACAAAAAAGAATACGATGAACAAATTCACAAAAATATTGTAGGTACCTGAAAATTTTTTATAGTTCTCTTTTTTAGGATCAATCTTCGGCATTAAGGTAAGCAAAGCAAACAGAACAATCATTAAAAGCGGACCAAAGAAGACTGCGTATGATTTGTTCCAAAACTGATCGGCCTCCCCGTTAATATTCCAATGCATAGCCACTTGATCTGGCAAATAAGGGAGGGCAATTACACCTATTACAAAACTTACGGCAATAAGAAGAAAACTGAGTAAATACCTTTTCATTATTTCTCCTCCTTATCAATAAAATTGAAATACCAGCTCATTAATTCATGAAAAACCGTTGTATTTAATGAATAATAAATATGCTGTCCCCTTCTTTCATCCTCAATTAATGAAGCATGCTTTAATATTTTCAGATGATGGGAAACACTTGGCTTTTGCATACTAAAATGAGAGGCTATTTCTCCAGCGGTTAGTTCGTCTTCCTTCAACAATGTTAAGATTTGTCTTCGAGTTGGATCGGATAATGCTTTGAAAGCTTCATTAAGAGACATTTTGTCACCTCTAATCATGATTCTTATGTGAGGATTAAGTTAGATATTTAGATAAATGTCTAAATATCTAATTCCATTTTATGTAGATTTTTATAAAAAGTCAATGTTTTGCAGCGGAAATAGTAAGAAAAGTTCAGCAACAGAAATATTATGTTGATTATAGAGTGCTCATTATTAAAGTCAGTACAAAGAACCCAAAATGAAAAGTTAAAAAACAAAAAAAGGAGGCTAAGTAACCTTTTCGATTTCTCAGCCTCCAAAAATAGCTTTCATTTCATTTTGCATCTTATCGCGCGCCGACAGTCCCCTTGGCTTTTGCTAAATGTTCGCTAAATTTACCAATTAGAATAACTAAAATAGCTAGGATAATCGGGATCGCAAGGTGAAGGCTGTGATTGATTCCCTCCAGGACATGTCCGACAGCCTTATCTTTTAATATCATTTCACCAGCAGTATAACCTAATAATCCGGCTCCAATTATAATAATAATAGGGAATTTCTCCATAATTGCCATTAAGAGCTGGCTTCCCCAAATAATTAATGGAATGCTGATAACTAAACCAAGTATAATCAACAAAATGTTTCCGTTCGCTGCACCTGCTACAGCAACAACGTTATCCAAACTCATGACCAAATCCGCAATAATAATCGTTTTAATAGCTCCCATAAGATTTGAGTTCGCTGTTATGTCTCCCTCTTCTTCACCTTTTAATAGCTTTACTGCAATCCACAGCAGCAATAATCCGCCTATAAAATTTAAGTATGGAATCATCAATAAATAGACAGCCGCAAATGTTAAAACTACCCTTAACGCAATAGCTCCAAAAGTACCGAAAAACACTGCTTTCTTTTTATATTGTTCCGGTAAATTACGACAAGCTAACGCAATGACAACTGCGTTATCTCCACTTAAAACAATATTGATGAGAAGGATTTCTAAAAGATTAAGTATAAATGCACTGCCGTCCACTTGAAAACCACCTTTATTCTTTTCAATTTTCTCCATTTATCTACTTGCTATTTCTGATGTAGAAATGGAAGTATACTTTAATTGTATAATAATTCAGTAGGTTAATAAAGTATCTGAGAGTAATCGTATACGTGTCTTTTATATATGGTAGAATTCGCCCATCTGGATGCTGCTTACAATTTCCTATTTTTTGATAAACATCCATGAAAACCCTTACAAAACATTTGACAAACGCTTACATTCTGAATAGAATGAAAATTGACTTAGTTTGTTGAGTATACTTACTATCTAAGGGGGTAAATCAATGGGCAGAAAAGTGGTTTGGCCAAAGTTTTTCCTGGTCATCGTTTGTTTTACCGTAATAGTCTGGTCTTCTGGTTGTTCTCAAAGTTCGAGCGGGGAATCATCAGACAATAAACTGACTATTTGGTTATGGCCTGGAATGGGAATTGAAGATCAAATTCAGCAATATGCAAAAGAAAATGGGATTGAAATAGAGATTCAACTTGCTGAATTTAATGACGTGCACAATAATTTAACAACTGCATTGGCTGCAGGAAGCGGAGCACCGGATGTCGCGGCAATTGAAGTAAAAGGGATTGCGAAGTATTTGGATTATCCGGAACATTTTTATAACTTACTAGATTTTAAGGCCGATGAAGTAAGCGGCGATTATTTCGATTGGAAATGGAAGCAAGCAATGACGCCGGACGGTGAAGCAGTGATCGGCCTGCCGACAGACATTGGGCCGCAAGCGATGGCTTATCGAACGGATGTGTTTGAGGAAGCAGGATTGCCTACTGATAGAGAAGAGGTAGCGCAGCTGATTCAAACGTGGGATGACTACCTTGAGATAGGTGAACAAATTAAAGAAAAGACAGGCAAATCAATGATTGATAATGCAAGTGCGTTGTATTCTGTCATTGAAGGCCAGGGCAAAGAAAAGTATTACAATGAAAATGGACAAGTCATTGTCAGCAAAAATCCCCAACTTAAAAAAGCGTATGACTACACTATGCAACTCATTGAAAGGGATCTTTCAGCAAGTTTCGATGGCGGGTCTACGGAATGGGGCACAGGTTTGACGAACGGCGACTTTGCAACAGTCATGATGCCTGCATGGCAGATGGTGTCTGTGAAAGCAAATGCACCAGATGCTGAGGGGAAATGGGATCTAACCCAAATACCAGAAGGTTCAGGAAATCAAGGAGGATCATTTCTCACGATCCCCAAACAATCCGATAATCCTGAAGAAGCGTATAAGTTAATTAAGTGGTTGCTCTCACCGGAGCAGCAGCAGGTCACGTTTGAAGAAAAAGGAAACTTTCCTTCTACCCCTGAAACCTATGAATCTGAAGCTCTTCAAAATTTCACTGATGATTACTTTAACGGCGCTCCTGTAGGTAAAATCTATGCTGAAGCTGCCGAAAGAGTAAAACCGGTTATCGAGGGCAAAAATTCAATTAATATTGAGAAAATCATGACAGATGCCGTTGTAAGGGTTGAAGATGGGCTTCAGCATCCTGAAGAAAGCTGGGAACGAGCGATGGATAAGCTGAAGAGGTATGAAGAGCTCGACAATTAATTCTATTATTCACAGAATTTTTCATTGAAGAAAGGGTGGAGGATAGTATGAGTGTCAACATTGATTTGGACAAGAATCGAAAACAAATCGCTCACCAGAAAAAGAGCAGAGGGCAATTATCCCAGCGAACAAAGGATCATATATCCGGTTATCTTTATATTTCCCCGTTTTTTATTCTATTTGGAGTTTTTGGGGTTTTCCCTCTCATATATACTGCCTTTATTTCATTTCATGATTGGAATATCCTTGGCGGTAAAGAGTTTATCGGAATCGATAACTATGCTGTTTTATTTTCCGATCCGGTTTTTTGGATTTCCATTCGAAATACGTTTAGTATTTGGATCCTTTCGACATTGCCTCAATTATTTTTAGCGTTAGTGCTGGCGTTTATTTTAAACCAAGCATTTTTAAAAGGAAAAGAATTTTTCCGGCTTTCCATCTTTTTGCCTAACATTACTTCCATTGTTGCGGTAGCCATTATCTTTTCTTCGATTTTTGGTGAGCAATATGGCATTCTCAACTACTTGCTCTCCTTAATAGGAATAGAACCGATCAATTGGAAAGGATCAACACTTGCTACTCATCTTGCGATTGCTTCAATGGTAATGTGGAGATGGACAGGCTATAATGCCATCATCTATTTGGCGGCTCTGCAAAGTATCTCAAAGGATTTATATGAAGCAGCAACGATTGACGGAGCAAGCAAAACACAGCAATTCTTTCATATAACGATCCCAATGATCCGGCCAATGATCATCTTTACCGTTATCTTATCAACCATTGGCGGTTTGCAAATTTTTGCAGAACCACTAATGTTTTCTGGATTGGGCGGCGGTGCTATGGAGCAAGGGCTGACGATTACTCTTTACCTTTATGAAGAGGCCTTTGTCAGGGATTCATTTGGGTATGCATCATCGATCGCATGGGTGTTGTTCTTAATTATCGTCCTGTTCTCTTTATTTAATTTATTCTTAACAAACAGAATAAAATCTGCAGACTAGGAGGAAAAGAAGCTATGAAAGAGGTTGGTGTATCAAAATTTTCGATTGGCAGACAAATAACCTATGGTTTCTTAATCATCATTACCGCTTTATCTATATTTCCGTTTTATTGGATGTTTGTTATAGGCTCAAACCAAACTTCTGCAGTTAATAGCTTTCCGCCAAAGATGATCCCTGGTGCTGATTTTTTTGAAAATGCAGCAAAAGTCTTTAATAATATTGACTTCTTAGCTGCCATATTCAATTCAGTTATTACTTCAACTGCGATTACGGTTTCGGTGCTATTCTTTTGCTCGCTTGCAGGATTCGCTTTTGCGAAATTGCATTTTAAGGGTCGAAACTACCTGTTTATCTTTGTTATAGCGACAATGATGGTCCCTACTCAATTAGGGCTTATTCCATCCTATATGATTGTCAGTAAATTAGGCTGGATTAACTCCTTAAACGCCGTTATCGTTCCGGGGATGGTTAATGCATTCGGTGTTTTCTGGATGAGGCAATACATATCATCGACGATTCCTGATGAATTGCTTGATGCAGGAAGAATCGACGGATGCTCGAATTTCCGTTTATTCTGGAATATAACGGTTCCCGCTATACGCCCTGCAATTGCAACATTAGGGTTAATCACCTTTATGAATGTTTGGAATGACTTCCTGTGGCCATTGGTTGTATTAAAAGACCGGAGCGTTCATACGATCCAAATCGCGCTCAGAACACTGAACAGCGCTTACTTTCAAGATTTTTCGATGATCTTAGCCGGCACATTCATGGCCACGATCCCAATATTAATCGTATTTTTGCTTTTCAGTAAGCATTTTATAGCGGGTCTTACTGAAGGATCTGTGAAGCATTAGGGAGAAATTTATTGTGCATCCACCAAGTTGATAAAACCACGCTAAGATAACTTTTGAATGAGAAAAGCCGATTTTTCCTATGTTAAGGAATCATCGGCTTTTCTAATGTTGGGTACCTCAAAGATACGCTTAAATAGGACATAGGCTGGAATTTCTCAGACTGCATGATTTTAATTCGGGTAAATGATTATGGAAGATGAGTTATAATCTTTATTGGAGTTGCTCCAACAAAACGCGAATATAAATACAAAAACCCCACCAGTAAAGTTTCAACGGCTATTTATTCATTATTTTGCGAATACATGATGACCAATTGTCTTTACTATGTCACGAGTGCGAATCCAATTATCAGTTGCAATGTCTGGGTTATAAAAATAAATAGAATTATTTAAATGATCTTTGCTCGTTAGTGCATCATCTACTGCCCGTCTTGACTCAGCAGATGCTGGCTTACTAATCTCTCCATTCTGAACAGGAGAAAAGGCATAGGTACCCCCTACTACTTGATTAATAACTTCTGTAACTGTATTTGGGAAGTTAGGAGATTCAACTCGATTCAATACAACAATCGCAACTGCTACTTTCCCCTCATATGATTCACCTTTTGCTTCAGCTTCCACTAAGCGGGCAAATAAGTCTTTCTCTTCATTTGAAAGGGTAACTGCTGGTTGCTTTTGTTCTGGTTCTTTCTTTTCATTTTCAGATTTTGATGTTTGTTTTGCTATTACTTCTATTTTATCTTGCACTTCCATTACAGGGTTTGATGGTTGCGCTGTTAATACTTCCGTTTTATCTTGCACTTCCATTACAGGGTTTGATGGTTGCGCTGCTAATACTTCCGTTTCATCTTGCACTTCCATTACAGGGTTTGATGGTTGCGCTGCTAATACTTCCATTTTATCTGGCATTTTCACTCCAGTTTTTGATGATTGTGCTGTTAATACTTCCATTTCATCTGGCATTTCTATTACAGGGTTTGATGTTTGCGCTGCTAATACTTCCGTTTCATCTGGCATTTCCATCATTTTTTTTATATTAATCCAATAGTTATGAAGATTATTTACATGGTTTAAGTCATCAGTAGATAAACTATATTGTTGTTCAATTATCCAAGGACTATCTTCTCTGATTTGGTTAAAAGCCTCGGCCTTACTATCTTTTAAAACGATAAATAAAAATGTAACTACACAAACTACAACTAATGTTTTCATATATGTAATATTCATAGGTGTTACCTCCGTATGATATTACTCTAGCATAGGCAATGACTTGTTTTACCGAACGATTCAGTTACATTTCTATTAGTTTGATGAATAATATTACAGATTAGGTACAATTATGACATTATTCCTATTTCAATGACATTTTTAGCCCGATATTTATCCATAAGAGGTATATTTTAGCATGTCTCGAGATTCATTATTTTTTAATAATTTTAGTTGTTTTTGTTTACCTTTACCTTACATGTTGAGGAGTAAATCTAAAAAACAGATGTAAAAAAGGAACACCTTAACAAAAAGGTAGTTCCTTTAGCAATGTAACTATATTTGGTTTATTATCAGCACAACCAGTAGTTAATAACTTAATATTCAAGCTCTTCTTGAGAAAGAAGGCTCAAAAATTACACACTTAGTAAAAGTTTTTAATATCGATTCTTCTATTTATAAATTTTCTTTAATTATATGGCCCTTAGGATTAACACGAATAGAATTTTAAAGAAAATGAATACAGGATATTGATTAAACTTTTATAAATGATAGTTGTTTTAAATCTACATCATGCCCTTTCCTGGTTATTTCCATAGATTTTTCTCAAACGATAAATAATAGATTTTATCCTTAGTCACACCAATTGATTTCAAGTTCATGGAATGAAGCAATCTTGAAGCTAAATAAGGGGAAGAAATTTGTAAAAAATCTCTTGCCATTTTGTTCGTTATTTCAGAGCCGAAAAGATAATAGTAGTCTCTCAATGCATCAAGATGAAAATTCTTTCCTTGATGGCTGCAATGTTTACAATGCCATTTTCCGTATTCTCTCACCATTGGACAGTGTTCACAAGAAGGACAAAAGATCCCTTTCTGTAATTCATCATAGTGAATCTCATATTGCTCGAGAACTGGCTGATCAAGAGGAGTATCTTGATCTCTTATACATTTAATCATCATTTTAATGTCTTTTTTCGTTAAACGCTCTTCTGGATATTGTTTTTCAAATTGAAGGAATTTTGTCGGAAGTAAATGACGGTGGATGATTTTCTGACCTAGATCTTGGTCTTCAGGAGATGTGCGAAGAAGGGCCTTTGGATGGCTAAAAACGACGAGGGATAGAATTGGTACGTTCGGAAACCGATTATTTCTTAGCCATTTTTCAAGCTGCATCTCTTGGCGGCTAATCTGAATCATTGGATTTTCCAGAACGGTCTCATTTCCATCAAGTGTTCGAATGAGCTGATGAAAGACCTGATCAAAACATATCGCACCTGCGATATGTTTCACCTCTAATATGAGAATATATTTTTGATCAGTGAATCAAGCTGAAAATAATTTGCGGAATCCTTAAGACGAAGATCATGGAGAATGTACGTATCTTTTTCAGAAAGAAAGCTTAATGGATAGTCAAGATAAGTTTCTCCTTTATAGCCTGCGAGCCTTTTGATAGATTTTCTTTCATAATATGATATTTTGAATGATTTGGAGGTGTGCGGCGAAGCAATGCTTTCAATTTTTGGACCGAAAGAGGGATTTCGCGTTTCTTAATGATCATCTCATCCCTCCAATCTGGATTTCCTACCTTCATTCGTTGTTTTCTTCTTAAAATCCTGCATAGATTAAAAGAAAATATAGTCCCGCTCACTAGGTATTTTGCAACTTTGGAGCGGAATTTTGCAACTTCCATTACTAATTTTGCAACTTTTTCATTTTTTCTAGTATTCACCGATCAATACCTGGATAGATCCAATTGCCCTCCATAGTAAAAATCATATTCCTTTGGATCGTAAGCGATAAATCCGCTTCCTGGTGTAAAGGTCAGTTCTCCAAAGTAGATTCGGTTAGAGGTTTGGTATAAATCCACCCGTACTAGCGGAAAATCTTTTGAGAGCGTTTTAGCAATAGCCGTCATCTCATTTAGCAGCAAAGGCTTCTCAAGTGGTTCCTCTGATGGTGGATAGAGCATTTGAACGGCTAATGGTTCCCAATCGGTTGTAAACAGATCCCTTTTATGCCCTCCAAACCTCTCGCTATCCACCTGGATAAATAATGGCTCACCATGAAAGCAAAAAAACTTGTAATCTTTTAAGTCTCGGCCTTCTTCACCAATATAGGTTTCGATGATGATTCTCCCTTTAAGCGGACGATAATTCGGCTCACCGCTTACGTCGTAGAAATTTGTCGTAAGCCAATTGTCGCATTTTTGCTGCAATGCCGCTAAATCGAGCTCCCGTTTATTTAAAACAACCTCGTTCCACCCTGAACCATGTGTGGCCTTCAACACAAATTTCTCTGGCAGGCTGTCAAAGTTAATTCCCCCAAAGCCGGAATAAAGGCCCAAGAGAGGGATGACATGTTCGCTTCCAACTGAATGTTTGATGAATTCTCTTACCTCAAACTTGTCAACATAACGGGCAAATCGTTCTAACTTCCCATGAAGCTTCAGCCATTGAATTTTCTCTGATAATGTCTGAGGATTGTCAAAGGAACATGGATATCCATGATAGTGCTGAAAATAGAATTCAATAAATCGTGTCAAGCCATATTTTTTTAAATAGTCCTTTTTGGCGTCTAAGCTTCTAACATTGATCACTTTTTCCAAGACCCGCACCCCTTGGTTTATAAAATAAGGACACACATTCACTCGGCTGCCAAGCATAAGTCCAGGCAGCCAAAAGTTAGCATTGCTTTTTTCCTAGTTCGTTACTAGATATATACTCCCCTTATATGGGATATTCCTTTATGAAATATTCAACAAAATTTTTTCACTTGATCATCTATTTCAGTTTTGCTCTCTGTAACAATCTCTTGATACTATGATTTGCCTCATGTAACACCATTCTCTTATTAATCGTCTTTAAGTGACCGTTTTCCATCACAATTTCACCATTAATAATCGTTGTTTCCACATCGGCACGAGTTGCAGAGTAGACAATTCTTGAAATTGGATTTACGCCGTACGAGGGATATGTATGAAATTGATTCAAATTTAATATCGCTAAGTCAGCCTTTTTTCCAATCTCAATGCTGCCAATTTCCTTTTCCATGCCGACAGCTTTTGCCCCGCCGATCGTTGCCATTTTAAAAACTGTATGTGCATCCATTGCAGTCGGTCCGTGGACCGGTTTTTGTATAAGTGCTGCTAACCTCATTTCATTAAACATGTCTAGGTTGTTATTACATGGTGCTCCGTCAGCACCCAGGCTCAATGAAACTTGTTCCGTTAACATATATGGAGTTTCTGCTATACCAGATGCTAACTTCAAGTTGGAGCCGGGACAATGACTAACATGAACACCTCTTTCACGAATGATTTTCTTTTCTTCGTCATCTAACCATATACAATGAGCAAGAATAAGTTGGGGATTCGCCAGTCCTAAATGATCTAAATACACAATATTCCTCATTCCGGTTTCCTTTTGAACAATGTCAATCTCCCCAAGGTTTTCTGAAGCATGTGTATGAACCATTACATGATAATATTCTGATAGAGACCGGACTTCTTTAAGCAGCTTTTCCGTACAAGACACGACAAATCTAGGGGAAAACGCATATTTAATTCGGCCATTATCATAGTTGTGCCATTTTTCCAAGAGGTCGACACTTTCTTTAATAGAGATTTCCGTTTTTTCCTGTAATGGAAGAGGCACTTCATCACCCTTATCCATCATTACTTTCCCAGATAAGGCTCTAATTCCGCTTTCTGCAATTGCTTTAAAAGCATATTCCGTATGATGAACGGTCTCCATATCAACAATCGTTGTCGTTCCGCTTTGGATAAGCTCCCCAATCCCCAGCATAGCGGAATAATAGATCGACTCCTCATCATGTGCAGCCTCTAACGGCCAAATTCTCTTTTTTAGCCAGTCCATTAATTCCAGGTCATCACCTTGTCCGCGGAAGACCGTTTGGCATAGATGGATATGAGTTTGGACAAAGCCAGGGATAACTGTCTTTCCTTTTGCATCGATGATTTTATCTGGTTGCAGAACCTCTAGGTTAGGACCAATGTTCATAATGATATCGTCAACGATGTGAAGATCGCCTATCATGATTTCTTCATCTTTATTCATCGTCACAATTTCTGCATTTTTAATAAGTAGATTCATAACGTATCCCCCTATCACGCAATAACCTTGCCGCCAAAATAGACATGGGCATCTCCTTGCTCATTGAAAAATTGCGGAGATGAGATCGTAAATTCAATGGCCATGACAAATCAGGCAGTTGAACATTATATGATGTCTTTCTTTTCTAAATTCCTCTTAACTGATGCCAATTCCTCTTTCTGAGGGTCATCCCATTTCAATCACTTTCGTCAACTTTTATTGGATAAAAAAACCACGAAGAAAATACGCAAAAGAGCATATTTTCCTCGTAGCCAGAAATTTACGGTTTCTGTAGAGACCCTTAATCCGATTATTAAGGTTATACGAGAGGATGGAGAATAGTATTTACAATCCTAATCATAGTAGGCTTTAAAACTTGATACAACAACTTCGTTAGATTTTCTCCCTAATGATTTAACATAGCCATAAATAACATGTAAACAATACGAACAACCTAATGGATTACCTTGAAGACTTCTCTTAAAATCATTGGTATACCGAGTTCATAAAAGGGGTGTTTAGCTTTGAAACAATATGTATTCACATTGGAAACCAGTGATTGGCAACGTGATCTTATCTTCAATGCAAACGGAATTGTCGATGCTGTTAACCAGCTAAAGCTGATCATGGACGCGATTGGTAACGAAGGAGAGTTTCAGATGAAAAGTGTTTACTATAAAGGGATTATTTGGAATCATTAATCGGCAAGAAAGCAATCTTGGATGTTTGTAAACAGAAAAGGGCTGAATCAACATCGATTCAACCCTTTTTGTTTCTCACTATAATCTTCGAGAAGGCTGTTCATTTCCCGGAGATCTAGCTTTGTTTATGGCGTTTATCATTCTTAAAGCAATGGTCTGACCCTATTTATACAGTAAATACTGCTCCCGAATCTTTTTAAATCGCTTGAGGTCATCTTGGTAGTTCTTCACGATGTCTGAAACAGAGGCTCCTTCTTGAATCATCTTTCTTATCCAGTCATTCCCGATCAAACGGCTAAAGTTGTTTGCTGCAAGAAATTCAAAGTCATCAGGGTAAAGATCATGGATCGTTTTGATGATGTGCAAGCCAGTCGGCACAGCCTTAAATGTGTCACGGTTCGTTACATAGATTTCCACCCCATGACTAAGTTTGCCCGCATGCTTTGAAAAAGCAGGTGTAAAGGAGGCTGCTCGGAATGTGACGCCAGGCAAGCCTAATGAATTTAATGTTTCAGCAAGCTCTGTACTGTTAATATAAGGGGCGCCAATTAATTCAAATGGCTTTGTTGTTCCCCTTCCTTCTGAAACATTGGTTCCTTCAATTAAGCCTGTTGCCGGATAAACGAAGGTTGTTGCCACAGTGGGCATGTTTGGCGATGGCAAGACAAATGGCAGCCCAGTCTCATCATAATCCATTGAACGCTTCCAGCCCTTCATTTTTACAACCTTTAGATCGGCGCCAATGTCAAATTCTTTGTTGAACAGCATGGCCAGCTCGCCCACGGTCATCCCATGCATGAGCGGAATCGGGTACAAGCCCACAAATGAAGAGAATTCAGGCTCAAGTACAGGCCCATCCACCGTAAGCCCACCTTGAGGGTTTGGCCGGTCAAGGACGATAAACGGAATATCATTCTCCTTCGCTGCTTCCATCGCATAGGCCATTGTGTAAATATACGTATAATAACGTGTGCCCACGTCCTGAATATCAAAGACTAGAACATCAACGTTTTCGAGCATTTCAGGTGTCGGCTTTCTTGTTTGACCATACAGGCTGTAAACAGGCAGGCCCGTCTTTTCATCGACGTAAAAGTCAACATATTCCCCAGCCTGCGCACTCCCGCGCACCCCATGCTCAGGTCCGTAAAGAGCTGTTAATTCAATGTCCGGATCCTCATGCAGCAAATCGACAATGCTTGTTACCTGTGAATCAATTCCAGTAGGATTTGTAATCAAACCAACTTTTTTTCCTTTCAACAATTCCTTCTGATCCCCTAAGAGCACCTCAATACCAGGGGTGACCTTTTGTTTTTTCTTCTCCTTCAAAGCAGATACATTTGCAGAGGGGACCATGCTTACGACCAACACGCCAATCATCATCAATAAAAGCAGTTTTTTCATAGTGACACTCCCTCCTAGTTTAATTGTCTGCAAGAATTTAAATGTAAGCCATGCCCAAACTCATATAAAGTCTCAGACGGATTCTTAACAGAATGGATATCTACCGGTAATTTCCCCTTCGGTTTTGCTTCTCCAAAGATGACTTCGATGCCCGCAGGAATATTTGGTTGTCCGTAACGCCCATTTGAATAGCCTTTAAATCCGTAAACGGCAAGCACAGCCTTTGCTTCTTCAAAGTTCGCAACATCGTATGGATTTCTTAAGCTCATTAACACGAATTTTTTGTTCTTTTCCTGGGCATCCTTCATCACGGCTCTTGGAAAGGCAGTTGCCCATTTGCTTGAGTCCTGAACACTGTCATCAATCACACCGTCATTTACGGCAGGGTCGTTTTTCACGACATAGGATCCGGTAATCACATAGTCTGCTTCATCAATGAGAGAACGAACATCATCGTCAAACGTTTTCCCTGAAAAGCTCAAGCCTGTTATCTTGACATTCTTCCATTTCTTTTTACCAGCGATTTCGTTAATGCTTCTTGTCATGGCTTCAACCTGATCAGCAAATGGAGCAAGGACTAAGATGTTACTGTCCATTTTCGGTTTAAAAGGCAGTGTTTTCTCTTCATTTTTTATAAGCGTTACTGCATCTTCTGCTATTTTTTCTTCAAGCTTTAAATGTTGTTTATTTCCAATTACCTGAAGCGCGTTGTCAATCTTTTCATTAAGCGGCGCCTCTTCAGACTCTTGCCCAGGCTTATAAACCCCTCGTTTGATTTTCAGCTCAAGGATTCGCTCAACCGATTGATTAACTTGCTCAAGCGGGATTTCCCCTGTTTCAATCGCTTCCTTCACAGCTTCAAATACAGATGCTAAATTTTCTTCCATTTCCAGAGAGGTAACTTGGGCTGGCATCAGCGCAATATCCACACCTGATTTTAAGGCTAAGACCACCGCTTCCTCTTGACCAAAATGATCCGCAATGGCTTTCATATTTAACGCATCCGTTACGACGACGCCACCAAAGCCCATTTCTTCCCGCAATAGACCTGTGATAACCTTTTTAGACAAAGTAGCCGGGACCATAATTTCCTGGCCGTCTTTTTTGCTGATATACGTTGTGTCATCAAAAGCCGGGAATTGAACATGGGCTGTCATCATCATATCGACACCAGCATCGATCGCCTTTTGAAACGGAACAAGTTCAACTGAACGAAGTCTCTCCTTCTCATATGGAACAAGCGGAAGTCCATAATGACTATCTACCGCGGTATCGCCATGGCCAGGGAAATGCTTGGTTGTTGCCGCAATATTTTGGTTTTGCAATCCTTTTATCGTTTGAATTCCAAGCTTTGAAACAAGCTCCGGATTTGAGCTGAAGGAGCGGACACCAATGACTGGATTCTCTGAGTTATTGTTGACATCAACAACCGGTCCGAAATTAACATTTATGCCTAACGCTGCTAATTCCTTTCCGATAATGTTTCCGGTCTGGTAGGCGTATTTTTCATTTCGAGTTGCTCCTACAGCCATGTTTCCAGGAAGGTTTGTGCCTGATTGCAGACGGGTTACAATGCCGCCCTCCTGATCGATCGTGATAAATAATGGAATGTCCTTGCTTGCATTTTGCAGACCATCAACAAGTCTAACTGTTTGCTCGGTGTTTACCACGTTTTCGGCGAATAAAATCACTCCGCCTAAATGATATTTTTCAATGATGCTTCCGACTTCATCATTCATTTCTGTAAAACCGGTTGCCTTGGTTTCGCCAGCCTTTTGCCAATTGCGAAAATCCGGCATTAGCATTTGCCCAACCTTCTCCTCAATCGACATCTCCTCAACAATTGATTTCACATCAGTTGCAGCCGTTTCTTCCGCAGATGTTTTCGCAGATGTACACCCTGTTATAGCTGTTAATGCCAAAGCTGCAGCCAGCCCAACCGATAACCACTTCTTTTTATTCAATGACATCCACCTCTCACTTTACTTATTTTTCTCTAACGCTTCATAAATGGCCGTTACAACACTTCCATAACTTCCTGTTTGAAAAAGATCCCCGATAAACTGGTTTGGATTACTTTCAGGATTGACAAGCGGTGAATGCTTCTTATTTGTAAGCAGGACTATGCCTAAATTGAATTCAGGATCAATGATGGTCACCGTTCCTGTCCAGCCTGTATGTCCGTAAGCGCTGTCACTTGCATGCGGACCAAACATCCATTCCATGCTGTCATTACGGTTTAGTCTCCAGCCAAGACCATAAGTAGGGTTCACCTTAGATGGTTCAGTGAATGTTTCAACGATGTCCTGATCGAAAAATGCATGGTCACCATATCCTCCGCCATTTAGCATCACTTGCAAAAGAACGGCTGTATCACTTGTTGTAGAAAAAAGACCCGCGTGTCCAGATACACCTTCCATTGAGTAAAACGCCTTTTCATCATGGACTTCCCCTTGAAGTGTGTATGTCCGTATATTAGGAAAGTCAATCAAGCCGTCCCTTGTATTTCCAAGCAGCTCCGTTGCAGCAAAATCCTTAGATTTATACCCTTTTTGCAGAGGATTAAACATCGTACGCTTCAATTTAAGCGGCTTATAGATTTCCTTTTCAACATAAGCATCTAATTGCTGTCCTGTGATTTCTTCGATAATGGCACCTAACAGCATATAATCGACATCACTGTAAATATTCTTTGTGCCTGGTTCATAGGTAAGCGGAGTATCGGATAAAAACTCAATCGTCTTTTCCCGCTCCTGTGAATATAATTCTTTGGCAACCTTCGGATTATGATATTGCGGATCAGGGGTAAATCCTGCTGTATGATGAAGCACATCAATAATGCGAAGTGTATCCTTGCCTTTAATCACATCGGTTTCTTTGTCCTTAAACTCAGGAATATATTGCTGAACCGGTGCATAAAGATCAAGCTTCCCTTCAGCAACTAATTTCTGCAAGGCAAAATTTGTCGCGTACATTTTCGTGTTTGATGCCAGGTCAAACATCGTATCATCCTTCATTTTAAGCGGCTTTCTCAACGGTGTATGCCCATCAAATTTTTGTTTGTAGCCGTAGCTTTCCTTTTTAACAATTTTCCCATCCTTGATGACGATCAAGGCGGCACCGGGAAATCCTGCAGCCACTTCTTTTTCAATTAACTGATCCACTTTTTCAAGCTTTTCAGCGGAAAAACCAACTGCCTCCGGCTTTGCAGCCTTTTCTAGAACCTGATAGTTACCATTTGTATCATGACTCAGGGCTGCAGGCGGATTTGACTTGGCCAACGCAGCTGAAGGCACGATCAAAATGAACGCAACAGCTGAACGAAGGACCCAGCGTATCCATTTTTGCATTGTTTCTCCCTCCCCTTTTTATGTATCCATCTCCTCTTTTAAAATATAATTTTAATTAAAATTTATATTTATTAAAATTATATTTTATAACCTTGATACTAGCACCGCTAATTTGGAAAAACAAGGTACTTTTGTCACACTTACATTTTTCTAAAAGGACTGTTTTACATTTATATTTGTTGGTTTTCCTCATTTTTATAAGCCATAATAATTGAATTTTTGTTCAGCAAAGACATTCCGAACACCAAATGGTAAAATAAGGGGGTTGCTTTCGTTTCTTCCTTCTCCTCATTCTGTCCAAAACGAATTTTACAATATCATTCTGAAAGGATGAATGTATGTGTCGATTCGATTTACTGACTTCACCTTAAAACCAGAGGATTTCTACACTTCAGAATTTAAAGAAAAGGCCTATTCCATCTATAAACATTTACGAAAAGAGGATCCTGTCCATCGAATGGTTACTCCAGAAGGTCGAGCCATGTGGCTCATATCTGGTTATCAGGATGCACATGAAATATTAAAGGACAATCGATTTATAAAAGACTCCCGAAAGGTGTTCAGTGTCGGCAATGCAGAAACCATTCCTCCAGAGGTCAGAAAGTTAAACGCAATGGGCTATAATATGTTAACAGCTGACCCGCCTGACCATACGCGATTGCGGAGGCTTGTCCAGCAGGCGTTTACACCAAAAATGATCAGCCAGTTGCAAGGGCGTGTGCAGCAAATTGCAGATGAACTTTTGCATGAGGTTCAAGCGAATGGAGAAATGGACCTAATCGATGATTATGCCTTCCCCCTTCCCATTATCGTCATTTCAGAAATGCTCGGTGTACCACGAGAAGATCGCAACAAGTTTCGAAAATGGTCAGATGCCCTCATTAATGGATCGAATCAATTGGAGGATTACCAGGAGAGGGTACTTCCGGCCATGAAAGCCTTTATGCACTACTTACACCTTTTACTTGATGAACATAGAAAAACCCCTAAGGACGACCTGATCGGCGCTTTGCTTTTAGCAGAAGAGCAAGACGACAAGCTGTCAGCGGAAGAGTTGTTTGGGATGATCATTCTTTTAATTATTGCAGGCCATGAAACAACGGTGAATGTAATAGGAAATGGCGTCCTTGCTTTACTCGAAAACCCGGACGAATATGAAAAGCTAAAAGCGAATCCAACGCTCATTCACACCGCCGTTGAAGAAATGCTGCGTTATTACAGTCCTGTGGAGGTTACGACTGCAAGATGGGCTGGAGAGGATCTCGAGTGGAAAGGACGTGCTTTTGCAAAAGGTGATTGGGTTGTTGTTTCTCTTGCTTCAGCGAATCGTGATGAGAAACAATTTGCTGACCCTGACCAGTTCAATATTTCGCGTGAGAAAAATCGCCATCTTGCATTTGGAACAGGCATTCACCACTGTGTCGGCGCACCGCTTGCAAGGCTTGAAGGAGCAATTGCAATCAATACGCTGCTGCAAAAATTGCCTGATTTAACGTTAAAAGAGGATCCAGCGTCATTGGAGTGGCGGGCAGCCTTTCTTATGCGGGGATTAAAGAGATTGCCTGTAACCTTTTAGTTTCATATTTGGTCTATAGACTCAAACCTCTCTGGCAGACCAAGATTGCGGTGAAGCCTATGGTTGACCTGGGCTGTTAGAATTTCGAACCATTGGTCAGTTTAGTGCGGTTCAAACTCTTCCCTTCCCCCAGTCTTAGTTTGCATGGGCACGCGTTCAGGCATGCCAGCCTCGCGGAAATGACGAACGATCGTTTGCACAACTCTTTACGAGGGGCTGTCTCAAAGGTGCCCCTCCCCTGCCTCTGCCAGTTTAACTTAGCCTTATAGCTCGCTCACCGGGGCATAATGGCTGTTCTGGTTGCCCAGGCTTGTTATTGTACTAGAGTCAATCGTGAGGATCTTAAGCAGCATTGAGCGGAAAAATTTAAAGCAGCCCTTGGGCTGCTTTTTTGAGTTTCGTTTATTTGGACTCGTTTGGTACGGAAGCATTTCCAAAATAGAATAGGAATCTATGAGATGCAGGCGATAGCCCGGACATTTCGATAAAAGATAAAGCAAATGACTCGCTTCACCCTTTTCTATCGATTTACATATAACGCATTTTCCGCAGATGAAGAAAATGGTTGATTAGTGCAATATTTTATTCGATATTCAGATGGAGTCAATCCAGTTTTTTCTACAAATATTCTGCTAAAATGGGAAGTGTGTTTAAAACCAGCTTCTAAGCCGACTTCTGATACTGATTTTTTTGGTTCAGTTTGCAAGAGTCTTTTTGCTCGATTTATTCGACATCCCATAAGATACTTGGCGATGGTTCCGCCAGTCATTTCCTTGAATATATGGGACATGTAATACTTACTTATATTGAGACTTTTTGCAATACTGTCCAATGTCACATTTTCGTGATAATGCTGCTCAATCCAGACGATGATCCTTCTCACATGCTGTGCCTTTTCGGATTCAACTTGAATCAACTTATTTAAGTGAGTCTGACTTAGTTCGTAAATTTCAAATAGCAGCTGGATCACTAATGTTTGCATTTTCGCCTCATAAAAACGGCTGTTTACTGTCATGTCATTGATCATAGATGTTTTCTTACTTTCTTCATACAAACTTGCAATTTGTTCGATCAACCTCTCCATGCGTAACAGCAAATCACTTGGTACATCTCGAAATAAGCAATTGTTAAACGTATTAAAAGGACTTAACAATTCAGGAAAATCAAGAACCTCCAAGTCTGATTGAAGCATTTCAGAAGAAAAATGAATCACGCTGCGCTCATAAGGTTCAGGCGGCAACGGATTCGCCCGATGAAGTGTTAATCCATTCATCAAGATCATATCCCCTGGTTGCAAATAGTAAACAGTATTATTGATTAAATAGTTGCAATTCCCTTTATGAAACATGTAAATTTCAAATTCCGTATGAGAATGAAAATCAAAATTATCTGATTCAGGATTGCCCTTGTTTCGGTAGTAAGCGAGATTACATGTTTTCACTTTTAGCTCCTCCAACTTCACTTTAATACGCTTATTTCAGCCCGGTTGTCGAAATGCCCTCCACAAGGTACTTTTGGAAGAACAAAAAGATGATAAACACTGGCAGCAACGAAACAATTGACATTGCAAACAATGGTCCCCATTCCGTTACAGAAGAAGGATCGGAAAATAATCGTAAGCCTAGAGATACGGTAAATAAATTAGGATCGTTTAAATATATTAATGGCCCCATAAAATCGTCCCATGTCCAATAGAAGGAGAAAATAGCAACAGTTGCCAATGTCGGCTTCATCAATGGAAGGATAATCCGGTAAAAGATTCCGAACGTGCTGCATCCATCAATAACGGCCGCCTCGTCTAATTCCTTAGGAATTCCTTTAATAAACTGGATCATTAAAAAAATAAAAAACGCCGATCCGCCAAAGAAAGCGGGTAATGTTAATGGATTATACGTATTTACCCATCCAAGTTTGTGGAACAAAATATACTGTGGAATTAACGTCACTTGTGTAGGAAGCATGATCGTTCCTAACAAACAAATAAACAAAATTCGCTTAAACTTAAAATCCAAACGGGCAAAGCCAAAGGCTACTAAAGAAGAAGAAAAGATTGTGCCGATTACGACAAGTGATGTTACAAATGCTGAGTTGACAAAGAAGGAACCAAATGTAATATCTCCAAAACCTTCCCAGCCTTTAACGAAATTTTCCCATTTTAGAACAGAGGGAATCAATGACGCTGCATTTTTGAACACTTCTGATTCCGGTTTTAAAGAACTGGCCAATGTCCACAAGATTGGATAAAGCATGGCAAAACCGATGGCTATTGTGAAAAAGTGAAAGATAAAGCTTCCAGTCGATTTTTTCATTTTTACTTCCCGCCTTCCGACTCATAATAAACCCATGCAGATGATGACTTAAAGATCAATCCGGTAAAGATCGCTACAATGATTAACATAATCCACGCCATCGCAGATGCATATCCCATCTGAAACGTCGTAAATCCTTTCTCATACAAATACACCGCATAAAATAACGTTCGGTCTAAAGGGCCCCCTGCCGTAATTAGAAAGCTCTGTGTGAAGGTCATAAAACCACCAATAACCTGCATAACTAAGTTAAAAAAGATGACGGGAGTAAGCATTGGAATTGTTATTCTTATAAACTGACTAAATTTGTTTGCACCATCAACCGCAGCTGCCTCATATAGTTCAGCCGGAATTTGCTTAAGTCCAGCCAAAAAAATCAACATTGGAGAGCCAAACTGCCAAACAACAAGAAGAATTAATGTCCACAATGCAAAATTCGGATCTGAAACCCAGTTCGGACCTACCACTCCAAAATAACCAAGAATGCCATTAATAGCTCCTTCAAGACCGAACAGCTGCTTCCACATAACGGCGACAGCTACACTCCCGCCTACAATCGAAGGGACATAATAAACAGCTCGGTAAACACCGATCCCACGCCGAGGTTTTACAAATAACATCGCTACAAACAAAGCGAACGCAAGCTTTAATGGAACAGAGATAAACACAAACGTAAAAGTTACCTTAAGAGCTGTCCAAAACCTCGGATCTTGCGTAAACATAGTGATGTAATTCTCGATACCGATCCATTTTGGAGTTGTTAACATATCATAATCCGTAAAAGACAAATAGAGTGAAGCAATCATTGGTCCGATCGTAAAAATAAGAAATCCAAGTAACCAAGGTGAGATAAACGCAAGTGCTGTACATTCCTTTTTCAAGCTTTTCTTTAAATTAGCAATTTTTATACCTTGTTGAGTGACCAATTCTACATTAGGCATCTCTTTTGTGTTTGTATTCGCTTTCAATCTTCGCACCTCCAATGGTATGAATAATTGTTTATTTGTTACCTGCTAATATTTCTTCCGCTTCTTTTCGGAATTGAGTGGCAGCTTCTTCTACACTGATGTTTCCATAATTTAATTGCTCTATTATTCGATCAAACAGTGTGCCTACTTCACCTGATCTCGGTGGATCCGGAGGATAAATCGGGCTTGAATGGGTTTCAACACTTTCAACATAGTCGAACATCTCTTTCGCTGCATCATTCATTTTAGGCCTTAAATGCTCCCGAACTTTTTCTGAGATTGGGACTCCTCTTTCGGCAGCAAGTATTTCATTTGCTTCTATATCATTAGTAATAAAATCAATAAATTTTGCGGCAGCTTCCTGATGTTTTGATTCCTTTGAGACGGAGAAAAACTGAGATGGCTTTAAATAGAGCCCCTCTTTTCCATCTGGAGTGCTTGGAAAGACGGCTAATTTAATATCTTGTCCAGCTGATTGCTGTAAAGCAACAATTTGGTTGCTATGGAACCAAATAAAAGGCGACTTTTCGTGAACAATTAACTCATCTTCAAGACCTTGTATGGCTGTTGTTACCTTCGGCGGTGCTGCAACGCCTTCATTCATCAAATTTTCCCAATATTGCAGGAAATCGATTAGTAATTGGTCACCTTCATATCCGAGTCCCGTGCCTTCACTGTTATAAACTTCGAAACCATGCTGTCTTAAATAAATGTTAAACCATGGCAGAACATTGGCTACTCCCCCTGCCCCATACACTCCTTCTCCGAATTTTTCTTGAATCTGCTTGGAGAATTGAGCGTAATCCTCCCATGTATAACCTGGCTTAAGCTCCTCTATCCCCACTTTTTTGAGCATTTCAGGATTATACGCAACCGCCGGCGAATTCGTGCCTAAATTAACGGCGTAAAGCTTGCCATCAACATATCCGCCTTCAATATGCGCCTTTCCAACATCACTTAAATCTAATGCACCTGAATCAACATATGAATTCAGATCGACAATAAGATCACGATCAATGTATTCCATTAATTTCGCATAATCCATTTGAATAACATCCGGCAAGTTTTTACCCGCTGCTGCAGTCGCTAATTTTTGCCAATAGCCATCCCAGCCTGTAAATTCAGGAATAACGTGTATGTCCGGATTCTCTTTTTCAAATAATTGTATAGCCCTTAAGGTTTTATCATGGCGATCTTGAGATCCCCACCAGGCAACTCGAAGCTGAATTTTTCCGTCTTTTACCCCTGTATTCGCACCGTTTACTGTAAAACTGCAACCCGACATTAAACCTGCCAATAAAACGAAAATGACAACAATAGATACTTTTTTCACGTGGTAAGACACTTGCAACTCCTCCTTGGCGGTTATCTTTTACTATGATTTACATACTTTGTTTCAGCACTTTTTTGACAACGCTTTCATTTCCCTTTCTGCTCTATGAAAAGCATTAGAAGTGCTTCTACCTTCCGTCTGGGAAATGACCATGTACAATAGCCTCCTGATTTTTGAGTTATTTCAATTATAGTAAAAATCCGAAAACTGCGCTTGCTTCTCGTTGTGTTTTTTACTATGAAAATTTAACTCTCGTTGCTGTATAATTTTGAATCCCGCAAAAATAGAGGAAGAAATTAGTCTATTAATTAGGAGGCCTTGTAACGTAAAAGGATAAGGTGATGACAATAAACAACATGTTGGTGCAAGTTCTGGAAGTCATTGAACGAGTAATAACGCCGCGGGTGAAAGAAAGAAGGTTATTTGTTATGGATATTTTTAATCTTGCACGAAGAAGTTTAGATTTTTAATGAAAAATACTAATGTATAAATATATTCAAACCTCTTGTTGATTGCAGAGAAAATAATATGAGATTAACGAATAACAACTGGTCATACTCAACAGAAACACCCCTTATAGAGCTTATTATAAGGGGATGTTTTTTACCTAACAAGACAAACCGCCAATTTGACTGGAATCTTCCAACTTTTTCAAATCCAGTTAATACGTCTCAGTATTATTTATCTCCTGTAAACGTTATTCCTTTTACAAAATAACGATTAAAGAAAGAATATAGAATGAGAACTGGCATTGTAAAAACCATGGATGCTGCCATGATGTAATTCCAATAACTTATGAATTGCCCTTTAAACGTATTCAAGCCTAGAGGCAGTGTGAACATTTCTACATCTGACATGACAATAAGCGGTCTCATAAAGTCATTCCAAAATCCCATGAACACAAAGATGGTTTGTGCTGCTAATGCCGGCTTGGCTAATGGAAGGACGATCCGGAAGAATGTGCCTATTCTCGTTAAACCATCAATAGATGCGGCTTCTTCCAGCTCTTTTGGGAAATTAAGAAAGAATTGACGCATCATAAAGATGAAGGTGGCATTGATCATCGATGGAACGATCATTCCCTGATAGGTGTTCAACCAACCTAAATTTTTTAAAATCAGGAAGTTTGGGATCATCGTCACTTGGGATGGAATCATAAGTACTGCCAAAATGATGATAAATAATCCCTTTTTGCCAGGAAAACTTAATCTGGCCAATGCATACCCTGCCATTGAATTAAAAAGAAGATTGAGGATTGTTCCGACAACCGCGATAAAGATACTATTAAACAGCCATCTAGGAAAATATTCTTGTTGGATAAAGATTTGCTTATAATTATCAAGAGTAAATTCCTTCGGCCAGAAATTGATCGTTCCTTGTAAGATTTCTTCTAATGTCTTAAAAGAAGAAGAAACGGCCCATAAAAATGGAATAAGTGTGGCAATCGCATACGAAATAAGGATCGTATATAAAATAACTTTCCCAACTCCATTTTTTCTCATTTTGTTCCCCTCCTAATATAAGTTCTCTTCTTTTGAAAACTTTCGCTGCAGCAAAGTTGCCAAGAGAATGACTATTGCCAACGCTAAGGCCATAGCCGCTGCATATCCCATTGTTCCTAAATTTTTAAATGCATATTGATAAACAAGAAGAACAACAGTTAATGTGGAGTTGTTTGGACCACCTGAGCCTTTTGAGAAAATGTACGATTGATCAAATAATTGAAATGTTCCAATAAGCCCCATAATGATAACGAATGAGGTAACCGGCTTTAATTGTGGAACGGTTATATACCAAAATTTCTTCCAAACATTCACTCCATCAATTTTTGCCGCTTCATAAACAGAATCCGGAATATCTTGTAATGCTGCCAGGTAAATCGTCATAAAGAAAGGGGCAGTTGCCCAAATATTCATGATCATTATGGCGGGTAAGGCTACTTTAGGATCACCAAGCCAGTTATAACCGGATAAGCCAACTATGCCTAGCAGCTTATTTATAAGGCCATTTTGATTGTACATCCACATAAAAATTAGCGTTAAAACCGCAGAAGACGTTAATGTAGGCAAAAAATATATAATTCGGAACAACTTTTCTCCTTTTAACCCTGCATTTAGTGTTGTGGCTAATACTAGGGCCAAAAGAGTCTGTGTCGGTATGACAATGATGACATACTTAATCGTGTTCCAGAGGGCAATCTTCGCCCGGTCGTCATCCATCAACTTAACAAAGTTATCTAATCCCCTAAAATCATAGGATGAACCTCCTAATAGTTCTACCTTATGAAAAGATAAGAAAATCGCATAAAGAATAGGGGCTACAATAAAAACAGCTAATACAAAAATCGTTGGGAGCATAAAGGTGTAGCCTTGCCCAATCTCATAGAGGGTGTATTTCTTTTTTGCTCTTCTCACATTTATCAACTCCATTGTCCTATGTCTTCTGGATAACCGGAATAAGAGTCGAGCAAAGAGTACTATCTGTACTCTTTAGCTCTTTTATCTCATTCATTAATCGTGATTTCCTTATTGGCTTGTTTTTGAGCTTTCTCTAATGCCTTTTGTAATGGTTGTTCACCTAAATAGGCACTTAAAAATTGATTATTAAAGTTTGTCACAGCGATCGGTAAATATGGTCCATCCTGCCAAACTGTTGCATAAGAGGCTCCTTTTACTAATGAGCCACGTAATGGATCGCTTTCAAAACCTAATTCCTTAGCGACTGATTTTCGGGTTGGCAGGGCATATCCTTTGCTTGTCCACGTTTTCATACCTTCTTTACCTGTTAAATACTCAATTAACTTCCACGCAGCCTCTTTATGCTCTGAATCTTTATTCATGACATATGCGACAGTGAAAGCCATTGTCCGTTTCTTTCCTTCTACTATCGGTACTTCTGCTGTACCGTATGATACGTCCGGAAAGGTATCACGCAAATAAGGAATAGCCCAGTTCCCTTCAAAAACCATTGCTGCTTTTCCTTGTCCAAACATCTCAATTCCCGAGTCCGCTCCTACTTCATTCGGTTGACCTGCAGACTTTTCTTTCAAACGCATATCAAAAATTGATTGAAGGCCATCTGTTACTTCTTTACTGGCAAAACTTGCTTTGTTACCGGTCATCACCTGTCCGCCCCTTGACTCTGCCAAAAAGTACAACCTTGCTAATTCTGGGGTAACCCCAAAACCGTATACTCCGTCTTTTGTTAACTTTTTCGCTGCTTCCTGAAGCTCGTCCCATGTTTTAGGGACCTCAACACCTGCTTCTTTCAGCATTTTTTCATTGTAAAATAAAGAAAGAGTTGAGTAATCCTTAGGAAAGCCATATGTTTTTCCCTTTTGTTGAAAGGCCTGTAGCATTGGCTTTTCAAAATCAGCTACATCAAATTCGTCATTAACGTATTTATCCAATGGCTCTAATACCCCAGTTTCAATTAACGCTGGTGCTTCAAAGGCATCCAAATAAAAAACATCAGGGCCTGTTCCGCCGATTAAACGTGTTTTCAAAATATCCATATACTGATCTGCGATTACATCGTGCTTTACTTTAATATCAGGATGTATCTTTTCAAAGTCCTCAAGTGTTTGTGAAAGCAGTTTTGCCTCAGTTGGTGTTCCGCCCCAGCCGCTTAGCACAATCTCCGTTTTGCCATCTTCTTTAGCACGCTGGTCCGGTGAACAGCCAGCAAGTAAAAGACTGGAGATCAGAGTAATCAAAACCACCCATTTATATGACTTTTTCATCGAAATCCCCCAGTTGGCATTATGACATCACAATCTCATATTCAGTTGTATTTTCTAAAACTTCAATTATCGACTCATCATTCTCTCTTATTACTCTTAATGAAACTCTTCCGTTGCCTACGGCCATATCTTTAACAGTTAGCTCATTCATAGCAGGCAGCAATTGAGGATAAAGATGAATCTCCTTTTTCGCTGCGTCTGGAAAAATTCCTAAAATAGTTTGAACGAATAATAACGGTGTTCCGGCTGCCCAGGCTTGCGGAGAACAGGCAACTGGATATTTAACCGGTTTTCCCTGGCCCTTCGAATAACCGCAGAATAATTCTGGTAATCTGTCATATTCAAAATAAGAAGAAGCGTCTATCAATCCTTGAATCACCCTGTTCGCTTCAGCTTGTTTTCCTGCTTTGCTAAGTCCAAGAACAATTAAACTATTATCATGCGGCCAGATACTGCCATCATGGTAGCTCATCGGATTGTATCCTGCTTCCTCTTCGGCCATCGTCCGGATTCCGTAGCCTGAAAACATAGCAGGAGAAAGAAGCTCCTTTGCCACTGCCTCAACTCGTTCAGAAGATAAGATACCGGACATTAACAGGTGACCTGGATTGGATGTGATCGTTCCAACCTGCTGCTTATGTTCATCAAGTGCAATTGCATAGTAAGAAACATCTTCCATCCAAAACGCCGCTTCAAATTTCTCTTGTAGAGCCTTTGCTTGATCACGGAGAGTTTCCGCTTTTTCAATCTGGTCAACCGCCTCATATAGATCGGCTAAACCAGTTTTTGCTTGGTAAACATAACCTTGTACTTCTGAAAGTGCAATTGGTGTTTTCGCATATTCACCATTACGATGGACAACAGAATCCCCAGAATCCTTCCAGCCTTGATTTGCAATCCCTTTGCTTGACTCCTGATGATATTCAATAAACAAATCACCATCGCGATCTCCGTATTGATCAATCCAAGTTAAAGCCGCTTCAATGTTTTGTTCAAGATCTTTTACAAGTTCAAAATCACCTGTCCATTTTACATATTCCGTTAACAATATTAAAAATAATGGTGTGGCATCAATTGTTCCATAGTAAGGTGTAAACGGAATCTGATTCGTATTCGCCAACTCGCCAAAACGAATCTCATGCATGATTTTGCCGGGCTGTTCATCCCGCCAAGGATCCACACTTGTCCCTTGCTTACTTGCCATCGTTAAAAGAGTACCTTTGGCGATCTCCGGGTTAAATGCTATCATTTGAAGAGCAGCAATTAAACTATCACGACCAAACGGCACACCAAACCAAGGAAGGCCTGCTACTGGGAATTGCCCATAGCCAAGATCGGTTAACAATACGTTTAAATCAGCCATTCCCCTATCAATAAGTCGTTGTAACGGCTGGTAATCCGTAGTCACTTTTACTGTTTTTTCTTCCCACTGCTTATAGGATTGTTTTAACTTGTTTAATGCGTCTTCAACACTTAGGATCCTTTGTTTTTCTTCATTCCCGATTTGAGGCTGAATCATAAATGTGACTGTTTCTTCCTCACTATGAGCCAGTGTAAAGTTGAATTGGATGCTGCCATCTTCTCTTACCATTTGAGCCGGTCGGTCCCATTTGATTTTTGTGCCCCGATTAATATCATCTGCGCCTATGTAATGATAGGTTAGTGACTGATCATCAGCCGTCTGCCCTTGACGCTTGCCCACTATCCCTGTTTGAAATCCACGAACAATAAACATATCAGTAAAGTCAACATCCAAATGAATACTGACATCAAAGGTTACCGCTTTTGGAAAATAGTTTTTCACTTTGATTGTTTCATAGAAAACTCCATCATAAATAAAGCGCTCACGTTTGATTTCTACAGACTCCCTCCATAAAATCAACTCTCCATCCTTCTCCATATGAGGGTTTGTTAAAAGAATGGTTGCCATATAGTTTTCCGTAGCATCAGAGGAAAGTAAAATAGGCTCCTCCCCGTTGATTCGTAAATCTAATTTACTTAGAAATCTAGTGTCTTTCGTATAAAGCCCCAATCCGTACGGATGGTTTTCCGGAATATTCCCCTTTGTGTCTGTTAACAAAAATAAATCATTTTCTTTAATTACTCGATAATTCATTTAATTAGTCTCCTCTCATCATCCGAAACGTTTTGGTTTTGTTGAAAAGAAAGAAAGGAGTGCTTCTCCTTTTTATCCGAAACGTTTCGGTTTTTGGCTGAATAAAAACCACACTTAATTGTGGTTTTGTGCTGTCGTTTCACGGACGACCAAGTTTGTTTCTAGTATTTTTTTATGCGATATTGTTTTTTCTTCTAAAATCTCAATTAGCAACTTGCCGGCTTCATATCCCATCTCATAAATACTTTGGGCTATTGTTGTTAATGGAGGACTGATATAGGAAGACAGAAGGATATTATCATAGCCGACAATAGAAATTTGATCCGGTATGCTCAATCCCAATCGTTTAACCGCTCTTATCGCCCCAATCGCCATTAAATCACTCGCACAAAAAAGCGCTGTTATTTCAGGGTTTGTCTTTAATAATTGATAAACCTTTTCTTCAGCTATCTCCTCCTCGAAGGCACCATTAATGATCCATTCCTCTCTGAGTGGAACATTTGCTTCTTGAAGAGCCAGCTTAAACCCTTCCAGTCTTTTTTGACTTACAAATGCAAATTCATGCCCATTGACCATCGCGATTTGACGGTGACCAAGTTCCAATAAATGATTGACTGCTTTAGTTGCTCCCAGCACGTTATCTGTCGTCACATGCCCGACCGTTTCACTTTCAATCGGGATATCGATTAAGACACAAGGAATATCACTGTTAACAACCTCCTGTAAATAAGGATCATCTGTCTTTATCCCTTGGATAATCGCACCGTCAACCCTTCTTTCCCGGCATAACTGAGAATATGTTTTTTCACGTTGCCTTGTCGAGTCAGTACTAAATAACACTAGATCATAATCAGTTTCAGCAGAAAATTGATTCAGTCCGCGCAGCACTTCAAAAATAAGGTTATCCTTTCGGCTTTGCTTTGTCATATCTGAAACGAGTAAACCGATTGTTTTTGATTTATTCATTACTAGGCTTCTAGCAAGCGTATTTGGACTGTAATTCAGCTGCTTCGAAACAGCAATAATCTTTTCCCTTGTACTTTCACTCACATCTGAGTATCCGTTCAAGGCCCGCGAAACCGTTGTCACTGAAACGCCAGCAACTTTAGCAATATCTTTTATGGTTGTCATTCGCAACCCTCCAAAACGTTTCGGATAACTTTTTACATTCTAGCTCCTATCTAAATGATTGTCAATAGGAAAACGCATAATATAGGTTTAGTGACAGGGGAGTGGTCCTAGATTTAGGTATAAATTTAGCTGCACATACAAAATGGTCAATTCATAAAATATCGCATGATTATTTATTTAACCAAAATCATATGAGAAAAATAACTGTATATTTCCATTCCAATGCCTTTCTAATATCGTACAACCTTCATACCATGCAGCCCCTATAGAATATATTAAAAGTAATGAAGCAATACCAAGTTGAAAAATAATTTTATTGTTCGTTGTCATAAATATTTTTAATAGGATCGTTAACAATTTACAGACCTTCTACATAAGAAAAGGGATCGAACCCACGGCCCAATCCCCTTCATCATTTTCCTTATTTATAAATCAATACCTTACCAACTGTGCCATCCGTGCTCTCACCAACAACACGGAATTTCAAGCCCTCTTTTGGCAGAATACGCCCAGCATCAACAAGGCCTTTGTTGCTGTAATCTTTGCTATCATCAAATAATGGATATAACTTTGTATGGTTATCCTTCATTGTTAAACCGTTGATACTTGAATAATCCAAGAACATTTTGCTGGATTTTTGAAGACTAAATGCAGCATCATGCAATTGATAGCGCGCAGCACCAACACTTCCGTCGCTCCAGTAGTTTGCCTTCTGGTCTGCATCTACAACTCCCAGGAAGCCTTCTCCAGGGTGAACGCCTGTCCAGTTGTTATCAAAGGAATTGTCCACATACCAAACGACCAGGCCTTCGTCATATTTCATTACACTTTCGCCGCGGGTAATATGCGCCAAGCCTGCATCAACATCATGATGACTTCTCCATTCTAATAGGTAGTAGTTTTCAGAATAAAAATTCCCTTCATCCTTTTTAAAGCCATCTAATGAAAACGCGGATGCTCCCTCGGCATTATCTGAAACAAGTGTGTTGCCATCTGCGATAATGGCAATGTCATCTACATAGAAGCCTGGCATGGCCACGGCCACATCTGACCAATAATTAAATCTTACGTCTACTTTCTTGCCTGCATAGGCAGAAAGATCAAATGCTGCATCAACCCATCCATTTGAATTTCCCGTAATACCATGGCCAGGGTTTTGTTCATTCGGATCGGAATCAGTGGTAATATTTCCTTTTACTGTTGCCCACTCGCTTGCGCCCGCTTCTTTTACTTGCACAGACGCATAATCCCAATCTGTTTCAATATCATACCAAGCTTTAAAGGTAAGTTGGGCATTTGTTGCCTGGGTTAAATCAACAGTGGTTGTCATGGAATGATCAAGCTCATCGCCGCTGCCGCTGAAGTATTCATATTTTCCGCTTACCGGTGTGTTGACAACTGTCTTCTTATCAGGCAAATCGATTCTGACAGCATCATTATTTACACCTTTTGTAACGGCTTCATCTAATAAAAGCGTTGTTCCTTCTTTTGTAATATATTTTTCATCAATTGTTGTTCCGGATAACCAGTTACCGCCATGGGCAGCTTGTAAAAACTCTCTTGCATACGGGCTGAATCCAGTTGGCTCTGTACCAGGCAAGATCCCTGCCCAGCTGCCCGCTGACATAATCGACCAGTAGGCAACCGGCTCACCAGCACCGCTGTAGATTGTGTCATACTCATCTGGAAGCCCAAGGTCATGGCCATATTCATGGGCAAACACCCCTGCCGCGCCATCCTCTGGTTCAATTGTATAATCCCATGCACCTAATAGCCCGTTGAATCGATCACTATCAGATTTTGCACCTGGCACAGCCACTGGTCCAGTGCTAAGCTTTGAACGGTGTGACCAAATAGCATCACCTGCAAGCTTGCCGCCGCCAGCTTCCTCACCAACACCAGCATGAACGACCATTAAGTGGTCAATAATGCCGTCCGGCTCAGCATATACACCATCTTCGTCATAATCATCGCGATCCCATTGATCATATTCTGTTAGATTGATAGACGGGTCCTTTGCAGCTTTTGTCAATGCCTCGTAAACTAGTTCACGCGGGCGTGCATCATTGCCGTCAGGAGCAGGATCATTTTCCCCATAATACTTCGCAGGATGATCGGCAGTATACCAGCCGGCTACCTTCCCTTTAACCGAATAGCTGCCGCCTGATTGCTTCTCATAATATTGCTTCATCGAAACGAAGTCTTCTCCATTTGGCCCTTTATATCCAGTATCGCCAAAAATCATATCCTGGAAGTGGCTAAGCGGGTAATTCTCATAAAACATATCTGTTTCTTCTTCTGTAATTGAGCTATTTGGATAGTCAGGAAAATCAATCGCTAGTACTAAAACATTATCTTCCCGAACCTCACCTGAATAGTCCTCTTCCTCTACTGGTGCAACTGATTTTGCTTGTCCAAGCTTATTCCCTTTTCCATTTTTCAAGCCTTGCTTGACCACTTCTTTTGCTCCTTCAAGCTTTTTCATCGGCTTCGGAAGTTTGTCCTTAGTGGGAGCAGCCTTCTCTTTGGCTACTAGGTAGTCTTGTAATACCTTTTCCGCTTGTGCTGGTTTGGCATTTTTCGCAATCCTGCCCTGTTTTTTGAGCATTTCAATTAATCTTTCATCATTTGCAATGCCCAGATCCACTGTTGCTCCAAGAGATGGTGAGGTTGCTTCTTTCAGTGCTGTTTCAGCTGCTGCCTTTTGAACAGGTGTAAACGCACCAAAAGCAAACGTACTCACCCCTAGTGCCACCGCCATAGCAGTCTTAATCATCTTCCCCTTTTTCAACCAAATCTCCCCTTTATCCTTTAATCGAAATCCTAACAAAATGTATTTCGACTCTCGAAATAAGGAGTCCTTTTCAAAAGATAAAAATGAATTAATAGTCCTTAATCACTCCTTTAAGATAGTACTTTAGTTCAGGTGAATTGAGTCAGATTTTGTAAGATTAAAGGGAAATTATTATTTCAGACAATTTTACTAATTCGTTTACTATCGTTATATTAATGATTCCTTATCGCCAATGGTCTATTTTTCTCACGATCTATTATTATATTTCTAAATTTTATTCAATTTTCCCAAAAAATATAAACATCCTTCTCTATCTTGGAAAAGCCAAGCAATGATTTTTCCACAAAAGCTTTCACTTGTTCATCCGGGCGACGGCTGCGCACCGCCCGGGCAAAAGGTGTTATCCGCTAAATGTCCACCTTTGATTAAGAACATAATTAACCACCAGCCCACAGCCTGTCGCAAACACCTGGGCAAGCAGCGGCTGCACAGCTATATGATCTACAAGAAGATACAAAACAAACGTATTTAAGCAAAGTGTTATCAGATTGACAAGAACAAAGCGAAGGAAAAGATCGTTGTGCCTGCCTGCTCCTGCCTCAAACACCCAGTTTTTATTCCAATAATAGCTATTCATAACTCCCAAGCTATAGGCCAGGAGATTGGCAAAGATATAATCCATTCCCAGCATCACGAAAAGCGAATAGCTGCCAATGGTTATCAATGTATTAAAAATACCTACTGTCCCGAACTTTAGGAACCTTTTCATGGCATGATCCCCTACTAATGGATTATTTCTATTCATTTTGGGAAATAAATCCACTTTTTAATCAGTATCAGGGCTAATCTTTAAAACTTTCTTAAATTTTTACGACTTTTCTTTGAAATACACGCTTGACTGGTACAATAAAAGCGGGGGCTCTCAACCTTGCATAAGGAAATCATTCATGCATAGAATGAATAAGAGAATAGGAGAAAACAAGCTGCTAAACGAACAGCCTTTTTATAAGTGATAGAGAGAGATGAAAAAGGAGGATAACAGATGAATTTAATTGATGTACAACCTGTTAAATTTAGCTTTTTTGAAAAGCCGCCAGCTTCATCCATGACACAGGCGTTTGTCTACACAAATGCTGAAAATAATTATTTAGTTGTGAAAAACGGCGATCGTATTTCCCGCAGTGATCTGCGCGCAGGAAAATACAACAAAGTGTATATAGTCAACATGTCGACATTGAATTTTCATTATGAAAAAGAGGTTCCTTCACAAGATCGCGGACGCCAATTCCTTGTTGATCTATCAATTGATTACAAGGTTGTTGACCCCATCTCGCTGATTCAGCAGGATGCCGGGGAAATTGTCAGCTATATGAAAAAGAAACTGCCTTATTGGCTGGAGGAAATTACGGTTGATTATCCCATTACTGAATCAAAACGAGTAAAGCGGCATATCGAGGACCTGCATGAGCATTCCTCAATGGTATCCGGCTTAAAACAGGTCGGGGTTGCAATTAAGGATATCAACGTACTTGTCAAACAGAGCGAGGATGATCAAGCACATGATAAGAAATTCAGAGCCATTGATCAAGAAGATGAATTAGAGCTGTACCGCAGTGAGAAAAAACGAAATAAAGCCCGAGCTTTGGCAATAAGCATCCAAGAAGCGATTGAATCAGGTGATCTCCTCACAGCATTATTGATCGCTGAAGAAAACCAAGATGCCTTGGCCATTGTGAAGAACCGATTACAGCATGAGGAAGCATTCCGCCTTGAAGTGCAAGACCAGGTCAGAAAACTGTTGCTCGATCCAACAGTCAATGAAGTTGAGGTAAAACAGCAGCTTGCAAAAATCAAAGCCTATTTTCCACATGAACCATTCAGCGGAGACAAGCCCGCTTCATATGAACAAAGCGTGGTAGACCCATATGATGAAACAAGGAATATGTATCATACAACTAAAGGGGAGTAAGAGCTGTGGAAACCATTATCAATCAAGTATTTTGGCTTTGGGTCCCACTGTCATTCCTGCCGGTTTGGTTAAGGATTGCGATCGTCACCTATTTTGGGATGATCATCGCAAGGCCGCTTCTTGTCGGCCTCCTGCCAAAGCTGATCGGTTGGTTCAGCCTCCTTTCAAAAAAAGCGATTGAACTGCTGTCCTATCCGCTGATGGTATGGATTCATCGCCATTTGACAAATAGAAGACTCGCAGGCTGCCACGACATCCCGGCCTGGGTGGATTTTTTGGAAGATACATGTGCCATCCTTTTAAAAGGCTTTAGCAAAACCGAAGTCCTTGCAAGGAGAAAAACCCGGCACAAAGTCCGTTTGAAAAGGACATTTCGCATCGCTGCATTTGTTCTAGCCATTCTTTTGCCGCTTGCTATAATCAATAACCCAACCCAAGCCTATTCAAAAACATGGCATAAATTTGATGCATGGGTGATGAAAGAAAAGGTTCAGAAAACCCTTGGTTTTGAGATGCCTCAACTCCCAGGCAAGCTGCTGGAAACGGTGGAATCAATCAATCCGAAAGAGCTGCAGCTAAAGGAAGAATATAATGAAGGTGGAAACATCAGGGCCACCCCATCCCTGAACGGAAAAGTTGTTGCCGAAATAAACACAGGCGAAACCATCACCTACTTAGATGAAGAAGCAACAGATGACAAAGGCATTACCTGGCTAAAGGTCGAAACCGAATCCGGCACACAAGGCTGGATATCTGAGAGGATTGTAGAGAAAACGTAAAAAGACACTCTGATATCATTGGTTAGATCGCTGGGGCTTTGTGAAGTTTTCACTTCTTAAATCCCAGGACACATTTTCAAGAACTACAAGAGGCCAAAACTCCAGCATATCTGAGGAGTTTTGGCCTTTTGAGCTTTTATGTAGGACGTTTCTTTTGCTTTTTCATGCGGTCTTGACCTTTAGAGCCTTTATATGGGACACTTTGAACGCTTTTTCATAGAGTTTTGGCCCTCAGCCCCTTTATATTGGACATTTCGAAAGCTTTTCCACGGAGTTCTGGCCTTTAGAGCCTTTATATTGGACACTTCGAACGCTTTTCCATTGAGTTTTGGCCTTAGAGCCTTTATGTTGGACAGTTCGCGCGCTTTTCCATCGAATTTTGGACTTCAGACGCTTTATGAAGGACTTTTCTTCCGTTTCACCTCAGAGTTTTGGACTTCAGACACTTTATGAAAGACCTTTCTTCAGCTTCACCTCAGAGTTTTGGCCTTCAGTCCCTTTATGAAGGACTTTTCTTTCGCTTCTACTTAAAGTTTTGGACTTCAGACCCTTTATGAAGGACCTTTCTTTCGCTTCTACTTAAAGTTTTGGACTTCAGACACTTTATGAAGGACTTTTCTTCCGTTTCACCTCGGAGTTTTGGACTTCAGACGACTTATGAAGGACTTTTCTTTCGCTTCACCTCAGTGATTGGGCCTTCAGCTACAAATAGATTAGACACTTTGAGCGCTTTTCGACAACATTTGGTCCTTCAGCCGTTTCTATTGGACTTTACCCATAAAAAATAGATCGCGTTTGTTCCTTTTAACTGTGCTCTTCTTGTTCTCTCGTAAAAAACCTTATCCCTCTGGCACAAACGTCCGTTTCCCAAGTTCATTATCAAGCATGAAGAACGCATTGCTGTCAGATTCAATTCGTTTCAGCTTTTGAATGAGATTATCAAAGGTTGCTTCTTCTTCAACCTGTTCTTCAATAAACCATTTTAAAAAGGTCATTGTCGCATGTTCGCGTTCATCTAAGGCAATATCAGCAAGCTCATAGATGCGGCGGGTTACCTCTTTTTCATGCTGAAGTCCCTTTTCAAACACATCAAGAACTGAATGAAAATCGTTATTCGGACCTGGGAATCCTTCCACAATAGCACGCTCTCCCATATCATTGATAAAGTTATAAAATTTCATTGCATGATAACGTTCTTCTTCTGCTTGAACAAGAAAGAAGTTTGCAAATCCATCCAGGCTCTCCGCAGAGCAATAAGCCGCCATCCCTAAATAGGAATGTGCAGAATAAAACTCATAATTCATTTGTTTTACTAATCCTTTTACCAGCTTTTCACTAATCATAAAAGCATCCCTCCTATATAGACATTAGTTTATCACATTCGATTCTTTCTTATGAAAAATGACAGCTTGATTTATACAAAACAAAGAAAACTCATAACCTTTTACTCTACAACATTGCTTATTTTGTGACAATTGCCCGATTTTTCATAGAAAATGTCAAATTGTTACTCACTTTTCCTTCAACCTAAGATAAAATGGGGAGAGATGAATTATTATGAAAAAGGGGACCAAATATGTTATACCAGATGAAACTATTTAAAGGACTCTTTCAGCCCGGGACAAGCCTTTATCAACTACAAAAAGCTGAAGCTCTTTCAGGATTGGCCCCTAGACTGTTATCGGTATATCTGCTTAGTTTACTCTTCTTTGCCATCAGCACCTATTACGGAATTGGAACAGAGTCTTATTCTGGAGCCATTACAGACAGCACGATTGCCGAATATGAAGCCGGCAAACTGTTACTCCTTGGCGGAGAGCTTGCTTCAAGCCTTTTATATACAACACTCTTTATTTGGTTTATCGCTTTTATTTTCTGGCTGATGCTGGATATTTCATACATGAAGGCCGTGATTGTGCAAATGTTCGTGTTTGTGATTCATTTAGTCGGACAAGCGATCACAATCCCAGTTCTTGTTTTCTTTGACCTGAATCAGCTAAGCAATCCCCTCTCCTTCGGCGTGATCGGCCAATATATAATCGATCATGACTTTTGGCAGCATGTTTTTGGAGCAATAACGCTGTTTGACTTACTAGCAATCAGCTATCTCTATTATTATCTAAAAAATTTAACTGAAAAGAATAAATATGGAACACTTATCCTCATCGTGTTTGTGTATGTTTTTATTTGGATCATCACAGCATTCATGTCATTTCTTGAAATTCCAGTCCTAGTAAGGGGGTGGTTGTGATGAAAAAATGGAAGATCATCTCGCTGACAGCTGTGACAATCGTCTTCATTGGCTTAAATGTCTTTTTAATCGGAAAAGAAGACAGCAAGGTTCAGCGTACGGTTCATGTTGAAAAGTGGACTCACGTACAGAAAGATGATGTCGTTGAAACCTTTGATACCAAGGCCATTATGTTGCCTCAAGAAGAGGTGGGTGTTTATTTTCAAGGTGAAGACAAAGAATTTCAGCGCTTTCTCGTAAAAGAAGGTGATGAAGTAACAACAGGTACTCCATTGTTAGAATACACAACACCTGAACTGGATCAACTGCGCGAAACACTTGAGGCAGAAAAAGAGCAAACAGAGAGTGAAATCTTGGGAATCGACGACTATATCAGCTCATTAGAGGATTATCAAGCATCCATCCCCTCTTCCTCAACAGGTGTAGAAACAATGACCACCTTTGAGGAAGACCTGAACTTTGACGAAAATGAAAACTTAAATGAGGATCTAAACATTGATGAAAATACCTCCTCAGATATGATCATCAGTGTAATCCAGCAGGAGATTTACCGACAGGAGCTCGAAAAAAGCAAGCTTGAAGCAGTGGTAGAAAAATATGATAGCCAGCTAAGCCACCTTAACGAACAAAGTGAAACAGCCGTCCTTGTAAGTGAAATAGATGGGATTGTCAAAAAGGTAGATAACAAGCTGGAGAACCCAGTCGTCACCATCGCTTCACATGCTCTGACGGTTAAAGGTAATCTGACAGAAGCCCAGTTTAAAAAAGCCGAAACAGGCATGAAGTTTACCGCAAATGTTGCAGGCGAGAAAAAACCGCTCGAAGGAACGCTTGGACAAATTAGTCCATATCCGGCAAAAGAACCTGAGATCGGCCAAAAAAATCACTATCCTTTTGAAGGCCAATTAACCACACAATCTGAAACACTCGCAATCGGCTCACAAGCTGCTGTTTCTGTCGTGACAGCTGAAGCAATCGGGGTACCGACACTTTCCGATCAAGCACTTCATGGCAAGAAAAATAATGTTGGATATCGACTAAATGTAAATGGCAAAATCACTAAGCAAACCATGCAAACTGGCCTTGACTTCAACGGAATCCATGAAATAACGAAAGGCGCCAAAACTGGACAAGTGATGATGCTATCGCCGAACAGCGTACCGCAAAACAACGCCAGCTTTGTAACTGAAATGAAGCCTGGTGAGATTAAGAAATCGGCGTTCAAAGCCCTCTCGAAGCGTGAAAAATGGGAAGCATTTTTGATAGGCTTGATTGAAAAATAAAGTCAATTAGTATAGAACCACCATCTTTCCTATAAAGGTGTAGGATGGTGGTTCATCTTTGCAAACTGACACCTCTTTCAAACTTTACCATCCACTCGGCAAATTGAATGAAATCCGTATGACTCACATCTAAACCTTCGTTTCTTTTTTCCATATACCTATTTAGACAACACTCGACTACCATTTTACATTCCTTTGGAAGAAAACGTCTTGTCCATTCTCCTCCTTCTTTCTTAGATGCATTGGCCCCTTCTTGTAAATAATAAGGACTCGGCATAATTTAAAGGTATAGTATACAGGATTCTCTGTAATTTCTTCCCTCGCATGTTTTATGTCATGATAACCCCTTTTGATTGGCTTGAATACCTTTTTCAGATCTTCACCATATAATGTCTTTCCACGATAATAGGTAATCACAATATGTCCCGCTAAGTCAGGGTTATAAAAACCTTCCCCTCCACAAATATACTCCTTATCTAGTAGATAGTGGGGCTGAAAATAATACAATTCAAAATCCAGTAAATATCGTTCTAGCAAGATACTCATGTCTAATTGGTTGAGATGGTTAAATCGTTCATTTTCATCATTTTTTAATGATATTCCTTTTCGCTTCGTCCGAACGTTCTTGCTTCACGATCACCAATATATACACATCACTTTATTCGGGATTAAAACACCACATGGCAAGGGATCTATGCAAATATACACCAACTAAATGATCAGGTAATTATTCTACGAAACTCGAACAATTTGGTTTTAATAAGTAGTCATCTCCATTCTCCTTATGTATTTTATTTCCGCTATTCATTCTAGATTTATATGGAAATTGTCTTTATTAGAATGAGTACCCTTTGAGGAATGAATGGAATCTCTATAAGAAAACAGGTAATAGCCTTTAAACAAACTCTGCCTTTTTCACATAGCATATCTTAATAGAATAAAGGAGGGACAATGATGTTATGTCTCTATTTTACAATAATAAAATAGGCAGAGGGCATTCTAACGAAGCTAGTTCGTTTCAACAATCTTTTCTACTTGAAGATGAACGGCGATCCATCCGCTTATGGCTGGACGAAATGGATCATTACCGACACCAATCTACAGACATGATAGTGAGTAATGCAAAGAAAATACTAGGGCTGGAATATAAAGTAATAGGTTATGGGGTTTTTCGAGTCGTTTTTGATCTTAATAATGGGTATGTATTAAAAGTAGCCATCAGAAGACAGGGGCTTGATTGCAATGCAACGGAAGTTCATTTATACAGAAATTGTTCCCAAGATTTACGGAAACACTTATGTCCGGTGAAAGCATTTGGACATGGATGGATGATCATGGAAAAAATGTCGCAACAAGTACCCGATGACCTGGATCATCGGAAAAAGATTTCAGCATTAATTAAGGAATTTAGAGAAAACGGAATCAGACCCGGGGATTTAAATCCAGAGAATTTAGCATTATCCAATGATGGGGATATCATAATCATCGATTATGGGCATTTTAATCGAAACGTTTAAGAGATTTGTGATGGCAGAATATCAAAAAAGATAGGATATGTAATGTAGGGTATAGAAACTTTGTGCCTACAGACAAAGAAAAAGACTGCCAGTGTTTTCGGCAGCCTGAGATTTCAATCTTCAAACCTTTTTTACCCTATGCACACGTTATGTCACAAACAAGGATTAACGAATGCTTGCCTTGCGAAAGCCATCAAATACATTGATGACAGCTGAAATCATAAAGAGGAAAATGCCACCGCCGATGATCCATGCTTTTAATTCATTAGAGGTAATCGTAAATAAATCTGTCATATAGGTAATGAAATCATGACTCAGTATATTTGTATTTAGTAGGATGATGATAAAAACGACCGTTCCAAGTAGCTGAAGGACCGTATTGCTTATGGCCATTTTTCTCGTCCATTGTCCCTTTATCAATTTATAGATGGCTAATGCGATTTCCAAACCGATGACAATTACAACGATCGGCCAATATTGAAGAAGCACCTCTTGATTGAAAGCCGGAGCCACCAATTCAAGCCTATCTCCGCCACCTTCATAAATACCTACAAGATGATACGCATAAAAATAAAGCGTTGCCCAGATCGCCGTCCACATTAAACTCCCAAATACTTCGCATTTCGAAATAGCCTTTTTCTTAGGGATATAAGCAATATTTTTCAAATCATCAGGAGTCCATTTTTGAAGGCTTGCTGTTAATGGCTGCACATCTTTTCCTTTATCTGTCCTTTCGATCACAGCAAACACAAGCGTTAGCCAAAAGAAAGTTTGGATTCCTACTTCAATCATTCTCCATATGCCAAACCCTGTAATATCGAGAACCACATTAATTACTGCTTCCTGACCATTGTAACCGATAAAATATTCAGCAATAATTGAAATCAATGAAATCACCGCGGCAATCGGTAAAATCATTTTTAATAACGACATATATACATCAAAATAACGCGGACCAATAAGGTGCATTGGCTGATCACGATAACCGCTTGCCAATGTGACTGGACTTCCTAATTTTTCAAGAACCGCCTTTACATCCTCTTCACTGGAATCATCAGGCAGCATATCCTCTATGGTTGACCGTAACTCAAGTGCAATATCCTCTCGATTTTTTTCCGGCAGCCTTCTCGTTACTTCATGAATATAAACCTCAATTAAATTCATTACCTTCTTCCCCCTTTAATAAGCTATAAAGCTCTTGAGAATTCTTAAGCCATTCCTTTTTTAACTCCAAAAAGATCTCCACCCCATAATCACTCAAAACATAGTACTTACGTGGTCTGCTCTCAGATGTATCCCAGCTGCTCGATACCAATTCCTGTTTTTCTAAACGGCGCAGCAATGGATATAATGTACTCTGATCAATGGCAATACCTGATCCCTCCAATAACTGGACAAGTGAATATCCATATTGGGGGGTTTGCAATTGACTTAAAACCGCTAATGTCAACGTTCCTCTCCTAAGCTCTGTCGTTAATGAATTCAATAATTGACTCATTCACCCACCTCATTTTTATTACTATATGTCATACAGTATATGTTTTATACTATGTATCGTACACTATTGTTGTTACAAAATCAATTGAAATTAATTAATATTGGTTAAAAATTTCCAGTTGAGAAAAAATAAAATAAAAAGAAACCACAAATTAGATCTTACTAAAATGTGGTTTCTTTTTTGTTTCTGGTACGAAATGTCTTTGAGAGCCAGGATGAAGGACAAAACACTTGGTTCTTTTAACCAAAATGGCCTTGAGAACGGACCTATCGGACAAAACCACTGATTCTTTTAATCAAAATGGCCTTGAGAACCGCTCTGTTAGACAAAACCACTGGTTCTTTTAACCAAAAGGGCCTTGATAACCACTCTGTTAGACAAAACCACTGGTTCTTTTAACCAAAATAAGAAACTTCTATAACTCATATAACTACATTCGTCCCTGCTACAAAGTCATAAACATTTTTCTTTCGTTTAGTAGTGAGAGGAATTAGCATATATAGTAAGATTGCAAGATTAACAGTAGTTAGGATCACATAAACGGTTATCTCTGAAAATTCACTCGGAAGTATTAAGCGCCATATCCCAAAATGAGCAACCTCCCAAGGAAGAAACTTTATCGCTGTTCGACATGTCGAGCGCCCGATCCAATACGCTTCCCGTTAACATCGACAACACGGATACCCATTTTTTTCTTTCCTAGAGTTCCTTGCCATTTAGAGCTCTCTGACAGTATAAAATAAAGCGAAACAGGCAGCGTTATCATGAAAAAACCTGTTATTTGAGCGATTACTGGCGAGTTTGAAAATAAGGGATTGATATAAGATCGAAATAACAATGAAATGGAACCTACAACAAAAATACCGTATAGCACGATTACAAGATAATCTAATAAGAAAGCGTAAATGCGTAGTTTAAAGGATGCATAAGACATCGTGAACTACCCCTTTCTTCCTCAAAAGCCTCTTCCTTTCAACTATATTAAAATTAAAATCAATTTATTTCGTATTCACTCAGGACATCATGCTAATCCATCCTCAAAAATACCGAATAATGACTAGAATAGTATTCATTTTGACAAATACAGTTGTCAAAATGAATATTATCGCTTACAATGCAATTAAGAGGTGATTCCATTTGAAAAGTCGTCTAAAGGAGCTTCGGGCACGGGATGGATTAAATCAGACCCAGCTTGCGAAGCTTGCAAAAGTTTCAAGACAAACGATTAGTTTAATTGAACGCGAAGAATTCATTCCTTCACTTTTAATTGCCGTTCGGATTGCCCGTATTTTTAAGGAACCTGTGGAAAATGTATTTATGTTTGAGGAGGATGAAGTGTAATGAAAAAAGTTTGGATACAATTAGTAATAAGTGGTGCAGTTGGATTTATTGCGGCTATACTTTTGCTGAATTATTTTACATTTGACTTCTCAAACTATGCCGATACAATCGTCATAAGTATTCTTGTCATGATTTTCATCCTTTTGGGATTGAGTGTATTCCTTTATCGACAAATAAAGAAGCTGAATCATACCCAATTTACAGGGGATGAAGAAGATGAAGCAGATGTATTAATGTATAAGAAATTCATGGATTACTCATTTTTTGTTCAGATGAGTAATACACTTTCGGTTTTAGCTTTATGTATAACTGTTATTACTTCACAAAAATTAGTCTTCACCATTATTTCGGTTGTCACATTGATTCTTAGTTATATACTCGCTGCTTTAATTACAAGTTTAATGCAACTCGTATATCCTGAACGGAATCTTCCAAGCATTTCAGAACCGAATTATTCAGAAAAGCTCTTGGATATGTCAGATGAAGGTGAAAAACATGTCATGCTAATCGGACTTTACAAAGCTTATCAATTATTAAGTGTTGCGTTAATTTCCGGCATTGTCCTTTCAACACTCTATTCCCTTTCTACAGGCAACTCTCAGCTTTTCTCTATTATCATCATGAGTATAGTTTTATTGCTTGTGAATGGAAAGTATTGTTTTGCTGTTCGGAATAAGTAATGTAAATCGTTCTGTATTAAAATCTGCAAAAACTCCTGCTCTTTGATCAAAAAGGGGTATTTTTGCAGATTGAATTTTTTAAATAAGAATAATCGTTTTTTCCCTCTTCTACCATCGCGCATAACTGATATAAATAACTCAGCCCGCGCAATTGTACCTTCACTAAATAATCCAAGTACACGAGTGATTCTCTTGTTATTCTTATCGCTTCAGCTAGATTATGCTTATCCATTTCGGCCAGTACGTCCTTTACTACATCCAATGAGTAGACAGCGTTTTGAAGCGTGCGGATGACTAATAATTTTCTTACATCATTTCTCGTATATTTTCGATATCCGTTTTCGGGATCCCGCTCCGGCTCGATTAATCCTTCCTTTTCCCAGTGCCTTAAGGTGGAATTGGCTGCACCAATGGCTTCTGCTGCTTCTCTGATTGAATACCAATTCTTTTTCGGCATGGGCTTAACCACTTCATCGATCCGATCCTGCTCAAGTATTTTTAATGCTTGCTCAGCCTTCTTTTTATCCTCATATAACTCAGCCTGAACCTCACTTACCCGCCATAACGCATCGGTTATGTTCCTTTCTTGAATCAAGGGCATAATTTCCCGTACCAGCTTCATACCAAATCCTGCATTCATTGCACGTATACAATCAAAATAAGCTGCATGCTCCTCTGTATAGATTCGGTACCCATTTTCTTTCCGTTCAGCCTTTGGCACAATTCCCCAGGATTCATAATGGCGCAGAGCACTTGTACTTATGCCAAGCCTCTTGGCAATCTCAATTGGTTTATACATGTTATATCCCTCCAAACATTCCTGTAAAACCTTAAATAACCATGACGGCTTATTTCTTATTATATCAACATAAATTCCCTTTAACATTAGCATTTGCATGAATGTTGTAGAATGGATGTGTAAATAAAATTTTAGGAGGGAAATACTTGAATCAATTTATTAAAATTAATGGTGCGCGTGAGCACAATTTGAAGAACATTTCACTTCAAATCCCAAAAAATAAGCTCGTTTTACTAACAGGACCATCAGGTTCCGGAAAATCAACGTTAGCATTAGATACCCTTCAAAGAGAATGTCAGCGGCAATACATGGAATCAATGGGTATGACAACAGATGCTGTCAGTAAGCCCAAGGTAGATTCCATCATTGGATTGTCCCCTTCAATCAGTATAGGTCAGCACATCACGAACCGTAACCCTCGTTCAACAGTTGGTACCACGACAGATATGTACACCTACTTACGTGTGATTTATGAAAAGCTCGGAGAACGTCATTGTCCAAATTGCCATAACATGATTCCACCCCGATTTGATAAAGAAATGTATGAGGAGGATGCTGGTTTTAAACAATTTATTGATTGTCCTCATTGCAAACAACGGTTAGAAAAATTAACACGCAGCCATTTCTCCTTTAACAAACCAGATGGAGCCTGTCCTGCCTGTGATGGTCTAGGAAACGTTGCTGAGCTGGATTTCACATTTGTTTTTGATGAGGAAGCTAGTCTAAATAAAGACTGTGTCCGGATCTGGAAGGGCCAATTCCGTGAATATCAGTTGAGCATTTTAAAGGCAGCAGCTCATTATTACGGCATCCCCCTCGACCTTAACTTACCATTGAAGGAGTTTACTGACATACAAAAGGATCTTTTATATTATGGCGTGGAAAGTGAAGTGTTCACTGCCTATTTTCCAAATAAAAAGCTTCCAAAAACGGTTAGTCAGGGTAAATTTGAAGGAGTAGTGACAGGGATTTGGAGAAGATACCGGGAAAAAGGCGGTCAGTCTGGTGAAGCTCAATTATTTACCTCCAAAGTATGTCCAGATTGCTTGGGAGATCGGTTAAGAGATGAAAGTCGTCAAGTCGTCATAGCAGGAACCTCAATTACGACTCTGACAAAGTGGTCTCTCGAAGATATTCTCCTATGGATCCTTGAGCTTCAGCAAACGTTATCTTCTGATAGTATGCACATGGTTGAAGCCTTGCTGCACGAATTAAAAACAAAAGTAACCCGGATTATCCATGTTGGGTTAGGCTATCTCTCATTAGATCGCCAAACCATTACTCTTTCGGGCGGAGAAGCACAGCGATTAAGATTGGCAACGATTCTAGGGTCCGGCTTGACGGGTGTCCTTTATATTCTTGATGAACCAACAGCAGGGCTGCACCCTAAAGATACGCACGGGCTGTTGAACGTTATGAAAGAACTAAGGGATCTTGGAAATACGGTTTTAGTGATTGAACATGATGAAGAAATGATGCGAGGAGCAGATCATATCATTGACATCGGACCTGGCGCTGGGAAATACGGCGGAACAGTCGTTGGCGAAGGAACTGTCCAGCAGCTAATGAAACAGGATCAGTCGATTACAGGTGCATGCTTAAACAACCCACTGAGCTCCCATTTCAATCGGCGTACCGGTAATGGGCAATTTTTAACAATTCACAATGCAACGAAACATAATTTAAAAAATATGACTGTTTCCTTTCCGCTTGGCACCTTTATTTCTGTCACAGGTGTTTCTGGTTCTGGAAAATCGAGTTTAGTTTTTGATGTCCTTTCGTCTGGAAAAAATAGACCCGCTAATGGCTGTGATCGGATAACCGGTTTTGAATTTATTGAAAGCATGATTACGGTCGACCAATCACCGCTAACACGTATGCAGCGATCAAATGTCGCAACATATACAGATGCTTTCACATTCATCCGAAATCTTTTTTCTTCCCTGCCTGAAGCGAAGAAAAACAACTTAAAGCCAAAGGATTTTTCCTTTAACACCCCTGGAGGAAGATGTGAACATTGCCAAGGACTAGGGTTTGTGACAACAAACATGCATTTCCTGCCGGATCTAGAGGTAAAATGTCCGGTTTGTCATGGAAAACGATTCAAAGACTTCATTCTTGCCATTACTTATAAAGGGCAAAGCATTTCTTCGATACTTGATTTGACAATTGAAGAAAGTCGCATTCTGTTTAAGGATGTTAAAAAAATCGGACCGATTATTGAGGTCTTGTGTGAAGTAGGATTAGGCTACCTAAACTGGGGACAATCGGTGACAACTTTATCCGGCGGGGAAGGTCAGCGGCTGAAATTAGCAAAAGAATTATATAAACAAAATGCAAACCATACCCTTTATCTGCTCGATGAACCGACAACAGGACTTCATCCATCAGATGTAAACAAGCTGCTTCATCTCTTAAACAGATTGGTTGATGCCGGCAACACGGTTATTGTCGTAGAACATACATTGGAGATGATCCGGGCTTCAGATTGGGTAATTGACATTGGGCCAGAAGGCGGAGCAGCTGGCGGACAAGTTGTTGCCGAAGGGACTCCTGAGCAAATTGCTCTTGCTAAAGAATCACATACTGGAAAATTTTTAACCTTTACCTAACAAATTGAAACTTAACAGCTTCTGGTTCGTATAGTGGGCCAGGAGCATTTTGATCGCTTAAAAGGAGCTGAATTCATGGAAATTGAACAAAAAAAGGCACGAAATCCATTTATCAACCTTATTCTATCCACCAACATTCCTAAGCTTGCCTTAGTCATTGGGCTCATCGGAAGTTTGCTGACCACACTCTCAGGACTTGCTATCCCGCTATTAACGCGAGAAATGGTAGACGGTTTTTCAACAGAAGCACTTAATACATTTCTCATCACCGTGATCATTGTTGTGTTTATTTTACAAGCCGTGATCGACGCGGTTTCCATGTATGCCCTTGCCTACGTTGGACAAAAAATCGTTGCCCGGCTCCGTGAAATAATGTGGTTTAAGCTTTTGCGCCTCCCTGTTCGATATTTTGACGAACATACAAGCGGGGAAACGGTCAGCAGGGTTGTCAATGATACTGGGATCGTAAAAGACTTAATCTCACAGCATTTCCCGCAATTTATCGGCGGAATTATCACGATCATTGGTTCTGTCATCATTTTGTTTATTATGGACTGGAAAATGACGCTCCTTATGTTTATTGCTGTTCCTCTTTCCGTCCTCTTTATGGTGCCGCTTGGAAGCAGCATGTCAAAAATCTCCCGCAACCTGCAGGATGAGACGGCAAGCTTTACAGGAAACGTACAGCAAACCCTTAGTGAAATCCGCTTAATGAAGGCATCCAACGCAGAAAAAACAGAAGAAAAAAAAGGATCAGCTGGCATTCAAAAGCTTTTTCTTTACGGTTTAAAGGAAGGACGGATTTTCGCCCTCATTGCTCCTCTCATGTATCTTGTCGTTATGGTCGTGATTGTGATCATTATTGGCTACGGAGGAATTCGGGTCGCTGAAGGCACAATGACCACAGGCTCTCTCGTTGCCTTCCTGCTTTATCTGTTTCAAATCATTTATCCCATTACGTCATTCACCATGTTTTTTACTCAGCTGCAAAAGGCAAAGGGAGCAACAGAGCGGATTATTGACATTTTAGAGGTAGATGAGGAAGCCGGACAGGAAGGAAAGGATATCGATATATCCAATCAAGCCATTCATGTTGCTGATGTCTCTTTTTCCTACAGTAAAGATGAGCAGGTATTAAAAGACATTTCCTTTAACGTACAGCCTGGAACGATGGTTGCTTTTGCCGGTCCAAGCGGCGGAGGGAAAACAACGATGTTTGGCTTGCTCGAACGCTTTTACGAACCAACCTCTGGAGAAATTCTTATTGGGAGCACCCCGATCAGTAAACTATCCATGTATTCTTGGAGAAACCAAATTGGCTATGTCTCACAAGATAGCCCATTGATGGTCGGAACCATACGTGAAAATTTGTGCTATGGATTAGAGGATCGCGCCGATATCGATGATGACCGTTTATGGGAAGTAGCAAAAATGGCCTACACCGATCAATTTATTAAAGAGTTTCCAAAGGGTCTTGATACAGAGGTAGGGGAACGCGGAGTTAAGCTGTCCGGCGGTCAAAGACAGCGAATTGCCATTGCCCGGGCATTTTTAAGAGATCCAAAAATATTGATGATGGATGAAGCAACAGCTAGCTTGGATAGTCAATCAGAAGGAATCGTCCAGCAGGCCTTAACACGATTAATGGAAGGGCGGACCACCTTCATCATCGCCCACAGGCTATCAACCATCGTTCATGCTGACAACATTATCTTTATCGAAAAAGGAAGAGTTACCGGCTCTGGTACCCACCATGATCTCGTAAAGTCTCACGAGCTTTATAGGGAGTTTGCCGAACAGCAACTAACTTAACCTTCTTATACTGAAAAAAAGAAGCCCACTACAATGTTTAAAGGGTTCCTTTTTGAGATGCTTTTCTAAAAAATTGTACTGAATTGACAGTCGTTTTGGCATTAAATGAGCATATAAAAAACAAAACTCGCCATAGGATTGGCGGGTTTTCTTTGTTTTTTAATTCGGAACAACTTAAGCTACCTGTTACTTGAATAAGAAATTACTTCTGGTTAGCAATCGCTAACGTTACCATTCGAAAAACGAAGTAAGAAAAGCCACTTAAACCTACGATTCCTAATAAAGTTAAAAAAGGTACTTGTTCAGCATACAGCATACCTATACTAAACATAATAAAACAGAATATTGAACCTACAATATTTAGTAAGATTTCCTTTTTAATTATTGTTTGCACCCTCCCTATCCAACTTTTGCAACCCGTTATTTGAATAAGAAAACAGGCTCGCCAAAACCATCCTATCCTCAACTTACACACCCGTCACTTAACAAGCATTTGTTCTAACTCATCTTTTTGGCGCAAATGATGACGAAAATGCATACCAACCAAATCATACCATTCCCTTGCATTCAGCCATCCGAACCCTCCATGCTCGACTTTATAATTTGGGTTTATATTATCCACTTTCGATTCCCATTGGCTCAACCTTAGAATTATTTGATCCATTCTGTTGATAAGATCGCCATTGCTATCTGAATTATTAGGTGGAGTATTTAGTACATCAGGTAATTTAATTTTAATTGGCGGAAACCCTCCGATCTTATATAAATGCTCACCAAACTCCGTTTTCCCAAGAGGTTGTTCATCATTTAAGGTGGCACATGTTTCCATATTATCAAGATACTCATGGGCAACAAGGATTAAATGGTCATACATTTGCCCAATAGACCAAACCCCATCTTCAGATTTATACCTTAGCTGTTCCAAAGAGTAATTTTGAAGCTCGTTTTTGTAAGTATTAATCAGTTTAAGTTCGCTCAATTTAATTCCTCCTTTGTATTAATTAACTTAATCCACCACGTACAATACCGTTGTCATCCTTAATGAATAAACCAATATCTTCGTATCTACTTCCAAGATCTTCTGGAAAGCTGAAGAAGGAATTTTTATCTTTAATGTTTAATTTTTTTTTTGATTTATAAGTTACAGGAACTGCATCCTCTATACTCGAAAACTAATTGTTGGGCAATTGGATGCCACGCCAGCCGCTTACATCGCATTGGCCATGTTCATTATCACCCACTGCAACCACCGTGCCATCCGATTTAAGACCGACGGTATGGGCACAACCCGCCGCTATCGCCACAATATCGCGCCAATCACTTACATTACATTGGCCATACTCATTCCAACCCACAGCGGCCACAGTACCGTCCGATTTAAGGCCGATGGTATGTTTACTACCCGCCGCTATCGCCACAATACCGCTCCAGCCGCTTACATCGCATTGGTCATGTTTATTTAAACCCACTGCCGTCACCGTTCCGTCCGATTTAAGACCGATGGTATGAAGATAACCCGCAGCGACCTCCACTAAGTCGCGCCAGCCGCTTACATTGCATTGGTGATACCGATTATTACCCACTGCCGTCACCGTTCCGTCCAATTTAAGACCAATGGTATGCCAGTCACCCGCAGCGACCGCCACAATACCATCCCAGCCGCTTACCTTGCATTGTCCTTCATTATTTCGACCCACAGCCACCACCGTGCCATCCGATTTAAGCCCAATGGTACGACGCCAACCCGCCGCAACCGCTACAATATCGCGCCACTCGATTACATTGCATTGGTCATGCTTATTCCAACCCACTGCCGCCACAGTACTGTCGGATTTAAGTCCGATTGTATGGGCATTGCCCGTGTTCGTCGCCATATGAACATTACCAGCCGCGACCGCCACAATATCGTGCCAGCCGCTTACATCACATTGGCCAAATTTATTATTACCCACAGCCGTCACCGTTCCGTCAGAATGAAGCCCAACGGTATGACAACGACCCGCCGCTATGGTATCTTTAGGCCACCGTTTCACCTTTAACGCCGCTTCTTTCGGTGAAATGTAATCCATGTTTTACCTCCTTGAAAACGAGTCCTATTTTTATTGTATCACTTTTGCTTGTTATTCTAACCACTTGAAGAAGGATACGGGCAATAAAAAAACCCCATCCTAGAAGGACAGGTTGCTCACAGTTATGTAACCATTTCATTATGATAAAAGATTTATTTAAAAACCCCAAAAGGGACATGGAAATAGGAAATCAGAAACGAAATAATAAAAATCGAAACAATATAAGCACGTACTGGATAAAATTGATGGAAGGCGATTACTGAGAACATCACGATATCAAATAAAAACGAATACCCGATTCCCCACCCATGATCATATGTTATTCTGCCGGATTGATCTAAAACAAACTCAACAGCTATGTAAATGAAGGACCAAATGATAATATAAACGATTCGCTGAAACCATTTCGAAGGAAAATGGGACAAAAAAAGAAAAACACTTACCGGCATGGTAATAACTGCGTAAATTATGACGATCATTTTCACGCTAAACAACCAATCAGCATGAAATTCCCATAGGTTATATTCTTGCACGATATATTCATATAGCAAACCACAAGTAGCGATAAAAAACATACTTGAATGGTATTCTTTCCAATCTTTCCAATTTCCCCACCTTAAAGAAGCCAAAATCGTTAAAAACGTGATTGCAAGATGCATACTCATTATCCCTTCATTAGGCTTTTAAAATAGTTTCTCCCAATCATCATATTTTTATTGTTAATAATGTTGATTTATTGGCAGGCTGCACAAAACAATTCCACTTGCATACCATATGCCTATACAATCTGACTTAAAGTGGGTGCAAAAAAATTATGGTTTCCTATATGGATTACACATCTCCCTCAACACAATATACGTTTGACATCAATAAAAGTCCCTTGTTCAGAAAAGATCCTAGAAACTATATTAATGTACTAGGAGTAAAGCAGCTAAATACATTAGAAAATGTATCTCTGCTTGATATTTTTCTTAGCACCAGCAACATCGTTGAGCCTCATTACCACCAAAACGCAGCCGAACTCGTCTATTGTATTTCCGGTGCAGCTACGGTATCGATGCTAAACCCATTCACAAAACAAATTCTCAACTTTAACATAACCCCAGGACAAGTGGCAAACATCCCACAAGGATGGTGGCATTATGAAATAGCGACTGTTGATAACACTCATCTCTTAGCCATTTTCAATGCACCAACACCGGAGGTCATTTTAGGATCAGATATTTTAAAATTCACCCCGGCAGCTATTATGTCACATACTTATTCCATGGATGAAGACCAATGGAAAGAAACGGCAGCACCTGTCACTCCTTCAACCTATATCGGTCCAGCCAAGGATTATCATAAAGGAAAGAAAAGTTCGTCTTATCAACAGTCGACTCCATATTCGTATTATATTCAGCAGTATCAGCAATCGCCTTATTTTCAGAAATATTGAAATTACAAGTAAACTCTTGTGTAAATAAAAAGCCGTACCGTTTTCCCCCTTTGGATTTGGATTTTTAAAGGGGTGTTTTTATTGTGCTAAGGAAAAAGGAAAAGCACAACTTAGTTGGGGGATTTTTCCAAGTTGAGTGACAATAAAGTTGTTACACCGAAGGCCATTTAATCTAAATAACTGGATATATATGTTAAAATAGAGAAAAAGATATCCTGACTTAAGTAAAGGGCAGGTAATGGAGGGGATAGTAATGGCTAGGTTTATTGATGATTTAGCTGGGGCAATCTATGATTTCTTTAAGTCTATTTTCACTAGTATATGTTATCTTTTTGCAGGGATGTTAATTGTTGGGGTTCCGCTTTGTCTAATTGCTTTCGTATTTAAAATGTTTAATTAAATGGTGAACTTCTTTAAAACAAAGATACGAAATACATACTTGACATAAAAGCGACATTTAGAAAAAGTCAGGTGCAACACCTAGCATTTAGAAAGTTGGTTTACTTTTCGATTGGTTTTTATAGCTATAGATATAAGAATGGCACTAAAAATACTTGATAGTAAAGCTGAGCCAATTCCCATCCAAATAATTGTCAGAAGTTTTCCTTTATAATTTGCGAACATATGCGATCTCCTTTTATTTATGTTTTATGTATAAGTGCTCGTAGTGTATTTTTCTTTATACGCCATATTAAGTATTCGATCTGTTCCTAAGACCATAAAAAGCCTCCAATCATTAAGGCTATATACAATTTAGTGTCTTGTTGTGTTCTAACTTCTCATGTAAAAATGCCGCAAATAATTGCAGTTAAGACGTGAACTAATGGAATAAACTTAACAATAGGTCACACCAACTTCCAATTATATTTATTTCTAGTATTGATTAAGATTATTTAATTATACAGAAATCACAAAGAGAAAATGATCAATGTTGTACCTCGTTCATAAAACTTGTGAGTAAATATAACACCTGGATCGATGCCATGCTCGAAAGCGCATCATTCGACACATGCCGTACCTGTTCCTAATGACCTAAGTTTGATGGTATTCTGTATAATCTAACTGGAAAGGAAGAGAATGCTTAATGAATATTACTCCACAAGAAGAATCCCTGATTAAAGCTTTCCGTGAGACTGACTTCCCTCCTTTATTTGTGCTCATACGAGTCAGAAATGATATTGCAAACGATATTGGAAATATTGAAGAGAGCCAAAGAGATGTTATTGTTAAAACATTAGAAAAATACATCGGCCCACTATGGGAAGACTATCATGATGGGAAATCACGAAAAAGGCTTTAAATATCGTAAAATTCAAGTTTGTGAGGCGTTTTTGATCAAATTTTATTTCAAAGCAACACCTTGGTCTCTCCCAGAAGCGGACCAAGGCTTTTCATTTTTATAAGAGGTTCTATCTAAAAAATGGAGATCAGCTCTTTTGTATAAGGATGTCGTTTAACTTCAAATAATTGATCATGATGGAATTGGTCAACAAGCCTTCCATATTTCATGACCATGATTCGTTGACTCATTTCGCTGACAGCAGCAAGATCATGAGAAATAAACAAATAGGAAAGGTTTAAGATGATGCGAAGCTCTGTCAATAATGAAAGCACCTCCCCTTGGGAAATCACGTCAAGGCTTGCTGTCGGCTCGTCCAGAACGATGAGTTCAGGTTCAATGCTAATTGCACGAGCGATCGTTACACGTTGCCTCTGCCCGCCGCTTAATTCATGAGGATATCGATTGGCCAAGCTAGAAGGCAGCCGGACAGCTTCAAGCAGCTGCTTAACAAAGGCATCCTTGGAGGTATAGGAAAAGTAGCCAAGGTCCAGTTCTTTCCTAAACTGGCCGTAAGGATCAATGAGTGAATCCTTTATTTTGAGCTTTGGGTTTAAAGCAGCCGAAGGATTTTGAAAGACCATTTGGATCTTTTTTCGATAAGGATGCAGCTGGCGCTCATTTAGGTTCTCAATTTTCTGATCCTTAAAGGAGATCGTGCCGCTGTCAATTGGTTCAATCCGCAGCAAGCAACGGGCTAATGTGCTTTTACCACAGCCGCTTTCACCTACAAGGCCAAGACATTCGCCTTTTTTTATGTGGAAAGAAACGTGATCCACGGCCGTTTTTTCAGCTTGATATGATTTTGTCAGTTTATCAACAGTAAGCAGGTTCATCTTGTTTCGACCTCCTGTAAACTTGGTGGAAGTCGATGACAAAGCGTAGGCGCAGCTTTTATCATCTGCTTTGTATATTCATGCACTGGATGTTCAAGGATACGGTGTTTCTCGCCTGATTCAACAATTTTCCCTTCCTTCATCACCGCTAAACGAGTGGCATAACGCCTGACATGGCGCCAATCATGGGTAATGAAAAGAATCGTACAGCCTGTTTCTTTTTGCCGCTTCGTGAGTAAATCTAAAATCCTGTGCCCGGAAACACTGTCAAGGGCTGTGGTGATTTCATCGGCAATTAATAAATCCGGCGAAAGCAAAAGAGCCATTGCAATCGAAACTCGTTGAAGCTGTCCGCCACTTAATTGAAACGGATAACGGTTGTATACCGTTTCGTCCAGCCCAACTAATTCAAGCTCTTCCTTCGCCTTTAGCCTTCGCGTTTTACGATCAAAAATCCCGTGGGCTTTCTGGTATTCATCAAAATGCTGGCCAATGGTTCGAAACGGTGTAAAAGAGCCATGGTAATCCTGAAAAATATAGGTCAATTGTTGACCGCGGATTGAGCGCATCTGTTTCCGCGAAAATGTGACTAAATCCTGCCCGTTAAAAAGAATGTTTCCCTCTATTTCCAAATTAGGAGGAAGCATTTGTCCAATTGCCTGTGACAGCAGGCTTTTTCCGCTTCCGCTTTGCCCGACAAGTGCATACCACTCTCCTTTATGAATCGAAAGGGACACATTATCAACTATTTTCTTTTCTCTGCTGCTAATGGATACTTGCTCAATGGATAACATCATTTCTGTATCTCCTTCTTCACATCAAAATGATCACGTAAATAATCTCCAAGCATATTAGTTAGAAGGACAATAATGACAATCGCTAAACCAGGAAAAATCATTAATTCAGGTTTTGACTGAAAATACGGACGTGAGTCATTTAGCATGGCTCCCCATTCAGGGGTTGGGGGCTGTGCTCCAAGTCCAATGTATGATAAGGAAGAAATGAGCAAAATAATTTTCCCAAGATCAAGACTTGCCAGAACAAGAACATGCCCGATTATATGCGGAAATAAATGCTTACACATGATTTTACTTGATGATAATCCGTTAATCTTTGCAATCAGCACATACTCTTTTTGCGATTCTGATAAAACCGTACTGCGAACAAGTCGGGCATAACTTACCCATTTGACCAGCACAATCGCAAGTACAAGATTGCCGATACCTGGCCCAAGCAGACCACTTAACACAATAGCAACTATCGTATCCGGGAAAGCTAAAAATCCATCAGCAATCCGCATAAAGATTCGATCAGTTGCCCCCCGTTTATATCCTGAAATCAGACCAAAGGGGATTCCAATGATGAGAGCAACGAGCAGCGCCAGCAAGCTATAACCAACTGTCTGCTGACCTCCTAATAGGAGCCTGGTCAGGACGTCCCGGCCAAGATGATCTGTTCCAAGCGGATGTTGAAGGCTAATTCCCTGAAAACGTTCACCAAGATTGGTCACCATTGGGTCATATCGCAAATAAAAAAAAGCATAAAATGAAACTGCCAAAACAAAAAGGATCAGTATCAACGCAAGTGTCCCTTGCCAAATCTGCTTTTTTTCCTTAGGTAATTGCATAGAAAGATCTTTCATTGATTGCTCCCCCTTTCTTTTAATTTCATTTCTGGATTTAGATATCGATAAGATAAATCAACACATGTATTCACAATAAAAACAACGATAGCCATAATGAAAATATAGCCCTGTATGAGCGGATAATCCCGTTGACGAATCGCATCAACGACCAGTTTTCCAATGCCTGGATAGGCAAATAAAACTTCGATCACGACAACTCCGCCAATTAAGCTTCCTAAGCTTACGCCAAATACCGTAATTACAGGAGGAAGGCTGTGCCGAAATGCATGAACGAAAAAGATTCGCATTTCTGACAATCCACGGGCTCTCCCCGCCCGGATAAATTCCTGGCTAAGTGAATCAAGCAAGCTGGAGCGTAGCAACCGGACATAAACACTCGAAATCGCTAAGCCAAGAGTGAGCGATGGTAAAACTAATGAGACAAATCCATCTCTCCCCATGGTTGGAAACCAGTTGAAACGCACACCAAATAAATCGATCAAAATAAGACCAAGCCAAAAGCTGGGGATCGCCGCCCCAATAATGGACAGAATTCTGCTCATCTGGTCAATCCAGCTATTCCGGTAAAGGGCCGATAAGGAGCCTAATGGAATGGAAACTGCCAGCATCACGATCAATGAACCGATCGCCAGTTCAACTGTAGCAGGAAGCCCGGTAAGGATCATCTCCATCACAGGCTGGCCCGTAACATACGATTGACCGAAATCAAGCTGAAAAAATGCAAGAAGCCAATGCCCGTATTGAACGAGCAGCGGCTTATTAAACCCCATCTCTTCTCTTAGTGCTTCCACCTGCTCCTGACTGACAGACAGTTCATCAACGTTCAGAATCGTCAAAACAGGATCTCCAGGCGCGAGCCGGATGAACAAAAAGCTTACAAAGGTAAGAAACACCATAAAAAAGAAAACCTCAAGAAACTTCCGGACAAGAATTTGAACCATTTACTTCACATCCAGTTGATTTGTTATCATGTAATATTCACTTCGCGTCGTCACCCAGTTCTTCACTTTTCCCTCGTTATAAGCAACGATTGTCGACGGATGTAGGATAAATGAATTGATGACATGGTCATTTACATAATCAGCTGCCTGCTCCGCAAGTACAGCTCGATCTTCTTGGTTGACTGTTTGATTAAGCTTGTCAATAATCGCAGTTAATTCCGGGTTGCTTGCTCCGCTAAAGTTGAGAGCTCCAGTTGGATGGTAGGTTGCATTTAAATAATATCCCGCATCTCCGCGCGGCGCTGTCAGATTACTATAAGTAGCCAGATCCCAATCGCGGTTTGATGCCATATATTCCTCAGGAATGTCGATTTGTCGGATCTCAACATCAATTCCAATTTTTTTAGCATCTGATTGAAAAATTTGAGCAATTAACGGCAAGTCTGCACGTGCTGAATAGGTTAGCAACGTAAACGTAAGCGGCTCTCCATCTTTTTGCATCTTCCCGTCTTTGAGCACATAACCCGCCTTCTTTAAATACTCAATCGCGATATCTTCACCCGATGGACGTTCTTTATAAGTTGGTGCAAATGGAAGTGAAGGCAGAAATGGACCTTGTGCAGCTTCAGCATGCCCAAGCAAAATTGTACCGACAATTTCCCCGCGGTTAATCAACGCATCTACTGCCCGACGCACATTGACATCCTGCAAACTTTTGCGCTCCATATTCATGGTCATTTGATGGACACGGAAAGTCGCTGTGGACTCAACTTTGATGCCGTCCATTGCTTCTAATGATTCAAGGCTTTCGACCTCTGGACGATAAACAATATCCACCTGTCCAGACTTTAAGGCAAGCGACCGGGCATTAGCATCCTCATTAAATGAGAAGGTGACAGAATCAAGCTTTGAGGCCCCGTCCCAATAATCATCATACCGTTCGAGTTCAAGCTTGCTTCCAGGTGTAAATGCCTTCAGCACAAAAGGTCCTGTACCGACTGGTTTATTAACAAAATCCCCTTCTGTGACATCAATAATTGACACATTTGGGTTCACAAGCTCTGATACAAACTCTGGAAACGGTTCAGTTAATGAAATATGAAGCAAATAACCCTCTGCGTCAATTTCATCGATTTTCAATACATGCTTGATCGCAACACTTTCCTTAAGTGCCCGTTCAAGAGAGGCTTTTACTGCTTCAGCATCCATTTGCTTCCCATTATGAAAGGTCACATCTTCACGGAGTTTAATCGTCCAATGCTGCCCATCCTCACCTTCCCAGCTTTCCGCCAGCCAAGGTTCAATCGTTAAATTTTCTTCATCAAGCCGGACCAGCGTTTCCGTTATTCCCGCCCGTAATGGAACATAGCTTGAATCAACATGGGGATCGAGAGAATTCGTAGAGAAATTATACAGAAAATGAATATGCTTACCTTCTCTCTTCTCTTCAGTACTTATCGATGTATTCGCACATCCGCTTATTAAACCGGCTATGATTGATAAGATCCCCAGTTTTATTATGTATGTATAAAAACGGTTAAAACTCATGTTTCGATTCTGATAATGAGCTGCTTTCAAAATGACTCCCCCTTTAATACGAAATTATTACGATTTACATTTTATCGTAATCATTCCTATTTGGCAAGATTAATAATTTTATAGATTCATTCTTTAAATGAAAAGGCTTTTGACTCTGTCGGCGGATTCTGAAATATATCGGCGGGTTTCTGACCTTCTGTATTAAATTAATTTAAAATGAAATAGACTATATTGGGGGTATGCAAATTGACTAAAATTCTTATGCAAATAAGCAAATTATTTTTAGGAATCGTTTTTTTAGTTGCAGGGATAAACGGATATTTTGTCATCTTTGGTCTTGAACCGTTTATAGCAACAAGTCCTGAAGCAATGGCATTATTTGAATTGAAATACCTGTTAGTTGCAGAGAAATCGTTAGAAGTTATTTGCGGAATTTTACTTATCATAAATCAATTTATTCCACTAGCCGTAGCAATATTATCGCCAATTACAGCCAATATTTTCTTGCTTCATTTGTTCCTCGACCATTCCTTTCTTCCTTTGGCGTTCATGCTTGTCATCACTCTCGGTTATTTGCTGTTCTATTATAGAAAAAACTTTAAGAGTCTATTAGAGAGAAAACCTGGTCCTTCGTAATGACTCGCCTAACTCCTTCCCATTCAACTTATCTTGTAGAAAATCATAAAAAAACTCACCGATACTGCGGTGAGTTTTCCTTATGTCATAATGGAACCCTTTCCTTATCATTTAATAGCTGCCATTCTGTCCTTTTCCTAAATACCAGTTTCGAAAGAGTAATACTAAATTCATATAACAGGAGCAAAGGAACAGTGACTAGAACATCGGAAACGAAATCAGGAGGAGAAATGATTACGGAAATAATGATTAAAACAAAATAAGCTCCTTTTCTTCCTTTTACTAGCAAATGAGGATTGATGATGCCCAACTTGGTTAAAAACAGAATAACAGCAGGCATTTCAAATAAAAAGCCAAATGGCAGAGTTAAATTGATCATGAAGCTAAAATACTTATCGACTGTAAAGAATGCTTCAAATTGATCGCCTGCAAGATTCTCTAAAAAAGAAAGCACAATGGGAAAGAGAATAAAATAGCCGAAGGAAATCCCTAGCAAAAACAATAAGAAGATACCTGGTATAAAGGCTAAGGTCGCTTTTTGTTCTTCTTTTTTAAGAGCAGGTTTAACAAAATGCCAAACTTGGAAAGCAGCGATAGGAATGGTCGTCGCAATTGCAACAACCCCAGCGATCATCATATAGATCCATAAAATGTCCCCAGGACCTAGCAAGGCTAATTTGTCATCTAAATCTCTCACTAAAAACTGGTGAATCTCTTTCACAAAAATAAATGAAGCACAAAGGAAGAAGATAAAAGCAATTAAAATAATGATGATTCGTTTCCGCAATTCGCCTAAATGTTCGACTAGATTCATTCTTGTTTCATCCATATGTATTCCCCCTTTATAAGAAAAGCGCAAGCGCCTTGATCAGCCTCGGGCAAATAAGACGCTCATGAATAGAAGGCGTTCTTTGCCTTCAATTCATGAGTGGCTGGACCCTAGAGGGGCTAGGCGCTGGAGCTAGACACAAAAACGATGAAAAACTTTTATACTTTCTTACCTTTTTAAAAAAAGAAAGATGCAAGCAACATCACCTGCCTGCACCTTTCTTCAACCTAACTCCCTGTATTGCTTTGTTTAGTCGTTTCGACAGCTAAAAGTTTTGTTGTTTCTTCTTGAGGCTTGGTTGAATCATTGTCACCATTCACCAGATCATTTGTTGCTTTCTTAAATTCCTTTAGTGTGTTGCCGAATGCACGTCCAATCTCAGGCAGTTTAGATGGCCCAAAAATGACAAGTGCAATGATAAGGATCAAAATCAAGCCTGGAACACCGATATTCTGTAACATTATGCTTTCTCCCCTTTAGTTAATCTTTATTTTTTAGGTTTGTAGGCTACCTCCGCTTCAATCTCGATTAACCAATCTGAATTAACTAAACTATCAACACCTACAGTCGAACGGGCTGTTTTTACCGGATTTTCTTCTGTATTAAAAAACTTGGCGTAGGCGTTAAACCAGCCTTGGTAATCCTGCTTATTCCCTTTATTAGGATCTGGTGTAAGATACACTCTTAGATATGTAATATCCGACATAGAAAGTCCCTTTGTCTTTAGGTCGGCTTTAAAAGTGTTCAAAATACCGATCGCTTGAGTTTCTGTATCACCATATCTCTCATAAACCGTTTTTCCGTCCTTATTTAATAATGGCGGCACTGTCCCGCTATAGGAGATTCGATTAAAATTATGCGGCACAGCAACCGAGCTGGAAATGGAGGATGTTGGTGTTCCGAAAAAGGTCACCTTATTTGCCTTCAATGCCGCACTTTCACTTCCTGCAGAAGCGAGCGTGAATCCCGCAAGCAGGGCAGTCCCTAACGCAGTCGTCATAACCATTGATTTCACCGTTTTTTTCATCACTTGATCCCCTTTTAGACTTTCTATTTTGTCGTTAAAACCCTGCTTATCCTGCTTTAGTGGTTACCTTGCTTTCTTTTAATACGTCCTCATGAATTCTCGTGACGGCAATTCTAGCTGATTCAAACGCACCTGCCATCCATCCTGTTAAATAACTGAGATGTTCACCTGCAAGATGAATTCGCCCTTGTGGTTCATTTAAAATCGGATAATACGCTTTTCGATCAGATGCGGAGTACTCAGCCCAGCCTCCTTCGTTGTATTTTATTTTATGCCAGGCAACAGAGAAGGACGTTTCAAATTCCTTCGCATATTCCGGATGGATCTTACCGCCTTGGGATAAAGCCCGGGCTTGTCTTTGCGAAAGTGATAGATTTCCATAATCTACGGCATTTTGACCAAAGTTATAATAGCCAACCAACACTCCTTTTCGTGACAAAAAGTCATTGGATGGATACCAAATTTGTGAAATATCCATATTCGTTGTCGTAATCCCGCCAAGAATGCGATCCTCTTTCTCCCAGAATCTGCTCTTAAACTGAAGACCGATTTTTCCAGTCGTTGCATAATTGACGCTTTTAATCGCATGCTTCATTTCCGCTGTAAAATCAGCCGGGATATTTTTTAATACAGGCAGCGGGATTGTACAAATACAATAGTCCCCTTTCAGTTCAGTTATTTTGCCATTTTTTGTTTTGTAAACAATCCGAACACCCTCAGCTGTTTGTCTGATCTCTTGCACTTCGGCACCAAAGGTTATGACACCAGGAAGCTTGCTTTCAAGTGCTTTTGGAATTTGATCCATCCCTCCTACCGGCTGAAACATCATCGGCTGCTGCTGAAAACTGTAATCACCGCTAATGCTGTTCATCATCCCTGATTTAAGAAGGTCTGCGAATAAAAATGGCGTCTCTAAGATACCAGGCTTATCTCCTCCGCCAGGCAATTCCTTATAGCCGCGGCGGCTTGTCCCTTTATATGTAAGATCTGTCGTTAAATCCCCTTCCGCTTTAAGATAGGATGTTAATCTGCCAAGATCATCCTTTGAAAGCTGATGATCCAAAGCTGATTGGTCAACTGCCTTTGCTAATAGTTCGGATACATAACCTCGAGTATCGGCTTTTACAATGCCCTTTCTTACTTTCTGATTAGATAAAGGACCGGCATTTTCTTGATAATAATAGGAGAAATCATTTGTATTACAGAAAACTTCAAGCTCAACACCGAGTTCCTGGCAATAATCAAGGGTTACATGATGCTGAGGAATACGGGCAGGCCCCGCATTCATGTACTGGCCTTTGTCAAAATTGGAAACTTGCTTTGCCCCATTTATTTCGGTTTCTGCTGTCCCCCTTCTCACGGTCCAATTTCGGCCGCCGCTGCGATCCCTTGCCTCAAGGATTTTGCAATCATACCCCGCCTTTCGTAATTCATAAGCGGCCGCCATACCGGCAATGCCCGCTCCCAAGATGATGATTTTTTTGCCATTCTTCTTCGCCATGGCTAAATCACTTTGTTTAGGACTTTGAAACTCCTTCGCACTCGCCATTAGCGGCTTCCCTAACAATCCGAGCGACTCCATCGCTCCCCAAACAGCAACTGCTCCTCCAACTTTCCCAACCTGATCTAAAAAATCCCTTCTCGTCATCCCTTGTCCCTGACTCTTTGTCATCTATTAACACCCCCTGTTAATACCATTAATTTAATAGATTATTTGGTAGAGTTGTATAAATTTGTAAGATAAAGTTACACAGTTTTTTCAGAAGATATTTTTAAGTGTTAGAAATAGGGGTTTTTTTAGAGGCGATTTGTATCTTTTTTATTTGAATAGAGAGAATTGAGATTAGTTTGTTAAGAAATGTGACATATATTGAGCATTTGTTATTTTACAGTGTAGTTCTTTACCTGGTTTGGATGTTCAATTGGGGGCTTCTTTGTTCATTTTCTGCCGTTTTTCTATTGGGTGTTCAATTATTTCGCTGCGTAATTCATTTATCCCGATAAGAGATTCAATTATTTTTTCGTGGTTTAATGATTCAGGAATGATCTTTGTTTTGTCCCCATCATTTTAATTCTTTTTCCAATTTCGGGGTCCATATTTTACCCATTTACAAAAAAACACCCAAGTAAATTAGAAAATGGGAAGGCTATATGTGTAACTTCAATAAAAAAGGAATGCAACCTGTTCATTCGGGTATAAACTACAAAGACTATTAAAAAAACTTTCTGAAACTTCTCCTTAGCTGAACCGTATATTTACTAGAACCTGGAAAAGATCAAGAGAGGTGAAAAATGATCATGAGCTTTCTAAAGCGACTATTTGGACAAAAAAACGACATGGCCAAACCTGTGGAAGAACGCAATATGTTTAACCTGCAGCTAGATGATATTATTACATATGATTTGGAGGACTATAAGCTTGTTGGGAAAATCAGCTATGATGACCACGGCTTCAAATGGCATGCCTATCAGCTTGAGAGTGTGTCGAAAACAATCTGGCTGAGTGTTGAAATGGATGATGAGCTATATCTTGGTGTATATGAAAAAACAAAAATGAAGCTGCAGGAGCCGATTCCGAAAAAGCTTGAACACGAAGGGATCACGTATTTCCTTGATGAATCGGGTTCTGCCCGTGTCACAGGAATCGGAAGAAACCAGAACATTGACGGTCTGATTTGCAAGTACTATGACTTTTGTGATGAGGCGGAAGAGCATTTTCTCTCAGTTGAAAAATGGGGCAGCGAAATTGAGGTCAGTGCCGGCTATGAGATTGAGGAATATGAACTGAAAATTATTGCAAGTAAATAGGAGGAAAGAAAATGTTTCGATTATTTAAACGAGTAAAAACAGTTGTAGATTCTGAATTAAATGCTTTGTTGGATAAAGCGGAAGATCCGGTAAAAATGCTTGAGCAATACTTAAGGGATATGGAAACAGATATTCGCGAGGCTGAGTCAGCAGTAGCCAAGCAAATTGCTAATGAAAAAATGCTGCAAAAGAAATATGAAGATGCCCAGAAAATGGTCGATAAACGTGAGGAACAAGCAATTAAGGCGGTTGAAGCAGGAAACGATGATCTTGCTAAACGCGCATTGGAAGACAAAAAGATGCATAAACAAACTGCAGATACCTTAAAGGAGTCCTACGAACGGGCGAAGCTTGACTCAGAATCCTTACGCAAGAAATTGGATGAAATGAAAGCGGAATATTATCAAATGAAATTGAAAAAGGATTCCTTAACAGCTCGTGCACAAACAGCGAAAACAAAAACAAAGATCAACCGAACGCTTTCAGGCATCGGCAGTGATGAATCAAAACGCGGCTTCGAACGCATGGAGGAAAAAGTTCTTCAATATGAAGCTGAGGCTGAAACAAGTGAAGACATGCGTTCAGCAAACAGAAGCTTAGATGATGAATTTGCCGCATTGGAGAAAAATGATGTGGATGATGAGCTCGCTGCATTAAAACGCAAGCTAGGAAAGGAATAGGAAAACATTGGAGTGACTAGAAGCCAAAGAATCACCCTTATAATATGAGACGTATCACGCTTATACCGCCACGTCCTGTGGCTTTTACCCGGCGCGGGCAACAATCCTTCGTCGGACTTTACGGGCAGTCATTCCCCACATAACTTCTTACTTGTTAGAAGTGGGGTTTACTGCCCGTTAAGATTGGGATCAATGGATTGTAAGAGAAAGAAGGTGAGTACATGAAAAAGTCGCTTCTTTTAGTTATGCTTTGTTTTGTTCTCTTGCTCTCAGCATGTGCAGTCGGACCTCAAGGGCCGACCGGCGGATCACTTTTTAAAGATGGCATTGCGGAATTTATTGAAACAAATTATGTCCTTCAAGATGTGGTATCAAGCCAGCAAGGGTCTAATGAAATTTCTGAGATTTACCTGGCAGAAAACAAGTCGATCGATAAGGTTGCCGCTGACTTGCAAGCATATGAGAAGCCTCGCGAGGTCAGCGAAAAAAAGGATGATAAGCAGGTCCTCATCTATCAGGATTCATTTGTTATTTTAACGAAGAACCAGGATAACCCTGAGCATACATTAGTTGAAATTTCTACATACAACTTTGTTCGTAACAATTACAACCCTAGTTTTTTTAATGGTCTCTTTGCTTTTTGGCTATTAGATAGTGTGCTGGACGTTGACGATTGGAGAAAAAGACAGCAATCCAAATGCTACAAAAATAATGACGATTGTTATAGGGGCTATCAATCGTCTGGCGGCTGGTATAAATCTGGCGGGAATTCAACAGTCAGAGGCGGAACCTCCTCTGTTCGCGGCGGCGGACCAGGAACCGGAAAATAAGAAGAAGGGATGAAATGAGATGGAGCCATTTATTTTAACGGCAATTTATTTTATTATCGCGATTGCGATCGTAATCGTTGGATTGGTCATTTTTGAAATGTTAACAAGGAAGTATAAAGACTGGGATGAAGTGTTAAACGGAAATCATGCAGTTTCTCTTTCAATCGGAGGTAAAATCGTTGGGATATGCATCATTCTCGCATTCTCCATCTACCATAGTGCCAGTGTAATGGACACGATTATTTGGGGGGCTTTCGGTATCCTTCTGCAAATGGTTGCTTATTTGTTATTTGAGCTTTTTACAAGAAAATTCTCAGTTGAGGACCAGTTAAAAAAGGGAAATATTTCTGTCGGAATTATCAGCATATGTGTATCGATCGGCCTGGCGTTCGTGATCGGTGCATCCATTACATAAGAATGGAGTCGACCATTTCGTGATCGAAGATTCTATGAAAAAAAGCAAAGCGATTTACTGGGCATCAGGGATCGTATCTGTATGCGGCATTATCTTTGAGGTATTATTCGGGGCTGCGGGATCCTATCTGCTTGGTGACGGGGTCAAACAATATACTCTCACTATCTCTCTTTTCCTTACCGGAATGGGCATCGGCGCATCAATCAGTGAAAAAGTGACAAAGAAATTGATTCTTTCATTTGTTTGGATTGAATATTTAATCGGCATCATTGCCGGCTTCTCGACCTTTTTGCTCTTTGGTGTTTCAGCTTTTTTAAGTTCTGGTATGGATGCCTTCTTTCTATACGCAATTACGTTAATTGTCGGGGCGTTAACAGGAGTGGAGCTGCCCATTTTAATCAGAAAAGCAAATGAAATTGGCGTTACGGTGAAAAAAAGCACGGCGAAAGTACTGTTTTCAGATTATGCCGGGGGCTTAATTGGCGGTCTGCTGTTCGTCTACCTGCTCAGACCAGAATTCGGTCTTGTGAAAACAGCATTTTTAGTGGCAATGATCAATGTTGGCATAGCGATTTGGGTTCTGTTTTATTTTAAAAACGAAATCAAAGGATTCAAACGCCATTTTTCTGCCGGGATGGCAATTTTCATCTTGCTGACAGCTGGCGTGCTGTTTGGAGAGGAAACTGCGTTTTCCTTTGAACAAAAACTATACCGGGATCCCATTATTTATACCGAACGCAGCGAGTACCAGCAAATTATTCTAACCAAGGAGCAAGGCGATTTGCGTTTATTTCTTGATGGCCAGCTGCAGTTTAGTTCAAGTGATGAATATCGCTACCATGAAACACTGGTCCACCCTGCAATGACAACTGCAGAATCAAAGAAAAACATCCTCATTCTCGGTGGGGGCGACGGATTGGCTCTTAGGGAATTGCAAAAATATGAGGAAGTCGAATCCATGACACTCGTTGACCTTGATCCAAAGGTTGTGGAACTCGGAAAAAACAACCGGGACATTGCATCCCTCAATGAACATGCCTTTGAGGACAAGCGGGTACACGTCAAAAATGAGGATGCCTTTCAATTTCTTAAAAATAATCCGGGCTTTTATGATGTGTTACTCGTCGATCTGCCTGACCCAAATAATGAATCGCTTAGTAAGCTGTATACCCTTGAATTTTATCAGCTGCTAAGGAATCATTTAACACCAGGCGGCTCAATCATGATCCAAGCAACAAGCCCGACCTTTGCAACTGAGGTATACTGGTCAATTAACCAAACCGTCCAAGCAGCCAACCTGAAAACCGCCAACCTGCACGTCGATGTTCCAAGCTTCGGCGACTGGGGCTTTATTTTAGCAAAAAGAGAAGCAGTCAACCTAGACGAAGCAGTCATTGGCGTCGAAACCAAATTCCTTACGACAGAAGGACTCAAGGGACTGACCACATTCGGCAAGGATATTGACCAAGAAATCACAGACGAAAAAGGCAACACCGTTCCTATCGAAACAAATACACTAACCCGCCCGACAATTATTGAGAAATATGAGAAGGCGTGGAGGAATTATTAGCGAATGGATTTTAGAAAGCCATACACATGCAATGATAGGTACTGTTTTATAGTTCATATCAATAAATTGACATTAGAAAATGACGTGTGGACTATCACACGTCATTTTCTAATGTTATTAAATTTAAGCTTTGAACTGCCATTAAGTTACGTCTATGACGATGGACAGATATTTTTAATTTATTGAGTGTTTTTGACTTGAGAGCCTGATCACGGACACTTTTCTTCAATTTATTGTGTGTTTTGGCCTTGAGGAGCCTCATCAGGGACTCTTTTCACCAATTCATTGAGTGTTTTAGCCTTGAGAAGCCTGATCACGGACACTTTCTTTCATTTCATCGAGTGTTTTGGCCTTGAGGAGCCTCATCAGGGACACTTTCTTTCCATTCACTACGTCTTTTGTCCTTGAGGAGCCTCATCAGGGACACTTTCTTTCCATTCACTACGTCTTTTGTCCTTGAGGAGCCTGATCACGGACACTTTCTTTCATTTCAGGAGTGTTTTGGACTTGAGGAGCCCGATCAAAGACACTTTCCTTCCATTCACTACGTCTTTTGTCCTTGAGAAGCCCGATCAGAGACACTTTTCTTCATTTCACCGGGTGTTTTAGCTTAGAGCAGCACTAATCAAGGACCCACTCCCCACAGCCAATAAACGCATCATGCTATTATTTTAGAACTCGTGGATCAACTGAACTGATTGCTAGACTTAAAAGGATTTTCACATCAGGATTGGCTCTTCAATTATACTTCAAGATATTTTGATAGATGAGTAACTTGGTTGTAATCTTTGATCTTCCACTTTTCCTCCTGGAAAGAAATATTACTAATACATGCATTGATAAGTCTTGTTTTCGCCGAACTTATTTCTCCATTTGATAGAGAATCTAGAATCATATTGATCACGACTCCGTGGGCTACTAATAGGACTTTTTTATCCTTGTATGCTTCATTTATTTTCTGGATCCCTGCCATTACGCGTGCCGTTATGGACAAATCACTTTCTTCATCTGGATAATTTCCATCTGGGTATGCCGCTACCCTTTCCTGTAACGTCAATCCTTCCACTTTTCCAAAGCCCTTTTCAACAAACTCTTCCATTTCTATTAAGGGAATATCGATTTTTCTTTGAATGATCTCAGCTGTTTGCTTTGCTCGCTTCAGCGGGCTTGTGACAATCACATCCCACTGAAAATCCTTTACAAACTCAGCACATTCCTCAGCCTGAAAAATACCTGTCTCATTTAAAGGAATATCTGTCCTGCCTTGCAGCTTTCCGATCGCATTCCAATCTGTTTCTCCATGTCTGATAATACATATTGAAGTCAATTTTCCTCCCCCTCTCTAATGATTTGCGGATATTTCTTAGCCGGGGATGGTCCCCTTTTTTGCATTAAAAATCACTAAAGACAAACTGCGGCAAGGTTATTTGAAAATGTGTTCCTTCAGGACAACTTTCAACAACCTTTATTTCTCCGCGATGTTCAAAAATAATTTTTTTTACATATGGAAGTCCTAAGCCCACTCCTCCATCTTTGTAGGAGGTGAAAGGGTCAAAGATGGTATCCAGGTTTTCGAATGGGATTCCTTGACCAGTATCTAAAACATCGATAACGATTTTATCAGCTTCGATGTTCGTTCTGATCGTTATCTTTCGGTTTGTTCGTTCAGCCGGAATAGCTTCTGTGCTATTTTTAATGAGGTTTACAAATACTTGTTTCATATTGGTTTCATTTAAATAGGCCTTTATGGTTTTATATTTCCTTTCGAAAAGGACATTCACTGAGTGATCTGTTGTCAGTTCAGCGGTTAATTTGATCGCTTGATCAATCGTCTCATTCAGGTCGGCAAATTTGTATTCAATCGATTTATGCTCAATATATTTCGTGTAATTAACCGTTAAATCATCTATTTGTTTTGCTGCGGTTTGAATCATTTCATTCATTTTTTTCCCTTGTGAGGGCAAGGATGTTAGTTCACTCAACAGCTTTGAATATCCTTTAATAATCACTAGTGAATTCTTTACCTCATGAACTAAACTGCCGGTCAAATTTCCTGTATAGTCTAATTTTTTTTGCCGTTCAAGTAAGCGATTATAGTTGACGGTCATCACCGTATTCATTTTAACAAATGAAAAAATAATAATGACAGAGAAAATAATGATGCCCAAACTACTAAATAACGCGCCACTGACGGGAATAAAGTTTAATAACCCTGTTGCAAATAAGAAAAAAGAACAAAAGAAAAAGGTAGCAATAAACTCTCTAAAAAATTTATTCTGAAAACTTTTCGAAATGAAAAATGAAACAACGAAAAAAAGAATAAAGCTGACAATATGGATAATATACAAAAATTGCAGCGGCCCGTATTCCGGGAAATATAAATAAGTATTCGAGTTTACGACCTTTATGACTTGCAAACCGCTGATGCCAAGCTTCGTCATATTGATGCCATAGACCACCGCACTCCAAACTAATAAACAAATTAATACATACCTATTATAGATCCAGTAAAGCAAACGATTGACTACCTTACTCTTAGGATAGGTGGAATGCTTTTTTACAATAATATAGGATACATAGTAAACTAAAGGCACCAAAAAGGTCGGTCCCGCTCTAAACACTCTAAATAACCATAAAATCAATTCCTCAGAAAAGGTATCCTGTAAATAGAGAACCGCAATATCTAATTGCCAAAAACTAACGGAAACCATATAAAGCAGTAAAGGAACGGCCAATTCAGAGCCTCTATATAGCTTTAAAACAGAAATCGCTAAAACGATCGGAATAATCCCGATAATAGCGATTAAAAATGCAATGATCACTCTATCACCCACTGTAGTTATATCTTTTTACATACGCACAAGCATTATTGCCTCCATGACCATGATTGGTAATGGCTACCTCGTTAACCTCCTGATACAGCGGTTCGGTGACAATATTCATTGCTTCAAAGCCATCTTTTTGGGTACGAATCGTTGGAGGGATAAATCCTTGAGTTATACTTATGAAGGAGGAAATAACCTGCAACACACCAGTAGCACCATAAGGATTTCCAATCATACTTTTTATCGATGAATACGGGACACAATGATCAAATAATTCTTTCGAAGCCAATTCCTCGATCCGATCATTTACCTTCCAGCCTAATGCCTGGCTATTGACGTAATCCGGCTTTCTCCCATTTGTTACTTCCTTTAATGCATGTATCATTTGAGTTCCTGTTTTATCAATGGAATAAAGAAAAACACCATCATTATTTGAAACAACCTGTTCGATCTCGCCTATGATTTTCACATTTCGTTTTAATGCGTCCGCTTCTCTTTCCAGTATTAAAAATCCTGCCCCTTCGGAGATCGCAAAGCCCTTGCTCTTTTCGCTAAATGGGACAGCTCCATCATCTAATCCTTGATTAATCGTGATCGATTTTGTTTTAGCAAATCCGTATGCAGCTATTTCATTTAGCACACTATCAGAACCACCAACTACCGCTGCATCGATCATCCCGCTCTTTAAATAAACAATCGCATCCTGTATTGCTTCCAAGCTGGACGTACAACCAGTGGTGATCGTTTTCGTGATTCCTTTTATCCCTAAATAGTGACCAATCGCGGAGGTAATGCTGTGATAATTAGCAAAATGAGAAAACGTAACAGGTACATTTCGTAGATTTCCATTGTTTATTTCGATAATGGACCCACCAAATATATTATCACCAATTGCCCCTACTGAAACTCCTACAAAAAGTCCAACTTTTAGATCGGATAGATGGGACAGCTTTGCATGCTTTACTGCTTCCATTCCCGCAGCCATTCCCAAAAGAGTCACTCTTGGAAACCGTTTAAAACGGGTATCTGACTCATATTCTTCTAAACCCTCTTCAATACGGCCAATAATCATTGCGTCCCCATTAGGCAAGAGGTTTGTAACAACGTCTAAACAGCATGTCCCCTTTTTCAAATGATGAGTAAACTGTACAATATTCGCTGATTTCGGCGCTTTAACCCCATAACCAGTGACAACTATTTTATCTTTCAAGCCGACCACCCTTTTACCCGCAATACCACTAGAATTTGTATAAGCTATTGAAGATAAATCTTCGGAATAAGAATTCATCTATGAAATCATAGGATATTTTCGAAAACGCTCTATTAGAAAAGAATCTATTCATCTTACTTATTCGCTAGTCTTCGCATCTGTTTTTGATAGATTAAAATTTTTTGGTCCAGCTGCTGGCTAACCTTTAACACTTCACCCTCAGAATAGCTATCTCTATCTTTTCCGATTCGATATAGATGCTCCTGTAAACATCGAATTTCCTTTTGCAACTGAAAAAGGTTCATGACACACCCCATTATAGCAAGTAATTATTAAATTATACCATCAACCGGCCGGTATTTTACTATTTTTTACATTTTATATGTACCTAATATAAAACAGTAACACTAGTGCTAGTTCATTCCATAAAAAAAGCATCCGTAAAGGATGCTCAAGCGTAAGGCATTATAGTAGTTTAGTAATATTTTTTCTTCTTTTTATTTTTATTTAAAGGTTTGCATTGTGGATATTCCATATCATCTCCACAATTTAATTCCTCAACTACTCTTTCATTTAAAAACTCTTCATTTACTGGGAAGAAGTGTTCGATTCTAATCGCTTCTCTATCAATATTTAAAATATTTGTTGGGTGAATATGTCTTACTACTTGCGGGCGAATAATCGTCTTAACGATATTTTGAACTGGATCAACGATTTCTTTAACCTGTGCAGGTCGAACTACAATTTTATTAACGGCGTCATTAGCTTGTGCAGGTCGCATTCCAATTTTATTACATGCATCATTAAAGACTTTCTTTTTCTTTTTTCTAAATGAACGTCCCATGAAATTGTCCCCTTTCATATGCCTTACACTATAAGTTATGTAAAAATTGATAGATTGTTTTAGTTTAAAAAACTAAAATAGCAAAAATATACTATTTGATTAATAGAATATGGAATGAATTCATCAGTTCTCTCAAACAGTCACTCTCTAAATTTCATTTTTAAGTAGACACATATTTAATCATTTAATGGAATAACATGACAATGATATCAATAACTAACCACAGGGGTGGGAGGATGACAAATCTATTTGTAAGCAGGTCCTTAGATGAAATTCGTTTCTGGTCAAGGATTATGAAGGAGCATGCTTTATTTTTAAGCTTAGGATTTGACCATGACGATGACAGGATGCTGGTGGAGGAAGCGAAACAATTTATTGCTTTATTTGAAAGGATTGAACAGCAGCTTAGCGGGTTTTCAGCAGATTCGGACCCTGATCAAATCCGACAGTTTAATAATCGGGTTTATCAGGCAGTTGTTGCCATTTGGGCTTATAAACGAAAGGTACTTGGCCTCATTTTACGTTGTGAAATCAGATCAAATAACTTTGCCTTATTAGTTGATCATGTTAGTCGGGAAGCAGCTTATTTTGCAAATCGTTTAAAGGAATTAAATGAGGGCAAGCTGAAGCCTTTGCCTGAAGCCATCATTAAAGAAAATGTCTTCTTTCTTAAAATTATGGCTGACCATGCCAAGTTTATTGGCCATCTTCTTGATCCTTCTGAAAGAAAATTAGTTGAGCAAGCCCGTGAGTTTAGCCATGATTTTGACCAGCTATTATATCAAGCAATTGATTTAGACTCCATGCGCCCACAATCGGAAACAGCTCCACTCTTAGATCAATTCCTGGATCAAAACCGGGTTTCGGTCGTTTCTTTACGTGATTTTAAAAAGACAGCAAGAGACTTAATTGAGGCATGCAGGATTAAAAGCAATATACATCCTCTGCTTGCTGACCATACATTCCGTGAAGCTTCGAGATTTCTTGAAATCATTGATATGTTTGAAGCACATCTTACACAACAGCAGGGTCAATAGAATAGAATCATAGGTAAAAACCGGCCTCTCCGCTTTTAGAAAGGCCGGTTTTAGGTTGTGTACCATTATTTTATTTGTGAGATTTCCTTTACAATTAGCGGCAGGGCTTTGCTGATTGGCGTAGCTGGACGTCCGATAAGCTTTTCGAAATCATGGCTTTCAATTTCCAAGGCACCAGCCCGAATCCCTTTTTGGATGTCTACAAGAAACGGAAGAAGGAATTCAGGTACTCCTGCACCTTTCATGATGTCTGCATAAACAGCATCATCAACCTGCTGTACAGGGACTTCCTTACCCAATACTTTGCCGAGAGCAGATGCAAATTCTTCTTGTGTCATTGGCTTGCCAGATAGTTCGTAGATGGTATTTTCATGTCCCGTTCCGGATAATACGGCTGCCGCAGCCTCTGCATAATCTTGCTGCAGTGCCCAGCCTACCTTGCCGCTCCCCGCAGATGTCACCCAAGGGGCTCCCTCAAGGACACCTTGAATGCTTGAGATTTCATTTTCCAAGTACCAGTTATTACGCAAGAAGGAATAAGGAATGCCTGTTTTCAAAATGGCCTCCTCGGCCGCAATGTGCGGCGGGGCAAGGAACATCGTGCTTTCACTTGCATTCCCGATACTTGTATAAGCTATGAATTTTACCCCGGCACGCTCTGCAGCTGCTACTGCATCCGTATGCTGTCTGATTCTTGTTTCATTGTCCCCATCAGCAGATATAATGAGCAAGCGGTCAATACCAGCAAAGGCTGAATCCAGTGTATCAGGACGGTCAAAATCTCCTTGGCGAACTTCTACACCTTGAACGCGAAATCCTTCTGCCTTCTCTGGATTGCGCACACTGACAGCAAGTTGATTCGCTGGTACTGTTTTTAACAGCGTCTCTACTATTTTCGTTCCCAATTTTCCTGTTGCACCTGTTACAAGCATTTTCATTATCCATTCCTCCAATATCTTTTTTATGATTATCCTTTGAATCGGTTGTAACTTTTTCGATTACCTGTAACCATAATAGTTACATTTAACGTTTTTGTCAACACTTCTGTTAATTTTGAGCTTCACTTTAAGGTATAATACATTTGCAATAGAATGAAATACATGATAAAACGTTTAGCATAGGTAGGTGATTGGCATGTCGATAAGCAGCAGATTTTCTGTTGGAATTCACATCCTTGCTCTTTTGGAGATAAATAAAGAAGGAATAAACTCATCCGACTATTTAGCTGGAAGTGTAAACACAAATCCAGCTGTCATTAGAAAAATTATGGGGATGCTAAAAAAAGAAGGGTTAGTTGAAGTACATCCTGGTATTGCCGGAGCTAAACTAGCCAGAGACTTGTCTCATATTACATTGCTAGACGTGTATAAAGCCGTTAATGTTGTAAAAGAAAAGGAATTGTTTAGTGTACATGAGGAACCAAATCCCGCTTGCCCTGTTGGAAGAAACATCCAAGATACAATAGAGCCCCTATTGACAACCGCTCAATTGGCATTAGAGAAATCATTGAAAAGTGTTACCCTTGAAGAAGTGGTAAAGGATCTTGTTGAAAAGGAAAAAGCTGATCAATAAAAAATCTTCGTTTTCTACTCCTTAAAAGAAAGTACCATCTCAAACCTTGGTTTGAAATGGTACCTGATTTGGACTAGATTCACTTTATCTTCTATTCTAGTAAAAATGGCAGTATGACCTAGATGTTAGGTTTTAAATCGATTCAATACTCTCTTTATGAAAGAGGTTTACTCAGCATGTATTTTTTGCTTTTCACTCTTTTCTTTATTCAAGAACCAGCCTGCTGCTGCAATTCCAATTAAGACAGTGTAGAAGATAAGCTTCCACTCTTTTGAATGGGCAAATTCATATGAAATAACTCCGACATCTGGATGTCCTAAGGTTAAGACTGCAAGCTTTACACCAACCCAGCCGACAATCGCAAATGCAGCAATTTCAAGACCTGGTCTCTCATTGAGCAGCTTTACAAAGAAGTTAGCAGCAAAACGCATGATGATCAAGCCAATGATTCCTCCTGCAAAAATGACGAGGAACTTTCCGCCATCCATTCCGCCAATCTGCGGAAGATTTGTGTTCGGCAATGTCACCGCGAGGGCTACAGCAGCTAAGATCGAGTCAATCGCAAACGCAATGTCTGCCAATTCTACTTTGATAACCGTTCCCCAAAAGCCCGCCTTCTTTTTTTCTTTTTCTGCGTGGTTTTCATCCTTCTTTTTAAGGAGAGTTTTCCTCAAAATATGATTGATAGCGATAAATAACAAATATAACGCACCTATTGCTTGAACTTGCCACACGCCGACAAGAAATGAAATGATAAATAATGAAGCAAATCGGAAGACAAAGGCACCTGCAAGTCCGTAAAAGAGTGCTCGTTTTCTTTCCTTTTCAGGAAGATGCTTCACCATAATGGCTAATACTAATGCATTATCCGCAGCCAGCAATCCTTCGAGGGCCACCAATAGTAACAATACCCATCCATATTCAAATAACATAGAAAGTTCCAATAAATAATCCTCCTTTAATTTCAATAGTAATGTTTCCTGGTTAACCAATAATGACTGTCTTGAAAGCCGAAAAAAATCCTTTGAGTTTGAGTTAGTCCCACTGAGCCCTAATTTGACACCAGCCTAAGTTAAACCATTTACTATGAATCAACACATACTCTTTTCATTTGTCTTCTCTCCTTCATTTAAGTCCTCCATCAGAGCATAAAAAAACCTTTGCCAAATATGGCAAAGGTTTTTAAGACAATAAAAGACCTTTACCAATGGCAAAGGTCTTGCTAACAACAAATTCGTTGCCAACAAAGCCGAGAGATTTGAAACCTCTGAAATGACGACTTTGCTGTAAAAGCTACTCCCCTTTAGGAGAACGATATAAATTTATATTTTTAATATAATGAACAAACCGTAATGTTGTCAATTACTTTTTTAAAGGCTTTCCTGCAGCTGGAACATCTCCTTAACCACGAAAAATCCACCTTGAGACATTTCATTTTTACTGTAGCAGCAGCAAAAGAAGGATTTGTATGAAATTTCCAATACAAATGTTTTGAAAAGTCCGAAAATGGATAGTATAATAGAAAAAAGGTCTAGGAGTTGATTTTTATGGAAAAGAATTTGCTTCATTCACCAAACACTGAAGGTAACGTGACGGATGCCCTATTAGCTGAAATGGTGTTAGACAAAGCTCTGCTTGATTTCCGAAAAGAAACGATCCAAAAGAAAATCGACGAATCCTTGCGAGACAAAAACAAACATGAATTTTTACGATTAACAGAGGAATTAAAGAGTATATCTTAAATCATCATAACATATAGGAGCCCTTATCTAACTTGATTTTAGATAGGGGCTTTTTGTTTGGTTATTATCGGTTAGACATGATTAGGGAACTAAGCGGCTCCATTATTGTGGTGATTCGATTATTGTGATTTGTGATTCAATCTTTCCATTCGTGGTTCAATCACTGCCTTTTTTCTGCTCATCTCGCGGCAAGTGATTCAATTATCGGCGTGTCATGCAATTTCCTCTGCGTTATTCGCATATCCCCGTTCAAGATTCACTCCCTTGATCCAATCCCCTAATCCCATCAATCCAATTAAAAAAACCCCTTCCAATCAAGGAAGAGGTCAATTTCATATCACTTACAAAGGCTGAATCACAAATTCAAATTGAAAATTCTGATCCGCTTTGATGTGGTATTCTTCGTGTACTGGGGCGCCCCAGCTGTCGTCGCCGCCTACGCCCATGTGGCGGCCTGCAATTGTTACCACTGTGTAGTGGACGTTTGGCAGCTCATAATGGTGAGCGGCGTTTTCGAGTTCAAATGCAGTGTAAGGAGAGACGTTACACTGGAATGGTTTTTCTTTATAGGCTATTTTGATGCCTTTTTCAATTCCATCGGCAATTTTCACATAACGGACGCCTGTGCGGCTGCCTGATTCCTGCGGAACCAGGTACGCAGAGACATTATCCTCTGCTTTGTTTTTAAAGATGCCAAGTCTTGCTCCATTTGCGCGGTCCTCATAGTTCTCTTCCGGTCCTTGTGCATACCATGTTAACTGATTGTAATCAGCTGATAGTTTAAATGACAATGCATGGATTGGTAAATCAGGCAACTTGCTTGCGCCAGCATACGAATAGTACACATGAATATGACCATTTGGATAAACCGTGTAAGCTGTGACGACTTGAACGTCTTTGCTGATTGGAAGTTCGTATTTAAAGGAAACAGTGACTTTTTCCGTTTGTTCATCAATATCAATCGCTGTGCATTTTCTGAATAAGCTTGAAGTGTACCAGCCATGTGAATCAAATGCGAAATGATTCCCTTTGTCATTATCGGTCATTGCCCGCCAGAACAGTGGGTAAGGCGGCGCGGCAATCATTTCGTTTCCATCATAGTTTAACGATACAAGTGTTCCTTGAGCCCTTGAAAATAACACACTAAAATCTCTGCCATGAACGCCAATATTGACATCGCCATGAACAACATGGAACGCTGAATCCTTCACTGCAGGCAGTGCTTCCACTTTTTCCGCTTCATAAATAAATTGTCCAAATGCAACCTCATGGCCTTGGTCTGCCCAGATTGTTTTTTCTTTTAAATGAAGCGAGGTATGGATCGCATATTCTCCAGCCTCTTCAAACTTAGGCAAATCAAGGGCTATATATGTTTCTTCTTGCGCAGCAACATCAAGCTCAAACGTTTTCTTAAACACTTCTTTTCCTTCATGATAAACCTTGCATTTTAGCGTATAAGCTCCCGTACCCTCGAAAAGCTGTTCATTTTTTACAAGAACGCCCTTCTGGTCAGGGATTAGCTTGATGTTTTGATATAAAAACTTAACTTCCTGCATTTTTGGCGACAGTCTGCGGTCTGCATAAACAATTCCATTCCCGCAGAAGTTATAATCTGTCGGACGGTCTCCAAAATCTCCGCCATATGCTTGATATTCATTGCCATAACGATCCTTTTTGATCAGCGACTGGTCAATGAAGTCCCAAATGAACCCGCCTTGATACATCGGGTATTTTGCTTCAAGGTCTGTGTACTTGTGCATACCGCCAAGTGAATTGCCCATTGCATGGATATATTCACAGCTGATATACGGCTTATCCGGATTATCCTCTAAATATTCGATAATATCAGCAGGCTTTGCGTACATACGGCTTTCCATATCACTTGTTTCATTGTAATCACGATCATAGAAAACCCCTTCATAGTGAACGAGACGACCTGGATCTACTGATTTGAAGTATTTGGAGACATTTAAAATCACTTCGCCGGCATAGGATTCATTTCCGCAAGACCAAATCAGAATTGAAGGATGATTTTTATCCCGCTCAACCATAGAGATTGCACGGTCCATTACAATTGCTTCCCATTCAGGTTTGTTTCCTGGAACATTCCATGACGGCTCAACGGCACCCAACTTTTGCCATGATCCATGTGTTTCTAAATTCATCTCATCGATGACATAGAGTCCATATTCATCACAAAGCTCATACCACTCGGTTTGATTTGGATAATGTGAAGTCCGTACGGCATTGATGTTATTTTGCTTCATAGTTTTAATATCCCATAGCATATCCTCTTTTGTGACAGCACGGCCGCGTCGGCAGTTGAATTCATGTCGGTTAACGCCCTTGAAGACAATTCGTTTGCCATTCAAATGCATGACCTTATTTTTCATTTCAAATCTTCTGAAGCCAACCCTTTGCGGAATGACTTCCACCAGCTTACCGGAAGCGTCGAAAACGGAAATAAACAACTTGTATAAATAAGGTGATTCAGCACTCCAAAGATGCGGGTGATCAAGTGATAGCTGACATGCGCCAGCCGGATCAGCTACTCCTTCGGCTACTGTTTTTCCCTCTGCATCTTCCAGTTTCAAGATGATATCGGCAGATAGTTTTGTATCAACAAATAAAACGGCTCTTTCAAACGAATCATCCAGCTCTGTGCGAATGTGAAGATTCTGCACATGAATCTCAGGCACTGTATATAAATACACGTCACGGAATATTCCGGAAAAGCGCCAGAAATCCTGATCCTCAAGCCAGCTTCCCGTACTTCGTTGATACACCTCAACCGCCAGCTTATTTTCCCCATCCTTAACATATGATGATAAATCAAATTCCGCAGGGGTAAAGCTGTCTTCACTATATCCGACAAATTGGCCGTTCAGCCAGACATAAAACGCAGATTCAACACCTTGGAAAGAAATAAATAATGGTTTATTCACCATGTTAGTTGGCACCGTAAATGTTTTCACATAGCTGCCAACTGGATTAAAACTCTCTGGAATTTCCGGCGGCCGCACATGTGTAACCCCATCCCATGGGTACATAGTGTTTACATATTGCGGATTTCCGAAACCTTGCAGTTGAATGTGCCCCGGCACTTGAATCGTATTCCAGCCGCTGCAGTCAAAATCTGCTTGATAAAACGATTTTGCCCTCGTCTCCGGATTCACCGCATATGAAAATTTCCAGCTGCCATTCAGACTATGTCTCCATTTCATTGGAAGGCGCTCTCTCGCCTCTTGAACTGTCTCATAGTATAAGTGATCGGAATGGGCTGGAATTCGATTGACCGCAAACACATTTAAATCTGTCAGCCATTTTTCAGTAGGTGTCGTCATATCAGTTTCACTTCTCTTTCTTTATTGAATTGGCTTCATGTTATTTTTGTCACAAAGAAGGAGGTGACGAAAAATAATCAGTCCCCTCACTTCTTTGTCCTTATGTTAAATTACTTCACAGATCCCATCATTCCTGCTACAAAGTGCTTTTGCATTAAGAAGAAGATCAGTGCGGTTGGGAGTGTTGCAATAACAAGTGCCATCATAATGATTCCGTAATCTGGTGAATAGCTTGAGCCCAGATTCGAAATCAGCAATGGAATGGTCATTTTATCTGGTGATTGAAGCACTACCAACGGCCATAAATAGTTATTCCAGCTCGCCATAAAGGTAATGATCGCTGCGGCTGCATATGTTGTTTTCATCGTCGGCACATAAATGCGGAAGAAAACACCAAGCTCGCTTAATCCGTCAATTCGCCCTGCTTCTACAAGCTCTTTCGGGAACATCTTCGTGTTTTGCCGGAAGAAAAAGATTAAAAATGCGGTTGTCATTGTTGGTAAAACAACAGCTGACAACGTATTGATCCCAATCGCCGGCATGGTTTGAGAAATCGAACCAAACATGCGGTATAACGGTACCATCAATGATGCAAATGGAATCATCATGGACAGCAATAAGATCGTAAACACAACATCCTTTGCTTTGCTTTTATAGATTTCAAATCCGTATCCCGCTAATGATGCAATCAGCATAGATAAGATCGTTGTTGTAATGGAAATTTTAGCCGAATTTGCAAGAGCTGTCATAAGATCAACACTATTTAATAGCGCAGTTAAGTTCTCAATTGTGTGTGCTCCGGGAAGCAGTCTGCCTCTAGTTACATCAACAGATTGATTCGTTGCGCTGATGACCATCCAAAAGAGCGGAAACACTGAGATGATGGCTGCAATGGTTAAAAAAACATACATAAAGATTCGTTTCAATTTAATCATTTCGATCACCTGCCACTTTAAATTGAATAATAGAGAGAAGGACGATCATAATTACAATAAAGTAAGAAACGGTCGCGGCATATCCAAAGTCTGGCGTATATTTAAACGACAGATTGTAAATGTATTGCGAAATCGTTGTCGTCGCATCACCAGGTCCGCCTTTTGTAATATTCATTACTTCATCAAACAATTGCAGCGTTCCGATCGTTGATGTGATCGATGTGAACAAGATAATTGGCTTTAACATCGGGATTGTAATCTTGAAAAATTGATGCCAAGCGGAAGCGCCATCAATTTTTGCTGCTTCATAAATCGATTGATCGACGTTTTGAAGAGCCGATAAATAAAAGATCATATTATACCCAGTCCAGCGCCATGTAATCGCCAGAATAATCGTGACCTTCGCCCAGAACGGATCACCCAGCCAGTTTATCGCCTCTGGAATAAAGCCAACTTTTAGCAGTAACGTATTCACTAATCCTTCAGGTGCAAATAAATATTTAAAAATAACGGAATAACCGACAAGCGATGTCACAGCAGGCAAGAAGATTGCCGTTCTGTAAATCCCCTTCCATTTTAACGTGCGGTCATTTAATAGTACGGATAAAAACAACGCCAAAACAATCATAATTGGCACTTGAATAATGAGATAAATAAAGGTGTTTTTTACAGCGGTAATAAAAGTAGAATCAGTCAAAAGACGTTGATAATTTTGAATGCCAACAAACTGTAAATTCGTTCCCGCCCCAGATTGGAACGATAAAATAAGGGCCTGTATCATTGGATAAAAGTAAAATGCACAAATCATGATGACTGAAATTCCAATGAATGACCAACCAATGACTGTATGTTTCAGTTTACTGCTCATCTATTTCACTCCCTGTTAAGAAATGAACATCCCCGTTCTTAAGCTTGTTTTACCAGAACGGGGATGTATTTAATTCCTTATTTAAGCTGTGCTTCTGCTTGTGCTTGAGCATCCTTCAGCACATCATCAATGTCTTTCCCATTTAGGTAGTTTTGCATCTCAACTTTTAAAATATCTTCAACAGCATACGTGTGCATACCGTAATTCAATCCCTTGATTTCTTCTGTCCATTTTGCAAAATCTGACACAATCTTTTGACCGCCGAAGAACTCATCTGCTGCTTTGTATTCCTCAGTTTCTGCAGCCGGCTTGTACGTTCCGATTGCACCAATTTCAGTCACAAGTCGTTTGTAAAGCTCTTCATTGGAACCAAATGTTTTTCCTAAGAAATCAGCTGCTTTCTCAGCATTTGGGCCATTTAAAACGTACCATGAGCTTCCGCCAAGATTTGAAGCGTTTACAGCACCTTCTGCTGATAATTTAGGAATTGGAACAACAGCCCATTTACCTGATTGAGATGCTTCTGCTTTTACAGAAGGTGTAATCCAGTTTCCTGTTGGAATCGATGCCACATCTCCGTTGTTAAAGCTTGCAACAAACTGACTCCAGTCAGAGTTTGGTTTCACAATATCTGCATCGACCATTTCTTTGTAGATGCCAAATGCTTCTTTAATATCTTCGTTGCCAGCAAGAGTCGGTGTTACACCATCTTCTCCTAAGTACCAAGAACCTGCTGTTTGAATCATGACACGGATAAAGCCAAGATCGTTCGGGTCAATTGTAAGCATATGCTTTCCAGTTGCTTCTTTTACTTTTTTACCGATTTCAATATATTCCTTCCAAGTAATACCCTGAAGGTCTTCAACTGTATATCCTGCCTCTTGAAGATAATCTGTACGTACATAAAGACCTGTTACACCAGTATCAAATGGTAAGCCGTATTGTTTTCCGTCTATACTTGTTGCCGTTACTTTATACTCAGCAAAATCATCTTTATTGAAAACATCTGTTAATTCATAAAACGAATCTGGGTACGCTTTCAAAAAGCTTTGTGCGCGATAATCTTCAATTAAAACAATCGAAGGAAGTCCATTTGTTGTTCCAGAGCTTAAGCCTGTATTTAATTTTTGGACAATATCCTGTTGCGCATTTTCCACAATATTAATTTTGACATCTGGATTTTCTTTCTCATAAATTTCTTTTGCAACCTCTAATGCCGCAATATTAAATTTTGGGTCCCATGCCCAAATTGTCACTTCATTGCTTTCTGCTCCTCCCTTGTCACCTGTTGTATCAGACTCATTTGGTGATGTACAAGCAGATAAAAAGAAAATAGCTGCTACCAATAGTAGTAATACCTTTTTCATTTGTGTTTCCCCCTTATTTGTAAGCGTTTCATTTCTTAAATTAATCATAGCACTCAAGAAAAAAAGACCGTTAGAACGATCTTTATATAGTTTTATCAATTTATTTGGTTTTTACTATAATCTTCGCCATTATCATTGGTATTATTTTTAGATTTTAGGATTATCTTTAGATTCTTGGACAGGAAGGGTAATTTTTATATGGGTTCCAACTCCGATTTCACTTGAAATGTAAACACCATAGGTTTCTCCATAAAGCAGCTTGATCCTATCGTTTACATTGCGAACGCCAATTCCGCTGAAGAGTTTCTTTTTCCTTGATGCTGGCAGCAGGTTATGTTCATCGATCTCCATCCCATCGCCATTATCGACAACTTCACACACCAGCTTTTCGCCTTCTCTTTGAATCGCAATATGAATTGTTCCTTCCTGTTTTTTCGTAAAGCCATGGAAAAAAGCATTTTCAATAAACGGCTGAATAACAAGCTTAGGCAAATGCAGATCCAAACAGTCTGGTGCGATGAAGTAATTAACATTTATCCGATTCCCATAGCGCACCTGGTTAATAAACACATAGCTTTTTAAATTATCGATTTCTTCTTTAACCGTGATTGTTTCATTAACATTCCCCACAGCATGCTGCAATAGCGAAATTAATGCATTGATGGTTTCTGCCGCCTTTTCTTTATTTCCTTGCTGGACCATGATTTTAACAGATGCCAGGGTATTATACAGAAAATGCGGATTAATTTGCCGCTGCAATGCTGCCAATTCAGCATTGCGCTGCTTCTTTTGAGATTCCATCAGCTCTTCTATATAGTCATGAAGCTCATCAAGCATGTAATTAAACGCAAGAGCAAGCTCTTTTGTCTCAGAGCTTCCAGATACGGTGACATAGCCGTCGAATTGATTTTTCGAAATCATCGAAATTTGCTTGACAAGCAGCGTTAAAGATTTTGTCAGTCTTCTCGAAATTAAGAAGAAAGCCAATAAGGAAATAAGCACAATGGACGCACTGATCAGCAAGATTGTTTTTGTATTGATAAGGTTATCCATTACTAATTCCTTGTCAATCAAATTCACAACATACATATCAATTCTAGGGAGATACGTTGCCAAAATGAGTTGATCTTTACCTAAAAAATCAATATTTTTATACTCAACCCCATCTTGTGTGATCTCCTTTGCATACTGCAAAAGCTCATCAGAAGTTTTACCAACCATGTTTGACTGATTGCTGGAAAAAATTTGTCCCGCTGAATTAAGCACGATCATGTCATTGCCTTCACTCGTAAAAGGGATATAAAACTGCTTAAAGTCGGATTCCTGGATTGCGATATAGACCGCACCATAAATACTCGCAGCGGTCCGCTCCATCAGCGCTTTTGTGATAACAATCATCGGCTCTGAATTGTTCATTACACCTTTATCAATAAACTGATACAATAACTGTTTTGGCTTTTTGTACGTATTCTCTGTAATCTCAGCTCTTTCCAGTTCATTGACAGTTGCCGGCCAATACGCACTATTGGTTGAAAAGAGACGCCCATTTTCACCCGTAATGGTCAGGCTTAATTTATAATCATCAATATTTGCATAATAAATCTGTTCCATTTGCAGATCAGTATTATAATACAGCTTCGTCGTCGATAATGAATTGGCATTGTCTTGGGTTAAATAACTTTTAATAATGCCATTTTCCTGAACCCTGCTGGCAGCTGCTGCAACTGAATAGCTAAACTCATCCATACTGCGATGAAGCTGATTGATAATTTTCGAATTCGTAATGCTAAAGGTGTTCATAAACAGCTGCTCGGACATACGGATGGTACTATACGTAATTGTAATCGATACCACAACAATGCTAACAAACATGACGAAAAACATTTTGATAAATAAACCATGGACATTAAATTGTTCTAAAAGGCGCTTCATATTCCCTCTCTTTTCTACTTAACAAATTGTTTCCTGTAACTGCTCGGTGACATACCCTTTAGCTTTTTAAAAACCTTGCAAAAATAACTGTGATCAGAATATCCTACTTTGCCGCTGATGTCTGAGATCGAAATGTTGCGATTATGCAGAAGATCAACTGATTTTTCAATCCGTACCTTAGTTACGTACTCAGTGAACCCTTCATGAATATGTGTACTGAAGTAAGTAGATAGGTACGTAGGATTAAAATGAAATTGCTTCGCCAATTCTGTTAATGTGAGCGGTTCTTCATAATGCTCTTCAATATAGTCCAGAATTCGTTTTACGTTTGGATCAATTTCAGATGTTTGTCCTACTATTGCTGTGACCTCTGTTAAAAATTGCTGTAATTGATCCACCGCCTCGCCTACATGTTCGGCTCCCTCAATGGCCGAAAAATAAGTAAATTTCTTTTGGTTCACGGACGAAGAATCGAATCCCATATTGTTTAAAAGCATGGTGATATTAAAAATGACATTGCTTAAAAACCGTTTAAATTCAGCGACATTCATCGAATGCGTTGTCGTTATGTCGGTTACATGTGACTGCAAATAATCAATCGCCTTTTCAAACTGCTCTCTCTTAAACATTTCCGTAAAAGCCGTTAAGTTAAACGGCTCACTGGCCGAAGGCTGCTGCTTTATCGCTTCATGCCTGAAGAAATTTTTCTCCGGAAAATAAAAAGCAAGGTTTAACAGTCTGACAAAGCTATTGTCATACATCTGCTTCACTTCCTGTACGGCTTGGAATCGGTCACTCACCGCCCATATAAAATGAGTATAAGAAGCAGCAAGCCTCTCCATACACGCAATAACAGCTGGAATGTTTCCTTCATTCATATTTACGAGTAATGACTTGCAGCCATCCTGCGTAGGTAACAGATAACTGACAGACTGCGGCACATGCTTTTCCAGCTCATCCCTGATCGTTTTTTCTAATGATGGCCAGGAATTTTCCCGCTTTTTCACATCTACCCCTATTATGAGGTAATGGGAGTAAGGAAATGCTTCATTGACAACAGACTCCTCAACATACCCTTCAAACCCTGACATCCATTTATCCAACATCGCTTTGATCGAAATCCCGCCATCATTTTCCTTTTTCTTGATCGTGAGAGATGGAATCTTCTCCACTGCTTTATTAAGCGTTTTCAAGAGAATATCCCCATCTAATTTTGGCTTTAAAATATAATCTGTTACACCATGTTGAAAGGTGGAACGCACATAATCAAATTCTCCGAAACTGCTTAGCACAATAACCTCAATATCCGGATACTGGTTTCTTATCACCTTTGTAAGCTCTTCCCCATCCATCACCGGCATCACAATATCTGTGATCACAATATGAGGCCTCACCGAATCAATCACCTGCAGCGCCTCCTGCCCATTCGATGCCTCTCCGACAATTTGAAAACCTTCCTGCTCCCACTGAATATAGTGTTTAATCCCTTGTCTGATCAAAAGTTCATCATCGACAATGACCACCTTACATAAATCACTCACACGCCTAGCACCCCTTTTTTATCTACTGAAAACGTGGCAATACACCTGATTGATATAGTATCTGCAAATAATAGGAAAGCCTTTACAATGGAAAACTTTGTCGAAAAACGGTGTCTAAATATTCATATTATAACAGATTTTTTGTTAAGAAGAGTGGACTAGTACATATTATCGAGTGGTTTTGGCGGGGATGGGCTGGTTGGGACTGGGATGGGCAGACCCGGGCAATCTTATCAGAAGCTGGCTAACTTATTAGCGGATAGGGGCTTTTTTCAGCGACTTTGATTGCTTTTCAGCTGATCTGCCCTTCTTTTCAGCGCCTTCGGACAATTATTCAGCGACTCGATCACCTTATCGGAGCTTGTCTAAAAATAAAAGAGAACAGCACGTTCAATGTTAAATTTAGGTAAAAATGTAGAAATTTTATATTAAAAATCTGTTTTTTGTCGAAAAAATTTGGGCAAATAATATTATTTCTCCTTGTTGACGAAATAGCCCAACACCATATAAACTACGCCTATAAATAAAAGAAAAAGCTCACTCATTACTCCTAACGCACCAAAAGAAATAAAAAAAGATGCTACAAAGCCAACCCCAAGAATAAGGCAGAATCCAGTGTAAACCACTTTCCAAGCTTTCCTTTTAAGCAAGAAGGAGCCGGCCGCAGTGAGGATACCTAGTAAAAGCATAATGAGAAAAAACACGAACAGCCAGTTGTTAGTCGAAGAGCTGCTGCCTTCTGTATTCCACGCGTTCGATAAACCTATCGCAATTAACGCCAGGAGACCATATCCGATCGCGCCAAGGATGATTAACGAACCAGCAATGACCGCCAAACGTTTCGTGTATGCAAATTTCTTCATATCATCAACCTTTCTAAATTCCAATTATCGATTTACTGCTAGTATACCTTTCTTAAAGTCTGCAAAAAAACTGCCACATCTCTTATTTCAAGAATATGTGGCAGTCATCTAGGTTATTGCATAACGTTTACAGTTCCATTTCCAATAAAGTGGTGGCCATTTGTTAATTGACCGGTAATTGTGATCCCCGCTTCTTTCTGCTCCTCACCAAGTACATTCTTTAGTGAGGCTGCAGTTGTTTTAAAGGTAAAATGTTTTGAACCGATTGAGAGAATCTTCACGTCGATCTCCTGTTGATTCAAGGACACTTTTACTGTTTCTTGATCTATTGAAGAAACAATCGCTGTTGGTGGATAATCCAGCTTCGCTGTCAGTGTGACCGTTATTTTGTTTTCTTTAAGGTTAATCACTTCAGGGTTAACATCGACATCAGCGGGCACAGTTGTATAAATATTGGGCTGTGGCGGTGTTTCCATTCCTGCTCCTAAATAAAAGCTTGTATGCGGCGGTTGATTATATGCAACGTTTTGCCAAGCAATGCCTAAGCGATAAACTGGATCATGCATTAAGGTGTAGATGCGGTGTTCGGTTACATTTGTTGTTGTATACATTCTTAATGCTTGGCTGTCCTCTGTGCGCCAAATGACTTCCTCACGCCAGTCACCGATTAAGTCTGCTTGTAAGCTGGGATTTCCCTTTGTATAGTTGTTTGAATACGTTCCTTCAGCAGTTAAGAGATTAATCGTTTTATTATTTTCATAATCCCATTTATCGATCGTTCCAACACCGACTGGCTCCGTCCATTTATGATCCAGCAGCTCACGAAGAAGATCGCCATCCCACCAGATACCTGCATTTGGATATAAAGGAACAGTATCACTTATTTTTTCCCCTTTACTTGAGTAGAGGCCATAAACATTGCCGCGATTGCCAGGCGGATCTGCTGCCCATGCCTCAGCACCCTCATAGCGTGGGTCAATATCAGCAGCCACGCCTCTTCCAACATCAATGCCTTCAAATACTCCCCAAAGCGTTTCACCGGAATCGGCATCACGGAATTCGAGATGATATTTTACGCTTTTGCTTTCATGTACCTGGAACACTTCCATGCCCGGGCGGCCCGGATCCAAGTCGCCTAGGTGCATGGCATCCCCATGGCCCAGCACTGTTGTGTAAATTCCAGTTCCATCATCATCAACAGCCATTGCTCCATAAATAATTTCGTCCTTTCCGTCTCCATCCACATCGGCAATGCTCAAGTTATGATTCCCCTGCCCAGAGTATGCCTCATTCCCAGGTTCATTACTATCAAATGTCCATTGCTTTGTTAATTGACCATCGCGGAAGTTATAAGCAACAAGCACTGATCTTGTGTAATACCCGCGCGCCATAATAAGGCTCGGCTGTTTTCCATCTAGGTAGGCAATCCCAGCTAGGAAGCGATCGCCGCGGTTGCCATAATTATCGCCCCAATCGGCACTGTCCCTTGTTGGCTCATAGTTCGTTGTGACAAGCTCTTTTCCTGTATTACCATCAAAAATGGTTAAAAACTCAGGTCCTTCAAGAATGCGCCCTTGGCTATTCCGGTAATCTGCCGAAGCATCACCGATGACTTTTCCAGCGGCGTCTTTTGTGCCATCGGCTGTTTTCATGGCAACCTCTGCTTTTCCATCACCATCAAGGTCATATACCATAAATTGCGTATAGTGCGCACCTGCGCGGATGTTTTTGCCCAGTCCGATTCGCCACTTAAACGTTCCATCCATCTCATAGGCATCAACAAACACTTCACCTGTATAACCGTTATGTGAGTTATCCTTTGAATTAGATGGGTCCCATTTCAGTACAATCTCATAGTCGCCATCTCCATCAAGGTCGCCAACACTCGCATCATTGGCACTATATGTATAAGCATCTCCTGCCGGTGTCACACCGTCTTCAGGCTTTTTCAGCGGAATGTCCTTGTATTGATTTGCCCACACCTTTGCCTTCTCAGACTTCCCTTGTTCTTTTCCATTGATCACAGCTTTTACTACATACGTTGAATCAGTGGTACCTTTGACGTCTAGAAAATTCGTGCTGGATTCGATTGGATCTTTGTTTATCTTTTTCCCATCTCGATATAGATTAAAGGAAACCTTTGCAGGCTCCGTCCCTAAAAGTCGCCAGCTGACAAATACCCCTTCCTCAGTCTTTACTGCAACAAGCCCGCGATTCAAATGCTCCATCTGACGCATTTCCACCGGTTCACTCGCTGGTGCGGCTGCAGTTGCCGCTTGCTGTGATTGCGGCAAGCACACACTTGCAAGCATGGCAGCCATTAAGCAATGTTTAAACTTTATTTTCCTTTTCACCTCTTACCCCTCCCAAATGTTTTGTCGTTATTCCACATCAAAGTGAAATACTATGTTTATCGTAAAAACCTTTTCATTTGCCCACAATGATACTTTTTTGAATTCCCATGTATTAACGTTTGCCCATTTTTGCAGGATCTGCACTTTATTGACAAAAGCAAAACTTTCTTCCTGTCTATAGAAAGTTAATAGGTTTATTATCCTAACGAAGTCTATATATTTTGCCTTATTTCAGCTGTGATTCTTAAGACAAGGGCTTTTTCATAAACATTGGAAATGTCTGATAGAAAGGTTCTCAAAGACAAAACTCTCTTTATTCATCATGGAAATGTCCAATAGAAAGGCTCTAATAGACAAATATTTCTTCGGAAATCATGAGAATGTCTGATTGAAAGACTCTAATAGACTAAACACTCTTCTTAGATCGTGTAATTGTCCGATAGATTCGCTCTAATAGACAAAACTCTCTTAGGATAAAATGTGAATGTTTAATAGAGAGGCTCTAACAGACAAAGCTCTCTTCGGAAATCGTGTGAATGTCCGATAGAAACACTCTTACGGACAATGGTCTACTCTTTCCTCAATCTCCAATAAAATCGTAAAGCAAATGCCTATTTTCTCGCCGTTTCTCCACTAGTAAATTTGCATAAACAACCGTGTAAAAATAGCCTTCAAAGGTTGAATGGATCTTACCAAGTTTCTTAGTAAACACCGTTTGTTTAAAGGAATCGATGATACAATGGGTGACCTCATCTATGTATCTTTCTAAGTTGAGCTTGTTATAAGCGATCAATACTCATTTCCATAGGCCATAAATATCGATGGCATTGAAAAAAGGTTTGGCTGTGTCGATAAATCGTTGATGAATAGAGTCTGGAAGATAGCTGGCATCCAGTTGCTCTAGGGTCGGCTCTGGCGGTTTTCTTACGTCATTGGGTTCTCTTTTCTTCTCACAGAGTGAGCCTTGCTTGTTCTCTGTTTTATTAGAGTGTCAGGCAGGGTGACATCTTGGGGTGACTTGTTATGTTTCATCTCCTCTACCGATGCAAACGACTGAATGACTAAAAGGTTGACTCCCTGCTTGCCATTCATCCTGGCAGTGGGAATTTTTTTAATGATCCCCTTTTCTTCCAGAGTATTTACTGCACGAAATACCGTCCTCCGGCTCATCTTAACCTGCTCTGCGATGTAGTCATATTTTGCATAAGACACCCCGATCACCTTTACCGAATGCTTCCATATCACGTGAAGAACAGAAAGCATCCCTTCTGATAACTCTGCCTTATGCTTGTACAAAAACCCTCGGACAGCTTGGTCCATTTCCTCGATTGTTTTAAATGATTGGTGCTTTTGTATGGTTTCATAGTTTAGCTTTTCCATTTTGGTTAGCTCCTTTTATGCAGGTAGATCAGCATTTTATCGTGCTGTCATCTTACATATATAAGTGAAGGGGCTGTAGAGTAGCGTTAGATTAAATTTTTTTCTGGGAAATCATTCCTTTTTTCTTCCAGAAAAATTAGCAAGATAATAGAAATAATTCCCAATTTAATAGAAATATGTTTTAATAGAGAAGGTTAGAAGATTTACTACACTATATTTTGGAGGTTCTACATGAGAAAACACTCAATTCGTTCTAAGGTTATTTTCGCCGTTTTGTTTGCTTTGTTTGTTGGACTGCTGACTCCTTTCCAAACAAATGCTCAAACAGTGAATATACCAGAAGCAGAAACATTACTTACCATTACTGAACCGATTGAAGCTCAGTTTGAAGACAATGAACAAGAACACTGGTATAAAATTGAACTGAAAGATAACGAAATTAAGGATTTTACACATTACCGCATTCAACTGCAATCTGAACTGGAAATGAATATCACTGTGTATTCAAGTTTAGAAAACGCAGCAAATAATGTGGCAATTGAACGTTATATGGGATATTCCTTTCAAGACCAGCCAGCTGTAATTGATTTTCCAATCGGCTGGGAAGGCCCATATTATGTGAAAGTTGAGTATTATGGTGGAGAAGTTCCTGTAGAAGAAGGAATGGAAGAGATTGAAATGCCTGCTCCTGTTTATACAATTGGCTATGAAGGAGTAAAACTTCCGCCTACAGATAGCTCAGCTGCTGCAGCGGAATGCCCTGTTGAGTTGAGTACAAAGCAAAGAGAATATGAAAAAACCATGTTACAAAATTTAAGAACGATTCGAGAGGATGTACTTGCAAATACGGAAAAAGGGAAGGAATTAACTGCCCTTTACTATAAAGTTGCTCCATTCCTTAGTGCAGAATTGCTTCTCAATAAATCACTTCGAGACAAGGTTTATCAGGATCTTGTGCAACTGAAGGCAGTATTTGCTGATGTAGCGAAAAACGGAAGCAGCAGCACCTATAAAATGACAGCGAAAGATCAGGAAGCGATCAACCGCTTATATTCGACTGCTCTTGATTCTGTTCCTGCCTCTCTCAAGGAACAAATTGAGCAGACAGGAAAGCAAGTCGGCATATCAAATGTAACGAACTACACCGTCAAAGCGATTCTGGAAAAAGCAGGACTTGCTCTGCCTAAAGCAAGTGACAGCGGTCAATTGATTGTAAAACTTAAGGAAGGCAAAAAATTGAGTGCTGTCCAATCAAAAATGCAATCTTACGGAATTAAGTCCGTAGGTAAGCTTAATGTGAAGCAATCCGCGATCCCGAATACGTTTGTACTTGAGACTAGCGGCAACGATTCTGACGTTAAGGCATCTGTGTCAAAGATCTCTAAATTACCTGAGGTTGAGTTTGTTGAGCAGAGCAATGAGTATCGTTCATTAACAGCGGATACTCAATATCCTTATCAGTGGTCCCTTAAAAATGCCGGCAATAACGGCGGCAAAGAAGGAGCCGACATTCAATATGAACAGCTCCAAGACCTATTAAAGGATAAACAGCTTGATGATACTGTAATTGCTGTAGTCGATACTGGGGTAGACCATACTCTTGCTGATTTAAATGGAGTTGTCCTTGAAGATCAGGGCTACAACTATGTAGCGGATAACAACAACGCAATGGATGACAATGGACACGGCACACATGTGTCAGGAATTATTGCAGCGAAAGCTGACAATCAATACTCTATGGCGGGAATAAACAGCCATGCAAAAATTCTTCCGGTTAAGGTGCTCGATGCTAGCGGAATGGGTGATACCGAGTCAATTGCTTACGGTATTATTTACGCAGTAGATCAAGGAGCACAAGTGATTAACCTTAGCCTTGGCGGTTCTTACAGCCGTATGTTGGAATATGCATTGAAATATGCATATGATCATGGCGTAACAGTCGTAGCAGCAACAGGTAATGATGGAATGGAGGAACTTTCCTATCCTGCCTCTTCGAAATATGTGACGGCTGTAGGGGCTACGAACAAAATGGATATCGTCTCAGATTATTCAAACTATGGCACAGGTATTGACCTTGTTGCTCCTGGAACAGACATTCCAAGCTTAATGCCTGACGGAAATGTCACGTATGCGACAGGAACATCGATGGCAGCACCGCATGTCGCTGCAGTAGCAGGGTTGGTTCTTTCTTATAATCCTGATTTAACACCTAAGGAAGTAGAAAAAATCCTGACATTATCTGCTGAGAATGTTAAATTCGAGGAACATGATAATCCAATGAATGGATACTACTCTGAAGAAGATTCAGACATTCCGGCAGAAGCAATGTCTACAGAGTTTGACAATGTATCAGGCTGGGGAAGATTAAATGCCCCTGAAGCCATTTTAGCAATTGATCGGGCAAATGAGATCATTAAGGAGCGTATTTCAGGCGCATCCCGTTATGAAACAGCTGTAGAGCTTTCTAAAAATGGCTGGGAAGAATCAGAGGTTACCGTTCTTGCAACAGGCAATAATTACCCGGATGCATTAAGTGCTACACCTCTTGCCTACCGTTACAATGCACCATTGCTGCTGACAAATACAAATGGGATTCCTGCAAAAGTACAAGAAGAACTTGAGCGTTTAAATGTATCTGAAGTCATTATCATTGGCGGAGAATCTGTTATCACACCTAATGTTGAAGAAGAGCTTGAGAATCTGGGAGTTGAAACCATCACAAGAATCAGCGGAAAAGACCGCTATGAAACTTCTGTGAAAATTGCAGAAGAAATGGGAGAAGTATATGGAGCAGTAGTTGCTAACGGCCAAGGATACGCTGATGCACTTTCGATCGCACCTATCGCCGCTTCTCTTGACTTTCCGATTCTATTAACGAAGAAAGATGGTGTCCCAAATTCTGTCCTGGAGTTTGTTGAATCAAGTACGATTGAATTTTCGTATGTCATTGGCGGAACACAAGCCATATCGAATAGTACAGCTAAAGTTTTCCCTGAATATGAACGTCTAAGTGGTGAAACTCGTTATGAAACAAATAGCGTGATTATCGACAACTTCTCGGATCTTCTTGACATGTCAACACCATTCATTGCAACAGGCAATAATTACCCAGATGCCCTAGCAGGCTCTGCGTTAGCTGCAATGCATGGAAGCCCGATAATCTTAACAGATCCGGCTAAAGCAAAACAAACAACAATTGATACTATTTCTGCATACGCAGACTATGCTTCGGTGTATTACATCATTGGAGGCGAAAAAGCCCTACCGAACGAAGCAGTTGACGCCTTATTTCAATAAGACTTACTATCAAGCAGCGAAAGGAAAACATCCCGTTTTTCTTCCGCTGCTTTTTTATTTTCTCAAAAACTTTTAACCTACACGCTACTTTACATCCCCCTTCCCTATATATAAAGGGTGAAAGGAGGTGATACAGCATGGCGGTTGCAGCATTACTGGATTCCCAACTAAGCCTTGTGTTCGACATGGGCTTGGACGAAAACGGAAAGGCAATAACGAAACGCAAAAACTACAACAATGTCAAAACATCAGCAACACCTGACCAATTGCTTCAAGAAGCACAAGCAATTGTAAGCTTGCAAACTGAAACTCTATTATATGTTGAGCGTAATGACACGAATCAAATCACTGAGTAAGATTTTAAACAGAAAACGATAGAAAGGAGGAAAAAACATGGCGAAAACACTTGAACTTCAATTTTTAAATACAGCTGAAAAAACAGTGAAGATCAGCGTTGATTCACCGGTTGAGCCCGTTGATCAAACTGCGCTAAATGCAGCGATGGATCAAATTTTGGCAGCTAATATTTTCATCTCAACAGATGGGGAGTTTGTTGCTAAAAAGGGCGCTAGGATGATTGATCGCAATGTAACGGAAATTACGCTTGCTTAAGCGGAGTTGGGGCTGACAGGTTGGTTGTTGTCAGCCCTGCTATGTTTATTATTAGGAGTAAATGATGTTTTATCGGCAGAGTTCATTTACTCGAGTTTGTCCTGTTGATAACATCTATCCGTTTATAATAAGGGCATGTTAACTAATCATTGAATGTTCTTGTTTTTTTAAATGTAGACACATTACTTAAAATATCTCGAGCCACTTCTAATGGTTCTTTGCCAGTAGTATCTAGTCGATATAACCGATGCAAACCAGATGTTTCAAATTCATTCAGTAAAAATAAAGACCGTTCAATTAAATGTGAGTCTCCTCTTTTGTTAAGACGCTCAATTAATTGGGTCTCATTAGCCGTTAATACGACATATTTGATCTGTACATTCAAGTCTGAAACCTGCTGACAAAACCATTCTAATTCGGTTTCAACTACATAATCAATGACCACATTGTAATGATGCAAAATGACATTCCTCGTCAAGGAAAGAATGTTGTTCCAATTGATTTCCAAGCGCTCTTCCCAAGCTAGCTCCGAATCACCGACAATCATTGAATTGAGCAAATCGCCCTCTATTAATACACCCCTATTAATCATACGGGCAACTTCCTTTGAAACAGTCGATTTGCCAACTCCGCAAGGACCTGAAATGATATAGATGGCAGTCGGATTACTCAATTTTTTCAGCTCCTCTCTATTTAAAAATTTATATATGAAACTTTCTAACTCTCAAACTACACCGTTAATCGTCTGGAATTATACGAGTCTCAAAAAAGCCAAAACCGATCTTCCTCTGTTTTGGCCAACTTACTTATAAATAGGTTAATGAATCAAGGATTTCCTGAACACTTAACTCTGCACATGCCATTGATGTATCTGCCACTCCGTAATACATCTTAACAACATCGCCTTCTACAAGGACGCCACAGGAAAAGACAACACCGCCAAAGAATCCCTCTTGCTCATATGGAGCATCTGGTTCAACTAAAGGTTTTTCAGAACGGGCAATAACTTTTGCAGGATCGTTTAGATCTAATAATACGGCTCCCATACAGTAACGATGATCCTGGCTTGCACCATGATAAAGCTCTAACCAGCCTTTATCTGTTTTAAATGGCACAGCTCCTCCGCCGATTCGGCCATCATCCCATTTGCCAGGTCTAAGCCCGATTAGGTGTTTATGATTTCCCCAATATAAGAGATTGTTAGATTCAGCTATCCAAATTTCTGGTGACCCATTGCTGTTTGGCACTGGTCTGTGAAGAGCATAATACTTCCCATTTATTTTTTCAGGGAAAATTAAGACATCCTTATTTTCTGGCGCAAAAATCATACCATGTTGCTGAACCGTCTTAAAATCCTTCGTCGAAACCATCGATTCACCTACACCCATCGGTGATACTGCACTAAAATAAATGTAGTACGTATCATCGATTTGGGTAATGCGAGGGTCTTCAATTCCAAACGATTCGAGCTCGTTTGATGGGTAAACAAACGGTTTTTCATCCACTGTAAAGTGACGTCCATCTTTGCTGCGCGCAATTCTCAGATAGGAAAGGGAGGTTAAATACGACCATTTCGGCTTAGTTGTTTCCCTAATGACACGCGGATCGGATAGATCAAAATTTGGATCATCCTGACGAAATTCATAAATGTCCAACTGATTTGTTGATGGATTAAAAACAGGTGCTTTTATCACATTTGGATCTGAACTGATCGGTCTTTCAGCTACACGAAGCAGCATAATGACTTCGTCCTGAAATTTGGCAATTCCAGCATTGAAGGCACCTATCACTTCAAAGCCTTCGTGAAATGGCGGTACATCGTTTGGTGTAAGTAATGGGTTTTGTTCATAACGATAGATATTCATGATTAACTCCTTAGTTTTCGTATTGTAAAAATGGGTCTGCAATGGTAATTTTTTGTGCATCTGCATCACTAATTCCAGCATATAAATCAGCTGTTCCATCTGACTTACGGACCAAGCCGCCACTAAATACGACATCTATTAAATCCGGACGCTTTGATGGACCTTCAAGAAAATTGGAACGTACAGCAATTAACTCTATGTCTGAATAGTCACCAGTTTCAGGGTCAATTGCAAACGACATTGGGTAATAATGGCGATTTCCCTCTTCATCAAAATTCGCAATATGACCTAGTACCCCAATCCTTCCATTTGCTAACAGGTGTGCTTCATTCGCTCCGCCCCATTCTTCCTCAACAAATTGGTTTTCCAATAACGGCGTGTTCTCAATTTCTTCGATTGTTACGTGTTTTAAAGAAGGCAGTCGTCTAAAACCGATCTTCCCCCTTCCGCCTTTATCTCCCTGCGGTCTGGTAAGCATGCCAATCGAGCCATCGTTTAGTTCAATTAATCGCAAATCCTTCATTCCATCAGGACCCTTTGCAAATTCTGTTAAGTTAGCGATCTTATCGCCCTTCAGAAAAACCGTACGCCAGCCTAATGCATTTTCAAGCGTTGGATGAGGGAAGATTTCCACTCCCCCCAACACAAGCTCTCCTGCTATTTTTGTAAAAAAGGGATCTTGCAGCTTAAATACTGGTGCACCCTCTCTAGGTACCCATTCCCCATTTTTCTCAACAAAGAAATAGACCTCAGAATGCTCACTGTCGCGTGATTCTACTCTCCCTGCAATGACACGTTCTCCTTCATCTTCAAATGGAGCTGTTATATTGTAGACGTCTCTTTCTCCAACCCCTTTAAAAGTGAGCTTTTCAGCATGACTCGGCTGATTCTTCTGTTGAAATTCCCGTAATAAGTTCTCACATGTTTTCACATCTGTTTTGATCAGTTTATTCATGGTTTATCCCCCTTTAGGCATAAAATGAACGCGGCACCCGGCTTAATTGCCGCATCCAAATCTTCCTGTTTATACGATAGTAAAATTTCCGCTCCCACATGTGCTTCTGGCGGTAATGCAGCTTCTTTTCTGCCAAAATTAATAAGGACCATCACTCTTTCGTCTTCAGCAGCTTTTATGAAATAGATCAGGTCACCGTTCATTTCAAGCAGCTGATATTCTCCATGTTGTAAAGCTGGATGGTTTCTTCTTAATTCCAAGAGCTTTTTATAATAAGAAAGAATTGAGTCACTTTGGCTAAGCTGTTGCCTTACATTCATTCCTTCACTCGTTATTGGGAAGGAAAGCCATGGTTTCTTTGTTGAAAACCCGCAGTTTTCCGACTCATCCCATTGCATGGGCGATCTCGATTTATCCCGGCTTTTTTCATTGGCAATTATCAACGCTTCTTCCTTGGTTTTGCCTTCTTGAATCGCAAGCTCATATGCCGTAAATCCTTGAATGTCCTTCATGAAGGTGATATCCTCATGAACTAAATCACGCATGCCAATTTCCTCGCCATAATAAAGAAATGGTACCCCTTTTGCCGTTAGCATAAGTGTCGCAAGCAGCTTCGCGCGTTCCTCTTCCAACCCTTCTTCAGCAAAACGGGAAATATGCCGCGGCATATCATGACTGCTGAAAAAGAGAGTTGGAAGTTGATCTTTATGATGTACTTCTTCCATTTTCTTTAGCTGTTCAAAGATTGTTTCCACTTGAAAATCAGGGATACTTCCGAGATTAAAATTAAACACAACATCTAATTTGTTTTTCCCGCTATAGGTTGCTAGTAAGTCGATGTCCTCTGACCCCACTTCTCCCACTAAGACCTTGTCTGGAAACTGATGGACAAAGGCGGATATCTCTTTCATTACCTCATATATTCCTGCTTGATCCTTATCATATTGATGGATTTGCTGGTTGTTTTCATCTATAGGATTATTTTCAAACGTGTTTTTCACTTTCAGAAAATTAATCACATCTAAACGGAACCCATCGATTCCTTTGTTCAGCCAAAAAGCCATCATCTCAAACATGGCATCTTTCACTTCAGGATTTGTCCAGTTAAGATCCACTTGTTCTTTTGCAAACGCATGATAGTAATATTGACCCGACTTTTCATCAAACTCCCATGCTGAGCCTCCAAAAAAGGATTCCCAGTTATTCGGCGGCTTACCATCGATTGGATCCTTCCAAATATACCAATCTCTTTTCGGATGATTTCGATCAGAAATTGATTCTTTAAACCACACATGCTCCGATGATGTGTGATTTAACACAAGGTCTGCAATAACCTTGATGTTTCGTTTATGCGCTTCATCAATAAAGTGGTCAAAGTCAGCCATTGTTCCGTAATCCTGATCAATCTGATAATAATCAGAGATGTCATAGCCATTATCGACTTTGGGAGACGAATAAAAGGGAGTCAGCCACAAACAATCAATCCCTAAATTCGTAAAATAATCGAGCTTTTTCGTTAGCCCTTTAAAATCTCCAATGCCATCCTCATTTCCATCAGCGAAGCTTGGCATATACACTTCATAGAAAACCGCTTTTTTCCACCAATGCTCCATAAATTCCTCCACAAAAGCTTATTTAAGGGTAAACTGCATTCCTTCTTGGAATTTCTTCGCAAAGAATAGAAACAGAATAATAATTGGCAATGTTAACAACACGGATGCTGCATACAATGGGCCAGGATAGCCGCCATACGGACCAAACATTTGCGATAAAAGCACGTTCAATGTCAGCATGTTGTCACTTCGAACTACGAGCATATCCCATAATAATTCTGTCCATCTTTCCATGAACAAGAATAAGAAAATGACTGCCGTAATTGATTTTGACATTGGCAGAACGACCTTAAACATAATTTGCAGATTGGAAGCCCCGTCTAATTTTGCTGCTTCGATAAAGGTATCCGGGATCGCTCTAAAGAAGTTTGTGTACATAAAGACAGCCCATAGACTCATGGCTTTCGGAATAATCATCGCCCAGAACGTATCATAGAGACCTACATTTTGAATAATTAAGAAAGTAGGCACCAATAAAATGATGGCTGGGAAAAACATTTGAAATAAAATAAGATTATTAACCGTTTCTCTGCCCTTAAAGTTCATTTTGGCTAAGGCATAGGCAACCATAACGCCAGTAATCATCATAAGCAAGGTAGAACCTGCCGACACAATCACACTGTTGAAAAAGGCTTGAATCCATGGCCTTGGAATAGCGACATCACCGCCGCCAAATAACCATGCATAGGAACGGAAAGTAAATTCAGTCGGAATCAGCTTTTTATCAACTTGATCCCACGCTGCAAAAGAATTCAAGACCATATAGAGATACGGAAACACCATTATGATCAATAAGATAATCGCAACGATATAACGAAGGAGTAATCCTCTTTTATTAGACCCAACCATTGCGTTTCCCCCACAATTCTAGTAGTTTTCTGATAACAAAAATGGAAACAAACGTAACAACCGATGCAATAATCGCAACTGCTGATGCATATCCAGCCTGAAGATTCTTAAAGGCCTGGTTGAAAATTTCAATTTGCCATGTAGTGGTTGCAAAATTTGGCCCACCGCCTGTTAATTGATAGACCTCCGTAAAAATCCCAAATGTCACACCGATCGATAAGATTAAAACTGTATAAATCGCTGGATATAATAAAGGAAGTGTAATTTTCCAGAAACGCTGCCAAGGTGAAACACCATCAATTGCAGCTGCTTCGTAAATTTCCGTATTAATGCTTTCAAAGCCAGATGTTAAAATCAATGCGTAATAGCCAGTGAATTTCCAAGCAATAATCACCGCCACCACACATAAAGCCGAAAACGGGGACCCCAACCAATCGATATCCAGTCCGAAATTCGCTCGCAAGAATTTATTAAGTGGACTATTGTAGGAAAGGAGACCTTTGACGATTAAAGAAGAAACAACTCCAGAAGCTAAATACGGCAGGAAAAATCCGATTAAAAAAATACCTTTAAATTTAGGCAGTCCATGAATGATTGCCGCAACTATCATTGAAGAAACAATAACCAGCGGTACAAATACGGCCATAAATTTAAAGGTGACAAAGAATGCAGCTTGAACTCCCGGTGACTTAATGGCATCAATATAGTTAGCGATGCCTTCAAAGTTAAATTCAGGTGATATTAAATTCCAATCTGTTGCTGATAAATATAATGACCACACAAGTGGGATCGCAAAGAAAATAATTGAATAGATAAGGTAAGGACTGGCAAATAGCCAGCCCAATCCATTACTCTTGTTCGTTCTCATTACTTGAGATCCCCCTCAATTGCCTTTTTCATCTCATTCCAGCCTTTTTCAGGGTCTACTTCCCCTTTCACTACAGGGTTTACAGCATATTGCCCAATATAAGTTTGAAGCTCGTTGTATTTTGCATTATCAATCGATGGTATAGCATTTGGCACAGCATTTGCATATGGCTGTAATGCTGGATTTTTTTCAAAGAACGCAGTAAATGTTTCATTTGTTCCTAAGTCATCACGTGCAGGCGGCAAGCTTGTTTTTTCCAGCCACTTTAAATCATTCTCCGGATTCGAATAAACCCACTTCATAAATTCCATAGCGGCTTTCTTTTCTTCATCTGTAGCAGATGCATAAATAACTATTCCTTTTGTATCAGCAAATGTTTTGACATTTTCAGTCGAAACGCCATCCGGAACTGGAGGCGGTGCTAGCGTAAAGGTTTCGCCATATTTCATTTCAGGGAATTTTTCAGCCCAGTAGCTGAATGTCCACGGTCCAATATCAGTGAAAATCCCCAGGCCGGTTTCAAATGGATCTGTTACTTGTTTTGCTAACAATGCATCCTCTTTTCGTAATTGATCTAATAAAGAAAGAACTTTAATTCCAGCTTCATCATCAGCCACAAATTTATTTCCTTCAATGAAATTATTTCCTTCTGTTGCCGCATCATAAAGCATAAAGAAATCAAACCATCTCTTCCATGCAGTAGGATCAGCTAAATCCGCTTTTGCCCACACATATTTATCCGGATATTTTTCTTTTAGCTTTTTCGCCACTTCCAGCATCTCACTATATGTTTTAGGTGGTTCATTCACACCTAACTCTTTTAAAATATCAAGTCTCCATCCAAACAACATTGGATTTGAGTAAATAGGAAGAACATATTGGTTGCCATCAGCAAACTGCCAGCCTTTAACACTTTCTGTCATTTGACGGGCAGAAACAATCTCATCCCATCCCTCTAGTTCATTAAGCGGAACCAGTGCCTTACTGTCTGCTAGCTGAGCAGCAAACCCGCGATTAATATTTTCTGACATCGTCGGTGCGCTTTTACCTGCAATCGCAGATTGAATACTTGCTTCCGATGACGGGCTCTCTTTTATCGCACTTACATTGACTTTGATATCAGGATTTTCCTTCTCAAATTCCTTTGCAACCTCTTCCCAATATACTTGCTGAGCTGGGTTTGGCGCTGCCCAGAATTCAATTGTCGTTACTCCCTCTTTTCCTGCTCCCTGTTCTGTGTCTTTATTTGCACAGCCTGATAGAGCGGATGCCGCTACTGTTGCGGCAAATAATAATGATATGCCTTTTTTCATTGTACCCTTCATCTTAATTCCCCCATTTCTTTTATTAAGGCAGAAAAACGTAAAAGTTTTGCACAAAAGATGACAGCGTTATCAAACCTTCTTTAAAAAATAGTATAATTAAATCATCCGTACAAAACTCAATTTCAAGTTACAAAATAAATTACAAACAATTACAAAATGTTAAAAGTCCATTTTGTAACCTTACAAATAACATTATTGCACCGCTTTCATTATTAGTCAACTATTTTATTTAACTAGATTAAATCCCTGGAAAGGATTGCAAATCACCTAATCATGTATTATATTATTTTGTAACGTTACAACGTTTATTGTAATGTCCGATTATATGATAAGTATAAAATTCCCTAAAATAGATGCTCTTATTACATTCATTGAAAGGTTGTTCGTTCCTATGGCAAAAAAGATTACGATGCAGGATATCGCAGATCGATTACAAATATCAAAAAATTCCGTGTCACAGGCTTTATCCGGAAAACCTGGGGTAAGCGAAGAAACAAGGAGAATGGTGGAAGCTGCGGCAGAAGAACTGGGTTATGAATATTCCTCTGTGCGAAAACAAGCAAAACAAAGCGATGAGAAGAAAACAATCGCACTCATTGCTTCCGAATTTGCCTTTTCACTTAAAAACTTTTTTGGTGAAATTTATCTAAGTGTTGAGAAGGAACTTTCAAAGCGGGGCTTTACCTTACAAATTCAGCCTATTAGCCAGCATGCCATAAACAACTTTCATTTACCGGTTTTTATTCAAAATCATTCGGTTGATGGCATCCTAATTTTATCCCACTTAAGTACAGACTATATAAATGAAATCATCTCAACAGGCATCCCTACAGTCTTAATTGACCATCATCATCCACATATTCAAGCAGATGCCATCCTGACAAATAATCGTTTTGGTGCTTATACAGCGGTTGAACACCTTATTCAGTTAGGCCATAAAGAAATTGGATATGTGGGAAATGCTTCCTTTTCACCGAGCTATTATGAGAGATTAGAAGGCTATCTTTTAGCCCTTCATCAATTTGGAATAGAGGTCAATCCAAGTTATATTCTTTCAAATGTCAAAGAAGAAGAGGACGAGATCTTCAGGTCTATCGATCGTTTACCCAAAAAGCCCACTGCCTGGTTTTGTGTAAATGATGGATTTGGCTTCCTTGTCAGCTCCTACCTGCAGCAGTCAGGTATCAAAATTCCTGAGCAAGTCTCTGTTTGCAATTTTGACAACGGACAACTTTCACAGCTCTCTGCTCCGAAAATCACAACAATGGATATTGATCTCAAGCTCTATGGAAAAAAAGCAGTTGACCGGCTAATTTGGCGAATTAGCAACAAAGAAGAAGTCTGTCAGGAAATTCTGTTGCCTACTACTTTAATTAAACGAGCATCAACTGGTCCCGCTCCTGCGAATTGACATCCATAAAAAAAGAGAAGTGCTGCGAACACTCCAGCCTCTACCGTCAGGGTAGGGGTTGTCAAAGTTAATTTTTTTGAGAACCACCCTTTTGCTTGCGACGGCGCGGGGTGGTTTTCTCGTTTTCTTATACGTTTTTCCGAAAAAGTTTCACGTACAGCTCCCTTCAGAACTTCTCGTAGAAATTCAAGAAATGTATCCATTATTATTACCTCCTTTCCTTAGAAAAGAATGAAAAATAACAACCAACCACTACAAAATATTCAGCTAATTCTATTAACCTAACAGCCTTCGACAAATTTCGGTGCTCCCCCCAAAATTATGTAAACATTTATCCTCCTTTCTTCCTATACAAAATTACCTTTCCTTAAAAGTGAATTAATATTCATTTGCTATTGTTAAAATTGGAGCTTCCTAGTCTAGTAACTGAGATTCTATTTATCTTTTACTTATTTAACAGGAGAGGAGAAAGAGAAAAAATGAGAAAGTGGTTAGTTGGTTTACTTGCCTTTATGCTAGCGGTTCCATTGAGCGTACAGGCTGAGGATGAGGCATCCTCTGTTGCACAGGCACGGTCAACATCATCAGACAAAACAGAACCGGTCACCTTTGTTGGACCGGCGGGAAAAACGATTGTTTCGAATGAAACAACGACACCGGTTGGCCCGGGGATTGAGCTTTCAAGTTTTGAGCGGTTTGATGCGCGCGGCTGGTTAAATGGGGAAATGATGACAATTGAATTGCAAAATGAAAACGTTTCGTTGGATTTGCTCCATCCTGGCTCGATCGCGTCAGCAGTGCCGCTGTCTGAGATGGCCAAGGATGCAGGCGCAATTGCCGGGGTGAATGGTGACTTTTTTGATATTAACAACACAAAGGCACCGCTTGGCGGAGCGATTCAAAAAGGACAACTGCTAAAAGGTCCAGAGGTATCACATACGTTAACCGCTGGAGTTGACAAAAGTGGAATTGGCCGGATTGCCAGTCTCCTCCTGGAAGGCACGGTTACTCTTCCAAATGGAAACCAAGCACTTGCAGCTTTAAATCAGTATGGTCTCCCTAAGGATGGGATTGGTTTATACACATCGGTATGGGGAACGAAACAAAGAACCGCAAGCGCAACATATGAAGTCGTGGTTCAAGATGGAAAGGTGCTTTCTGTATCGAATCAGCCTGGCAGCGGGACGATTTCGGAAAATAGCTTTGTATTAGTCGGCAGAGAAAAAGGTGCTGAGGCGTTAAAGGGCTTATCAGTTGGTGACAGCGTAAGTGTAGACTATGCCCCTAAGATGGATGGCAACAGCATTTTGAACTTTGCAGTCGGCGGGAATATCAAACTGATGGAAAATGGCGAGATTCCAGCAAACTTAGATGATACGACAGCTGCCCCTCGAACAGCGGTTGGCTTTTCTGAGGACGGTAAGAAGATGTTATTAGTCGTTGTGGATGGACGGCAAATTAATAGCCGCGGAATGACCTATAAAGAGCTGGCAGAGCTGATGAAGGAATACGGCGCCTATAATGTGCTGAATTTAGATGGCGGAGGCTCTACAACCATGGTGGCTCGTCAGCTGGGTTCTAAAATGGCGGAGGTTGTCAATCAACCATCTGACGGTTCTGAGCGTTCAGTGCCAAATGGAATTGGCATTTTTGCGAAACGAGGCAGCAGTAATCTGAAGGGCTTTAAGGTAGAAGCAGCTTCTAATTTAGAAAACAGTGCCCGCGTCTTTCCAGGGTTATCAAGGACCTTCAATGGTGCTGGGTATAATGAAAATTACGCACTGGTTGCAACCGGCAACATCACTTGGCAGGCTTTGCCGGCTGATGTAGGTTCCTTTAAAACTAACAACATCTTTGTGGCAAAAAAATCAGGTTCTGCAGTCGTAGAAGCTCAAACAAAATCGATGAAAGGAACAATGGACATTACTGTCCTAGGCGAGTTAGCCAAAATTAAGACAGATCCTGCCCGTCTAAGCTTAGAAATGGGGCAAAAACAGAACTTCTCCATTATCGGCTATGACAAAGACGGCTATACAGCACCGATTGAACCACGTGATGTTCAGCTTGACTATGATGAAACGGTGGTAGATATTACCGAAAACAATTATGGCAGCTTTACCGCTAATCCAAAGGCAGAAGGCGAATCAGCGCTAATTACTGTGACGGTTCAAGGGCATAAAACCTATCTTCCTATTACAATAGGCCTTTCTACAAAGCTGGCTGACGACTTTGATGATCCAGATGATTGGTCGTATACCACCTATCCTTCTCCTGTAAAAGCTTCATTGGAATCTGTTGCCGGCAGAACTGGACAAGGCCTGCAGCTGACATATGATTTCTCGACAACAACAGCAACGCGGGCTGCGTATATCCAAGCAGATCCAATGCTTGAGCTGTCTGGCGATGTGCAAAAAATCGGTTTATGGGTATATGGCGATGGAAAAGGAGCATGGCTGCACGCTGTGATCCGAGATGCGGCTAACACAAGCTATACGTTATCATTGGCAAGCCAGATCAACTGGACAGGATGGAAATACGTGGAGGCCTCTGTTCCAGCGGGAATACGCTATCCAGCTAAGCTGTGGCGGATTTATCCGGTTGAAACGGACAGAAATAAGCAATATACAGGAAAAATCATTATTGATGATTTAACGGTAAAAGTACCACCAACTCTTGAGGTACCCGAAAAATCAGAATCTCCAGATCCATTGATCATTCAAAACGGAGAAATAAATAAAAATCATTGGACATTTGCTGTATTAGCAGACAGCCAGTTTGCAGCAGCATCGCCGAATAGCCAACAGGTACAAATGGCACGCGAATCGCTTAGCCAAATTGTCAAAGCAAATCCTGACTTCCTCGTGATCAATGGAGACCTCGTTGACACAGCTTGGAAGGAAGATTTTGAGCTAGCTAAAAAGATTTTAGCGGAAGAGGTTGGCGACAAGCTGCCAATCTATTATATTCCGGGCAACCATGAGATCATGGGCTCAGGCTCGCTGGACAATTTCATCAATGTGTTTGAAGAAAATCGCTTTACTTTTGACCATAAAGGAACACGATTTATTATGCTCGACACATCGACAGGAAGCTTGCGCACAAGTGATTTTGATCAATTAATCGAGTTAAAAAAATCTCTTGATGAAGCAGCTAAAGACCCAAATATCAATAATGTCGTCGTGGTCGGCCACCATCCGACACGTGACCCGCTTCCAACGAAAAACAGCCAGCTCAGTGACCAAAAAGAGGCAGATTTACTTGAACAATGGCTCACGGCCTTCCGTAAAACATCGGATGGAAAAGGTGCTGTTTATCTTAGCGGACACGCCCACACTGTCAACGTTGAACGCGTCGAAGGTGTACCATATATGGTCGTCGGGCCTGCAGGAAAAACGCCATACGGCCCTGCTGATGATGGCGGCTTTTACTCCTGGACCATGTTTGGGGTAGACCCTACAGCTGGAAAAGAAACATCCTTTGGTCCTGAAAATGCCACAGCCCGTAGCGCAGCAGCTAACCACAGCTGGATTGAGGCTGAGGTGAGACCGTTGCTGGAGGATATTACGATAGAAGCGCCAGAAACCGTAAATACAGGAGAAACAGTATACATCACGTCCTCTGGGCATCAGGCTGGAAACCTGACCATTCCGCTACGTTATCCTGCGACAGTAAAGTGGAGCGGCAATGAGAATGTGTTTGTTGGTTCTGATCAAAAGCAGCTCGAACAGGCGGAGGCTTCTGGGAAGTTTGTTGCTCTGTTTGATCCAATTACAGGAGAGCTGAAAGCGATTGGTCAGGGGAGTATTACGTTGAAGGTTGAAGCTAATGGGACTGCGGCTGAGAAAACCATCACAATCCAATAAAGGAAAAGAACACGCTTGGAAAACCAGGCGTGTTCTTTATTTTCTTAGGAGGATTTTTACCCTCTCTGCTTTCTTTTATTAGATTGCTTTGAGTGCCTTTCAATCATAGGCACCTGCTAATAGATAAGATAAAATCCACTTTAGATAGTGTGTGCCAAGAGATCCTTAAATGCGAACAGCAACTGGCTTTCCATTCTCAACTAAAAACGATGCAGGAATTGTGTTGCCCACTTCCGTCACTCCCAGTTCTCGTATGGTTATAGAAACATATCAATCAATGAAGATCTCATCAAAAGTCGTACATTATGAAATCGTAATGGTTTTCTCCGCTTTCACACCATTTGACTCCACAACTAAAGTAATTTCTCCCTTTTGAATTCCAGTAAGTGTTCCTGTTGCCAAATCAAATACAGCATGATACTTGTTCGATTCTTTCGCTTTTGCTAACGCCTCTCCTGTTCCGATAAAGACATGTTCACTTCCGCTCCAATTGACGCTTGCAGGATATTGCAGCGGGAAGTTTAAGTTTCCTGCTTGGTGCCCTATTCCTTTTACTTCAATGGTTTGACCGATTGAAACGGATGACTGCGCATCAATCGTCACGCCTTCAAGAAGAGGATTGACTTTTGCCCGTATCCATTCGGTATCATGAATTGGACTCTGTTCACTCGATTTTTCCGGGCCATTTGCTTTTGACGGAATTGCTGTTGGATCGATGCCGAACATTGTCCAAGCGTAGAAGCCGCCATCATCAGCAGATCCATATGGCGCCTTTCCAGCAGGACCAACAACCATGTAAGGAACACCATCTACTCGATCAACATTGACAGTATGGGCATGTCCAGATAGATAAATGACGCCTTTTCCGCCAGATTCTTCGCGGAATTCTGTCAACCATGTTTCGATTAATTCTGCTTCTTTGCGATCACTTAACTGACTGTTTTGTATTGATAGCGGATCTCTTGTTGGATGGTGACCGAAGATAACGACATTTTTGATTGCAGGATCATTGGCTGCTTTTTCTAATGTTTTTTTCAATTCGACTAATTGATCAAAATCTGAGGTACGAAAGCTTCCTGTTGAAGAATCGAGAAGTGCAAATTGCGTCCCTTTATGGGTAAAGAAGTACTTGTTTTCCTTAAAGGTATTCATAAAATTGTCTAAGTTTCCTGTGCCCATGATTTCATGGTTGCCAGGTACATAATAGATTGGGAACTTGCCGCCAACTTCCTCTTCCAGTATTTGTTTTGCCAGTTCAAAATCGGCTGGGTAGGCTGTATCAACTAAATCGCCGCCAACAAGTAAAAATTCAGGATCATTTTTGACGATCTCCCTTAAGCTTTCTCGTGCAAGCTTCACTTGCTGGCTGTTTGGTGAGCTTGCGACAAACTGGCTGTCAGACATGACGGCAAACTTCCAGCGATCGCTTCCGATGTCCTCATTTTGCATGACAAGCGGATCTGCTTTTTCAGGTACAACAGGAACTTCAACGGTTGGGCTGACTTTTACAGTCAAATCATCGTAAACGAGTTCATCTGTGTACTGCTTTGCTTTATTTGTCTCAATGGCACCAATCGTTCGTAATTCAAGAGGATATGTAACACCTTGTGGTACAGGGATCTCAACCTTTTTCCATCCCATCCAGGTTACATAAGGACCATATAAGTAATGAGTGCTTCCATCTGCACCACGTACGGTAAATGACATCCATTCCCCTTTGCCATTTCCCTTAACCCATACACCGATTGATTGCGGCTGTCCCGGCAGGATGATCGGTTGAACAGGATGGATATTGGCCGTTCGGGTTCCTGTTGACTGCGTAAAGTCAAATGTTACTTTGATTCCGTTGTTTGTTCTTCCAGCTGCCGTCTCAATCGTTCCAGAACCGCGAGCAGAGGAAAAACGCCATTCAGACAAGGCTTCCATTTCAGAAACCGTCTCTGTTTTTAATCCAACTGTGACAGGAAGATAGGCTTTTTTATCGTTAACGGTTACTGTGATCAAGGTTGATCCTTCATCTGTCTTTGCCATGACCGTAAACGTACCGTCTGCATTCTTTTGTACATCAATAACGGAAGAATCAAAGTCTAAGCTTACATCCTGAGGCTCTATTGGTGCCGTGTAGCCATTTTTGTCATATCCATTAACATGAAAGATATCTGTTGCTCCTGCTGCTAACCCAAGTTTGGGCACATTTGGTTTGATTTGTTCGAGCCCAGCTAAAACGGTAATTGGAGCGGTTCCTTTTTTATTTTCCACCTGTCCCTCGATCTTTGCTGTTCCAGGTTTTTCAGCTCGAAACACTCCATCTTTTTCAAACCTTCCTACATCCCCAGGGAGTGTCCCCCAGCTTATGTCTCCAACCTGAACGTGATCATAGGCATTGTCGTACCCCGCAGCCGTATAGTTTCTTGTTAATCCAGGGAATACACGATCAGAATGCTCTAGTTTTGACTGAGTTGTTACGTTAAAACCTGAAAGAATGCCGTTTCCTTTTTCAGTAAAGATGCCAATTCCATTTGGAACCGCACGTTCTGTCCCATCTGATGGATTATTTTTTATGTTCGCTTGATTTCCGCCAGCTGCACGCGCAACCATTGTCGATGATCCGCCGCCATCTAGATTAAGAGAATGAAAGGACCCGAATTCTTTCATGAGTTCTCCCATTTCGAAAAGTGTCATGCCGCGGCTGCTCGCTTGTCTGCCATCGACAACAACTAAATACATTTCTTTCCCATCAGCAGAAAAACCAACAGCTGTCCGAGGTGCTGTAACAGAATCATCAACCGGCTGTACCTTTCCCTCTTTTACAAGAACAGGATTTCCCCCGATGGCAAATTGAAATGGTTGTCCGTTTTGAACTTTAGGAGAATACTTGATGGTAACCTCATCTCCTACTTTCAACTGCTGCAAGATGGTGGCACCTGCTTCACGTCCGATCAGGATAAATGCGTTTTCAGAGATCGCGTGATTTGAAATGCTTGATCCCATTTCTACCACTTTCCCATTCTCTACTTTGACTTCCTGCACAGTTCCACTTCCATTCGCAACACCGCTTCTTGAAGCTGCTCCCCAAAGCGATGTATAAACCCCAATACCATTAGCAGGGATCGTGCTTTGATTTAAGGAAGAAAGTGAATGATTACGATTATGAAAGGTTACGCTTCCTTCTAATAGAATTGCTGCAAGCTGCCCAATGCCTTCTGCCGTAATACCCGCCGCCTGCTCTCTTCCAGGCTGGGCACCCTTCACAAGCTTTCCGCTTTCAATTTCGGCGCCTAGAGGAGCATTGGTGTTATTAATATCGAAAAAATCACCATTAACTCCAGCAATCGCACCTTTACGATTGGCTGATTTAGATATTCCTTCTGCCTTTGACACTACTCCTGGATGCAAGAGGTCGGCTGAGACAGATGGATTGCTTAAATCGACCTTCAACATTTCTCCGTTAATCCAGCCCCGGGCATCAAATCGTTCAAAGGTTGAAAACTCAACACCGGCACCGATCTGTTCGGTATGCCCTTTCGTAACAAGGGTCCTGCCCCTCTCACCTTCTAGAACTGTCTGAGGCTCATCCTTTTTCGAGGATTGAGCCGGACGCTCATCAAGGATTGAGGATGGGGCAAGTTTTGTCTGTGCTGATTCTGCTAAAGCAGGTGTCACAGAGCCAAATGCTAAAAATAAACTAAAAGACCAAATCAATAAACTTCTGAAATTCATTTACAACACTCCTCCTTTTATACTAAAAATGATTGTTCACTATTAAACTAGCAGTCATTTTTTAAGGGATTGTGTAATTTCATTGCTGTTTTTGTAAATAAATAGTAAAACAAACAAAATAAGGAATTAGACCTATTACGCTATGTAAGGAGAAAAGACATTTTAAACGTTTCTATCCCTATTAAAATAGGCTTTTTAACATAATAGTGCTATTGGACTTAAGTAACTTAAAAAAACGAAAAAAGATATAAAATGAGTCTTAAATCATCTCTGACCTTTTCTCATTCAGACTGCCACCGTTCGGCCCTTCTTGCTATCGGACTTTTCCATGATCATTGAAGAGAGGTTTGGCCTTGAGAGCCTTTCTATCGGACTTTTCTGTGATCAACGAAGAAAGTCTTGGCCTTGAGAGCCTTTCTATCGGACTCTTCCATCTTCTATGAAGAGGAGTTTGGCCTTGAATCTATAAGGCAAAATGAAATAAATCAGATAAAAATCAAAAAAGAGGCTGACAGCCTCTTTTATCGCTAAACAGAACGTATCTACTTAACTCTTACTTCACTTTTAATTAAGTTTGGCGGTGTTTCCCCCTGCAGGCCGGCAACTAAATTGGCTGCTCCCAGCATGGCCATTTTTAAACGAGTTTCATAGGTAGCTGATCCAATATGCGGCAACGTCACCACATTTCTCATAGAAAGCAATTGGTTTTCTGGTTGAACCGGTTCTTGAACATAGACATCCAATCCGGCAGCAAGAATTTGACCAGTTTCCAGGGCATGGATGAGGGCTTCCTCATCGACGGTTTTCCCTCTTGAGCCATTTATAAAAATGGCTGTTTCTTTCATTAACTCAAACTCTCTTTTTCCCATCATTTTTTCAGTCGAAGGTGTTAACGGTGTCATTAAGCAGACGAAATCTGATTGTGTTAAAAGTTCCTCCAGCGAACAGTAAATGGCGTTATAATCTTGTTCTGCTTTTTCATTCCTGGAACGATTATGATACAGAATTTGCATGTCAAACCCTAAATGGGCTCTTTTAGCAAGCGCTGTTCCGATTCCCCCCATACCAATAATGCCTAATACTTTATGGTGGACATCTACCCCAAACCATTCTTCCCCTAAATTCGACTTCCACTGGCCTTCCTTAACCCAATGGTCCAATTCCGGCATCCTTCTTGCAGCAGATAAAAGTAAGCCGAATATCGTGTCTGCCACTGTATCATTCAATACGTCAGGAGTATTGGTAGCCTGGATTCCCCTTTCTGTCAGTTCTGCAAGATCAAGATTATCGTAGCCGACAGAGGTGTTACACACCATTTTTAGATGAGGAGCTTGATCTAATAACTTTTTATCCACTTTTAATCCCGAACCTAAAATTCCTTGTGCATCCTTCAACTCTTGAAGAAATTTGGGATAGGTTTCTGAATCTAGTTTCTCAAAGTAAACAACGTCACAGGTATGTTGAATCAAATCTAATACCCTCTTATCCTTTTTCTTATAGACAATTACCTTTGGTTTCATTATTTATTCATCTCTCCCTTATCTTGTACAAACCGCTAATTAGAAAAAGCTGATTGCTAATTGTACGGCGGACCATATGGCTAAACCAGATGATAGAAATAGACACGCATTTTCAAACCAATTGTTTCTATATTCACCCATCAAACTCTTTTTGTTGGATAGAATGAGCATCCCTATGGCAATGACTGGGAATCCTACAACATTTAATGCATTCACCACAATTGTTAGTGTAATAAACCCGGGCATACCAGGAATTGACCAAATAATAGGAGTGACCAGTACAAAAATCATGACCCATTTTGACATCGGATCTTTGTTATATTGACCATCATATTTATCACGTCGCTTTTTATTAATGACATAATAAGCATCTGTGACTAACCTCGGATAACCAGTTGACTTTCCTACGATACTTGCAAACAAGACCGCAAATACACCTAAATAAAAAATTAGCCAGCCTGTTTGACCTAATGCTAGTTGAAGGGCTTGGCCCAAATCAGTAATGTTTTCCACATGTATATTATTTGGCTTCAATATTTCCGCCCCTACAATCCAAATAGCCAGGTTAATCACAATACAAACAGCAATCGCAAATAACAAATCATTTCGTTGTACTTTTAAATGACTATGATTAACCCATCCTTTTTCTTTCATGAAGTACGGATGAACAAAGTTAGAGATAGAGCCTGCGACTGCACCTATAATTGAAACCGCCACCAAAAGTGCTCCGTGGACACCTGTATCACTTGGAATACTAAAGCCAATGGTTCCTTTGACGATTTGCCCTGCATCTGGTGTTGATTGAATGGCTAAAACAAGGAAAGCAATGGTCATGATTGCCAGGATAATCTTCATCACATTTTCGATTGTATTATAAATATTTCTGCCAATTAATAATAATACTAATCCAACTACTATAAGTGAACCTAGAAAAGGTGAATTGATATTTAGCAAAATTGATAATACTTCTCCTGCTCCCTTAATCATGTAGGAATTAAACAGATGTCCCATGATTAAGGCATAGCCAAAAAGAAAATAGCCAAAAAAAGGATGAAGTCGTCCATATCCTTCAAGCAACGTCAAACCTTCAGTATTACATAGTTGAAAACGAGCAATTACATTTACAATCAGATAACGAAGTAATAAGGATAGAGCAAGTATCCACATTAAACTATAGCCGTAATCCGCTCCTGCTACCGATGAGGTTACTAAATCCCCTGCACCAAGCCATGTTAAAACAGCGAGAATGCCCGGGCCATACGTTTTTTTAAACTTCGTAAACAAATTACTTTTCTTTTCACTAATCTCAGGAACCGTTACAGTAGATTCAGCAAGGTTTGATTCGTTTTTCATAGGCCTTCCTCCATTCAACTAGAATGTATTCGCTTTCATTTTTAATCTGAACAAAAGACAGTGAGTCTTAAGATACATGCCAATCTTAATGGCTGTTCAAGAGCTTTTAAATGAGTCTCCAAGTATATAGGTTATTTGATAATCACTGGGGGTTGGTGTAAGCCCTTGTTTTGATGGTTGAGATTCTGAAACAACATGATGGAAGGACCTCTTTACAGTCCGACAAAGAAGAAAAAAGTAATTAGTTTGACTAAGACATAGTGGATTCTTTCGTGTTTAAATTTACGTTCCCGTCTATTCTTTATTTATTTGAATGGCAACCTCCTTTTTCTTATTTTTCGAATATTATTACTTTTGTATTGTAAGACAAATAAAATTGTTAGTCAATATTAATTAAGAATTTTTAAAAATATTTTAAGCGTTTCCATCCCTGTTAATTTAGCAGTTTTATTACTTAATAGTCCTATTGACTTAAGGAACTTATAAACTTAGAATTTTATACAAGTATATGAAGATCAAAAAACGAAAAAGGGTGTAAAAATGAGTCTTAATCATCTCTCATCTCAAAATAGAATGACACTAGGAAAGGCTGCCTATACGAAAATCCGGGAGGAAATTATCAATCTAAAATTTAAGCCGGGACAAATGCTGTCAGAAAGTGAACTGGCTACAACTCTAGGAGTAAGCCGCACACCTATTCGTGAAGCTTTTCTTAGGCTGCTCCATGAAGGACTGCTTGACATTCTTCCACAGCGCGGGGCACGTGTTGCTTATATATCATTAAAGAAAGTTGAAGAAACCAAGTTTGTCAGAGAGAGCTTGGAAATAAGTGCGTTCAAAGCAATAGCGAGAGACTGGAACCCTGATGACTTACGTTATAAAGAAATACATGAAAAAGCGATTCAAATGATTGAAGAGCAACAAAAGGCTGCTCTGAATGAAGATCATGTTCTATTCATGCAGTTAGATGAGGCCTTCCATCAAACGTTTTTAGATCTTTTAGAAAATCAAACATTAATTTCGACTGTTTCCCAAATGAGGGGTCATTTGTACCGTATGAGATACTTAGAGTTAGAGACACCGAACCATATGTCAAATGTGATGAAGCAGCATCAAGATATACTTCAAGCCATTTCCTCCAAAGATGAAGCAAAAACAGAGAAATTATTAAGACACCATTTTAATCCTAATAAAGAAGAATTTCCAAAAGTGATAGAAATGTATCCAGAGTATTTCAAATAAATTTTCATGTAAAAAAGCCTATTTCACAAGGAGTGAAAAAGGCTTTTTTGTTATCCTTAATTGTTATCCTGCTCTCTGTCAGCTTAGTCATTAAGAAGTACACTGTGTTTATGGCACTTTCTAGATTAAAACGGTTTAAACAAACAGGTGAAAGTAGACCTACAAGCACAGGGCACCGTAGAGCTGCCTTAACATTTTCATACGCGGGATGAAAGACCCAATCGCTTGATATCGTGCTAGGGTTTGGTCTTTAAACATGGCGTGAAAGACCAATTGCTAGATTTCACGATCGATTTTGGCCTTGATACACAGCATGAAAGACCAATCACTAGATTTCACGATCAGTATGGGCCTTGATACACAGCATGAAAGACAAATCGCTAGATTTCACAATCAATTGTGGCTTTCTACACCGCATGAAAGACCAATCACCGGATATCACGCACACTTTAACCTTCATACGTGCTTAAAGGACAAATCCCACTTTTTAATAAGTTAATACCACCTTCGTAACAGTGTTTGGGTGGTTCTTAGCGGTTAAAATCGCTTCTTCAATTTGGTCAAACGGCATGACAGTGCTAATAAAACGCTCCGCTATATCTTTGTTGTTCTCTAAGAAGTTCAGTACTTGATGATACTTGTTAACACTGTGCTTCGTTCCATGTAATTCAATATCTTTTTTCGTTAATAATAAGCCGGGTAATGTTATATCCTTTCCTGTTAATCCAACAATGACGATTCTCCCTCCGGCACTGACAAGGAGCACGGTTTGTTCAATGGTTATTGGAATCCCTGCAGACTCGATCACAATATTAGAGCCTTCCCCATTTGTCATTTCGTCAATCGTTTGAATCACATCTGATTCTCTTGAGTTAATCACGATGTCAGCGCCATAATCTTTCGCCCTGGCTAATCGTTCCGGCACAACATCTACAGCATACACTGTGACATCAAACTGTCTTTTGATTTGGGCTAAAATGTTTAAGCCGATCGGACCCATGCCTAAGATTGTGACGGTTTGCCCACCCTCAATTTTAGCCCGATCAATCGCTTGAGCACCAATTGTAAAGGGCTCACATAAGGCGCCTACTTCATAGCTCATGTTATCCGGCATTACATGAACATGGTTTTCCGGCAGGGCAAGATAATCGGCAAAGCCTCCTTTTTTGACAGAGCCGATCATCCTTAAGTTAACGCATACATTTGTTTTTCCAATTCGGCATGGATAACATTCGCCACATGGTACAGCAGGTTCAATCACAACCCGCTCTCCTACTCTCCGCTCTTTGACTTCAGGCCCTATTTCCTCTATGATCCCTGATAACTCATGGCCAAAGATTTGCGGATAGTTGGCATATGGATTGGATCCATCATAAAAATGAACATCACTGCCACAAATCCCTGCTGCTTTTATGCGAACGAGGACGTCGTTTGCTCCCAATTCCGGCTTTGCCACTTCTTGAAATTCAATTGTGAAAGGTTTTGTCATTACAGCTGCTTTCATGGTTAAACATCCTTCCTGATCTTTCACACTGCTCATACAGTGCTCCGGCTGTTTGTCACGGCCTGCGCCATTTCGTTTTGTTTCCCTCTTTCAAATGCATCCCATAATCCCCATAGGTACATGATGCCAAGCGCCCGATCATACAACCCATAGCCTGGACGGCATTCTTCGTTCCAAATATGTCTTCCGTGGTCTGGTCTGGCGTAACCTGTGAACCCATTTTGATGATATGCCTCCACAATACCGGTTATATCGACAGAACCATCCTGAGTACGGTGAGAGGTCTCAATAAAATCACCATTTTCATAGATTCGGACATTGCGAATATGAGCAAAAGGAATGCGGTCTGCAAATTCATTGATCATGTCGACAATATTGTTATCAGTGTTTGCACCTAATGATCCGCTGCATAACGTAAGACCATTATACGGGCTGTCAACAAGCGTTAATAATCTCCGCAAATTCTCTTGGCATGTCATAATCCGCGGCAATCCAAATACTGACCATGGCGGATCATCAGGGTGAATAGCCATTTTAATATCGTGTATTTCTGCAACTGGAATAATTTGTTCAAGGAAATATTTCAGGTTATTCCACAAGTCTTCTTCTGTCACATCTTTATAGGCATCAAATAATGCTGGTAAGTTCTTTAATCTCTCCGGCTCCCAGCCTGGCATCGTTAAATCACTGCCGGCAATTTTTTCAACTAGTTCATACGGATCCATCTGATCCACCTTGTTTTTTTCATAAAACAGCGCTGTTGAACCATCCTCTAAAGGTCTGAACAGGTCTGTCCGAGTCCAATCAAAAACCGGCATAAAGTTATAACAAATGACCTTTACACCAACCTTTGCCAGGTTTTCAATCGTTTTCTTATAGTTTTCAATATATAGATCACGACTAGGCAGCCCCAGCTTGATGTCTTCATGAACATTGACGCTTTCTACCACATCAATGTGAAACCCGTGTTTGTCAGCTTGTTTCTTTACTTCTTGAATCCGTTCAAGAGGCCATACTTCTCCTGCCGGGAGATCATGCAGGGCCCATACAATTCCTTCTGTGCCCGGTATTTGTTTTACTTGCTCCAATGATACAGTGTCATTGTTTTCTCCATACCATCTAAAGACCATTTTCATAATACATACTCCTCCTCTGTTTTTCCTACACAATCAATCTTATATACTAGTATACCAGTAAAACGATGCTATTTAAGCTGTTCATTTGATAAACGGCTATTTCATGAAACCGCTTAAGTAAAATGGAACAACCCTTTGAATGCTAAAGCATCTTTAAATCACTTTCTCTTTTATCGTATCTGTCTTGTTTAATTGAATTGGTCTAACAAATCTTATGACAGACAATGAGGCAAAAACAGCCAAGCCTCCTGCTAATAAAAACGCAATTGTATAGGTACCCGTTACCTCTACTAGATATCCTGTTAATGTCGGCCCAATGATTCCAGCTGTATTAGCTAAGAAGTGCATAAACCCTCCGACAGATCCAACATTATTTTGGTCAACGACATCCTGGACAATCGCCCAATAAATCGAACCAGTCAAATATAAGAAGAACACAGATAAAGCAACTAACGTAACAGCCGACACGGTGGTGGAAACTATTCCTGCAAGCCCGATACAAACTGCGGATAAAAACAGACAGGTAACCAGCACCACTTTACGAGCAAATAAAGCTTTGCCTACTTTTCGATAAACATTATCTGATACAATTCCGCCTAATGCGAGTCCAACAAAGCCCAATACCCAAGGAATTACTGTAACAACACTCATTTCCTTAATACTTAAGCCGCGGGCATCGGTTAGATAGCTTGGAAACCACGTTAAGAAGAAAAACAGAATATAGTTATAGGCGAAGAAAGCAAAAGCGGTAAACAGCACCGTTTTTTGTTTTAAATAAAAGGTCAGCGGGATTTTTTCTCCGCTTGCCGCTTTATCTGCCAGCTTGTCAGTCGCTTTTGTATGTTTGCTTTCCTCAGCAGGCTTATCTTTAATGAATAACCACCAGCCGATGGCCCATACTAATCCAATGACCATAATGATAACGAAAGAGACCTTCCACCCATAATTCAAGGCAATAATCCCAACGATTGGTCCGGCAATTGCTCCTCCTAACGGTGTTCCGCTATTAGCCAGTCCGATCGCACTTGCCCGTTTATCGGCTGGGAACCAGTTATTCACCATTTTATTAATGGTTGCTGATAATGGACCTTCACCCATTCCAAAAAGGACGCGAATAATGATCATACTGACAAAGCTGAATGCCAATGCTACAGCACCGCTGAACAAGGACCAAACGATCATCGCAACAAATAGCGTCAGCTTTGCCCCATATCGGTCTGATGCAACTCCTCCGACAAAATTAAAAATGGCATATCCTACAGAGAAGCTGCTAAAAATAATCCCTAATTGTGTAGGTGTTAAATGTAAATCCTCCGTAATAAAAGGTGCGGCAATCGAGAGAGCTGATCGGTCTAGATAGTTCACAACCCCAGCCAAGAAAAGAAAAAGTAATACAGACGTTCTTCCTTTTGAAAACATATCTTTACCTCCTCGAATCATTTGCTTTTTCACATAATTGAAACCGTTTACTTTTAATAATAAAAAAATTTACCCCTGTGAATGTTTTCACCTCTCCATGAAATGTAAGCCTCTTCATTTCTATGTAGTTTAAAAGTGCTTACACACATATTACCACACTTCCACACTAGTATACTAGTGTTTTAGTCAAAATTTTTTCCTATTATTGAAATGGAGGAGCTGAACCAATGTCTGTTTGGTGTGATGACAGGGGTTCAGCTTTTTTATTGAACCACTTCTTATTAAGCAACTGCACCATTTAAAACGCTTTCAATAAAGGTTAACGTTCGATCAATAATGATCTGCTGATCATAATCAAGGGTGGCAACATGATAACTATTAATTAATTCTACCAGCTGCTTGCTTGGAGAAGAGATGTTCTGGTAGATATCATGAGAATTCGTCGGCGGCACAACATGATCCTCCGATGAAACAAAGATTAAAGCAGGACATGTGACAGCAGGAAGCTTTTCTTTTACACCCTCCATTAGCTGTCCAATTTCCCTCAAGGATTGAACAGGAGTTTTTTCATAAGCTAATTCCGTTATCTCCTTATTTTTAAGGTCAGATCCGATCGCATCCAAAAATCTGGCTTCTGTTTGCTCAAGTTCCGCAAAATCCGGAATGTCGATCGCTGCATTGATTGGAATAATCCCTTTAATCTCCGGGTGATGTTCAGCAAGATACAACGTCAGCGTTCCACCCATGGAAAGTCCTGTGACAAAGATCGTCTCACAGCGCTCCTTTAACCACTGTAACCCCTCTTCCACAGAAGCAATCCAATCGTGATAGGTTGTTGTTTCCATCTCTTCATAATGTGTCCCATGCCCCTTAAGTCTTGGTCCGCAAACCGTATAGCCTGCCTTTGCATAAGCCTCTCCAAGCGGACGCATGCTTTGAGTGGAGCCTGTGAAGCCATGCGAAAGCAAGATCCCGACTTTATTCCCTTCAAAATAAAAAGGCTCTGCCCCTTCTAATATTGGATATGTTCCTGGCATCCTCATCCCTCCAATCAAGTTTTAAACCCTTCACTTATTGGATTCGCTAGTTTGTCGAAAATACCTGCTTTTGGGGGGAAAATGATAAAGGCTGTAAAAACAAAGGAGAAAACATATTCATTCTGCATAATATGTTTTCTCCTTTTCTTACCATTTAAACATATTAGTAAGACTGTTCATAAATATTTGCAGAATCGTACCCTTGGTATCTGCATTTTTTTCCTGATCGGCAGCCACTTTATCTTTCCCTTTTTCTTCATTCTTTTTATTAACGACTAAATATTCCTCCTGATCCTGTAAGGAGTTTGTCCCAGCAATGATGGTATAGGTTCCATTTGGTACTAGTTGTTTATCATTAGGTATCCCAATTGAAGTTGAGAATGTACCTTCCTTTACAGGCAATACATCGAGATAAAAAACAGTTTGATTTGGACTTACTATTTTAATGGTTACATTGTCAATACCGCTTGCTGTTCCTGAAACCTTTATTTCATCCCCATGTTGAACTTTATCTGCATTTACATCTACCGTCATTTCTACAGCAAATGCATTCGATGGAAGCAACGCAATGATGATGATCATGGTTAGAACATTTAGTAGATATGTTTTCACAATTTTACCCTCACCTTTCATCATGATTGGGAAGTCCGTTTTGAAATCCTCCGATAAAACGGAGCTTAAAGATTACACCGTCCTAAGATGTAAGGAAACTTTTTGCTATTTACCAAGTAGTGCAGAGGGCGATGAGTCTCCTCAGCGTAAACGCCTGCATAAGTCTCATCTGTCCCGCTGCTCTAAACAGGAGTCTTGCAACCATCTCCTATCAACCTTAAACCAGTTTCCTCAAAGAACTTATTAAAAAACAAGAATCTTTTAGTATAGCGCCTTATTTTAGTTCCAATGGTTTCGTTAACCATAATGAATCATTGACGTTGCCATTAAATTGATCCACAAGATACACTTTTACTTTGTAGTGTTTTCCGCTGACATTGAATAGTTGTGAAACTTGGAAGTTTCCATTTTGGATTGGTACAGCATTCGTTAGGAATGGTTTATTCCCTTCTAATAATTGAAAAACAACGACAGCAGATCCTTTATAGTTTCCAGTTAATGAACCGGTCATATCCACTTTCAGGTTCCCCTCCCAATTGATCTTCCCATCCAACTCGTAGACATTCCAAAGCTTGTTGTACGTATAGGCTTTATTTGAAATAAGCACGTTTCCTGCCGGGCGATTCTCACTCTCGTCTGCCTTCACTCTTACCTGAACGTCTCCTTTAGCGTATTGTTCAGCTCCTACAGTCTGCGGATTTGCGGTTACCGGAAGCCAGTTTTCTCCGGCATCTGTACTGTATTCATAGTCCGATGCTTTTGTAAATCCTGGAACAAACGTCCATCCGAATGTATTTGCTTTATCATTTACAACAGGCTTTGTAGGAGCATCAGGAACTTTCAGCTTTTGCACTCCTTCAAGACTTAATTCGAATGCAGTATCCGAACTGGTTCCATTAATTTGATGAACCTCTGCAGTCAAGACATTTTTCCCTTCAACGAGATATTTTGGATCAATATAAAATGTTAGTCGATCCCTTTCTGCTCCAACAGTTTCAGCAGCATAGGTCTCATAGTTGATTTCTCCATCAGGCATGTTGCTGCGAATAATTTCATGGCCATTTAAATAAACGACTGCTCCATCATCTCGAATTAGGCTTGCCATTAGACCCACTATCTCTTTTGCATCTGTGACTTCAAATTCCTTACGGAAGTATGCGGCTGGATATTTATTGTTTGCATCCGGTCCATAGCTTACCGTTGTATTTACACCATCGCCGCCGTAACCTAGCATCGCTTTTCCTGAATTCCATTCATTATCATCAAATTCCAGGCTTGTCCAATCTTTTCCAGGATGCGCCCCTTTATCGAAGTACTTCCATGCAGATTGTTCCGTAATAAGCTCTTTGTGATCGACCAGTTTTTCAACCTCTTCTGTGAAATCCGTTACTGGCGGAGCTTTACTTGGATCAGCACCCCACTCTTTGTTCGGAGTTGAGCCCATTTGAAGTTCAAGTTTACCGCCTTTCATTATATCTTCATAGCTAATCCATGCTTGATCGAAGGTTTCTTTATTCAGATTCGCCTCTTGTATATAGCGATTTTCACTTGATACATCATTAGCCTTAATCGTAAACGACTTGCCATTATCAAGATGCAGTGTCATTTCAGAGAAGATAGGCGAGCCGATTGTGTAGTAAGGGTCTCCTGGATTTCCTGGGAATAATCCCATTGCACTAAACACGAACCACGAAGACATTCCGCCGGCATCATCATCCATTGAAGGCAAATACCCTTCCGGATCCGCGCGGTATACACGTGATGTAATTGGGTAAGCATATAATCCATGGTTATGATATTTTTGTGTAACTACTTCTGTTGTGTATTCTCTTGCATATTTTTGGGTTAAATAAGGCTTGCCGAGATAATTAAACAAAAACGGTGCTTGAATATCCGGTTCGTTTATCGCCATATATTCATCAATTTCAAAGAAATACTCTAAGTCATTTGCTAATTCTTCAGAGCTTCCGCGGAGATTGGCCAGACCTTTGATATCATGCGGAACAAACCATCGGTAATGCCACAGGTTTCCTTGGTAAGCAAATTCATTGATGTTTGAAACACTTGCCACTCGTTTTCCTTCAGGTGTAAAAAATCCGCGCTCATTTTGTTGGTCGTCCCGCTGTGTCGGATTCCAGAGATGCTGATAAGACAAAGCCATTTCCCGGTATTTCTCATAGGTTGCCTTGTCTCCAATGAGAGAGGCCAGCTTCATCGGGTAATAGGCACTGTATGCTTTCTCCAGTTTTCCTGAAACCCCTGTATCAGCATAATGATTTGTATCAATCGCCATTCCTTGAAGCGCGGTAAACGCATCAAAATCATCAAATCCTTTTGTATAAGCATCGAGGATGACGGCGCCGTTAAATTCATTCCTTACAGTTGGACTCGGCCAGTACCCTTGTCCCCACTGAACATATGAACCTCTTGTCTTATAGATATCGACCATGGATTTAACCATATTTTCATAGTTCTTAGGTGTTAGAATTGAAAACAATGAATATTTTCTAAAATCATCCCATGTCGCCCAACCTGAGTAATACTCAAAATCATCACCAAGTTCAGAGGCCTTGCGGATTGTATTTTCATCCCTCGCTGCCCGGAACTCCCCATTAGAACTTGTTACATTATTTGGGAGAAGGTAGGCGTGATACAGCTGAGTATAGAATATAGTCTTGTTTTCCTCATTGTCATCGGTGATTTCCACTTTGCCGAGCAGCTCGCTCCAAAGGTTTCTCGCCTTCTTTTGCTGCTTTGCAAAATTCCAATCCGCAACATCATGATCACGTTCGAATTTTGCCTGTTGGACGCTAATCGTAGAGAGACCGACCTTCGCTTGAATCACTTTATTGTCTTTCGTATTAAAATTAACCCATACCCCGGTGTTTGGGCCGGTGCGTTCAGCTTCAGTGCTTACCTCGTCCCCTTTCCAAGAGGAATAAGAGTCAAAGTCATGATCAAACTGAATGGAATAATACATCTTGTAATATCCATGTCCGCATACATTTTTCGCTTGAAACATCCCTGAGATTTCGTTGTTGTTCTCTACCTTCAGATTTGCATCGATCATGCCTGCATAGGAGTTAGAAAGATCAACGAGTATAGATCCATCCTGTTCAGATGCTGGGAATGTGTAACGATGGAAGCCAACATTATCAGATGCTGTCAGTTCAGCTTGAATGCCTGATGCAAGATTCACAGAATAGTAGCCAGGAGATGCTTTCTCGCTTTTTTTATCGTATTTCTGCTTATATTCGTTGCTTTTATTCGTAAAAGAACCTGTTTGAGGCATGATTAAAACATTTCCGCCAGCACCGCTGCATCCCGCACCGCTGAAGCGAAGATGTGAGAACCCCTTCAAATGTTTATCCTGATAGTAGTAGCCGCTAAAGGCTCCTCCGTCAGAATCGGGTCCCAATGCAACGAGACCAAACGGCGTTTTCGGCCCTGGATTTGTTTGGCCATTGTCGCCTAATGTGTTGATGAACGGATCCACATAATCCACCGGTTCTTTATTAACCTCTGGATATGCAGGTGTTTGATCCACCTCTGTTCCATACAATTCAAACTCGTAAATCCGTGCGATCGAATCTTGAGTTGACGCTTTATCAAGATACAACCTAACATAACGAGCTGTGAACACAGGGACATATCTGTCAACAATCGTTTGGATATTATCTGTTACGACATCGATATCTTCCCAGGTCTTTCCGTCCTTACTCATCTGCAGACGAAATGAGTGGGTGTTCCAGAACGGACAATTTTTTGATTCCCCAATACATGCATTTTGTACAATCCATTGGTTAATGTTATATTCTTTACCTAAGTCCAATTCTAACCATCGTTTAGTAGCACCGGAATTGTCGCACCATTTCGTTTCCGTGCTGCCATCGACTGCAAAAGCTGGTTTTTCCCTTTCATTACATTGACCGCTGGCTGTTGCCTTTGCATTCAAAGCCACATTTGTCGTCTTTGTATCCTGCGAAGGAGCGTTAGTCATCGCCGAAACGAAATTTAACGGTATGGGCCCAAACGTTGTCAACAGAATGAGTACGATCAACATCATGGATAAAAGCTTTTTTCCCATGGATATACTGCCTCCCAATCTGGTTAATGATGAATTTATTGTTCTAATCCTTTACTTAAGCACGAGTGGTTCTGCCAAATGGATCGGAATATCAAGATCATTATTGAAGGTATTAAACACAAATACTTTCACCTTGTATTCAGATCCTTTTACATGAAAATACTGGGTGATATCCATTGTATTTTGATGAATAGGAACCGCATTCATCATCATTGGAGTGTTGCCCTTAAACAATTCGAATACGACATAAGCAGCATCACTATAAGCAGCTTGCCTAGCAACCTTCACATTCACCGCTAACTGTTTGCCTCTAGTTAAGGTGCCCTCTACAGAAAATGTTTCGTGAAGATTGTTTTCAGTAAATGCCTTATTCGATTTTAATGGTACACCCGCAGGGATGACTTCATCGGCCTTAACGCGAACTTGTACGTCGCCAACTGGGAAGTTGCCATTCTCGATCGGCTGCGGATTTGCCGTTACCGATTCCCATGTTTCTCCGCCATTGATACTATATTCATAGTTTGCAGGTTCTTCGTATCCAGGGACATTTTCCCATCCAAATGTATTCAACCCGTCATCAACCGACGGATTCGTTGGGGCAATTGGTTTAATAGATTCTGTGTTAACCATACGAGGAGCTGAATTATCACGCTCATCTACCGATTTCACTACAAATTCATAGGTTTGATTGGCGCTGACATTCTTTACCGTATACTGATAGGTTTTCTTATCTGCTTCAACAGGAACATAGACACTCCAGTTTGTTCCTAAACGTCCATTTTTCTCAATAATCCGGAACCCTCTGGTAAGATCTTTATCCTCATTTTCTTGTGGTTTACTCCAAGAAAGAACGATATGGCCGTTTCCATCTTTACCTGCCGTTAATTCTTCCACCGGCTCAGGTTTGCTGTCATCTCTGATAATTGTATAAGTGTCAAACGCCTTTTCTTCTCCTATTCTGTAAGAATCAATCGTTAAGCTGTTTTCAGTAATCTGGATCCCAGAATAAATCGGCTTTCGCGGCTGTTCAAACGCCGCTGCGAAGTATTTATTGACACTATTATTAATATCGTAATACTTGTTACCCGCAGAGTTATTGATCATATATAATGTTCCGTCCGGATTGATGACATTCCCCTCTTCATCTGTCGTGATATTGGTTACCGGTCTGTCTCCATACATTTGATATGATCTCATGAAGGCGTGGTCATGACCTTGCAAAACGACATCAATTCCTAGCTCATCAAAAACAGGGTACAGCATGTCTCTCAATTCCATAATGTCTTGGTCCTTTGCATGTCCAGCAACTGAATAGATCGCTTTATGGAAGCCGACAATCTTCCACTTCTTATCGGTTTCTGCTACTTCCCTCTTTAACCATTCAATTTGCTGCTTAAAGGATTCCCTTTGACGATCATCCCATCCCATATCCATCGTATTGAGGATCATGACATGTGCATCTCCGTAATCATACGAATACACACTTCCAGGTGGTAAAGGATCTTCAATCGAATCATTTGGATAGTGGAAATGATGATAGTAGTTATCATTATAAGGTCCTTCATGGTTCCCTACCGCTGTCATCAACGGAAGATTCATTAACATTTTTTGAGGCTGTCCAAAGTAATCCAGCCACTGACTTTCGAGTGCTCCAGCATCGACCATATCTCCGGTCATAACCAGGAACTTAGCATTTGGAAATTTCCCAAGACCTTGCTGCAGTGTGTTTGCCCAAGTGGCATAGTCTTGTGTACTAGCACCTTGAGAATCTGTCATATAGAGAAACTCATACTCTTTTTCATTTTCTCCTTCGGTCGGAAAGGTCCCAACATCACTCCAGTTGTCTTCACTTCCTACTCGATATTTATACTCAGTTCCTGGGGTAAGTCCAGAGGCGAGTACTTTATGACTAATGAAGGAGCCATTCGTTTCATTCGTAACCTTTAAATCTAAGGTTTGAGAATTCCCCTCAAAACGTTTCACTTCATTTGAGTTGAAATCTTGATCAGCAGGTACAATTTCTACGATGCTGTCTTTTATTGTCTCAGGTGCCCTTGCTGGTACTTCATAGCTTGTATACCAGGCAAACGCCCGATTCGTTTTTGGACTTCCAAAAAAGGACATCGCAATCGCAATTGGTGAATAGTCAACGAATTCCGACTGATTTGTTAATGTATAGCTAAAGCTTTCAATCGCAACACCATCTTCGCCTTGAAGAGTACTTTTCCCATCATATGTAGCCTTAACATCCTCTGTCGGTCCAATCTTTTGATCTAGCTTTATAAGCAGAACTGTAGAGTCATCAGGATCTACCTCAACCGACTTAATGGAAGGTGTACCATTTCCTGTTTCTACCTTTAAGTGCTCTGTCAGATCTGCTGGAAGAGCACCAAATGTTCTTGGGAATGTTAGCTCAACTTGATCTCCTTCAGCCGTAAGGGTTCCTTTGACTGGTCCGCTATAATCTGAAGGAAGGGTAAAGGCTGTTTCTGGAACAATCTCTTTTTCCACGCTTGGACTCGACCAGCGCAGGTAAAGATTCGAACCACCAAAATCCTCAAAGTATTCAACTTTGAAATCGTATTTCTTTCCTGCCTCTAGAGAAACTGGAGAGCTTGTTTGCTCTTTATCCCAATCATTCACCCAATGATCAATAACCAATTTGCCGTCTATCCATAAACGGAAGCCGTTATCACCAATCATGTAGAACGTATAGTCTTCCGAATGCTCGGCTTCAATTTGTCCCGTCCAGACGATGTTGGCGTCATCTGATCGTCCAACACGCTCCTGTAAGATTAGATCTAAATTACTAAAGTTGATATTGGGGTCAATAACAGTTGTTTTTAAATCCACAGAATCAAAATGACCATCACCTGTATTCGTGTAATACTCTGCTTTTAACCCCTTTGGAAGCCCTACTGAAGAAAGGTTTCCCCCACTTTCGTTTTGGATATTTTCATTCGTTATCTGTTGCGCAAAGCCGGTATAATAGACATTACCTACTAGCATAAGGACGATAAGAACGAAAGATATTGTTATTCTTATCCTTTTCGTTATCAATGGATTACCCTCCCTGTAAGTATTACGATACAAAAATAAGTCCCGCCTAATCTTTCTGAACCACCATACATGACATTCATTAAATAAACGATTGTTTACATCCACCGATGATAACCTTTACATTTCTCCCTCCTAATCTACTTATTTTTCAAACGAGTTCAGTTTAATCAATCTATATGAGATGTTTATATGATCCCAGTAAATTTTCCGTAAAAAAATGGTTTAATTTGTGTAAATATGTAAAATATGCTATATATTTGGCTGATTTTGATGAAATAAATTAGTGAAAAAAATGAAAAGTTAAGGAGGAGCTGATCTTTGTCGTCTTGGAAGGGACTTCATTGGTCAGTTTTTTTCTGCATAGAATTAACAAGTTGCAGCAAATCTTACATCTGTATAAATGGACAAAAACTACAATAGCATCATCTACTTCTCTAAATTTATAGAGATAAGCTCATTATCTCTAACAAATAACAACGTTATCCCCCCATTTCCCCCTCCCTTATGCCGCTTAAGGAAATTTTCTCATAGAAACAAAGCTTGCTATTCTCAAGGTACCGCGGAATAAAGGAAGAATGCATTCTTCACAAGGATTCTTACATGATTGAAGAGGCGAAATTTGAGGAACTGCTTGAACAATATAAACCAATGATCTATTACATTATAAGAAAACTAGCGATCTATAAAAATGAACAGGAATTCTATCAAATCGGGTGTATTGCCTTATGGGAGGCTGCGCAACGCTTTAATAAAGAAAAAGGAGAGTTTCGGTCATATGTTTATTCCTTTATCAGCGGCCGGATGAAAACTGCCCTCTCGAAGGAATGGAATAAATGGAATAATGAATGCCAGTTTGGGAACGACGGATACCTTGAAGTCGACACAGGGGAATGCGATTATACCCCATTGTTGACAAGCTCCGTTTTTGACAGCATTGCCACCCTACTGACCGAAAATCAAAGCAAATGGTTAAAAGCATACTGTCTTTATGAAAAATTACCAGCTGACATTGCAAAAGAGGAAGGGGTATCCGTTCATGCCGTTAAAGCTTGGCGCAGGGATACGATTGCTAAGTTGAAGAAGTATTCGGTTGAGGAGCTTTTGGGAAATAGGTAATTGGGACCTAACAAACGCATGAACAAACAGAAATGGAGTGCTATCAACAGCCACTCCATTTCCCACCAATTAATCCAATTTTCACTTTTGGTGTTTAACACCATCGTTCGTTCTTACAGGTGCACATGTTTCGCGATGCATGATCACACCTGACAATAAAATTTTTTCCGTCGGAGAATCCTTGCTTTTTTGCCGTCTTATCAACATCGCAACCGCCCGTTTACCAAGTTCTTCTTTCGCTACATTTACGGTCGTTAAATTCGGGGCCGTTTGGTAGGACTCCTTAATATTATCAAACCCGGTAACCGAGATTTGCTCAGGTACTTTCATACCCAGTTCCTTTAAGGCGGAGATGGTACTTAACGCAATCGAATCGTTAGCACAGACAAAGGCTGTCGGTAATTGATCCACTTGTTTTCCTTGTATCCACTCTTTTATATGCTGCTTAATATCCGCATTACCGGAAAATTTTAATGTTGTCAACGGATCAGGATAAGAATTCACGATACCGTTTGATTCTAATACACTCCTAAATCCCAGCCAGCGGTCAAAAAAACTTCGAGAATACTCAATATCCCCTACAAAGCGTAAGTTTTTATGGCCAAGGCCGATTAGATAATTTGTCAGCATGGCACTACCATCAAAATTATTATTAAAAACGGTATCTGCTGGAATGAGAGGCTCTTCATGATCCACCAAGACAATTGGGATGTTTAACTGATGAACCTCTAATAGAAGCGAAGTTGATACAACACCCACTCCTATGACTCCAAGTAATACGTTTGGGTTCATAATGGTTGCTATGCTTTTGACCGTATTTTCTGTAATAATCACTAAGCCAAATCCATTACGCTCTAACTCCTCTGAGATTCCATCAACAATTCTGCCCCAATAGGAGGATTCTTTGGTTTGGTGACGGATATTAGGCATTAAGACTAATACGGTCTCTTTTTGACCCTCTATTTCTGAAGATGTTTCCTTCTCTGGGCTATCAAAATTAACACTCATATTTTTTTGAGCGAAATAACCTAATTGTGATGCTGCTTGAAACACTTTCTCCTTGGTTGAATGGCTGACTCCACTCTTACCTGAAAGTGCTCTTGAAACGACAAATTTTGATACCCCCAAGTAATCTGCAATTTGCTGCATTGATACTTTACGTGCCATCCTGCCACCTCCAACCAAGGATTTTAACCGTTTCTGAATCTAATTGTTGTTATTATATCATTCAATCGAACCTAACAAAATAGCTATCTAGATTGTCACTTTGGATTATGCCAGTACATATGGGACAGCTTGAACGGATACCTCATTTGGACGATAGACTCCGATAATCCTTCCTGATCGGTCTGCCGCAAAAAGGACTGACCTCTCACTCTCTAGTGTAAAGAAGTATGTCATGTTTGTCGCTGTATCTGTTATCTCAATCTCAGTTTCACATGCGTATTCAGATGTAAAGACAAACAGGGCACCGTCTTTGAAGGACAATTTTCGTCCGTAAATTCCTGGTAACTGACCACCTGCATTCCACTTCAATTGGCGGTGAATGTTAGCCTTTGTTAAGGAATAGGTGTACATTTTTAGAATCGAGTCCTTCCGTTCATTCAACTCAATTGGTAATGGACACCAAATGAGCGAGCCTGTTCCAAATTGAATTTCATGGATATCGGTTACTTGTGAAGGATTTCCGTTCTTATCCATCACTACTTCCTTATTTAATTCGGCAATTCTGCTAGCACCAAATGAAACCGGAAGCAGCTCCCCCTCAAGTCGTAGCATTTCTTCGCGAACAACATTCGATATCTTTCGTTGACCAAGCTCCTCTATAAAACGATTCGTCGGCTGCCAATATTCGTTAAGTCCAAGAGGTCCAGTAATTAGCAGTGTTATCCCTTTCTCTTTTACAGCCTCTATGATTTTCTTAAAGGCCTGATCACTAATATTATGTGCACTAGGAAGAATGAGAAGTTTAGGTGGATTTGTCCATAGTGAATTGACATGATATTCACCAAGTGCACGGAATGGTACCTTCATTTCATATGTCAAAATCCTCGTTAATGTTGTTGTTGCGTCATAGGCTAATTTCCGATTAGAAAAGTCATTGGAATAAGGAAAAATAACGGCAATATCTTCAAGCTCTCTTCCGACAAACAAGTCGCGGATTCCTTCGATAAACTTCCCAAAATCATAGGAAACATTTGCTTCCGGCTTTTCGGTTCCATCTGCACGTAAAGCCCCGATGTTCGATTCGTTAATATTATCCATATAAACGTTTGTATTCCAAATCCACTGAACGGCTCCGGCTCCGCCTGTTGAAAAGGCATAGGCATATTTACGCTCCAATATATTTCTCAGCTCTTTTTCAGACCTTTTTGCACGTCCATCCGGCGTTTCGACATACATGATTCCTGTTTCCTGCACCAAATTTGGTTTGGTAAGCGCCTTGGTAAAAATACCGTCCCAGACAAGAGCATCCATATGCCACCAGGAATGAACCGTTGTGTAATCAACTGCCTCCTCATAAAAGAATGGGGATGGCCGCCCGCCTGCAAGTCCCTCATCCTGCCCAACCGTTACAAGTTGATTCGGATTAATCGCTTTAATGGCAGATGTCAGCTCAGCTGCCCAACGATTATGCATATCCATCGTAAATAAAGTGTAATCAAGCCATCTTGTCCCCTTCTTTTCCGTTCCCATATCCTGAATATGAAAATTAATGTCACTCGGCTCCGGTGGAACTGCTGCCTCAAAGCTTGGTAATTCATCTGGTGTCATATTCCATTTTTCTTGGAGATTCCGAATCGTCCCATGTCGATCCTTTAACCACTCACAATAAGCAGCCTTCTCAAACCGGTCTCCAGCAGAACGAGGGCCGGAAAAGATGCGATTTGGATCAAACATAGATGGTTCATTAATTAAATCCCAATGGACATTTGTTGTCTCTTTATGCTTCGATACGATGGTCGTAATAAATCTTTTCTGAGCTTCCACACTTCTTGGATCCAAATAAGGATTTGCCCCTTCCCAGCTTTCAGGTGTAAACGCAAAAAAGGTAAACGTCACTTCAAGCTCATGTCTCTTGGCTGTTAAGATAAAGGCATCGATCGCGCGCAGGATTTCTTCATGTACATGACCATCCTCGAACATGATCTTTCTCCAACCTGTCCATATCCCTGTCCGGATGAAATTGATCCCGGCCTTTTTCATTTGTGCCATATCTCTGTCCCAAACAGCCGGGTTCGGAAGGAATAAGAATTTCCTTGCAACATCAGATGTCATATACGTCATTCCGACAATCGGCATTGGGCGCTGATCCTTCCAAAAATAATCGCGGTCACAGCTTAAAAGGCTGCCATCCTTCAATAGATGTTCATCAAAACCCCAGAAACCATGTTTATAGATACGTTTTTCTCCAGCTTGGGAGATACCCTCACAAACCACCTCGTACATTCCTTTTTCAATATGGATTGGAACAGGAATACGAGTCATTTGAAATCGATTCGTTGTCTCAATTTGTATCGTCTTTTTCCATATAAATTCATTTGGGGCATCCTTCTTCATAATGGCCATGTCAAACGTCCACCATGTGGCTTCCTTAGAAGCAAGCCCATCTTTTCTCCTTAATGACTGTGTTTGTATCGTGATCGTCGGACTGTCACCTTCATCATAGGAAGCATAGTTGGATTTCAGCCAAACCTCTGTTACCCCTTGAGCACAATAGTCCGCCCACTCAGTTAACGACTCTCCCCCATTATTCGTCCAAAATTGTTCCTGTAATGGTTGATTGATAAACATCATCCGGCATCCGGCAAAATCACCCTTTGTATATTCCAATAATACCGCTGGAGCTCCCACTTCTCGCCCTTCATCCGAAACAAGCTTTAGAAGAGGATAAATGCGGGCATCCATTGGACCAGCCGAGCCCATTTCCTTTGGCGTATCACTATGCCTTGTGACATGAAGAATAAACCCATATGTAGGTTCGATTGTGAAAAGATGTTCTTTTCCTTCGAACAATGGAATAGTTGAATTATGTTTTTGTTGTTTTATGCCGGTTACATCAACTGGTAAAGCTTCATGAATCAGCAGCTTTTGATGATACGTGGTTTGCGCCTGCTCTACGACCCAATTTTCATTTTCCAGATAGACCGGATGTTTAAAGGGAGCACCGCCAATATAAAGCAGATTCCCGCCTTTTTTTAAAAATGATAGAATCGCACTCCAAGATTCCTTTGGAAAATAGGCTCCATGAAGATGAATCAAGCAATCAAATTTGCTAGAATTTAAATGCTCCTTCAGATCATTTGCAGAGGCAATTGTAAATTGTTTAGATAAATTCATTAAATGCTCATTACTGGGTCTTACCCCATCATATGGAAACTGTTGATCATAAAATAAAAGCGACCTGCCCATTTGTACCCTCCTAGGTGGTATGGAATAGTAATAAAATTTTTAACTTTTGAATAAAAGGAGAACCCCCTTGTTCGTAAGGTTCTCCTCTCTTTCCATTTACTTTATATTTAATTGGCTGCGAATTTTGTCAGCGACCTTTGGCAGCTCATCTTCAGCCTTTGCTTCCCCATTCATAATTTGGTCAATCACAGGCTGCAGTGTATTCATCGCTTCCGAGTATGTTGGGAAATTTGACGTGACCACGGTATTTTCCTCCATTGCTTGATGCACCGTGTCTACATTTTCCGGAGCATATTCTCCCTCAGAGAATTTGCCAGTTGCACTTTTAATCGAAGGATAGGCACCCACGATTTCTGATTGGACTTCCTGGCCGCCGCCATGTGTTAAGTATTCAAGAAGCGTCCATGCTTCTTCCGGATGCTCCGTATTTGTCCCAATCGCAATTGGCAAACCTAGTAATTGCGATTTATTTCCTGCTTTTCCTGCTGGAACTTCAACGATGTCCCAATTAAACTTACCTTCTGTTGTATAAGGTCTCCAGTTCCAAGGACCGGTAAAAGCCATGGCAGCTTTTCCTGCAAGGAATAAATCACCCAGACCTTGTGATTCTGTTGCAGTAGGTGATACATGGTGGACATTGCTTAAATCTGCTGCCCATTGAATCGCCTCAATGGCTTCAGGTGAATCAATTAATACCTCTGAACCATCTTGAGCGAACTTGCTAGCACCGTTTTCAACTAATGCTTCTTCCCAAGAGTAGCTTGCAGAACCAAATTGAACAATTTTCCCATTCTCTTCTATGGTTAATTTTTTGGCCGTTTCTACATAATCCTCCCATGTCCAGCCATCTTGAGGATAAGGTACTCCCGCTTTATCAAACATATCTTTGTTGTAGACGACATGGTGAGAAATGATATCTCTTGGCAGGGCATAGATGGTATCATCCCAAGTACCCATCTCGATACCGCCAGGAAGCCAATCTTCTTTATTAATACCAGCCTTTTCAATAAGATCGTCTAATTTCATAAGCAGACCTTGTTCTGCAAAGCCCGGTAAATAGGAACCCTGCAGCCAAACTAAATCCGGCTGATCTCCACCTGCCGACATGGTGACGAATTTATCCATGACTTGGTCATAAGGAGCATGAATCAACTCAACGTTAATATTCGGATTTTCCTCTTCAAACTTCGCATAAATTTCTTCCTCACCCTTTAATTCTTCCGGCCCATTTCCCCAGACCAGCACTCTTAACGTTGTTTCCTTCCCATCTGATGATTCTCCAGACCCTCCAGAGCTCTCACTGCACCCCGCTAATAATAGTGAGAACGCAAGTAAAACGCTTACAAATAAAGTGAAACGCTTCTTCAATTTCATCCCATACTTCCCCCTTCATGATCTTTTTCCTTTATTCCCTTTCAACCTGAGAAAGGAATAACTACCCTTTAATGCCCGATAAAGCAATTCCTTCGATAAAATGTTTTTGAGCAAAGAAGAATAAGAGAATCAATGGCAGAATAACCAATGTACTTGCAGCCATCATAGGTCCCCAGAGCATATTCAATTGTCCATTAAACATTTGAATGCCAAGTGCGAGCGTATATTTATTTGGATCATTTAAATAGATTAATGGATTCATAAAGTCATTCCATGTCCACATAAAGCTTAAAATGGCAACCGTAATCAATGCCGGCTTTGATAATGGAAGGACAATTCTCCAAAATACACCAAATGTATTACACCCATCTAAGATGGCAGACTCCTCTAATTCACGCGGAATCGTTTTGAAAAACTGCCTAAGCAGAAAGATAAAAAAGGCATTCCCTAAAAAGGCTGGTACAATTAATGGTAAAAAGGTATTGACCCAATCCAGCTTAGAAAAAATGATGTATTGCGGAATCATTGTTACTTGTTGCGGAAGCATCATCGTACTTAATAAAATAACGAACCAAAAGTTACGGCCCTTTCCGTTAATTCTGGCAAAGGCATAGCCAACAAGCGCGCTGGATAAGATGGTCCCTATGACAGTGAAAAAGGTAATAAAAATGGTATTCCAATAAAACTTGAGGAAATCAACGACTTGAAATACTTCCTTATAATTAGCCCAATCAAAATCAGTAGGAATCATTGTAGGCGGATAGGTAATCGCTTGTGCCTCATGCTTCAATGATGTACTGATCAGCCAAACAAACGGTAAAATAAATAAAATGGAAAACACGATTAACAGAGTGTAGATTCCAAAACGTTCCAACCGTTTCGTTTTAGACATGCTTTTATACTTTATTTCCACATTGCCATTCGTTGCAGCAGCTACTCTCTCCATATAACTCCTTCCTTTCTGAAATCCACATTTTAATCATCAAACTCGTAATAGACTTTTTTTCCAAATAATTTAAACTGAAGCAATGTAAAGAGTAGAACAATGAGAAACAATACCCATGCCAGTGCCGATGCATAACCCATTTTGAAATATTCAAAGGCATTATTATAGAGGTATAGGACATAGAATAGTGACGCATAATTCGGTCCGCCACTGCTCATCACATAGGCCTGTGTAAAAACTTGAAACGAGCCAATAATCCCCATAATGAGATTAAAGAAGATCACATGTGAAGACATCGGTACGGTAATATGCCAAAATTTACTCCAGCTTCCTGCCCCATCGATATCAGCTGCTTCATATAGACTTGTAGGTATTCCCTGAAGTCCTGCCAAGTAGATCACCATTCCTCCACCTACGCCCCATAAACTCATAATAATGAGCGCTGGTTTGACCATTGTCTCACTTAGCAGCCATTTAGAGGTTGGCATATTAAATTGATCCAGCATCGCATTCGCTAAGCCAAATTCCGGCTGGAAAATAAGTATCCATAACAGCGAGCTTGCTACCGCAGGAACGATGGACGGCAAATAAAAAATCGTGCGGAAAAGCCCCATGAATTTTACCTTTTGATTTAATAACACCGCTAGCAAGTACCCAGCAACAAGCCCTAACGGAACGCCAATCGCAGTGTAATAAACCGTGTTCCACAATGATTTCCAAAATAGCGGATCATTAAGAAGCGTTTTATAATTTTCAAATCCAACCCAAGTTGTTCCCCCAAAAATTTTCCAATCGGTAAAGGACATATAGAGAGAAAACAACATCGGACCGGCAGCTAAAACCAAAAACCCAAGCAACCATGGAGATATAAACAAATAAAATATCGATGTCTTACTTTTGACCATCCGTCTTATGGAAGTCCCCAAAACCAATCCCCCTCCTTTTGTTTAGTGAACCATCATTTATGGATCCCCATTTGATTTTTGAGTCTCCACCCTAAGGTGCAAACGGTTACAAAAGATAAAAAATGAAAATCACCTGCTACTGTTCCAAAACTGAACGTATCCCTTTCGTTTTCAGTTCCTCCTCATCCTTCATTTTGTTATTTTTGTTATCGTTGTTGTTAGTTGTTAGTATAACATAGATACTTTTTGTTTGTACATATCTTTTATCGAAAATATTAATCTATTCTGAAAATTTAAAATTACTATTGAGAATTGTCTAAATATAGCGATTCACAACGCTTAAGGAGGAGTTTTTGATCAAAAAAATCATATAGGGATATATTTCACTGTAAACGGGAAGGTGTGGAGATCAATGAAGAACGTTTTATTTTGATCGTACGTTATGTTTGTTATGTTTTTACTTAACATTTGTTAGATAATGAACGATAAGGAGCAGCATTATTTTTGGTAAACCGGGATTTACTTTGAAATAGTTCGAAGAAGTAAAAAGGGAGTAGAATTTAAATTAGATGTGATTTCATTTTCAAGATGATCGTTTCATAGAAATAGGGAGGATATTGAAATACATAGATTTATTCTCAGGAGAAATGCATGATTAAATCTGAAGGCATTTAAGCTGAATCTCTTTAGCATTTGTTAACTAGATTAACTGTTTGATTGACTCAGAATGAAACAGGTGATAAACCATGAAAATCTATTGTTTTCACGGTTTATCACCTGTATTGAAATGTTGTCACATCTCTAGGAAATGAACATTAATCAATTTTCTGTTCCTGCCGCACGTATTTAGCTACTCTTTGCAATTTCTCTAAATTCACCTTACGATCCCACACTTTTCTTGCATTTTCTGTCATGTAAGGATAGATATATTGATCAACTACTACCTGATAATCCAGGTCATCAAGTAAATTATAGGTGCGAATTTTCATTGTTTTGTTATCGAAGGTTTCGATGACAAGATCATTAATCAAATTAAGCGGATTTCTAATTAAATCGATATTACGGATATTTTTAATAAAAACGGTCCCTTTCTTGGATTTAATCGTACCGTTCTCACCTTGAACAATTGTTAACAGGGTCTTCCCTGGAATAAAACCTGGTAGTGACCAGAAAGTTAGGTAAAGGTAAAAAGGAGTGAAGATAAGACCGCCGCCAAGGTAAAGTAAAGAATATTTGGAATCAAATTTTAACCCATGTATGATTAAGAATAAACAGGCGATTAAAAAACCTACAGTGGCAAGAAACATCCATCCGTACATGAATTTTGATCCTTTTATATGTATCACTTCATTTTCTTTCTTAACATTTACCAAACGATGCACCTCCTAAGCTGAAAGAATCTTGTTCGTTACGAATAGTTGTTTAATAGATGCCTCATTTGCTCTTTGAATGTTCAGATCTAGGCTGTTGTCCCTTGTCGCCAGCCAACATTCATTCTTTCCTGGAATAAGAAAATAAAGATCTGTTAGGTCAGGGTTATTTTCTGAGTCATAGGCTAAGCTTACTAAACTATCCATTTTACCATTTCTATCCGAAAGATCATGTAAAAACGCGAGGATACTAGCAGACTCTCCCTTTTTGCTTATCCATTTCTGAACAATCGATTCTGAGAAAGAATGAGATTGACTTACATCTTCTAAAAGTTCTTCAAATTCTTCACTTTTTAACTGAAGGATGACTTCACCTTGCTTTTCTAAGGCAGGGAAGTTGAAAAACCTGCTTATCACTGAAAGGATTCCTTCTTCCGGCAGCTTTGAAATTGAATGAATTTGATTGTCGTATAATAATTTATGTAAATAAACCTCTCCATTTTTATAATGAAAGGAGATACTTGCTTCTCCATTTAAGTCTGACTGATGTTTAGAAGCCTTAATGGTACCTTCCGCATAATTCAATATATGGATATAGGCAGCAAATTCATCCTTTAATTTATATTGGTTATCAACTTCCTTAATCATATCTTTTGCTAACAAGGATCGCGAGGCAATTTCCAGCATTAGTTTTAACTCCGCATCCTGAAGCGTTGGAAAATAGGCTTCTTTAATAGATATTCCTTGTTCAAATAAGCCTTCACTGTAAAATGAAAAAAGTAATTCCTCAATACTTAATTGAATCGTATTCATAGGTCCTCCTTAAAAAAATGACAATTTATCCTCAAGAAAATCTTTTGCTCCATCTACAAGGGAGCTCGCGGTTTCTTTTGCTTTCGAACCAATTTCTTTCACCTTCCCTACAGGGTCGGCAATGGTCTCCTTAATTTGATCATTTACAAAATCAACACCTTTATTAACCCCTTCAACAACTTTCCCAGCTTTTTCGAGACCGCCTTTAAAAAACTCAACCCCAGCATGTATAGGTTCTTTAAAAGCGATAGCTGCTTTCTCCGCGATCCCTGCGGTAAGTTTAGCCGCTTGCTCTCCAATAAGTCCTCCTACAAAGGAACCTGCAGCTGCTCCTACAACCGTGCCAACTGGTCCTACTACACTTCCTAGAGCACCGCCTACGAACGCTCCCGCAATTGAACCTCCAGAGATGGCTACGGTATTATTCACTGCATTTCCAACGGCTTTTGCATTTTCACGTTTTAAGACCTCTGGATTATTTCCATATTTCGCATAGTTTTCAGAAATTTTCAGGCCCATTCCGCCTGCTTCCATTACTCCTGTTACTAATAGAGTACTAACGACATTTGTTTTTGCGAATTTTGCTCCTGTCTTAACAAATGATTTAAACGTTGTCGAGTCCAATGTTCTATGCTTAATCCCTTCAAATAAAGCCTTTGAACTATCTGTATACTTAACCACATCGCCAGGAAGATATTTAGCCAGCTTTTTGTGAACTAAATCAGAAAAAGGCACATCTCTATATTTCTTTAATAGATTTGTTGGACTTAAATAGGCTCTTGCTACATTACGAAATTTAGAATTATCAACGACATCAGAAAGTTTATTTAGGGCATTCATATGCCTATACATATAGACATCATCACTATTTTTAATAAATTGTGTGAAGCCCAGTCCATAAAATGCCAGCTGTTTCGATACTAAAGCACCCAACGCAGTTAATGCTCCGTATTTCTCATGCAGTTTATAAAGCTGACCGACTAAGTTATCGGCATCTGAAAATTTATTGACGGTCATTCGCAGGTCAATCTCCATTTCACTCAAGAGATCAACTAATTGATTTCCCGTTCCCCAAGGATCCCCTACTTGATAAAAACAATGACTATACTCTGCCGGAGCACTGCTAATCAGGTTGTAAAGCTCCATATGAAGGTCATTATATTCCTCTTCAATTTTCGACAATTTCGAGACATGGTCATTTGCTAAATCTTCTAAACGATCTGGATCTACTGAAATTTTATTACCCACTCTATCATCCTCTTTTCTTTCCCTATATGTAGCATTTCATCTAAATACTATTAAAAAAGTAATGTCCCACTATCATATTCTGTAAAGGCAAGATAAATAGATTGACACAACCAGATACCCAATTGTCATCATCTATTCCTTTCATGCCATCAACGACTTATTACGAGCCATTTTAAACCTCTGCTTTAGCGGACATAAGGCAGTCTTAAAAAAGACTAATTACTTGATGGGCCAAAACACCAAATTGAATGAACAAAATAAAAAAATCACTGCAGCCAGGAAGAGAACTGCCATCTTTACTTTTCTTATTTTTATCAGGGAGGATCCAGCCTTCCTCCTCTAAACTTTTGCGATCTCTATTTTTCGGTTTCATATGACACCTCTTTATATCCTTGAATCATTGTCAGTCTACTCATCCTTCATACAAGCAAGCCGCTCTAATTCTTTTTGTCTTTCAATCTCTTCTCTCACTCTGTCAACATCATTTGCTGCGCTTTCTAATTCTCTGCTGATTTGATAAAGGTTGTCTGAATGCCTTTGAAATAAGACAGCTGCTTCATCAACCATAGAATCAAATTTTTTGCGGGCTTCACCCGACCATGTTTCTGTATTCGTATGTATACTCTGCATTAATTTTGATTGATCTACTTTTAACTCCTCAGAAGATTCCTGAAACACTTTTGCTAATGCTCTGACTTTATCCGAATTCATCTTTTCACCTCATTATTACATCAACGTATTTTTGCTCGATTTATCATCGTCCGTTACCATTTTCATACAATAGTTCCCCTATTATGCTAAGTAAATATTACTATAATTACCAAGTCACTTCCATAAGTCTCCAGTATAGAAATGAAAAATGAATATAGGAAAAATGTATCAATTTTAGTGACGTAACTTGTTGTCATACATAAATAAACGTTGCAAGGATCGGGAAGAACAAAAATCCCTTGCTTCATTTGACTTTACATGAACGTTTTAATTATCGCTAAATTAACTTAATAGCCTGCATGGCAAATGAGAAAGCGGGATGGGTCTATACCGTGAAAGCTTGGGGCAGAGATACGTTTGTAAGGCAAAAGGAAGGTTCGTTTGATGCACTTTTGAGTAATAACCTATTTGGTATAAAATGGCCCAAGAGCCCGGATGAAGGACATTATTCTCGTTAAATTGGTTCAAAACGGCCTTGTGAACCTCTGTGAAGGACATTTCTCTCATAAATTTGGTTCAAAACGGCCTTGAGATCCACTGTGAAGGACATTTCTCTCATTAAATTGGTCCAAAACGGCTTTGAGAACCTCTGTGAAGGACATTTCTCTCTTTAATTTGGTTCAAAACGCTTTGAGATCCTCTGTGAAGGACATTTCTCTCTTTAATTTGGTTCAAAACGGTTTTGAGAACCTCTGTGAAGGACATTTCTCTCTTTAATTTGGTTCAAAACGGCTTTGAGATCCACTGTGAAGGACATTTTTCTCTTTAATTTGGTTCAACACGGCCGTGAGAACCTTGAGAGGGACACAACTCTTATTGAATTGCCCAGTATTAATCCACATTCGTTTTCAAACATGAAAGGAGCTGTTAGAGATCTCATGGAAAACAGCTCCTTTCAATCATTTATAAATTTAAACATTTCCCTTCATTTGGATTCTCTTTCTGCTTTTCCTCTACTTGTCTTAAAACACGCCAAATCGTTATGAGAGAATATCCCAGCATCAGGAAACCGGGTATGATCATAAATAAAATACTGCCATTAGGGGATTGGGAAAAATTAATGAGATAGCCGGCATAGGCGACGGTGAATCCATGATATTCTGCGACTACGTTTTCAGCTAAAACAGGGTTTGAATCTGGTGTATTGTTATTGTCACCTTTTGTCGTGTATTGGACTCCGCTATTTGTAGATTTTACATCGATGACTCGGTGAGTGATTAACATATTTTCATCTTCCATGAAGGTAATCACATCGCCCTTTTGTAATTGAGTTCGTTCCTCTTCGCTAAGGGATTTCACTGCAATGACAGATCCAGTTTGAATACCAGGCTCCATCGAACCGGATAAAACGGCTTTTAACTGGTAGCCAAAAATTTCCGGCATACCGCCAGACAGTTTAGACAAAAGAACCAGTCCGGCTACGGCTACTAGTAAAACCATGAGAATACCTGTAATAACCCGATTAATCCACGTTCCCAGCTTCTTCATTTTCAACCTTTTCACCTTCCTCTTCATTCTTTGAAGGAACAATAACTTCGTTTTCTATTGTTGGCTCTTCTTTTGCTGCGTCCGTTGCTTCCGTTTGAGTTGATTCCGTATCTTGATCAATCTCGGTTTCTGTTTCGTCCATTTCGATTAGCTTGTTTGACTCTGTATCGTTCTCTTTTGCTGCGCTATTTTCTTCTGGTTGGTTATGGTTCTGTTCATGCTCTGTCGCTAAACTTTCCTCAATTGGTTCCTCAGCCTTTTTTTGCTGCTGGTCACTCTCCCAAGTACCAATCGTCATCCTATCATTCACCTGCTTCTCGTCACGATAATAGGCTGTTGTGGGACTCGTTACAGATCCTGCAAATAGGATCACGACATACCAACCCAACGCCATGAACAACCAATTTCGCGACCTGGATGTTTGCTTACGGATGCATTTCACGTAAACCTCCGCCTTCCATACGATTTCCTGCTTCATATGATCTTGATTCTATCTGCGAACCGGTTTTCCGTCCCTTTGAATCGCTTCAAATTCCCAGGTAAGCTTCAACTGATCACCTTGAAAATGACTTTGATCTTTGCCATTGTTAATAAACGTGATTCGAATCATACAATCCTCTGCAGCGCCTCCGGCTTTAAATTCCTTTAAAGCTTGTTGGGGCTGAGCCTTTAGCTCAGATAATGTTTTTTGAAAGACAACCGATTGCTTTCCATTGACCATCCTGACAAATTCCACACGGATATATTTACCTAGGTCATCTCCTTGATTTTGATCTCCGTTATCGATGACTTCATATGCAGAATGCAGCTTCACTTCCTTCATATCAACACTGCCATCATTGGTCAGCTTGAAATTCCCTGTCATGGAATCACCTGGGACAATATCGTCAATTTGAAAAATGGTTTCTTTATTGATGCCAAGATCCAATACACCAGTGGAAAAGGTGTTGGTTACAGGCTCCTTGTCATTAAAATAAGCAACCGTCCCCTCAGTAATTAAACTCAAGCCAAGTGCAGCCATCGCGATACTTGTTAAAATTTTGCCTTTTACACTCATGTCAGTCCCTCCCTTTACGTTTAAATGCAGAAAAGGAGGAGAAATCTTCTCCTCACTCATCATAGAAAGCTAGTAATCTATTATTTCGCCTCAAATGCCCAATTAAGCTTTAATTGATCGCCTTGGAATTGGTTTTGATCTTCCTCATTATCAACAAACTCGAATTCGACATACATCGTATCCTTTGAACCAGCTGGTAATCCGCTTTGTTCATTATCAAAGCCAATAACCTTTTTCTCAACAGCATCTGGTGTCATTTGTTGTAAATCATATAGAGTTGTTGAATAAATGATGTCATTATAGCCAGTTTCTTCAGACTTATCACTGTTTTCAAGGAAGTTTACGCGGATATGCTTACCAAAATCATCGGTATTGTCGCCCATTGCATCAACTACTTCATAACTTGTTTTGATCAGTACCTCAGTGATATCAAGTGAACCATTATTCACAATATCAAAGGCACGAATCTCCCAGCTGCCTGGTTTTAAATTATTTACATCAATCACCACTTCTGGATCAACTGCAAGATCCAATGTTCCAGCTGCAAATGTATTATTCGTTTCTGCTGTATCACTAAAGTAAGCAAACGTTCCTCCGCTGATTAATCCCACTCCTAAAACGGCTGTTGCTAAACCCATAGCTAATGTGCTTTTAATTCCCATCTTTATTTCCTCCCAATTTTATTTTCTATCATGTGAAAAAAATCATAATTTAAGAAGGCTTGACCAAAAGATGTCATTTCTTATGAAGAATTTCCAAGCAATAACTATTAGAGAATCGGCATCCCATGGCGCTCTAATGCAGCCGCCTCTAAACGGGACATTCCTTGCTCTTCAGCAAACGCAAAAAGCTTGTCAGATACTGCAGGTGCCAGGGATGCTGGTGGCTGGGCAAGTCCCATTGCACGTTGGCGCGCAGTATTTCTGCGAGCGAATGGTCCCCAGATCGCAAAGGTAATTCCAGGTGTTTGCATATTGACGAAGAAGGTCTTTCCATCTGGTGAGAAGGTAGGACCTGCAAATTCAGAGCCGTTCATCATATTTTCAGCAAATTTGTAGATTTTTCCTTCCGGTGTTAAGCCGATGATACGGTCATTTCCGCCGCCATCTTCTGCAATCCAAAGGTCTCCCCATGGAGTGATCGTGATATTGTCAGGCATTTCTAACTCATTTTGTGATGTAGATTCATAGAAAAGCTCAAGTGTATTTGTCGCAGGGAAATAACGATATACACGACCAAGGTCTTGAGAGCCGGCACTTGTGTCATCAAACCAGAATGTTCCTGCAGAGAAAATCGCTCCCTCTAAGCGGCTAAATTGAATACAGCCTAAATCCTTTGCATCCTGCTGAGCACGCTCAGGATTTAATTTCTTCCATACGATTCCAAACTTTTGTCCGCTGTTTAACTCACCAGCAGATGAAGTTGAAATTTCATCAATCGCTGCTGCTTCAAGAATTCCGCCTTTTTGAAGTGAGCCAAGTGTTTGGCTGCGGTCATGCGGCGTAAAACGATACAGGAAGCTTGGGTTAGCATCCTCTGTTAAATACCAAATGCCAGTTGACGGATCAACCGCACATGCTTCATGAGAAAAATACCCCATATCACGAATAGGTGTTTTCGACATTTCATTCTCTGGATCAAGCGGATTCACTTCAAAAACAAAGCCGTGGCCTAAATCGCGTGTTTCTTCACATGTTAACCAAGTGCCCCATGTGGAAGCTCCGCCAGCACAGTTACGGATTGTTCCTGAGTTGGTGACATACTCGTCAATCACTTCACGGTCAGGTGTCACAATAAGAGCTGTCGTACCGCCAGCTGCACCTTTGCTCCAAGGATTTTTTCCGTTTACAGGATAATCAGCATTTGTTCCGTTCTCATGGTTACGTACAAGAATGGTCGTATTTTTCTCACCTTTAAACGCAGCCATTCCATCATGCATAGCAGGAACTTTGTCACCGTTATGCATAACGTCCCCTGTTGATGAAATAATCTTATAATGAAAGCCTTTTGGAAGATCAAGAATGCCGTTTGGATCCTTTACAAGAGGACCATAGCCCCCAAATCCGCCGCTTGTGCTTCTAGTCGCTGCCATTGCTTCTGATGCACCGTTCAATGACAAAAGCCCTGTTGTTCCAAGTGTTAATGCAACCGTCCCCATTCCGCCAGCCTTCAAGAAATCACGTCTGTTTAAGCCTTTACTGTTACCATTCACAATCTATTCCTCCCTAACAATTTTAGTCTTGAGGTCATATTCTATGAAATTTGCTCTACTAAAACGTTACCAAATGGGTTTGAAATCTATGTAAATTAAATGTAATTTTGTCGTTTACGATGAAAAATGAGGAGAATGGATGGTTAAAAACGGGGAAAATGGAATATTTTTTCGGACGCGTCGGTCATTAGCATCATTTTCTACCATTTGTGATAGAAAATGAGGGTTGAAGAGACTAGGAGTTTGGTTGGATATGCAGGAAATTGGTTCTGGTGATATTAACTTAGCGTTAAGAATGTTAAGGGAATGATTTACAAAATAGAATCGGTTCTCTCTTTTTTAATGGTTTGCCTTGCGGCTTAGTGCAAAAGTTAAAGATGGGAGCTGTCATTATCGGCAGCTTTTTCTTTTTGTGGAACGAAGCAGGTTAGCCCAACAAGAATAGAGAATTCTTTAATTTAAATACGTAGGTTTGGGGAGGAAAAAGAATGTCTAATAACGATAGACCAAGAAGGATAATTTTAGATTTAGCAGTAACGTTAGATGGTTTTATTGAAGGAAAAAATGGGGAAGTTGATTGGTGCATAATGGACTCTGAAATGGACTTTACTCATTTCTTAAATCAAATTGATACGATTTTATATGGAAGAAAAAGCTACGATTTGTGGGGTCAATTTACTCCAGAAATTGAAGATAATGAAGCTGAAAAAGAACTATGGGAACTAGTTCACAGTAAAGAGAAATATGTTTTTTCCAGTACGAAAAAAGGGAATGATACTAAAGCAAAATTCATAAATGATAATATTGTTGAAGAAGTAAATAAATTAAAGAAGAAGCCTGGTAAAGACATCTGGCTATATGGTGGAGCAAGTCTTATTACAACGTTTATCAATTTGGGGCTTGTTGATGAATTTAGATTATCTGTTCACCCTGTTATTTTGGGAGAAGGGAAACCATTGTTTATTGATATAAAAAAGAGGTTGGATTTAAAAATGGTGAAAACAAGAACATTCTCTTCTGGTGTTGTACAACTAATCTATCATTTGAATAGGAATTGATAAGATTTCACATCCCAAAGATAACATACACTAAAAATCATTAGGAAATACAAGATAGTAATAGATACAAGATGGTGAAGCATTGTACGGAAACGAACGAATGTATTAGGACAAAAAAGGATAGATAGAGCTTTTCATTCTGCTCATCTATCCTTTATTCATCAAGATGCTTTTTTCCCACATAGTTCTTCAAGCTTTATATTATGATAGTCTAATTTATTTTTTAACTTAGCTCTTAATTCATGATCAAGGCAGCTTTCAATTAATTCTTTGTGATAATTTCTTCTTAAATAATGCCAGCCATACTTCAATTTAGATAGCAAAGACATGAATAGCCGCCTCCTAATCTATTATTATTTTCATTTTACAGGCGTGGAAACGCTGTCAAAAGTGTGGGATGGACTATTTTCAACGTGTTACTTTGTGTTGATATGTTCGTCTGCAGATCACTCTGATCTGTCCAAATCATACTTTTTTAGTAGAAAGGATATATCCAACGGGAAGAGCGCTTTGCAAAACCATTCACATTGTTTAATGGTCTTTCCTTGTGAGAGTGAGTCTTGTCAATGTATTATTCTGTTTTGTATCCTAAGGAATAAATTTCAAATCCCCTCATAAAACATAATATGTAAATAAAAATGATCGGGGGTATCTTATGAAGAAAAACTACCATCTGGATCCTGGGTATGTGACCGTACCTGAGGCAAATAAGATTGTCTTACGTATACTTAGAATCGTTAATCAGCATGATAAATCTCATTACAATAAAATACTTGAAGGTGCGAAAAAGGGATTGTTTGGAGGTAAAAAACACGGTACACGCATGTATCAAGTTCGCAAAGAGGATATTATTCAATATGCTGAAAAATGCTTGCAAAGTGAACAATTGCAATTGTTTGACCTCGAGCTTGGAATTAGTTTAAACGATATTGAAGCACAACAAAAGCTGCCTTTCATCGATGAAAGTACAGCGAGCAATATTCATTACTATTTAAGATATTTAAAATTTCATGGAATTATTACAGAAGAGGCTTATTTAAAGGGAGAGAAAATTCTCGTCCTGCGGTTAAATATGAATAGTCTTTCTCCGAAATAAGCATAGAGATTGACCAAATTAAACCCAATTTAATAATCTTCCGTACGTTCTCCACAAAGCTAAGATCAAAACCATTAGAACTGCCGCTGTTATCAACCATGTTCGTTCAAAGATGTTGTATCCTTTCTTTCCTGCATACCATTCACATACCAGAATAACAGCAAAGAGGATTAAGAAATCCCCAATATAGTCCAGAAAGGTCCATACAGTAAAATCTCTTATATGTTGAGACTCCATCCCTTCCCCTCCTTAAGAACATTTTTATTCGAAAAAACGATCATTAGAAGGAAAATAATAGTAAAAATAGGAACCCATGGACATTCGCCTTTCTCATTCACAAAAAATAAAGCATTTTCAACATGAAATACCCCTTCATTTCCTATGAAAAAGGGTATGAATAACTATTCCCTCTCACAAGGGAATTTCCATAATCTGAATATTGATTAATTAATTTTGAAATTTTATTATTACTAAATACCTATGAAAAACTCATTTTGCTTTTAAAAGGTGGAGCCATGAAAAACCAATCGAAGAATGAAAAAATTAGTCAAGCCATGAAGGGATGGAAGCTCTCAGAGGAGCATAAGCTGAATTTATCCAAAGCGAAGCTGGGCCTGGCTAGATCAAGTTTAACCAAGGCAAAAATTAAAAAAACGATGCTGGGACCTGCATATGAAACGATAAAAAGAGATCATCCATTAGTCCCAAAAACAAAAATGAGCCGGTCTCACTTAACAGCTGAGGATGTGAAGGAAATTAGAGACCGCTACTCAAATGAAGCAACGATTTCCATACGGAAGCTAGCGGAAGAATATAAAGTGAGCAGGCACACCATTCATGCCATTGTAACTTATAAAATATGGAACTAAGTCCTAGTTCTGCAAAACGATATGATAAAGATTTTTTATAGAAAGGCACAGATGAAAAGTGAAAACAGTAGTAGACCCTTTAAAATCGCCACTTAAACCAGAGTATAAAAGGTTTTATATTCCAATCAAATCAAAGTTTATAATCAGCCATGCAGCAGCTTTTCTATGGATGTGCATTTCGATTTATTTAGGCCTTCCTTGGCTGGAGGATTTATCTAAAATCGTATCGTTTCCAGTTGCCTTGCTTATCATTGGCGGGATCTCCTATATCCCAGGTTACTTAAATGCCTTTCTCGTCATGAGTTTACTGTTAGACCGGCAGCCGCCTTTAAAAAATGAATTTCCTACTGATGAAATTACTGTCCTTATTGCGGCCCATAATGAGGCAGATAAAATATTTCAAACTCTTTATTATTTGGATAAACAAGACTATCAAGGAAACATGAAGGTTATTGTGATTAATAATGCCTCAACTGATCACACAGTAAAAGAAGTTCAAAGAGCAAAGAAGGAGCTTACCTTCGAGATTGATCTTCTTCACGAGGAAAAGCCTGGTAAGTTTCATGCCTTGAATCTCGCATTGCAGGCCGTACATACTCCATATGTGATTACGCTTGATGCTGATACGCTCCTGCCGAAGTCTTCCATTCGATATCTGGTCGCACGTATAAAGTCCAGCCCGGATGATGTTTGTGCTGTTGCTGGATCTGTTCTGACAAAAAACAGCAGGGAAAATATTTGGACAAAGATACAGGAATGGGATTATTTTTTAGGAATTGCCTCAATTAAAAGATTGCAGGGCCTCTACCAAGGTACACTTGTTGCACAAGGTGCTTATAGCCTCTATAAGACAAGCTGTGTGAAGGAAGTCGGCGGCTGGCCGAATGCAATTGGCGAAGATATCGTGTTAACGTGGCGTTTGCTGCAAAAGCATTGGAGAGTATACTTCGAACCGCTGGCTGTAGCATTCACTGAGGTTCCAAGCTCCCTTAAACACTTCATCCGCCAGCGAGCAAGATGGGCAAGAGGCATGATTGAAGGATTGAATGAAATCAAACCCTGGAAGCAGCCGCAAGTTTATAGTAAATATTTAACTGGAGTCAATTTAATTATGCCCTACCTAGACCTTACTTTTACTTTATGCTGGATTCCAGGACTCGTGTTGGCTTGTTTCGGTCATTACTGGATCGTCGGGCCGATGACATTACTTGTTCTGCCATTAACTCTTTTTAGCTATGGCATTCTTTATTACTATCAAAAGCATTATGTCTTTAAGCCTTTAAATCTAAGAATCCGCAAAAATATCGCAGGGTTTGTTCTATTTGTGATAGGTTATCAAATGATAATGTCTCCTGTTTCTGTATATGGATATGTGCAGGAAGTGTTTAAGTTTAAGAGGAATTGGAAGTAATGAAAAAGCTGAGCCAATGGTCTTGATAGGACAAGTGGTTCAGCTTTTTTATATCTTTTGTAAATTTATCGATGTGGTCTTCGTCTAAACTTCTAAATAGATTAGTTCATAAATGCTCATGATTCAATGATGATTAGCTAGCTGCTGATCATCATTCAAGTATAGTAAACGTTTGTATCCTTAAAACAGAGCCAATTGCATCTAAAAATCTATTTTCCCCCGTAATAGTAATAATGTTGACCGAGCTGTTGTTTTTTTGCATTAAGGACAACACCTAGATATTTCCCATTTGCATCTACAAGCATATCTTTAGCTTTCTGGGCTAAATCAATCTCTGTTTTTCCACTATGAATAACCAGAACAGTTCCGTCACACTTATTCGCTAGAATTTGAGCATCTGTCACAGCTAAAATGGGCGGTGTATCAAAAATAACAAAATCAAAATGTTCCTTTACACTGTCCAACAAATCATTCATCGCCTCAGATTCTAATAATTCTGCAGGATTTGGCGGGATCGGACCACAGGACAATACAAATAAATTTTCATTTTCTGTTGACTGTATTGCTTGGTCGATTGATGCTTCTTTTGATAGAACATTGATTAAACCAACAATATTTTCTACACGAAATGTATAATGAACAGTAGGTTTTCTCATATCAGCATCAATCACCAAAACCTTCTTACCTTGTTGGGCGAAAACAACAGCTAAATTCGCAACTGTTGTGGATTTTCCTTCCATTGGATTTGATGAAGTTACCATTAATGTTTTAATTTTTTGATCAACTGTAGAATATTGTATATTCGTCCGAATGGTTCGATACTGTTCTGAAACTGGGGATTTCGGATTAGTCATAGTAATTAAGTTTCGGGAAAGATTTCTTAGTTGAGACCCAAATTTCTTACGCGCCATGAGATTCCCCCCCAACTCTTTGTTTTACCATTTTTGAAGAACTTGCTTTTCCATTTTCTTCTTCACTTTTAATCAATATTATCGATCCCAATACTGGGGAATCTAAATACTTCTCAACATCTTGTTCATTTTTTACCGTGTTATCTAATGCATTTAGCAAAAAGGCTATTCCTGTTCCTGCCATTAGACCTACAACAAATGCAATAGCCGTGTTAAGTGCAGGATTTGGTTTAACCTGAATTCCTAATTCAGCCTTTGATAGAATATTAACGTTATCAACATTCATAATAGTAACCAGTTCACGTTGAAAAACAGATGCTACTGTATTTGCAATATCCCTAGCTAAAGCAGGATCAGTATCATTTACCGTAACCAATAAAATTTGTGATTCGTTTTTCGTTGTGACCGTTATTTGCTCAGTTAAATCTCGGTCTAAACCTAATTCATTTGCAACTTCCTCTAAAATAACAGGACTTTTAATAATCTCGTTATACGTATTAATGATTTGTGTATTCATTGAAATATCGTTTGGATTGATGACGTTCTGTTCTGACTTAGGTTTAACGAGAAGTTGTGTAGTAGTCTGGTAGACGGGTGTTAAGACGAAGTAGCTTATTATTCCACATGTGATCGTTGCTATAAACGTTGTGATAATGATGATCCAGATGCGTTTTTTTATAATTTGCAGCAACTCTCGCAAACTTATTTCTTCTTCTATTGCTTCCTTCATTGTTACCTCCAAATATCTATATAAATTTTTATCCTTAGTACTTTTGTCCAACTTACGAAAAAATACCAACAGTTGTAATTATAACGATTTCGTTACAGCATTTCTACAATATATTACACTTAATAATTGCCATTTTTTCTCCTACCATATTTCGACAAGAATTAAAACGTTTCCATCGTTATATCTATTATATTTATCATTTATCATGATAAGAAATTTGTCGAAAATTTATTATTTTAGAGTCTCTGGTTTAATTGAATGTTACATTCATGTTACAAAAAATTATTATAGATTATAACAGACACAATCGTTTTAAGAGCCTATCATTATCCGAAAACAGCTCCTTTTCTAAATATAAAATGTATTACTAGTCATAAGGGAAATTTCATGAATTGATAGAGAAACTTCTTCAGGATGGAGGAAGAGACTGAACAAAAAAGGAGATGTGTTTCACTAAATTTACAACCCTACTTTTTTAAATTAAAAAGGTTTATTTAATTATACCGTTCGTAATGAAAAGCGAAGGAGAAAAGTCTGAATTAGATCATTGCTCTTTCTCTCCTTCGCATAAATAAAATTATACTACAAGTATTACCAGATATTTTAATTTTTCCAATTTTATTATCCCTAAAGTCCAATATTCAATAAATATCATAATTGACCAACATCAACACAATATAGATTCTTATTTTAACTCTTATTATGAGGATGACAAAATATCATTCAACACATCATATGAAGGTTTAGGTTGATAGTTTCGATCAAAGATCAGTGGATAATCATCTGTTTCCGTTTGTTTTGGTATCCAGCTATGCTTATCCGTAAATCCCCACATAACTAACGCTTTGCAATTATTAGCAGATAAACATGTGGAAAGGATGTCACCATATATTCCAGATTGCTTATCGAGCTTTTCTTGAAAGGTCAGCTCCGTTCGATCCTGTAGTTTTATATCCAGTTCTGTTATATGTACCTGCAGGTTTGATTTAGCCAATCGTTTCATGTTTTCTTGGGTACTTTTAAAATCATACTCATTATTGATTGTTGTGTGCATTTGAAAACCAACGCCGTGGACAGGAACACCTTTGCTTTTTATATTGTTGATATGTTCATAGATAGCCGTCGATTTTTTATTTACTTCTTCATTATCATAGTCGTTATAAAATAGCAGCGCATCAGGATCTGCTTCATGTGCCCATTTAAAAGCTAGTTTAATATATTCCGGACCTAGCTTGCGCAGCCAAAAATTATCTCGATACTCACCATCTTCTGTAAAAGCTTCGTTCACAACATCCCATGCAAATACTTTGCCGCGATAATGAGTGACCACGGTTTTGATATGAGATTTAAGGATCTCACGCACTTCTTCCTTTGAATAATTTCCTTCCGTAAGCCATTTTGGAAGAGACCGATGGACTAACGTATGCCCTCTTACCTTTATATTGTTTTCATTTGCGAATTCGACAATTGCGTCTGCTTCCGTAAAATCATAAACGTACGGTTCAGGATGGATCGTACTGAATTTCATTTCATTTTCGATTGTAATGACATTAAATTCTTCTTTTATCTTTTCCCTGTAGTCCTCTTCCTTCATTAATGGATCATATCTTACAGCAGAACCGATTAAAAAATCATTCTTTTCCGCTTCTGCTTTTAATGGATCTTTACCAGATATAAAGGTGAAGAAGAAAATAGCACCAATCCCTATTAATACAAAGATGATCGGAAAAAACTTATTTTTCCGTAACTTCCAATACCTTTTTCGGAAATAACTATTTCGTATGATAGTATCACCCCCTATTAATCGTTTTGCATAAATATCAGTTTCCATTTAGAAAGTAAAAAGCGCTAAAGAGCGCTTTTTACTTTTTATATAGAGACAATTGAACTTAATTAGCAGACGCATAACAAAGCTCTTCAATTTCATCCCAGTTCATCATGACTCGGACGATATCCTCTTCGATAAGCTCACTGCCGCTTTGAACCTCAATCAGCTCTAAATCCGTCACGGCCTTAAGGGCATGATACTCGCCTTTGTTAATTTGAATGACGTCATTCGGCCGAACCACGCTCATCTTGCCATTCAAAACAAGGACACCTTCTCCTTTTACAATCGTCCATACTTCACTCCGTTGATGATGGAACTGATAACTGAGATTTTTGCCAGCTTTAACGCCAATTCTCTTCGTAAGAACTTCGTTTCCTCCGTCAAACTTACTATGATCAAGAACTTTATACCAACCCCAGCGACGCTCTTCATACATCGGACGATCGACGAGATTGGCTACCACTTCTTTTACACGGGGACTTGCGCTTTTTTCAGTTACCAGGATTCCATCAGGACTTGCCGCTACTACGACATTTGATAATCCCATGACCACAACCGGAATATCCAACTCATTAATTAAATGGGTGTTATCACATTCCGGACTAATTTGGCCTTTTCCAATTAATCCAGCGGCCATTTCTTCTGTCAGCGTATTCCACGTTCCTAAATCCTTCCAATATCCGTCATAAGGAAGAACGACAATTTTCTCCGCCTTTTCCACAACCTCATAGTCAAAGCTGATTTTTGGCAATTCCCCATACCCTTCAAGCAACTCATCGTAGTTGGTTGGAAGGCCTTTTTCTTTTAGAAGGTTGATGATGTATTCCAGTTTAAAAGAAAACACGCCGCAATTCCAAAGCGCTCCATCCTCCATTAACTCTGCCGCATGGCTCTCTTTTGGCTTTTCGACAAAGCGATTAACAACCCGATAATCATTCGTTTGTGTATGAGCTTCAGGAACAATGTACCCATATTTTTCAGATGGGAAGGTTGGCTGTACACCCATTAACGCAATATCAGCTTGACTTGAGTTTAGTGCTTCTTCCATGTCCAGCATTCTTTCAAAAAACGATGCCTCAACAAAAGGGTCTACAGGTAAAACAGAAACGACTTCATCTAAGGAAGCATTTTTCACACTATACAGGTAGGAAGCAGCAAGAACAATGGCAGGAAACGTATCCCTTCTCACAGGCTCAATCACTAAGTCTGCCTGACTATTTAATTGGCTTTGAATCATATCGACTTGGGATTTGCTCGTGGCAATAATGGTTGAATCCGCAAGACCTACTGTATTCAGCTGCCCCCAAACTCGTTGAACCATTGATTCTAATTGCTGCTGTTCATTTTTTAACACCTTTAAAAATTGTTTGGACCTGGCATTATTTGAAAGCGGCCATAATCGGCTTCCGCTCCCGCCGGATAATAGAATCAATTTCATGCATATTCACCAGCCTGTTTAATATAGTGGGCAATATCATTTAATAGATCACGCTTATTGCTGACATATTGATTAAACGTTTGAGTTTTCAAGCCTTCAATTTTATCGATGATATGTTCATCCTCTTTTAAAACGGTCAGGTAGCCTTTTTCCTCAAAGGTTAAGCAAATATCAAGCTGATGGTCATCAACATGCTCTTTAAATTTTGCTAAACGAGGAACAGCGATAACCTTCTTTTTCGCTTCAAGCGATTTAATAATACTGGAGGTGCCGCCGTGTGTAATCACAATATCAGCCTCATTGATGTAATTAACAAAAAGATCGCTGTCCATAAAGCTTTGGGAAAGAACCCCGCTTAGCTCACATTTTGTATAGCCATTTTGAATCACAATGTCGCCCTTATACGTTTTTCTAAGTTCTTTCACCTGATCAACAATCCGATTTAATGGAAATCTCTGCGTTCCTAATGTAATAAATATCAATATAATCTTCCTTTATAAACGGTATTTGGTATTTTATGTGATAGTTCATTCCACTGAACATAAAATCGATTGGCGAATTTGCTGCTGATTTTACCCGTTATGGTCAGATTATTGATTTTGGCAAGACTCTCAATATAAATGACCTTTGTCCCGAATAATTTAGCCAGGACAATCACCGGCAATGTGGCGCCTGCCCCCGTACTTAGCAAAAAGTCAGGCTTTACTTTTCTTAAAACGTTAAAGGCTGTAAAGATGTTTTTGATAAATTTAAAGATAAAAAATTTATCCTTACGATCTTGTTGAACAAAATAAAACACATCTTTAACATTTAGGAATTTATTTTCAAAAGGGCTTTTCTCAATTAATACGTAGCGATCTGTCTCTTTTCCAACATTTAATTCGTTGACTAATACCTTTAATTGCTCTAAATGTCCACCCGTAGAAGAGGTAAATAGAATTTTCATAGATTATATTCTCCTCTCAACTGCAGTAACTTCACGTTCCACATGTTTATTTTTTCTTCTCGAACTTCACTTAATTCCTTCGTTAGCTTTTTATAATCGTCCAAGTAGTGCTTAATGCTGATATTCATATGCTCGGGCTGATTATCCGTAAAGATAAATCCACTTGGATATAGCTTCCTCAAGGTTTTCGTATCAGAGAGAATAACTGGTCTTCCAAAGGACAAACTTTCCGTCGAAACACTTAATTGAATATTTTCATTCTTTGTTAAGCCCATCACAACATCTGCATGCAAGAACAAATACTTGTATTCCTCAGCGCTTATGAAACCTGAGAATGTAATATTCTTTGGAATCTCCCTGTCACCTAACAGCTTGAACGCTTTATTTTTGTTCCCCGTTAAAATTAAATGAAGATCCGGATTCATTTTCGCTAATTCCACCAGCTCAAAAATCGGTTCATCCGGGTTATATGAACAAGGGATAAGGACGTTTGTTTTGCCTTCCTTCAAGAAATCTGAATGGTTTAAACCTAAAATAGTCGTTCGATGCTTTTCTGCCGGCGGATCTGGCAGCACTTCGATTAACTTCGTCGTTACCTTTCCTGTACTTGTGATTTCGTTAAAATAGTCCTCGTTATGCACAATGATCAGATCTGAATATTTATTCATAATCTTCCATATAAAAGGGAGCTTTCCCCAGTTGCCCCTTGTTGCTCCATTATGCATATCTAGGATGATTTTTGCTCTTTTATTAAACATCTTAATAAAAGGGATCAGATAGATGATTAAATTAGGAGGAAGCTGGATAATAAACGTATCAGATTTTGATTTCAAGATAATATTCAGGGATTTGATAAGACTAGACATATACCGAACAAGTATTGATTGATCCGAGTGAATATAATGGATATTACAATCATCTAGGTAGCTTGCTAATCGCTCCGCTCTAGATTGATATTTCCCCCATATGATAAATTCCATATTAAATACTCCTTAATTTTTTTATTGTTCTAGACACCAAGAGTGTGAATCTTATTAAAATAAATAGTTCAACAATATAGAAAGAAACAATGGCGCCTAGTACACCCCATAAATAGATAAATAGGAAGCCCATTATGATTGATAGGATGGCTGCATATCTCTGAATGATTGATTTCTGCTCAACTGTATCCTCATTTATTAATAAGGCTCCAAACCCATTGATTAAAATCCGGACTGGTACGAAAAAGATCATGATGGAAAAATAAATACTTGCGTCTAGCAAATCATCCCCATACGCCAGCTGAATAATCTCCTGGCCAAAAAAACTAATGATCGAAATGGGAATGACTGATAACAAAGCTAACAAGATCGTCGTTTTCCTGAAAGCTGCAAAATAATCATACCGATAGTTTCGGTGAATCTTTGGAAGCATATAGGTTTGAAAATAAAGAAGCAGAAAAACACTTGCTACATTCATAAAATTAAACACCGCAGAGTAATAGGCTGCTTCTGTATCCATTTGTAATAGACCAAAAAGGATAATATTCACCTGGAAATAAATCTGGTAGTAGATGCTTGCCCCTGCGTATGGCACCGTAAAGGTAAAAGCCGATTTCACATCGGTTATAACCGAATCATGGAAGTTGTTGCGTTTTTTCTTTAAATCTCTAAAGGAAACGATCGAAATATAAATAGAAAATAGCGATAGAACACCAGCAAGCGTTAAAAAATCCAAGCCTTTAAAAGGAAGGTAGATTAAGAGAGCAGCTGCCACCAATCTGGCAAATTGCTGGTAAAATCGTAATAAGCTCAACGGGACCATCTGATCGTTGATCTGAAAAACAGCCTCTGTAACAGGGGTGAAGATCCTAGTAACTAAAAGAACAATCGAAAAGGCCAATAGAATAAAAGTTACATCATCGACAACAGTGAAAAAGAAAAGACTGAATATAGCAACAGAACACAAGCTTGTCATCATCAGCAAGGTAAAAATAGGTTTGATCGATTGTGTAAGATTAAATTTGTTATAGATTCTTAGAAGATTGGGACCAATCCCAAATGAACCGATCGTACCGAAAATAATAATCGCGGTTAAAATGACATTTAAGGTCCCGAACTCCTGGACCGTTACATTCTTTGCCAGAATGACCTGATAGAAAAACCCTGATAGGACTGACAAGAGCTGAAATAAATAGAGAAAAATCAGTTTCATGTAAATAACACTACTTTTACATGCTGACTGCGAACTTCATCAACATAATATTGAATCTTCGGTGAGTAATTTAAGGCTTCGCATGGAAGATTTGCTTCTTCCGCAATAACGGCAACATGCAATCTTGACGTAAAGACAAAGCATGATTCACAAATGACCTTCATCTTTTCATTCATGTCCGTACTCTTGTTGTAAACGACATCCAAATCCGTTTTTTCCTTCAACAAATCATATAGGGTTTGATTGATGTCAGCGTCAAAATAGGAATCGACATCAAACATCACGATTTTCTTTAATCCTTTTTCCTTCGCCAGCTTCAAAATGTAATCAACCACATAATTTGGGTCATTCCATTCTTTGCAGTCGTACCTCTTTAAATCTCTCCATCCTAATGCTAGATATGGTTCCTCACGATTCACTGTGAATTTTTCCTGTTTAATAATGTTCCCGATTGACTTAATCGCTAAGTCATCTTCCTTTACAATTCGCTTTTTATTATTAGTGAATTTTTTAGCTCTGCTAAACGATTGTTCATCTCTTACGGAAATTTCATCAGCAATCGATAATAAAACCTTCGTTTTGAAAATCCTTGATTTTCGCTTTAAATTTCCAATCCCAATTGCTTTATACTTCACCTTTTTTCCTAAAAGCTTCGCCATGACCATATATTTAAAGAAGCCATCGCCATCCTCATCAGTAAAGCAAGTGCCACCGCCAAATATGACTTCTTTTGATTGCATAATAAAGCGAAGAGCGAAGGTGATTTTAGCGAATTTCCCGTCAGGCCATGTTAAAAACGTGATGTTTTTGTCTTGCCCTGGCAGAGGGTTATCTTTAAATTGAATGACCTGTGTTTTTTCATTCGTATCGTTTTCCAATAACGTCTTCAGCATTAAATCATCACCCAGATTTAACATGCCGTAATAGCCTAAGTAGGTTTTACTCATTTTGCTCACCCTCATCGTATCTAAGCTGATACGCTAAAATTAAAATGATTGTCATGAAATACATGTTTTGATTATGGTACATCGCCCAGCCGAACATACAATAAATAAACGATATCCCGATCGTCACGAGCAGGGTAAATGCCAGCAGCCGCTGCTTACCAAGGCGGATGCTATTGATTAAAATCGCCAAAATAGAAAGAACCAATATCGCGATGCTTAAGAAATGCAGAATGCCGCCCTCTACCAGCATAAGGATAAAGAAGTTATGCACCGGATGCTCATAGGCAAAGCCCGTACCGCGTGAGGAGATCACATCTGTATATGCATTAAGACCGGTACCAAAGATCATATTCTTGGCAGATTCACCAAAAATAGAGAGTGCTAACACATTCAAGTCGCTTCGGTAAAAGATTTGGTAAATAAAATCGCTATTCAGAAACCGTTCCACAATTCCCAGCTTAGACAGGGTATAGACAAACACACCCGTAACAGGGATGATGGAAAATAACACAATCAACACACTCGATTTTTTAAACCTTTTCTGTCCGATGACATGAAAAAGAAACAAGACTCCGATCGCAAACAACGTAATAAAAAGAGAGGTTCTCGATGACGTCAGGATAATCAGCACCATTGTGAAAAGAAAGATGATGAACCTCATTTTTTTAAAGCTATATTTCCTGTCCGAAAGGAAGAAATACACCTGCAACGGAATCGTGAGAGAGAGAAACAGCCCCATAATCCCTGGATGGGAAAGAGTTCCGCTCACTCCTTTTTCAGATTCATCGATGAGTGATGTTGCCCGAAACGGCTCATAGCTCTCTCCTAAAATTCGAAATCCTGCATAGCTATCTGTCACATACTGGATGAGACTGATGAGCGTTTCAACAGGAACAAGAATCATCAACCCATAAATCATATAGGTCAAATTTAACTGCAGCCGGTTCTTTAGAAGAATGACAGCCAAAAAGAATAAACAAATATACCTCAACAACACATATAAGGAAGCGAAGGTATTTTCGGATAAGAAGGTAGAGAGCAGCGCTGTCCCAAAGAAAAAGATCCATAAAACCGTCATCTTTAATGAATCTTTATCTTTTTCTAAAGTTAGCTCCTCTGTTTTAACAAAATAATTCCACACAACAATCATAAAAATGATCAACTGAAAGTGATTAATCACAACAGCTGCTCGTAAGCCTCCCACATGCGTGCCGCCAAATCCGAGCCCCTCTGCAATGATTGGGTACTCGATATTAAAAGCGAGTGTGGCAAACAAGATACCGTAAAGAAAGGTTTTCTTTTTTGAAATTATAAAGACAAGCAGCATCACCAAGCCTACAATGCTTAGCATTAAAAAATATTTCTCTAGCTGCAGTTTATTAAGCACGACCAAAAGCAAATAAATAACAGGTATGATTAATACATATAAGAAATTGTATAGCTTGCGATTCGCATAAACATTCATCAATAAGCATTTCCTTTTATTAATGTAATAACTGTCATAAAGACGATCTTGATATCAAAGAGGATCGATCTCTTTTTAATGTAAGTAAGATCTAATTCCACCATTTCCTCAAAACCGACACTGTTTCTAACCGTAGCCTGCCATAGGCCTGTACACCCCGGCTTTACCAGCAGCCGTTGCTTGTGATAATCGTTATACTCGGCTACCTCTCTTGGCAGAGGGGGGCGAGGCCCCACCAAGCTCATGCTGCCATTTAAGACATTAAAAAATTGAGGAAGCTCATCAATAGAGGTTTTCCTAATGATTTTTCCGACCTTTGTAATCCTAGGGTCATCTTTCATCTTAAACATGGCGCCATCTACCTCATTTTGTGCCAAAAGCTTCTCTAACCGTGCTTCTGCATCATGCACCATTGAGCGGAACTTATACATTTTAAATTCCTTCCCGTTATGGCCTACTCTAGCTTGGGAAAACAGGATTTTCCCTTTTGGATCTTCCAGCTTGATTAAGAGTCCAACGATCAAAAAAAGCGGCAGGCAGATGATAATCCCTATAAGAGAACCGACGATATCAATCAATCTCTTCCATCTTTCATAGGATTGAGTGCTGGCTAATTTACTTTTAATAGATGGATCGATATATGAAATAGCTGTTGCTGAAGACTCCCTCATTTTTTCTCCACCTCTACTTAAACTTCTTGCTTGCGGAATTTGCTTTCTTCCAGAAGCTTTTCCATGAATGTGAAGATCTCTTCACCCAGCTCATCGTTATTCAAGGCAAATTCAATCGTCGTCTTCACAAATCCCATCTTCTCGCCTACGTCATAGCGAATTCCTTCAAAATCAAAGGCATACACATCTTGCATTTTATTTAATTCTTGAATCGCATCTGTCAATTGGACTTCCCCGCCGGCACCTAATTCTTGCTTCTCTAAAAAGCTGAAAATGTCAGGAGTCAGGATATAGCGTCCCATGATCGCAAGGTTTGATGGCGCTGTTCCAGGAGCAGGCTTTTCAATAAAGTTATTAACTTGATAACGTCTTCCTTCAATGGTTTTTGGATCAACAATCCCATAGCGGTGGGTTTGGTTATCTTCTACTGTTTGAACGCCAATCACAGAAGAGCCCGTGTTCTCATACTCGTCCATTAATTGCTTCAAGCATGGCGTGTCACTCACAACAATATCGTCGCCAAGTAAAACAGCAAATGGTTCATTGCCAATAAATTGTCTTGCACACAATACCGCATGGCCTAAACCTTTTGGTTCTTTTTGACGGATATAGTGAATGTTTGCTAGATTACTGGAATGTCTTACTTTCTCAAGTAAGTCTGTTTTGCCTTTTTCAGATAAGTTTCTTTCAAGCTCCGGCGCCACATCAAAATGATCTTCAATGGCACGTTTTCCCTTACCCGTTACGATGATAATATCCTCAATCCCTGCAGCGATCGCTTCTTCTACGATGTATTGAATCGTTGGCTTATCTAGAATCGGAAGCATTTCCTTTGGCATTGCTTTTGTCGCTGGTAAAAATCGAGTTCCTAATCCTGCAGCTGGAATAATGGCTTTTCTCACTTTTGTCATGTTCAATTCCTCCTATTTATTCAACACTTAGTAGATTTAAAGAGTTAATAGACGGTCTACCCATTGAGTAATATTCAACTTCATAGTCTTTGATTATCGAAAGGTCATAGCAATTACGACCGTCAAAAATAACAGGAGTTTTCATCAATTCCTTAAATACTCCAATATCAAGGTCCTTGATTTCATTCCATTCCGTTAAGATTAATGCCGCGTCAGCGCCTTGGAGGGCTTCGAGCGCACTAGAAACATAGATGATATTCGGATCTAATACATTTTTGGCATTATCCATTGCAACAGGATCATACGCAACGACGTTTGCTCCTTTTACAAGCAGCTCTTTTGTGATGACGATGGATGGCGCTTCTCTCATGTCATCTGTGTTAGGCTTAAAGGCTAATCCTAATACAGCAATTTTCTTTCCTTCTAAATGATCGAAGCGATCTTTCAGCTTTTCAAAGAGAATTTCCTGCTGCCTTTGGTTAACACGAATGACTCCCTTTAATAACTCAAAGTCATATTCAACATTGCCGGCAATTTGAACAAGTGCTTTTGTATCTTTAGGGAAGCAGGATCCTCCATAACCTATCCCGGCATTTAGGAATTGAGAGCCAATTCGTCCATCCTGTCCCATTCCATTGGCAACATCCTCAACATTTGCTCCCAGCTTTTCGCATATATTCGAAATTTCATTGATAAAACTAATCTTTGTCGCAAGAAACGCATTGGCTGCATATTTAATCATCTCAGCACTGCGGATATCTGTTTTCATGATCGGAATACCAAATGGTTTATTTATTTCCTCGATGATCGTTGCAGCTGCTTCATTTTCAGCGCCAACAACAATTCTGTCCCCATTAAAAGAATCGTAGATAGCAGATCCTTCCCGTAAAAACTCTGGGTTTGATACGACATCTACTTTTACCGGATGAACAAGATGCTGTTCAATCACTGATTTGATCCAATCATTTGTTCCAACAGGTACGGTGCTTTTCGTGACGACAACGACATCTTTTTGCACATGTGCAGCAATATCCTTTGCTACCTGTTCAACATATGTAAGATTAGCTGAACCATCCGCTTTTTCCGGAGTACCTACCGCAATGTAGATTACATCTGCCTCATGAAAGCCTTCATCATGATTGGTTGTAAAAAATAGGCGTTGTTCTTGAATATTTTTTTTCATCAATTCATCAAGACCTGGTTCATAAATGGGAGAGATCCCTTCACGCATCTTATTTACTTTGACCTGGTCAATATCGATACATGTTACTTGATGACCTATCTCAGATAAACAAGTACCAGTCACTAAACCAACATAACCAGTTCCAACTACGGCAATTTTCATATTCGTTCACCTTTTTCTAAAGTTTTAAATGTATTAGGTTAAAAATTGCTTTTACAAATTCAACAAAAGGAAATAGATACAAGAGTGCTTACCCATTCAGGATTTTCAACCAAAGATTGATTCATTCTCACTGTTCACCCTAAACAATTCAGAATATTCAGACATAATTCGACATGAACCTGCTAATTTTCACGGGATAATCGCGGTAGCAGGAAATCAAGATCCATCTAGCAGCCATTTTATTAGAAAAGCCCTAAAAATTTCTTCTGCCTGATCTTACTTGGTTCTTGTCTGTACACTACCTGCCCTTGTGTAAGGAGTTCCGCATTTTCTTGAAAGTAGTAAACAGCTTGTATGCCAAATTCCTTTTCAATTTCTGAGATCGATTCCAGAACCTTAAAGCTTCTGGTTGAAACATTATGGGCATCAGAGGAAATAAAGTGTGTCAAATTCGCCTCGATCAATTTCATTGAAAACTTTTGAATTTTCTTTCCGAAATGCCCGGTAATACTCCCAGCCGTCACCTGTGTCAGCGCGCCTTTTTTTACTAGATTCAGCAAGAGATCAGGATTTTCCATCACTTCTGCATTTCTCTCAGGGTGAACAATAACTGGGGTCAGACCCTTCATCTGAAGATCAAACAAAAGCTTTTCCGTATACCTGGGAACATGCCCGGAAGGCAATTCAATAAATAAATAATTTGTTTGATTGAGAGGAAGAATTTCCCCCATTTCTAAATCCTCCAGAAGCTCACCATAAATGCGCGTCTCCTGGCCTGGTAAAACCTCTAAGGGAATATTTTCTTTTTGAAGGATTTGATTAAGCTCAACTACCCCTTTTAAAATATTCTGCTTTGTATTACGATACTTACCATTTTGATGATGGGGAGTCGCAATGATCTTGGTGATTCCTTCTTCGACTGCCAGTTTTGCCATATTAATGGCATCCTGGACAGAATGGGCTCCATCGTCCACACCAGGTAAAATATGACTGTGGATATCGATCACCTTACTCACCTCCAAGGAAAATTCATTTCATTCTTTTCCCTATCCCATGCGGAGTTATTTTCCCCCGTAGTAATAATAATACTGACTATCCTGTGCCTTCTTGTTGTTTAAGACAACGCCAAGAATTTTTGCTTTCGCACTTTGAAGAAGTTCCTTTGCTTTCTTCGCAGAATCTACTTCTGTTTTTCCGGCACTCGTAACCAATACCACGCCATCTGTGACATTCGACAAGACTTGGGCATCAGTAACAGCTAATACAGGCGGTGAGTCCAGAATGATCACATCAAACTCCTGTTTAGCCTCCTCCAACATGGACTTCATTCCTTTTGAACCTAGAAGCTCGGAAGGATTTGGCGGAATTGGACCGCTTGTTAAGACAAACAAATTCTCTTGTGAAGTCGTTTGAATCGCTTCAACCAGCGTTTCTTGTTTTGTTAGGACATTTGATAGACCAATATAATTTTCTTTATTAAACGTGTAATGAACGGTTGGTTTACGAAGATCCGCATCAATCATTAACACCTTTTTCCCTTGCTGGGCAAAGACAACTGCTAGATTTGCTGTAGTTGTTGATTTCCCTTCCGCTGGTCCGGCAGAGGTGACAATGATTGTTTTTAACTCCTCATCAACACTTGTAAATTGAATATTCGTACGAATGGTCCGAAATTGCTCCGCAATTGGTGATTTTGGATTTGAAAGAGAAATTAAACTTCTGTTTTGGGATATAAATACTTTATTTTTGTCTTTACGAGCCAACTGACTCACCTCTCGTTCTGATTACAGTAGATTGGCTAACCTTTTCAGCTGATTCGCCATCCATATTAATCACCGTAACCGCACCTAATACTGGAAGGCCTAACTGATTTTCAATATCTTGCTCTGATTTAATCGTGTTATCTAAATACTCAAGTAAAAATGCCAGTCCGACTCCTACCATGACGCCTACAACTAAAGCAATCGCCATGTTGAGAATTGGCTGAGGCTTGATTGGTGATACGTCTTCACCAACTTGGGCTTGAGTTAAAATATTGACGTTATCAACGTTCATAATCTTTGTAATTTCCGTCTTAAAAATAGCTGCAATGGAATTTGCAATAGCTGCTGCTTGTTGCGGATCCTCATGCTCAACTGCAATATTGACAACCTGTGAATTTTCTTCACTTGAAACCGTCACGATTTCGTTTAGTTCATCAATAGTCATCGGTAACTTCTCTTGAGCAATGACTTTATCTAAAATAGCTGGACTCTTGATAATGACGTTATAAGTATTAATAAGTTGGAGATTCGTTTGAACCTCATTTGGACTATACACTTGCTGATCGGTTTTTGCTTGATTGACTAGAAGCTGTGTTGATGACTCATAAACAGGCGTTAAAAGAAAATAACTAACAACACCGCTTGTTGAGGTAGCTATAGCTGCAATAATGAGAATGAGTGAGAGACGTTTCTTTAAAGTTAGAAACAGCTCCTTCAAGCTAATTGTTTCTTCCATGATAACCTCCATCATTTTTGTCAATTTCGTTCTAGCAGTAGTAGCTAAATACAAAAATTGTCGAACTAATCTTACTATTGTTACAAAATGTGACGTAATTAGGAATGTTTCTCAATAGCTCCACCTTACGTGACTAATTCTACCATTTTTTTTTGCAATTTCTTTGGGTCATTAAGACCAATTTCATTGAACAGTAAATCTGGGGCTTGAATTGTAAAGGAATCAAAGGGAGGGACTAATTGCATAAAAGCATTCTTCCATTTCATGCTTTAGTACCCTATCAATTGTAAGCGTTGCCGTTTTATCGCTTGCAATTTTGGGAAATAGCCGTAGATATGCGATATTTCCTGGCTTTTCTGGTATTTATTTTATATAAATAGCTATAGGAGTTTTCTATATGTAATTTCGTATTTTTCCTCTAAAAATCATCCAAGATTTGTTTATTGCTTTATTTATATATAGTCTAATGGTGATAATTCAATTTAATTTTTGTAGTACAAAGGGTTCGATTTTTTTAGGTTTTATGTACTAAAGATTTAGGATTTTTTACAAATTTTGTAATATTACATTTTAGTAAAAGACGGTAAAGAATCTGATTATTTTTACAATTCGGATTGGAAATGTAGTTTTAAGTGTTCTTTTGTTTTATTTTGTGTTTTTATTATTTGTATGGATGGTATTGGGATGGGTAGAAGTGTTTAGGGTGTGGGGTGTGGCTATGTAGCTAGGGAGATTTGGTAACCAATGAATGTTTATTAAATATATCTTTTTTTATGGAAAACATGCTGAAACTGGAATTATTATAATTGAATTAAATTATTTTTTAATTCTTAGGGATTTAATTATCTTTGAGAAATGGATAGAAGAGTCTTAACTATCAGATCTTTACTAAAGATGTCAGTGTGGATCTTGTCATCATTAAGTTGAAGTATTATAAAATATGAGGGAATGACAGATCTTCTAGTCATTATTATGTATTTGAGGTAGACTTAAGATTTATTATTTCTAAAAATATTATATTTTCAATATGTATAGTTACTATCCTTCATAGAGATTGGATTTTTCTCTTACATTTCTTAAATGATACTACTCTTTGTATGTATTAAAACAGCTTAGAAATACCGTATATAATTATAATCCATAAGATTAATGATACACCTACTCCCCATAATACACCCTTTATGAAATTACCTCTCACGCTAATGATACCTCCTAAAAGGTTTGTTTTAAATTTAAGAACAAAGCAAAAATACAGATCAATAGACAGACTTTTGAACTAATTTACCATCCTTACCATATTCCGTTGCTACTCTATTTTACCATGCTCTTAATCAGATAAAAAACCTAATAATTATATCTTCCTAATAAACTTTATATCCAAATGCCTGTTATCTTTTAAAATTAAATGATTTAATAGGTGCATTGTACTTTCAAACTGCTAAGCTTATTATAAAAATAGATTGATTTTCTCATCCTACTATGGAATCTGCAAGAATACATTTTTAAATAGAATACTTCCATCTAAAAAGATGCAAAATCCTATAACTATTTATTAATTTGAACAATGATTTAGAATAATAAAAGGAAGTTAGGTATTTTAAAATATGCGTTATAACAATTCAGGAGTATTGTATACGGGATGTTTCATTAAGATATTTAATAAAGATAAGGTGGATAACATATCTTAAATATATTCTTGTATATACTTGGTACTTTTTATAGAAAGAAATAAACTAAAAAAGTCTATGAGGGAGTTTTGGACTTTGAAAAGAAAAGTAAATATAATTTTACATATCTTTATCAATTTTTCCTTTTTAAAGTATGTGGTACTCGACATTATTTTACGAAGGAGAAAAGGTGAAAAGATTTCTGCTGCCTTTTCTTCTTCGTACACTATTTGCCTGATTTCTTGATTAGATATATTTATTTTAGGATCATCATCGTCCTTAGCATTTCTTAATATAAGCTGTAATCAATAAAATTTAATGAATTAATCTTAAGATATCTTCAGCAATTTCTTTAATAACATTACTTTGATTTTTTTGATATTTTGTATTTAGGAATTTATTATTATCATTCAATACTAAATCTTTAAAGTCACTTCCACTAATTGTCTTAGCAAGATTTTTTGCCTTTAAATAATCAATTGTATTCTGATCCTCTCTCATTCCTTCTCTTTCAATAATTAACAATGGCACATCTGCTGCGACAGCTTCACCTACTGTCCCCCACCCAGCCTTGGTTATAACTAAATCACAGGCAGCTATGTAGTTTTGGGTTTCTAAATAATCGTTTGGTATTTTTGAAACATTTGGATGCTCGATGTTTAAATTGGAAGAAATGATAAAATGAGTATTTGAACTTTTCCATATTGGTAGGTTTTGTAGTTCATTAAGCTCCATTTTCATACCTAGCCCTAAAAATACTATTCTTTTTTCCCATCCAATTTTTGAACGAATATGATTTATTTCCTTAATGTTTATTTCTCTAGAGTAAAAACCATAATTTTTAGTTGTTTTGTTTGTCCATTTCATTTCATTACTTCCTGCTAGAGCAAAGAAAAAATCCATTTTGTGATAGGAGGCTTTAAGAGGAGCAAGGATTTCTAAAGGTACTAAATCTAAAAAAGCAGTATGCCAGGTGAAATTTGAAATACCTAATGAAGGTACTTCTATTTGTTCAGCCACTTCAAAAGCTAGTGGTGAGATATCAGAGATGATAAGATCTATTTTTTCTTTTTCTAACCTATTAATTTCTGAATTAATTAAATTTGGTAATGCCTCTAAATACCTTTCGACTTCTACTACTTGTTTATTTTGATCAGGTTCAATCGATCCTTCTTTTAAAAAATATCCGATATCAGTGGATAATTCAAAAAAGGTGACATTTTTATGTGAAAGAGACTTTTTTAGAAAATCCAGTGCAAACTGGTTTACAACTTCAATTTCAACATAAGGGTTTTGCCTAAGTAATTCCCTAATAACGGCTATACTCCTTGCAGCATGGCCGTACCCATATTCTGAGATATAATAAACAATCTTTTTCATATTTTCCTCACCTATGTAAAAGAGGAGAGCAATTGCTCCCCTTATAAAATTACTTTCGAATTCGTTTCTTTGAAATGGTTTAAGACTTCATCCCAAGTATAATACAAACGAGTAAAGTCTTCATCACTAATTCCTATACCGTTGTATATTTAAAAATGCTCTTATGCGGTCTGTAGCAAATTGTGTCCTCTCTATCCTTACTACTTCGAGAAGGATGGTTTTTATATTGCCCAGTTAACAAAAGGAAAAATCAATGTAACAACTCTCTCGGAAAAATATGGTCTAAACAAATATTTTAGCCCCATCAAACAAAGGAGGAGGTACGCTAAAGATGCCTCCTTACTATATAAATACTTAAATTACTCTCTTAATTCTGTTCAAAACACTAATCCTAGTTTACAAATTCGCCATCTAGTTAGAATTCATAACTCCTGATCTACTCCATTTACTTAAAGGAAGAGGTTTTGTCCAACCTTTTCCCTCCTCAATCTTTCCTTTATCTGTCGTAAATACAAGGGATAAAGTATTATCTTTTACACCATTTAGATGTATTGCTAATTTCTTAATATCATTATTATCACCTTGGCCTATTGGATTTGGGGAACCTGGCAATGGCTTAGCATTCATTATATTAAAATACCCCTGTGCCGGCGAAAAGATATGAGCATACAGCCTTTTTCCTGACTGGAGCAATGTTGCAGTTTTTTTATCCTTACTTATCTCTATTTTTGATTTTGTATGCATAAACCAGTACACTTCGGAAGGTGCCTTAAGTTTTAGTTCATCCTGTATTACTACTATCGTACGGCCCTCTGTTAAAGCCATCCCTCTCCTAACAGAAACGGCATCTCTTTCATAAGCACTACTCATATCTATTATTGTAAACCCCTGTTGGGCAGTAGAGCTAAAATCCGTAATTGTTGCGCTCGCCTTAATATTTTGATCTGGTCCATTTTTAGGATTCACAACAAGAGTGTTCTGTCCCTCTGCCCTCTTGCGGTAATAATTCCACCTACCAGAATTCATATCAAAATAACCAGGTAAATTGTAGTTATCTGCTCCAAGTTCATCTGCCCATTGTACTCCTGATGATCCAATCACAAAATCTCCAATATCAAGATCACCATGATTTGCTTGATTATTCCCTGCGTGGATCCCAACAAAGGTTGTATCACTTTTCCAATCACTACGCATCGTTACTATACCAGTTTCAGAATTCATAAAAACCCTATCCAAAGGAAGACTAGGTATATCTGATTCAGTCTTATTTTGCTTTCTATACCAAATTAAGTTCATTGGATGATTACCTTTTAAAGCAAAATAAAAAAAATCTAAATTTTTATATTTATTGGCAAACCAAAACATCTGTGGCTCTGTTGATGCAATATTTGATCCTGCATCCCCTATTTTGAAAGAGTTTTTCATCCCTCGCAAATAAATCGGGTAATAACCCGTCTCTGAAATTCCTTCCATACTAGATAGTCCATAATCAGTACCAATTGCAGAATCTAGTGAAGATAAAAAGTAAGCCATATAAATAGTTGCATAGCTCCAATATGAAATTCCTTCCGGCACCCCCCCATCTGGTGTATATACCGATAAGGATTTTCTAATAGATTCTATCGCATATTGTAAAACCTCGCCTGAAAGAGCTTCTGTTTCAGATGACTCGTCAGCAATAGCTAGTGCACCCATACCTATACCTGCATTACAAACTGTATTCCAATTATTTGATTCATACTTCCAAAACGTAGAAATTTTTAAAGGATTCGCAGTTCCTCTATATACCTCAAGTGCAGGTTGAAGTCCTTTCTTAATCATAGCTGTACGCAATATTTCCTTTTGTTTAATTGACAAAAAATCATAAAGCCAATCATAACCAATAGCCACAGCAGTCGTCATCTCTGCTGTATCTAAAAAATGTGTCGGATTCCAGTTTGGAAATTGCTTATCGTCAGTAACCGTACTTAGTTCTTTCCACGCACGTTTCGCATACCTGTAATCACCAGTTAATCTATACATCATTGCTAAACTAATCGTTCTCTTTAGAACTTTTTTGCTAATAGGTAGTAATCGTTTACCATTTGTAATTTCATACTTCACAGTAGGTTCTTGTAATATTCTATCTGTTTCAAGTTGGAGGCTAATATACCATCTTTCTAAGTTCTTATCTGTTTTTAATCCGTTTAAAGTCTGCATCAGTTGCCATTAAGCGAGGATGTTCTTTATTAGGGGAATTCTTTTTTAATCCTTTAATAATTTCTTGACCAATTGGGAATATTTTGTGTGATACTTTATGCTTGGATTGTGGTATTTTCTCTTCTGATCGCAAGCATCCACTAAGGATTAAACACAAAGAAATAATTAAATAAAGATTCTTTTTAAAAAATCTTAATTCAAAGTGCATCTTAATCCCCCTATATGTACTTGATAATTAAAAATATCATTATTACTTACACATACAGCACCAATTTGATGACAGGACTTTGCTTTATTTAGTAATTAACTCATGCATGAAATAGCAACATATTTTTAGTTTTATACTAACATTATAAATTTGCTTTTTAACATTAAGCCACTACGGCTGTGTTGCTCCTCTAAAGGCATAGATATAGCTCTTATATTTACAAATCAGCCTATAAACTCTCCTCTATATCAAACTGTAGTATACAAAATACACGGACAAAAAATGTACTTTTTAGGTTATTACTCATATTTGGAGAAACTACGAAAGGGGTTTAAAATAGTAAATTAATCTTTCACTATTTATTAAAATTCAGGACAAAAGTGAGTATGGGAACCACTCTAACTTTTCCTTGATTTGTACATTTTTTGAGTTTTCACCAAAAAATGCGTAAGAATTATTTTATAGTAAATAAATACATTCTTAGAATAGCACTTATAACATTGACAAAATCATTATATTTAACAATGTACTTTTATCTGTTGTAGCACCATCGAGTACTATCTAAACAGGTTCTTTTAATTGATAAACATGTCTTTTAACACTAATAAGGCAGGCACCTCTATGCGTGCATGAATGCCTGCCTGTTTTATTATTGTGTTGGTAATTCAAAATGTTCATGTAAATCCTTAAATAACTTTTTAATTTATTTCATTAGAACTGCTTTTCAGTTTATTAATCAATAATATACCTCATATATAACCTAATTCCTTTTCTACCCAGTCTCGTTCCTGACTACTAACAAGAGAAAAAAGTAATCCATTCTACTAGAAAAGTTAGCAAACCGAGTTGCATGACCATAGCCATAATCTGAAATATAATTTTCATAATTACGACTCTTTAACTATTAAACAATAACTTGTGCTTGAGAGTTATAGTAATGCTGTAAAATTTCATTCCAATTCGTATATAAACGTACAAAATCAGTATCTACCACTTCACGCCCTGTTTGTACTTCAATAAATTCTAGCTCTGAAATTGCACGAATTGCATGCTTTCTGCCAACTGAAATATGAATAATATCTCCTGCTTTTACTCGACGTATATTATCATCGAGGATAAGTTCTCCCTCTCCACGTACAATTGTCCACACTTCATTGCGTAGATTATGATAATGATAGGTAGAGTTTTTCGCTTCATGGATGCAAATACGTCTAGTTACCATCTCTTCATTTTCATATTTTGCATAATCAAGTACCTTTGACCAACCCCAAATCCGCTCTTCATACATAGGCGGTTGATCAAATCCTCCGATTAAATCTTTAATCTTCGGACTAGAGGCTTTGTCCGCTACAAGAATACCATCAGGACTAGCAGCTACCACTACATCAGATAAACCTACTACTGTAACAGGAATTTCTAACTCATTTACTAAGTGTGTGTTGTTAGAATTTTCACAAATGATCCCTTTTCCCATTTGGGAAGTAGCCATCTCCTCTGTAAGGGTGTTCCAAGTCCCTAAATCTTTCCAATATCCTTCGTATGGCAATGCCACAATACGTTTTGCTTTCTCTACTACTTCATAATCAAAGCTAATTTTTGGAAGAGAACTATAGTTGTAGGAAAGTGCATTATACGTAATAGGGAGATTCTTTCCCTCTAAAATATCTATTATATATCGAAGTTTAAACGCAAATACCCCACAGTTCCACAGAGCATTCTGTTCAATTAGAGTTACCGCTTTCTCTTCACTAGGTTTTTCCGTAAAGCGGTCAACAAGGAAATATTCATTAATGTTAGCTTCAGTTGTAGGTACAATATATCCATACTTAGAAGAAGGATAGGTTGGCGTTACACCCATAAGAGCTAAATCAGCGTTTGAGTAGGTGAGTACCTCGTCTAGAAGTTTCACTCTCTCAAAGAAACTATCATGTACATATGGATCAACTGGCAGCACAATTACAGTCTCATCTAGGTTCGCATTTTGTTCAGAAAATAGAAAAGAACTTGCAAGTGCAATCGCCGGAAATGTATCTCTTCTTTCAGGTTCTACAATTAACGGGACTTCACTTCCTAATTGGTTATGGATCATCTCTGTTTGTGTTTTAGATGTAGCAATTACAGAGGAATCTGCTAACCCTACAGATTCTAATTGACTCCACACTCGCTGTACCATAGATTGACGTGCTCCTTCTTCATTTTCCAAAACCTTTAGAAATTGTTTAGAGCGTGTGTCATTGGATAACGGCCAAAGGCGTTTACCGGAACCCCCAGAAAGTAATACAAGTTTCATAAAATACCTCCATAAAAAAATCAGGACACTTAGCCCTGATTTAATTTTTATATAAATGTTAGGACCTCTAGCATAATATTTACACTTACGGCCTATTATAATGATATTATTTGAGAAATCCTATATCATAAACAATATGTTTACCTATTCCCAACTACTACGACCTTTATTTTTCCACCTTTACTATATTTATAACTATTTGATTAATAATATTTTTTTATAACTATTAAACAGAACGAAACTCTTCGTTCTTCAATCTTCTACCATTTTTAAACAGGATTTCTGTTTTTATCTATGCCCCATCTTCACATCTTCACATACTATTAATTATTACTACCAGGAAATCCTTATCTTCTTTTTAGAAGGCTCATCAGTCACTTCCAACGAATCATAGGTTGCATTTCTTGTAAATACATAGACCATAGTTAGCAAGAAAATATTGTATTCTATTCTATAAAATGAAGATTCCATTAACCCAACAACAAAATATGCGCTTAAACATGATACTATTGCAAACTTTCTTTTTTTCAGCAACTGAAAACTTAATTTTATATATAGTCCTAAAAAGATAGCTGTAATAATTAATCCAAACCGAAGTAATAATCTCATATAGCCATTGTCCAACACTTGTGGAGGAACCCCTAATTGTTGAGCTGCTGTAGTGGATATCATTTCAATAGGTTTGCCAAATAAACTTATTCCATATTGATTATAAAAACTATTCATACTCGAGACTCGGCCTGTAGTCAATTCATTGAGTGCCACCAAAGTAGGATTTAATGTCGAATAATTAATTGCAAGAAATAATGAGAGTGAAAAAACAGTAGGTATTATCAAAGTCAAAAATACACTTAACGGTATATACCCAATATTCAATCTTTTTACCAAGCGAGCCAACAAATTAAAAGTTAACAGAAAAGATATTCCAATAATACTTGTAAGCGAATTAGTGGTAAAGTACAATCCATAAACAACCAAACATAATATTATATATTCAAACCACTTTAATTTATAAAACCTTAAGTACATCCAATTAATACATAAACTCAAAATAATCAAACTTAATATATTTGCATGCGTAAATCCTAATGACGTTCTTAAAATCCCCCTGCTACTATACGATATCTGACTATCAATGACTCCCATTAGAGCTAGCATAACAACTAAAGCACATGCTACACCTTTAACTAATATATCCGCTTTTACGATTTTATCAAATGATACTCTTTTCATTGAAAACGCAAAAACAAAAACTGTTATTAAATCCAAAACACCGTTATTTGACTTGAACACTAATAACAATACTACCACTATTATGTTAACCCAAAATAACATTCTCTTATTGAAAACATTTCTAACCATCAAAACAATCAATATCAAAAGACACGCACGTTGTATTAACATATGCATATTAATTAATACATTTATATGTGTCAATTGACTACAGAAGATGGTTACAAAAGAAAAAATGTATAAGGAATATATCATTATTAAAATTTTGCTTACACTTATCTTCATGACTTTCTCCTCAAAATCTTAAGATCTACTAACGTTTTTTAAATTCTAATAACTGATCCTTTATCTGCTTACGTTTCCGAAAAACAATCACCATTATAAGTAAAGCGAACCCATATCGTATGACAGTTTCTTCATAAAAGAAATTAATAACTATTGAAAATGGAACTAAGATTAATGATAAAATAATCGGGAACTTTTTTTCTATAAGTTTAGGAAAAATCTGGTTATCCTTCTGTATTCTATCAGCAAATATATAATGCAGAAAAGTCATAAAAATATAGCTTCCCAAAGTTGTGTAACCTGCTGCAAAATATCCAAAACGTGGTATAAAGTAAATATTTAGAACAATATTAATTACCGCTCCGAAAAGCGAAGCTATCATTACTAATTTTGTCTTTTCAAAATAAAATTCGATAAGACATACCACATTGTAAAGTAATATAAAATAGACACTTGCAGCAACTGGTGGAATTACATAAATTGCCTCATAATAATCTTTCGATGCTAATATTTTAATTGCTTCCGGTGCAAATAATATTAAGGCAACAATAATCAAAAACATCATAAAGAGAATAGCATTAATTTTTTTTGCTACTCCCTCATATCTTTTCAATTTAATCAGTTCATAAATCCATGGTGTGATAGAACCGATTAATGCACTGTTGAATAAGGTCAATAACATACCGGCAGAATATGCTACACTGTATATTCCAGCTTCAGCGCTCCCAATAAATGTATCAATCATAATTCTATCTGATTGATTCAAAGCTGATTGTGATAAATAATGTGGAATTAATGGAATGTTAAATACTAACGCAAACTTCCATATTTCCTTATTATAAAAATGTTTCCCTTTAAAAAAGCTTCTTGCGTATATAAACCCACATATTATAAATATAACAAGAGCGTATGCAGATAATCGAGCCTCTGCCTTATAAACATCAGTACTAAGCACAGCAATGACACCTATAAGTGCATTTAACACAGTCATTAAAGCTGTAACGATAACCAATTTTATATATTTATACTCAAACCTTTGCCGTGCTGACCAAAACCCTAATGCTGGATATAATAACATTTCGACAAACATTATAAACATTAAAAAGGTTGACAGTCCAGTATAGGCATTTACAACTTTTTGAAAAATAAAATAAGCCCCAATTAATATTAGGGACACTGTGGTTGAAAGACCTTGAATTGAAGATGTAAAGCGATCTCTGCTATCTTCATATTTTATTAAGCCCTTATTAAATACACCGTAAGAAAGATTTAAAGTAAAAAATATCGTTAACAAACTACTCCAAGAATGAAATACATTGACAACCCCATATTGTTCGGTTGTTAAGATTCTTGTAAAAATGGGTATTGTAATAATTGTGATTCCCTTTTGGAAAACATTACAAAAAACAAACCACAAAGATGCTTTTGCCTGTATTGAAAGGTTTTTATATGTTGATAGTAAGTGATTCACAAATCTTCTCCCAATTTCATCATAATTTATATGCTATCATAAAAATCCATAATTTGTTTGGCATTAATAATTGAATTGAAATTTTCTAAAGCATATTGCTCTGCCTTTGCACCCATTTCTTCCCTGAGTTTACGGTTTTCTCCAAAAGATTTTATTGCCCACTCCAACTCTTCGGTATTATTGTATAGAATTCCTGTTTCATTATTACGTATTAGTTCATTAACGCCACCAATATTAGATCCTATCGCCGGTTTTCTCATGGCTGCTCCTTCTACAATAGCACGTGCAAAATGAGGTTCCGTAAATGGACAAATCAAAACATCCGATGAAGCAATTACGTCAGGTATATCACTTCTAAATGGTAATAGGTAACAATTGTCAATCTCTCGAACTAAATTTCGTACATTACGAGTATATTTAGAATTATCGTCGTTCTTGTCTCCTACAAAAACAAACTTATAATTTGGATTTGATTTTATATAATTTTTACAGACATTTATTAGCTCAAATGCACCATTGGATTTTATTATTCTCGCTAGAAATAAAAAGATAATATCATTTTCAAACAACCCCAATTCTTGTCTCAAGCACTGGGATTTTATTTGAGAATTATAAATATCAATGTTTACAAAATTATAAACAACCTTGCTCTTAGCTTTCTTAACACACATATTATCTAAATCAAATTGATCAATCGAAATAAAGCCGTCTACATACTTGTTACTAAAATAACGAAGAATATTCCCAAAGTAGTTATCCAATAATGGTTCACGAATATGACAAATCACTTTACAATCCGGATTTATTATCTTTGATGCATACGCATATACAAACAAGCAAGAAGAATTCAAGTGCACCATATCTGGTTTAATTTCCATAAAATATTTCTTTGCCTTTTTAAATGAAGGTAAAGCATATAGTAGATTATTAAAAAGTAATCTTGAATTCATTCCTGATACTACACTTCCATGAAATGGATACAATGATTCATCAAAAATTACATCCGCTCCAACTGACTTAAAAAAATCGATGTTTTTTCTGTCTTTCATACATAAAACGATCGGAGAATATTTAGTTTTATCAAGTTTTTCAATCAGAAACGCAAGACTTCTAGGTGCCCCTCCTTTGCTTGTACCATGATGTATATACAGTATTTTCTTCATTTTCTCACCTTTACTTTCGATTTACAATGGATTTAAACCACTTAAACATTATCTTAATTCTTTTTGAATAGTTTTTATGTCTGTCCATCACTGTACAATTCCCTCAAACAAAACACCATTTCCAATTTTCGCCTGTTATCCATCTATATAAAAAATTTGTTATTTTTTATAGAATTGTTGTTCAAAACACATATTTAAGAACTTACATTTAAAACTATTTCTATTGTAATGTTTGTTTTTCCTGTAAATTGCACCGTTTGCCAGATAACGATATTAATGAATCCATAACTACTTCTTCCCACTTACAAAGAGACCAATATTGATTGCGATTTTTATTGTAAAAAATTATTTGGAATCTTAATGTAAGTTTTAAAATATATTTTTATAGAATGCTAGAATGGGTAAACAAATTCCTTTATGTCAAAGCAATCTAAGATTAAAGTGCAAACTATTGCATTCACAATCTTTTTCGTTGTCATATTAATTAACTATTAAACTTCACGAATAAACCTTGCTGGATTACCACCCCATATTTGTCCCGATGGTATTGACTTGGTCACAACTGATCCAGCTCCAACTACGCTAAATTTTCCGATTGTCACTCCTTTGAGGATAATGGAATGGGCTCCAATAAAAGCACCTTCTTCAATTTTAACTTGCGCACTAGCTATATCTGTATCCGGCTTTTTCATACGTTCAGAAAAGCGCACGGAATGAAAGTCATTATCATAAATCTTCACATTACCGCCTATCATCACCTTAGATTCAATTACAATTTCTTTTTTGGCTACCAAAGTAACGTTGGACATTCCTGTATCTTCGCCAATTTTAATTACTGCATCAGTTAGGGCAATTAGATTTGTCCGATCCCCTCCGCCAATTACGTTTTCATTTTTTCCAGAGTTGATTCTTACATTGTTGGCCAAATGTATACTGCCTTTATTATCAATATATATTCTTCCGTTAATTGTTAAGTTTCCCTCAATAGCAACTTTTTGATTCCAAAGTACCAATCTATTAAAAATTTTATTATATATTTTCTTAATCTTCGAAATAGGATTCATATTCTCTAAGAGCGCACATTCCATTTTCTATGCTCTCTTTCCTCCTTACTATGCCTTTTTACAATTTTTTACTTTTCCCAATTACAATCCTCTTTCAGCACTGTAGCCGGACTGCCTCCTATTATACAGCGGTACTTGTTTTCAAAGTTCTTTGAAACAATGGTTCCGTAACCAACAACACAATCATCTCCAATTCTAGCGCCCTTTAGAATGGAAGATTCAGAGCACAACCATACATGGTTGCCAATGACCACTTTTTTTGGTTGGTTAATCTTTAGTCCATCTTTTATAATACTATGTCCATCACTGTCAATGATTGATACATTCCATCCTACTAACACGTTATCACCGGCCTCAAAGCTGTTTTCACAACTAAGCTTAAAGCCGTAATTTGTACTAAAATTAGCACCCAATACTACTGTACCTCCAATATTGATTACAGAACCTGTTCCAAAATCCGCTCTTCCTTTGACTATCATTTTTCCGTCTTTTGAGAAATTCAAATATCCTGAATCATTACGTAAAAATGAGCCTTCGTACATCCCAAATGTAACCTTTTTTATTTCTCCATCTAAACAAATACATCCCTTATGCAATGAACCGATTTTCGTTTTATAGGAAACCCATACAGGCAGCTTAATAGCCGTCGTCAAATCAAACATTTTCAAATTTACATATAAGCTTTTAGGCAGAGATAAAACATACCTAAATATTTTTTTCATAGCGACCCATTCCCTGCGTTTTAATTTTTTGTACGAAGCAACGATGTCTTAGCAATATAAAGGTATGGCCAAAGCACCCTATAAACACATCCAGCACCATAGAATTTTCTATAATAATGCCAGCTCGATTTAATAGGCATACCCGTTCTCTTATGAAGAGCCTTGATTCTTTTCATAAAAGGTAATGAATTATCTTGCCAAGTGTTTTTAATTGAGTTTCTGGAACAGTAACCAATAAAGTTATACGCCACATAGACATTATATCCTTTTCTCACTATTCTCAGAGAATAATCATAGTCCGCACGGGAATGCTCGTAGTAACTATCAATTTCTCCCACTTTTTCATAAAGGGAACGAGGAATCAAAAAACAATTCCAATTGCTTAAATTGCATTTAGCACAAGGGTATTTTGGTTCAACCATTACAGTTTTCTCTTTGAATGCTTTTCCATTCCACATTGCTCCACCATAAGTAAGTTTTACTGAGTTACTATCTTTTGTCGAACCAACTACAGCGCACATAGTATCTCCTATGCTATCATAGCTTTTTAGCATTACTTCTAGCATTTTGTCCTGAAACTCCACATCATCATTGATCATCAAATAGAAATCTGGCATGTGTTTTTCAGCTGCTCTTGTTGCACGCGCCATGCCCCGAGCCCAAAATAAATCTCCAGTTCCCTTTACAAATTCCACATCTGGATACTGCTTAAGTATTGTTTCTTGAGTTCCGTCTGTCGAACAGTCATCACAGATGACAATTTTCAAATCAATTATTTTATCCTTAGGTAAAACCTGTTCATTTAACGACTTTATACATTTAAGAGTTTTTTCCCTACGGTTAAAACAAGTCAGAACCGCTACAATCTTAACTTTATTTATTAACATGTTCAATTGCTCTCTTCCTTAATTTTAATGATTCTGGCCGGATTTCCAACCACAATAGCATTATCTGGAACATCCTTTATACAGACTGCTCCTGCGCCAATTTCGGCATTATTTCCGATAGTAATATTACCTAATACGATTGCTCCAGAATAGATACATACATTATCCCCAATTGTTGGTTTATCAACTTCCAGACCAGGCTGCGGCTTTCTTCCAATAGTCACCTGTTGCCAAATAGAACAATTGTTACCAATTTTATGAGGTTCGATTACAGAGCCGTTCCCATGATAAATTGTAAGTCCTTCTCCTATCTTCCCTCCTATTTCCAAACTTTCCATAGGGGGTAATGTGAATTTTCCGATTAAGCAAAGAATAAAACTTTGCTTATATCTGTAATAAAAAACATTCCTAAATGGAAGATTCCAGATCAAAACATATAATAAAGCAAACGTCTTGCTTTCATTCGTTACATCATAAACATACCCCATGCGCATTAAGTCTTTTTCAATCGCTTTTTTATTTCCCATATATAACAGTAAATGCGGCCATAACCGCCAGATGTTCAATATTGTAAATAGTTTTTTCATTTTATCCTCCGATACCCGCGGTATAACCAATCCTTAGTAATCAATACTTCTTTCTTACAATTCTTCCTACAGAATATTTAAAGGATTTTATAAAGCACTCAACCGGTTTCTTACATTTTTTTGAATAGTGCCAATATCTCTTAAAATTTCTTTCCCAAAAGAAAACTTTGGCCCATTCGATATAATAGTGGCTATAAACCGTGGCTGCAATTTCTTTTCCTAATCCCTCTATGATAGGCTTCATCTTTTGGATAAAATACAGACCATTCTCTTCCACTTTCCTTGCAGAATTAGGTACATTTCTATCTAGTAGTACTTTTTCAACACCCACTTCCGCTACAGCACCGCATTTGTATCTATCAAGGATTCTCACAAGTAGCTCCCAATCTTGATGTCGTCTAAAACTTTCATCAAAACCATTCACTTCTTCAAAAACAGATCGACGAATCATTATGTTAGAGGAACACAATCTAGTCTTCCAGAGGAGCATTGGAAGCAGGATGTCCCCTTCAATATGGGCCTCCAACTTATGCTTTTCATGTTTTGAATAAATTTCCAATATTGAGCAATAGACAATTCCAAAATCTTCAGAAAGGGTTTCAAATTTCTCTACCTGCTTCAAAACTTTGTCAGGCAGATATGAATCATCATCATCTAAAAAGCAGAGATACTCGCCCTTAGAATGCCTAAAACCGGTATTTCTTGCTGCAGAACCGTTTCTATTTTTATCGTGGGAAACATAAGTCACATTAGATAGAGAACTATATTTTTCCATCGCCTGTTCAGTTTTAATTTGATCTACCGTGTCCTTACCATTATCATCAACTACAATAATCTCAATTTTTTTATATAACTGTTTTAATACACTGTCTACGGACTTACAAACAATATCACTACCTTTATAGGTCGGTATTATAACAGAAACTAAACCCTGTTCCATCTTAATTTCTCCTCATCAGAATTGTTTTTTGGCTTTCGTACCTACTTCTAACATTTTGAATTAGAATACTTTTCATAAATCGATTCCAATTTCGAAATATGTGTTTCTAACGAATAGCCATCTATCACAATCTGGAAACTAGCTTTTCCCATGCTTATTCTCTTTGATTCGTCAGTCAGGATAGACCTAATTGCCTCTGCAAAGCCCTCTTTATCACCTGCTTCACAAAGATAACCATTATAATTATTCTTTACAATTTTAGGTATGCCACCAACATTTGTACTTACAATAGGCAATCCATATCCCATGGCATCCAAAATTGACATTGGCATGCCTTCGTTATAGGAAGGTAGAAAAAAAATGTCGCTTTCTCTCAGTAATCTGTCTTTCTCGTCACCACGAACCCATCCTGGAAATGCAACCTTTGCTTCAACCTTTCTAGATTTCAGTAATTCAGTAACTTGCTGGACATCGCCGGCGCCACCTAAAACGAATTTAGCATCTGGTACAGATTGTGCCAAACTTTCCACAACGGCCGGAATATCATATCCCCCTTTTCTATGACCTATCTCACCTAAAAACAATATCTGATTATTGCACTTTCGATTTAAACGATCCGCTAAAGAGTTCTCACAAATAGTGCTATAGTTTTCAATAACAACAACTTTTTCTGAAGGAACAATCATTCTTAACCGTGCCTTCCATTCTTCCGAGAGTGCTATCATAACACTACACTTGTTATAAACTTTTTCTACTAGTCTCTTTTTCTTCTCGCTTGCATCAAGATAGAAACTATCAAAATCTGCTCCATGGCAATGGTTTATAATCGGCTTTTTCGCCCAACTTGCCATATAAATAAACGGTATTTTACGATAGAAGCTGGGACCAAATGAGGAATGAATGTGTACAAGCTCTGGTTTATCAACCAATAAAACCTTAGCAAAATGGAAATATCCACTGATGGCTTTTAATAATTTCTTAAATTTCCCCCCATCTTTATATGATTCAACATATTGTATATTATAATCTGTCTCTAATTTAGATCCTCTGTATCCGTTTATTACAGCAGCAATGCCACCCTTAACCATACGGTCTTGGACAACCATGCATATTTTTGTTTTATTCAAGCACATTTACACTCCTCTAATCAATCCTGCCGTTTCGATTCGACAGAACAATTCTAAGTCTATTGCAAACAATATACTGGTTGATACATTAGGTATAACATTCTTTTATTAAAATCATTCAATTTATACAAAAGGTATATAGTAAAAATTACTAATTCATTACACAAGTCATTGGACGTTAGCAGTTTTTAAAACATATACACACAAATCCTTCTATATAAAAGCACACAAAATAAAGCAAAAATTGGCGTTCAAGTAACTTATTTATTATTTTTTGACCTGCTTTCCTAACTAACTTCTAAAAACAATAATATCCCACAATAACAATGAACAATTGCTAATGCCCTTATTGGATCAATTTACATTTCCTTTGAGAAGCTCTTTAAGAAATTCAGTTTTCACTAATTCTAAGACCTGTTTTATAATTCATGTATTGTCTCTTGTCCAAAACTCGTGAACAATTACCATTAAAATAGTAAATTTAAATATCCTCTTAGGCTACAATTAAATAAAAAGTTATCAGTGCTTTTCCTTTAAATATTCCTTTAATTTACTTTTTCAAACGATGCTACAATAAAAAACCACTTATTAAGAATATTATTTACCTCTCGTTACTAACCACAAAAACTTTGTGTTTGTTTTGAAGTACCTACTATACAATCTCTTTGGGTCCTGAAGCAGTCTGTAAACCCATTCCAGATTACTTTTCTGCATCCATTTCGGTGCTCTCTGAATATTTTCTGCATAGTAGTCAAAACCTGCCCCAACGCCAACCATGAGTCCATTTACTTTCCCCTGATGCTCGGCCATCCATTTTTCCTGTTTCGGTGCTCCCAGGCCTACCCATATAAAGTCAGGTTTTGTATCGTTAATTACTCTAATAATAGTTTCATCTTCCTCATTAGTCATTGGGCGGAAAGGAGGGCTATACATTCCTGCTATCTTTAATCCCGGAAATTTTTCTATTAATTTTCCATTAAGCTTCTGCAGAGTTTCCTCTGTAGAACCATAAAAATAATGACTATATCCTTTTTCAGGAGAGATTTTGAATATTTCTCCCATCAAGTCTGGTCCAGTAGTTCTACACATTTTTTTATATCCACGTTTTTTTCCTACTGTGGATAATGGACCTCCATCCGGAATTGCCATAATACCACCGTTCTGAACAGTACAATAATCCGATTCTTCATAGCTAATCACTGTGGTATGCACATTGGAAACACAGATGTAATCACCGGCTAAACTCTTTATATTTTTATTTATATAATCAACCAACCACTCCATGTTAATAGCAGCTATATTCACCCCTAAGATATTGCATGTAGGGATCTTTGATTTATCAATTGTTCGAACAAAACCATCAACAGGTTTATTTGTGGCCTTTCTCAATACATTTGACATATTTGTATTCCCCCAATTGGATAACAAAATACTCTATTGCAAAGTCCTTCCTAATTCTTTCGGCTTCATAATAGTCTCAATGATATTTACTGGAACAGCCTGATAGTTAGCCGACAACTACTTTGTATCTTTCAGCAAGTAATAACCTCCTTAACCAAAGGCAGATTATTGTAATGAGCGCCGATACGAGAATCCAGTTCATTACTATAAATAATGCGCTTCGTATTTAAGCCAAGAACTTCTGTAGAAGTATGTGCAGGTTCCACAAGTCTATCGTCTTCCAGAGGAACACCAACATTGATTCTGATAAGATACAAATTGTTATACAACAGTTTTCCACTTTCACAGTTATATTTTTCTCTCACAGACTCTGTACTAATAGGAACATTAGATTTCACAACCATAATTACATTGGGGTTAATCCTCATCATCTGCTCAATAACTGCTTCTACAGAATTTGTTATCCAAATAATTTTTTCCCGATCGTAATTAGTCAGTGTGGAAATAATGACAAAATCCGCAGTGCTGATCACCACTTTAGCATCTGCGGTAGTTATTAAATCCAGTACCTAATAAAGCAAGATATTGTTCAATCTCTTCATCTAAGATTGGAAATTCTTTATTTTTTATCAGTCCCAGCTTTTCTGGAATAACTATCATAGTAATGACTACATAGCCTGTTCCTGCTTAGCAATTACATAGGATCTATTTTCCAATTCCAACAACTTATCCCTAAAGCGCAAGAATACATAAAAAAAGGAGTACTCCCCGAATTCTTGTATACTGTAAGTTACGAAAAAAACAATTCAAGAATAGGAAGAAGTTAACTCCTAATGACTATTATATTAATGCTTGATTCTATAGGACAGAAACAATATTAAATGTGACTTGTAATCACCTAAATATATAAATGTACTCTAATTTATACTAAAACTTAATCAAACATTTTCTTAACTTTATCTTCCTTCTCAACCTTCTTCATATCCGCTTCAACCATGATACGCACTAACTCTTGGAATGAAGTTTTTGTTGGATTCCATCCTAATAAGGTTCTTGCTTTTGTGGGATCTCCCAATAATTGATCTACTTCTGCAGGGCGGAAGAATTTCGGATCAACTTCAACAATCACTTCACCTGTTGCCTTGTTAACACCTTTTTCTTCCACACTTTTGCCTTTCCATTCAATTTCAATACCAACATTCTTAAATGCTAGTTCTACATACTCACGAACTGTATGCATTTCACCTGTTGCAATTACGAAATCTTCAGGCTTATCATGTTGAAGAATCAACCACATACACTCAACATAATCTTTCGCATATCCCCAATCACGTAATGAATCTAAGTTACCTAGTGTTAGACTCTTTTGTTTCCCCTGTGCAATCCGTGCTGCTGCGAGTGAAATTTTTCTAGTTACGAATGTTTCTCCACGACGTTCTGATTCATGATTAAATAGAATACCATTTACTGCAAACATGTTGTAAGATTCACGATAGTTTTTCGTAATCCAGAAACCATAAATTTTTGCAACACCATATGGAGAACGAGGGTAGAAAGGTGTTGTTTCTTTTTGTGGAACTTCTTGAACTTTTCCATAAAGTTCAGATGTTGAAGCCTGATAAATACGAGTTTTTTCTGTTAAACCTAAGATACGTACCGCTTCAAGGATATTTAATGTACCTTTAGAATCAACGTCCAGTGTATATCCTGGCATATCAAAGGAAACCCGTACATGTGATTGGGCTGCTAAGTTATAGATTTCATCAGGTTGTGTATCTCCTATAATTTTCGTTATATTTAAAGCGTCTGTCACATCACCATAATGAAGGTGAAAGTTTTTGTTATTTAGTAACGCTTTCGCTTCTTCTTCACTAAGCAGATCCTCTAAACGCTCTTGGTTATAGGAAGAGGCTCTTCGAATAATACCGTGTACCTCATACCCTTTTTCTAATAAAAATTCAGCTAAGTAAGAACCATCTTGTCCTGTTATACCAGTAATTAATGCTTTTTTCATAATGTCCTCCGATACCTCATTTATCTATTATTTTAATTAGTTAACTTTTACTGTTACGTTATCTAAAAACCATTGGTAAGCTTTTTCTAAACCGTCTTCTAAAGTTGTATTTGCTTTCCATCCTAAAGAATTCAATTTTGTTACATCAACAAGCTTACGTGGAGTTCCATCAGGTTTGCTTGTATCAAATTGAATTTCCCCTTTATAGCCAACGACTGCTTTTACTTTTTGAGCTAGTTCCTTAATAGAGATGTCTTCACCAACACCAATATTTACGATTTCATTTCCCTCATAATGATTAATTAAATAAACACAAGCGTCAGCTAGATCATCTGAATATAAGAATTCACGTTTAGGAGATCCAGTACCCCAAACTTCAACAAATGGAGCATTCGATTCCTTTGCTTCATGAAACTTGCGTATAAGTGCAGGTAATACATGTGATGTATGCAAATCAAAATTGTCATTTGGACCATATAGGTTTGTTGGCATGACTGAAATATATTTAGTTCCATACTGACGATTATAGGACTCACACATTTTAATTCCTGCAATTTTAGCAATCGCATATGGTTCATTTGTAGGCTCTAATTCACCTGTAAGCAAGTATTCTTCCTTCAATGGCTGTTGTGCAAGTTTTGGGTAAATGCATGTACTTCCTAAAAATAGTAGCTTTTCAACACTATTTCGATAGGCAGCATCAATGATGTTTGTTTGAATTAATAAATTATCTCTTATAAAATCCGCTGGATATTCATTGTTCGCTACAATACCGCCAACCTTAGCAGCTGCTAAGAATACATAATCAGGTTTTTCTGTTTCAAAAAATTGATCAACTTGACCTTTATCACGTAAATCTAATTCTTTGCTAGTTTTATATACTAAGTTCGTATACCCTTCATTTTCCAATCTTCTTACAATAGCTGATCCAACCAGCCCTCTGTGGCCAGCAACATAAATCTTTGAATCTTTTTTCATCTATTTTCACCCTATCCTAAAAAGCATTTTTTGATCCGAATAACACAATCACGGTTTTAAAAATAATTTTCATATCAAACAAAAAGCTGCGATTTTCAATATAATATAAGTCCATTTCGACCATTTCTTCAAAACCAACACTGTTTCTTGCACTAGCTTGCCAAACACCCGTACATCCAGGAGTTACCAGTAATCTTTGCATATGATATGGAGTGTATTCTTCGACTTCCCTCGGTAATGGTGGTCTCGGTCCTACTAAACTCATATCACCCTTTAATACATTGAATAATTGTGGTAATTCATCAATACTCGTTTTTCTGATAAACCTGCCAACCTTTGTTACTCTAGGGTCATCCTTCATCTTAAACATGGCGCCCTCTATTTCATTAAATTTCAGCAATTCTTCAAGCTTTGCCTCCGCATCAGTCACCATTGAGCGGAATTTATACATTTTAAACTCTTTTCCGTTTTTACCGATTCTTTTTTGAGAAAAAAAGATCGGCCCTTTTGGATCTTCAAATTTTATGAGTAATGCAACGATGAATAATATGAGACTTAAAAGGACTAAACCAACTAGTGCACCAACAATATCTAAAGATCGCTTGGAAAAGGTATAGATGATACTTTGCTTTGCGAATTCTGCGGTGAGTGCTTCCTTTGAAGATGTATGAACTGAATCATGTTTTACTAGGTTAGACATCTCATTCGCTCTCCTCACCTACAGTTTTACTTTTTCGTTAGCTACTAGTTTCTCCATCAGCTCGAGAAGCTGCTCTTTTAGGTCGTCATGTTTTAATGCAAATTCAATCGTTGTTTGAATAAAGCCAAACTTCTCACCTACGTCATAACGAACTCCTTCAAAGTCGTAAGCATAGACAGATTGTTCTTCATTTAAATGTTGAATGGCATCTGTTAGCTGAATTTCCCCGCCGGCACCTGTTTCTTGATTTTCTAATAGATCGAAGATTTCAGGAGTCAATATGTATCGACCCATAATTGCCAAATTCGATGGTGCTGTCCCTTTAGCAGGTTTTTCAACAAACCGATTTACTTTATGAAGCTTTCCGTCCTTCTCTAATGGATCAATGATCCCATAACGGTGTGTTTGATCATCTGCAACATTTTGAACACCAATGACCGAAGAACTTGTTTTTTCATATTCATTAATAAGCTGTTTTAAGCAAGGTATATCTCCTTCAACAATGTCATCACCAAGTAAGACAGCAAACGGCTCATCCCCAATAAACTTTCTCGCACACCAAACTGCATGTCCAAGTCCTTTTGGTTCTTTTTGGCGAATATAATGAAGATTTATTTCTGATGAGTGCTTTACCTTTTCTAAAAGGTCGAATTTCTCTTTATCAATCAGATTCTGTTCGAGCTCAAAGTTATGATCAAAATGATCTTCGATAGCCCGCTTTCCTTTACCCGTTACTATAATGATATCTTCAATTCCAGAAGCTATGGCTTCTTCGATAATGTATTGAATTGTTGGCTTGTCTACAATGGGCAGCATTTCCTTTGGCATTGCCTTTGTTGCAGGTAAAAATCGTGTTCCCAGTCCTGCTGCTGGTATAATTGCTTTTTTAACCTTCTTCACACTATATCCCCCTTGAACTTATCTAACATTAACTAATTTCTTATTTTTTACTGATGGTCTGCCCATTGAGTGATATTCAATAGCATAGTTTTCAACTACCGTTGGATCATAGCAATTTCGACCATCAAAGATTAATGGCTGCTTCATATATTTTTCAAATGTTACTAAGTCTAAATCTTTGAATTCATTCCACTCTGTTAAAATTAACGCAACATCTGCTTCTTTTAATGCTTCAATAGTACTCGTTGTATATTGAACCTTCGAATCTAGTATTCTCTTAGCATTTCCAATCGCAACCGGGTCATACGCAACAACAGTTGCTCCTTTTTCTATTAACTGTTTCGTGATAACAATCGATGCAGCTTCTCTCATATCATCCGTATTCGGCTTGAAAGCTAAACCTAAAACGGCAACCTTCTTACCTTCTAGGCTTTCAAACCTTTCATCTAACTTACTTAACAGCATTTCTTGCTGCTTTTGATTGACATGTATTACGCCTTTTAACAGCTCAAACTCATAATCAACATTGCCGGCAATTTGTACAAGTGCCTTTGTATCCTTCGGGAAACAAGAACCGCCATAACCAATTCCAGCATTTAAGAATTGAGATCCAATTCGATTATCCTGTCCCATACCATTTGCTACATCCTCTACATTCGCTCCAACCTTTTCGCAAATGTTTGAAATTTCGTTAATAAAGCTTATCTTTGTTGCAAGAAAGGCATTTGCCGCATATTTAATCATCTCTGCACTACGAATATCTGTTTTAAACACAGGAATACCAAAAGGCTTATTAATTTCCTCTAGCGTATCCGCAGCTGCTTCATTATCTGCTCCAATGACAATACGATCCCCATTGAAAGAATCATAGATTGCAGACCCTTCACGTAAAAATTCAGGATTTGAGACAATTTCAACCTTCACATCGTTCACAAGATTCTTTTGAATAACTTCTTTAATCCAGTCATTCGTTCCAACTGGGACCGTACTTTTCGTAACGACAATGACATCTTTCTCAACATGGACGGCAATATCCTTAGCTACTTGTTCAACAAATGAAAGATTAGCAGATCCATTTTCTTTTTCTGGAGTGCCGACAGCAATATAAATAACATCAGCATCTTTAAACCCTTCATTATGATCAACTGTAAAAAACAAACGGTTTTCTTGGATGTTTTTCTTCATTAATTCATCTAATCCTGGCTCATAAATTGGTGAAATACCATCAAGCATTTTATTTACTTTATTCTGATCAATATCGATACAAGTAACAGAATGTCCAATTTCTGATAAGCAAGTACCAGTAACTAAACCTACATATCCAGTTCCAACAACAGCGATTCTCATATATGTTCTTCACCTTTTTCTAAAAAATTTAAGCATGTAAAATATCTAACGGAAAAACACTTGCGATAAGTGTCTTTTCGTTAAATATCTCTTTCATATTCATTACATTTAAATAAATGGGCATCTAACCCTCCCTCACATCCCACTTCCGACAACAAGTATCTAAGGTACCGAAGGCACCCACAGCGTGACCGAGTGCCTCCATTGATAACGGTAAGGAGGCATCACCAATGAATTCTTAAAATATCCCTAGAAACTTCTTACGTTTAATTTGACTTGGCTCTTGTTTATAAACTGTTTTTCCCTGTATGAGGAGTTCCGCATTTTCATGAAAGTAATAAACTGCCTGTCTCCCAAACTCTTTTTCAACAACAGAAATTGATTCTCTAATTCGGAATTTTCTTGTTGAGATATTATGGGCATCCGAAGAGATAAAATGAGTTTGGTTCGTTTCAATCAATTGCATCGAAAACTTTTGAATTTTCTTACCAAAGTGTCCAGATATACTCCCCGCAGTAACTTGTGTTAAAGAGCCTTTCTTAACTAAATTAAATAATATTTCAGGATTTTCTATAACTTCCGAGTTTCTCTCTGGATGAACAATTACTGGAGTTAATCCTTTCAGTTGAACATCAAACAATAGCTTTTCCGTATATCTAGGAACATGACCTGAAGGCAATTCAATAAACAGATAGTTTGAAGCATTAAGAGTAAGAATATCTCCCTTTTCAAGATCATCCAGCAGCTCTCCATATATCCTCGTTTCCTGTCCCGGCAAAACTTCTAAAGGAATTTTCTCGTTTTGAAGAATTCTGTTAAGATCAATAACTTCCTCTAAGATATGTTCCTTACTATTTATATACTTTCCGTTCTGATGATGAGGTGTAGCAATGATCTTTGTAATGCCTTCTTCCACTGCTAGCTTTGCCATACTAATTGCATCTTCAACCGTTTGTGCACCGTCGTCCACTCCAGGTAAAATATGACTATGTATATCTATCAAACTCCCCACCCCCAATTTGAATTTATTGGTTAATATACGATTCTATTTCCCTATGATTTTTCCATATTTTTAAACCTTGCATAAAAAAATGCAAAGAAAAGAGGGGTATCTCGTCGAATGAGACTATTTTCCCCCGTAGTAATAATAATATTGACTGTCTTGAACCTTCTTGTTGTTTAATACCACACCTAGTATTTTTGCTTTAGCATTATCAAGCAGCTCTTTCGCCTTTTTTGCAGCGTCGATCTCTGTTTTTCCGCTGCTTACAACGAGAACAACTCCATCAGTTAAGTTCGACAATATTTGAGCATCTGTTACGGCTAATACTGGTGGTGAATCAAAGATGATGACATCATATTCATCCTTCGCCTGCTCGATCATTGCCTGCATTCCTTTTGAACCTAATAATTCTGAAGGATTTGGCGGAATTGGGCCACTTGATAATATCCATAGCTTTTCTTGAGAAGTTATTTGGACAGCTTCTTGAAGAGAGGATTGTCTCGTTAATACATTTGATAATCCAATATGATTTTCAAGTCTGAATGTATAATGAACAGTTGGTTTGCGTAGGTCAGCATCAACTAAAAGGACACGTTTTCCTTGCTGTGCAAAGACAACAGCTAAGTTGGCAGTTGTCGTTGACTTCCCTTCAGCTGGACCAGATGAAGTCACAATCATTGTTTGCAGCTCTTCATCAACACTGGAAAATTGAATATTTGTACGAATCGTCCGAAATTGCTCTGCGATTGGCGATTTCGGGTTTGTCATCGAGATTAAGCTTCTATTTTGCAGTTGAAACAATTGCTTTCGATCCTTACGAGCCAACCGACTCACCTCGCGTTCTTAACGTTGTTGCCTGACTAGATTGTTCCATCATTTCATCATTCATAGTAATAGTTGTAATGGCGCCTAACACAGGAAGTCCAAGTTGATTTTCAATATCCTGTTCTGTTTTGATTGTGTTATCTAGGTATTCAAGCAGGAATGCTACCCCCACCCCAACCATTAATCCAACAACTAAAGCAATCGCCATATTTAGCGCAGGCTTTGGTTTAATTGGAGATGGATCCTCTCCATTTTGCGCTTGTGTTAATATTGTTACATTATCTACATTCATAATTTTAGAAACTTCCGTTTGGAAAGTATTTGCAATGGAATTTGCAATCGCTGCTGCTTGTTGTGGATCTTCATTTTGAACGGCTATGTTTACAACTTGAGAGTTTTGTTCACTAGATACTGTAACTAATTCATTAAGTTCGCCAGATGTTAAATCTAGTTTTTCTTGTTGGATCACTTTATCTAAAATGGCCGGACTTTTAATGATGACATTATACGTATTAATCAGTTGGAGGTTTGTTTGTACCTCGTTATAATTGTAAGCTTGTTCTTCATTTTTTGATTGATTGACTAGAATTTGTGTTGAAGACTGATAAATTGGTGTTAGGAGAAAATAACTAACAATTCCGCTTGTTGCCGTTGCAATGGCTGCAATGATTATAATAAATGAAAGACGCTTCTTTAATGTGAGAAACAGCTCCTTTAAGCTGATTGTTTCTTCCATGATAACCTCCAAAATTTTAATCAATTAATTTAATAGGACTAGATTATTATAATGACATTCGTACTTTTTATCTATATAAAAACTACATTTTTTTACAAATCAGGATGTTATTCTCCTATTTTATTACTAGCAGATTTCATTTTACCACTTTTATGTCAGTTTTTTTACATTTTTTTTAGGGAATTTGCCCCAAAATGTAACTGAAAACGTTTACTCCCTTGATATTACTCAAAAAAAATTTTAAAATATATTTCAAATATATTTCAAATAATTAATTCATTAGTCATAACCACCTTCTAGCTTCATGAGTAATGAACGATTAAATTTTGAGTCAAATGCTTTATATCGTTTATTTCTTATCAAATATTAAGTAAAGAAGCATTCCTGTTTTCATGCATATGAAACTTTTTTATCAATGATCGTGTGACAAGATTCAGTTTGTATGTGTTATGAGTCGAGGGATCTAGAAAGGTTTTGTACGAAGATTAAGAGGCATTCATTGTAGTGAAAGCCGATGCCTCTTATTTATGTCCTTGTTTATTTATCTTCAATCTTTATTTCTTTAGCATCTCCCATAATATCTTTAGTTTCTATTATCCAACTATCTGTATCATGATTATATTCAAACTTTGATAGAATCCGTGAATTAACGTTTGTACTACCCATGGCTTTTTCCAACGCTTCTGCTTCAGTTAGATCCGCTCCTGCTGGTTTATGACTTTCTAACACCTTAACCTCCTTAGCTTCAGCTTGACCTGGATAAGATTCCATTAGTATGTCAAAGGAAATGATCACTTTGTCTCCAATTTCAAGTGTGTCTGGTGTGTTTGAAAAATAGATGGGACCATAGTTTTTGTCATTGTCTTTTAGATTTGGATTGACCACCAGGACTGCTTTTGTGCTTTTTTCAACAACAAAGCCCTCTGTTTGCATGGCAGGTGTCGAAGGCTTTTCATTTGTTCCTGGTGTAGCTGATTTATTCGTTCCACAAGCGATTAACAGACATGAAGTTAGTGTTAGTAATATGAATACGCATTTGCTCTTCATAGGGAAGCCTCCATTTTATAAATGATCTCCCAATTAGTAGATATATTGTAGTATCATCCATTTTAAATACATAGCCTTTATTTGTTTTGGTTTGGTCTCACCAAACCAAGGCATTACTGGTTCTTCGACAAAATCCTCCTTGTCCTCTTTGGTTTGTGGTTGTTCACTTGTGGTTGAGGAAGTTTGTTTATTTCACCGCATGATAGTATTAAAAAGGTGAGACTTGAAAACATAAATAATAGCATTGTTTTTTCAAAGGAATCTCTCCTTTGTAAGAAATTTACACCATTACCAAATTAGACGTTTTGGGTACAAATAGGTTTCAGAGAAATAAACATGACTTTAAACTTAGATGAAAAAAGTCGAATTTTGTAATAATTTGCCCTTGTTTAGTAGAGGTTGCCTATACTATAATTTAAAACGCTTACTAATGCATTAAAAAGTTTCACCTAAAAATAGTAAACAGAAAGGGCAAGGTGTAATGGCAAAATCGATGTGGATGACTCCTGAGGAGATCGAGAGGACAAAGAAGAAAAATAAATTGATCTTGATGATTGCTATTCCAGCTGTGACGATTCTTTTAAGTGCCGGCTTAACGATATTGATGCATTAATTGATTACATAAATACGGACATAATTAATTGTTTGCCTAATTGATTTGATATTTCTATTTTGCTCTTATCCCTTTTATCGAAATTTAACACAAATTAATAAGCAAACAGCAAAAGCGACCATATTCATATAAGAATAAGGTCGCTTTATGTTTTTCTTATTACCATTTCATGTTTTCCCTTCAGCTACACTGTTTTCTCGTTAGACTCATCTCCGACCGTAACAGATACATGGTTGATTAAATAGTTCAGATAGGAATGCAATTCAAAGCGCTCACCTTTTATAAAATCCTTTAAATCTAGTGTCTTATCCTTCGCCATCCTTCTCACTCCTTTCTTATCTCTATGATTACCAACCTAGTAAACTTTTATACATAAGAAATATATGATTCTTGCTATTAATTTGTCTCAGCATTTGCCTGAAGCTTTTTCATTTTTTTCGTTAACTTCAGGAACTCTTCTTTGTTTCGGTTCTGCAGCGACTTGTCAATTTCCTTTTGAATCCTTTTCATTTGAAAATCGCGGATCGCTTTTTCTAATATCAATTCAGCATGTAAGGATTGCAGCGCTTCCTGTGCTTGCTGATTGATTGTATTCATTGAAAACTTCCCCATCGGATACCAACTCCTTGTTTGTTTTCGCTTAATGACTATATATCCTTTTTTTCACTCTCTAAAACATCGCCCCCCTTTTTATCATGTTACGTTTTCTTACAACAGGGAGGACTGTTGTTATTAGTTTACGTGGTGAAGGAGAGTTTTACCTTAGATCTGTTATATAACATGACAATCTTTATTTTTTAACAAAGCCATATATGTAATGATAAAAAGAATGAAAGATGTCTAGCCGATAGGAGGAAAAGGATTTCTTTCAGTGAGTGTAAGTTATTAAACAACAAACAAATGGTTGATTTGGGGTATTTAATGTCAATTGAATATTGGCGGGCAAGACTTTGGATCTTGTCGTTTAAGAAGGAGATTAAAACAATTTGTCTTACCCGTAAAATGAAATGATCTTGGATGAACATTTACGAAGGGAATAACTGTTGGGGAATTGTTAAAAAGCTGATAAATACGTTTAGCTGTTTACGTCACCATTTAATTTTTTCGATACATCTTCAAGCCATAGCCATCCTTCCATTTCAATTAACCGTCCATATTTATACCCTTCAATTAAGAGCTGTTTTTCATGATCGGTTAATTTACGGTGCCATTTTGTTTCTAGGTAGAGAATGACCTCGTTATAATACATTTGCGCATACTCAAAAGGCTGCTTCACGACTTCCCAATCCTTTCCTTTCCTTTTCGAATAGATGATGATAGTACATAGTATGATTTCATTAGGAAAGGTGCTCAGCCTGTTGATGTAAAAATACAGGAAACGCAAGAAAAAAAAACGATTATTTTGCTCATAAACCTGCTCAAGGTCCTCGATGTTTAACGAGACGAGATGGGTACCAGACCTTGAGGATGATCTAACAACGATTGTTTAAAGGGCAGGGATGATCTGTTTATGAAGGTGAAAGCTTTTTAATCGCTTGATAAAGTGTAGCAAAAGTCGTGATTCCCCTTAAGTCGATTCCAAGCTGAACCATGGTTATGGCAATTTCCGGACTAATTCCCGTTAAATTCACCTTAATCCCAACTAGCTCAAGGGCCGATATGACTTTGAAAAGCTGATCAGCAACCATTGTGTCAATGATTGTGACTCCTGATAAATCAATGAATAAATAATCAAGTCCCAACGCTGTTCCTTGAGTTAGGGCTCTTTCCATTAAATCATTTGCTCGTTTTGTATCAATATCACCAATTAAGGGAAGAACCCCGATCTTTTCCGAAATGCGAATGACTGGAATCGACAGCTCTAAGGCAAGGGCTTCTGCCGCTTGAATTCTTGACGTATATGTATAGGTGTAAGAAATGCTAAGCCAATAGACAGCGCGATCGACAACAGCATCAAACCGAGAGATGATTTCATAAAAGGTTTCGAGAGAAAAATGATAGTTGATTGCCTCATCCTTTAACACATCGCCAATGACCTCACGATAATACCTAACCTCCTCAATGGCCACATCCAAAGGAAGATCCAAATTAATCAATACATATACAGAATCGTCCCCCCACTGCTTTAGCCGATTGAAGGTCTCTTCTTGAGCATCTGAAATGGAATACGCAAAAATTTCAACAAGATCGCCTCTCCATTGACGAAGGGACTCATTCACTTTACTGGAATATTGATTTTCGTTCCCGCTAAATTTTCCCTGAACAAATTTGTCTTTTAAGCCTCGTAATCTATCTGAAATTTCAACTAGTTGATTCATAATAGCAGATGAACTCAAAAAAACCCCTCCTAAATGGCTTATTGTCTGGCGGACATCATTTTAGCTTTAAGCAAAGTCTCATAAACTAGGACACTTTTTTATTTTAACATTCCTAAAAGTTGGGAACAAACTGCTAACGTTTTATGATAGTGAAGAGCGGACAGATTTACTAGGAAGGGCTAGGAAGATATCCTTATTCCTGACCCTTCCCTTATTGAAACAGATTGATCCTTATTTATTCATGGACATTCATTGTCATCTTCTCTCTTTATTTCAGATATACTTCTAAGTTCATTCCATTCACATGGATTTTCCAAATCTTTTTATCAACCTTCTTTGGTTCCTTAAATTCATCAATGTAGATGAGGTCTGCCCCTAATAAAGCTGATAATTCGATTTGGGTATGCTCTTTTTTCTCAATATGGTCAGCATAATGGAAGATGACCGTGACTTTTCCTGAATTGCCTTTTGCTCCCATGTTATAGCCTCCTTTAGTTTGTGAAGTCTTAGTAGTTTTTGCCACTCTTTATTGTTTTATTACTTTTAACGATTTGCTTATAGTCCTAAAGACATAAAAATTAGCTCAAAAATGTTTGTTAACGATTTAGATTTTTAAAATTTTAGGTTAAATTTAACTAATTTTCATAAAAACTATATACATTGTAAGCGTTTTCAAATATAATAAAGACAAGCTTTAAGAACCTACCTTAAATGATGAAGGAGTGCTGATCATGGAACAACAAGGAAATGTATTTAACGGTATTATATGGGGGATGTTGCTTAGTATTCCATTGTGGATGGCCTTCTTTCTAGCAGTTAAAAGCTTCTTATAAAATCAAGATGATTAAAATAGATACAACCCATTCTTCCCTTTGTTTGCTTTATGGAACAAGGGGTAAGAATGGGTTTTTATTATTTATGCCATCTGCTTTCCTTCATCTTTTCAGCTGTGTTGAAGTAAGGCTTAACAGATGTAAGTCCGATCGCATAAAATCCGTTTTCCGGGTCCCAAATCGAATATGCGTTTAAGCTTTCTGCAAAATCCTCATCATATTTTCCCGGAACCTTATAGATCCCTTCGTACTTAAGGTTTTGATGCTCTTGGACAGGGAGATAGAAGGTTCCGGATATCTCCTGATCTTCCTCTATTAATTCCTTTAACGCGTAGCCTGATGCAGCATGGTCATGATGCGGATCTGTATAAGACAATGCATGATGGGTTGCTTGCGGGTATCGCTCTTCCATTTCCTCCATAATCTCTTTGACTGCATCCTTTTGGATATCTCCATCTGGCAGCTGGTACACATAGACATCTTCATCCTCAGCGCCTAGAGCTTGGACCGATTTTTTAAATTCCTTTATCCGAGCCGTTGCGAATTCGTCAAGCGAGATCGTTGGCAGCCCCTTATCAGTTAATTTCTGATTAACCTTGTCATAGGCTCCGCTTGCCTTTCCCTCTGATAATAAAACAACAACAATCTCATCGCCGCGTACTCTATGATGCAGGATGGATGGTCCTAAGCTAAGCACCTCATCGTCGGCATGAGGCGAGTAAAAAACAGCTGTTTGCTTTTCATTGCATCCCGCTGAGATGGTCAAAAAACATGTAGAAAGTAAGACAAAAAGAATTCTCATTGTTTCCTCCATTTTCAATTGATATCAATTATGATAGCATTTTTTTAGCATATCGTTTACCATTCGATCTAAAAGCTAGTGTATAATTTCCTAGGAAAGAAAAAAAGTATTTGAGAGGAAAACATAATGGAACAATCGCAACAAAAGCCTGTTAAAAAAAGAATCTATTCCCTTGATATGGCAAGGGGTCTGATTGTCGTGCTATCCGTATTTTTAAGCACCATTCCCGAAGGCGGTTATGAGTATTTCCGTCATGCAGCATGGTACGGCCTAACGATCATTGATTTCATTTTGCCTGCCTTTATTACGATTTTTGGGACAAGCATGGCCATCGCTTATCAAAAAGGGGTCGTGTGGAAAAGAATTGTTAAAAGAACGATACGCCTGATTGTTTACGGCATCTTGTTTACAATGATTGTCACCTGGAGCCTCGATTTATCCACACTTAGGCTAACCGGGGTATTACAAATGTTTGCTCTGTTAGGGATTGTCACAGTGATAATTACGAGGTTTATCAAATCGCCGATCAAATTGGTGTTGATCGCATGTTTTATTCTTTTTGTTTATGGAACCGTCATACTCTCAACAAGCCAGTCCTGTGAAGGCGGCCTACCACAGCCGACCTGCAACCTTTCTGGGATCGTTGATGCTAAAGTGTTTGGCGAAAACCATATGTATGCCCAAGGGGAAAGGGGCTTTGATCCGGAAGGGCTGATTACCAGCTTTGCCGCATTAGCGAATGTCCTGTTCGGTTATGCCATCGGACGCTTAATCTTGACGAAAAAAGAGAGCGGCGGATGGAAGGAAATCGCGTTGCTAGGCATATTGCTCGTGATTCTGGCACTGCTTGTTCATCAAGTGCTCCCTTTAAATAAACGAATGTGGATGCCATCTTTTGCTTTGATTTCTGCTGGTGCGACTGCTTTGCTGATCTCTGGTTTTTATTTGCTTGCGGACTATCGAAAACATGTCGATGCCAAAAAGACAGCACTCGGACCGCTTGTCACATTTTTGGAAGCCTTTGGCCGCAACAGCTTTCTAGTCTACTTCGGAAAATTTATTATCGCATCTGTGTTGACTCATATTACACTTGCCACAACCAAAGGACAGCAATCCCTGTCTGCCTTGTTGCTTCAATGGATTGATTCCTTTAGTCCTCTGCCGCAATTAACCTATGCCTTGTTGATGATGCTGTTTTGGACGGTCGTTGCGCTTACGCTGCATAAAAAGAGAATATACGTGAAGGTCTAATTGAGCTTGGGTGTCTCTCAAGCTCTTTTTTTGTAAAAAATTCCAACAAATTCCTGTTAAGTGTGTTATACTAAAGATAACTTTTATGAACGGAGGGATTATAGATGTTGGTTCTTATTCCGAATTGTGCCGCTAAATTAATAGTGCTCAGGTAACTCCGCGTTGGTGGGGGAAACGGGATAAGTCTGTTATTCTAATAATCCAAATTACTTTTAAAAAACAGGCGTCTTCGTCTGTTTTTTTGTTTTTTAAAATGAATCATTCCCATTCACCTCAGCCAACGTGAGCAGCCAGCGTGTTTTTATGGAAGTTTACTAAACTGAGGAGTGATAGTTAATGAGCAAAACGAGAAAGCAGATCATGGAGCTTGCCGAGAAGCACGGCTTACAGGTGGATGCTGATTCCTTTGTATATAACGAGTCTGGTCTTGATTTTCAGGTGGTCTTTGCAAAGGATCATAACGGAAATGAATGGGTTCTTAGAATTCCTCGTCGGGAGGATGTTATTCCGAGAACAAACGCCGAAAAGATGACGTTAGATCTTGTCAATGCAAACGTGACCTTTGAAGCCCCGAATTGGTCGATCTATACAGATGATCTGATTGCATACAGAAAATTAAAAGGCATTCCAGCAGGAACAATCAATCATGAAACACAGTCATATATGTGGGAAATTGATGAAAAGAATGTGCCAGAGACTTTTCATCGTTCGCTTGGAGAGGTGCTGGCCTCCTTGCATCGCATTTCCCATGAAAAAGTGAAGGAAATCGGCTTGGACGTGCAATCCCCTGCCGAAATAAGACAATCAATGAAGGAACGGATGAACGCTGTTAAAGAAAGATTCGGAGTAGGGGAATCACTATGGAACCGATGGCAAGCCTGGATCCACAATGAAAAGATGTGGCCGAAGCAAACCGGAATGATTCACGGAGATATTCATGCAGGCCATACCCTAATCGATCCTGATGGCAATGTAACCGGCTTAATTGATTGGACAGAAGGCAAGGTTGCTGACCCATCCATTGACTTTGTGTTTCACTACCGAGCGTTTGGAGAATCGGACTTAGAGGCTCTCATCCATTATTACAAAGAAGCTGGAGGATATGTTTGGCCTCTTATGAAGGAACACATTATTGAATTGAATGCAGCCTACCCAGTAGCGATTGCTGAGTTTGCTATTCTTTCTGGTCTTAAGGAATATGAAGATATGGCTAGACAGACTCTTGAAGTGTAATAGGTCCTTTCTAGGAATGGGCGCAATTTTCTTATATGATTGCGCTCTTTTTCATGCCCATTTTCTTATTTTTTATCTAACTATTGCCAATTAAGTGCTATAATGTATGTGAAAAACATCACAAATGAATAAGGGGATATATATTGTGAAATTAGACTCTTCTTCAAAATTAAAACCTGCTTTCTATTCCACCTTAACGTTTGCCGGGATTTTCTTTGTAGCAGGTGTGATTGAGTCACCGAGCAATATTTTAGGAAGCATAATGTATATACAAGTTTTTTTATTATATGGTGGGATTGGAAACTTTGTTTATGGAATACCCGTTTCATTATTGTCTGATTATCTTTCGAGTAAGCTACCAAAGTTTCGCTTTATTTTGGCAGGATTGATCCATCTCTTTTTTGGAGTGCTTACAGTTTTCATCATTCATGGATTAGCGTATTTTGCGATGGTTGCTGCTTTTCTATTTTTTCTTTTTGATGAATGGCAGAAGAGAAAAAATAATAGCATAAGCAAAAAATGGGTATCAATAAATGTTTTCATCCTATTGTGCCTTTCTGTTGGAATGGGTGCACTCATACCTTTAATCGTTTCATCAACTGAGGAAAAAACAAATAATATTTATTTAATTCCGGAGGGTTATGAAGGTACAATCATTACATTGTATAATGTCGCCAATCATCCACAGCTAAAGAAAGAAGGAGAATATACAATTATTCCAGTTGAAGCAACAAACTTGGAAGCGCTAAAAGACACGGAAATCTATCAATATGGGATTGCCATTACATCGACTCCTGAACAGAATGACGGAGTGATAAATGATCAGTATTATTACGTTGATTCAGAGGGCAAAAGAACTCCTATAGAAGAAACATGTATCTCCATAGGTAGTTATGGGGCTTTTACTGGAGAAAGTGAAAAGGAAGTGGGGTATCAAAGCCTTCAAGTTACAAATAGTGAATGTGGTGAAGATTTTATGTTGGATGGTAAAGAGATCTATTCCATTCAAAAGGATGAAGTCCTTAAATATTTGTCGACTGCTTCATTGGAGTAAGTTGATTTTTGTCGCTCTCTAAGTCTTCCTTATTTCAATTAACAATAAGCTGATGAATAAAAGTGAATCTAACATTCATGCCAATATAGATGAGGTATGGCGCATGACGCAAAGCCTTTGAACTTCATGAGCATTTTTACTTACAGAGACAAGTGAAGGATTCCTCACTGCCTAAGCACAAGATGCGCATCTTTGGCATTCCTTTTTTACAAATTGATTATACGACTCATCGAAAAAAGGATCTTTCATGCAGGTTGACTTTCTTATGTAGATCCTTTTTTAGGATTCCCCCGAAGTGGCCATCTATAAACTTTCCTACTAAGGAATTATTTCTATTTTGTAAAGATGGCCTAATTCTATTTAAATCCTTTTGGGTATTTGGTATAAATATATAGTACTAAATTAATAGACTCGGGGGGATGAGATGCGCAAGTTCAGTAAGATCGTATTAGGAATTGTCGTTCTATTTACACTCTTATTTCAATTTAACTTCCATGCAAGTGCAGCAAGTGAACCTAATGTAACAGTTGAATTACGGAATTATATCGGTAATAAAAATGCTATAAAAATAAACCTTTCCGGAATATACACCACAGGTAATAGTGCGAATGACCTTTTAATTAAAGGTCTTACCAGCATGACATTAAAATTAGAAAATGGAAAAGTAGCGGTCTATGACCAAACGACGAAACGAGGAGATGTCACAGGAAACCTCCGACTTATACCTTCGAATGCAGCCAATACGGTTCAAATTGTCAGTACAACCGCTGAAACTACAAGAAGATATCATGGCTCATTTGAATTCAAAATTGCATCAAGCCAATATATTCGTCCGTATAACACAGTGTTATTGGAGGAATACATAAAAGGAGTTGTCCCGCGTGAGTCGTTTGCTAGCTGGCATGCAGAAGCGTTAAAAGCTCAATCCATTGCTGCAAGAACGTATGTTGCTAAATTAGGCTACCAAGTAAACGATACACAAGGGAACCAGGTTTACGGTGGAATTGAGGAAAGCAGCTACCAGCAAAAAATCTCCGATGTTGTTGAAGCAACGAGAGGACAAGTATTAAAGAATGGCAGCACCCTTATCGATGCCGTCTTTACTTCAAGCAACGGTGGATATACAGAGACGAACCAAGGGGCATGGGGATCTCAGCCCGTTTCATACCTGCCTGCCAAACTAGATGGATATGATCCTAAACACCGCTGGGATATTCAAATCCAGGAAGAGCAAATCTCGTTACAAGGCTATGATTTGAAAAAGCCTGAAACTTGGTGGAGCAGTGTTCAAGAAAAGGATGCGATCGTCAGAAGCAATGTAAAGACTTGGGTGAAACAACAGCTAGGTCTTGGTTCTGCATCAGACATTAAGATTTTATCAATGAAAGAATTCACGATCGACCCGGAAAGAACAGCCGGCAAACGAATTATAAGCGGTGCCGCTCAGATCACTTATATTCAGAAAAACAGCTCGGGATTTGTAAAGGATTCCTCAGGAAATATCAAACAAATGACGTATCAAAATGCTGATCTAACGGCAAATCAAATCCGTTCTATTTTTGGAACCATGAACATGAAGAGCTTGCTTGTTGATACCATTGCGTCACCTACTTCTACAGATATCCAGCGTATAAGCGGTGCTGAGAGGATTGCAACGTCAGTAAAAGTATCCCAACAGCTTTACCCAAGCGGCTTCCCTTCAACCCATGCTTACAAAACGGTTTTCATTACAACAAGCAGGCAGTATGCGGATGCTTTATCTGCCGGACCGCTGGCAAGTCAATTGGGCAATGCTCCGATCCTTCTAACAGATGCAACGACTTTAAGCAGCTCGGTTACTTCAGAGATTCAAAGATTAAAAGCAACAAAGGTTTATATTATTGGCGGCAAAACCGCCGTCTCTGATCAAGTCATGGCTCAGATTAATAATATAAGCACCGTAAATCAAGTATCACGTATTAGCGGGCCAACCCGATATGAAACAAATGCTGCTATTAATAAGATGTTAACAAATGTCCAAGGGCTATTTGTGGCATCAGGAGAAAACTTTGCCGATGCATTGGCTGGTTCTTCTGTTGCAGCCATTAATAAATATGCAATTGTGCTAACGAAAAAGGATGTTTTACCTGGAGTAAGTAAATCCTTTGTATCTGCTCACTCTAGTAAACCTAGCTATATCTTAGGTGGAGCAGTTGCCGTTTCTGACACTGTTTATAACCAAATCAGAGGCATAAATTCTGCTGCTTCAAGACTAGCTGGAGTCAACCGCTACGAAACATTAGCGAAGATCCTGGACCGATTCAAACAATCCTTTACCGGATCTGAAGTCCTCTATTCAACAGGACTGGACTTCCCAGATGCATTAACAAGCTCATCATTAGCCTTAGCTAAAAAAGCGCCGCTTATCCTTGTAGGCGCAGATTTAAGCGACTCGCTTCTGCCTTTCTTAACAGGGTATAAGGATCAGGTAGAGCAAATTTCCGTACTTGGCGGAACTGTTGCGGTTTCACAAGGAAAAATCGAGGAATTAAAGGATGCATTAGATGTCATTACCACTCTTCATCTAAGCGGAACTGGTTTCGGCCACGGTGTTGGCATGAGCCAATACGGCGCCCAAGCACGGGCACAGGCTGGGCAAACCTATCCGACCATTCTAGGATTCTATTATCCTAACACGGATTTGGTTAAATTATATTAATCGGTTTTAATAAAAAGGGCTGCCACATCACTTGAGATGCGGCAGCCCTTTTTGTTAATTTAATTCAAGACAAGTGATTATTCAAACAATGCTTTGACAGCACTGTCAGGAAGTGCCTGTTGCCCACCAACGATTTGATATTCTGAAGCCAAATCAGCATATTCTTGGATAACAGCTTTTGTGGAAGTCTTTGGACCGTTAGGATCTGTTAAGATAACGCCATTAACCCACCCTGCTGCCAGCACAGATGCTGAAAGGGCATCAGGATAGTTTTGTCCAGTTGCGATAAATGGAAAATCCATATCAAGCAGTCCCTCTTCAGCAAAATAGGAAATAACCGCAGCGTTGGTATTATATCGGTTTGCACCGCTCAGTCTCATAGGATCTGGCAGCTCATTCATGACATTCTCAGAGATAACGCCACTTCCGCCGACGACGATAGAACCAATAAATGAATCCTGAGAATCAATATAGGTTGCAACCGATCCTGGAAGCGCCTCTTTCCTTGTTAGCAGGATTGGCGTCTCCATTAGTGCAGCCATTGGCGCAATGGAAAGAGCATCAGGAAAGCTTTGACCTGCTGCAACCACAACATCAGTAGCTTGACCTATCTTCTTTGCGATGTTTACGGATGTTTCATAGCGGTCCTTTCCGCTAATTCTAGTAACAGTAATCCCTAAACCGTTAAGCTGTTTTACTACATTTTCCGAAATAACAGAAGCTCCGCCAATAAGGAATACTTTGCTTACTTCTAAGCGTTCTAATTCTTCCGCTACACTGCCTGGAAGAGAGTTTGTTCCTGTTAACAGCAATGGAGCATCATATTTATATGCTAAAGGAGTTGCACTAAGAGCATCTGGGAAATCAACGCCTGTTGCAATAACAGCTACATCTGATGAATACCAGCCCTCTTCTGATAGTTTAACTGATGTTTCATAACGATTTTCCCCGGAAATTCGGTTTGTAGCCGGCTCCTCTGCTGCAAATGCTTGTCCAAACGGCAGGCCAAGCGCTAACAATAATGATAAAGCAATTGATTTTTTCATATTATCCCCCTAAAATGTTTATCAAAATCTATTAAATTATACATCCGAACATCGTAAATTGTTAGTCTTTTTTACCCATTTAATGGTATTTTAGGACGACAAATTTTTCGACATACAATCGACAAAAGTTGGATTCATCGTTTTTAGTTCATTACTTCATCAAAATTTAACCACTGGATTATAAAAAGTAAAAGACGGCTGAAATAAAGATCCCCGTAATTAACATAATAATCAAACCATAGCCCATGATATCTTTTGCTTTTAAACCCGCAATAGCTAAAGCCGGCAAAGCATAAAACGGTTGAATCATATTCGTCCACGCATCTCCCCAGGCAACAGCCATTGCTGTTTTTGGTAAAGAAACGCCCAGTGTTTGAGCTGCCTCTAGCATAACAGGTGCTTGAACAGCCCATTGCCCTCCGCCTGAAGGCACGAAAAAGTTGACAAGTCCTGCACTCCATAACGTAAACATGTGAAAGGTATTTTCATTTGAAATGGAGATAAACGCATTCGATAATATCCCAGCCAATCCTGAAGCAGTTACAATTCCCATTAAACCGGCGTAAAATGGAAACTGAATAATAATTCCGCTCGCACTTTTAACTGAACTCGCGATTGCTTCAAGAAACAGCTTTGGTGTTTTATGCAAGATGATGCCAATAAAGAGAAATAGAAAATTAACGATATTAAGATTAATAGCAAATCCATTAGTCACGATGTAATATCCTAAAAAAGAAAGACCTAATAAACCAATAAGCAAGGATAGAAGCTTACTATTTTCCAAGCGGTCAGCAGGTGTCATGTCAATCGCCTCAACTGTTCCTGCTTGCAGATCATCCGCTGCTTCTAATAGTTTAGGATCGATGATAAAAGCTTGTTCTTTTGGCGGAATCATAAATCGATTAATAATGGGCACTAAAATCACTAACCCGATGACAACAATGAGGTTGAATGGTGAAAAAAGCGTTTCACTTGTTGGAACAACCCCTATAAGGTTTTCTGTAAAATGACCTGGCGTGGCAATGGTTAATGCCACGGATGAAGAAAGGCCCCCGCTCCAGATAATAAACCCGCTGTATGCGCTCGCAATTAACAATCGATAGTCTACACCCTCCACCTTTTTCGCAATCTCTTTTGCAAACAGCGCTCCAATAATGAGACCAAATCCCCAGTTGATCCAGCATGCAATAAGAGCGACAAGAGTAACAAGGATAATCGCTTGGCCTGGTGACTGTGGAACATTGGCTAAGTTACCTAATAACCTCTTAAAAAATGGACTACTTGCCATAACATGACCTGTTACAACAATTAAAACCATTTGCATGGAGAACTCTAATAGGTTCCAGAAACCGTCTCCCCAATATCCCAAAATCTGAACAGGCGTGTTATCCGTCAAAAAAATAGCAAGACCAATCACAAAAAAAGTAAGCACAATGACAAGTAAAAACGGGTCAGGCATATACCTCTGCATCAATTTGTTCGAAAATGAAATCATTGCCTTCAAAACATTCTCCCCCTATTGTTATGGCAAATATTTTATGAAGAACTCCTTACATAATTACCTGATATGATCGCTATCTATCTTTACCACCAGTCATAGCCTGCGCTAAAAAAGAGATTCTTGGTATTCGCAAAGATCAAAGCTACGAATGCCTTTGATTGTTTATGTAAATGATGAGCATACACTGCTCATAAATTCCTCCTTTTTTAAGTAGATTCAACATAAGATAGCGCTTACAAAATAAAGAGATATAAACTAGGGCCTTTAAAGCTATAAAGTGAGGACATGTCGGATCTTTACGGGCAGTCATCCCCCACTTAGCATATTAGCATAAACTAAAATCTTGAAATGGAGGTCACTGCCCGTAAAGCTTAGGATAAAACGGTAAATCGAGCTACTAATTAAAAGTTTAATGCCTTCTATTCCATAAGTAAAATAAATAAAAAGAATAATATTTATGAAAAATTGGAATAAGACAGGGGATTTGTTAACTGGAGTGGGTAGCTAATTGAAGACATTGTATAGAATTTTACACGATCCTCTGGGCCTTGCGGGCTAGTTCCTTAGTTTTGTTCTTGAGAAGCATTCTATGAGACTTTTCTTCATTTCTCTTACCTGGTTTTGTCCCTGAGAGATCTTCTACGAGACTTTTCCTCATCTATCTTACTAAGTTTTGTCTTTGAGAGACCTTCTATCAGACTTTTCCCCATCTCTCTTACCAAGTTTTGTCCCTGAGAAGCCTTCTATAAGACATTGCCCCCTCTGAATTCACCGGTTGTGTCTTTAACCCCAAGCAAAAGCCCTCACCTGTCATTTAGTGAGGGCTTTTGTTCAATTGAGGACTGTCCCCAAATCGATTATGAAGTTGTTACTTGTTGTCCCATTAGCAAAGCCTCGATTGAGATTGGCCTTTTTTCTTTGACAGACCGCCAAACAGCTTCACCTGTTGTTACCGCATAAGCACCATCCGCACTTCCAGAAAGAATGCGATATGGTCTTGCCGGGTCTTCTCCAAGGAAGATGTCCTCTTGAATAACTGGGTCGCCGCCGCCGTGGCCGCCATCTCGTTTTACCACGTGGATCGTTTCCTTAGAGCCGAATAGCGGGTAGTAGTCGATGGTCTGCTCAGGAACCGGGAACGGTACACGGGATGGGGCATGGTATTCTGTTGTTTCGATACGGCCTTTTGTTCCATTGATCGCCAGGCGATATCCTTCATATGGCAGTGAAAAGTTAATCGAATAGCTTAATAAAGCGCCTTTGTCATATTTCACTGTTGCCGTGTACGTATCCTCGATTTCAATTTCCGAATCAAAGATACATTGGTCTGGACGGTAATTTGTATAGCTATTCTTGCGACGTGCATCGGAATCGATATGATCATCCTGGACGTTGGCTGTATTGCTTCTTGTATTCCATCTTGTATAGTAGGAGCATTCCTGCTTTACTGTGCATGTCACACAATGTCTGCCATCCTCTTCTCTTGGATTATGTTCACTTTCATTTCCATAGTAATTAAGCGCTCCAAAAGAAAAAACTTCTACAGGCTTTTGATCAAGCCACCAGTTAATTAAATCAAAATGATGGGAGCTTTTGTGTATCGAGAGGCCGCCTGAAAACGCCCTGTTTCTGTTCCAGCGTTGAAAATAGCTGGAGCCGTGATACGTATCGATATACCAATTCAGATCAACCGATGTGACACGGCCGATTTTCCCTTCAAGGATGAGCTCCTTTATTTTTGTGTGGAAAGGACTGTAACGGTAATTAAAGGTAACCGTAACTCGCCCTTTGCTTTTTGCTTCGGCATCCATGATTCGTTTGGAATCGGCTGCTGTTGTTGTCATTGGTTTTTCTGTGATGACGTCAAGGTCATGCTCTAATGCTTTGATAATATAGTCAGCATGTGTATCGTCTCTACCTGTAACAATGATCACATCCGGCTGTGTTTCTGCAACCAGTTTTTCAAATTCATCCTCTGCATATTCTGGTACATGGTCGACTTGCGGAAACTCTGTCTTGCATACCTCAAATCGCTTTGGATCCTTGTCTAGTAACGCCACTAATCGGCTTGTGTTAGCAAATTTTTTAAGCATCGGGTTAATAAACATGTCATTTGCCCGTTTACTTACCCCGCATACTGCATATTTTTTCATAGCTTCCACCCCATTTATTAAAAATTTTGGCAGCAGTCCTCGCATAAGGTCAAGACCAAACGCCCCTCCGCCATGCAAATCATGATCACGTATTTGGAGCTTTCGGTATTGCTCATATCGCCCATCTTTATTCCGAAAAATTGTCTAGCATCACGAACAAACCAACATCATTTAAAGGTCATCTTCTCTAATAGCCATCAATAACTTAGATTACACATCCCCTGTATCGCCAGGCAATATGAGCATTATTTATTGCCCGGGCAATGGGCAAGTAACTGAAAAATTTGCAAAAGGTATTGCTGCTATCCAATGTTTACCTTAAAAGTTAATCGTGATCATTCTGATAAATTGAATGATTTATCCTTTCCCCCAGAGACTTCTCCCCCTTTGAATGAAAAGCAATAAATAATGAAAGCGTTTTATACATATTAAAATATCTTTCTAGATACGACAATGAAAAATTCAGTCATTGATGTATACAAAACAGTGGTTTTTAAAACATTGGATGGTGGAACATCATTTGGAGGGATAAATGGGGATGTTTAAATCACTTACCCTAAAACAACATAAAACAATATATTTTTAAATTAAAAATGACTATTCGTATTGTTTATTGTGTTTTTTTACCAACATTTAATGATAATTTACATTAATCCACTTCAATTTTTACATTTCCTCCCTACAATTGACATGTCAAAACATTAAATTTGGAGGGAAAATGAATGAAATCTAACCTGTTAAAAAAAGTAGTCGTAGGTACAACTCTTACAATGGCCATGTCGTTTGCAGCAACTGGTACAGATATCCCGTACAATGTTTTATCCCACCCTATGTCAACGGTTGCATATGCTAGTGAAGAAACCGTTCTCAACTTACCATTCGACAACAATGCGAATGATAGCTCTGCCAGCGCTGTAACCACCTCGGTTTTCGGCAATCCGGAATTTGTTCAGGGACGTATCGAACAAGCCATCCGTTTTAAATCCCCGGGACAATATGTGGACCTTGGCAATCGTGACGAGTTCCGATTTGGTGAAAGTACTGATTTTTCTGTTGCCTTTTGGATCAAATCAGAAGGAATCAGTGGTGACCCATCGATCATTTCAAATAAGAACTGGAACTCTGGTAGCAACACCGGCTGGATTTTAGCGTTAAACGGTTCAGGTAATCTTATATGGAATTACAAAACATCTCAAAGCAGCAGGCTGGATTACCACATGCCGAATGTAGCAGATAATTACTGGCATCATATCGTTGTTACACATGATCGAAATAATGGAAGCGCCCGCTTTTATAAAGATGGAAGCCTGGTGAAAACAGTCGATATCTCTGGAATGAAAGGAACGCTCGATTCCTCCTATACAACGAAAATTGGTCAGGATGGTACAGGAAAATATGGTTCAACTCTGACTGCACAGATTGATGACATGCAGATTTATCGTAATGTCTTGAGCGAAACCGAAGTCCGAGCGATGTACGATAGTGCTCCTCCGCTTCCACCGACTCCAGTTGAATCCGTCTCATTGGATCAGACAGAACTCAACTTGAAATCAGGTGCACCTATGCCGCTAACGGTCACTGTTTCCCCAATAGATGCGACGGATAAAAAGGTGGAATGGATCTCCAGTGATGAAGAGGTCGCAAAGGTGGAAATGATCAACGAACGGCCAACGGTTATTGCTGGAAAGCCTGGCGACGCAACAATCACCGTTAAATCCATTGATGGTGGTAAAACAGCGACAGTCAAGGTACATGTTTCGAATTCTATCGATGTATCAGGAGATGGGTTGCTAACGAAAGAGGATCTGAACCTCGTCTTGAAAAATCAGAATAGCCACGAAGGTGACAACCGTTGGAAGCGAGCTCAAAAAGCGGATATTAATGATGACAAAAAAGTCGATCACACTGATGCACAGCTTATGAAAGAGAAGCTGGCTCCTTATAAAAATGATTTTCTATACAAGCGCGTTGTATTTATTGGAATTGATGGAGCTGGGAATGGGGTAAAAGACCCGCAAGCAAACGCAACAAATATACAAAAGCTAATGAGTGAAGGCGCTGGAACATATGAAGCAAAAGCAATGATGCCGACGATTAGCGGACAAAACTGGGGATCCATGCTGCATGGGGTTGTCCCTTCAACACATGGTCTAAACAACGGAAATGTAGATAAACCTTATCCTGAAAAGAATCCTTATCCATCTTATATGAAATTGCTGAAACAAGAGCGCCCTATGCTTAATCAAGCTTCCTTTACTACATGGTCTCCGATCAACAAAGGAATTATTGAAGATTCTGCAGGTGCTTATAAAGTAAATGGCGGTAACGATACTAATACGACACAAAAAACGGTTGACTATATCAAAGCAGAAGGTAAGAACAGCCGTCATATTTTTGTCCATTTGGATGAAGTGGATGGTGCAGGTCACAACTATGGCTATGGCAGCCAGAAATGGTATGAGGCTTTACAAAAAGCTGATCAGCATGTTGGGCAAATAGTCCAAGCTTTAGAAGAAGAAGAACTGATGGAGGATACTCTGCTTATCGTTACAACAGATCATGGCGGAAAAGGTACTGGTCATGGTGGTTCCTCCCCAGAAGAACAGACCATTTTCTGGACGGCCAAAGGAAAGTCGATTACTCCTGGCACCGTGTTGTCTGATGTAGAAAACATGGATACTGCTGCCGTTGCAGCCCATGCTCTGCGTCTGGATCTTCCAGAAAATTGGGATGCTAAAATCCCGGCAGGACTGTTCCAAGACAAAAAATAACAGATGAAAAACAGGAACCATTTTTCTTTTCAAAGAAAATGGTTCCTGTTTTTGTTTTTCCTACACTGAATCTTGCAGCTTCGAAAGGGTGAAACTGAATACCTGAGGTTATTCTAGCAACCTTCGATCTGATTAGAAGTTTTTGAGATTGATGTTGCTCATGTATTCCTTACTATCAATATGAGAGAGAGGCAGATCTCTCCCTCCCACTTTCATAGTTGTCATCCTCTTGGCAAAAGCCCTGCACCGATAAGCCCGGCCTTTTGATCAAGTAAGGCTGGTCTTAAAATGAAAGAATCTCTTAAGCTCGGATACAAATACTGCTTTGTTTTCTCAATTAACGGTTCTAGGATGAGATTCTTGGATTTCATCACACCGCCGCCGATCACAAGCACTTCTGGATTTACCGTATGAACGATATTCGCCAAGCCGATCGCAAGGTAGTTAATCGTTTCGTCTAGAATTTCCTGGGCCGACTTGTCACCTTGCTCAGCCAGCTGGAAGACACCCTGGGCACCGCTTGTTATGCCTAAGCGCTCTTGTCCGATTCGGCCGATCGCTGTACCGCTTGCCAGCCCTTCTAATGCCCCCCTGTTTAAGCCCGGGCCTTGGTAGGCATTCGGATCAGGGTTAACAATCATATTGCCGATCTCACCGCAATTGCCCTGGGCACCTGACACAACCTGGCCGCCTATGACATAACCGCCGCCAACACCGGTGCTAACTGTAATGAAAAAGACACTGCCCGCTCCCTTTCCTGCGCCAAGAGTCGCTTCTGCAAGAGCTGCTGCATTTGCGTCATTTTCCAATTTAACAGGCAGCCCCGTTTTTTCTTCAAGGATTTTTACTAGCGGGACATTCACCCAGCCTGGAAGATTTGGCGGTTCAATGATGATTCCTTCATGGGGATTGAGCGGTCCCGGAGAGCCGATGCCCACTGCTTTTATCTCATAGTTCGCTTTTAACTGGCCGATGACTTCCGCCATATTGTTTATCGCAAATTCCGGCCCCTTTTCCGCCTCCGTTGGACGGCTATACTCCTCAATGATTTCTCCCTGCTCATTAAAAAGGCCAATGCGCAGGTTCGTGCCGCCTAGATCGATTCCGATTGTATACATAGTCTGTTTCCTCCCTTTGTGGGGACTGCCCCCCACTTCCTTTTCTATCATTTAGTTTAGCAGGATCATAGAATATTGAAAGCGTTTTTTTGTTTGACTGGTGGATTTTTAATCGTGCAGTTATTCAAGGGAGAATAAAAAAATAAGTAAATGAAGAGTTAGTAACATAAATTATGGTCAATACTATTTCATATCCGGGAGACAACTCAAATGCTTATATAGACTCCGTTTCCTTTGAAGTAGCTAAACTTCTTTTTTAAACAACACAAACTATAAAGAGGGATTTAGTAATGAAACCTAATTTTGACATCATGAGCAAGGGGCTCTGGTACCCGATCACTCTTAGTCTGATTCTATTCGTTATCATATTGGTCATGCCAAAGAGATTAAGCAAACAAGAAATCTATACTACGTTTGGTATTATTGGATACATCGTTTGGACAGTGGATATGACATTAGGTGATCCGCTTGACTTTTTTAATGTAGGAAGCGGAAAAGTGACCGCAGTGCCAGAACTGTTTCTGTATGGCATCATTCCAGGATTAATCGCCATTATATTTATCAATTATTATAATGAAGATAAAAAATGGACCTATATCATTGCTTTTACGCTCATCTCGTATTTATTAAATTGGCTGGCCGTAAAGGTTGGCATCATGAAATTGAATAACTGGCAAACATGGTATGCGATTCCGATCTTTTTTGTTGTGTATGCATTTGTATTGCCCTGGCATTTAAAATTTATAAAAAAGAAAACATATTGGAATACAAAGAACTCACATTAATGTTCTTGTGTGAAAACATCTTCTTTGCGTTAGAAAAGAAAAGAGGATCTCCTGTCAAAGATCCTCTTTCCCTTCTTATTTCGGTTTACTGCCAACCGCGCAGGTAAACCCTTTCAATCAATTCTTCGGAAAACCCTTAAAATTTAACTTGTCTTTATCTTTCTTTCATCTCCAAGGTTTTTAAAGTTCACTTTATTTTTATATCCAACAGGATTGTTACCCCATAATTGCATCGATTTCCAGCCTGTTAACTGCTCGACCACTGAACGAGTCTTGCTGTCCATATTATTCAACGCTCCGCCAGCTTTTAGACGATCAATTTCATTTAACAAAATCGTATGTGATTCCTTTGTTAATTTGTATCGATACGAGATGAATAAGCCAACAAGAAGGAAGAGCAATGTTCCAATTGTAAGAATCGCCATAATGGCATTCAGCGCCGATTGTGATTGAGCTGTTTCACCTGACACAAATCCTGCTTGTTCCAAAATAACACCCACAAGGAAGATCGCAAGTGCCTGTGATGCTTTGCGGATAAAGGTCATCATGCCGGCAAACACGCCTTCTCTTCTTTGACCGGTTAGGACTTCATCAATATCTGGAATAAAGGAATAGTTATTCCATGGGATGTAATTTAAACCTCCCCGGCCAAGTCCTGCAACACCGATTAAGATAAATAGCATCACCATTAAATTGGAAGGATTCGCGTAATATACGGTTAAATAACCAATAACTCCTGCCATAAAGAGCAAAATGGCCACCCGGTAAGCCGGAGCAGGATTTAATTTGATGGTGATCGACATGGCTAACCAGACACCAAGAATTTGCAATAAATACATGACCGTCATCAAGTTGGATGCAACAATGGCATCTTGAGCGAGTGAAAAAATAATAAAATACGTAAATACAGCGTTAAAGACATCCTGACTTAAATAGGCACCTAAATACATCCCTAAGTGCTGTCTGAAGGTTCTGACTCTTAATGTCGATAATAAATCGACATAGACCTTTTTCACGTTTTCAAGGAATGGAAGCTTTTCCTCATCTCCCTCTTCACGCAAAATATCTTCCAAAGGTCTCTCCCAAGTAAATTTATAAACAAATGCTAATACACAAATAAAGATAACGGTAAAGATTCCGCCAGTGTAAAGGAACGTTGCTGGATCATCTTTGCCAAGCGCCTCAACTAATCTGCCAGGAATAAATGCAGCAAAAACCGCAGATAACTGAGCGGTAAACATACGAGCACCAGTAAATCTTGAGCGTTTCTTATAGTCTGATGTCATCTCTGCAGCTAATGTTTCATATGGGATTAACACCATTGTATAAACGATCTCAAATACAATATAGGTGAGTAAATAATACCAATAGCTCATCCCGCTGACCCAAATAAAGGTATAACTAATCACTAAAGGAATTGAAATTAATAAGAAAAACCTTCTTCTGCCAAATTTTCTGCCTAATTTGGTTTTATGAAAATTATCGGTTATGTACCCCATAACAGGTGCTGCAATAGCATCGACAAAACGCGCAATCGCAAAAATCGAACCAGCCTGAACAGGTGTCAACCCGCAGAAAGTCGTATAAAAATAGAGCAACCAAGCTGCTGTTAACGCAAAAGCACCTGCACCCAGGAAATCAGTAGACCCGTATGCAACATAGTTTACTAACTTAATTTTTCTATCCTTCATTTCCAAAACCTCCTCATACCCCTTTATTAAAAACGTTTTCAAAAAGAGGTAACCTTATCTGTTTTTTGTTCGTTTTCCTTTTTGTTACGTCATATTTAATGATTGTCTGTAAAAATGAAATGCGAATCACACTGTATTTTACTTTAAGAGAACGATTCCATAAGGTATCGATTCCACAAACAAATGGACAAGCTAAACCGCTTTCAAGTCGGTGTATGATTAGATGGATAGGAAATACCTAAAGTGCTGCTTCACATCTACAATTTTTACCCTCGTCTATCTATGAAGCTGCAACTCTGTTTTACTTTATGTCTTACATGTTGTAACACATACTCTACCATTTGAAAAGCCTTTCATTTTTCACTAGAGTTGTTTCATTATCGTTACATAAAAGTAGACATTCTCTTACCTAAGGCTGCGCTCGTTTAGACTTAACACAAAACGTTTATATTTTTCTGTTTAAATCCATTTATGTTTGTTTATTTCCCTTTTTGTTTTTGATTATACTGATGATAGCGATTTAGGTCAATGGTTTCTATTGAATTTTTTATAAATATTTAGACATTCGCAATTCAGACTTCCAACCAAGGATAAAAGTGAACAAAACCGAACACAAATGTCCGTAATACTGATTCCTAAATAATAGAGTTGCCCTAACAACCCTCATACTCTATCAAATTTATTTACGTTTTTAGCGGAAAAAATCCCCATTAGTTAAATACCTAAATTCAGGCTTATCTCCTAGGCGAAAACCCATAATTATTCATACTTTTAGCATATAGTGTAATTGTTTAGAACAGATTCCTAAAATCTTTTTACTTAAAAAGGAGTGTTTTTATTGTATTACTACGATCATCCTGAAATGAATCTCGACGATCTAAATCAAATTGAAGACCTTGATAGACAACAGCCGTTAGGACAGCAGTTTGGGCAGCCAATGGGAGGACAGGGTTACGGACAAGGATACGGACAGGGTTACTATCCTCCTCGACCTCGTTGTCGTTGGGTTCGTGAATGCAGATGGGTTTACCGTTGCGGCCCTGGCGGCGGTTACGGCGGTGGTCCTGGTGGCGGCTTTGGCGGCGGTTATGGCGGCGGCCCTGGCGGCGGCTACGGCGGCGGTTATGGCGGCGGCCCTGGTGGCGGTTACGGCGGCGGTTATGGCGGCTTTGGCGGCAACGATTAATATTGTTTTAACGGAGAAGTTAAATAAACAGAAATGCTCCACAGTACGGAAATGTCCAACACGAAAAAGGATCTTCATGAAGATCCTTTTTCGTGTTTATTCTCTACATCTTTATTTTCACAAATTTCCGCTTCCCTACCTGTACGATTAAATCATTTGCAACGGTAACCATTAGTTTTGTATCCTCTACCTTGTTACCATTTAATTGAACCCCCCTATTTTCAATCATTCTCCGCGCTTCGCTTTTTGATGTGAACATGTTTAAGGAAATAAGCAAGTCAATGATTGATGTTTCATTCGTTCCTTTCCATTCAGCCACCGGCATCTCATCGGGTAATGTCCTTTGTTGAAAGACGGATACAAAATGCTGTTCTGCTTTTTCTGCAGCTTCTTGACCATGGTACATACGGACGATTGTTTTGCTTAGAACCATTTTCGCATCTCTAGGATGCAGTTTTCCTGTATTTAATTCTTCTTCAATGGTTTGAATTTGCTTGGGTGTACAATCTGTTACCAATTCAAAGTATTTCATCATTAATTCGTCTGGAATGGACATTGCTTTACCGTACATCTCTTGCGGGCTTTCGTCGATGCCAATGTAATTTTTCTTTGATTTTGACATTTTCTCTACACCGTCGAGTCCCTCTAGTAAGGGCATTAAAAGTGCAACTTGCTTTTCTTTTCCGAATTTCTCTTGAAAATGCCGTCCCATCAAGATGTTAAAATGCTGATCTGTCCCGCCAAGCTCAATATCACATTCCAATTCAACCGAATCATACCCTTGCATTAACGGGTAGAAAAATTCATGCAGCGAAATCGGTTTTCCGAATGCAATACGTTCTTCAAAGTCATCCCTTTCTAAAAGTCTGGCAACGGTTATTTTTCCCGCTAATTGAATAACATCCTCAAAATTCAACTTAGACAGCCACTTAGAATTGTAATGCAGCTCAACTTTTGACATATCGATAATCTTTGAAAATTGTTCAAAGTAGGTCTTAGCATTGTGCTGAACCTCTTCATCCGTTAATTGCTTTCTCGCAACGGACTTTCCTGTCGGATCACCAATTTTCCCTGTAAAGTCACCGATTATCAGTTGAATAATATGGCCATTTTCTTGAAATTGCCTTAACTTATTTAACACAACCGTATGACCGAGATGTACATCTGGAGCTGATGGGTCTAAGCCAAGCTTTATTTTTAATGGCCGGTTTTCAAGCAAGGATGCTGCTACTTTCTTTTCTAATTCTTCACTTGGAATGATTTCCTGTACACCTTGGCTGTAAATCGCCATTTGCCTTTGGACTTCACTTCGCTGTTCATCGGTTAATCGTTCTAGTAAACTGCTCATTATATTCCCTCCTAAAAATAAATACAAAAAAACCACATCCCGAAAAAGGGACGTGGTTAAACTTTTACACGCGGTACCACCCTTATTGAAGAATATGATTCTTCCGCTCTACGATTAACGGTCAACCCGTTCCTTGCGGCAATTCGCAAAGAAAGCTCAAGGCGTGTATTTCGTGTTATCTTTGTGTCGATTCACACCATCCATCGACTCTCTGATTACAGGGAGATAACAACTACTTGTTTTCCTCTCTACGCTTTTATCCTTATGAAATTAAAACTGATTTTCTCTAATGACTCTTCTTAGCAATGCTGCCATGCCTTTTTGCTCTTCAAGCGTCAAACCGGAGACAATCTCCGCTTCACCTTGATGAAACCTCGGATACAGCTCTTCCATTACCTGCTTGCCTTTGTCCGTTATCGTCACAAATGTGATTCTTCGGTCCCTGTTATCCACCTTTCGATAACACAATTCCTTTCGCTCCAGTGTATTCGTAATGTTACTCACTGTTGCTTTTGTTACACCGGCTGACTCGGCTAATTTTTTTGTTTCAACCGAATTCCAGATCCACAAATCATAAAGGATGGAAAAGGATGTCCAGGATAACCCGTATTCAACTAGCACTTCACGTTCCATCTTATTTCTTAAGCCTTGTGCGATCCGGTACATATTTGTCACAACGGCAATGGCATCTAGGTTTAGCGAGCTAATAGGCGTTTTCGTTAGAAGATTGATTGTATCGATCTCTTCGGGAAGCAACTCTCCCGCTTCGTTAAACGAATGGATGTTCATCACCTCGCGAATTTTCATAATCGTTAGCTATGAAACGATTTTAGCAGATGGACGTTTGAAATGCAATCATTTGCTTTTGGTGAAAATTACTTTTTAATATGAAATATTCACTTCAAATAGACACACCTTTATAATAAATGTGATAAAGTGGAAAATTTCACAAGATGAAAGGAAGTGGACTATGCCTTTTAAGGCTCGTACAGAATCTGTTGATTTACAAACTCTAAAGTCCTTACATACACGAATGAAATTGGCTGAAAATGAGAAACAGCATTATTTCAACCTTAAAAAGGGCTACGAGGGGGAGATTCTATTTGATTCATTGACGGATAATCTGCAGTGTGAATGCTTGATCTTAAATGATTTGCTGTTAAAACAAAATAACACCATCTTTCAAATTGACGCACTACTTATCATTTCAGAAACTGTCTATTTTTTTGAAGTAAAAAATTATGAAGGAGATTATTATTACGAATCTGATAAATTATACAAGAAATCTAAATCTGAACTTAATAATCCGCTAAACCAATTAAGTAGAAGCGAGACCATGCTGCGCCAGCTACTCCAAAGCCTTGGATTTCATTCTTCTGTTATTGCTTCGGTCGTTTTTATCAACCCCGAATTCACCTTATACCAAGCACCTCTCGACAAGCCATTTATTTTTCCATCTCAGATCAATCGCTATTTTAAAAATTTTAATAAGATAGATAAAAAGTTAAATAGAAAGGACAAAATGCTTGCAGAAAATTTACTCTCACTGCATATTAATGAGTCTCCTTTTAAGCTGTTACCGCATTATGATTATGATCAGCTGCGAAAAGGAATCACTTGTGCAGCATGCACTTCATTTTCAATTTCTATCGAGGGAAGAAAATGTGTTTGCAAGGAATGCGGTCATGAAGAAGTGGTTGCAACTGCCGTCATGCGGAGTGTGAAGGAATTTAAGCTTCTTTTTCCTGAACGAAAAATGACAACTAATGTCATTCAGGATTGGTGTAAGGTGGTGGAGTCTAAAAAGAGGATAAAAGAAATTCTAGAAAAGAACTATAAAAAGTCAGGGGCTCATAGATGTTCTTACTACGAATAAAAAAATTGAATTCCTTTTTACTCTTTATTCTTTAAAACTTTATATAGATCTTTTCCTGTTACTTACTCAGTTTGTCCTTCATATATTAAATGAAGGACTTTTCTCTTTAGCAATTGCTTTCCTTTAGCTCTCAGCGGCCTTATGAGAGACTTTTCCCTTGCTCTTTCACCTGCTTTTGGACTTCATAGGCCCTATCAAAGACTTTTCGCTTACTCTTTTACCTGCTTTTGGCCCTCATCGACCTTATGAAAGACTTTTCGCTCACTCTTTCACCTGCTTTTGGCCTCATCCACCTTATGAAGGCTCTTCTCACCTCAATTACTATCTTTTTACCCTTTTGAAAGTTCCAATAGCCACACCACTAAAAAAAGGGAGAATACTCTCCCTTACAATCAAAGGTTTATTCTCCTTGGTGCTCGTTCAATGGCCTTCTAATTAAACCTATTCCGATCTTAATTCCTCTCTATCTGCTGCATGCGGCGGTTTTTCAAACCAGCCTTTTTCAATCATTATTTTTGCTCCTTCATCTACATATAAGGAGGTATTGATTAATGACTTTGTATAAATCATGCCTATATCGTGTCTTCCGTTTACAGCTACTGAATTTCCGAATGCTCGGATTTTCATGGAGAACATATCGACTTTATGGAAGATCATCAGTTTGTCTGAGAAAGGAGCATTGGTCGATGTTGTGACTAAATGGTCAAGAAAGGACGGCGCAGGCAAGTTTTCATCCTGCAATTCCTCCATATAATTTTGAATAGTTTTCGTGGTAATCTCCATTCCTCTGATTAACCAATCCCTAATTTTGTTGGACTTTGCCACTTGGCTAAATGCCATGATTAATGCTCTGCTTGTGACGTTATTCTCGATATTGTCATAAAAATGGGCAATTTCTAATGCATGCAAAGGTCGCACATGGCCAAAGAAACCATTTAAAAAATCCTTATGAACAAATTCTGCTTTATCAGGAACTGGAATAAGTGGCGGTTTTATAATCAATCCTTTATTCATCAATAAATCCTTGATTTGTTCCATTAATTCCATCGTCTTATTCATACAAAAGAGATATAAGTCTCTTACATCCCTTCTGTAAACCAATGGAACCGCTACATTATAGAGGCTCATTCCCGCTTTAGCGGCATATTTCAAATAATGAACATAAAACGGATCTTCAAATAGCCGTGGTGCTCCAAGATTTACATCATTATCTGTAAAACCAATAGGGAGCGGAAAGTCCTCTTTCTCAAAAATGTCTGTGATGGCCTGGAAGATCTCCTCACTTAAGGCCAATGCGTGCTCTACTAGTGCTTTTATTTCCTCATCCTCTACATGCTGCAGGAAATACTTTAATACACATTTTGACATGCTGTTCCCCATATAAGTTGCCCAAAGCTTTCCCATTTCTGCTGATGTCAGCTTTTGGTTTAGATCTGCTCTACTTGAACTTAATTTCTTTGGTTTAATGGTTTTCATTGCCGTAACTCCATCTCATTTTTTTATAGTATTTTACTGGAGAGCAAATCTATTCTTTAAAAAGTAATGCTTTTTAACCAAAGGTCGTTTCCTATTAACGATAACGAACGATAAAATAGTTCAAAAGACCTATTAAAATCGACATAATTCAACCCGATCCTATAAATAACGGCAAAATCATTGAAAGGTGATGACGTAAAACTACAAGGTCCTCTGTCTTACGCAAAGCCAGCCAGCTACCATCAAGGATAAAAGGGGAAAATATTGATGTCAAAAGATCATTGGGCAACACCCGAGGAAATAGAAAGAATGAAAAAAAGAAACCGAACGATTTTATATGTTTCATTACCTGTGGCAACAGCCTTTTTAACTGCGATGTTGACGCTGTTGTTAAACTAAACATAACGAAAAGTGCCTGGTTAAAGTCAGGCACTTTTTTATTTTCGCGAAAGATCTCTGTTTGTGATAACTATACATAATTCAGTCCCGCTGTATATGGAAATGGAAGAGGAAAGACTCCTTGTGATTCTTTCTGCAACTCTTTATTTTTTTCGTTATTTGGTTCTGGATCAAATAAAACCGATATAAAATCGGCCTTAGTTAAAATGGCCTTATGAGTGCCTATGCCTACTTCAATCATCCCATCTTGGATACTTTTACATTGAATTGGTTCCTCCAGCTTCGTTTTTAAGAAAGGAGCAAGCTGTTTTACTAGACGTTCCGGGTCAATTATATAAATGGTTCCCTGGTTTTTTTCACTCTTAAATGGAGCATCATGCAATTCCTTTTGAAGTTCCTGATCATGCCATGGTATTGGAACTTCGATTTCCTCTAGTTCATATTTTTTTGCTGCATATGCTAATAATTGAGTGATTTCATTGGGATTGCCGGCCCACTCAATGGCAATGGATTTCCCGGTTTGATTTGGGATACCGAGGACTAAAAAGCTCGTGAGCTCTCCGTTTTCCTCCATAATTAATGTCTTGTGGGTTAACTTCAAGCAGCTTGCGAAGGCTTCAGCTTGTAACAGCGTTTGAAAATCACTGACACTTTGGTCATACCGAATTGGTCTTTGTTGTGCAAGATGAACCAAACTTAACAGGTCTCCTTCTCTCATTTCCCTAATGTTGTGATTATATTTCGCATTTTTTCCATTGACCAGATACCGTTTACTATTGCCGAAATAACAGCAATCTGCACGGGTATATAATGACCTGTCTCCTGATACAAGGAGCAATGCCGCATCAGTTGTTTTCAAGTACTGAAACACTTTGTCCAGAATTTGGCTGGCATATCCTTTATTCCGGTGCTCTTCCGCTGTGCAAACTGATCCTAACGAATAAATAGCTACCTTTGCTGTTCCTATCCTTATAAAGGCTGGCACAATTCCCATAAACGATACTAATTCACCCTCTGCGAATGCCCCAATGGATTGTTCGATGTTGCCCGGCGAAAACATCAATGGAAATGCATCTACCATTGATGTTTGTTCATCATCGCGAAACGTTTGGTTTGAGAGTGCAATTGCTGCCTCTCGATCCTGTTTTTGAAGCTGTCGAATTTCAACCATTTCTATACCTCCATTGAACTTTCTGCTGCCGTTTTTACTCTCTGATCCTTAGCCTTGATCCATAAAAATACAATGCTAAGCATAGCTAATAGGGCAGCTATTTTATACATAGATTCAATCGAATAACTTTTTAAGAGCCATCCTGCTAAAATATTGCCCACAAGCCCTCCAAATCCAAATGTCACGGCCCAATAAATGGTTTGACCTGTTGCACGGTAATCAGGGGGTGTAATAAAGTCCACATAGGCAACAGAAGCAAGACAGTGAATACTGAATGAAAGGCTCAATAGGATCTGTGACCATATTAATACATCTAACTGATCACTGTATCCTAAGATCAACCATCTGGCGGCATAGAATACCGTAGCGATTGATAAAAGCAGCGCATAGGAAAACTTCCGAATCAAATAACTTGAAATAGCAAAGAACGGGATTTCCAAAATTGACTTAATTAATAACGCAAGGCCTACAAGAGTAATAGTGGCGCCAAAACTTTCAAGGTGGATGGCATAAAAGGAATTGTTAGCAAAAACCGTCAGCTGCAATAAAAAATTGAATAGTAAAAAGGTAATAAATGATGGGTTCTTGAATAATCCGAGTGCTTCTTTCAAACGAAAATGCTTTTTGCTTCCTGTTTTCGCAGGAATGTTCATTGCTAGTAATAAAGTGATGATGAGAGAAAAAGTATAAAAATAAAACATCCAATCCAGCCCAACATAATCAAGAAGACGACCGATGGTTATCGCTCCAATTGCATAACCTAATGAACCGTAGAGTCTTATTTTCCCAAAATCATTTCGGTCCTCTAATATTCCTAAAGCAATACTATCAGCAATTGGTCCTGTGGCACTAACAAAGAAAGAATAGACAATGTTTAGAATGAGTAAATCTTGAAATGTCTCCATTTGCGGAAAAAACATTGCAGTTATGGCAGAGCCTACAATCGTAATCAATAATATCCATTTTGGTTTATTCCAAAAGTCAGTAAGCATCCCCCATACAGGCTGGGTCAAGACCATCACGAGGGGACCTACCGCAAATAGAGCTCCTATTTCCCCCGTAGTTAACCCAATCTGAGAATAATACAAATTTAAAAATTGCAATGAGGCAACACTTAAAGAAATACAAAAATAAATCGTCTTTAGTAGCCAGTATCTCATTCTTTTCATCCCTAACTTAAATATAAGAACTAATCGAGTAGGAGGGGGTGACTAACCCCCGACCTCTCACACCACCGTACGTACCGTTCGGTATACGGCGGTTCAATTAAGTTTGACGTAGAAATTCATATCTTTGATATAAACTTTTAAGCCCAC